>NZ_CM146327.1:0-1530000 GCF_055693185.1 Croceitalea sp. W27
GGCTCGTATGTTTGTTATTGATGATGAAGATACTATAATTATCAAAATATTTTCTAAGCTAAAGCTTTAGCTTAGAAAGCAATTAACAAGCTTAAATAGGAGGGACATCGAGGTCTCGGCTAGATGCATTGAATGATATCGTTTCATAGGTTTTCGGCCCTTCTATAATCTTCTTGGAATCTGAACAGTACCTAGATCCTATTTATAGAGGTCGAATCAAATGCGAGCAAAGATGATACAGGGGATTTTAGCTTTAAAAATGATAAAATGGAAAAGCGGTTAAAACAAAGTTTGGGAATCGATGTTTCAAAATTGAACTTATCATTGTCCCTTGGATTTCTAACGGATAAGCTGGTCAAGGAATTCAATTCCCATCCAGATGTACCCAATGATATATTGGGTTATAAAGAGCTTTTGAACTGGCTAAAGGGTTCGGTTGACCCTAGCGTGGAACTATTGGTCGTCATGGAAGCTACTGGGGTCTATCACCAAGGTATAGCCCATTATCTGTATGATAATGGTTATAATGTTTGTGTGATGCAGTCCGGTCGTGTAAAGCGTTATGCTCAGAGTTTGGATCAACGCTCTAAGACCGATGCCCTGGATAGTAGGATGCTCAGTATGCTTGGTCTGGAAAGGTCTATTCGTCTTTGGAACCCACCAAGTAAGGCACTTCAAGCATTAAAGGCATTGAGCAGGGAACGTAGCTCTTTGTTAAAGGACAGGACGATAGAGAATAATCGCCAGGGAGCCATTGCATCTAGTGTTTATAGCAATGCCAAAGCTTTAAAGAGACACAAGAACAGATTAAAACTTCTCAACGCACAGATAGAAATGATAGAATCGGAGATGAAAGGGCTTATTTCACAAAACGAAGAGTTGGAAAGGAAGATTGGTTTTATGATGAGTATACCGGGTATTTCCTTCATATCGGCTGCTACGGTCGTTGGAGAGACCTTAGGTTTTGAATCGATAACCAACGCAAAACAACTGGCCGGCTATGCCGGTTATGATGTTGTATTGCGAGAGTCCGGTAATTTCAAAGGAAAAACAAGAATCAGTAAAAAGGGGAACAGTCATATCAGAGCAGCGCTACATATGCCATCGATGACCTGTGTGCGCTGTAACCCAACACTGAAACAATTCTATAATAGACTGAAGCCTAAAAAAGCGAAGCCATTAGTGGCCTTGGTAGCGGTTCAGAGAAAGCTATTGATATTGATGTACACCCTATGGAAGAACGAAGAAGTTTATGATGCCGAGTTTGAAATAAAAAAGCAGCAAAAGCATGAAGCCCTTGCTGCGCGGGATAACAAATTGATTACTCAACTTGTTTCCTAATATTTTAAAGAAAAAACTTGTTTTTTGACACAGTACCTATGGTTTGTACGGGAGCAAATTAGCGATTTCCTTTCTGCCACGCACTTAGCAAAAACTGTTTGTTTTGTTTTTTCTTTTTTGTTGTTAAAGCAAAATCCAACAGATTTTGCGGATTTTATAAATACACCCAACCTTTGGGCTAAGCCCTAAACCCCGTATTAACTATAGCCATCTTAAGTTTGTTTTTGATTAGATTGTATTTATAAATCAGAAAGAACAAAAGAGAGGATCAAGGCCAATATAGCCATAGGAAGTAATGATTCCGTCAACATTGATGGCCCCCTCTCTTTTCCATCCAAGAATTCGTTCAGTTCTGTGAGACCGAGATCTCGATTTTAAGTTGTTGAAGCTTAGATGGGTCGTCCTTTCCAAAACATTTCGATATGAATAAAGATAGCAAAATCCACGGAGTGGATATCAGTAAGGATGTATTTGATGTCATGGACCCCAATGGTCGGCACCATCAGTTCATTAATGGCCCCAAGGGTTTTAAGCAATACCTTAAGTTATTGGGGGAAGAAGATTTGGTGATTATGGAAGCTACAGGATATTACCACTATTTATTGGCACAGTTTCTTCATGGTTCAGGTATCAAAGTGTCCGTTGTAAACCCTTTGTCGGTAAAGCGGTTTAGACAAATGAAACTGGCCAAGGTAAAGACCGATAAGAGTGATGCCATGGCCATACGGGATTATGGGCTTGTCAATGAAGTTCCGCTCTATGATGGCAAGGGAAAGGAGCAAGCGGAGAGCCTTCAGTTATTGGCCTTAATGGACATCTACCTAAAACAGCGTACCCAGGTCAAGAACAAGCTTCACGGTGAAAAGGTGCTGGGGGTACCTTCAAAAGCGGTGTACGGTTCATTGAAACGTACGTTAAAGGTTTTGGACCGAGAGCTGTGTTCGCTTAATGAGCGATTGCTCTGCTTGGTCAAAGAGACCCAACAGCAACAACTTACCAATTTAAAGAGCATACCTGGGTTGGGAGATAAGACCGTTGCATTATTGATTGTTCTGACCGAAGGCTTTACCAAGTTCGATAATGCGGGCCAACTATGTAATTATGCCGGTATCACCCCAACAACACGACGTTCCGGAAGCAGCGTCAGGGGAAAGAGCAGAATTAGTAAGGTGGGCAATAGAAAATTAAGAAACCTATTGTTTTTATGTGCTTTTTCGGCCTGTAAGCACAATAAGGGATGCAGGGAAATCTATGAACGGATAACAGCAAAGGGGAAGAGCAAGAAACTGGCATTGATAGCAGTGTCCAACAAACTTTTAAAACAAGCATTTGCCATTGCAAAATCAGGGATGCCCTATGATGAAAATTATGTGTCCAGATTAACTTAAAAGAACTTGTTTTTTAACTCAGTTCTTTGTTGTGCTTTCGTTATTTTTTAATTTTATAATTAAGAATAGCAATTATTTCATCGGCATTTTCCTTTAATTTATTTAGACCATTTATGGTAGTGCTATTTCCTGTACTTCTTTGCCATAAATAACCCTCAAGAATCAAAAATGTATCCTCTTGTTTAATAGCATGGACCAAAAATCCGCTTAGAATTTTTTGATTTCGAAGTCTCATTAACAAGTCTGGCGCACCTGCAGTCATCAATACTTTTTGGGCCATCCCACCTGCAATAGAACTGTTATATGCATGAAGTGTTTCCACCTGATTCATATTAGCATCATACTTGGCCAACTTATCCCTCATTTCTATGTCCAATAAATTTATCTCTCCAGTATTTATTAGAGAATTGATTGTACTGGTTTTAAACTTGATACTGAGTGTGGGGCCAGCGGATTCTAACGATTTGTTAATAGCACTTTGAATGGTGAGGTTTGGCTCTTCAAATGCACTCTTATAGTCCTCATACTTTTTTATTTGAGAATTCAATGTTTCGATTGTAGCGTCTGCATAGTTCTTGTCAGCTTCAAGGTCGGACAACAGTTGCTTGTAATAGGTTTGTTTTAAGTTGTTTATTTTTCTATTCTCATTCCAATTATTAATTTGTAATGCGATTAGAATTCCGATTACAACAAGTATTATCTCTCCAATTGCATAAATCAGATACTTACTAAATTTGTTTTCAGAGAGTAATTTTTGTCTAATTTTTCTAAAGAATTTTATCATTGGTTAGCGGTTGGTTATAATGAAGCACAACGGTCTCGTATAACCGTCAGTTACGGGTTAATATGCGTTAATATTCGGTTTGGCACAGGCTTTAGCAATTCCGAGTGGATTCGGACGTAGTCGAATCCGCCGTAATTGCGGTTAGCATCTATGAAAAAGCAGTAAGTCGAGTATCTTAAAGGTTAGCAAAAAACTTAAGATATGGACACTCAAATTACTGCAACACCTAAGTTATACATTGGCATTGACATCCACAAACGGAGCTGGAAGGTACATTGTGCCACTGATATCGGAATGGGCAAGACCTTTTCCATGGTTCCGGACGCTTATCAATTGGAGAGCTACGTGAACAAGTACTATGGTGGCCACCATGTCAGCACTGTCTATGAGGCGGGCTGCTGCGGTTATTCCGCCCACCGTTGTTTTGAGTCCTATGGTTGGGATTCAATGGTAGTGAACCCGGCGGATGTTTTCCGCCGTGGCAAGGAGCGCCATACCAAGACCGATAGCATAGATGCGCAACTATTGGCAAGGGAGCTCAAGGACGGCAGGTTGGCCGGTATCGAGGTACCGGATTCCAAGCGTGAGCAGCTTCGCAGCCTGTTCCGAAGGAGGAACGACCTTGTGAAGGACATGCGCCAGATAAAGAGCTACATCAAGATGCAGTTGCTCTATTATGGTATCAAGGTGCCCGAACAGTACGACAACGACCACTGGAGCCATGGTTTCAGGCATTGGTTGGATGCCCTGGACTTTGAGTTCCAAACGGGCAAGGAGTCATTGGAGAGCCGCATGCGGAGCTTTAGGTTCATCGACCGGGAGTTCAGGGACGTTTCCACACAACTGCGCAAATGGACCAAGAAACATTACAAAGAGGATTATATGCTCCTGCGCAGTATCCCGGGGATCGGCCCCATAGTTGCCAGTGGCATCTTGAGCGAGCTGGGGGACCTGCGAAGGTTCAGGAACATCAAACAGCTGGCGGGCTATGTTGGTCTCTCCCCTGGCATTTACCAAAGCGGGGACACTCTAAAACATACGGGAATGGCCATGCGTGCGCACCGTTTGGTGCGCAGTTATTTCATTGAGGCATCATGGCAGGCGATACGTGCCGACCCCATTATGCAGCGGTATTACAGGAAACACCAAGGAAAGAACGTTAAAAAAGTAATCGTTAAAGTGGCCAGAAAGCTATTGAGCCGGACATTGGCCGTTATCAAAACAAGGACGCCCTATGAAATAGGGGTAGTAGAATAAAAACAATGATAGCCAAGCTCATTTAAAGGCAAACGTTCAAAGCACATAACAATGTAGGTGAGGCCCGTATTCAGGTCATCACATCGGTTAGCAAGTGATTGAACGTATTATAGCTTATAATCATACAGATGCTGGTGACGACTTTAAAGACGATCACATATAGGATGCTGAGCAAGTTATACTAAAAAGAAAAAAGTGGTTTAAGATAAAAATTACATATTAACTATCTTTGGGACACTGGACTATGGCTTTTCATAGGAGCATTGTTGTGCAACGTTTTTATAATTCAGTTGTAATTTCATTAATTAGTTCCCTAACTTTATTTAAGTCAACTCTTTTTCCTGAAAAATTGTATTTATTAGATAAATCTGAATCAAATTCAGTTATAAACTCATTTATTTTATCATTAGAGTTGAAGACTGTAAATTTTTCTGTTTTTAAATTATAAATAATTCCAGTCAAATATGATTTTCCTCCAAATATTTGAGTTCCTAGACCAACATAATAATTTTCGAAATAAATTATATCTTTTGATTTTAAAAGCGATGGCATAAAGTCCCAGCCAGAGTCAAGAGGTGTTCCTACTTTTTGGTTTTTTCGCACTAATTTTTGAACTTCTTTAACTTTTACAAAAACGGTTTCTCCATCCGAAACTGCAAATGCTTTTTTAATCCGCTTGTAATTTTCATCTCGTAATTGAATTCCAATTGACAAGTTGTTTTTTAATTGATGAGTTGTAAATTCAACTGATTCATTTGGGATTTTATTTTTGAAATCAGAGAATGTCTTATAAACTCCTTTTTTATAAAGAGTTGAATCATTTTGGGAAAAGCCAAATAAAAATGAAGAAATTAAAATTATTGTAAATATTATTCTTTTCATATTTCGGTTAAGTCAAATGTTGCACAACGGTTGGGCTAAGCGTAGTGCGGTAGTAAGGAAACTTTTCGTTTCCTTCTACGCACGAAGCTAAAGCTTTTGGTTTAGTTTTTATTTTTCTTGTCCAAAGCTAAATCCATAAGATTTAGCGACTTCATAAATATACACAGCCCATTGGTTTAGGCCTTCAAGTCCGCATTACTTATAGCATCTATGAAAAAGCAGTAAGTCGAGTATCTTAAAGGTCAGCAAAAAACTTAAGATATGGACACTCAAATTACTGCAACGCCTAAGTTATACATTGGCATTGACATCCACAAACGGAGCTGGAAGGTACATTGTGCCACTGATATCGGAATGGGCAAGACCTTTTCCATGGTTCCAGATGCCGCTCAATTGGAGAACTACGTGAACAAGTA
The DNA here is from genome assembly GCF_055693185.1 of Croceitalea sp. W27. Lineage (NCBI taxonomy): Bacteria > Pseudomonadati > Bacteroidota > Flavobacteriia > Flavobacteriales > Flavobacteriaceae > Croceitalea > Croceitalea sp. W27. Next base: position 6,069 of record NZ_CM146327.1, read on the forward strand.
CTATGGTGGCCACCATGTCAGCACTGTCTATGAGGCGGGCTGCTGCGGTTATTCCGCCCACCGTTGTTTTGAGTCCTATGGTTGGGATTCAATGGTAGTGAACCCAGCGGATGTTTTCCGCCGTGGCAAGGAGCGCCATACCAAGACCGATAGCATAGATGCGCAACTATTGGCAAGGGAGCTCAAGGACGGCAGGTTGGCCGGTATCGAGGTACCGGATCCCAAGCGTGAGCAGCTTCGCAGCCTGTTCCGAAGGAGGAACGACCTTGTGAAGGACATGCGCCAGATAAAGAGCTACATCAAGATGCAGTTGCTCTATTACGGTATCAAGGTGCCCGAACAGTACGACAACGACCATTGGAGCCATGGTTTCAGGCATTGGTTGGATGCCCTGGACTTTGAGTTCCAAACGGGCAAGGAGTCATTGGAGAGCCGCATGCGGAGCTTTAGGTTCATCGACCGGGAGTTCAGGGACGTTTCCACACAACTGCGCAAATGGACCAAGAAACATTACAAAGAGGATTATATGCTCCTGCGGAGTATCCCGGGGATCGGCCCCATAGTTGCCAGTGGCATCTTGAGCGAGCTGGGGGACCTGCGAAGGTTCAGGAACATCAAACAACTGGCGGGCTATGTTGGTCTCTCCCCTGGCATTTACCAAAGCGGGGACACTCTAAAACATACGGGAATGGCCATGCGTGCGCACCGTTTGGTGCGCAGTTATTTCATCGAGGCATCATGGCAGGCGATACGTACCGACCCCATTATGCAGCGGTATTACAGGAAACACCAAGGAAAGAACGTTAAAAAAGTAATCGTTAAAGTGGCCAGAAAGCTATTGAGCCGGACATTGGCCGTTATCAAAACAAGGACGCCCTATGAAATAGGGGTAGTAGAATAAAAACAATGATAGCCAAGCTCATTTAAAGGCAAACGTTCAAAGCACAGAACAATGTAGGTGGGGCCCGTATTCAGGTCATCACATCGGTTAGCAAGTGATTGAACGTATTATAGCTTATAATCATACAGATGCTGGTGACGACTTTAAAGACGATCACATATAGGATGCTGAGCAAGTTATACTAAAAAGAAAAAAGTGGTTTAAGATAAAAATTACATATTAACTATCTTTGAGACACTGGACTATGGCTTTTCATAGGAGCCATTGTTGGCATTAGTTTTTCATAGTAGCGATTCCAGAACTAACTTGAATTTCATAATTTTTTCCGTAATCGTTTTTCGTTTTCATAACTCCGTGATAGAAGTTTCTATCTTGCGTGAGTTTTATTTCATGTTGAAAAGCGCCTTTTTTTGAACTTAAGACATTGCCATTCACTACCTCCATTCCATTGTCGTAGATAATACTATCTCCAATAACTACTGAAGTTTTATCGCCTGTATTATATCCTATGAAGACAAATTCTTCTTTGTAAATAGAGTTTAACTTATTGGTGTTAGCATAATGAGGAATTTGTCTCACCGTTATGCTGTCGAACACATATTTGTCCTTTATTCCGCTAACTATATTTTCTAAGGAATCATTGCGAAATTTTAAACTAAGTATTTCCGCCTCTAGTTTTTCCGTTCGATTATTATCTCCACAACTTAGGATTAAGAGCCCCAAAAGGGTTGGGACAGTCAGTTTGTTCATTTGATTAAAATTAATGCCAACGCCTGAGCTATGATTAGTTGCGGAATTGTCCGCAATATATTTCCAGCGTTGTAGCTAAGTTAAGTATAATTGCTAAAGATTTTCCGTGAGGAAAATATGTAGCGATTAATTATAGGTTTTGTTAGCGAGCGTGTTGGAGCGCCAACCTTAGCCAAAGCCCAAACCATTCATTTTTGCCTTAACTCTTTTAAAATGGTCTCTTGTCCGTCTGCGTAACGATTGCGCAACCGTTGCGTTTGAGTGAAATCCGTCCAAGCGCCAAACATTGGCAAGCCTGTTAGCATAAAAGACCACCAGAACTTTGGTAAGAACTGACCCAAAGAAACCATTTTAAAAATGCGTCTTTACCCAAATCTTAGTCTTAATTTTTAAAAATATTCAGGAGAAGTACGAAGCACATTATACTTTAATGCAATATGTTCGCTAACGTGTTTGTGTATGATTTCGTTGCGTGGTTAAGCAATAAAGTTAGCAAATAAATCACAGATAGAAAGTCCGCTAGGACTTTCGTAAGTAAGCTATAACTAGCAATGAATTATACACGGCTTAAGTTTGATTCTCTATAAATTGATGTAATAATCAGAAAGAACAAAAGAGAGAATTAAGGTTAGTATACACGGTGAAGCTTAAGACTTCGACAACATTGATAATCCTCTCTCTTTTACTACTCAGATCACGTTCAGTTCTGTGAGACCTTGATCTCGTTTTCAAGTTGTTGTGAGTAAGGTAGTATGCTCTTTCACAAATCGTTTATATGAATAAATATAAAGAAACTTATGGAGTCGACATTAGCAAAGATGTCTTTGATGTGCATGGTAGTTTATTAGGCCATAACCAATACAAGAACGATGCATCTGGTTTTAAGAAGTTCCTTAAAGAACTACCAAAGGGTTCACTGGTGGTTATGGAGGCTACTGGCTATTACCATTACAGACTTGCCCAGTTTCTTTACAAAAATGGGGTAGTAGTATCGGTAGTAAATCCTTTATCGATAAAACGTTTCATTCAAATGAAACTGGCCAAAGTAAAAACTGATAAGAGCGATGCGAATGCTATTTGTGAATATGCTTTGATAAATGAAGTTCCTCTTTACAATGCTTTGACGGACACCCAGAGTGAATGTTTACAGTTGTTCAGATTGTTGGACACCTATTTAAAGCAGCGTACCCAGGTCAAGAACAAGATACATGGCGAAGCTGTTCTGGGCGTTCCCTCAAAGTTTGTGTATCGCTCCTTACTACGTAACAAGAAACAGTTGGATAAAGAAGTAGCAACTATCGAATCAAAGATTCTGGCATTGGTAAAAGAGGACCAACAGGAGCAACTAACCTTGTTGACTTCCATACCGGGCATAGGTCAAAAGACAGCATTGTTCTTAATAATTGTGACCGATGGTTTTTCCAAGTTTGAGACTGCATCACAGCTTTGTAGTTACGTTGGTATAACTCCAACGATAAGGGAGTCAGGGAGCAGCGTTAGAGGTCGGTCACGAATAAGTAAGGTTGGTAATAGAAAACTACGTAATCTATTGTTTCTATGCTCTTTTAATGCTTGTAAGCATAACAAGGCATGTAAGGCGGTTTATGAGCGAATCGTAAATAAAGGAAAAAGCAAGAAGCTTGCTTTGATAGCAGTAGCTAATAAGTTACTTAAACAGTGTTTTGCCATTGCAAAATCTGGCAGGCCATATGATGAAACTTACGTTTCGATATTGCCTAGATAAATAGAAAGCTATTTGAATAAAAAAATCTCAAAGAATCAAGTTAGGGAATCTATGAGCCTAGAATAATAATGTCTCAAATTAAAGAAGGAAAAACTTGTTTTTTACCTCAGTTCTTTGTTGCCAACCGTTATTTATTTCAATTCAAGTTTGTTAATTCTATTTCCGATTGTAAATTCTTTCATTTCATTTTCAAGTTTATTAAAATCTACTTGTTCTACTTTCTTTATAATTTCTCCGTTTTTCATTAAATAAATTTCATCACAAGTATTCGCTAAAGTTGAAAATATATGAGATGAAATAATTACTGTTTTCTCTAATTTTCTAAATCTTTTTATGATTTCAGTTATGATTAAATTACTTTGTATATCAACACCATTGAAAGGTTCGTCCAGAATGAATACATTATTTTTCTGCAATAGAATAGCAGTTAAAGCCAATTTCTTTTTCATTCCAGTTGAGTAGGTTGAAGCATATTGATTTAATGGTAAATCAAATATGTTTTTGTCCTCAATATTGGTTAGTTCTTTTTGTCTTGCGTTGGCAAGCAGTTGTATATATTCTTTTCCTGTAATTTTAGAGAAAAAGAACTGTTCTGTTAATAAAAGTCCTAAATGGTCTTTTAATTTAGTATAATCAGAAAAGATATTACCTTTATAGTTTTCAAGTCCAGAAATACACCTAAATAAAGTTGTTTTTCCAGCTCCATTTTCTCCAACAATCCCATATATTTTACCTTTCTTAAATTCTAAATTTATTGAATTTAGAACTTGTTTTTTACCATAAAACTTTGATAAATTTTCAATTTTAATCATTTAAAATGGTATTTAATTTTGTAATAGATTTTGAATAAAAAAGAGGAATAAATATTAGAAGTATTGGTGGAAACAAAAAACTAATTGCAATTAAAATTCCTTGAGACATATTCATTTCGTTCGGAAAAGACGAATATTTAGCGAAAATTATTGTTGTGAGATAAGCATAGCACAAAAGAAGAAATACAATCAAAATATCTATTTCTTTAAAAAATGAAATACTTAAAGCTGTTATGATTGGTAAGCTTAAAAGTGTAAAAAAGATTAAGCACGTTTTCGTTTTTTCTATTAAGAATTCTTTTGCTGACAAATTGAAATTCCAAACAAAATATTCGTTTTCTATTTTTGAATAATATGAAAAGCAGGTGAATCCAATTAATAACATAGAGAAAACACCAAGGTTAAAATTTCCAACTGATACTGAAATGTAAGTTAAGAAATAAGCTATCGGAAAAACATAAAATGTCTTTCTAAAACCAACGGTAAATTCGAAAGGTTTTTTACCGAATGGCGTTGGAATTGTTACATTTATATTTGTGCTGAAATTAAATATCGTGATTAAAATTACAAATAAGTTTAATATTACAGTAAAGGCGAATAGATTTTTATAAATCAAAAAAAGAGTGAAAGGAAAACAATAAGTAAGGTTTTCTATTACTCTTAAATTTGTGTATTTGCCTTTATTAAATATAGATTTTAAAAAATCATTTCTTTTAGGTTCACTTAATTTTGAAACGAAACTTAAAGCAAATAATCCATAAACATAATGTGCAAATTCTGTTTTTTCAAATAGGTAATTAGACAGCAAAATAAAAACAAATGGCAAAAGTGTATATCCAATCAAAAGTGGAATTCCGAAATCAATCATTTTTCTGTTAATCATTTTAAATTGAAGTTGGAAATACTCTTTCATTCTCAATTTTTGTCTAATGGTTGGCAACGGCTCCGGCTCGTATGTTTGTTATTGATGATGAAGATACTATAATTATCAAAATATTTTCTAAGCTAAAGCTTTAGCTTAGAAAGCAATTAACAAGCTTAAATAGGAGGGACATCGAGGTCTCGGCTAGATACATTGAATGATATCGTTTCATAGGTTTTCGGCCCTTCTATAATCTTCTTGGAATCTGAACAGTACCTAGATCCTATTTATAGAGGTCGAATCAAATGCGAGCAAAGATGATACAGGGGATTTTAGCTTTAAAAATGATAAAATGGAAAAGCGGTTAAAACAAAGTTTGGGAATCGATGTTTCAAAATTGAACTTATCATTGTCCCTTGGATTTCTAACGGATAAGCTGGTCAAGGAATTCAATTCCCATCCAGATGTACCCAATGATATATTGGGTTATAAAGAGCTTTTGAACTGGCTAAAGGGTTCGGTTGACCCTAGCGTGGAACTATTGGTCGTCATGGAAGCTACTGGGGTCTATCACCAAGGTATAGCCCATTATCTGTATGATAATGGTTATAATGTTTGTGTGATGCAGTCCGGTCGTGTAAAGCGTTATGCTCAGAGTTTGGATCAACGCTCTAAGACCGATGCCCTGGATAGTAGGATGCTCAGTATGCTTGGTCTGGAAAGGTCTATTCGTCTTTGGAACCCACCAAGTAAGGCACTTCAAGCATTAAAGGCATTGAGCAGGGAACGTAGCTCTTTGTTAAAGGACAGGACGATAGAGAATAATCGCCAGGGAGCCATTGCATCTAGTGTTTATAGCAATGCCAAAGCTTTAAAGAGACACAAGAACAGATTAAAACTTCTCAACGCACAGATAGAAATGATAGAATCGGAGATGAAAGGGCTTATTTCACAAAACGAAGAGTTGGAAAGGAAGATTGGTTTTATGATGAGTATACCGGGTATTTCCTTCATATCGGCTGCTACGGTCGTTGGAGAGACCTTAGGTTTTGAATCGATAACCAACGCAAAACAACTGGCCGGCTATGCCGGTTATGATGTTGTATTGCGAGAGTCCGGTAATTTCAAAGGAAAAACAAGAATCAGTAAAAAGGGGAACAGTCATATCAGAGCAGCGCTACATATGCCATCGATGACCTGTGTGCGCTGTAACCCAACACTGAAACAATTCTATAATAGACTGAAGCCTAAAAAAGCGAAGCCATTAGTGGCCTTGGTAGCGGTTCAGAGAAAGCTATTGATATTGATGTACACCCTATGGAAGAACGAAGAAGTTTATGATGCCGAGTTTGAAATAAAAAAGCAGCAAAAGCATGAAGCCCTTGCTGCGCGGGATAACAAATTGATTACTCAACTTGTTTCCTAATATTTTAAAGAAAAAACTTGTTTTTTGACACAGTACCTATGAGTAGTTGAGTGGTTTAGCACTTAACTTTGCAAGTACACACCAAACTGAAAATCCACGAGGATTTTCAGGATAAGCCTGTAATAGCAATTGTTTATAGCCAATGTTGTAGCACGTTTTTTATCGGTTAATAATTATTATTTCGTTCGGATTTCTTTTAGAGAGTTCCGATATAAATTCTGTTTCTCCACCAATCGTTGAAAAAGGTAAATCATAGTCCGTATTCACAACCCAATTCCGCTCAATTGGATAAATAAGGCTTGGTGTTAATCTTAGGTTCTCAATGTCAAACAATTTTGGCATTTCAGATATTTTACCTGAATAAATCAAATCTTTTTCCCAGTTTTTGGTTGATAGAAAAGTGTAAAATGCATCGATAACTTGATTTCCGTACAACTCATTAACAATTTCTATTAGACTCAATAAGTGTTCGTTATCCATAAGTCCCTCGCCAGGATATAATTCGTTATTAAGTTGTTTGTCATAACTGTCAGTATGTTTGATTCTTGAATTTAGTTCTCTATTCAGGTCAAATTCACGCCCTTTTCTTAGGCAAAATTCTTTCCAATTAATTCGTGAATAATCTTCTTCGGGAAATTCCTCATTTGAATTCTCGTTCGTAAAGACTTTTTCAATAGGAATCTTATGGTTAATCCAAAATGAATGTAAGGCGATTGCATAACTCTCAAATTGACTTGGCAAGGTCAACCTCAGATAAAATTCAGAAGGGTTGGTCTCTCTTAGACTTTCATCAACATTTAATTTATCTCCTACTATTGTTGCATAGGGTTTAATCCAATCTTCTATGTTTTTCTCAACTATTTTCAAGGTTTTCTCAAATGTGCTACAACGCCTGAGCTATGATTAGTTGCGGAATTGTCCGCAATATATTTCCAGCGTTGTAGCTAAGTTAAGTATAATTGCTAAAGATTTTCCGTGAGGAAAATATGTAGCGATTAATTATAGCATCGATGAAAAAGCAGCCTGTCGAGTATCTTTAAGATTCACGAAAATCAAAAGATATGAACACACAACAAACTGCTCTACCAAAGCTATTCATTGGTATCGACATTCACAAGCGAAGTTGGAAGGTACATTGTGCGACGGATCTTTTCTCGGGTAAATCTTTTAGTATGTCCCCTGATCCCGAACAATTGTTTAAATACGTTACAAGGCATTTCCCCGGCCATGAAGTTACGACGGCCTACGAGGCGGGCTGCTTCGGTTATCATGCCCACCGTTGTTTCGAGGGTTATGGTTGGCGAAGTTTGGTCGTGAATCCTGCTGACATTCATAGAAAAGGTAAGGAGAAGCACACCAAGACCGATAAGATCGATGCTCAGTTGATAGCACGTGAGCTTAAGGATGGTCGATTGGAAAGTATTATGGTCCCTGATATCGAAAGAGAAGAGCTTCGAAGTCTTTTCCGCCGTCGGAACGATTTGGTCAAGGATTTCAGAAGGATCAAGAGTTACATTAAGATGCAGTTATTGTATTTCGGTATAAAAGAACCCGAGGAGTTCGACAACGACCATTGGAGCCACAGGTACCGCAAGTGGTTGGACGATATGGTCTTTGTACATCCGACTGCGAAGGCTGCCCTTGATAGTAGGATGCGTTTCTTTCGTTTCGTAGACCAGGAGCTTCGCGATGTTTCGACACAACTGAGAAGGTACTGTAAGGTGCATTACAAGAAAGATTATCTATTACTTAGGAGCATACCCGGCATTGGGGGAATAGTAGCCTGCGCCATTCTTTGTGAACTGGGTGACTTGAGACGTTTCAACAGCGTAAAGCAGTTGGCGGGTTATGTAGGTTTGGCACCAAGTGTACATCAAAGTGGAGATCATCAAAGAACGATGGGCATGACCCCAAGGGCAAATCGTTTATTACGGAGTTATTTTGTTGAGGCTTCATGGCAAGCTATCCGCGCAGATCCTGTCATGCAGGCCTACTATCGTAAGCATCAAGGTAAAAACGTGAAGCGTATCATTATCAAAGTCGCTAGAAAGCTCCTTAGTAGGACATTGGCCGTAATCAAGACCGAAGTTCCCTATACTGTAGGTGTAGTTGAATAAAACATAATCAAAAAACAATAACAAAGCTCTAAAACAGTAGTAAGGACCGTATCACAAAACAAAACCCGTGACCACGCCATAGCGTGGATCACATTTTTAGCAAGTGACCGGTTCTATTATAATTTATAATCATAGAGATGCTGGTGAACCCTAAACACAGGTGTATCACACATAGGAGTGGGAGCAAGTTATATCAAAAACAACAAGGTGGTTTAAGGCAAAAAAAATATTGATTAACTTTAGAGAACTGGACTAGGGCTTTTCATAGGAGGTTTTGTTAGCGAGCGTGTTGGAGCGCCAACCTTAGCCAAAGCCCAAACCATTCATTTTTGCCTTAACTCTTTTAAAATGGTCTCTTGTCCGTCTGCGTAACGATTGCGCAACCGTTGCGTTTGAGTGAAATCCGTCCAAGCGCCAAACATTGGCAAGCCTGTTAGCATAAAAGACCACCAGAACTTTGGTAAGAACTGACCCAAAGAAACCATTTTAAAAATGCGTCTTTACCCAAATCTTAGTCTTAATTTTTAAAAATATTCAGGAGAAGTACGAAGCACATTATACTTTAATGCAATATGTTCGCTAACGGTTCGGCTCGTATGTTTGTTATTGATGATGAAGATACTATAATTATCAAAATATTTTCTAAGCTAAAGCTTTAGCTTAGAAAGCAATTAACAAGCTTAAATAGGAGGGACATCGAGGTCTCGGCTAGATACATTGAATGATATCGTTTCATAGGTTTTCGGCCCTTCTATAATCTTCTTGGAATCTGAACAGTACCTAGATCCTATTTATAGAGGTCGAATCAAATGCGAGCAAAGATGATACAGGGGATTTTAGCTTTAAAAATGATAAAATGGAAAAGCGGTTAAAACAAAGTTTGGGAATCGATGTTTCAAAATTGAACTTATCATTGTCCCTTGGATTTCTAACGGATAAGCTGGTCAAGGAATTCAATTCCCATCCAGATGTACCCAATGATATATTGGGTTATAAAGAGCTTTTGAACTGGCTAAAGGGTTCGGTTGACCCTAGCGTGGAACTATTGGTCGTCATGGAAGCTACTGGGGTCTATCACCAAGGTATAGCCCATTATCTGTATGATAATGGTTATAATGTTTGTGTGATGCAGTCCGGTCGTGTAAAGCGTTATGCTCAGAGTTTGGATCAACGCTCTAAGACCGATGCCCTGGATAGTAGGATGCTCAGTATGCTTGGTCTGGAAAGGTCTATTCGTCTTTGGAACCCACCAAGTAAGGCACTTCAAGCATTAAAGGCATTGAGCAGGGAACGTAGCTCTTTGTTAAAGGACAGGACGATAGAGAATAATCGCCAGGGAGCCATTGCATCTAGTGTTTATAGCAATGCCAAAGCTTTAAAGAGACACAAGAACAGATTAAAACTTCTCAACGCACAGATAGAAATGATAGAATCGGAGATGAAAGGGCTTATTTCACAAAACGAAGAGTTGGAAAGGAAGATTGGTTTTATGATGAGTATACCGGGTATTTCCTTCATATCGGCTGCTACGGTCGTTGGAGAGACCTTAGGTTTTGAATCGATAACCAACGCAAAACAACTGGCCGGCTATGCCGGTTATGATGTTGTATTGCGAGAGTCCGGTAATTTCAAAGGAAAAACAAGAATCAGTAAAAAGGGGAACAGTCATATCAGAGCAGCGCTACATATGCCATCGATGACCTGTGTGCGCTGTAACCCAACACTGAAACAATTCTATAATAGACTGAAGCCTAAAAAAGCGAAGCCATTAGTGGCCTTGGTAGCGGTTCAGAGAAAGCTATTGATATTGATGTACACCCTATGGAAGAACGAAGAAGTTTATGATGCCGAGTTTGAAATAAAAAAGCAGCAAAAGCATGAAGCCCTTGCTGCGCGGGATAACAAATTGATTACTCAACTTGTTTCCTAATATTTTAAAGAAAAAACTTGTTTTTTGACACAGTACCTATGGCAAGTAGGGCGGTCGGACGGCACCGGCCATTCCGCCAAGCCCTTAGCCGAATCTTTTGCGTTCGTATTTATCTTATTCATTACAAATGCCGAATCCAAAAGATTCGGCGGTGTTAGCAAGTACGCCCGGGCCAATGGGAATGGGACTTTACGCCCTATTTGCTATAGCCATTGTTGCCATTAGTTTTTATTCCACATTGTATGAATAATCCAATGGAAGTTCAATTTCATCTCCCGTCGTTACCTGTCTTGTAAAATAATGGATGTCCGGATTATTCATTTTTAGAATTTTCAATTTAAAATTGTACTCTTCATAAATTTCATTAGGGTTGTCCGAAAACGAGTCCTTTCTAATATATTTTTCCGTAATTATTCCGTCAATCAATAAGTCTTTCGCGTTGTCAAATTGCCAATTATTGTTTGGGCAATTATAACTTACAACGCTCTTATTATTCGAGAATGTACTTACAGGCATTTGAACGGAAATTGTATCATTAACTTTAAAACTGTTATACAATTCTTTAGCTTTTTTCTTTCGACGGTTTTGGCAGTCCACGGTAGGCTTAAGCATTTCAATAATTCTGTTTACTTGTTCTTTAAGATTTACGTCCTTTTCGTTGAGATGTCTATGATATGATGTCAAAATTATACCTGACATATAGTCAAAATGATGTATTTTCAAATCATTAAAAAATTTTACAATTGAGTCCGATTTTGGATTGTGTCTAAGAAGATTATTTCTAATATGCAGTCCGATTCCGAAATGATAATCCCTAGGGGTGGTATCATTTTCTGATATACTCTTGAATTTATCAATCTCCTTTTTCTCCCAATTTTCGTTCAAATACTCAAAAGAATAAATTAGTTCTTTAGGTATTTCTTCACGTTTTTGGCAAGACGAAAACGTCAAAATTAGTACTAAGATTACAAAGTTCTTCAATGATTCAAATTAATGGCAACGTCTCGGCTCGTATGTTTGTTATTGATGATGAAGATACTATAATTATCAAAATATTTTCTAAGCTAAAGCTTTAGCTTAGAAAGCAATTAACAAGCTTAAATAGGAGGGACATCGAGGTCTCGGCTAGATACATTGAATGATATCGTTTCATAGGTTTTCGGCCCTTCTATAATCTTCTTGGAATCTGAACAGTACCTAGATCCTATTTATAGAGGTCGAATCAAATGCGAGCAAAGATGATACAGGGGATTTTAGCTTTAAAAATGATAAAATGGAAAAGCGGTTAAAACAAAGTTTGGGAATCGATGTTTCAAAATTGAACTTATCATTGTCCCTTGGATTTCTAACGGATAAGCTGGTCAAGGAATTCAATTCCCATCCAGATGTACCCAATGATATATTGGGTTATAAAGAGCTTTTGAACTGGCTAAAGGGTTCGGTTGACCCTAGCGTGGAACTATTGGTCGTCATGGAAGCTACTGGGGTCTATCACCAAGGTATAGCCCATTATCTGTATGATAATGGTTATAATGTTTGTGTGATGCAGTCCGGTCGTGTAAAGCGTTATGCTCAGAGTTTGGATCAACGCTCTAAGACCGATGCCCTGGATAGTAGGATGCTCAGTATGCTTGGTCTGGAAAGGTCTATTCGTCTTTGGAACCCACCAAGTAAGGCACTTCAAGCATTAAAGGCATTGAGCAGGGAACGTAGCTCTTTGTTAAAGGACAGGACGATAGAGAATAATCGCCAGGGAGCCATTGCATCTAGTGTTTATAGCAATGCCAAAGCTTTAAAGAGACACAAGAACAGATTAAAACTTCTCAACGCACAGATAGAAATGATAGAATCGGAGATGAAAGGGCTTATTTCACAAAACGAAGAGTTGGAAAGGAAGATTGGTTTTATGATGAGTATACCGGGTATTTCCTTCATATCGGCTGCTACGGTCGTTGGAGAGACCTTAGGTTTTGAATCGATAACCAACGCAAAACAACTGGCCGGCTATGCCGGTTATGATGTTGTATTGCGAGAGTCCGGTAATTTCAAAGGAAAAACAAGAATCAGTAAAAAGGGGAACAGTCATATCAGAGCAGCGCTACATATGCCATCGATGACCTGTGTGCGCTGTAACCCAACACTGAAACAATTCTATAATAGACTGAAGCCTAAAAAAGCGAAGCCATTAGTGGCCTTGGTAGCGGTTCAGAGAAAGCTATTGATATTGATGTACACCCTATGGAAGAACGAAGAAGTTTATGATGCCGAGTTTGAAATAAAAAAGCAGCAAAAGCATGAAGCCCTTGCTGCGCGGGATAACAAATTGATTACTCAACTTGTTTCCTAATATTTTAAAGAAAAAACTTGTTTTTTGACACAGTACCTATGGTTTGTACGGGAGCAAATTAGCGATTTCCTTTCTGCCACGCACTTAGCAAAAACTGTTTGTTTTGTTTTTTCTTTTTTGTTGTTAAAGCAAAATCCAACAGATTTTGCGGATTTTATAAATACACCCAACCTTTGGGCTAAGCCCTAAACCCCGTATTAACTATAGCCATCTTAAGTTTGTTTTTGATTAGATTGTATTTATAAATCAGAAAGAACAAAAGAGAGGATCAAGGCCAATATAGCCATAGGAAGTAATGATTCCGTCAACATTGATGGCCCCCTCTCTTTTCCATCCAAGAATTCGTTCAGTTCTGTGAGACCGAGATCTCGATTTTAAGTTGTTGAAGCTTAGATGGGTCGTCCTTTCCAAAACATTTCGATATGAATAAAGATAGCAAAATCCACGGAGTGGATATCAGTAAGGATGTATTTGATGTCATGGACCCCAATGGTCGGCACCATCAGTTCATTAATGGCCCCAAGGGTTTTAAGCAATACCTTAAGTTATTGGGGGAAGAAGATTTGGTGATTATGGAAGCTACAGGATATTACCACTATTTATTGGCACAGTTTCTTCATGGTTCAGGTATCAAAGTGTCCGTTGTAAACCCTTTGTCGGTAAAGCGGTTTAGACAAATGAAACTGGCCAAGGTAAAGACCGATAAGAGTGATGCCATGGCCATACGGGATTATGGGCTTGTCAATGAAGTTCCGCTCTATGATGGCAAGGGAAAGGAGCAAGCGGAGAGCCTTCAGTTATTGGCCTTAATGGACATCTACCTAAAACAGCGTACCCAGGTCAAGAACAAGCTTCACGGTGAAAAGGTGCTGGGGGTACCTTCAAAAGCGGTGTACGGTTCATTGAAACGTACGTTAAAGGTTTTGGACCGAGAGCTGTGTTCGCTTAATGAGCGATTGCTCTGCTTGGTCAAAGAGACCCAACAGCAACAACTTACCAATTTAAAGAGCATACCTGGGTTGGGAGATAAGACCGTTGCATTATTGATTGTTCTGACCGAAGGCTTTACCAAGTTCGATAATGCGGGCCAACTATGTAATTATGCCGGTATCACCCCAACAACACGACGTTCCGGAAGCAGCGTCAGGGGAAAGAGCAGAATTAGTAAGGTGGGCAATAGAAAATTAAGAAACCTATTGTTTTTATGTGCTTTTTCGGCCTGTAAGCACAATAAGGGATGCAGGGAAATCTATGAACGGATAACAGCAAAGGGGAAGAGCAAGAAACTGGCATTGATAGCAGTGTCCAACAAACTTTTAAAACAAGCATTTGCCATTGCAAAATCAGGGATGCCCTATGATGAAAATTATGTGTCCAGATTAACTTAAAAGAACTTGTTTTTTAACTCAGTTCTTTGTTAGGTAGCGTTTTTTATTTCATTTCGGGTTTCCCTGCATTTTTTAATTTCTCATTCAAAGCTTCTTTCCTTTTTCTTGTTCTAGCGGGTTGGACATAAAAAAAATCAAATAGGAATTCCAGTGTTTCCAAATTCCATTCAGCTTCTCCTGGCTCGACAGGCACAACTTCTCCAGAATTGGTATCTTTCAAAGGATGTGCTGCAAAATTTCCTATGTTTCTTATGGCATCTAAACTTTCTGAAATATGACTAGGTAATTTTCCGCTGTCAATTGCCAATTGAATTTCTTTATAAAGACTTTTGTCCGAGAATCCCTGTTCTCTCAAAACTGCTTGTAAACATCTACGACTTAAGGCAGCACTAGCTTTTGGACTGTCACCGATTACTAAACACGCTTCTGTATAGTCCTCCGCTAAATCTTTAGGTATTTCTGTTAAATCAAAAGTTCGGTTATTATTTTTTGGAAATATCATTGTCTTCTTCTTCTTATCCCAAACTGAAACTTGATGACAATGGATACACTTTGAGAATGCAAACTCATCGATACTCCCTTTTCCAACCGTTGAGCCGTGATATTCAGCTTTGAATTTGTCAATAGCATTTGCTAAATACCATTCTTGATTGGCGAATGCTCCACATCTAGGACAATTAAATGCCTGCTTATCATATTCGTGAATTATATGTTCTGCCATATTTCATTTTTTTGTTTTAATGCTACCTAACAATACGATAAACACACTAGTGTGTTTATTCTTCTTATAGGCACACTAATCTAATGGATTTTTAATTGTTTCAAAAGTATTAATCGCCACGTGGGTATAAATTTCTGTTGTTTTTGTAGAACTGTGGCCCAAAAGCACTTGAATTTGTCTTAAATCGGTGCCTGACTCTAATAAGTGCGTGGCAAAGCTGTGCCTCAGCATATGGGGTGTTACTCGCAAAGGGATTTTTGCTTTTTCCGCAGCTTCGGTGACTATTTTTAAAACGCTTTGAGCACTATATTTTTTTCCACTTTTACCTTCGAAAAGATAAGTTTTAGGCCGATATTCCTTAAAATAGGCTCTGAGGTCGTTAAGGGCTGTTTTCGACAATAAGGTTTGCCGGTCTTTGTTCCCTTTTGAACCTTCGACACGAATTAGCATACGCTGACTGTCAACATCGGTAAGCCTTAAATTCAATAACTCACTACGGCGTAAACCTGAACCATATAACAATTCCACAACACATCGATGTTTGATATTATTGGTATGCTCGATTATCGAAAGCACCTCATTTTTTGAAATTACCTTGGGTAGTTTAGATTCCTTTCTTGGTCTTTCAATTTCATAGAAACGATTGGGCATTCCTAAAACCGCTTCATAATAGAATTTGATGGCGTTGATGGCTTGGTTTACATATGAATTTGAGCGATTCTGTTGTATGAGACTTTGAAGAAAGGCTCGAACATCACCCTCATCTAGTTCGTTCAACTCTTTATCATCAAAGTGATTTATGAAAAGCTCAAAAAAAGTGACATAGGTTTTTACAGTACTATTGGCATATCGCTTGAGTTCAAGCTTTAACAGATAAGCTTCGGGGCAAGTTCGGTAACCCGAAATAGGCTTTCGTCTCCTGAACCACTCCACATCAACCTTTTCATTCGAGGAACTAATTGGCCTATTTGTCAAAAACCTGTTATAATTTATCCAAACGACGCCTTTAAAAGTATTGAATACAATACCAAGGTTCGCTTTGGTATTTTCAATATAAGCCATGTTATATCGTTGGCTCCATTTGGGATTAGGAAGCCCCTTTATCAAACTTTGTATCAGCCGATCGGGAGAAAATTTAATACCAATCATTTTTTGATTTTTAATCATCAAATGATAAAGCGTAATTGATTTCATGGAATTCATAATACAATTCTAACTAGGTTTTATGAATTAAGTAGTATATTATAAGTATAATATACTGGTAATATGCTTGATGATCGCAAATGTCCGATATGTAGTTCGGTAGTAATAGGGCGCACAGATAAAATATTCTGTAGCACAAAATGCAAGTCGATAGACCAATATGAAAAGCGTCAAGAAACAGAGGCTTTTTATTTAATGGTAGAAAAGCAACTAAGAACGAATAGAAAAATATTGAAGAGGTTTAATAAATCGGGTTATACTACCATCAGAAAATCCAAACTGATAGAAGAAGGGTTTAATCCGAAGTTTTTTACGCATTATTGGAAAAACCAAAGAAGTGACGTCTATCTATTCGTATATGAATACGGTTTCTTGACAAAGAACGAAAGCGGCAAAGAAAAATATGTTTTGGTGACTTGGCAGGATTATATGGAGAAATAGTTTCAATATCGTTTACGACCATTTGATATGAAATATATTTAATTAATAATCTATGTTAAAAAAAATCAATTTGTTGTACCTATGTTGTACCTGAGAAAAGAAAAAGGGACCTCAAAAATTGAAGTCCCTGTATTTACTAGTAGCGAGAGAGGGACTTGAACCCTCGGCCTCCGGGTTATGAATCCGACGCTCTAACCAGCTGAGCTACCTCGCCGTATTGCTTTTTAGCGGCTGCAAATATAAACGTAATTTTTGGCGCAATCAAAATTCAGAATTAATTTATTATTTTGAAATTTATTTTTCTATATTACCACACATATAAATCAATCTAAAGAAAATAAATAAACAGCATGGGTGATAAAGTAAAATTTGAAATTGAGTTTGTGATTCAGTCTTCACCTCAAATGCTTTACCAATATATTTCCACTCCATCAGGTCTTTCTGAGTGGTTTGCAGATAATGTAAATTCTAGGGGAGAACTTTTTACATTTATTTGGGATGGAACAGAGGAAGTAGCAAAACTATTGAAAAAGAAGAGCGATGAGTTCGTAAAGTTTGCTTGGGAAGAAAATGAGGATGACAGCTTTTTTGAAATGAGAATAATTGTGGATGAAATAACCAAAGATGTTTCACTTTTTATCTCTGACTTTGCCGAAGAAGATGAGAAAGATGAGGCTAAAATGCTTTGGGAAAATCAAATTGCGGACCTAAAACATGTACTTGGGTCTAAGTAATAAAATCTACTTTTGATAATGTATCTTTGGCCTTGATTTTTCAAGGCTTTTTTTATGGTCAATTTTAATGGAAACCTTATTTCTTCTAAAGAGAAGTTCTTAAATCACGAAAACCGTGGTTTTAAGTACGGCGATGCTCTTTTTGAAACAGTACGTATTAGTAATGGAAAGTTGCTTTTTTGGGAGGATCATTATTTTAGATTAATGTCTAGTATGCGAATTTTTCGCATGGAAATTCCGATGGAGTTCACCATGGAGTTTTTAGAAGCTGAATTTATAAAGACTTTGGAGGCAAATAAGCTTTTAGGTTCAACGGCAAGAGGCAGATTATCGGTATTTAGAAATGATGGAGGCAGGTATACGCCGAAAACCAATGAATGCTCTTTTGTATTAGAGGTAGAAGAATTAGAAGTGCCTTTTTACACCATTGACGATACTTCGTATGAAGTTGAATTGTATAAAGACTTTTATGTAAATGCCGATATGCTTTCAAACCTAAAGAGTACAAACAAGTTAATACATATCGTTTCTAGTGTTTATGCTAAAGAGAATGGTTATCAAAACTGTTTATTGCTAAATGGAGCCAAGCAAGTTGTTGAATCTATTAACGGCAATGTTTTTTTGGTTTCAGGGAAGAAAATAAAAACCCCTCCTTTAAAAGATGGCTGTTTAGATGGAATCTTACGAAAAAAACTAACTGAAATTATTTCGAAATGGGATGATTTTGATTTAGAAGAGGCTTCAATTTCTCCTTTTGAGCTACAAAAAGCAGATGAGCTTTTTATTACCAATACCATCATAGGCATACAGCCAATTACTAAGTACCGTAAAAAGCGATTCGAAACTACAGTAGCAAGAAGTTTATTGGGTAGGTTAAATGCCCTGGCGCGTCTAAGCTAGTTTAAAGTAGGGTTTTCAGGTGCATTGGACCATATCAGGTAATCACCTCCTAATTCAACCATTTTCTCTTTCCAGAATGCGCTGGCCGATTTTTGAATGATGTTACTTTCATACTCATTTTTAACCACTACCCAAGAATTAGAAGAGAGTTCTTGATTAAGTTGCAAAGAGTCCCAACCGGAATAGCCCAGAAAAAAACGAATATCGTTTTCGGTGATTATTCGGTCGTTTATAAGCTGAATGGTTTTTTCAAAATTCCCGCCCCAATAGATACCATCTGAAATTTCGATACTCCCTTCGATTAATTCTGGCACTTTGTGTATGAAATAAAGATTGTCTTGTTCAACTGGGCCACCATTAAAAACTTTGAAAGGAATCGTAATCTCTTTGATAAGATCACTAATGTCATATTCCAAAGGTTTATTTAAAATAAAACCTACAGAACCTTCGTCGTTATGTTCGGCCAAAAGCACCACAGAACGATTGAAAGAGACATCGCCTGTTATGGATGGTTCGGCAATTAGAAGTTTTCCTTTTTTAGGTTTCGGGCTCACTGTTAAAAATCATTAGCTTCTTAAATGTAGTATTTTAATTTATATTTTCAAAAAAGGGCTAAAACAATAAAAGCGCTTCTATTATAGAAGCGCTTTCAAAGTATCTTAAAATATAGATTTAGTTTACAGCTTTTGCCAACTCAGCTCCTGCTTTAAACTTTACAACATTTTTAGCTGCAATTTTGATAGTCTGTCCAGTTTGTGGATTTCTACCTTCTCTTGCATTTCTTCTAGAAACAGACCAAGATCCGAAACCTACTAAAGAAACTCTACCACCTTTTTTAAGAGATCCTTCAACGTTTCCTAAGAAAGATTCCAATGCCTTTTTGGCTGCTGCTTTTGTGATGCCAGCATCAGCTGCCATTGCATCGATTAATTCTGTTTTGTTCATAATTGAATTAAATTAATTGTTGTTAAAATAACTTTAATGCTGAAACAAATTTATACGGATTTGTATTGGAAGCAAGTGAAATCAGGGGAAAATGGCGTTTTTGTTAATAACTAGGGGTGTTTGTTGATAAATGTGAGGTTTTTCTACAAATTTCCTTAGCCTAGTGGTAGTAGGGCTTTAGCCGACATATGCATTTTTTGATAGTTGAAGGCCATTTAGCACCTCGTGCGTTTTCATTTTTCGCTTTCCAGGTAGTTGAATTTCCAATAGATCTAAATACCCTCCTTTGGCAGCAACCTTTAAGGTCTTTTTAGTGGCAAATATTTTACCAGGGATGTAGTCATGGTCTTCTTTCTCTAATTCTGTTTTAAAGACCTTTAGTTGCAATTCTTCTTCTTCTTCATTATATAAAGTAGTCCATGCAGTGGGGTAAGGGCTAAGACCTCTTATATGATTGAAAATTTCAATTAAAGATTTTGACCAGTTTATTTCGCAAGTCTCTCTATGTATTTTATGTGCGGTTTTCAAATCTTTAAAATCCGGCTGTTTCTCAAGTGCTATTTCGTTTCGCTCTATTTTATCTACCGTCTTTAATATTAGGGAAGCCCCAAGAACCATCAACTTATCGTGAAGCTCACCGGCGGATTCGGTAGGGCCGATTTCAATGCTTTCTTGCAAAATTATTTCCCCGGTATCTATCTTTTCATCAATAAAGAATGTTGTAACCCCTGTTTTGGTTTCTCCATTCATAATGGCCCAATTTATGGGTGCGGCACCTCGGTATTGTGGTAATAATGAGGCATGAAGGTTAAAAGTGCCATATTCAGGCATTTGCCAAACTACTTTTGGCAGCATTCGAAAGGCAACTACTACTTGAAGGTTGGCATTTAAGGATTTTAATTCCTCTAAAAAGGCTTCATTCTTTAGATTAGTAGGTTGTAATACCTTAATTGCTTTAGAAACTGCATATTCTTTAACAGCCGATTGCTTTAATTTTCTCCCTCTACCTGCAGGCCTATCCGGAGCGGTAATTACACCAACCACCTGGTAACCCGCGGTTACAAGTTCGTTTAAACCTGCTACGGCAAAATCTGGTGTCCCCATAAAAACAATCCGTAGATTTCTCTTTTCCTTATATTCTTTCATATTCATTCTTATGGTTTATTCGTATCAATTCGTCTTCCAATAATTCTTGTATGGTTTGCAACACTAGACTTTCCTCAGTATTTAACTCTACTATGATTGCTCTAGAGCTTAATTTTTGAGCGCTTAAGAGTGTTAACACTTCAGACTTTAATACCGAATCCATACTTTTTGAAGTGCTATTCTTTTTGCAAATATCACATTTTCCACAGGCGTTAGTTGTTTGCTGGCCAAAGTAATTTAATAAGAATGTGCTTCTACAGGTTGTTTTATTTTCAATGTAGTGCAACATTTGATTGAGGTTTTCGGTTTTGGTATCGTTTAGTAGTTTTATGGTTTTGGCAAATACATTGATTGTTTTATCGTCTTCCCTTGGTACCGAAAAAGAAAGTTCCAAATCGTTTTTTGTCCTTGTGTAGGTAACCAGGTTATCCTTTTCCAATTTCTCCAATACTTGCATAACCTTTTCTTGCTGAACATTGGTTTTCTTGGCAATAAGGAAAGGATTGATTTTTGTTTCAAAATCAAATAGACCACCATATGTTCTTATTATGGACTGTATGATAGGTGCAATATCAGAATGCCTTTGTAAATAATCAAAAAGAGCCTCTTTTTTAGTTGTAAACTTTAAGGTGGTCTTTTGCTGAAAGTTCTCAGAAAGGCTCAACACCGAATTTTGATCTAAAACTCTAAGACCGTTGTAGGTAAGTAGCTGATTCAATTCGTATTTACTACAAAAAGAATTGAAGTTTAAGCTGAAAGTCTCGCCGCTTCCTTCTCCATAAGCAATCTGAAAATGACTGTTTAAACGTTTATACAGTAACTTAACAAATGTGACATCTGGTAAGGACTGAACAAATTGTTGTTTTGCCCATTTTTTATCTTCTAAATTACTGAGAATAATAGCTTTCGCAGGTTTACCATCTCTACCGGCCCTACCGGCTTCTTGAAAATAGTTTTCAATACTATCGGGTAGTTGGTAATGAATTACAATTCTAACCTTCGGATTATCGATGCCCATGCCAAAAGCGTTTGTGGCCACCATAACTTTTGTTTTACCATTTAGCCACTCCGTAAGTTTTTTCTTTTTCTCCGTTTTTGATAAACCACCATGAAAAAAAGTAGCGCTGATATTTCTATTTTGAAGCAACTCCGATATCTGTTTGGTCATTTTTCGTGTTCGCACATAAACGATGCCACTTTGGCCTAAGGGCTTTAAAAGACTAACTAATTGATAGCGTTTGTCTTCAAAAATCTTTACCTCAAAAGAAAGGTTCTTTCTTTCAAAAGAATCCTTTGTAATCAAGGGGTTCTCTAGTTCTAAATTTTGAATAATATCTGCGCTCACTTTTGTAGTGGCAGTTGCTGTTAATGCTACGATTGGTTTCCTTGGCGCTAAAGTCTTTAATAAAGCACATTTTAGGTAAGCCGGTCTAAAATCATGACCCCATTGCGAAATACAATGGGCCTCATCAATTGCAATAAGGCTCACGTTCATTTGTTGAATACGGTCTTGTATTAATGATTGCTGAAGTCTTTCTGGGGATAAGTATAAAAATTTATAGTTGCCGTAAATACAATTATCCAATAAATTGTTTAGTTCATCAAAAGAAATTCCTCCGGTAAGTGCAATGGCTTTTATACCTTTTTCTTTTAGGCTATCAACTTGATTTTGAATTAAAGCGACCAGTGGCGAGATAACGATACAGATACCTTCTAAATGCATAGCTGGTAGCTGATAACAAACAGACTTTCCGCCCCCAGTTGGCATTAAGGCGAGTACGTCTTTTTTATCAAGAATTGTGGTAATTACACTTTCTTGAGAACCTTTGAAGGAGTCAAACCCCCAATATTTTTTAAGAATAGTTTGTAGCCCTTCTTGCACTAAATGCGTTTTAGTTCATTTAAGATAAAGGAAATACGTTGAGAAACTGAAGTTTTTGGAACAGAAATAGGAGAGTATCCAAAATCTTTATAGGTATTCATTAAGTTTTTATGCAATTTTTCAGCCTCGTCAAAAGTTTCTAGACGCTCATTATCGGAAATATAGATTTCTTTCCAAGGGGGCATTATAAAAACGGCATCATATTTATGATTTTCACAGGTATTTATAAAATCTTGCCCATATGACTGTGCAAAATAGTCCATGTAGGCCAATACATCTGGCATACCTCGGTCAAAAAAACTAACTTCTGTATCTAAATCTTGGGCCTCTTTGAAATGGCTTAAGCGACCTTGCAATAAGAGTTGATTAAATTTAAGAGGGTCGTCTACAAAAGCCAAGGGGTTTGATACAGGAGTTTTCTTTGTTCCATCAAGTTTGGCTTTGGCGGTCATACTTCTGATAATTTCATGAAAACAGCGATAACCATGAGCCTCAAGGCCGTTTATTACGACTGTTTTACCAGTTCCGGGGGCACCGGTAACCACTATTTTCTTAATGCTCAAAAAAAAGTATTTAGGTTACAAAGTAATGAAATCGCTTTAAGGAAAAAAAATAGAAACTTAACGGATTATATTTGTAAAAAAAAGAATGGACGCGGAGAAATCACAAGAGTTTTACGATAGACTTAAAGAACAACTTTTAGAAAATAGTTCTTGGCCATCTAAATACCTTTATAAGTTTATTGTTCCCACCGATACCAATAAGATAGAACGTATAACAGGTATCTTTGATAATATAGGCGCAGTAATTGAGTCTAAACAATCTAAAAAAGGTACTTATACCAGTGTTTCTATTACCGTTACCTTAGAAAATCCGGATGCGGTAATAGAGAAATACAAAGAAGTATCAAAAGTGGAAGGCGTAATTTCGCTCTAAATCCACTATAAATGCAATAAATTTCTTAATTTGCGCGATATAACGGAGACTTCCTGTTAGTAATAATCATAAACTTTCCAGTTTGAATTTAGTAGAAAATTTAGAATACAATACCGAGCGCCCTCAATTAATTATTCCTGAGTATGGGCGACACTTTCAAAAAATGGTAGACCATGCGGTTTCCATTGAAGATAAAGAAGAACGAAATAAAGTAGCTCAAGCTATTATAAGCGTTATGGGTAATTTACAGCCTCATTTACGTGATGTGCCAGATTTTCAACACAAACTTTGGGACCAGTTGTTTATTATGTCCGATTTTAAATTGGATGTCGATTCTCCATTTCCCATTACATCAAAAGAGGTTTTAAGACAACGTCCTGAGCCTTTAGAGTATCCACAAAACCATCCAAAATACAGGTTTTATGGCAATAATATAAAACGTATGGTCGATGTTGCCGTAAGTTGGGAAAAAGGCGACTTAAGAGATGGTTTAGAATACGCGATCGCTAATCATATGAAAAAATGTTATTTAAACTGGAATAAGGATACAGTTGATGATGCAGCTATTTTTGCCCATTTAAAAGAGCTTAGTAATGGTGAGATCGATTTGGCTCCAAGTGGTGAAAGTCTTACCGAGAGCAACCAATTTCTTAAGAATAGAGTTCAAAAATCCAATAGAAGCTATAACAACAGCAAAAAGAACTCAAGAAACAATAACAACCGTAATAAAAAGCGGTACTAATTATTAGCATTCAATCAAGTAAATGGGGACATTTAGAATAGAAGGGGGGCACCAACTTAAAGGTGAGATTACCCCTCAAGGCGCAAAAAACGAGGCACTTCAAATTCTTTGCGCGGTTTTACTTACTGATGAAAAAGTAACTATACACAATATTCCTGATATCGTAGATGTCAATAAACTAATTGCGCTTTTAGAAGACTTAGGCGTAAAAATTCAGAAGAAAGGCAAAGGTTCTTATACCTTTAAATCAGATGATATTAATCTAGATTACCTACAGTCTGATCAGTTTAAGCAAGATGGTCGTGGTCTAAGAGGTTCAATTATGCTCGTTGGCCCTCTTTTGGGGAGATTCGGAAAAGGATATATTCCTAAACCAGGTGGTGATAAAATAGGACGCAGAAGATTAGACACCCATTTTGAGGGTTTTATCAAACTAGGTGCAAAATTCAGATATAATAAAGAAGAATATTTTTACGGAGTAGAGGCAAAGAAACTTAAAGGCACCTACATGCTTTTAGATGAAGCTTCTGTAACAGGTACCGCAAATATTGTGATGGCCGCTGTTTTAGCAGAAGGTACTACTACCATTTATAATGCTGCCTGTGAGCCCTATCTGCAACAACTATGTAAGATGTTGGTGCGTATGGGAGCCAAAATCACCGGTATAGGTTCTAATCTTTTGAATATTGAAGGCGTAGACCGTTTAGGAGGTACAGACCACTCGATGCTTCCGGACATGATTGAAATTGGAAGTTGGATCGGACTTGCCGCTATGACAAAAAGCGAACTTACCATAAAAAATGTAAGTTGGGATGATCTTGGGCAGATACCTAATGCTTTTCAGAAATTGGGTATTCAATTAGAACGACGTGATGATGATATTTATATTCCGGCCCATAAAGACGGGTATGAAGTCCAGAATTACATAGACGGCTCTATTTTGACTATTGCAGATGCGCCTTGGCCGGGTCTAACGCCAGATTTATTAAGTATTTTATTGGTTGTAGCCATACAGGCAAAGGGAGAAGTGGTCATCCATCAAAAAATGTTTGAAAGCCGTTTGTTCTTTGTGGATAAATTATTGGATATGGGTGCAAAAATTATTTTATGCGACCCACATAGGGCGACTATTATTGGTCATAATTTTAAGTCCACTTTAAAAGCAACTACCATGACCTCACCAGATATCAGGGCTGGGGTTTCTTTGTTGATTGCGGCACTGTCTGCCAAAGGAACGTCTACCATTCATAATATCGAGCAAATAGACCGCGGCTATGAGAATATTGATGAGAGGCTACGCGCTATTGGAGCTAAGATAGATAGGGTCTAACGAGTCTTTTAGGGCAATTTAAAATTCGTTAAAAGCTCATTTTTGCTACGGATTTAATCAAAACTCAGGGCTTGTTAGTTTTTGTTTCATCCTATTTTTATAGAATAGTTCAGTGGTATGTTTGCCTTGTTTTTCTAATGCGAATGTATCAGCACAGCTATAAATTTGATTGCGGGTCAAGGTTAATCTGATTTTGATTTATCTTTAAACCAGCAATTAAAAAACAGGTAGCTGCGACGAGTAGTAAAATAGCTGGAATGATACCTCCTAAGTAAAACGCCAATAGTGCATCTATAGTGACAAAAAATGAGAGCAGAAATAATATTTTTTTAGCCGCTTGTTGAAGAAATAACGCTAAGAACCCAAAAAATGCCAAACAAACCAAATGAATCGCAGGATGCGCAAATAAAACAGGAACAACTTCTTTAAGAAATTCTTTCGAATTAGATTCTTCAATAGCATTGCTCACATAGAAAAAGCCACTGCCGTGTAAAATGGCCATTAAAATTAGCAGAATACCTGCCATTAAAATGAGAATTTTAGATTTCTTTAGATTTCCTTTTTGCTTGACCATGGTTTTGACTATTTAGATAGTTGAGATTTACTACTATTAAATAGACGTAATTTAAAACAAAATGGTTGCCTAAGGTCGGTATTTACAAACTTTAGTTTTGACTTATAACAGACCTATTATTATTTTTCTGTTCGAAGAATTTTTTCCATTTTACGACCTTTTGCCAATTCATCAATCAGCTTTTCCATACGTCTACATTGTTTATAAACTAAAAATTCATCTTCTATTTCTTCAATTCGATAACCGCAGACAACCCCTTTGATCAAGTGAGCGTTTGAATGTATTTTGGCCTTTTGAAAAAATGTTCTAAAGCTTGCTTTTTGATCAATAAGTTCTTGTAAAGCATTTTGATCAAAACCAGTAAACCATTGAATTACTTGGCCAAGTTCTTCTTTTGTTCTTCCATTTTTTTCTATCCTCTTTAGGTAATGAGGGTAGATAGATGCAAAAACCATGTTGGCAACTTGTTCATTTTTTTCGGCTGTTACTTTCATTTTAATTTAAATTAATTTGTCGCAAACATCCCGCTTTATACTAGGCTGCGAAAACATTGCACGAGTTGTATTCTTAGCTGTTAATCTTAAAGAAATATAGCAAAATACTTTTAACGATGGTATTTGAATTGGGCCTCCATACCCTTACATGATATTGTTCGCCAAAGTAGTTCGCACTAGTGGACAGATAGTTATAGTATTTTGTATTATCCTACAGATTCGTCAATCTGGCAGAGTGCGAAGATGATTTTGTTACTTTTTTTTGACTATAAAGGCGCTAAATAAAGCCACTATTATCCCTATGGGAAAAACTTCCATGTAGGTAATTAAAATAGGAAACAAGGGGTTCTTATACATTTCCTTAAAGTTTGCCATTTGAGCGGTTGTAGCTTCAACCTCATCCGGAGCAGCATTTTTTATTAAATAGTCCGCATAAACATCAATAAAATCGGGTACAAAAAAATAATAATACAATAGACCAACCACAACATAAAAGGTAGAGGCAACAAAACAAATTAGTGCTCCTGTTTTAAATGCTTTAGAAAACCCGATTTTCCCATCGAGATAATTGTTTCTGTAATTGCGTACTCCAAAATAAATTAAAGAAAACATAATGACCAATGTGGCATACCCTATTATATCGTTTCCTTTATAATCAGGATTTGAAATCATCATATTCATATGAATAATCGCATTGACACTTAATAATATGCCTATTACTGCTCCGAAAATTAGAATGATTTTTTTCATAATTGTTGGATTTAGAGTTTGCCTCGAAACTATTATTTTAAACAATAACTTACTTCATACTTTGGTACCAATTGTTGAGCTTCAGCACTTTTATACCAAAGTACTAGTTCCCTCACTCGACGATTTTAATTTCTTTGGCAACCGCAATTGCCCTAAACCTGCTTTTTACGTTCATTTTGGTATAAAGGTTAGAAACATGGGTTTTTATTATGCTAAGTGAAAGAAACAATTCATCCGCAATCTCAGAATTGCTATGCCCTTGAGCTATCAGCTTTAAAATTTGGTATTCTCTGTTTGTTAAATTCAACCTTTTTAAGCCAGCCTCATTTAATTTAAATTCTTTGGGTTGCTGAATCATATTTTGTTTGTCCACTAAAACAGCTCGTGTTTTTGGTTTTATTAATTGAGAAGCTATCCAGGCACCCAACAAGGTGAACATAAGGGCAATCAATCCAATATAAATATCGATTGCGTTTTCCCTAATTATAAAATTCCATTGCAACCATTTCAATCCAAGAATTAAGCTAGCGGTCGCCAAACCATATAACATGATGTGACTTACACCATTATCTAAATGCTTTTTACATGAAACTATCTTACGGAGATTGTAGCGTCCTTTTTTCATGACTGATATAATGTTGCGCTATGTACAACGGCTGTGTAAACAGCATTAAGGTCTTGGTATTGGTTATTAATTCTGAGGAAATATAGCAAAATACTTTAAACGATATCATGTGAAGTGGACCTCACCCTCACACGAAATGGTTCGTGAAATAGTTCAAGTTAGCAGATATATGCTAATCACTTAAAAGAATCATGTATGTTGTATGACATATTGAAATACTTTCGAAAATGTTATCCCAAATGTATATGTTTAACTATTATTTTTCTACCAAGTCCCCATCTGGATATTTTGCAAAACGTCCTTTTTCTTTCTCATGCACATTATCGGGGTAGGGCCAAGGCCAGCCACCAAATTGCGTTGTGCGGTATTCGTCCATGGCCTGCTGTATTTCAGCATCGGTGTTCATTACAAAAGGACCGTATTTTGCAACTGGTTCGCCAATAGGTTTGCCTTGTAAAATCAAAAAGTGCGCTTGCTTTTTGCCCACTTTTATGGTAGTTTCTTGGGCGCCATCTAAAACCAAACCAAAATTAGGCTTTATCTTTTTTCCGTCTATTTCAATTTCATCGCCTTCATAAAAATAGAGTGTTCTAGAAACCTCAGTGCTTGCTTTGGGTAAGATAAATTCGGTCTCGGGATATATATGAATGTTCCAGACCGCAACTTCATTTTCATTGTTTGCCGCCCAAGAGTTGGGGGCAGGGTCATTGGCTTGGTTTCCCCTGTAATTACCGGCTATCACTTTTACAGTGGCATTGGTTTCTTTGATAATGGGAATATCTTCATGCCATAACATTTTAAAATGCGGGTCTACAAACTTATCGGCTTTAGGTAGATTCAACCAGATTTGAAATAACTCTAATGGATTTTCTTTATCGTCATTCAGTAAAGGAAACATTTCGGAGTGTTGTACCCCACGGCCTGCGGTCATCCATTGCACATCGCCCTCTCCAAAACGCCCAGCGGCACCTAAAGAGTCGGAATGATCACAATAGCCTTTGTTGACTATGGTAATAGTTTCAAACCCTCTATGCGGGTGGTACGGAAAACCTGGTATTGTCGTACCATGATACATACGCCAACCATCTTTTATCGTAAAGTCGTTGCCAAGGCTTCTACCTTCTAGCAATTTTGGGTCTGGCCCCAATTCTCCATTTCCTTTAGGATAATGGTCTAAGTGGTATACACAAAACAAAAAGGGATCTTGTGTTTGCCATGGAAAGCCTAAGGGAAATGTTTGTACTACGGAGTTGTTCATATTTTAGTCTTTCTTATTTTAAACAATTTTAGCTTCCGCTTGAACTATGGTAGATCTTTATTAGTGCTTTACCGTATTGATTTCGATCCAATAGCCATCAGGGTCTTGCAAATAGATTTGTTTTATCCCATCACTGCGGTCGGTAACCGAACCTTTGTCACCTGGCCAATTATAAAAATCAATGTTCTTAGCCATTAGATGTGCTATAAAGCCTTCTAAGTCTTGTGTTGATAAGCACAGGTGTATGCTCTTATCTTTTTTAAAGACGATAACATCTTTTTTTATGAGGTGCAACTGCGAATTCCCTCTAATTTCAAACCAGCGAAAACCTTGGGCCTTATCGGGGTGGGGAATCTCTTTTAATTGCAGTACATCACGATAGAAATCACCCGTTTCGATCAGTTTGGTCACCACCAATGATTCATGGTCAAAATGAAAATCAAAACCGTTGTCAGCTTTAAATTGCGTTTCTAAATAGGTCTGTTTCCATTCTCCATTTACATAGCTGCCAACTTTAAAATTATAGGTGTTATCATCAACATACTCCCAAGCATCGGTTACTTCGGTATCGCCATAAGTGTATTTATATAAAATATCTTTTTCATTGAATGACACCGTACCCTTGGTAACCCCTCCAAAAACATCAAATTCCCAGAACCGAATGGTGTTGCTTTCTGCATCGTATTTACGAATACCGTGATTGCGATGGCCGTATTCGGTTTGTTCTTTGTTTACAAAACCCTTGGATTCTGCTACAATGGTCTTACCCTCTAAAGAATACCTAAATTCTATCTCTTGTTTGAATTTCGACCCATCGCCCCAAGTGCCTTCTGCTTTCCAGGTTTTACCAACTAAATTTTCAAATCCGTTTAAAGGATTGTCTTGGGCAGTAATAAAAGTCGGCACTAGCAGCAATGCTGTCACTGCTAAGAATAAACTTTTACGATGTAAGTTCTTCAATTTGTTTTTGAATTTTATCAGCCTCCGCATATTTGGTATCGCTTTCACTTCTATTGATTTTAGAAAGATCAAAGGCCTCTTTCATGAGCTTTTGATACTTTTCTTGTAATTTTTCTAATTCTGTTTTCTTTTTAAATAATCCGAACATAGCAATTTTTGGTTTTAATCTTTTCCGATAGGTGGGGGACCGTCTATCATAGCCTCATAGACTTCATCTCCTTTTCGGGTTTTGTATTCTTCTTTTACTTTTTCAACGAGTTTTGGATTTGTAAATAAATCTACCATGGTCATACCCATAGCTTTTGAGGCATAGACCATACCTTTATGGCCAATACTCATTCCACCGCAGGCTACAACTGCCCAAGAATGCCAAGGGGTATCTTTTGGCGCAACGGTAACGCCTAAATTTATATTAGGAACGTTCCAGCTTACATCACCTACATCTGTAGAACCTCCACCAGGATTCTTTTCGGTTTCTTTTAAAGGATAAATTTTACTATCCATACCTATCTCTGGCTTGCCAGTTGCTTTTTGTATCGCTTTGCCAAAAGCCGTTTCTTCTTCCGTATAGGTAATCGGGCCTAAAAGCTCAAGGTTTTTCTGCATAATTTCACCACCGGAGCGATTTACCAAGGTTTCGTAAATACCGGAAACCAAAGAGATTTTATAATCAACATTGGCCATAATAGCGGCACCCTCGGCCATTTTTTTAACGCGTTCGTAGGTAGGCAGCATAATTTTCCGCTTTGGATCACGTACCCGCACCCATAGTTTTGCATAATCTGGCACTACATTTACGACTTGCCCACCATCTTGAATATGATAGTGGATTCGCGAAGTGGGCAAAATATGTTCTCTATAGTAATTAATTCCAGTTGTATATAACTCTAGGGCATCAGAGGCGCTACGCCCGTTCCAGGGATCTGCGGAGGCGTGAGCGGTTTGGCCATAGAATTCTACAATAAAGTCTATTAATGACAAGCCACTTTGTACATCGGCCTCTATGCCTGAGGAGGGGTGCCAGCTAATATTAACATCTACATCGCTCCAAAGCCCAGCTTCTACCATCCAAACTTTGGCAAAGAACTTTTCTTCTGCAGGAGTTCCTGAAAATTTGACAGTACCCTTTATTTTTCCTTGGTCCATAAGTTCTTTAATGGCTATTGCCGAACCTAAGCTTGCAGTACCGAACATATTGTGGCCACAGCCATGGCCAGCAGCTCCGGGTTGTAAAGGCTCTTTTACCGGGGATGCTTTCTGCGAAATACCTGGCAGGGCATCGAATTCGCCAAGAATACTTATTACTGGCTTGCCCGAACCATAAGTGGCCGTAAAGGCCGTAGGAATATCGGCGACCCCCCGAGTAACTTTAAGTCCGTTTTTTTCAGCATAGTCAGCTAGAATACGTGAAGATTCACTTTCGTTAAAAGCGGTTTCTGCAAGTGCCCATATAGAGTCACTGATCTTTATCAATTCGGCCTCGTGTTTTTCAATAGAGGCAATGATTGCTTTTTTGTTGGGGTTTAATTTTTGGCCTATGCTTCCAATACACGTAAATAAAGCGACAAATAGGATAATTTTTTTCATTTTTATAGGTGTTGGTTACTTTAAAAAAACTGAATCTCTAAAGTAATGAAAAAGTATTAGCCAACCGCTTCTTTATAAACTTGTAAACACCTTTCCCTCGCCATTTTATGATCTACCATTTTTTCAGGGTAGCTAAGCTCTTGAAGTTCAGGTATCCATTTGTTGATATAATCTTTTTGCTTATCAAACTTATCAACTTGGGTCATGGGGTTAAAAATTCTAAAATACGGGGCAGCATCAACACCACTGCCCGCAGCCCATTGCCAGTTACCGACGTTGGCACTCATATCATAGTCTAAAAGCTTTTCGGCAAAATAGGCTTCTCCCCAGCGCCAATCTATCAATAAATGCTTGCATAAAAAGCTGGCGACCAACATTCGAACGCGGTTATGCATATAGCCTGTAGCATTTAATTCGCGCATACCGGCATCTACCAAGGCATAGCCGGTTAGGCCATTTTTCCATTTTTCGAATTCCGCTTCATTATTGCGCCATTCGATACGGTCATATTTGGGTTTAAAGGCCTTTTTATGGGTATGCGGAAAATGCCATAGAATTTGCATAAAAAACTCTCGCCAAATCAGTTCGCTCCAAAAAACTTCGTTTTCTTCAGCAATTGCCTTTTTCACCATTTTTCTTGCAGAAACTGTTCCGAATCTTAAATGAGGACCTAATCTAGATGTGCCATTTTTAATGGCCGGAAAGTTTCGCGTATCCTCATAATTTTGAATCAGGTCTTTTGTTACGACAAAATCGGGCACTTCAATGTCTGATTCTTGAAAGCCTAGGTCTTCTAATTTGCAATCTGGAAAGCGCTTATTTCGTAAGAGGTTAGCAAAATCTGGTTGATATTCTACCAAGTCTACTGAGGGATTAAATTGTTCTTTCCATTTATTTTTAAACGGGGTATATACAACATACGGTTTGCCATCACCTTTGACAATCTCACTTTTTTCAAAAATTACTTGATCCTTAAAGGTCTTAAAACCGATGCCTTTGTCCGTCAAGAATTCTGCAACTTCTTTATCACGCTGTTTCGCATAAGGTTCATAATCGTGGTTGGTAAATACCGTATCGATGCTAAATTCTTTAGACAAGGTGTCAAAAACCTCTACAGGTTTTCCATGATAAATGCCCAAGTCGCTATTAAAGTCTGACCGTAATTTTTTTCTGATTTTTACCAGTTGTTGATGTATAAAACCAACACGCGCATCGGTTTTAGGTAGTTTTTCTAAAATTTCAGTATCAAAAATAAAAATTGGTATTACGGCAGATTCGCCTTTTAAAGCATGGTATAGCCCCACATTATCATCTAAACGCAAGTCGCGCCTATACCAAAATACACTTGCCTTTTTCGCCATTAATTTACATTTAAGGTAGATATACCACCATCAATACCAATACTTTGCCCAGTAACCCAAGAACTATCCTCTTTTAGTAAAAAGCAGGCAAGGTTGGCTATGTCCTTTGCTTCACCAACTCTTTTTAAAGGGTGACGCTCGTTCATAAGTTCTCTTTTCCTGTCATTATTTAATAGACGTTTTGCCAGGGTCGTATCTACTAATGAAGGGGCTATCGTATTTACCCTAACCTTTGGCGAATACTCTGCGGCCAATGACTTTGCAAACCCTTCAATTGCGCCTTTTGCTGCTGCTACACTAGTGTGAAAAGGCATTCCTGTAGCGACTGCAACTGTGCTAAAGAACACCATACTTGAGCCATCTGCCATTTTAGGCATAACAGTCTTCACAACCTTGACCAAAGAAAAGAAGTTAAGCTCCATATCTTCTTTAAAAGTGTCAATCGACAACATTTTAAAAGGCTTTAGATTAATACTACCCGGACAATACACAAACCCATGTAGCTCATTTGGTAGTTCTGAGTCTTCAAAGGTATCCGTGGTAGCATCAAATGAAATGTAATTAACTTCTAAATTACCAAGTTCATCGTTGGTTCTTGAGGCAACATATATTGTAAATTGGTCTTGAAGTGCTTTAGCTATTTCAAAACCTATACCATGTGAGCCACCTACGAGTAGAATATTTTTTTGCATATTATATCGATTTTAATTCTAGACTGTTCTTTTTGCCTTCAAGCTTACCGAACAACTCGTTAAGCTTTGTTTCGCGGTACTCGAAGATTTGTTGTAATTGTTTTTTTACCACCAAAGGATAGGCCAATTGCCCCAAAAACCCGAGAGGAATTTTATAATCAATAATGTCTTCCATTTCTACCCCACCATCAATTTCTTTTATAAAGTGCTTGTGGTGCCATAAGGCGTAAGGGCCAAAACGCTGTTCATCTACAAAATATTCGCCTTCTTTTACATGGGTAATTTCAGTAACCCATTTGGTACTATATCCTGCGAAAGGTTTGACTATATATTGTATAATCTGCCCTTGAAACATGGGCCTGTCAGCCCCATCCAAAATTGTAAAACCCATGTGGTCTGGTGTTATTACGGCTAAGTTTTTGGGGTCAGATAAAAAGATCCAAGCTTCTATCTTAGAAATTGGTAAGGCCTGTTTGGCTTTTAATTGGTAAAGTTTCATAAAAGAATTTTAACAAAGATAATTGTAATTTTGTTTAATTTGAAATAAAAAAAGTTAAACAAAAATTAATAAACTTTTCAGCTCAGAAAAAAAGGTTGACTTGGCAAGACCTACTCATTTTTCAAATTAACATGGCTTGTTATTTAAGCATTTGTTAACATATCTAGCTTTTCATTATAACTAGTTTTGTTTTCTAATCGATTAAACACTGATATCATGAAAAAATTAGTATTATTTTCTTTTGTGGCCTTATTGACTTGTACCTTGAGTGCACAGATAACTACGCCACAACCAAGTACCTCTTCAAAAATTTGGCAAACGGTAGGTTTAACAGAGGTTACTGTTGATTATTCTAGACCATCAATGCGTGGTAGAACAATTTATGGTGATCTTGTACCTTTCGGTAAACTGTGGAGAACAGGAGCGAATGCCTACACAAAAATTAGTTTTGATAAGGATGTCACTATTGCAAACCAAGACGTTAAAGCTGGTACATACTCAATTTTCACAAAGCCTGGAAAAGAGAATTGGGAAGTATTCTTTTACACTGATATCCAAGGTGGAGGAACCCCAAGAAATTGGGACGATGCAAAGGTAGTAGCAAAAACTACGGTTCCAGTTTATAAAATGGATATGCCCGTAGAAACATTCACAATAACTATTGATGATGTTACCAATAATGGTGCTAATCTTGGTATTATTTGGGAGAACACTTATGTGGCAGTTCCTTTCGGAGTTAAAACAGATGCCGAGGTAGTAAAGAGTATCGAAAAAGTAATGGCGGGACCTTCAGCAGGTGATTATTATGCAGCTGCTGTATATTATGCCAATGAAGGCAAAGATATTGGAAAAGCTAAAGAATGGATGGACAAGGCTATGGCCATGGTTGAAAAACCAGCTTTTTGGCAGCTAAGACAACAGTCGCTAATTCTAGCAAAGTCAGGTGATAAAAAAGGCGCAATAGCGACTGCGAAAAAATCACTTGCCGCTGCCGAAGAAGCAGGCAATATGGACTATGTTAAGATGAATAAAGACTCGCTGAAAGAGTGGGGAGCTTTATAGTTAAAACTTAATTTTCGAATTGAACCCTGGCAATTGTTGTCAGGGTTTTTACTTTCCAATATAGTACAGTCCAAAGTCTTCCAATTAGATTTTTTGACAATTTCGGTTTCGTTGAAACTTTCTCCATCACCTTTTTGTTCGAAAACCAGGTTCTGAACATAGCACTTATCTTCTTTATTTGCTATCACTGAGGCGCTTCTAGACCTCGCAACTATTTGCCCGTATTCGTTAAAAGTTAATGCCCATCTTTTACTTGTAATAATAACTTCAGCAACTATGAATTCTGCATCCCTTTCATTTGCAGTTTTGATAAAATCTAGTTCCAAGGCCGTTTCATAGAGTACTGCATTTGGCAAAACATCGACCTTGTCATAATGTTTGGGTACGGTCACCTGTTGTGCTATAGATTCCGATTTGCCAACGGAGTTACATGAAACAAGAATTGTAATACAAAGTAATGAGACTATTTTATGCATAACTGGTTTTTTATGCTAAAGTAGTCGGGATGGTAACCCACATAAACCCTGTTTTCAGGGATTTTGCTAATCGTGCATTCTTAGAATATTAAACTTCGATAGGCGGTTTACGCAAGGTGCGGTCAAAAGCTTCGATAAGGGCGGCAACAGCGATAACGAGTCCGCAACCAATGGCATTAAGCCATAGATAGCCTAGTTTTTCTTGTCCACTTTCGTAAGGCGCAATCAAAACAAAGTATAGGATAAAGATGATAATCTGGGTGATAATTGCTGCGACAAATACCGCGTTACCTTTTACAAATTTGAAGAAAAACGCCAATAGAAATATGCCCAAAACGTTACCATAAAATATTGAGCCAATAATATTCACTAGCTGAATCAAGTTATCAAAAAGGTCAGCAACACAGGCAATAAGAATAGCGATAATACCCCAAATTAAAGTGAAAAATTTACTAGCGTTCAAGTAATGCTTTTGGGTAAAATCACCCTTTTTATTTCTTTTATACAAGTCCAAGGCCGTTATAGTACCAAGTGCATTTAATTCAGAAGCAGTTGAAGACATTGCTGCAGATAAAATAACCGCCAATAGCAGGCCTACGAGGCCTATTGGCAAGTTGTTTAAAATGAAATGAATAAATACATAATCTTTATCATTGGTCTGCACGTTTTCATCTGCCTTACTAATTAAATCTTTTGCCGTGTTTCGCCCAGCCATTTCTGATTTGTTAACCGCAATAACATCTATTTTGGCCTGTTCTATCGCATTTAAATCTTTAAGCTTGAGCGCCGAAGAAAACTCGCTTTGTGCCATTTTCTTTTCTAATTGTAATTCGATATGACCTTCTTGTAATGCTTTATAGTCTTCTGAATACGCTGAGTTTAAAACCGCTTCGGTAGCCGCTGGATTAAAATTTAGGGGAGAAGGATTATACTGGTAAAAGATAAATACCATAACACCCACCAAAAGAATAAAGAATTGCATGGGAATTTTAAGAATGCCGTTGAAAATTAGGCCAAGTTGACTTTCCCTAACCGATTTTCCGGATAGATAGCGCTGTACCTGGCTCTGATCGGTGCCAAAATAGGCCAGCATTAAAAAGAAACCACCGGTAATACCGCTCCAAAAGGTATATCTATTTTTTGGATCAAAATCGAAGTTTAAAATATTCAGCTTGCCATTTGCACCAGCAAGTTTTAAAGTTTCGCTAAAGGAAATGTCGGACGGAAGACTACCTAAAATAAAAAAGAAAACAAAAAACATCCCTGTCATAATTACGAACATTTGTTGCTTGTGCGTCACGCTCACCGCTTTTGTGCCACCAGAAACGGTATATAAGATTACAAGAACTCCAATTATAATATTTAAGGTCAGTAGGTTCCAACCTAAAACTGCCGATAAAATTATGGAGGGTGCAAATATGGTTATCCCAGCTGCCAATCCACGTTGTATGAGAAAGAGAATAGCTGTTAGGGTCCTGGTTTTTAAATCAAAACGTTTTTCTAAAAGTTCGTAGGCCGTATATACCTTAAGCTTGTGATAAATAGGTATAAATACGCCGCAAATAACAATCATTGCGATAGGAAGACCAAAATAGAACTGAACAAAGCCCATTCCATCGTGAAAAGCTTGCCCGGGAGTAGATAAAAAAGTTATAGCACTGGCCTGGGTAGCCATTACCGACAGCCCTATAGTCCACCATTTGGTATCGCTTCCTCCTTTTACATAATCTTCAACGCTTTTGCTTCCCTTAGTTTTCCATACTCCGTATCCAACTATCGTCAAAAGAGTTCCTACAAGCACGATCCAGTCCAGTAACTCCATAAACTATAAATTTCCTTTCATTAAAAAGTAGAAAACCAGAATATAAAGCATGTTGAGGACTAACACGATGGTATATTCCTTTTTCCAAATAAATGATTCGGTATTGTCGCTACTTTCCTTTGATTCCATTTTCTGTTTGATGGTTTTCTTTTCCTATGGAAAGCATATTTGCAAATAATTTATAAGCCCCGGGAACACCTGCGGGCAGCTCTCTGAAAAAGCTCAAACCGGTATAAATATAGTTCCCTTTTCCGTAAGGTGCTACCAATAAACTTCCTGTTTTTGGATTTTCGCCCTCATCGTTCATAGACAAGATAGGTGTAAATTCTTTACTCCACTCATTCGGAAAGTATAAACCACGTTCTTGTACCCATCCATCAAAATCATTTTGGGTGATTGTATTAGGAAAATTAATCAATGGATGGTTCTTGGCCAATATTTCCACTTCTGCATTTTCATTGGTCACCCTATCACGAGAGATGGTAATAGGGTAGGGAGCTATATTTTTAAATTGCTCTCTCCAGCGCCCGGCGGTGTTGTATTGAATAATTAGGTTACCGCCCTCTTTGACATAATCTAGTAAAAAAGCTTGTTTAAATTTAAGTTCTTCAACCACGTTATACGCCCTAATTCCTACTACAATACCATCATATTTGCTTAGCGAACCTTCTTGAATATTGTTAACCGCTATAGTTTCTACG
Source organism: Croceitalea sp. W27 (assembly GCF_055693185.1). NCBI lineage: Bacteria > Pseudomonadati > Bacteroidota > Flavobacteriia > Flavobacteriales > Flavobacteriaceae > Croceitalea > Croceitalea sp. W27. The sequence goes on from NZ_CM146327.1 coordinate 44,187, forward strand.
TTGTATCCTATCTGTTCTAGACTTTCAGGAACTTTATCGCCAGCGCCGACGACGTATCCAATATTATTTCCACTTTTTAGAATGTTCAAACGAACAACTTTTGTTTCTGAAGGCAGTAGTATGGATTGTTTAGGAACATGGTCGTAATTAATTTCGACCAACTTTCTAGTGTACGAGTTTCCATTTACCTTTATTACTGGAAAAATACTTCCTTCACTTTCTTGTTTTGGAGGGCTTACCTTAAAAAGAAAATTTTGGACATCATTTTTTTGAGCAATTTCAAAGTCGATTGAGGACGGACTAACAGACCAACCCTTAGGATGATTTAGAGCTACCGTGCCTGAAACCTTATCTCTACCTGCCCTGATTGAAAGCGTAATCTCTTTTGCACTGTTATCGGCAAATAAAATAACGTCATCTTTAAAACTGGATGTTACTTCTGGGAGCACTACAAAAGGTTCATAAATTTCACCTTTGTCCGGTTTTGAATAGTGATAGACTATTGGTTTTTTAAAGTTTAAAATGCTACCGTTAAAGTCCAACTCATAATTTACCATAAATGCTGGTGGAGTTTCTGGTTTACCGATTAAAGATTTGTCGCTTACCTCATACATGCCCAGACTTCCTTTTGTATTAAGCCAATATGGGGTCGTAAATGCCGCGTTCTTTGCAATGGTTAGATCGAGCTCTAAGCTTTCTTTCTTATTGGCAGCCAGATTTACCGTTTGCCGAATCGAAGCACCTGTGTTTTCGATTACCACAGCATTCAGTTTAATTTTAGAATCGCTTCGGTTTAAAGCCTCAACTACAATTTTTAAGGTCTCGCCTCTGGTGGCTGAAGAGCTAGATGCATTTGCCTCTAGATAAAGCCCCGAACATGCAAGAATAATATCCTTTAAATGCTCAGATTTAAGTTCTCTCCAATGCTTATCTTCAACCTTTTGGAGTAATGTATAGGCTTCTAGTAACTTAGGAATATGCGATGAAGGGTTTTTAAAGTCAAAATTCTTTTCAACTTCATATAAAATTTCACCAACTGCCTCACCGCCTTTCACTCTGGACCAAGTCGTATTAATACCATCAAAAATATTGTTTTTATTTTCTGGTAAATCACCTTTTAATAGTTCTATGTATTCATCTTGCGAACCTCTTGTTGATATGCGACCAAAACCTTGGCAAAGATGTTGACTGCTCGCCAAAGAAGCAATTTCATTATTTGATTTACCAAATGCAGGGTAGTAAACGCCAACATCCATTTTCAACATATTAGACTTGTCCACTTTATCAAATGCTTCTTGACTGCCATAACGCCACCATGAGGTATTGTAAAAAAGACGTTTAGGTTGCCAAACATCTGTACTTTTTAAATATTCTGGATATACATCTTTACTCGCTGCCAAATCAAAAGCCTCCATACTTAATATGGCAGAAGAGGTGTGGTGTCCATGGGTTCTGCCCGCTCTTCTATGGTCAAATCGATTTATGATTACATCTGGCTTCAAGTTTCTAATTGTCCAAATAACGTCTCCTAAAACTTGCTCTTTGTTCCAAATCTGCAAAGTTTCATTAGGATGTTTAGAGTATCCGAAGTCATTTGCGCGGGTAAATCGTTGTTCACCGCCATCAACTCTTCTTGCGGCCAATAATTCTTGTGTTCTTAATACGCCAAGCAATTCACGTAGCTCGGCACCGATCAAATTCTGACCGCCATCACCTCTTGTTAGCGATAAATATGCCGTACGCGCTTTGGTGTGGTTTGCTAAATAAGATATTAGTCGGGTATTTTCATCATCTGGATGCGCAGCTAAATAGAGTGCTGTACCCAAGAAGTTAAGCTTTTCAAGTTCGTGATGTATATCGTTAGATGATAGCTTTTTTGGAGTCTGGGCCGTAATACTTATACAGAGTAATAGATAGACTAGAACAAAAGCCCTTGTAGATTGCATAGTTGGTTATTTAATTATCCCCAAATATAGAAAGATTAGCTACCTAGAAGTTTAGATTTAGAACTTCTTTAACAGCCTAAAAATGCTGTTCGAGGTCTTCACCTGTAGCTACTTGTTTTTGAATGAGTACCACACCTTTTTGCAACAACAAATTGTTAGGATAGGTGAGTAGCTCGCCATCATCTTTTTTAAGATTGATATTAAAGGCTTGAATATCTATAATAATGGCTTCTTCAGGAAAGTCTTTATCGAGTATTCGAATTCTATCTCCAATTTTAAAAGGAAAATAAAAGAATAAGATAATACCGGCAGTAATATTGCTTAAAATAGACCAGCTGGCGAACAAGGCAACACCTAAAACCGCAAAGAAAGATGATAGAATAAGACCTAACTCCTTAAAGTCTACTTTCCAAATGAAAAGCAACGCAATAAGTATTAAAGTAATTAGGGCAAAGGTTAGGTACCTGCCTACCAAAACCGTTCTTACCTGATTGATATCGCTTTTACGACCAATACGTCTAATCGTTTTTACCAGTAAAAAACGAAGAAAAAGAAAAACAGCAAACGCAATTAAAGTACCTGCCAACTCACTTTGAAATTCTTCAACAAAGCTTTTTAATGCAATCATAGACCTAAACTATCTCTTAAGGCGATAAATTTATTTGAATTTTGCCTCCAATAGGGTGTTTTGATACTTTTTATTTTCGTTCCTGTTGAAGAAAGGATTTTTGCACTAGGGCCATAACCGCTCTTGAACTCTTCTTTCCAGCTTTCTATTGAATATGGAAAATCTGTTGTAAAATTAATGGTCAGTTTACGAATGTCGGCACCATAGTCGATGGTATAAGAACTCATTCCGTTCGCCGTTGTTAAGCTAGCTTTGGCCTTTAGCGCTTGCATATCTTGGTGCTTTGTTCTAAAAAACTCTAAGGATGGTACAATGTCAATTTCCCCAATAGGAAGGTTATCTGGGTTAATTCTAATTTTGTTCCATATTTCATTTTCAAGAATAGCTTTATTTAATTTTAAATTTTGGTCTGCCTCTCCTTCAAAATACGAATGTGATGTAAATTCAAATTCTTCCCTATTGTTCAGTTGTGAATAGACATGGCCACACCACTCTTGAACCGACAAGCTGGTTTTTAGCGCATGTTGGTTGTCATGAACGGGATAAAACGTGCTGCTCATTATAGAATAGGGGTAAATACCGGTTAAATATTTTTTAGTAGCATTTAGTTTTAGAACAGGAATATTGCTTGCATTACTTCCATCCGCTTTCACCTGAACTTCCGGTAGAAAAGGTTCCGTTACATAAATAAGCACAGCGGTTCCTTCTCTTAGTTCGCCATACCTCGCTTGCTGCAACTTGTATGATGTTATTTCAGCATTACCAGCATACCAATACTTTTTAAATGCTTCGGACAGCGGTTTTTTTGGAAATTTTTTTTCAACCTTTTTTGTTTCTTCTGTATTTAGAGCCAATTCCTTAGAAGTTGAGCCAGATTTTTCTTTACAGCCCTCAAATGTGACTATCGTTAATGCGAAAAGTACTATGAGAAGTTCAAATCGAATCCACTTTTTCATAACTAATGGTTTTTGCCAAAATTAACCAACAATACCTAGGCAACAATAGCCATTAACGTTTTGTAAACTAATTGGGTAGGTAAACCGACTACATTGGTGTAAAGACCTCTAATTTCTTCGATACCAATGAGTCCGATCCATTCTTGAATTCCATATGCACCAGCTTTATCATAGGGTTTAAAGGTCTCGATATAGTATGCTATTTCTTCAACGGTCAATTCGGCAAGTTTCACTTTGGTTGTAGCGCTAACTACTTTTTGTTGGGTTTTGGCAGTAAAGCATACCGAGGTAATAACTTCATGCCATTGCCCTGATAATTTTTTGAGCATTTCTTTGGCTTCAACTTCACTTTCTGCTTTGGCCAGAGATTCATTCTGATGCCATACAACGGTATCTGAAGTAACCAAAATTTCGTTGGTCTTCAATCTATCTATGAATACAGATGATTTTAGTTTAGCCAAATAAGAGGCTATTTCTTCTCCTTTAAGTTCTTTCGGATATACTTCTTCGACCGGTTTTAATTGTACCTCAAATTCTACTCCTAAATCCTCAAAGAATTTTTTCCTTCGAGGTGAACCAGAAGCTAAAATTAGCTTGTAATCCTTCAACTTTTCTGCCAGAGGATTTTTAGTCATTCGCGGCACTAAAGTTTGAATTCCAATCCCCACGTACTTTTAAAACCTGTTCTATAATATCTCGTACACAGCCTTCCCCGCCATTTTTATGGGAAACATAATCGCAAATCGATTTTACTTCGGCTACTGCATTTTGTGGACATGTCGCCAATTGCACCATCTTCATAGGAGGTATGTCAGGTACATCATCACCCATATATAGAACGTTTTCGGGTTTTATGGAATTAATATCAAGGTATTCATCTAAAGGTTCTTCTTTATGATGGGCACCTAAATAAATATCGGTTACACCAAGGGCCTTAAATCTATTACGAACCCCTTCATTATTGCCTCCGGAGATAATACAAACATTGTAACCTTTTTGCAACGCGGTCTTTAGCGCATACCCATCTTTGACATTCATTTTCCGAAGCATTTCTCCTTTAGTGGTAATAAGTAAGGTACCATCGGTAAAAACACCGTCAACATCAAAAATAAAAGTAGTTATCTGGTTGAGGTATTCTTTATAATTTTTCTTCATTTTGCTCTTTAATAGATTCGCTTATCAGCTGATATAGTTTCTTCTGTATCGGATTTTCTAGTGCGTCTAGGTGTTTTTGCATGGTTAAAATGTCATTACGTTTCGCAGGACCTGTTTGTGCTTTATCGGGACTCAAAAATCGTAATTTATTGGCAGTTTCAGATATAAGAGGTTTTAATAAGTCAAAAGGAAGTTCTTCTTTACTACAGATTTCTTGACCTATAACGTACATATGATTGGTAAAGTTATTTACAAAAACAGCTGCCAGATGTAATTTCTCTCGCTGCGCCGATGATACTAGATGTACCGTTCCAGAAATTTTGTGAGCAAGTACTTCTAAAATTTTCAAATCTTGTAAAGTATCGGCTTCGATGCATATAGGAGTACTACTAAAGTCAACTCCTTTTTTAGGCGAAAAGGTTTGTAGGGGATAAAAAACACCTTTTCTGGCTGCTACGACATTATCTTTAGAAACACTACCAGAGGTATGTACGACCAAACCTTCTTTATTTGCCAATAGCTTAGAAACTTCTAAAATGGCGTCGTCATTTACGGCAATGATATAAACATCGGCATCTATAATATTTTCAGGAACAGAAGTAACTGCACATTTAGCCTCAAAAGAAGATAGTGAGCGGATGTTTCGTCCAAAAACCTGTATTACCTGAATATCTTCTTTGGGGTAGAAAGCATCAAATAGATGGTGGGCCACGTTACCAGTGCCTAAAAGTACTACTGAAAGCATGTGCAAAAGTACAAATTTCATTACAGGAACATATTGAGAAAGAATTAACAATTTTGTTGAACTATTTAGTGTGGTTTGTTCATTTTCAAAAAGCAAAAACGCCGTACTTTTGCATGCCAAAGACAGATTTATGTTCGACTTGCTCAAGAAAACGCTTTTCTCCACTCGTTTAATGGCAGTTCTCTTCTTGGCTTTCGCCATTGCTATGGGTATTGGCACTTTTATTGAAACCTGGTATAGCACTGAAACAGCAAGAATATATATTTATAATGCCACTTGGTTCGAGGTAATCATGGTGTTTTTTGTCATTAATTTTTCCGGCAATATTTTTAGATATAATCTACTACAGTGGAAAAAATGGCCAGTTTTAATGCTGCACTTATCTTGGATTCTTATCATAGTGGGGGCAGGAATAACACGATATTTGGGTTTTGAGGGTATGATGCCCATTCGCGAAGGTAATGCCGAAAAGGTGTTCTACTCAGATAAAACCTACTTAACTGTTTTTGTAGATGGCGAGATTAACGGTGAAACGCGTCGAAGAGTTCTTGAGGATGATATTTTGGTTACTCCTGAAGGAAAGCGGTCGAGCCTACCTTGGAAATCTGATTTTAACGGACAGCCTTTTCAAATAGATTTTGTTGATTTTAAATGGGGCGCTAATAAAGAATGGGTTGCGGACGAAACGGGAAGAAATTATCTAAAAATAGTGGAGGCCGGTGATGGGCAACGCCATGAACATTATTTAGAGGATGGAAAAATTGCCAACATCCATAATATTCTTTTTAGCTTAAATAAAGAGACTCAAGGCGCTATCAATATATTCACTACCGATAGTGTTTATACTATCAAGGCTGCATTTGATGGAGGTTTTATGCGAATGGCAGACCAATTTAAAGGTGAAGTCTTCAAAGATAGTCTGCAACAACTTCAATTACGGTCGCTATATACCATGGCCGGAATTCAATTCGTAATACCAGAACCATTAACAAAAGGTAAATACATAGCAGTGCCATCAACAGTTCCGACAGCTAGAGATGGGGTTAAGGATACTTTGATTCTTGAGATAACGAGCAATGGAAAAACCAGCATTCAAAAATTAACTGGTGAAAAGGGTATGTCCGATTTTTCAGATAAATTTTCACTAGGTGAACTGGATTTTTCTTTGAAATATGGTTCCAAAGCTTACGAGTTACCGTTTAATGTTAAGTTGAATGATTTTATTGCTGAAAAGTATCCAGGTACTGAGAGTAGTTATAAATCTTTTATGAGTAAAATTACCGTTGAAGATGAGCGCTCTTTTGATTACGACATATTTATGAATCATGTACTTGACCATAAAGGATATCGCTTTTTTCAAGCTAGTTTTATGCCCGATGAAAAAGGGACTATTTTATCAGTAAATCATGATAGGTGGGGCACTTGGGTTACCTATGCCGGTTATTTTTTGCTATACATTGGCTTGATGGGTATTATGTTCTTTGGTAAAACGCGCTTCAAAGATTTGACTAAATTGTTGGATAAATTGAAGGCTAAAAAAGAGGCTTTATCCCTAATTGTATTTTTATTCTGTTCACTTGGTACTATTGCCCAAAATGCAAATGATGTTCACGCCCACAATGGCCTACCTACACAATTTCAGATAGACTCCGTTTTAAAGGCAACAACAGTCTCTAAGGAACATGCCGATAAATTCGGAACCTTAATTATTCAAGACGAAGGTGGGCGTATGAAGCCTATTCATACTTTTTCTTCTGAATTACTCCGTAGAATTAGTGGTAAAAATTCATATAAGGATTTAAACTCAAACCAAGTCTTTATCTCGATGATGCTAAACCCAGTGCTTTGGTATAACACTGAGTTTATTTCTCTAGGGGAAAAAGGAAATGATAGTATTAGAAAAATTGTTGGTGTAGCGAAAAAGCAGAAGTTTGTTAAGGCCACCGACTTTTTTGATGCTAAGGGCAATTATAAGTTACAACCTTATATTCGAGAGGCAACTTCTACGACTAATCCTAATAAATTTCAAAAAGACTTTAAGAAAGCCTCTGAACGGTTGAGCCTGTTAGATGTCGCTTTAAGCGGAAAGATGATGAAGATATTTCCCTTGCTGAACGATGAAAACAATAAGTGGATTGCTGCTGTCGAATATCGTTCGGGGCAGTTTCAGGTTCAAGACTCTTTGTACGCCAATTTTATGAATAATGCTATTCCGTATTATTTAAATACTGTTAAAAATGCCATTGTATCAGGTGATTATACAGAGTCCGATAAGTTGTTGGAAGCCTTTCATCAAAATCAGAAAAATCATGGGTCTGAGGTTTTGCCTAGCGACCAAAAGATTAAAACCGAAATAATCTATAATAAGCTCGATATTTTTAACCGTTTATACCAATACTATGTAATGGTTGGGGGGCTGCTGTTCTTCATTCTAATTTTTCGAATATTTAAGGACCGTGAAATATGGAAAGCAGCAACATACTTCTTTAAGGGCTTAATTATTTTGTTATTTGTTTGGCATACAGCGGGCTTGGTTTTGCGCTGGTATATTTCTGGTCACGCACCATGGAGTGATGCTTATGAAAGTATTTTGTATGTTTCTTGGGCTACTATGGGCATGGGTCTATTGCTTGGAATTCGAAAAAGTGATTTGACACTTGCAGCAAGTGCTTTTGTAACAGCCTTGTTGTTGTGGGTCGCGCATCAAAGTTGGGTCGATCCAGAAATTGCCAATCTACAACCGGTATTAGATAGTTATTGGTTGATGATACATGTTGCGGTAATTGTAGGAAGCTACGGCCCTTTAACCGTGGGTATGATATTAGGGGTAGTATCTTTATTACTGATTACACTTACTAACAAAAAGAATAAAAAACGCATAGATATTAATCTTAAAGAGCTCACCACAATTAATGAACTGGCTTTAACAGTTGGTTTAGTTATGCTGACCATAGGAAATTTTCTTGGAGGACAATGGGCCAACGAAAGTTGGGGTCGCTATTGGGGCTGGGATCCAAAAGAAACTTGGGCATTAATTTCAATAATGATTTATGCTTTTGTCCTACACATGCGATTGGTACCAGGCTTAAGGGGCAGATGGACTTTTAATTTTGCAAGTATCGTAGCTTATGCAAGTATTATGATGACTTATTTTGGGGTAAATTTTTATCTCTCTGGATTGCATAGCTATGCGAGTGGGGATCAGGTTATAACACCAAATTTTATATGGTACACGGTTCTTGGGGTTTTTGTTTTAGGAGGAATTAGCCTTTGGAGGTATAAGGTCAACTATTCAAAATAGAGCTGAAAATTGGAGTTTTAATTTTTTTTGCCATCTTTGTACCATTATGAAGTTATAGAAATTATGTATTCGATAGATGTCACGGTCGCAAGGCGATTTAATTAGCTGAAACACTTTTTCGGCTAAGGCATCATTTTCTTTTTACTAACATAATTTCAGTCATAATGACATCACAACGACAACCTTTATCAATAAAAAAACTATTCCATTATTTTATAAGTGCCGTAACAGGTAAAGAAACGGAGTTCACTTCTGGTAGTATTCGTAAGGCAATTTTCATGCTTTCCATCCCTATGATTTTAGAAATGATGATGGAGTCCATTTTCGCCATTGTCGATATTGCCTATGTTTCTCAAGTGAGCGTTAACGCAGTGGCCACCATTGGGTTAACGGAGTCCGTTGTAACTTTGGTGTATGCCGTAGCAATAGGGTTAAGTATTGCAGCTACAGCTGTCGTAGCGCGCCGAGTGGGAGAGAAAGATATTCAGGGAGCTCGAAATGCCGCAGTACAAGCAATATTTTTAGGGGTTTTAATTGCCTTGGTAGTAGGTATAATCGGTTTTTCATACCATAAAGAGATACTTGCCCTTATGGGGGCAGAACCCGATTTGATTGCCGAAGGGGCAGGGTATACCAAATGGCTCCTTGGAGGTAATATTACCATTCTTTTATTATTCTTGATCAATGCTATTTTTCGTGGCGCAGGTGACGCTTCCATTGCTATGTGGACCCTTATTCTATCAAACGGATTGAATATCATTTTAGATCCATTTTTTATATTCGGATGGGGTCCTTTTCCAGAATTGGGCGTTATGGGAGCAGCTGTCGCTACCAATATTGGCCGTGGATCTGCTGTTTTGTTTCAGCTTGGAATTCTATTTTTTGGTTGGGGCAAAATTAAACTTGTGCTAAAGGATATTTCAGTAAATATTGGTGTAATGCTAAACCTAATTAAAGTTTCCCTTGGTGGTATTGCACAATTTTTAATTGGTACATCGAGCTGGGTGTTTTTAATGCGTATCATGTCAGAATTTGGCAGTGAAGTATTGGCCGGGTACACTATTGCGATTAGAGTAATACTATTTACATTAATGCCCTCTTGGGGTATGAGTAATGCTGCTGCGACTCTCGTAGGTCAGAATTTAGGTGCAAACCAACCCGAAAGGGCGGAGACCTCTGTCTGGAAAACCGGCAAGTACAATGCTATCTTTATGGGTATTGTTTCACTTGCATATCTTCTTTTTGCCGAGCAAATTGTAGGGTGGTTCAATACAAATCCAGTGGTTGTCAAAAATGGGGCCCTCTGTTTACAGATTATCGCCTTGGGCTATATATTTTATGCTTATGGTATGGTCGTTACCCAAGCTTTTAATGGTTCGGGCGATACAAGAACACCTACAAGACTAAATTTAATTGCCTTCTGGATGTTTCAGTTACCAATGGCATATCTTTTGGCCTTAACTTTTGATTTTGGGGCAATGGGCGTTTTTATCGCTATTACGGCTGCCCAAGTATTTTTGGCCATACTTTCTATGATTTGGTTTAAGAAAGGAAGGTGGAAAACAATACAAGTCTAGTAATTGTTTGGCCTCCACAAATTCATAGCAAGTTTGTTACAAATGATTTCGTTAAATTTAAAAATTCAAAAAACGATTTCCTTATGAATAAAAGTTTTAAAGGAATTAATACGATTTGCACGCATGTTGGCGAAGTAAAAGATGAACAATTTAAAGGTGCTGTTTCCCCAATATATATGTCCTCTTCCTATGCTTTTGAAGAAGTTGACGTCAAAAGATATCCAAGATATTTTAATACACCTAACCAAGAAGCATTGTCCAAGAAAATTGCAGCTTTAGAGCATGCCGAGAGTGCTCTTATTTTTGGTAGCGGAATGGCAGCAATAAGTCATGCCTTAATGGCATTTTTAAAAGCCGGCGACCATATTTTATTGCAACAAACCTTATATGGTGGCACGTATAACTTTGCTGTGACCCAGTTTGAAAAATATGGTATTGAATACTCTTTCACTGAAGGTTGGACAGTTGAAGATTTTGAAAAGAAAATAAAACCGAATACTAAAGTAGTTTATATAGAAACGCCTTCAAATCCGCTTTTAACGATTACCGATATGGAAGCGGTGGCAAATTTATCCAAACAGCATGGGCTCATTTCTATGATTGATAATACGTTTGCTAGTCCTGTAAATCAGAATCCGATTGATTTTGGTATTGATATCGTCCTTCACAGTGCCACAAAGTATATGGGCGGACATTCAGATATTTGTGCCGGCGCGGTTGCGGCATCTAAAGAACACATTCATACGATTTGGGAATCCTCTATTTGTTTTGGAGGAAGTTTAAGTGACCAAACTGTTTGGTTGTTAGAACGTAGTTTGAAGACCATGGGGTTACGGGTAAAGGCCCAAAATGAGAATGCCCAGAAAATGGCAGAGTTTTTGGCTTACCATCAAGATGTTGATGCGGTTTATTATCCAGGATTGGGAAGTCATCCTGACCATGAAATCGCAAAAAAACAAATGAACGGATTTGGCGGAATGCTTTCTTTTGAATTAAAAGAAGGCATAAAGGCATCGGAGTTCATGAAAAATTTACAACTAATTAAACCTTCTATGAGCTTGGCCGGAGTGGAGAGTACGGTACTTTTACCCGTATTAACTTCGCATTCATTGATGTCGACCGAGGATAGGGCCAAGCAGGGTATCAAAGATGGACTAATCCGTTTTTCTGTTGGAATAGAGGAAGTAGAAGATTTGATAACAGATATTGAGCAAGCCTTGGCGCAGCTAAAGTCAAAAAAAGTTTTGGTATAATGAAGTTAGATATTTTGGTTTTTGGAGCGCACCCAGACGATGCTGAGCTAGGGGCAGGGGCAACTATAGCAAAAGAGGTGGCCAAAGGTAAAAAAGTTGGAATAATAGATTTGACCCGAGGGGAGTTAGGTACTCGTGGCACTGCTGAAATTAGGGATTCAGAGGCCAGTGCAGCGGCAAAAGTTTTAGGTATCTCCGTACGCGAAAATCTAGGCTTTGCAGATGGTTTTTTTGTTAATGATAGAACACACCAATTAGAAATAATTAAGATACTTCGTAAGTATAGACCAGAGATTGTTTTATGCAATGCTATCGATGACCGTCATATCGATCATGGAAAAGGTAGTAAGTTGGTCAGTGATGCCTGTTTTTTAAGCGGACTAAAAAAAATAAGCACCGAGCAAGATGATAATGGAGGGCTTCAGGAGCAGTGGAGACCTAATGTTGTTTATCATTATATACAGTGGAAAGATTTGGTTCCAGATTTTGTAGTAGATGTTACAGGTTTTATCGATAAAAAAACAAAAGCTATTCTTGCCTATAGCTCACAGTTCTTTGACCCAAACAGTAATGAGCCTGAAACACCCATTAGTAGTAAGAATTTTATAGACAGCGTGAATTATCGGGCCCGAGATTTAGGGCGATTGATAGGTGTTGAGTATGCCGAAGGTTTTACAGTAGAGCGTTATTTGGCCGTTGATAGTATAAGCGATTTAATTTAGCCTGCCTGTTTGTATTTAGACCTTTCTTTAGGGAGGGTGAAATAGAATATTGACCCTTTGTTAACCTTACTGTCTACCCATATTTTACCATTATTTTTTTCAACCATTTCTCGGCATAGTGATAAACCAAGTCCGGTTCCTTTTTCGTTATTGGTACCATAGGTGGTAACATTTGAATAATCGGATAATATTTTTTCTTGCATATCCAAAGTCATTCCTACCCCCGTATCTTTTACTTGAACTTTCCAGTGGTTTCCATCGTCAACCGTAGAAATAGTAATTAACCCATTTTCTGGGGTGAATTTTAAAGAATTGCTAATGAGGTTTCTAATTACAATATCTATCTGATTTTGATCCGCCCAAGCAATTGGGGCGTCTTTAATATGATTAATAATTTTGATAGATTTATTCTCGGCCATTTCAGATAATAACTTTATGTTTCTATCCACAAGATTGGTAATGGAGAAGTTTTTGGGTTTTGTCAATGAACCGTTCATTTGTGACTGCCCCCAAGACAATAAGTTGTTCAAGGTGAAGAATACATTGTCTACATCTGACTTTAATTTAGGAATGAATGAGTTCAGTTCTTCCTTCTTAATATCCCCATTAGAGAACATACGTAATAATTCTTGTAAAGCTCCGATAGGACCTCTTAAATCATGACCAATAATCGAAAAGAGTTTGTTCTTGGTTTTGTTGATTTCATTTAGTTCTATTTCTCGCTTTTGAATTAAGATTGTTTTATGGTTAAGTTTTCTGTTCAAACGTTTCTGCATGTTTTGACTACGGACTACGAGGAACACGATGGCGCCAAGTATCAGAACGATCGATAAGGTTGAATAGATTATGATACGCTGCTTGGCAAGAACTTTTTCATTCTCTTCGATAAGCAACTCCTTTTGTTTTTCATAGTTTAACTTGGCCTTTAAAAGTGATAAACTTTTCTTATTATCATCTCTTGCTAAAGAATCTGATAGTTTCTTATGTAACTCATGATATAGTAGGGCGTTGGTATAATCGTTATTCTTTTTACTTATCTTATAGAGGGTATTGGCGCAGTCTTTTTGACCATTAATAGAGTTTATTGCATTGGCCACTGCGTACCCTTTTTTAGCATATACCATTGCTAAGCTATCTTTTTCAAGACCTAAATAGGTTTGTGAAATTCCATCTAACATATCGATTTGACCCCTTTTATCATCTATTTTATCATGGATAAGATTACTCTGCTCGTACCAATATAAGGCCCATTTGTATTTTTTCTGGTCAAGGTAAATTCGTCCTTTAACTTCATAGGCAAAAGCCAGCCAATCAAGAATTTGATGTTTTTCGAAGACCGAGATACCCTTATTTACGTTAAACATTGCGTAGTCAAACCTTTTCATTTGCGAATAGGTCCATGCCATATTGCTAAAAGTCTGAGCTGACGGAATCTCCTCGCCAATTTCCTCATTAATGGTTACCGTTTTTTCGTAGAACATTAAAGCCTGTGCATAGTCTTTTTGAGATGTATAAAGACCGGCAATATTTTCATTTATTATTGATAAAAGGAATTTATCATCTATTTCGGTGGCCAAATCTATACCTTTTAGATAACTACTTAAAGCTTTAGAATAGTCTCCTAGATACCCATATTCACTAGCAATATTGTTTATTAAGTCGAGCTCTTGACTTTTTTTCATACCAGTTTTATCAATGGAGAGGGCTTTTTCATAGTTCTCTAGAGCGATTGCACTTTTACCTTTTTCAGAGTAGTAATTACCGTAAAGGGCGTAACCTTCAATAATACCATATTTATAATCTGTCGCTATGCTTAAGTTTAAGGCCTTCTTAGAAATTGTTAAAAGGCTATCCGAATTTGAAAAACGGTAATATTGACCAAGACTAATAATAGCTTTAATGTAAGAACTATCTTTCTCTGAAAACCCCTCTTTTAACCGTAATTCTCTGATAATATTGGAAACACTATCGATTTGTTGCTGTTGCGCGTGAATAGATGGTAGGGCAATACCAAAGAACATACAGAAGAGAATGTTCTTTAAAATGAATTTCCAAACAGTTTTTGGAATAAGCGTATTCATATTGACCAATGGTAGGTTTCAAAAGTAAATGTACTTTACATGTCGCTGGGGTACTAACAATTGTTGTGAACTACCGAATTTTGTGTGTTTTGACATTAAAAACCTGTATTTCGTCGATGTTTTTGGTATATTTCAGGTTTTAGGAATTGTAATTATAAAGCAACTTCCATCCGGTGAATTGGGTTCAATTTTAAGCAGACTATTATTTTTTTGAAGTAGTTCCTTACATATGGAAAGACCAAGACCTGTTCCCTTTTCATTGTTTGTGCCCTTGGTCGAATACATCTTATCTTGATTAAAAAGTTTGGAGTATGTATTTTCATCGATGCCAATGCCCGTATCGCAAATTTTAATTGTGGTATGGAGGGAAGTACTGTGAGAACAAATTTCTATTTCCCCATTATCAGGAGTAAATTTAATGGCGTTGCTTATAAGGTTTCGAAAGATTATTCTAAGATGCTCACAGTCGAAATCTACAATAGACTCCCCCGTTATTCTATTTCTTATTTGAATATTTTTTTTAAGGGCTTCATTGCTGAAAACAGCAATGGTATCGGTTACTATCTTTGTGATGTTCATTTTAGAAGGGTCGGCCCTTATGCCGTCCATTTGGCTTTGAGCCCAATAGAGTAGGTTGTTGAGGGTGAAAGTACTGTAATCTACATTATTTTGAATTCTTGGGGTTAAGGCTATCATCTCTTTAGGTGAAATAGCTTTGTCTTTAAATAATTCAAGTAGCTCTTTTAATGTATTTAGAGGTGTTTTTAAGTCATGGCCGATAATAGAGAATATTCTGTCCTTAGTGCTATTTATCTCTTTGAGTTTTCTATTTGCCTCTTTTTGATTCCTATTATTTTGACGTATGAGCATTGTTATGATCAAGGATATGATCAGCGCAAAAACGATAACCCGGTTAACCGATTTCTGTTGTGAGAGTTTTTTCTCATTTTCTAGTTTTATCCGTAGCTGCTCTTTCTCAAATTGTTGTTTAGCTCTTAAAAATTTTAGATTATTAATTTTACCAGCTTCATCTATCTTTAGACTTAGGCTGTCAAAGGCCCTTTGATAGGTAATCATTTTCACAAGATTTCCTCTTTGAAACTCTAGCTCCTTCAAATAAAAATAGGACTGTTTAATAAATCTTTGGTCGTTTATTTTTTCAGCAAGCGAGTGCATTTCAACGATATATGGTTCCGCCTTTTTTAACTCATTCTTATTGATATAAATTTTGGAAAAGAGCTCGTTTGCCTGCAGCTCATCCCTCGGGTTATCTATGAGTCTAAGTATACTGTCTGATTTAAGATTCCAACTTAGAGCGGTATCAAACATACTTTTGGCAACAAAGTATCTAGCATTCACTCTATAAGTTCTTGAGATCCATAAAAGATTTTGTGTTTTTGCCAAAAAGTCAATACTTTTATCTATGTAAACCCTTGCCATTTTCAAGTCTCCTTTGTCTAAGGCATTTAGAGCAATATTTGATTTTGTAATTGCCAGATCCATTGGGTCTCCCGATATATTCCAGAGACTGTCGGCAATAATATATTCTTCTTGAGCTTCATCGTACAAATTATTTGACCAATATACATAGCCTAGATTATGCCTTAATGTTGCTTCTGTTCTTTTAAGATTATTATTCTTGGCAATACTTATCGCCTCATAAGAGCTATCAAAACCTTTCTTTATGTCTTCATTAAAAAAATAGTTTAAAGACATGCTCTTTAAAAGTTCCACCAATAATTTTGGATGCTCGTTGATTAGTAATTGATTTTGAATTGATTTGTAGACCTCATTGGCTTTTTTAGGATTTCCGACATCAGAATAATAGTCTCCTTGTCGTATGCTGGCCTCTATTTCCCCATCAAAATAAGATATTCTTTGACTACTATTCAGAGCTTTGTCGGCGTAAAACTTTAAACTATCAGGGTTTGTAAACCGGTAAGAGTGTGCAAGTTTGTTTAAAATGGAAACATATTCTGTTGTCTCTACGGCGCTTTCGGAAAATAACTTGAGTTTTAGTTGTAAACTGTCTCTTGTATTGGTTTGCGATATTAAGTGGAAAGACCAAAAAAAGAATATCAGGATGAAAAACAGTCTTTTTTTAGCGATTGAATAAAAATCAAACAATAATATCATTAAATGAAACTCCCTATTTTACATTAAGTAAGGAAGTTAGTAATAATTGTACTTAATTTTTTATTAATCCAAACTTTTATTTTGAATGATAGAACAAAAAAAATTACATTTGCAACCGTTAAAATGGTGGTTGTAGCTCAGCTGGTTAGAGCATCGGTTTGTGGTACCGAGGGTCGCCGGTTCGAACCCGGTCTTCCACCCCAACAAAAATAAAGCCTCCTAATTAGGAGGCTTTATTCGTTTTCGAAGGTTTTTACTTATTTAGAAGCTTTATCCACTTCTGGTTTTTTATCCCTATTTGCTATTTCCCAAGCAGTATGAAATACTAGTCTGGTTCTGTTTTCTAGCAGGTCATAGTTTATTTTATCAGGCGTATCCCCGGGTTTATGATAATCGGCATGTGTACCGTTAAAATAAAAGATAATCGGAATATTGTTCTTAGCAAAGTTATAATGGTCACTTCTATAGTAAAAACGATTAGGGTCGTTTTCATCATTAAAGGTGTAATCTAATTCTATATTGGTGTATTTAGCGTTAATTTCTTCAGAAAGCTCATGAAGTTCGGTGCTAAGTTTATCTGATCCAATGAGATAAACATAGTTTCTATTACCTTCTCTTTTCGGATCGATACGACCAATCATATCAATATTTAAATTAGCCACTGTTTGCTCAAGCGGAAAAATCGGATTGTAATCCGTGTAATATTTTGAACCTAAAAGCCCTTTTTCCTCTCCCGTGACGTGAAGAAAAACAACTGACCTCTTGGGTCCGTTACCTTCTGTTACCGCCTTTTTAAAAGCTTCGGCAATTTCTAAGAGCGCCACACTACCAGAACCGTCATCATCAGCTCCATTATTTATCTGTCCGTCCGCGGTTACCCCGATATGGTCTAAGTGAGATGATATGATAAGATATTCGTTAGGCTTTTCAGAACCTTTGATAATTGCAGCAACATTTTCTGAGTCAATTTTATCGTTTGCACTTTGCACTTCCAATTGTAAATCTACAGGTAGCTTAGCGGGTTTGTTATCGCTATTGATATCATCTTTCAATGCAGATGCCGCTTTTTCGTTTAGAAGTACGATAAAGTTTTCTGATGTCTCAGCGGCAAGGCCCATTCTACCAGCGTCATTGGTTTTCATGTAATCAAAATAGCGCTTAAAACGGCTGAAATTTTGACCATCATAATACAAGGCTCCAATGGCCCCTTTAGAAAATGCAAGGGCAGATTTTTTACCCATTGCTTCTGACATATTGCTCCAGACCGATTTTTCATCAGAACCAGAAAGCACATAGGTGCCATCATCATTCATTGGTTCACCAGACTTTATTAACAAAATTTTGCCCGTAACATCTAAATTCTTGTAATCTGAGTAGTTTTCTTCTTCAACTCCATAGCCGACATAAACTATTTCTTGAGGATTACCTTGTGCCGAAGTAAATGTTAAAAGGTCTTCACCTAACTCATAGATATTTCCATTTATTTTGATGCTGCCTGTAGGCACTTTTCCAATTTCCAAAGGCACTTTCTGAAAATAATCACCATTGGTTTGTGCCGCGGGAACACCGAGTGTTTCATAGTGTTTCTTTAAATAGGCGATTGCTTTTTTCTGCCCGGGTTTGCCTGTTTCTCGGCCTTCAAACTCATCAGATGCATATGTATACAAATGCTCTTTCAATTCATCTTCGGTAATGGTTGCTGCATATGTTACAGGGTCTGCTTGCTGCACTGTAACAATATTCTCTTTAGTAGAAATAGTTTTTTGAGAAGAATTGCATGCAGCTACTAAACCTACAGCAATTAAAAATACTTTTTTCATTAGATAAATTTAAAAATGAAGTTGGCCAAAAATAACTAAAAGATTAATAAACTGATGATTCTCAGTTAATTTACTTTTCAAAGCTTTATGTATCTTGTTAAGAATTTTAAAACTGTAAAAATGTATTTCAATTGGGAGGGTGTTATGCCCGCTGTGACTACCAAATTCACGGATGACGATACCTTGGATTTAGATATGTTCGCCGTAAACATAAAGGCGCAAATTGATGCAGGTGTTCATGGACTTGTACTTGGCGGAACCTTGGGTGAGGCAAGTACGCTTACCGATGACGAAAAACGTGTTTTAATTAAAACAACTGTAGGTTTGGCAGATGGAAGGTTGCCTGTAATTATAAATATAGCGGAACAGTCTACGAAAGATGCTATCAAGGCGGCTGATAACGCCAGTAAATATGGAGCTGATGGATTAATGATGCTACCTCCAATGCGATATAAATCAACTGATTACGAAACTGTAACCTATTTTGAAACGGTAGCTAAAAGCACCGATTTGCCAATTATGATTTACAATAACCCAGTAGATTATAAAATTGAGGTAACCTTAGATATGTTAGATCAACTTTTAAAGCTTGACAATATTCAGGCGGTTAAAGAATCTACTCGAGATGTTTCTAACGTCACACGAATTAAAAATAGGTTCAAAAATCGTTTGAAAATTCTCTGTGGGGTAGATACTTTGGCCTTAGAAAGTATTCTAATGGGAGCTGATGGGTGGGTTGCAGGTTTGGTTTGCGCGTTTCCAAGAGAAACGGTAGCTATTTATGAACTCGCTAAAGCGGGAAGGATAGATGAGGCGATACGTATTTACCGTTGGTTTTTACCTTTGTTAGAGCTAGATATTAATCCGCAATTAGTTCAAAATATTAAACTGGCCGAGGTAGCTACGGGTATTGGAACAGAGAATGTAAGGGCACCAAGGCTTCCTTTACAAGGACCTGAAAGAGAACGAGTACTCGAAATCATCGAACAAGGAGTTAAAACTAGACCTGATCTACCAGATTACAAATCATTATGATTACAGGAAAAAATTATATCGGAAATAAGCTTTCCAGTTTAGGAAGCAAAACCTTCGGCACATTCAACCCAGAATCGAATACCGAAAATTATTGGAAGTTTTATGAAGCCTCTGATGCTGAAGTTGACGAAGCTATGCGATTAGCTCATGATGCCTTTAAAGTGTACAAAACTATGCCAGGGAAGCGAAAAGCTGATTTTCTAAACCAAATAGCCCTTGAGATAGACGCTTTAGGCGATGAACTGATAAAGGTATATTGCGAAGAAACCGGTCTACCTGAGGGTAGGGCAAATGGGGAACGCGCAAGAACGGTTGGTCAATTAAGAATGTTTGCGAATTTAATAGAAGAAGGTTCTTGGGTACAAGCAACAATTGATACAGCTTTGCCCGATAGAGCTCCTATGGCAAAGCCTGATTTACGAAAAATGATGCTGCCTCTAGGGCCAGTAGTGGTTTTTGGAGCTAGTAATTTTCCTTTGGCCTATTCTACGGCCGGAGGAGATACGGCAAGTGCATTAGCATCTGGCTGTCCAGTTGTGGTGAAAAGTCACCCCATGCATGCAGGTACTGGAGAATTAGTGGGCTCGGCAATTATAAAGGCAGCAGAGAAAACAGGAATGCCAAATGGTGTTTTTTCTAACCTCAATAGCAGCGGTATCGAAGTTGGCAAGAAGTTGGTAGAACATCCACTCTCGAAAGCAATCGGTTTTACAGGAAGTATTAAAGGAGGAAGAGCACTCTATGATATGGCAGCTAATCGTGAAGAACCAATACCTGTTTTTGCCGAAATGGGAAGCGTAAATCCAGTTGTATTTCTTCCTCGGGCATTAAAAGAGAAAGGCAAAACTTGGGCAAAGACCTACGCTGGTTCGATTAATTTGGGAGCAGGACAGTTCTGCACTAATCCTGGGTTGCTTTTTTCCGTAGATGGTCCTGAGTTGGACTCATTTATTGAAGAATTGGCCACGGAAATAGTAAAAGTAGAGCCTTTTTGTATGCTGAACCCTCAAATAAAGAAGAATTACCAGGCCAATAAGTCTAAAGTTCAAAGTGAGACCGGTGTGCAAATAAAAGCTAGTTTAGATGACAGTTCAGATAATTACGCAAATCAGGCATTGGCAGTAGTTTCGGGTTCTACATTTATAGCGAATAAATCATTGCAAAATGAAGTTTTTGGGCCGTTTTCGATGATTGTAAAATGCAGTAGCATAAAGGAACTCGAAAGTGCAATAACTGTTTTAGAAGGACAATTAACAGGAACTATTGTTTCTGAAAGCAATGAAATTTTCGACTATAAAGAAGTAGTTGCCGCTCTTCAAAACAGGGTAGGGCGTTTAATTTTTAACGGTGTTCCTACCGGAGTAGAGGTTTGTTCGGCTATGCAACACGGTGGGCCATATCCGGCATCGACTGACAGTCGGTTCGGTGCTGTTGGTTCACAGGCCATATACAGGTGGGTAAGACCGGTAAGTTTTCAAAATTGGCCAAATGAATTACTACCGCTGGAGCTTCAAGATGATAATCCACTCGAAATCAACAGAACTTTAAATGGTGATTTGATTCAAAACAATAGTAAACGATAATTGAAGAATGACGCTCCATAAATTTAAATGTATAGATGCCCACACATGTGGAAATCCAGTTCGCTTGGTTGTTGAGGGAGGACCGAATCTAATTGGTTCTTCAATGAATGAAAAGCGACTACATTTTTTAAAAGAGTTCGATTGGATACGAACCGGGTTAATGTTTGAGCCACGAGGACATGATATGATGAGCGGAAGCATTTTATATCCACCACATAATCCCGATAATGATGTTTCGGTATTGTTTATCGAAACATCTGGATGTTTGCCTATGTGTGGGCATGGAACTATTGGAACTATTACAATAGCTATCGAAAGAGGTCTAATTGTTCCTAAAGTTCTTGGGAAAATTAGAATGGAAGCACCGGCGGGTTTAGTGGAAATAGAATATCATAAGCCAAAAGACAAAGTTGAATGGGTAAAACTTACTAATGTAAAAAGTTACTTAGCTCATGAAGGATTGGAAGTTAACTGTACTGAATTAGGAGAGTTAGTTTTTGATGTTGCCTATGGCGGAAATTTTTATGCCATTATTGATCCGCAAACCAGTTTTAGCGGAGTACAAGATTTTTCAGCAAGCAAGTTGGTTCATCTTTCGCAAAATATTAGAAATCTGATAAATGAAAAATACCCAGACCAATTTATTCACCCAGAAAATGATTTAATTCGCGACGTTTCCCATATACTTTGGACAGGAGATCCCTTGAATGTAAATTCTTCAGGTAGAAACGCAGTTTTTTACGGTGATAAGGCAATTGATCGTTCGCCTTGTGGAACTGGCACTTCCGCAAGACTAGCCCAACTATATGCAAAAGGTAAGTTGCAAGTAGGAGAGGAGTTTATTCATGAGAGTTATATAGGTTCTACTTTTATAGGAAAAATAGAGCGTGAGACACAATTAGACGGCGTCAAAGCTATTGTTCCCAGCATAAAAGGCTGGGCAAAAATATATGGTGAAAATACTATTACGATAGATACCGAAGATGATCCGTACGCACACGGATTTCAAGTTATTTGAATGGGCAAAAGAATTATAATTATTGGAGGCGGAATTATCGGGCTGTGTTCGGCTTATTATCTTGAGAAAGACGGGCATGACATTACCATAATAGATAAATCTGACATGAATTCTGGGGCATCTTATGTAAATGCAGGGTATATAACGCCAAGTCATATTATTCCCATGGCATCTCCAGGAATGATTTCGAAAGGATTACGGTATATGTTTGATTCAAGTAGTCCTTTTTACATGAAGCCAAGGCTAGATAAGGATTTTATTAAATGGGCCTGGTATTTTAAGAAGTCGTCAACTAAAGAAAAGGTTGAAAAAGCAATTCCTTTGATCAAAGACCTTAATGTGTTGAGCAGAGAGTTGTTTATGGATATTAAAGCATCCGGAGATTTAGGAAACTTCCACCTTGAACGTAAAGGCTTGCTGATGTATTACCAAACCCAAGCTGAAGGAGACCACGAGATGCTAGTAGCCGAGAAAGCTAAATTTTTAGGTTTGGAAGTTAAGCAATTAGACGCTGAGGGGATACGGAAAATAGAACCAAATATTTCTGTAAACGCCTTAGGTGCTGTGCATTATGAGTGCGATGGGCATACCACACCAAATGAGTTTATGCGAAAGATGAAGAACTATCTTGAGGGGAAAGGAGTTCGTATCTACAGGAATGAAGAAGTTGTAAATGTCACAGCTTCAAATGGAAAAATCGCTACCATAGAAACAACTAAAAATGTATACAAGACCGATGACGTAGTTTTTGCTGCAGGGTCATGGTCATCGAACTTGGCCAAAAAACTAGAAATTTCCCTATCAATTCAGGCAGGTAAAGGGTATCGAATCGATGTAAAAGAACCAACGGGTATTACAATGTCTGCCATACTAATGGAAGCAAAAATAGCGGTAACGCCTATGGAAGGTTTTACGCGTTTTGCGGGTACTATGGAATTTTCAGGCATAAATTCAAAGATTAGAAAGAAAAGAGTAGCAGCAATAGCAAATAATGCTTCAAACTATTTTAAGGGCCTTCAAATCTCTCAAAATGATAGGGCAGAAGCGCAATGTGGGTTACGACCAGTGAGCCCAGATGGTCTACCTTACATCGGTAAGGCTTCTGGATATAGAAACCTTGTTATCGCTACAGGCCATGCTATGATGGGGTGGAGTTTAGGGCCCATAACAGGTAGTTTAGTCGCTCAGTTAATTGCTAACTCTAAAACTACTTTAGATATAAAAGCATTGCATCCTGAGCGAAAATTCAAGTAGAATTTATTCTATTGAGCACAATTTCGATGTTTGGCACTTCATTTGCTTTCCATTTGTTTTAAATCAGAGTATTTTTGTAGTATGATAAAAAGTTACCCCTCTATCATTTTGATGTGCTTAGTGTTTAGTTTTCAATCTTTTGCGCAAGACTTAAAACTTTTTAAGTTAGCCGATTTTGATTTGAACGGCAATGTAAAAACCTGTACCGTTATTACGGCTTACGGTAAAGAAGTTTTTGAATTTAACGAAGAGGGTTTTTTAATAAAGTCTACCACTGCATACAATGAAGCCGATCAAGATATTACCACCTATAAATACGCCAATGGTTTTTTATTGGAAAAACGAATGGAGAGCTATAAAGACAATGTGTTGGATGAGGCAAGCTCAATGGCAAATTTTTATGAAATCGATACTACAGGGCAAAAAATAATAAAAGAGCAAATTATATCTTACGATAAAGAATTCTTAGAACAGCAAGAATTTATTTTCGGGGAAGAGGACAGAATTTTCAAAATCATCACTTCTCACGAAAATGCAGTAGATGAAACAAGGATTGATTATACAAGTTTTAAAAATGAACGAACTAAAACACGCTTTACAAACGGCGTCATAGAAAAATCGATTAGAACATCTACTAAAAAATCTAAATTGAAGGGAGACCAGAAAATCGTTTTGACCAAAGATTTCTTAGATGGCGAGCCCAATAAGGCCATTGAACAGCGTTTTGATGAAAGTGGTAAACTTATTTATGAAGAACTGTTTTTAAATGACCTCGTTAAAAGCAGCTTTGCTAGTCAAGAAATTCATCTTTTCGAATACGATGAAGAAGGAATTTTGAAAAAAGAAACCATCAAGCAAAAAAATGCAATAGCTACCAAAGAATTCGTTTTTCAGTTTGATGATAATGAGGAAAAAAACTGGGTAAAGAAGATAGTATTGCCCGACAATACCTATACTACACGAAAAATAGAGTACTATCCAAAATTAGAAATAGAGGAATCTCAAGAATAAGCTATTCAAATTGTTTTAATACACTGGGTTTTATTTCATGCCCGCCATGAAACACCCGTATTTCGTAATTATCCTTAAAAAGATAATCACTTTTTTCTTTCTCAAGCTTAAGCCGTTCCTTGGTTAAATAGTCATCGGTATCACCATAAACAAGATGAATTGTAGATTTTTTATGATCTATGAAACTGAAATCTTTGGGTTTTAATTCAGAAGGTATTCCCCCGGCATATAGAATAAGACGGTCGAAGATTAGCTTTCTTTTTGTTATCCATCTTGAGGCTATCGATACCCCCTGAGAAAACCCTAAAATAATAAGTCTTTTGTCTTCTGGTATTTTTTCAGATTTCATGACTGCATCTAAATATGACAGTACATTCTCCATTTCGGTTTGGGTATCTTCTTTGGTTAGCCAACTCGCGCCAACATATTTGTATTCCCCATTTAGATAATACTTTGATGGGGCCTGTGGTGCAATAATATAGTTTTGTTTTGGATTTAATTCTTTAAAAAATCTAAGAAAATAACGACTTAAAAAACCAATACCATGAAACACAATCCAAACGTTCTTTGTCTGTGAGGTTAAATTGTTAAGAGTTTCATAAGAATTCGTATTGGTATAGGCAACAGTTTTCTTGGTAGATTCCATAGCTTAAAAATAGCCTCTTTTATTATAGGGGTAATGCTTAATTTTACAAAAAATAATAATGGACCAGCATAAAGAAAAAATACTTTCCGTTTGTAACGAAATTTGCAAGGGAACCTTAATGGAAACCTTAGCTATTGAGTTTGTGGATGTAGGAGAAAATTTTCTAATTGCAAGAATGCCTGTTAATTCTAAAGTTCATCAGCCAGACGGAGTGCTGCATGGTGGCGCAACAGTAGCTTTGGCCGAAAGTGTGGGTAGTGCAGCTTCTTATATCTTTTTAGATGGAAATAAATTTTATGTTCGAGGCATAGAAATTTCTGCCAATCATGTGAAAAGCATAAGTGAGGGTTTTGTATATGCCAAAGCACAGATTATCCATAAAGGCAGAACCACACAACTCTGGGAAATTAAGGTGACCAATGAAGCTGATGAACTGATTTCTAACTGTAAATTAACTACAATTGCCCTCCCAAAAAAATAAAGATTTTCATCAACTCTTTGCCGAAGCCCGTTTTCAAAAAGAGAAAGACTTCCCTTTTGTTATTTATCAGAAGCCCAATGAACTTTTGGTAAAAGCTATACTCCCCAATACTTCTAATTTAGTGTATACTTCAGACTTTTCTGAATCTGGTTTTGTTTTTGCACCATTCGATTCTAAAGAAAAAGCAATACTACTTTCGAGTAAAAAAATACTACAGGCGGATTATGAAATAACGCCTGCGGTACCAGATCAGATTATTGGCTCAACTGATAATGGAAAGGAATTCCATTTAGATTTGGTGAATAAGGCGCTGGCTTCTATTAAAAATGGGGCTTTGAAAAAGGTGGTTGTCTCACGTAGGTTAATTTCAGAAACTAAAAAAGATGCTTTTAAGTTATTTGAGGCATTGTTGAACTACTATCCTGAAGCTTTTAAATACCTATGGTATCATCCAAAAAAAGGAATGTGGTTAGGAGCCACACCGGAAACCTTGCTTAAAATAGATGGAGCCGTTTTAACAACTACCTCATTAGCAGGAACACTTCCTGTACAAAGTAATCAAGCTCCCCAATGGAGTTCTAAAGAAGTGGAAGAGCAACAATTGGTAACCGACTACATTGTAGATGCACTTTCAGATAAACTAATTGATACCAATGTAACTGAGCCAGCTTCAGTAAAAGCGGGTAAACTATGGCATTTAAAATCTCTTATAACCGGCTCTTTGCCAAAAGAACTTGGTTTGAATAGCATTATCGATGCCTTACACCCAACTCCCGCTGTTTGTGGTATGCCCAAGATTGCAGCTAAAGAATTTCTTATTGCGAACGAAAATTATGATAGGGAGTTTTATACCGGTTTTCTAGGCGAACTTAATCTTGGGGTTTCTAGAAAAACGCATTTATGTGTGAATTTGCGTTCTATGAAACTCGAAGACACAAAAGCGAGCATTTTTATTGGGGGAGGTATCACGGAGGAGTCCAATGCCGAAAGTGAATGGATGGAAACCCAGCATAAAAGCAAAACAATACTTAGTTTGCTGTAACCAAACGGTTTTTTTCTCGGTTTTAGTTATTTCAGTTCGTATTTTTGTCAGGCATGAAGCAGTCAAATATACCCTCGGCTATAGCTGTAGTTTCAGCATGTCAAGCTAGGGGGATAAAGAATATTGTAATTTCCCCAGGATCGCGAAACGCACCCCTGACTATCAGTTTCACCGAAAATCCTTTTTTTAATTGTTTTAGTATTGTAGATGAGCGTTGTGCCGCATTTTTTGCATTGGGTATGGCACTGCAGCAACAAAACCCTGTCGCTGTTGTATGTACTTCTGGAAGCGCTTTGTTAAACTATTATCCCGCAATTGCAGAGGCATTTTATAGCACGATACCATTGGTGGTAATTTCTGCTGATAGACCACCCTATAAGATTGACGTAGGTGATGGACAAACCATTCGTCAAGATCATGTTTTTCATAGACATATTGGTTATTCGGCAAATCTTAAGCTCGATGTTAGTCATGCCAAAGAGCGCATAGAGCGCTATGCCCCTCATTTGTTGGAGCAGCAACAGAAAGAAATCGAAAACTACAATGCTTCTGAAGTAAACGAAGCGCTTCATGTAGTTTTAGATAAACAACTTCCTGTTCATATCAATGTACCTTTTGAAGAACCGCTGTATGATACTCAAAATGTTGGCGAAGCATACCAAAACCCAAACGATGGTATACAAAGTAATGACAGTGTTTTAAATGACATCAAAAAGTATCGTGACCTTTGGAATTCTTCAAAAAAGAAAATGGTACTTGTCGGGGTTAACCATCCTAATGCAATAGAAAAAGAGCAATTGGCAGTTCTAGCTAATGATCTCTCGGTACTTGTTTTTACTGAAACAACCTCTAACCTACATCATCAAAATTGTTTTCAAAGTATAGATAGTATTATTTTTCCTATTGAAAAATCTAAAAATACCGACGAACAGTTTAAAGATTTACAGCCAGACATCTTGCTGACCTTTGGGGGCTTAGTAGTTTCAAAAAAAATCAAGGCTTTTTTAAGAACCTACACTCCTAAGCACCATTGGCATGTAGATGAGGTAAAGGCTTATGATACCTATTTTTCTTTATCACATCATTTTAAAACCAATACGAGCGCTTTTTTAGAGGCTTTATTATTGGATAATAAAACTGTAAATAGTACTTATTTTGATAAATGGAACTCGGTTAAAAATTCATATGAAGCTAAAAGGAGTAGGTATCTTGAAGAAATTCCGTTTACCGATTTTTCTGTTTTTCATCAGGTTTTAAATAGTATCCCCAATACTTATCAAGTACATCTAGCGAACAGTTCTACTGTGCGGTATGCCCAGCTTTTTGATATTAACCCTTCCTTAAAATTATTTTGTAATCGTGGTACAAGTGGTATCGATGGCAGCACATCTACGGCCATAGGAGCTTCTATCTACGAGAACGAACCAACACTTTTGATTACAGGTGATCTGAGTTTTTTTTATGACAGTAATGCCCTTTGGAACAGTTATGTCAAAAAGAATTTTCGAATAATTTTGATCAATAACTCCGGCGGTGGAATTTTTAGGATTTTACCAGGAGCAGAAGATTCAGAAAACTTTTCAACCTTTTTTGAGACCCGGCATGGTATGAATGCGGAGCATTTATGTAAGCAGTACGGTTTCGAATATGAAAGTGCTAAAGATGAAATTCGGCTTAAAGAAAAATTGTTAGATTTTTACCTTAACTCAGAACAACCAAAAGTATTGGAGGTTTTTACTCCTCGAGAGTTAAATGACAAAATTTTGCTTGGTTACTTTGATTTTATATCTTAGAAGAATTGTAAACTATAAGAACACTAACAATCATGAGTAAAAGAGACGAATTAATTGAAAAGTATGCCGCTGACATCAAAAGCAAATTTGGCGAAACCCCTGACATGGACTTGCTAACCAAAGTTGCTATTGGATTAGGCCCAGCGATTTACAACCTTGATGCCTCAAAAGTTTCGGGTAGTGATGACAAAGAACTGGAGACGGTAAAGAAGAATTTTTTAATGAAAAAACTAGGTCTTGCCGATAGTCCAAAACTAATGGATGCTATCAACACTGTAATAGAAAAGTATGGCAAGTCTGAAAAGAACAAACACCGTGCAGTAATCTATTACCAATTGGCAAGACATTTTAAAAAGGAATCTGTTTATAACTAGAAACAAATTTTATAGAGATATTTGACCGCTCAGAATTTTGGGCGGTTTTTTTATTTCTACTTTTACCGAATGATACAGTTAGGAAATTTCAACACGCTAGAAATATTGAGAAGTACGAGCGTAGGGCTTTTTTTAGGCGACGACGAGGGTACTGAGATATTATTACCCAATAAATACGTGCCAGACCCTATAGAAATTGGTCAAAAATTAACGGTCTTTTGTTATTTAGATAGTAGTGAACGACCTGTATCAACAACACTGAAACCTTTTATTATTAGAAATGAGTTCGCTTTTTTAGAGGTAGCGGAGTTAAGTACTTATGGGGCATTCATGGATTGGGGTCTAGAAAAGCATTTGTTGGTTCCTTTTCGTGAACAACGCTTGAAAATGGAGAAAGGAAAAAAATATGTAGTCCATTGCTATTTAGACGAACAATCGTTTCGATTAACGGCATCTAATAAGTTGGATAAATTTCTTGATAACGAAAACATCACAAAAAATGTAAATGATGAAGTTTCACTTTTAATAAGTAGAAAAACCGATTTGGGATGGGAAGCTGTTGTAGATAATAAGCACAAAGGCCTTTTGTTCTTTAGCGATGTATTTAAAGAAATACAAATAGGCGATAGCATTACGGGCTTCATAAAAAATATAAGGGAAGATAAAAAAATGGATGTATCCTTACTCCCCATTGGTCAAAAGATGCTAGAACCCACTGCACAACGAATACTAGAAAAGATTAAGCAAGCAGACGGATTTTTAACCTTGCACGATAAATCTTCTCCTGAAGAAATAAAACAAGAACTTCAGCTTAGTAAAAAGGCATTTAAAAAAGGGGTAGGTACACTTTACCGAGAGCGAAAAATTCTTATAGAACCTAATGGAATTCGTTTGGTTGAGTAATCTACCAGTCCTTATTTGTAGGTAAAAACTTGCTTTTTAACGGTTATAAATAGATTTAATCTGGCTTTATTTTTTTCTTGGGTCAAATATTTTACATTTGTAAAAATCTATACATTTAAGTGGTTGATAGTTATCTGTTTAGAGCCTATTAATCAAAATTAATATCCATTTATATATGCCATTTATAGAGGAGAGCGATTTACTGGATTTACACAAGGATATTGAGAAATCACAAATAATCAATGAGCGATTATTGGATCAAGTAGGTTTCAAAAATAAAGACCTTAGAAAACTTCGAATACAGCGTAATGTGTTGGCCGGTATTACTTTAGTCTTTTTGTTGTTGACATTTGGTTTTTGGGCATTTTTCTCCGGTCTTAGAACTTCGAATGAATTTAGAGGTCAAGAAGTCTTGGCCGAAGCCGAAGATAGCATAAACTCATTCAGAACCCGAATTAATTTTCTTAAAGAAAGAAATGAAGAATTAAGCCTAGTTAAGGAGTTTTACTTGGCAAAGGAATTTTTAGAAAAAGAAAAAATATATTCGGTTCAGGTAAAGTCTTTTGTTGAAAATAACGCTACTTTGGCCTCTGAGGCACTTACGAATACTTTATTTGTAAAAACAAATCCGTTTTATGCCTATTCTTTGGGTAACTTTGAAACTTTAGAGGAAGCACGACGCTTTAGAAAACAGCTTGTAAATATGGGCTTTAAAGATGCCTTTGTTGCCTCTTATCAAGATGGAAAGCGTGTAAAAATTGAAGACCCGTTTTAATTGAATAAATTAAAAGCATGGGTAAGCGCTGCTCGTCTTAGAACTTTACCCTTATCCATTTCAGGTATTTTAGTGGGAACGGCCCTTGCGAATCTTCAAGGTTATACTGACATGGTTGTTTTTTGCCTAGCACTGCTAACGACCATGGCTTTTCAAATCACCTCAAACTTTGCCAACGACTATGGCGATGGGGTTAAAGGCACCGATTCAGATGACCGTGTAGGCCCTAAAAGAGCTTTACAAAGTGGTGCCTTAAAAAAAGGAGAGCTTAAATCTGGAATAGTGATTAGTGTTGTTTTTTGTCTTTGTCTCACGCTTCTATTAATTTATAGGGCTTTTGGTATTGAGAACTGGCTTAACCAACTTCTTTTTCTTGCCTTGGGAGGATTTAGCGTTTGGGCTGCAATTCGCTACACAATGGGAAACAGCCCTTATGGATATAGAGGTTTAGGAGATATTTTTGTTTTTATGTTTTTTGGATTGCTAGGCGTTTTGGGCTGCTTATTTCTTTACACTAAGACGATAGATTATTTGGCAATATTACCTGCAATAGCTATCGGGTCTTTATGTGTCGGAGTTTTAAACCTTAATAATCTTAGGGATGTTGATTCCGATAGAAATCATGGTAAAAACACATTGGTAGTTAAAATGGGTTTTCAAAATGGAAAAAAATACCACTACGCACTAATTTTAATTAGCCTTGCAGCAATGCTAACCTTCCATTTTATTAGTATTAAAAGTACTACTCAACTTTTTTATTTTGTGGCTTATATTCCTATTATTTTTCATCTAAAAAAAGTACATGTAACCAAAGTTCCTGCTCAACTAGATACTGAATTAAAGAAACTTGCGTTAAGTACATTCCTGCTATCCTTTCTGTTTTACGTAGCAGTTAATTATTTTTCGTAATTTTATTCTAAAGAATAATGTAAACCAACTTATTTTGGAACACCCCATAAAGATTCTTATTGTAGAAGATAATGTCATTATTGCAGATGACATGCAATCCATGTTAGAGGAAATAGGTTATGAAGTTGTAGACAATGTGATTGTATACGAACAGGCAGTTGAGGTTTTAAAGAACAATCATATAGATTTGGTTCTTATAGATATAATACTAGCATCCGACAAAACCGGAATAGACTTAGGCAAGCACATAAGAGACGTATATAACATACCTTTTGTATTCGTTACTTCCAATTCTGATAAGGCAACAGTAGAAAATGCTAAAACGGTCAAACCCGATGGTTATTTGGTAAAACCTTTTGAGCAACAAGACCTTTATACCTCTATTGAAATTGCCCTATCAAATTTTAATTATTCGAACAAAACAAATAATAATACCGATGTTGACAATGATGAAGGAGACAGTTTTATGTCCAATTCAGTATTAAAAGACTCTATCTTCGTCAAAAAACAACATCTATATTATCGAATACAGTTTGGTGACATTCAGTTTATAAAAGCTGATAATGTTTATTTAGAGGTCAATACTGTTGACAAGAAATTCTTGGTTAGATCTCCTTTAAAGGATTATTTGGAAAAGTTACCTAAGGGAAAGTTTTACAGGGCCCATAAGTCGTACATCGTTAATGTGGATCATATTGATGCTATTAACTCAAAGGATATTATGATCAATAATACCTTGATTCCAATTTCTAAAGATTTTAAAGAATTTATTATTTCTTCAATGAACTCTTAAGAACAAGATATTTTAGATATTAAAATGCCCTTTCAAGGGCATTTTTTGTTTAATGATGTTGAACAGAAATGCTTTTTAGAAGTATAAACCACATGTAATAGCAAGTTCACAACAATAATTTCTTTTCATTCTCAAGCTACAATACATTTACTACGTACTAATTAAGAAAGTAAATTTTTTCATTTTCATATAGTGTTCTCGTAAAAGGGCCTTATCATAAGCGATAAGGCTTTTTTTTGTTTCTAAATTGTAGTATAGCTCTCGGATAGTCTTTAAAATGCATAAAACATCGATAAAATGCGCTTTCACATATGACAGCGTTAGTTTCACAACATAATTTGGCACTTTCACAACATTTTCGAACCAAGGCATGCGTTTCATCCTAATTTTGATAGAAATTTATCATGTGCCAAATCTTACGACATTATAATATTTAAAGGACTATACTTTTTGTATGGTCTTTTTTTAGATATGATGTTTAAGTTGTTGTTAAAATCTCCTCAAACTAACTATTCATTAGTGCCTTTGGCATTAAACCTTAGAGATTTTCGACGTAGAACATCGTTTTTATGATGCTCAAGATTATTTTGAACATGATTCATACCAAATACAAGTTATTTGAATATGAAACGTTTTCTAAAGTATAGAATGCAAATAATGCCAAAGCAAGCTAAAATATATCTTCTAATTACCCTTTTTTCATTTGGGTACATAGCTGCACAATCTATTCAAAAACAAGAGGTTGATTTGCTTGAAGCTTTTAGGGATAGCGAAAGTGCTTCAGAAAAGTTCGATTTCTTTTTTGAAACCCCTAATAGATACACACAAGATTCAGCTTATGATTGGTTAGACGATGTAAAAGTGTATTTAAATAGTGCCGAGAAAATAAATGATTCTTCCGCCATTAGACTGTACAAACTTATTAAAGCCCAGTTGTATTTTGATATCGGTGACTATAACAAGAGTATCGCTTTTGCAAAAGAATTACCGAAAAGTAAAGACACATTAGGGCAAAAGCCCCTAGAAATTTTACTGACCCTACTAGATGAAAACTATAGAGAACTTAAAATGTTCGATGAACAGATTAAGGTCAGGGAAGAAAAAATCGAATTGGGCTTTACAGAAGGCGTTGCATTTTATGACATTTATGAAAAAATGGGGCTTTACAGACGAGCGATGAATAAATATGTTCAGACTGTTGGCCCTACAATTGCAGATAACGACCACTTAGGAAAAGCTAAATACCACAATAAGATCGGAAATTTTTTAAGGTTAGAGAAATCAGAACCGACCGCAATAGGAGAATTAAATAAAGCAAGTGGTTTTTTACAGGTTGCAGTTAATGATATCACTATCCAAAAAACGGAAAGTGATCTTTTTGATATTGAATTTTTAAATGCAGAAATTGAAGGGAATATTGGTAAGTGTTATGTCGGCCTAAAACAGTACAAAGAGGCCCTACCGCATTTGCAGGCAAGTTTAAAAATTTTCGAAGAATTCAGTAATGGCAAATATGCAGATCAATTGGTTGACAACACCTTAAGTTTTGCCAATGCACATTTGCAACTTGGAAATTACAAAACGGCCAAAAAACACCTTGACAAGGTTTATCAGGTTGAGGACATTCAACAGCAATTAAACCTGAATCATTTATTGGCAAGCTATTATGATAAAACTGAAAATTATAGAACAGCTAACACTTTCTATAAAAAGAACCAACGAATTTCAGACTCTTTAAAAGCTAATGAACAGTCAATTTTAAAGCAGCAATTAGTTGCTATTGTGGGTACCTCTGACCTAGAGAATTCGCGTAGATTGGTAAATGAACAAAAGGCTTCTAATGAGAAGTTCAGAAGCGAATTACAACAACAAAGCGAACGTACAAATCTTGTAATTATCTCTTTAATCTTCACCTTACTTGGTTTTGCAGGTTTAGTTTATGCTTATTTAAAGAGTATTAAAAACCAGCGATTAATAGCTCAGCAAAAGCATATTATTGAAGATTCACTAAAAGAAAAAGATTCTTTACTTAAAGAGATTCACCATAGGGTTAAGAACAATTTACAAATGGTTTCGAGTCTGCTTAGCCTTCAAACAAAAAATACAAGAAGTAAAGCTGCGATTGAAGCACTTGAAGAAGGTAAGAGTAGGGTGAAAGCCATGGCCCTTATCCATCAAAAATTATATCAGAACGAAGACCTTTCGGTTATTGAAATGCAGGGATACATTGAAAGTCTTATTAATAGTGTGCAATCGGTATACAAGAAGGGCGGTCATAATATCAGTATTACTATCGATGCCGAGGGTACTGAGTTAGATATTGATAGAGCCATCCCTTTTGGATTAATTTTAAACGAATTGGTTTCTAATTCTTTTAAATATGCGTTTCCGGAAAGTGATGAAAATGGTAAAATTTATATACACTTAAGAAAGAACGGTGATCAGGGGTATTTTGAATATACTGATAATGGGGTAGGCTTACCAGAGGATACGGATGAACGTGCAAATTCTTCAATGGGTATTCGTTTAATGAATCGTTTGGTGAATCAATTACAGTCAAAATTGAATGTGGATAAAACCGGCGAAGGTGTCCGGTTTTGGTTCAACTTTAAATAATTTATTTGACTTCGCTTTTTAAAACTAGCTTGTGAAGCAGTTTTGGAAAAAAACGTTTTACATAAACACCTTTGGTTTCTTTTCCACCTATATAAGCTTCATAACTCTTTTTCTCGATCGCCCTTATCATTTTGCGACTTAATTTAGTAGTCGAAATTCCATTTGCAGTGGCCTTGTCATTTTCACCTTGAGCAGAACCATCACCGGTAAGCGCACTTTTTGCAATATTGGTATTTACGAAACCTGGGCATATCATGGTTACATCGATATTGTCTTTTTCATGTTCCATGCGCAAAGCGTCAAAGAAGCCGTGTAAAGCATGTTTGGCCCCACAATAACCGGAACGATAGGGAGAAGAAAATTTACCCATTAAGCTACTTACGGTGATAAAGTGACCTGATTTTTGGGCTACAAAGTAGGGTAAGATGGCTTTTGTCAATGCAACCGTACCTAAATAATCGACATCTATCATTTTTTGATACACACTAAAATCGGTTTCTGCGATTAAAGACCGTTGGCTAATACCGGCGTTATTGATTAGAATATCGATCTTTCCAACGAGTTCTATGGCTTGTTTCACTTTATTTTCCATGATGGAAAATTCAGTGACATCTAATGGAAGTACAAAGACATTACTTTTATTAATACAAGAATTTCTAACTTCTTCAAGTGCTTCTTTTCGCCTAGCGGACAAGATGAGTCTACAATTTTTAGAAGCAAGTTGATATGCTAGTTCCTCTCCAATACCTGAAGATGCTCCGGTAATCCAAACTGTTTTTCCATCAATTCTTGCCATAAGAGTTTATTTAGGCTTAAAATATAGCTAATTTTGAACTAGATGATAGCATTCTACAAACGTCATGAGCTTATTTTTAAACGCCCAAGTGGAACTTCAAGAGGTGTTTTAAAGAAAAAAGAAACTTGGTTTTTAATTTTAAAGAACGGCCAAAATTATGGAATAGGAGAGTGCGGGCTTTTAAGAGGTTTAAGTTTTGATGATGTTCCACATTATGAAGAAAAGTTAATCTGGGTCTGTGAAAACATAAATCTAGGTCTCAAAAATTTATTAATAGAGCTAATAGATTTTCCTTCAATACAG
The DNA here is from genome assembly GCF_055693185.1 of Croceitalea sp. W27. NCBI lineage: Bacteria > Pseudomonadati > Bacteroidota > Flavobacteriia > Flavobacteriales > Flavobacteriaceae > Croceitalea > Croceitalea sp. W27. Next base: position 79,839 of record NZ_CM146327.1, read on the forward strand.
TTTGGTTTAGAGCAGGCTTTTTTATCGCTTCGAGCTAAAAATCCATTTCATCTTTACCCAAGTAATTTCATATTAAATGAGTCTCCTATTGAAATAAATGGACTTATTTGGATGGGTAGCAAAGAATTCATGCTCGAACAGATTTCAGAAAAGCTTGAATCTGGCTTTACCTGTATTAAAATGAAAATAGGGGCCATTGATTTTGAGACTGAACTGTCGTTGCTAAGTTCCATAAGAGAGGTATATGGCAAAGAAGAAATTGAACTGCGTGTTGATGCAAATGGCGCTTTTAAACCAACGGAAGCCTTATCTAAGTTAAAAACCTTATCCCAGTTTGAATTACATTCCATTGAACAGCCAATAAAGCCAGGTAACTTGCAAGAGATGACCCGTTTATGCAAAACAAGCCCGTTACCTATTGCTCTAGATGAAGAATTAATCGGCGTTACGAGTTTACAGGAAAAACGAAAAGTACTTGAATCCATAAAGCCCCAATATATTATTCTTAAACCAAGTTTGGTTGGCGGTTATAAAGGTTCACAAGAATGGATAGACCTAGCAGAAGCGCTTGATATAAAATGGTGGATTACAAGTGCCTTAGAGAGTAATATTGGGTTAAATGCAATTGCACAATGGACATACACCCTCAAAAGTAATTTACCACAAGGATTGGGAACCGGTAGTCTCTTTACCAACAATTTTGAAAGCCCTTTGCATGTAGCAAAAGGCAAGTTGTTTTATAGAAAAGATTTATCTTGGCAGCCAGATATAATAGAACAGTTATGTATATAGAACAGGGGTATAAAGGATTGCATGAAGGCTGGCGATACGTAGTAGGTATTATTGCAGTTGTTTTTGGTTGGCAGTTTATAGGAGGAATTCCTTTAGTAATTGCTTTAATATCAAAGTCAGGGCTTGATTCTTTAGTGACAACTCCAAGTGGAATGTCTGAATTGCTTGGAGCTAATGTTTTTCTATTCTTGATGCTACTAGCTTTTGTTTTCGGCATTTTATTCTTATTTATTTTTGTTAAATACGTTCATAAGCAATCCTTTAAATCTTTGACAACCTCAAGAGAAAAGATAGATTGGAAAAGAATAATTTTCGCATTTTCATTATGGGCTATAGTTTCAATTTTATTTATTTTATTGGATATTTACCTATCTCCGGATGATTACGTTTTAAACTTTAAGCTTGAAAAGTTTTTGATACTGGCCGCGATTGCGATAGCATTAATTCCGATACAAACTAGTATGGAAGAATATTTTATGAGAGGTTATGTAATACAAGGATTGGGAATCGCTGTAAAAAACAAATGGATACCTTTAATCGTAACATCATCAGTTTTTGGATTGTTACATATTTTTAATCCTGAAGTTCAGAAACTTGGCTACGGAATACTTGTTTTTTACATAGGTACTGGTTTTTTTCTGGGAATTATGACATTAATGGATGAGGGACTCGAACTTGCTTTAGGTTTTCATGCCGCAAATAATTTAACAGCAGCACTATTGGTAACTGCAGATTGGACCGCTTTTACAACAGATTCAATATATAGAGATGTTTCTGACCCAGTACTGGGTTGGGATGTTTTAGTTCCAGTTTTTATTGTATTTCCAATTTTACTATTCATTTTTTCAAAAAAATATAAATGGACCGATTGGAAGGAAAGACTTTTTGGAAAAGTCATGAGTAAAGAAGAATTTTTAGCTGTTGAGAATGGAAATCCATCCGAAGTTTAAACTTAATGGCGAGTCGTATTCTGTTCAAGAACTTAAAGAAGTTGCATATAGTTTAGTTAAAGAAGGAGAACCTTTTGAAGTTTCTATTGGTAACTTTCTACTCAACTGGTTGAGTACATCTAAAACACTTACGGTTTCTACTTCTGGGTCAACAGGTACACCAAAACAAATTCGGCTTCAAAAAACACAGATGGTCAATTCTGCATTGGCTACGGGAAGTTTTTTCAACTTAAAAGCGGGAAATTCTGCTTTGCTTTGTTTACCATGTAATTTTATTGCAGGTAAAATGATGCTGGTAAGAGCTATGGTTCTAGGTCTGGAAATGGATAGCGTTGAACCGAGTTCAAATCCATTAAGAGAAGTTATAAAAACTTATGATTTTGGAGCTATGATTCCGCTTCAAGCTCAAAATTCACTAAAAAAATTACAACTAATTGATAAGCTTATTTTAGGGGGAACCTCACTCAATCAAAAACTGAGAAATCAACTAAGCCCTTTAAATACATCTATTTACGAAACTTATGGTATGACCGAGACTATAACACATATAGCCGTTAGAAAGCTCGAAGCTGACAAATTCGTAACCCTTCCAGATGTAACCGTTGTTCAAGATTCAAGAGAATGTTTGGTTATAAATGCCCCAAAGATTTCCACTGAAGAAGTGATTACCAATGATGTAGTAGAATTAATTTCTAATACCGAATTTAAATGGCTAGGTAGATACGATACAATAATTAATTCCGGAGGGATTAAATTGATTCCCGAACAAATAGAACTAAAACTCTCAAAAATTATTGATAATCGTTTTTTTGTTGCCGGAATACCCGATGAATCTTTAGGTGAAAAATTGGTTTTAGTAGTTGAAGGCAAAATTAACACCGATAATATATTGGAGAAAATACAGAGTTTAAAGTACCTATCTAAATATGAAAAGCCTAAAGTCGTTCTACGTATTAAAAAGTTTATTGAAAGTGCCAACGGAAAAGTATTGCGTTTCAAAACACTTTCTACATCGGTAAAGAACTGATATTTCGTATTTTTCATTATCAATTAACCCAAATGAAAAATACGCTGCTAATACTTAGTTTTATTCTTCCTTTTCTTTTAACATCACAACAGATATTGCCCGAAAATGAACGGGCTAGGGTAGTAGATGAAATTTTAGAAGACCGTTTTAATAACCTTTTGCCACAATTGATGGATAAGACGGATATTGATATGTGGATTCTAATTTCAAGAGAATATAATGAAGATCCTGTATTACGTACTATGCTCCCAGCCAAGTGGTTAAATGCACGGCGCAGAACTATTTTGGTTTTTTATAGAAATAAAGAAAAGAATACAATTGATAAACTTGCCGTTGCCAGGTATAATGTTGGTAAGAGTATTCAATCTGCTTGGGACAAAGAAAAGGAGCCTAATCAATGGAAACGATTAATGGAGCTTATAGAAGAACGGAATCCTAGTAAAATTGGATTAAACTTTTCTAAAGACCACAATATTGCAGATGGGTTGGATAAAACCGATTATGATGAGTTTATTAAGAATCTTCCAAGCAAGTACAAAAACAAAGTCGTTTCAGCAGAGCAGTTAGCAGTACGTTGGATAGAAACTCGTACCAAACGTGAAATGATAATCTATAACCAATTGGTAGCTATTACTCATGATATTATAGCCGAAGCATTTTCCGAAAAAGTGATTACTCCTGGTATTACAACTACGACTAAAGTGGAGTGGTGGATGCGGCAAAAAGTAACGGACTTGGGTTTAAAAACCTGGTTTCACCCTACAGTAGATGTACAAAGAACAAGTGAAGAATTGGTCGGTCATTTGTATTCATTTTCCGGTAGGCCCGATGATATGGTAATTCTGCCGGGCGATTTGTTACACTGTGATTTCGGAATTACTTATTTACGCCTAAATACGGATTGTCAAGAATTGGCTTATGTGCTCAGACCTGAAGAAAAAAGTGCTCCTGACTTTTTGGTTAATGGTCTTAAAGATGGAAATCGTGTTCAGGATTTTTTAACCAAGAACATGATTAAAGGTAAAACGGGAAATCAAATTTTGGCAAAATCTTTGGCCGAAGCTAAAGCTAGTGGTATAAGACCAGCAATTTATACGCATCCGCTTGGTTCATATGGGCACTCTGCGGGTACTACAATTGGTATGTGGGATTCTCAAGGCGGGGTAATGAAAGATGATGGTGAAAACTATCCGTTAAATCCAAATACGGTTTATGCCATCGAACTAAATACTACGATTACCATTCCTGAATGGAAAAGAGACATTCGAATTATGCTTGAAGAAGCAGGTTTTTATGGTGAAGACGGATTTAGATATGTGAATGGCAGACAAACAGAATTATTGCTTATACCAAGAGTTAAATTACATCAAGGTAACTAGTTAGCTAAATTTACTTATAGAAAGAGACAAATAAATAATTCAAATTTTGTATTTTCAAGGTATAAAAATTGGTTATGAAAAAGTTAATCCTTCTATTTTTGTTTTCCGCATCATTCTGTATTGCCCAAAGTATTCCTAAAAATATTACTGGCCAAGTAAGCGATGGTTTAGTACCAATGGCTAATGTTTCAATATCGGTAGAAAACGAATCGGAATCTATTTTCACCAATAAAGAAGGGAAATACAGTCTCAAAGCAAATGTAGGAACCATAATTACATATAGCTATCAGGGAATGAAAACTATACGTATAAAAGTAGAAGATGTTACAAGAATATTAAATGTTACGATGGTTCCAGATATTGAAGAATTAGATGAGGTTGTTGTTGTTGGAAGTAACAGAAAATCTCAATCGGATTTAGCCTTGGAGTACCCAACTAATCAAAATTTAATAAGAACTGCTTTTGGATATTTAAATGCAGAAACCGCTGCAGGTAACATTCGATTTTTATATGAAGATGAAATCAATTCTGTAGCGGTATGTATTCTTGATTTATTGAGAAATGAGTTTTCAGGTGTTCGTGTTGAGGGAACTTGTTTGGGAGCTTTTGGGCCAGGAGCAGGAACATCTACACAACTGACTAATATCACTGGGCAAAGAAGTAATGATCCAGGAGTGGTTGCACTAAGTAATGCTGGCACAGGTGTGAGTAGTAGTTTAAATAGTGGTAAAGTATTTATTAGAGGTGGAAATTCTCTTTTTAATCCAAGGGCTGCAATATTCGATGTAGATGGACAAATTTTTAATGACGCCCCTATTTGGTTAGAAGTTAAGAATATTAAGCGTTTAGCAATTCTAAGTAATTTTGCAACTACTACTCAATACGGCAGCGCTGGTGCTGGCGGGGTAGTTGTAATCAATACAGTAGCTGGGAGCCCAAAGTCGAATAAAGTATTTGATAGGGCCAGACTAAGAAATAATTTTTTGTCCGGCACTATTTTAAGTGCTAAGGAACTTAAACGAAATATGCCTACATATTTTCAAGAAATCGAGGCAAGCAATTCTCTAGACGAGGCGAAAAAGGTCTATACTAAATATGCAAAACAATATAGCAGCTTGCCATATTTTTCTTTGGATATGCAAAAATATTTTAGGGAAAAGTGGAATGAAAACTCTTTTGCCGATAATATTGTTGCGTCTAACAAATTCCTTTTTGAAGACAACCCAGTATTACTAAAAGCTTTGGCTTATCAATTCCAAGAACAGAGTGAATATGAAAAAGCTAATTTAATCTATAAAAAAGTGCTTAAGCTGAGACCCAATTATGCACAATCATATTTGGATTTGGCAAATAGTTATAGAGAGCTAAGAAACTCTACTCAAGCAGCCGCTATTTATACAAGATATATTCATTTAGTTGAAAATAATTTGCTGAAATTAGATTCTTTAGGTTTTGGACCAATATTGGAGCGTGAGTACAATAATTTTTTATTCTTAGACAAAACTTCAATTGTTAAGGGGAAAGAAGCTAAGGACTTGTATATTGCAAAGGAAGACTTTAATGGGACAAGGTTGGTATTTGAATGGAATGACAGTGAAGCCGAATTTGATTTGCAATTTGTAAATCCTGGTAAACAATATTATACTTGGAAGCATAGTTTAGCAGATAATTCAGAAACTATTTATAGAGAAAAAGACTATGGGTATAATACAACGGAATATTTATTGGATTATGCCCTTCCTGGGACTTGGAGTATAAATGTAAATTATTTGGGAAATAAAAGTTTGAGTCCGACATACCTAAAGGCAACTGTTTACTATAATTATGGAACTAAGGCACAGCGGAAAGAGGTAAAGACTTTTAAACTTTCTTTAAAAAATGTCAATCAGAAGCTTTTTAAAATAAATGTAGGGGACAAATTAGCAACTAGATAATTTACACCTGCAAAACCCCCAAATTAAATTGTTTTTCAATTGGAGCATGGTTGGCTGCCGCTATACCCATTGAAACCCACTTTCTGGTATCCAAGGGGTCAATAATGGCGTCCGTCCATAGACGAGCCGCAGCGTAATAGGGAGAAACTTGATTATCATAGCGGTCTTTTATGCTTTTAAAGAGTTCTGCTTCTTTTTCTTGAGTAATTTTTTCACCTTTTTTTTCCAAGGAGGCTTTTTCAATTTGCAACAATACTTTAGCTGCTGAATTACCACTCATAACGGCTAGCTCTGCACTTGGCCAGGCAGCGATTAATCTAGGGTCATAAGCTTTTCCGCACATAGCATAATTGCCCGCTCCATAACTGTTGCCGATAATAATTGTGAATTTCGGTACAACGGAGTTACTTACAGCATTGACCATTTTTGCACCGTCTTTAATGATACCGCCGTGTTCACTTTTGCTTCCTACCATGAATCCGGTAACATCTTGTAAAAATACTAGGGGTATTTTCTTTTGATTACAATTGGCTATAAATCGGGTGGCCTTATCTGCAGAATCAGAATAAATAACACCGCCAAATTGCATTTCACCTTTTCCGTTTTTCACTACTTTTCTTTGATTAGCAACAATACCTACTGCCCATCCATCAATTCTGGCATAGCCGGTCAGAATGGTCTTTCCGTAATCAGCTTTGTACTGGTCAAATTTTGAATCATCGACAAGCCTTTCAATAATTTCTAACATATCATACTGGTCAGAACGTGAAGCGGGCAAAATACCATAAATGTCTTCTTGCTTCTTGGTAGGCAATTTAGATGTAGTACGATTATATCCTGCTTTATCAAAGTCCCCGATTTTACCCATTATATTTTTTATGATCGATAAAGCTTCTGCATCGTCTTTCGTTTTGTAATCAATTACACCACTTATTTCAGAATGAGTGGTAGCGCCGCCCAAAGTTTCATTATCAATACTTTCGCCGATTGCCGCTTTTACCAAATAACTTCCTGCTAAGAAAATACTACCCGTTTTGTCTACAATTAAAGCCTCATCGCTCATAATTGGTAAGTAAGCTCCCCCAGCAACGCAACTTCCCATAACGGCAGAAATTTGGGTAATTCCCATACTGCTCATAATGGCGTTGTTTCTAAAAATCCGACCGAAGTGTTCTTTATCGGGAAAAATTTCATCTTGCATGGGCAAGTAAACTCCGGCACTATCAACCAAATAAATTATCGGTAGTTTATTCTCGATAGCAATTTCTTGGGCGCGTAAATTTTTCTTTCCAGTAATGGGAAACCAAGCCCCGGCCTTAACGGTCGCATCATTGGCAACTATCACACACTGTTTGCCTTGAACATAACCGATTTTTATAACAACACCACCTGATGGGCAACCACCATGCTCTTCATACATTCCTTCACCGGCAAAGGCCCCAATTTCAATCGCATCTTTAGCATTATCCAAAAGATAATCAATTCGCTCTCTTGCGGTCATTTTTCCTTTTGCATGATGTTTTTCGATACGGCTTTTACCTCCACCTAGTTTGACCTTGGCAAATCGTGTTCTTAGTTCTGATACTTTTAGCTTATTTTGGTCTTCGTTTTTATTGAACTTGATGTCCATAAATGAAATTCTTGTTACGTTTATGGCTTAAAGATAAGCACTAATACTGATTTGTTTATAGCACTATGAAAAGTAAGATAAGATGGGGAATAGTCGGTCCGGGTAAGATTGCAAAAGAGTTCGCAGATGATTTAATGCAAGTTGTTGATGCAGAACTTACTGCGGTAGGTTCTAGAAATATGGACAGGGCTATTGCTTTTGCAGATGTGTACAAGACACCTCACATTTTTGATGACTACGACCATTTATTTGCCTGTCCTGATGTTGATGTAATCTATATTGCTACCCCACATACTTTTCATAAAGATTTAGCCATTAGGGCAATGAAGGCTGGTAAGCACGTATTGTGCGAAAAGCCTTTAGGTATTAATGTTAAGGAGGTTAAAGAAATGATAGCTTCCGCCTCAGAGAATAAGGTGTTTTTAATGGAGGCATTATGGTCGCGGTTTAACCCTACGATACAAAAAGTAAAAGGCATTGCAGAAAGTGGGACTCTAGGGGATCTCCGATATATTAATGCTGATTTTGCCTTTTACGCTTTGGATAAGTCGAAGGAATCAAGGCTCCTTAATTTGGATTTGGCGGGGGGGTCTATTCTAGATATCGGAATTTATCCGGTCTTTCTTTCGTATTTGCTTTTGGGCATGCCTAAAAGAATAGAAGCAATCTCAAATTTCAATGATGACGGAACCGAAATTCAAACCTCCGTTATTTTTCAATATGAAAATGCGCAGGCCATATTGCATAGTAGTTTGGCCAATGAATCGAGAATGAGCGCTGAAATTTCAGGAACAAAAGGTAGCATTACATTAGACCCACGATTTCATGAAACTCAAGGATATCATTTAAAGGCAGCTAACGAAATTCGGCACTATGAGTTACCTACAAATGGCAAAGGCTATACTTATGAAATTATCGAGGTTAATAATTGTATAAAGGAAAACAAGACTGAAAGCACCTTATGGTCTCATAAGAATAGTCTAGAACTTATTAATTTGTTGGATACGATACGTCAAAAAACCGGTGTTAGTTTTCCTTTTGAAAATTAAAATATGGCAAAAGGTTGTTCATTTTTTACGATATTTGATTTTACACATAAAATTAGAGCGAATTGAAGGATAAAAATACAGTTTTGAGTTGGGCAGTTTTTATAATGATTTTTGTGGGAATGGGAATGATTGCCTTAGGTGCCTTTAAATATGATGAAGTAGCTGGATATGGTTTTGCTGCCGTGGGCGTTGGTTTTTTTGCCATCGCTTGGGTTTTTAATGCACTAAAGGGGCGTGTATAGTTTTTAATTTTTCTTCCAATTTTAATTTCAAAATAGACAATGTCAGACGATAAAAAAGTCATTTTCTCAATGTCTGGGGTAACCAAGACATACAAAAATGCAAACACACCGGTTTTAAAAAACATTTATCTGAGCTTTTTTTATGGTGCTAAGATTGGTATTCTTGGTCTCAATGGTTCTGGTAAGTCCACCTTATTAAAAATTATAGCTGGGGTCGACAAAAACTTTCAGGGCGATGTGGTTTTTTCACCTGGTTATAAAGTGGGCTATCTTGAACAGGAGCCACAATTAGACGAGAATAAAACGGTGCTTGAAATCGTAAAAGAAGGTGCTGCCGAAACGGTTGCGATTCTAGATGAGTACAACAAAATAAACGACATGTTTGGCTTGCCCGAGGTATATGAGGATGCAGACAAGATGCAAAAACTCATGGATAAACAAGCGGAACTTCAAGATAAGATTGATGCAAGTAATGCATGGGAACTTGATACTAAGCTCGAAATAGCAATGGATGCCCTGCGCACACCAGATTCAGATAAAAAGATAGGCGTGTTGTCAGGTGGTGAGCGCAGGCGTGTGGCTTTATGTAGATTATTGCTTCAAGAACCGGAAATCTTATTATTAGATGAGCCAACCAACCATTTAGATGCAGAATCTGTTCATTGGTTAGAGCATCATTTGGCGCAATATAAAGGAACCGTAATTGCAGTTACTCACGATAGGTATTTTTTGGATAATGTTGCCGGTTGGATTTTAGAGTTGGATAGGGGAGAAGGTATTCCTTGGAAAGGAAATTACTCAAGTTGGTTAGACCAAAAATCAAAGCGATTGGCGCAAGAGAGCAAGCAAGCATCAAAACGTCAAAAAACTTTAGAAAGAGAATTAGAATGGGTGCGTCAAGGGGCCAAAGGGCGCCAAACCAAGCAGAAAGCTAGGTTGAAGAATTACGATAAACTCATGAGTCAAGATCAAAAACAACTTGACGAAAAATTAGAAATTTATATTCCTAATGGTCCCAGGCTTGGAACAAATGTTATTGAGGCTAAAGGAGTGAGCAAGGCATATGACGATAAATTGCTTTATGAAGATTTAAACTTTAACCTTCCCCAAGCCGGTATTGTTGGTATTATTGGCCCGAATGGAGCTGGTAAAACAACAATATTTAGAATGATAATGGGTGAAGAACAAGCCGATAAGGGCGAATTTGTTGTCGGTGATACCGCCCAATTGGCCTACGTAGACCAGAGTCATTCTAACATTGACCCAGATAAATCGATTTGGGAAAATTTTAGCGATGGTCAAGAGTTGGTCATGATGGGGGGCAGACAAGTGAATTCGAGAGCGTATTTAAGTCGGTTCAACTTTTCAGGAAGCGAACAGAATAAAAAAGTTAGTATGCTGTCCGGAGGAGAGCGTAACCGCCTTCATTTAGCGATGACCTTAAAGGAAGAAGGAAATGTACTTTTATTGGATGAGCCTACCAATGACCTAGATGTAAATACATTGCGAGCCTTGGAAGAGGGGCTAGAAAACTTTGCCGGTTGTGCAGTTGTTATTTCGCACGATAGATGGTTTTTAGATCGAATTTGCACACATATCTTGGCTTTCGAGGGCGATTCTCAAGTCTATTTTTTTGAAGGTTCTTTTTCCGATTATGAAGAGAACAAAAAGAAACGTTTAGGGGGCGATTTAATGCCAAAACGTATCAAGTACAAAAAACTGATTCGTTAATTTTCGGTCTTTAATTTTTCTAAAGTCTTTTGAAGTAGTCTTTTGCTTCGGTCAACGTACATTTTCTTTTGTAGCTCTACTGCGCTCGATGATTTAGGTTCATCGGCATTTAGTGTTTTAAGCAATCTATTCAGTTCTTGTTCTGCCGCTTGAAGGCTTTTATCCACTTTAGAAATGTATTTTGCCAATTGCAAGGTTTCCAGATCTTGATTCTCAAGATTTGAAGAAGATTCAATTGCCTCACTTGAACTTTCTTCTTCAGAATAAGACTTAGAAGCAGTATCATCCTCACTATCAGATTTTTGTAATTCTGACATGCTACATTCGTCTAAAGCAGTTATTAATTCATTGATTAGGGACTTTGATTTTTTTGTAAAAAACCTGCCGGCATCCCAATCTACAGGTTCAATAGCTTTATTCAGGTTTTTTAAAATAGAAAAGGTTTTGTCTTCTGCTTCACTGCATCCGCAATCATTTCGTAGCGCTTCCGCTTTTTCCATCGCGATAAGTGCTCGTTCGGCATAATACATTTGATGTTCAAAATTTGTTGCGCTAAGGGCCTTATTAGAATGTGAAAGGGCATAAGTTACTTTAGAGTATAGGTTATCACAGGCACTTGACTCTTTTGAATAATGGAAAAATGGATTTAAAAAGATAAAAAGAATGTAAAGATATTTCATGGGGTTTAGGCTAGTATTGCATGTTGGTTTTTATGAATTCAATCCTGTTTCATTTGATGAATGATTGGTTTTAGCTTTGTATTAACGTAGTTTTCAACATTAAATTTTTTTAACTCTGATTTTGTTGCTTTATATAACGGATGAGCAGGATGTCCTTTTTTTGTTGGAACACCGATTATTTTCCAATTTAAGTTTAGGTCTTTTAAGTTTTCATGGATGCTTAGCATACAAAGAGAAAGGTATGTGCGTGATTCTATGAGATTACCAAAGGCGAGCCATATGGTATCAATTTTTAATTCTAAAATCGATTGTTTAATGGCATAACTATTTTTCAAGCGCAAATGATGGTTTACTTCTTTATCCAAAAGGCTAGGGTCGGTACTTCGTTGTGGATATAGGTTATACATTACCCAACCGTCATAGCCATTAAAAGCGGCGATACGTTTCACTGATTTAAGTGTATTGTCTAAATCATTTGGACTTGCAGTACTGGGATTTATACCGATACAGGCAATCGTATTACTGGTTTTTTTTCCCAATACATATCTAACTGTATTGCAGGCAGAATTGCTGTATACCCATTCTATGTTTTCAAAGGCCATTTAACATAACTTGAAAAGAGTGCTCAAATAACGAACGCTGAAAATAGTATTGTAGTATATTTCTTACTACAAATCGTTATTTGGATACCAATCCAACTGCACTACTTCAATCTTTTGATTGGTTTTATGAACGAGGGTTCTGAACTTGGTCACATCACTAACATCTGGTCGGCCCCTATAATGGTATGGATAAACCTGCTTTGGTTTAAACTCAAGAACAGCATCGGCTGCACTTTCCTCAGTCATGGTATAGGGAAGGTTCATACAGATAAAGGCCATGTCTATATTCTTAAGAGCTCTCATTTCAGCAATGTCTTCAGTATCGCCGGAAAAATAAAGGCGTTTACCATCCATATTCAAGACATAACCATTACCTCTACCTTTCGTATGAAACTTTAGGGCTTCTTCTCGCAAATTATACATTGGTATGGCTTCGACGGTAATACCGAAACGTTCTTTTGACTCCCCGTTGTTAAGCACATCGATCTGTGGAGTAAATTCTTCAGGTATTTTATCGGCAACAACTTGGGGGACTATGATTTTAGCGTTCTCGGTATTCAAAGCTTGAAGCGTTTCCAAACTAAAGTGGTCACCGTGTATATCAGTAATCAAAATAAGGTCTGGTTCTGCATAAGGCTTAAACTTTTCAAGACCGCCAACTGGATCAATATAAATGGTAAATTCCTTCCACTCTAAGACTGCAGTTGCATGTTCTATAGGATGTATTTTCACATCTTCTTCAACCGTCATGACCGATTTTTGAGTTGTTTTTCGAGAAGATTTCTCCTTACATCCAATCAAAAAGAAAAGAAGCAGAACGATATAGACATTAGATTTAGTCACTTTACAAAAGTTTAACATTCTCTTTAAAGGTACATTATGACTAGGTTGGAGAAAAAAAATTAACATTTTAATTATTTAAAACATCCAAAAGAAATCTTGTCACGTAAATAGACCAGAAGCAAACAATATAGGTTTGTTTAAAAGAAAGATATTAAAATCAAATTATTATGACAGACACTAAAAGTAACAACAGTTTAAAAGTGATAGCAGGTCTATTAGGGGTTATCCTACTAGGAACTATCATTTTCGCGGTAACTCAATATAACGAGAACAAGAAGAACACCGCAGCACTTACTCAAGAAAAAGAGTTGGTAGTTGAAGATTTAAATAATCTTAAATCAGAGTATGACAAAGCAATTTTAGAAAGCAATGCTACAAACGAAGAGTTGGTAGCTGCAAGAGATAACATTGCGCAGTACATTGATTCTGTACAAAGTATGAAAGCTGATATTGCTTCACTTTCTAGATACAGAAGACAAGTAAGTGTTTTAAAAGCAGAGCGTGAAGAGTTATTGAGACAAGTTGATTCGTTGTCACAGTCTAATACTATGTTGGCTATGCAAAGAGATAGTACATTCGTTGAATTGGAGAAGCAAACCGTATTCAACGATTCTTTAGTTGTGCAGAATACACAATTAGCTGATGCCGTAGAAAGAGGTTCAGCTTTAAACTTGACTACACAAAGTGTTGATGCAGTAAAAGAAAGAAGCAGTGGGAAATTAGTTTCAACATCTAGAGCCAAAGCAACCGATAAATTTAGAGTATGTTTCACTGTAGCTCCAAATACCATTGCTCAGGCAGGAGATAGAGAATTCTTTATCGAAGTATTAGACCCACAGGGTAATATCTTAGGTGAGAGCTTGAGCAAGTCTAATGAGAGTGGTGCTTCAATTTCTTATACGAAAGGAACACAATTCTATTATGAGAATGGGGCCTTAGACGTATGTGATTATGTAAATAAACCAGCTGGAGATTTCCAAAAAGGAAACTATATGGTGAATGTATATGACGATGGATTGAAATTATTAGGCACATCAAAATTCACGTTAAAATAAATTACGTAAACACTATCCACGTAATAAAAAAGGGACGTCTCTAACGAGCGTCCCTTTTTTCTTTGAAAACTTCTTGAAAATCTATTTAAGGCTTCCTACCATTTTTTCAGGTTTTACCCATTCATCATATTCTTCAGGTGTAACATAGCCTAGATTAACCGCTTCCTCTTTTAAGGTTGTTCCATTCTTGTGAGCGGTATTAGCAATTTCAGCAGCTTTGTAGTAGCCAATCTTTGTGTTTAATGCAGTCACCAACATTAAAGAGTTATTCAATAATGTCTTTATAGTTTCATGATTGGGTTCTATACCCGAAGCACAGTTTACATCAAAACTTACGCAGGCATCGCCCAATAGTTGTGCAGATTGTAAAATATTTGCGGCCATCATTGGTTTGAACACATTTAATTCATAATGCCCTTGGGTGCCGCCTACACTAATGGCAACATCGTTTCCGATGACTTGTGCGCAGACCATCGTCAATGCCTCAGATTGTGTAGGGTTGACTTTACCAGGCATTATCGAACTACCAGGTTCGTTAGCAGGAATTATAATTTCCCCAATTCCCGAACGCGGTCCAGAAGCCATCATTCTAATATCATTGGCAATTTTATTTAAGGAAACGGCTAACTGTTTTAGTGCTCCATGACTTTCAACAATGGCATCATGGGCAGCTAAGGCCTCAAACTTATTTTCTGCAGTTACAAAGGGAAGTCCACTGAACTCGGCAATATACTTTGCAACTAGAACAGCATAGCCTTCAGGAGTGTTCAGACCCGTACCTACAGCGGTTCCACCAAGTGCTAGTTCACTCATATGGGGCAAGGTATTCTTGAGCGCCTTTAGACCATGGTCTAGTTGCGAAACATAACCTGAAAATTCTTGCCCTAAGGTTAGGGGAGTGGCATCCATCAAATGTGTACGCCCAATCTTTACTACATCTTTAAATTCGTTCACTTTTTTGGCAAGGGTATCCCGTAATTGTTGTACTCCAGGTATGGTAACTTCAATTATCTTTTTGTAGGCAGCAATATGCATTCCCGTAGGAAAGGTGTCGTTTGATGATTGTGATTTGTTTACATCATCATTAGGTTGTATGGTTTTTTCTCCCTCGCCAATCTTTTTACCCGCTAATTCATGAGCCCGATTGGCAATAACTTCATTCACGTTCATATTGCTTTGGGTACCTGAACCAGTTTGCCAAATGACCAAAGGAAATTGGTCATCATGTTTGCCTTCTAGAATTTCATCGCATACCGCAGCAATAAGGTCGCGCTTATCTTTTTGCAAAACACCCAGTTCGTGATTGGTATAAGCGGCGGCTTTTTTTAGATAAGCAAAACCATAAACAACCTCTAAGGGCATTGAGGCCGGCGCACCAATTTTAAAGTTATTTCTTGAGCGTTCCGTTTGAGCACCCCAATATTTATCTGATGGCACCTTTACTTCGCCCATCGTATCTTTTTCAATTCTATAACTCATAGTTCCGTAATTATGGTAACAAAGGTAAAGTTTAGTCCTTTTATTTTTTGGAGATTGGGTATAGTTTTAAAATTTTATTAGCAACTGATTTGCAATTTTGCACCTTTTCAAGGTATCTTTGTAGTATAAATTAAATTTTCATGGTAGAGTTTGACCAATATCTCGGATTTTTAGCTTTTTTGACCATACTTACGATTGGATTCTGGTTAATGATTTTTCTATTAACTTTTGTAGTTCCTTATTGGTTAGGTGGAAATTTACTGGAAATGTGGAAAGAAAGACGCGAGGCTAAAAGAGCTAAGCGCAACGAATAAAAAAAGGAGCCATTTGGCTCCTTTTTTGTTTTATTATCCTTCAAATTCTTCTCCCCCCCGTCGTCACCCTGTCTTCCTTGGCTTCGTTTCTTCTTTTGGTTAAAGCGATAGGTGAA
This sequence comes from Croceitalea sp. W27, assembly GCF_055693185.1. Classification (NCBI taxonomy): domain Bacteria; kingdom Pseudomonadati; phylum Bacteroidota; class Flavobacteriia; order Flavobacteriales; family Flavobacteriaceae; genus Croceitalea; species Croceitalea sp. W27. Next base: position 95,662 of record NZ_CM146327.1, read on the forward strand.
AGAAATATTGAAGCTGCGCACTCTCCATTGAAATTCACTATCACTGTTGAAAAATGGGGTTACTGTCTCACTAACTCTTCTTTGGCTATTAAAAACATCACTTATATTAAATGCAAGGGAAGCCTTTTCTTTAAATAAGTCTTTACTAAAGGCCAAACTCATAGAGAATATACCCTGAATTTTTGTTTGTGCGGTTTCAGAAGGTCCCCTGTAGAACAATCTGGTTTGCCAATCTACTTTTCCTGGTAAGGTAATCTTATTGTTAAGTCTAACAAACCAGCTTAGGTTTTCGGCATCAAAGTTTTGGCCATTAAAATCACCTCGAGTAATCAGATTGAAAAGATTGACATTACCATTAATGTTCCATTTTTTTGTTGGTCGGTAATTGGCATTCATTTCAAAACCATAACGATCATTCTTTGCAAGATTTACAGGTGTTCTTCTAATAATACTTACCTGTTCGCCGTCAAAAACAGTATCCTCTCCCGTATCTTCGGTAATGAATGTAATAACATCTGTAGCTCTTGCGAAGTAGATAGAACTGTTGAGGGTTAACTTTTCATAACGTTTTAGGTATCCAAAATCCACCTGATTAGAAAATGATGGGGTTAAGTTCGGATTCCCTTGGAAAAGATTGGTAGGGCTTGACCTGGAAGGAAAAGGATTTAAAAAGAATGACCTGGGCCTTCTAATCCTTCTATTATAACCGAACTGTATGCTTTCCATTTCATTAAACTCATAGTTTAAGTTTAAAGTGGGGAAAAGACCATCAAAATTATTTCTATTAAAATCTCCTGTTTCAATTTGATTGATAATCAATCTTGTAGATTCATAACGAAGACCACTTAAGAAAGAGAATTTTTTAATTTTTGTTCCGAATTGGGTGTATACTGCATTAATGGTCTCTTTATAGTCGAGTACATTACTTGGGTTGGTAATGCCCAGTTCAGCTATGGTCGGGCTAATAAAGACAACATCATAATCCGTATTTAGTTTATTAAAGTCCCCACGATACCCCAGTTCAAACTGGCCGTTTTCACCAATGGGAACAACATAATCAGATTGCATAAACACCCTGCGTTGATCTTCAATGGTTGCAACACTTTCACTATCAAAACCATTTTGAATAATTAAAGACTCTTCAGATTCATCACTGGTTTCGTATTGAAACGCAAAGGTCAATTTGTGGTCAGAATTGCCATTGAATTGTTTATCATAATTCAAAGAATACTGAAAAGTTCTATCATCTTCAGTTTCTGGGTCAAATCGAAATCCAGAACTTGTATCGCCCAAAGCATCGGTTTGAAAAAAGGTATTTGTTGTTTCACTGCTATTCTTAGAGCTTCTTAGAAAAATGGACTGCGTAATAGACGAAGTTTTATTTACATACCATTCAACTCCAAAATTTACGTTGTATCCTTTTCTTTCTCGTTCGATGTCGCGTTCTTCCCTGATGGAATTTGTGAAATCACCCGTTGTATCGAAAAAATTAGTGGAATTAAAAGAATTTCCGGGGCGTTGTCGATAGTTATACCCTGTATTTGTAAAAATATTTAGGTCTCCGGTTCTGTAATTTAAATTTCCGTTTATGCCAGCGGAGTACGGATATCCTAGATTGGTGGTCAATGCTCCGTTTAAACCTTGTAGTTTGCTTCGTCTTAAAATAATGTTGATGATTCCGCCAGAACCTTCAGCATCATACCTAGCGGAAGGAGAGGTGATGACCTCGACTTTTTCTATAGATTCAGCAGGTAGTTGGCGCAAAGCATCAGTACTGTTTAGACCGGTAATTGCAGAGGGCTTGCCATTGATTAAGATACGAACATCATCATTTCCTCTGAGTTGAACATTGCCTTCAACGTCTACGGAAACTGAAGGCACATTGTCTAAAACGTCGCTTACCGTACCACCACTAACGGTAAGGTCTTTGCCAACATTATAAATCTTTTTATCTAATCGTAATTCTACTGTTGTGCGTTCGGCAATGACGTCTACTTCGGCTAGTTGTTCTACATCTATGGAAAGGGTAATCGTACCTAAATCAGTATCTGAACGGAGTAGTTGCTTCTCTTTTCTAAATGTTTTATATGAAATAAATTCAACGGATATGTTGTACATGCCAGCAGGTGCTTCTACTTCAAATACACCATCTAAATTGGTGATTCCTCCCGTTACTTCTTGTGGGTTTCGAACGCTTTGCAGTACAAGCGTGGCATATTCCAATGGTGCACCAGAACCTTTTTCGATTACCTTTCCTGTTACTTTTATGTTTGGTCTCTGGCCTTGGGGTCTTTGAGCTATTAACGTTGTTAAGTTTAAAACAAGCGTTAAAAGTAACAGTTTCTTCATATTAGGATTTTGATTTCTTTTTCTTTTTTTTCTTCTTCGCCTTGAATTGGTTCTTCTGTAAGTCCAAGTAGGCATTGTATTTTTCTTCTGGCAGCCCAGCCTTTATTTCTTCATCTTGAAGCTTTGCAAGTTTCTCATATTCTTCTTTCATTTTTTTGGGCTCGAGTTTGAGTATTTGAAGCTCCATTCTTTTCTGCACATACTTTATTAAAGTTGTACGAACCACAGCTTCTTCAAAAGGGTCAAGCTCTAATGACTCAGAAATTTTGGGCATTTGTTCATCAACTACTTCGTCCGCAGTTTTTGCTTCTGGTTCTTTTGGAGGTGTTTGAGCCTGAGGTATGGCACTTCTTCCGCCCTGTCTACCATAGCGATTACCATAACCGTATTGTGCTTCAACGGTATAAATGCTTAAAAGAAAAAATAAAAAAGCAAGTTGTAGTAGTGCTTTCATAATATTAGGATTTCAAAATTAGAGTAAGGTTTAAACTAGCTTGGTTAAATGTATGTTAAATGAATCGATGTGTACAAAACAATATTTGTGCCGAATCTTATTATTCTTCCGTTTTTTGCCCCATCATCATTAAAAATGCTTTTAGAAACCTATCGATATCCCCGTCCATTACGGCATCTACATTACCGGTTTCCTCAGCTGTTCTTACATCTTTGACCAACTTATAAGGGTGCATTACATAATTTCTGATTTGTGAACCCCATTCAATCTTCATTTTTGAGGATTCTATCTCTTGTCTAGCTTCTTGTTTTTTTCTCAGTTCTATTTCGTAGAGCTGCGATTTTAACATTTTCATTGCCGTAGCTCTATTGTCATGTTGCGAACGTGAATCAGAACAAGAAATCTGAATACCAGTAGGCTTATGAACCAATTGTACCTTGGTTTCGACTTTATTTACATTCTGTCCACCAGCTCCACTAGATCTCGCAGTTGTAATTTCAATATCAGCAGGATTGATATCAATTTCTATGGTATCATCGGCTAAAGGATAAACATAAACCGATGCAAATGAAGTATGACGCTTGGCATTACTGTCAAATGGAGAGATTCGGACCAAACGATGCACTCCGTTTTCCCCTTTTAACCAACCAAAGGCATAATCCCCCTCAATTTCAATGGTAACCGTTTTTATTCCGGCTACATCTCCTTCTTGATAGTTTAGCTCTTTTACTTTATAACCATTCTTTTCGCTCCACATCAAATACATACGCATCAACATGGCCGCCCAATCACAGCTTTCGGTACCTCCGGCACCTGCAGTTATCTGCAGAACAGCTGTAAGTTCGTCCCCTTCATCCGAAAGCATATTCTTGAATTCCAAATTTTCAAGAAGTTCGACCGCCTTGTCGTGTTTTTCAGAAACTTCTTCCTCACCGACCTCCCCAGCCTCTTGAAATTCCAATAAAACTTCTAAATCGTTGATAAGGGTCTTGGCCGAGTTAAAACTTTCAACCCAATTCTTCTTAGATTTTATAGATTTCATTTGAATTTGGGCCTCTTTCGGATTGTCCCAAAAGCCAGGAGCTAAGGTTTTCTCCTCTTCGTTTTCTATCTGAATAAGCTTGGCATCAATGTCAAAGATACCTCCTTAACGCGCCAAGGCGATCCATAAGATCTTTATGTTGATCTGTAGTTACCATATAAAATGTTTAGAACAAAAATAGGCTTTGCTCTATGGCTAGGCAATCAATTTTATATAAATTTAGAACTCCAATAAAACCAAACATGAAAAACAGCTTGACTTTTATTTTCGCAGTGGTATTTTCAATTTCATCTGCACTTGCCCAAAGTTTTGACAAGACAAAGAATTTTCAAAAATTTAATGGTTATTTCAACTTTTACTATGATGATGGTAATGATAAGATGTATTTACAAGTAGATGATTTAGAAAAGGAATTTCTCTATGTATATTCTTTAAGTAGTGGTATCGGCAGCAATGATATTGGTTTAGATAGGGGACAGCTCGGTAATGAGCAGGTTGTTTTTTTTAGAAAAGCAGGAACAAAATTGATGCTCGTTCAGCCGAATCTAAAGTTTAGGGCCCTCACCGAAAATGACTTAGAACGTAAATCGGTTGAACAGGCCTTCGCAAAATCTATTTTACATGGATTTAAGATTATTGAGGAACAGAAAGGAAGCTATTTAATCGATATCACTGATTTTTTAATGCGTGATGCCCATGGCGTGAGCGGCAGGTTGCAACGTAGTAAGCAAGGTTCTTATAGCCTTGATAAAAGTAAAAGCGCTTTGGCGTTAGAACGTACAAAAGCTTTTCCCAAAAATATAGAATTCGATGTCACTTTAACTTTTAAGGGACAACCCAAAGGAAATTATATCAGATCGGTTACACCCAACGCAAATTTGGTTACGGTTGCCCAGCACCATTCCTTAATTGAATTACCAGATTCGAAGTATGAAAAACGCGTATTTGACCCAAGATGTGGATCTTATCCCTTTTCATATTATGATTATGCCACTCCAGTGCAAGAGCCCATTTTAAAGCGTTACATTACAAGACATCGTTTAGAAAAGAAAAACCCTAACGCCGAGCTTAGTGAAGCTGTTGCCCCGATTATTTATTATTTAGATAATGGTACACCAGAGCCTGTGCGCTCCGCATTATTGGATGGAGGACGTTGGTGGAATCAAGCTTTTGAGGCCATCGGCTATAAAGACGCTTTTCAACTTAAAATTTTACCAGACGATGCAGATCCAATGGACGTGCGGTATAATGTAATTCAATGGGTTCATCGTTCCACACGAGGTTGGAGCTATGGCAGCAGTATAACCGACCCAAGAACAGGTGAAATCATGAAAGGGCATGTGAGTTTGGGTAGTTTACGAATACGGCAAGATTTTTTAATAGCCCAGGCGCTGATGAACAAACCTTTTGCCGAGCGTGACGATAACTACCAGCCTATGTTAGAAATGGCCTTGGCTAGAATACGTCAGCTATCTGCCCATGAGATAGGGCACACCCTAGGTTTTGCCCACAATTTTGCCGCAAGCACCAATGGCCGGGCTTCGGTTATGGATTATCCTCACCCTCAATTCAAGTTAAATGGTGATGAAATTGACTTTTCGGAGGCTTATGCCGTAAATATTGGTGATTGGGACAAAGTAACGGTGGCATATTCGTATTCCGATTTTCAAAGAAATTCTGAGCAAGAAGGATTGCAGAATATTTTGAAAGATGCTCAAAATGCAGGTTTGCGATATATATCTGACCAAGACGCAAGGCCAATGGGAGGCGCCCATGCTTTGGCACACCTCTGGGACAATGGAAATAATATAAGCATGGAACTCGAAGAGGTTTTAAAAATCAGGAAAACAGCTATCAACAACTTTTCAATAGACAATATTAGAAGGGGAGAGCCAAACTCTGTCTTAGAAGATGTTTTTGCACCGCTTTATTTTTTTCATCGCTATCAAACAGAAGGCGTGGCTAAAATAATTGGAGGGTTGGATTATAATTATGCAGTCAAAGGTGATGGTCAAAAAACCGTTTCTATGGTAAACAAATCAACTCAAGAAGAAGCCCTTAAAAGTATATTAAAAACCTTAGATGCTGCACAGATTGCCATTCCTAGTGAAAAGTTAGCATTGTTTCCACCAAGGGCAATCGGGTATGGCAGGTCAAGAGAATCATTGAAAGGAAAGACTGGTGTTTCTTTCGATGCACTTTCTGCGCCAGAAACTGCCGCAGATATGACCCTGGGATTATTACTGCATGCAGAACGTGCTTCTCGACTTATTCAACAAAAAGCTACGGACACTGATAATCTGGGCTTGCAGGAGGTTTTGGATGCGCTTGTTGATAGCACTATTAATAGGTCTATAAAAAACCCGTATTTAAATGAAGTTCAGCAAAACATTAATTTTAGGGTGTTGTTCCACATAATGAATTTAGCTTCGCATACAGAAGTTCATCCTCAGGTAAATGCAATAGCAAATCAAACGCTTAGAAATCTTTCTCAGAAAATTGCACTAGCGGGATTAAAAAATCCAATTAAAGCTGAGATGTCTCGAAGAATAAGTGATTTTTATGCACATCCTGAGCAGTTTCAGGCTATTCCAACACCTACGATTCCTGATGGCTCACCTATAGGAATGGCCTGTTTTAATTAAACGGTTTTATGGAAATAAATTTAATAAGTGACACGGTCACAAAGCCAACTGCTGGAATGCTTGATGCGATGATGAATGCGGAAGTAGGGGATGACGTCTTTAAAAATGACCCTACCGTAAATCAATTGGAAGCCAAGGTTGCCGAATTGTTTGGCATGGAAGCATCCTTATTTTTTCCGAGTGGCAGTATGACCAATCAAACGGCAATAAAATTGCATACTCAACCTGGGGAACAATTGATCTGTGATAAGTATGCCCATGTATACAATTATGAGGGCGGTGGTGCTAGTTTTAATAGTGGTGTTTCCTGCAAACTTGTAGATGGAAATAGGGGAATGATGACAGCTGAGCAGGTGGAAGCCGGTATAAATCCTCCTGATTTTTATCATAGCCCTCTAACTAGTTTGGTCTGTATTGAAAACACAACCAATAAAGGTGGTGGCGCTTGTTGGAGTTTTGATGAGCTAAAACAAATAAGAAAAGTATGTGACGACAATAATCTTAAATATCATTTGGATGGTGCCCGACTTTGGAATGCGATGGTTGCAAAGGGTGAAACACCTGAGCAATATGGTGCATTGTTTGATTCAATCAGCGTTTGTTTGAGCAAAGGTCTTGGATGCCCAATAGGCTCCGTTTTGGTTGGTAGCGAAAAACTTATTCATGAAGCGGTAAGGGTGCGTAAAATTTTGGGAGGTGGAATGCGGCAGGCAGGGTTCTTAGCCGCTGCAGGCATTTATGCTTTGGATAATCATGTTGAAAGATTGGCAGATGATCATCGAAAGGCCCTAGAAATAGGTTCTGTTCTAAACAATCTTGAGGTAATAAAGAAAGTCGAACCTATAGAAACGAATATCATCATTTTTGAGGTGGAGGAATCTTTAATTTCTGCAGATGTGTTTGTAAAAAAGCTTGAAGAAAATAATATTTCGATCATTAGTATGGGTCAGGGTAAATTAAGAATCGTCACGCACCTAGATTATACGAATACCATGCATCATAAATTTTTAGAAATCCTTGAAAATTTATTTTAATTCTGATTTTTACCGACGAAAAATCAGAAGTTAAGTGATAAACTATTGTATTTTAAATAATTACAAGTGATACTAACTTTTGATTTAAGCGATTTTTATTGAATTATTCGTAACGCATTCCTTGTACTTGATAAATTATTTTCAAATTTTGTGACTTTTTTAAGAAATAGGGTTCTTAGTTATTGATTAGGATATATATTGTATATCACTATAAATTTAATTAACTAACACAGTAACACTAACTATTATGAAAAAAGTTCTATTTCTTTTGGCAGTATTTGCCACCGCCGCAATTAATGCGCAAGATTTACCTACAAACCCAGAACCAGGTAAATGTTATGTACGTTGTACTACCCCTGATGTTTACACCAATGAAACAATGACAGTAGTAACAAAGCCCGCTTATAAGGTTTTAAAAACAGTTCCTGCAACTTACAAGACAGTTACAGAAAGAGTATTGGTAAAAGAAGAAGGTAAGAGACTCGCTGTAATTCCGGCAAAATGGGGAACTGAAACAGTATCCTATGTTTCTAAAGAAGCAGGAAATTCTTTAAGAATTACACCTGCCAGTTTTAGAGCCAGTTCTGAAACAATTGAGGTTAAACCAGCCTATGCTCAATGGGAGCTAGGTTCGCCAGCCCCAGATTGTGCTTCTGGAAATCCTGATGATTGTCGCTACTGGTGTTATAAAGGTTACCCAGCAGAATACACTACGGTAAGTACTCAAGTTCTTGCAAATGATGCGTCAACTGAAAAGATTGCCGGTTCAGTAAAGAATGCTACATATACCAAAAGAGTAATGTTAGAGCCAGCTAAGGTTGTTGAAGAGGTAATTCCTGCTGAATATGCTACCATTACTAAAACGGTATTGGATAAAGACGCCTACACTGTTGAAGAAACGGTGCCAGCTGTAACTAAGACGATTACTAAGGAAGTATTAAAAACTAAAGGTGGATTAACTACTTGGAAAGAAGTTGAATGTTCATTGGTCGAGTACCAAGCTTTACCTATCAACTGGAATTTAGGAAGCGCAAGCTTAACTGCTGAGGCTAAAAGAATCATCGATTCTAGATTAATGCCTGTATTACAACAAAATCCTGGTACAAAATTAGAGATCGCTTCTCATACAGATGCCAGAGGTGGCGCAACATCTAACCAAAGTCTTTCTGAAAGAAGAGCTAAGGCTGTTGCCGATTACTTAATTTCTAAGGGAGTTAACTCTAGCTTATTGGTAGCTAACGGTTACGGAGAAAGAAAATTGAAAAATAGATGTGCCGACGGTGTTTCTTGTACTGAAAGAGAGCACTCTGCAAACAGAAGAACTGAATTTAGATTGATTAATAACTAAACACTACTATTCAATCATTAAAAAGCCTCCTTTTCGGGAGGCTTTTTTTATTTATTCTTTTTTAAAAAATCGAGATGGTATTTTACCTCTCCATTCATGCTATAGCCAGAATAATCATCAAGCAATACCCCATTAGGGCTGAGCACTGCCATTAAAGGGAAAACACCTTTTTTATTGTATTTGGGCAGTAGCTCCTTATTTTTTGCGTATTGTTCTGGTGTAAGGATATCTTTATTCCTTGGAATGTCAACATATAATAGCACATATTCTGCAGACAATTCACGGAATTCATTGGTGTCAAATAAATCTTTTTTGAGCATCTTACATGGAGGGCACCAATCACTTCCCGTAAAATATACCAATACATTCTTTTTATTTTTTTTAGCCTGTTTTAAAACAGTCTTATAATCTGTTTGCCATTCTACGGAAGTCAATTCTGTTTCCGAAACCTTCGGAACCAAAAACAGAAAAGTAAAAATATATAATAAGGTTTTCATTTCTTTTTATTTTCTATGGGCAAAAAGCTTGCCGTTTATTTAAATAACGAATCCATTCCCGGAATATTGGGCATACCTTCCTTGGCCACTGCAGCAAGCTCTGTCTCGTTTATAGCTGTTGCTTTTTCAATGGCCTTATTTAGGGTAAGCACTAAATAATCTTCTAATTGCTCTTTGTCTTCCAAAAGATTGGCATCAATGCTTATATTCTTTATGTGTCTATTGGCGGTAAGCGTAACTCTTAATAACCCATCCGATGAGGCTTCATCTACCATTACGGTATCTAAACGCGCCTTTGTTGCTTTTACTTTTTCTTGGGTGTCCTTAAGCTTACCCATCATACCCATTAAATCACCAAACATAGTTTTCAAGATTAAATTCAATGACAAAATTACTAAATTGGTGAAAATTCAAATAATGAGACAAGCTATACAGCAACTACCTATTCTTTTTTTCTGCCTTATTTTTGCCGCTTCTTGTATAAATGAGAAAAAAGAAAATACTTCAATGACTTTACCACAAGCAAAGAAAATTCCGAAAAACCTTGAAATTCATGGTGATACCCGAGTGGATAACTACTATTGGTTAAATGACCGCGAAAATGATGAAGTTATAGCGTATTTAGAAGCTGAGAACAAATATTATCAAGAGCAAACAAAGCACACCAAGTCTTTTCAAGAAGAGCTCTTTTTAGAGATGAAATCGAGAATAAAAGAAGATGACGAGTCCGTTCCTTACAAAAGAGATGGGTATTATTATCTCACGCGATATGAAAAAGGAAAAGAATATCCCATTTATTCACGAAAAAAGGAATCTTTGGATGCTGAGGAAGAAATTTTGTTCAATTGCAATGAATTAGCTGCAGCACATGATTTTTTTAATCTAAGGGGAGTTTCAGTTAGTCCCGATAATAAATTAGCTGCTTTTGGTACCGATACAGTTTCTAGAAGACAGTATTTTATTCAGATCAAGAACCTTGTTACTGGAGAAATTTATCCAGATAAAATTGAGAATACAACAGGAGGCTCTGTATGGGCTGCAGATAACAAAACCCTATTTTATACCAAAAAAGATCCGGTAACACTGCGTTCAGATAAAATTTATAAACATCGATTGGGTACCGACGCAGAAGAAGATGAATTGGTGTTCCATGAAGAAGATGATACCTATAACACCTTTGTTTATAAGACGAAATCACGCAAATATATCGTTATTGGCTCTATTAGTACCTTAACTTCAGAATACAGATTTATACCAACAGATGCTCCAGATAGTGAATTTAAAATTTTCTCTCCGCGAACTAGGGGGTTAGAATATTCTATTTCTCACTATGGTGACAGTTTTTATATTTTGACGAATAAGGACGATGCCACCAATTTTAAATTAATGAAGACCTCCGAAGACAGCACAACTTCTGATAATTGGACAGAATTTATTGGCCATAGAGAAAACGTTCTTTTAGAGGATATTGATATTTTTAAAGACTACTATGTGCTATCGGAACGTGAAAATGGTTTGAACAAAATGAAGATTGTTCGTTGGGATGGTTCTGATAGTTACTATTTGCCCTTTGATAGCGAGACCTATGTTGCGGGCGCTAGTACGAACCTTGACTTTGATACTGAAAAGCTGCGCTATTTCTATAATGCCATGACCTCGCCTTATGCCATTATCGATTTTAATATGCGTACCAAAGAGAGTGAAGTATTAAAACAACAGGAAGTGTTAGGTGGCGATTTTAATAAAGAAAACTATCGTTCAGAACGTATTTGGGCAACAGCCTCAGATGGTACGAAGGTACCAGTATCAATGGTGTATCACAAGAATACTAAGCTAGATGGTAGCAGCCCATTATTACAATATGCCTATGGGTCTTATGGCTCAACAATAGATCCTTATTTTTCTTCGGTTCGATTAAGTCTATTGGATAGAGGATTTATCTACGCAATTGCCCATGTAAGGGGAGGTGAGTATTTGGGCAGGCCATGGTATGAAGACGGTAAGTTACTCACCAAAAAGAATACGTTTACAGATTTTGTAGATGTATCTAAGCATCTAATAGCAGAAAAGTATACTTCACCAGAGCATTTATATGCTATGGGTGGCTCCGCTGGAGGCTTGTTGATGGGAGCAATTGTGAATATGGCTCCAGAACTATACAATGGGGTTATAGCTGCAGTGCCTTTTGTAGATGTTATAACGACCATGTTAGATGATAGTATTCCTTTGACCACAGGCGAGTATGATGAATGGGGAAATCCTAATGATAAAACGTATTACGATTATATTAAAGCCTACTCCCCATACGATAATGTAGAAGCGAAAGAATACCCCAATCTTTTAGTAACCACTGGGCTTCACGATTCTCAGGTACAGTATTGGGAGCCAGCCAAGTGGGTGGCCAAACTAAGGGAGTATAAGACTGATAACAATCAACTTTTCTTGGATACGAATATGGAAGCAGGGCATGGGGGAGCTTCCGGAAGATTTGAGGCATTAAAGGAGACAGCGAAGGAATATGCCTTTATTTTAGATTTGGAAGGAAAAATCCGATAAAATAAAAATTGTTATTTTTGCACCTGTAATAAAGGCTTTAGGGCTTTATTTACAAGACCTTACTTAACTATGGAGAATAACATTAATGCTTATAATAGCGTCTTAGATTTAGTGGGTAATACCCCTCTTATCAAACTAAATCGTATTGCTGATGCTTTAACTGGTAACTTCTACGCTAAAGTAGAAGCGTTTAACCCAGGGCATTCAGCTAAGGATAGAATTGCCGTTCATATCATTGAAGAAGCTGAAAGAAAAGGCCTTTTGAATGCTGAAAGCACCATTATCGAGACCACTTCTGGCAATACAGGATTTAGCTTGGCCATGGCAAGCATGGTTAAAGGTTACAAATGTATTTTAGCGGTTAGTTCTAAATCGTCACCCGATAAAATTGATATGTTGCGCTCTATGGGCGCTCAAGTATATGTTTGTCCTGCCCATGTCAGTGCCGATGACCCACGTTCTTACTATGAGGTTGCCAAACGTTTGCATAAAGAGACTAAAGGTTCCATTTATATCAATCAATATTTCAACGAATTAAATATTGAAGCACATTATAGAACCACGGGGCCTGAAATCTGGAAACAGACCAATGGTAATATTACCCATTTGGTAGTATGTAGTGGAACAGGTGGAACGATTTCCGGTACGGCTCGCTTTCTTAAAGAACAAAATCCAGATATCAAGGTTTTAGCAGTTGATGCCTATGGTTCGGTTCTTAAGAAATATCACGAAACCGGCGAGTTCGATCATGAAGAAATTTATCCTTACAGAATAGAAGGTCTAGGTAAAAACCTAATTCCAAGCGCTACCGACTTTAATACGATAGATCGCTATATCAAGGTTACCGATGCAGAAAGTGCGCATATGGCCCGTAAAATAGCACATACCGAGGGTATGTTTGTTGGGTACACCAGTGGTGCCGCAATGCAAGCTGTGATGCAATATGGTATGGAGGGTGAGTTTAAAAAAGATAGTAATGTGGTGGTAATTTTCCCTGATCATGGGTCACGCTACATGAGCAAAATCTATAGTGATGAGTGGATGCAAAATCAAGGGTTTTTTGATGCTAAGAATGCAGAAACTCCAACAGAAATTCAATATATCAAGTAAGTAAAAAATAAGAAGTTTAAGAGCGGTAACTTCTTTTAAGTTGCCGCTTTTTGTTTGTAATAAAGACATTGCGTCGTTAGTAAAATTGCATATTTTTGCAACTCATACAATTTAAGGTAGATGAAAGATTTATTTGAAAGAATTATAGAAAATAAAGGACCGTTAGGAAAATGGGCTTCACAGGCAGAAGGTTACTTTGTATTTCCAAAATTAGAAGGACCTATATCTAACCGAATGAAATTCCAAGGTAAAGAGGTCATCACTTGGAGTATTAATGATTATTTAGGCCTTGCAAATCTACCTGAGGTTAAAAAAGTTGATGGTGAAGCAGCACATGAACATGGTTCAGCATACCCTATGGGTGCCCGTATGATGAGCGGCCACACAGATTTCCATGAACAATTGGAGAAAGAATTGGCTGCCTTTGTAAGCAAAGAAGCTTCTTACTTATTGAATTTTGGATATCAGGGATTTATGTCTGTTGTGGATGCTTTGGTCACCAAAGATGATATCATTGTTTACGATGTTGATGCACACGCTTGTATTATAGACGGTGTACGTCTGCATATGGGAAAAAGATTCACCTTTATGCATAATGACGTTGAAAGTTTAGAAAAAAACTTGGAGCGTGCCACTAAAATGGCAGAGCAAACAGGAGGGGGTATTTTGGTGATCTCCGAAGGGGTTTTTGGAATGCGTGGTGAGCAAGGTATTTTGAAGGAAATCGTTGCTTTAAAGAAAAAGTTCAACTTTAGGTTGTTGGTCGATGATGCCCACGGTTTTGGCACACTAGGTAAAACGGGGGCCGGAGCAGGCGAGGAGCAAGGTGTACAAGACGATATCGATGTGTATTTGGCCACTTTTGCCAAGTCTATGGCCAGTATCGGTGCTTTTGTAGCTGCAGACCAAGAAATTATCGACTATTTAAAATATAACCTACGTTCCCAAATGTTCGCAAAATCATTGCCTATGGTTTACGTGAAAGGAGCATTAAAGCGTTTGGATATGATGCGCACAATGCCCCAATTGAAGGCAAAATTGTGGGAAAACGTAGATGCATTGCAAAACGGACTTAAAGAACGTGGTTTTGATATTGGTACTACATCCAGTTGTGTTACTCCGGTGTATTTGAACGGTAGTATTCCAGAGGCTATGGCTTTGGTAAAGGATTTACGCGAGAATTACGGTATTTTCTGTTCTATAGTTGTTTATCCGGTTATTCCTAAAGGATTGATACTATTACGTTTAATCCCTACGGCTACGCATACGATGGAAGACATTTCAGAGACTCTTGATGCTTTTTCCAGTATTCGTGAAAGGTTGGAAAATGGAACGTACAAAAGGTTGTCTGCTGCCGTTGCCGCAGCAATGGGGGAGTAGGTTACATCGCTTTTTCGTAAGCTTCTTTCATCCAATTGATTAATTCAGCATCTATTTCTATTGTTGAGGTCAATTGTACACGATGTGTGCACATTGTACCGAAAGGGCCAGAATCACCAAGCCTATCTGTGGTTGGTTTGTCTTTTAGTTTAAGGCCTAAATCTATTCTGGTTTTTGTAGCTGGTTTTATAAGTACAAATTGTCTTTTTCGAATAATGCTCACGCTTCCTTTTTTGGGTGTAATGGTAATATCGTTTCCAAAAGGTTTAATTACTTCTAATAGCTTTTCATAAATAGGAAATAAGGCTTCTTTGCCCTTGTATTGCGCTTCTACCAAATTAACAGGAGCTTGATTCTCCCCTTTTGATAATGTTACAATAGTATTTGCAAAACCGTGGGTTACGTTGTGCTCTGTTTTAAGAAAATTCACCCCTTCAGAATGTTTTGTGAATGATTTTGTTTTGAGGATTGATTTCCATTCTTCTAACGATTTACCAGTTTTTTCTGGCATGTTAGAAATCATGGTTTGTAGGGCCTGGTCCATAGGTTTAGTATTTTATAGATGGTTTGCCTGTTTCTAAATATGAAATCAGGTTAAGATATGATTGTTCATTCCCTTGAATAAAAAAATTCATCAACGACATATATTTTTCCTTTTTTTTATACCCCATACCATAAGAAATCACTTTTGTTTTCGATGAACTCATCTCTTCAAAAAGAATCATATTGAATAAGTCTTTTTCATCTTCTTTCATAAATTCCGGGAAATTTTTAGTGAGTTCGGCTTGTAACGTTAACATCCGTTTCGGGATGTAATTTATGATATGCAATGTAATTGTAGATTCATCTCCAACTTTTCCAAGCCTATTGTAATTAGTTTTAATGGTACCATTTATTTTAAAATCTACCTCAGCTATCGGAACCGCCCAACTTTCCCATCCTATTTTTGTGACATAG
Organism: Croceitalea sp. W27; assembly: GCF_055693185.1. NCBI lineage: Bacteria > Pseudomonadati > Bacteroidota > Flavobacteriia > Flavobacteriales > Flavobacteriaceae > Croceitalea > Croceitalea sp. W27. The sequence continues at coordinate 111,034 of NZ_CM146327.1, forward strand.
GCATTCCATACCGAATCTAAGGGAACGTTTACTTCAAAAGATTGTTTCAATACCATATTATCTGCTTTCGAGGAATCGATAACCGATTTTATTCGTGATGCGGAATTGTCATTTGGATTTTGAGCAAATAGTATGGCAGAAAAGGAAAGAAATAGTATTTGAAGTAAATGTGTCTTCATGTTTCTAAAATGAGATAAGTACAAATTAAGAAAGTTATAATGAATTGTGATAGTAAAAAATTAACCTTGCCGGTCTAAAGGAAAAAAATTTGGTTCACCTTTATTGTAATCTAATTGTAAGAACTCTTGAGGATTAAATCCAGAAAATTCTTTAAATTCTTTAATAAAATGTGATTGGTCTGAATAGCCGAATTCATGAGCAATCTGCGACCAAAGCAAATGCTGTTTATTTTGTATTTGCTTTAGAATTTCGTTAAACCTGAAAACACGATGAAATATTTTAGGTGTCAATCCAAAATATTTTTTAAACTGACTAATCAAATGCTTCTGTGTTTTAGGGTAAGTGCTAACAATGTTATTGCCTTCAGATATGGGATTGGTCGATAATTGGTTGAGGATGGATACAAGATTTAAATCTGGCACCTTATCATAACCAAATTTATCTACCAACCAATTTTCAATAAGTTTAAATTTACCGATTACCGCTTTCGTTTCTAAAACCTGGTCTCTTAGTTCTAAAATGCTACCACCAAAAAGTGTGTTGGCATCTACTACCAAATTATTTAGTTGATATATAGGCTTATGTAAAAAAGGATAGGCTCCGCTAGATTTAAATTGTACTACAAGCATTTCAGAGTTTTGATGCGCCGAAATTGAAAGAAACTTTTTTTGCATGCCCGAGACCCATGCATTTTTAAAACTTCCATTTGGTTCTAATGTTTTACTATCATAAGTATGTCGCTCAATACCATCTAACTCAATTATGAGAAAAATATGCCCTGTGGGTACAACGCGCTCAATAGAGTGTTCAGGCCTATATCCCTTATAGTAAAATATAGACTCAATATAGTCTAGTAACGGTTGTTCTATATGGTGCGATTCAAATATCAAGATACCTTAAGTTTAATTTACAGTTTCTGTATTTTTTTAAAGAATCAGTCCCTTGTTAAATCGAATACAATATATCTTTATGCTTTTACATATTTTTACAATATATCGATTCCATTTGCTACAAAGCTTTTCTATAGGTTCTTCTACGTTTATGCGTCCACGGATCAAAATGTTTCCAGATTTGTGCAATGGCGGTATTTTCTTCTAACTCTGGCGTACGTATACATTCTACAATACCTTTTTCTGTAAAGGTTTTATGAAATTCATTAAAGATTATAGCCGTTACTCCTTTATTTTGATATTCTGGGTGAACACCAATGAGATAGAAAGTAACATTTTTACTGTGCTTTCTTGCTCGTAGTAAATGAAAGATACCAAAAGGGAATAATTTACCTTTTGCTTTTTGCAGGGCTTCTGAAAATGAGGGCATAACAATGGCAAAAGCAACAAGCTTATCATTTTTATCAATAACGAACTTGATATATTCAGGATTTATAAAACTGATGTATTTCTTTTTAAAGTATTCTTTTTGAACATCGGTAATTTTTACAAATGAGGCTAAGCTTGAGTAACTGTCGTTAAATAAATCGAACATACTATCTACCCATGGCATAATAGCTTTACTATTCGTAAAGTTCAATTCTCTTAATTCGTAACGCTTTTTAATGAGCATGTTTGCCTTGGCAAAAGTCTTTGGGTCGGCATTGGCAAACAAAAATTTATTTTCTAAATACTCCTTTTCTTTTATAAAACCATGCTCCTCAAAATGAGATTGGTAATAGGGGTGGTTATACCAAGTGATCATAGTGCCAATATGGTCGAAACCATCTATCAAAACGCCTACTTTATCAAGGTTAGAGAAACCCACGGGCCCTTCCATATAGTCCAGTTGCTGCTCTTGCCCAATCTCGTTAACCTTTTGCAGTAGGGCTTTCGAAACTTCAAAATCATCTATAAAATCAAACCAGCCAAAACGCATTTTTTTAAGCTTTTGTTCTTTGACCTCTATCCAATTTACAATTGCTGCGACCCGACCTACTATCTTACCTTGTTGAAAGGCAAGGAAGAATCGTGCCTCTGCATTTTTAAATGCTGGATTTTTGGTCTTATCAAAAGTTTCTAGTTCGTCTTTAATGATGGGAGGTACCCAATACTTGTTGTCTTTGTATAGCGAAAAAGGGAATTTTACAAAAGCCTTAAAATCGGCAGGGGATAGTACTTCTTTGGTGGTGACCATGCATTGTAGTTTGTGAATGCCAAATCGAGCGCCGCCGAGAAGTTTTTAATATAAAATAGGTACCATTCTCGACCGCGCTTGAATTGACACTTTGATTGCCTTACAATATTAAGGATATTAGCGAAGGATGAAAAATGAATATTTCTCTGATTTAGAAGTCCAGCTCGTTTTTCTTCTTTTTCTTTTTACCTTTCTTCTTCATGCTCTTCTTCTTGATTTTACCGCTACTGTCGTCACTTTTAGTTTGGATCAATTCATCTTTATGAAAATCCAAACGATAGGAAAGTCCTGTAGAAGCAAATATGCGAGAAGGAGTGGTCTTAAAACTTCCACCAAAATTAACATCAACTTGAAAATTGGGACTAAACAAATGCGCAATACCACCACGCAGTAATAAATCATTATATCTATCACTATTAATACCTTGATGCTCCACAAAAACACTCCACTTTGGGTTTTTAAAGGCATGCGATAATGAAACGGTATAACTTAATTCAGGGAAGTCCGTAGTGATTCTATCATAAGCGATATTAGAAATTAAGACCAGCCTTGGCGAAAGTGCACTTTGCAATGCAACCATACCACGATAAGAAATTGTGGCATCTTCTCTATAAAAAGGATTTTCACCCAAATTAAAGGTAGCACCACCATAAACCGAAACCGCCGGAATCAGGTTTTTCCATTGAAATTTATTATTGGCCCTCCAACTATATAAATTAGGCTTATTGGCTTCTGGGTTTTTAAAAGGATCGAACAATAAGTATTTCAAACCAATTCTGTTTCTTCTAAAATCCGTTCTGGTTTCTTCAAGGTTCAAATTATTAAAGGTGATGTTTTGATTTATGTAGGTACCTTCATAATTTAATTCAAGTTTCTCTAACAATAGTCCGTAACGTAGGGAAATATCTCCACCTAAGACTTGAGAATCATAATTGATATCCGAATGGTCTTGCATTTCATAGAGCAAACCGATTTCTGCCTGCACCACATTTTTGCCAACAGCATATGCGCTTACCGATACCCCTGGTCGGTTTGAATTTATGACGTCCGTATATTGGGCGGCACAAAAGAGAGGTAGAAATAAAAAGAGAAAAATATTTTTTTGAAGGGCCATAGCACCGATTTTAATACTATTTTATGAAACTTTTTGTGGGTTTGAGATACTTACAATGTAATTTTGAATCAATAGCAACAGTAATATGGTTTTACTACAAACGATTTTAATACTAATCTTAGTATACTACGGGGTTAAATTACTTTTAAAGTGGTTAACGCCGAAGTTTCTTAACTATGCGGTCAAAAAGACGGAAGAACGTTTTGGACAACAATTCGGTAATTTCGATACCCATACAAAATCGCAACAAAAAGCACAGACTCCTGGCCATAAAAAAAGCAGGCCAAAATCTAATCCGTCAAAAAAAGTTGGAGAATATATAGATTTTGAAGAAATTGAGTGATCTTTGGTTACTCAACAGCATTCTATGAAGCTTTCCGCTAAAGCAATCTTTACCAATTTAATTGTCATTGCACTTTTTATAATTACGGCACTGGCATACTTTAATCCGGTCTTACAGGGCAAGGCTATCTTTCAGTCAGATATTGCCCAGTACAAGGGTATGGCCAAAGAGCGTAATAACTTTAAGGCGAATACAGGCATTGAGTCGTATTGGACCAATAGCGCATTTGGTGGTATGCCAACCTATCAATTAGGGGCAAACTATCCCCATGACTATGTAAAAAAGCTAGATCGTTTAATCAGGTTTTTACCACGCCCGGCAGACTATCTGTTTCTTTATTTTATCGGCTTTTATATTCTTATGCTTTGTATGAAAGTGGAATATCGCCTTGCAGTACTCGGCGCGCTGGCTTTTGGTTTCTCTACCTATCTTATTATCATTTTAGGTGTAGGGCATAATGCAAAAGCACATGCCTTGGCTTATTTGCCCATGGTTTTAGGGGGAATTACGCTTGTTTTTAGAAAAAAATACCTGCTCGGATTTATTTTAACGGCTATTGCCATGGCCTTGGAAATAAGTGCCAATCACTACCAAATGACCTATTATTTTATGCTGTTGGTGTTAATACTGGGCTTGGTGTATTTGATTTACGCAATTAAGGACAAACAGCTAAAACACTTTTTTACTTCTGTTGGCATTTTAATTTTAGCGGTAATATTGGGAATAGCCACCAATGCAACCTCTTTGATGGCCACGAAAGAATATGCGGATTGGAGTACCCGCGGAAAATCGGAACTTACCATTAATCCTGATGGTTCGGCAAAAGAAATCAAAGATGGCCTGGATAGAGACTATATTACCCATTACAGCTATGGAATAACGGAATCATTGGATTTGTTGGTGCCTCGAATGTTCGGAGGTTCTAATCATGAGGATTTAGGGAAGGATTCTAAAGCTTATGAGTTCTTAATTGGGCAAGGTCTGCCACCCACACGTGCAATAGAGTTTTCAAAAGATTTGCCCTTGTATTGGGGTGACCAACCAGGTACTTCCGCCCCGGCTTATATCGGGGTCGTGCTATTTTTCTTGTTTCTTTTGGGCGTATTCTTGGTAAAGCGAAAGTTTGTTTTGTGGCTTGTAGGAGGCACCATCTTGTCCCTGTTTTTATCTTGGGGGAAAAACTTTCCAACGCTCACCAATTTTATGATAGATTATTTTCCGCTGTATAATAAATTTCGAGCGGTCTCTTCAATTCAGATTGTACTTGAATTGTGCGTTCCTATTTTAGGAATTCTAGGTTTGAGGGAGCTGTTTAAATCTTCGGTAAAAAAGAAGGCAAAAATGAATGCCTTAAAACTTTCGGGCATCATAACTGGTGGAATACTTGTCTTAATTTTCGTAATGAAAGGGTTCTTTGATTTTGAAAGCTTTAGAGATGCCAGCATGGTACAAAGAGGTTTCCCCGAAGATTTAATGGCCATGATAGAGCGGGATAGAGAAGCTGTTTATGTTAGTGATACGATACGTTCTTTAATCTATGCGTTACTTACTGCTGGTGTCCTCTTTTTATTTTTGAGGGAGAAACTAAAAAAGAACGCAGTAGTTATTGCTTTAGGTGCCCTTATTTTGTTTGATTTGGTCGGGGTAAATCTTCGGTATGTGAATAAAGATGACTTTGTAAGGGCAAGAGTTGTCGAAAGACCTTTTCAGGCTTCTGATCTTGACAATGCCATTCGTCAGGATAAAGAAATATTCAGGGTTTTTGATCCACAAGAAGGGGTGAACGGAGCTAGAACGTCTTATTTTCATCAGTCTCTTGGCGGTTATCATGCGGCCAAACCGGGTAAACTAGAAGATTTATTTGAGTATCACCTTTATGATAATAATGTAGAGGTACTGAATATGCTGAACGTAAAATATATTATTCAGCAAGACGATGAGGGAAGAAGCTTTCCTGCGGTCAATGATGATAGAAATGGCAATGCTTGGTTTGTCCAAAAAATTGAACCAGTCAACAATGCCGATGAAGAAATTCAAGGTTTAAAAGGACTAAATTCAAAAACGACTGCAATAGTCAACACAAGAAGCTACCCAAGAATTACAAAATTGTCTTATGAGGTGGATTCCCTGGCTACAACAAAATTGGTGGACTACAGACCAAATTATTTAGAATACAAGACTTCCAATACGAATGAGGGGTTCGTTGTGTTTTCTGAAATGCATTACCCTAAAGGATGGATTGCCACAATAGATGGTAGAGAAGCAGAACATATTAAAGTCAATTATGTCCTAAGGGGGATGAAAGTTCCTGCAGGTGAACATACTATTGTTTTTCAATTCAACCCAGAGGTGGTTAAAATAGGAAGTCAAGTGGCACTAGGAAGTAATATTGTACTAGCCCTTGTAATTTTAATTGGATTGGTATTCACCGTTTGGAAACCTAAGCGTAAAGCGAAGGAATAATGCAAAAAATTCTCATCATAGCATATTATTGGCCTCCGGCTGGTGGGCCAGGGGTACAGCGTTGGTTGAAATTTGTAAAATATCTGCGAGACTTTGATATTGAACCTATAATTTATGTTCCAGAGAACCCGAATTATCCCATAAACGATTCTTCTTTAGAAGCTGAAATTCCCGAAGGAATCATAATACTGAAACAACCCATTTTTGAGCCTTACAAACTTGCTGCCATATTTTCAAAAAAGAAAACGCAACGCATCAGCTCGGGTATCATTCAAAAACACAAAAAGCAATCGTTTTTAGAAAAGACATTTTTATGGATCAGGGGGAATCTTTTCATACCCGACGCCAGAAAATATTGGGTAAAACCATCAATAAAGTTTCTGTCCGATTTTATCGAAAAAGAGGACATTAAAACGGTCATTACTACTGGGCCTCCACACAGTATCCATTTAATTGGGTTGGGTTTAAAACAGCAAAAAAGTATTACTTGGATTACTGATTTTCGTGATCCTTGGACCTCTATTGGCTATCATAAGAAGCTAAAATTGACAAAATCTTCACGTCAGAAACACAAAGAATTGGAAAAGCTTGTTTTGAGTACGGCAGATAAAATTGTGGTTACAAGCAATAACACTAAAAAAGAATTTGAAAAACTAACCAATAAACCTATTCAAGTTATCACCAATGGCTACGATGGTGCCGTGGTCAAAACTGAATTGGATAAAAAGTTCAGTATTGCACACATTGGTTCGTTGCTAACGGATAGAAACCCTGAAATACTTTGGAAGGTTTTAGGTGAATTGACCAAAGAGAATGAGGCTTTTAAGGAAGCACTTGAAGTTCGATTGGTTGGGGTAGTTGGCAAAGAAGTCTTTGCTTCGTTAAAACAACATGGCTTAGCGTCTTTTGTGGACGAATTAGGTTACTTGGCTCATACTGAGGTTTTAGAACTTCAGCCCAAATCACAAGTATTGTTATTATTGGAAATCGATTCAGCTGAAACACGTGGAATTCTACCGGGTAAACTCTTTGAATATTTAAATGCTAAAAGGCCAATACTCGCTATTGGTCCGGAAGGATGGGAAGCTGCTGAAATTATAAAAGAGACAGATTCTGGGGTAGGTTTGGTTTCAAATGATGAGTCCGCCTTAAAAAATGTACTTTTAGAATGGTTTGAGCTATATCAAAACGGAAAATTACAGCTTAATCCGAAAGGAATTGAAAAATATAGTAGAAAAGAATTAACCCGCCAATTCGCCAATTTTATTAGATGGGAATCGTCTTAAAACAGTCGCTTAAGAATACCACCATAACTTATATCGGCTTTGCTATTGGTGCAATCAACATCCTCTTTTTATATACCAAAATACTACCTGATGAATACTATGGTTTAGTAGGTGTAATTCTCGCTACGGGTGCAATTTTGATGCCTTTGCTGGCATTCGGAGTCCATAATACTATGGTTAAGTACTACAGCAATCAAAAAGAAGAGGAGAAAGACGCTTTTCTGACCATGATGCTGCTGAGTCCTTTGATTACCCTAATTCCGATAGCATTTACTACTTGGTTTTTTTATAATGAGATCGGTGAATTTTTAGCACAAAAAAACTCAATCGTAAAGAACTATGTTTGGCATATTTTTTTGGTAGGTTTTGCCCTAGCTTATTTTGAAGTGTTCTACGCTTGGTGTAAAGTACATCTGAAATCGGTATTCGGTAATTTTTTGAAAGAAGTATTCGCGCGGCTCTGTATCATGATTTTGTTAGGGCTTTATTATTTCGAAATTATTTCACTTGACTTCTTTTTAATGGCCCTAGTCGGGGTTTACCTTATAAGAACTTTGATCATTAAATTTTATGCCTATAGTTTAAGAACTTTAAAACTAGACTTTAATTTTCCAAAAGAAACTAGACAAATACTGGGTTATAGCGTATTGATAATTCTTGGTGGTTCTGCTGCGCTAATTCTATTGGAAATAGACAAAGTAATGATCAATCAATTTATTGAGATTGAAAATGTTGCCTATTACAGTGTAGCGGTTTTTATTGCAACCGTTATTATTGTTCCTTCCCGGGCGATGCACAATATTACGTATCCGCTTACCGCTGAACTGTTGAATACGGCTAATTTTTCAGAATTAAAGAAGTTATATCAAAAAACGTCTTTAACGCTTTTCATCGCTTCAGGGATACTCTTTCTTTTGATTATTTTGAATTTGGAGGAACTGAATAAATTATTGCCAGAAGCATACCGAGGTGGATTTTATATTGTTTTGCTTATTGGTTTGGCCAAAGTTTTTGATTCGTTATTGGGTAATAACAACGCCATTTTATACAATTCAAAATACTATAAAACCGTGTTGTTGTTTGGGGTATGTCTTGCTGTTTTGACCATTCTTTTAAACTTATGGTTGATTCCCAAATTAGGTCTAGAAGGTGCTGCTCTGGCAAGCTTTATCGCTATTTGTCTTTTTAATCTTTTAAAGCTCTGGTACGTGCACGTGAAATTTGAAATTCAACCGTTTACAATTGCAACGGGTAAAGTTTTCGCCACCTTAGCCGTATTGGGCACCTTGTTCAGTTATTTGTATTTTTCGTTTCATCCAATCTTAAATATCATCCTTAAATCTATGCTCCTAGTGGTGATGTACGTAGGCATTGTATATCGGCTTAGAATTTCTGAAGATGTGAATGGGGTCATTTCTAAGCTTTTTAGAAAGCGTACATAGTTATATGTTCTCAACACCAAACGGTGTCATTTCGAGTGGATTTTACGCTAAAGCGTAAAATATGTAACGAGAAATGGTCAAGTTCTTTTGTCGGGTTGTCGATATTATTTTTCGTTCCTCAAAATCACTCGAACAGGCAAAAGACCTGTAATTATTTTCAAGATTTAATTCGATTACGCAAATCTTTTATTTGCTATCTCATAAAAAACCCCGTAGCGGATAAATCCAACTACGGGGTAACAACTAACCAACCTAAAAACTTCGATTAACCCTATTTTGTAATTGCTTTGGCAAGAAACAAAACAGTTGGTGTTTCGAATGCTGAGCGGAGTCGAAGCATCTTTAACTCCGCTGAGCAAATTCTGTTATTGTATTCTAGAACTTCTGCTTCTAGAACTTGTACCTGAACTTCTTTTTGAAGAAGAACTTCTACTTACTGTTTTTCTTTGAGGAGAACTACTACGTTTAACCGTCGATGTTCTTCTCTGAGGCGTACTTCTTTGAACACTTTGCGTTCTTTTCTGAGTACTTCTGTTGCTTACAACACTTCTCTTCTGCGCAGCCTGTGGCTTTCTGTACGTTGTTGTACTTCTGCTTACAGTTCTCTTTTGAGGTGTTCTAGTAACTTCCCTTTTTGTTATGGACGTACTACGTGGCGTTCTTGTTACCGATCTTTGGGTAACACTATTACCTCTATTTGATCGCTTCGTTACGCTTGTACCTCTATTGGAACGTTGTACTACATCATTTCCTCTTCGTACATCTCCTTGTCTTGTAGACTTACCTCTAGATATCGCAGATCTGTTGCTAGAGCTACGTCCGTTATCGGCAAACCTTCTATCAGATTTCGAGATTCTATTGTCATTTCTGCCATAATCACCTCTACGCCCCCTGTTTTCTCTAACCGTTACGCGATTATCATTACGGTAAATATTAGCTCTTCTAGACCTGTCGTATCGGTATTCTCTACCTCTGTTTACATAAGCCCTTCTAAAATTATCTCTATAAGGTCTGTACCATGTATAACGAACTGGGTTGTACCATCTTCTATAAGGTGTTGTCCATACATTACAGAACCCAACGGCCGGTCTGGCAAAATACCTGTGAAACGGACGGTATACATAGTTTCTGTTATAAATGTTTATGAATCCTGTATAGTGGCTAAATACACCTCCATTGTAAAAGACATTAAGACCACCGATTCTACGAACCCTATTATTTCTGTACCATACATCTACACCACCTATTTGTGATACACGACCGTAGTAGTCATAAAATACAGGTACGTTTTCTACTTGAATTATGGCTCCGTAGTCATCATACTGTACAAAGGGATTGTAATTAAATCCAGAATTGAATGTGATGCCGACATTACCAACTCTTCCTCGTACACCAACATTTACTTGATTGTCGATGTAGAAATCAAACTCTCCGTCTGGATAAACAGAGAAGGTTACTCCATTTTCTACGAAGATGAAGGAGTTATTATAACGATAAGCATTAACAACAACCTTATCTTCTAGTGTTTCAGCTTTGGTCATGGTTGTACCAAAAAAGACCGCTGCAATAATAAGTACTAACTTTTTCATACTATAAGGTTTAAATTCTGAAAGCAACTATTTACTTTCCGATTAGGTAATACCAAACAGCGTGCCAAAAAAATTAACTACTTTAAAATCAGATATTTAAGTTGTAAATAAAAAGCAAAGTATAGACTACTGCGAAGAAAACGAACAGTAGATTCATACCATAACCTCCATATTTAAAGAGTGGTTTTTGCGGAATTTGATACATGGGGTAATAGGCAATTTGTGTTGCCACTTTACCTACCCAATAAGCACCGATAAGACCTGTTAGCGCCAAAGCAAGATTGGTTTGGTTCTTTAGGTCTGAAGGGATTAAGATGGCGATAAGCCCAAACGAGAAGTTTAGTCCTTGAATATACCTACCGTAAGTTTTAGCAATTTCTTGGTTTAAGGGTTTTAGCTGTTTTACATCAGTATACCAATCAAATACTTTATGTCTTATATACGGATAAACCAAGGCGGTTAAAATTTGACCAATGCCGCCCGCGATGATAATCCAATTTGGTATTTCAATGTCCATCACATTTCTTAATTACACTAAAAGTACTATAGATTTCGTAATCTGAAGTTTGGCTTTAACTTATTTCTAAATAATCTAGTTTTATCAAGGTTTTTCTTTGAAATTAGCGGTTGGAAAATGTATTTGACCAATAAAAACAATTTTGAATGCTGAAGAAAATTTTAAAAAAGACCTTTAAATATATAGGTATTCTAATAAGTTTAATTGTTTTGGCAGGCTTAGCGTTTAGAGCATTTGGCCCTGAGGCACACCCTCCCATGGGAAAGCTCGTTAATGTGAATGGGATTGATTTGCATATTCACCCAACCGGAATAGAAAATGATAAACCAACTGTTATAATAGAAGGTGGAGCGAGTTCTTCAACAGAATACTATCATTGGTTAAGTGAAGGACTAAAAGATAGTTTGCGAGTTGTGCGTTACGACCGAGCCGGAAATGGATATAGTGAACAAAGTGATGTAACACGCAGTGCAGAAACAATTGCAAGAGAATTGCACCAACTACTGGAAAAGGCGGGAGAATCACCGCCTTACATTTTAGCAGGACATTCTATGGGAGGACCATATATACGCGTTTTTGCAGAATTATATCCAGATGAAGTTGAAGCGCTAGTTTTTATAGATGCCACACATCCAGAACAGGTAGAAAGGTTAAATGCTGCGAAAAAATCATCATTCAGGTTTAAGACTACACTTTTTTTACTGGGTACGGCTTCGTTTTTGGCAGATTTAGGTATTGTAGGACTTTTTGAAAGTTTTTCAGGGCCATTATTGGCTGGAGACGGATTACCAGATGAAATTAATGCTAGAACAAGAGACTTTTTACTTAATGGAAAACGAACAAGAGCATATAAGAATGAAATTGAAAGCTACCATTCTGCACTAGAGCGGGGGGGCAAGACAGATGATTTTGGTACATTGCCTATTCGAGTTTTCACCGCGATAGCAATTGATAAAGAGGCTTACCGTAAAAATGGTATTGACCCCGATAAGTTCTTAAACGAGACCATAGCAGCGCAAAAAGAGTTTGCCCAGCTTTCAACGAATGGAAAACAATTTTTTGTTGATGGAAATCATCAAACTATTTTTACAAAAAAAGAGAATGCAGATATTATTACTAAAGAAATAATTAGGTTGATAGCAGAAATGCAAAGTGATAATTAGAAATTTATAGGTACACATTATAGATTTTTCAATCAAAGCTTTGCTTCTCATTTCGAAATGACTTAGGGCAGTGTTTTGGTCATTTCGAGCTGTCACGCTGAGCACTTCGACTAGGCTCAGCACAGGCTCTGTCGAAGCGCAGTCAAGATAGAAGTGTAAACTAGTTTCAATGCCACACTGAGCCCGCCTGAGCGGAACGGGCAGGCCCGTTGAAGTGGTCTCGAAGGAGAAAGTGAGTAATCTACCTGTTAAAAACTATTTAGAACTATACAGGTTTTACGTTAGATTTTGTCTGAATTTTCTACGAACTTCGTTATCATGCGCTAAATGGAACCTTTTCTAAACTTGTCGAAGTATTAAAACTTTATTCAGCTATGCGTTACAGTATATAGACTATGATAAAAGATATTAAAGTAATTCAAGCTGTTTCCAGCATCTCTCAACGAGCAGAAAGGCAAAGAGATATTAATAAACTGATAAGTTCGTATGTCGAAGTTGGAATCTTACCTCAACTCATGAACAATAACAATCAAATTTTATTTGGTCGCAGAGGAACTGGGAAAACCCACATTTTGAAGTATTATGAAAATCAGTTCGATGCTGACCTAAACAAAACAGTAATTTATATAGATTGTAGAGTACTTGGAAGTTCTCCACAATTTTCTGACACGAAACTAAGCCTATCGCATCGTTGCTCATCATTATTTAAAGACATTTTAGACGAAATTTATGATGGTTTGCTAAATCATATTGCACATAATCCAAATTCAAATTCAGACCTAGCACTAGAGGCTCTTACCGATTTATCAACTTCGAGTATATCTGAAATTCAAAGTTCCAAAAAGGTAGTAGCTATTGACAAAACAGATGAAGGAGTAATAAATAATTCTGGATTTAGTATAGGTGTAAAAGATGCTAGTTATTCCCAAGGTACTGGAGGTAATTATGGGACATCCAAACAAAATACTGTAGAGTTTGATTTGGAAGAATATGAAAAAATCGTTTTTCCTGACTTAAATTACCATCTAAAGAAAGTACTTGAATATGCCGAAACAGAATTGATTGTTATAATTGATGAGTGGTCTGCAATACCTTTTGATATACAACCATATTTAGCAGAGTTCATAAAAAAGTCATTTATTCCAGCACCAATGGTTACTTTGAAAATTGGTGCACTGGAATATCGATCAAATTTTACTATTCCTCGTGATAAGCACAACTATATTGGTCTTGAACTTGGCAGCGATATTAGCTCCAATTTGGACATAGATGAGTATTATGTCTTTGACCGAAATCCAGAAGAAATTACAAGCACATTTGCCGATGTTCTTCATAAGCATATTAAATCTGAGCTACCAGAAAATTATCTTGAAGACAAGTTGAAACTAAATACTGTCAACCAATTTATACAGGGATCTTTTTCTGGAAAACCAGCCTTCAACGAGTTAGTAAGAGCGTCCGAGGGAGTAATTCGTGATTTTATAAATATTTTTAATATTGCCTTTTTTGATGCGCAAAGGAAAGGTCTTACGAATATTGACAAAAAAACAATCATCGAAGCTGGAAGACAATGGTTTGAAAATGATAAATCTAAAAACCTAAACGATTTATTGCACAATAAAATTCGATTAATAATTGATGAGGTTATTGGAAATAAAAGAGCCAGGTCATTCCTTGTGTCAAGAGAACTTGAAAGACACCCTATCATTCAAATGTTGTTCGATGCTCGCGTTATACACCTAGTAAAAAAGGGGTATTCGGATAAGGACACCCCAGGAGTCAGGTATAATATCTATACTCTAGATTATGGAACTTATGTTGATTTAATAAACACTTCAAAACAACCGACCTTGGAATTTGAAGAAATTAAATCTGAAGACGACATCGTACCATTTGATGATAAAAGGAGTATCCGTAGAATTATATTGACTCAAGAAATATTAGACTAACATGATATAACATCACCTAAGCTACATTAAAACGCTGGCTTAGCTCTAAACCGATAACGAAACCATATTTTACTATAATTTCTCAGCTAAATACTTAGCTGTAAATGAAGCCTTGTTTTGTATAACTTCTTCGGGTGTGCCTTCTGCCAATAAATTACCACCATTAGCACCACCTTCGGGGCCAAGGTCAATAATATAGTCAGCACATTTAATGAGTTCTATATTATGCTCTATTACAATTACGGAATGGCCTTTGTCTATTAAGGCATCAAAAGATTTTAAAAGCTTTTTTATATCATGAAAATGGAGACCGGTAGTGGGTTCATCAAAAATAAAAAGGGCTTTTTCTTTGGTATTTCCTTTTACCAAAAAGGAGGCAAGTTTTATCCGTTGTGCCTCACCTCCAGATAGGGTAGAAGAGCTTTGCCCCAAAGTAACATAACCCAAACCTACATCTTGTAGTGGTTGTAACTTCTTTATTATTTTATCTTGTTTAAAGGTTTTAAAATGTTCTATTGCGTCATCAATGGTGAGCATTAGAATGTCATTGATGCTTTTACCTTCAAACTTAACTTCTAACACTTCTTTTTTAAAGCGTTTTCCCTCGCATACATCACATTCTAAATGTACATCTGCCATAAACTGCATTTCTACCGTAATTTCACCTTCACCTTTACATTTTTCGCATCTTCCACCATCTACATTAAATGAAAAGTGTTTTGCTTGGTACCCACGCAGCTTGCTTAATTTTTGAGAGGCAAAAAGCGCTCTTATATCATCATAGGCTTTTATATAGGTAACTGGGTTAGAACGCGAAGAACGCCCAATAGGGTTTTGGTCTACAAATTCTACATGTTTTAACTGGGTATATTTTCCTTCTATTTTAGTAAACTGCCCTGCTTTTTCGCCATAGCCACCCGTTTCTTTTAAGATAGAAGGGTATAAAATCTTTTTTACCAAAGTACTTTTACCACTACCAGAAACCCCAGTAACTACAGTTAACATGTTTAGCGGAAAAGTGACATTGATGTTTTTAAGATTGTTCTCACGTGCACCTTTAATTTGTATGTAATTTGGAGAATTACGTCTTTCTTTAGGCACTTCAATTTCCTTGGTACCGTTTAAATACTGCGCAGTTAGGGAATCCGATTTTAAAATGGCGGCCATAGCACCAGTTGCAACTACCTCACCACCTAAAGTTCCAGCTTCTGGGCCAATATCGATAACTTCATCGGCAGCTTTCATGATATCTTCATCATGTTCTACCACAATTACCGTATTGCCTAAATCACGAAGGGATTTTAAAACTTCAATAAGATTCTCGGTGTCTTTTGGGTGCAAACCAATACTTGGTTCATCTAAAATATACATAGAGCCTACCAAACTACTCCCTAACGAAGTTGCTAGGTTAATACGCTGACTCTCACCTCCTGAAAGGGAATTCGATTTTCGGTTTAGGGTCAAATAACTCAAACCTACTTTAGAAAGAAAATCAAGTCTGGTATTGATTTCTTTTAATAACCGCTTTGCAATGGTCTGATCGTGTTCCGATAGTTGCAGTTCTTCAAAGAAAACGACCAAATCTTTTATGGGCAGTTCAATAATGTCGGAGATAGACTTTCCATTGATTTTTACATAGTCGGCCTCTTTTCGAAGTCTTTTCCCTTTACAAACGGAACACTTGGTTTTTCCGCGGTAGCGAGAAAGCATAACGCGATTCTGTATTTTATAACTTTTTTCTTCAAGCTGTTCAAAGAATTTATGAATACCAATAAAATGGTCATTACCATCCCAGACCAACTGTTTTTGCTCCTCAGACAATTCAAACCAAGGCTTATGAATCGGAAAATCGAACTTGTAGGCAGAATTCACCAATTGTTCTCGGTACCAGCCCATACTTTCACCACGCCACGGAAAAACAGCTTCCTCATAAACCGATAAGGCGGTGTTGGGCACAACCAAGTCGGCATCGATACCAATAACGTCTCCATAGCCTTCACATCGCGGGCAAGCTCCGTAGGGGTTGTTAAAACTAAACAGATGTACATTGGGTTCTAAGAACTTCATATCATCGAGCTCAAACTGATTACTAAAAACAATTTGTTTTCCAGTTTCTAGAACTTCAATTGCACATCTTCCTTTACCTTCAAAAAATGCATTGTCCACGGCATTGCCCAATCTATTTAAAAAGTCTTCATCATCTTTGACTACAATTCGATCTACGACCAGGTCAAAGTCTTTACCTATATCTTCGGGAACTTCGTCTATGCGTAATACCTCTCCCTTATATTTTATACGGGCATAGCCCTGTTTGGAAAATAATGCTAAGGACTTTAAACTATCCCTATCTTCCTTTATATGTATAGGTGCAAGTAGTAAAAGCTTTGTTCCTTCCTCAAACGTTTTCACATGGTTCACCACATCGGTCACCACATCTTTTTTGACTTCCTTACCTGAGATAGGCGAAATGGTCTTGCCGATTCTGGCAAAGAGCAGTTTTAAATAGTCGTATACTTCGGTAGTCGTGCCTACCGTAGAACGCGGATTGGTAGAGTTCACCTTTTGCTCAATGGCAATTGCGGGTGCTATACCTTTTATATAGTCTACTTTAGGTTTATCCAGTTTGCCCAAAAACTGGCGTGCATATGACGAAAGACTCTCTACATAACGCCTTTGACCTTCTGCATATAAGGTGTCAAAAGCAAGGCTTGACTTGCCCGAACCTGATAATCCGGTAATGACCACAAGTTTATTTCGGGGGATAACAACATCTATATTCTTGAGGTTATGGAGTTTGGCACCCTTTATGATAATATTTTGCTTTGAGTCGACGTCTTTAAGGGAAAGCATTTACGTATATTTAATATTCAAAGATACGATTGAATGTAGTTAATGACTATATTATTAACTTTGACATCTAAAATAACGCATATCACAACATAGTTTTTTTGAAGGACCCCCTTCTATCTATATTTGGTGTGTAATTAAAATCTGATAGGCCTATACAGCAATAATTACTTTTTTTATTTAATAACTAATAACTCAGAAGCCTTTTTAGCTTTAAAAGGAGGCTTTACATGTTAACCAAAAAGTAATTTGTATGGAACTGCAAATCGAAGACTCGATATTAGTAAAAGATTATATTGCTGGAGACGAAAAGGCTCTAGAAGTTTTAATCAACCGACACAACCAAAGAATTTCAAGTTTTATTTACTCTAAAGTATTGGATAGAGATGTTACTGAAGACATCTTTCAAGATACCTTCATCAAAGTGATTAAAACTTTAAAAAGAGGTTCATATAGTGAAGAAGGTAAATTTTTACCTTGGGTAATGCGTATCGCGCACAACCTTATTATTGACCACTTTCGTAAAAACAAAAGAATGCCAAAGTTTGAAGGCAGCGATGACTTCAACATCTTCTCGGTTATTCATGATGATAAACTTAATGCTGAAAAGCAATTGATAAAAGACCAAATTGATTCTGATTTGACTTTATTGATCGAAGAGTTACCAGATGATCAAAAAGAAGTTTTACTAATGCGTATCTATAAGGATATGAGTTTTAAAGAGATTTCTGAGAATACTGGGGTAAGCATAAATACGGCTTTAGGGCGTATGCGTTATGCTTTGATTAACCTAAGAAAGATAGTAGAGCGAAATAATATCGTTTTAACGAATTAATTTGCATTAGAACGAATCCAACAATATTTCCATTTTAGCGCCGTTATCTAATTGTAACAAAACGCTAGAATATGGAAGAAATTTACTCTGAAGAACAACAAATTTGTAAAATCACAAAGGCTAGACCAGCAACGGTACAGTTTTTACTAGGATTTTCGAAATCAATGCACGTCGTTGATTACAAAAACACGCAGTTCGAAACTATTTTGAACTAAAAAGAACATTACATTTTGGAAAAAAACCGCTATTTGGCGGTTTTTTTGTTTTTATAATAGTCGTTAAGAACAGTTTTTCTACCTATTGCAGAAGTTATAACGTCTTTTTCCAGATTCCAACCTCGTGCTGGTGAGTATTCCCGACCGTACCAAATAATCTGTAAATGAAGGCGGTTCCATATTTCCTTCGGGAACAGTCTTTTTGCATCTTTTTCTGTCTGTACTACATTTTTACCATTTGTAAACCCCCAACGATACATCAATCGATGAATATGCGTGTCTACCGGAAATGCAGGAATACCAAAGGCTTGGGACACTACTACACTGGCCGTTTTGTGGCCCACGGCAGGCAATTCTTCTAAAAGTGCTATTTCTTTGGGTACCTCACCGTCGTATTTTTCGATTAAAATTTCTGAAAGCCCATGAATACCTTTAGACTTCATAGGTGAAAGCCCCACTGGTTTGATAATTTCCCGTATTTCTTCTACAGACATTTTGACCATATCAAACGGATTATCAGCTCGTTCAAAGAGTAGGGGAGTAATTTTGTTGACACGAACATCGGTACTTTGGGCCGATAATAGCACTGCGATAAGTAAAGTATAGGGGTCTTTGTGGTCTAATGGTATAGGTATAGTAGGATAAAGTTCGTCTAAAGTCTTAATTGTGAAGTTTACTTTTTCCTGTTTGGTCATTTTTGTTTAATTTTATCAAAAATAATTTAAACAAAATTAAATTCGATATGAACACTTTAAAAGTTGGCGATAAAGTACCTGAATTTTCAGCAAAAGACCAAGACGGAAACACGATTAGTTTATCTGATTACGTTGGTAAAAAACTTATTGTGTTTTTCTATCCAAGGGCAAATACACCTACATGTACCAATGAAGCTTGTAATTTGAACGAAAATATAAAGTATCTAAAAAAAGCTGGGCATGAAATTTTGGGAGTCAGTGAAGATTCGCAACGGAAACAAGCCAATTTTAGAGAAAAATTTGGGTTTGAGTATCCTCTTTTGGCCGATGAAGATCATACGGTGATTGATGCTTTTGGGGTATGGGGACCTAAAAAATTTATGGGACGTGAGTTCGATGGTATTCATAGAACCACTTTTATCATTGATGAGAATGGAGTGGTTTCAAGAGTAATAAGCAAGGTAAAAGCAAAGCAACATGCCGAACAAATACTTGAAGAAGAAAATAACTAAAGAAAAAAGCCTGACCAATCGGTCAGGCTTTTTTTATTCTTCTTCTACTTCTTCTGTTTCTGGGGCATCTTTCCGTACAAAAAGGTTCTTTTTTTGAATCATTTCGGCAATTCCTTCTGGTAGCATTTCTTCCCAGCCTTCTTCATTATTGGTAATTCTTTTTAGAACATCCCTTGAGAAAATATGCATGATATCCGGATCATAATCAATAATATCCATCACCTTGCCATTGTATTTAAAGAACTTGTACAGCTCCTTCATTCTAGGGTGCACCTTCACATTATTACTTGTCATAATCTGTCCGGTCTGTGCATTCTTCATGGGGTAGAGGTAAACCTTTAAATCTTTAAAGAACAGCTTCCCAAATGCTTCCAAGATACCACCACTTAAATGACGGTAATATTTTTCATCAAAAACATCTACCAAGTTGTTGACACCCATGGTCAAGCCGATACGCGCTTTGGTATAGTTGTTAAAGTACTCTACCAGTTTATAATATTCTTGAAATTTTGAAATCATTACCGTATGGCCCAAGGAAGAGAGTAATTCTGCCCGATCCATAAAATCTTGTTCATCGATTTCACCGGATGCTTTTAGGTTCGACAGAGTAATTTCAAAAATTACGATAGACTTTTCAATATCGACAGTTTGCTCTCGTATGAATATATCATACGATTTTTGAAACATGTCCATATTTACCTTGGTAACGGGCCTAAAACTACCGCGTAGGGCCAAAATGTTTTTCTTGTATAACACAGCTGCTGGCAAGAGGTTGTTTCCATCAGGCCCGAACATAACCGCATCGGTCATATCGTTTCTGATCAATTGAAGGCTCATCAATCGGTTATCAACATCCCTAAAGTTAGGTCCCGTAAAGTTTACCATATCGATTTCTATGGTATCCTTATCAATATGATCGTAAAGGTATTTAAGTAGTTTCTTGGGTCTATTGTATTTAAAGAAGGCCCCATAAATAAGGTTAACCCCTAAAATACCAAGCGTTTCTTGCTGTAAGCGCGCCTCATTTTGCTTGAAACGAATATGCAAGATAATTTCGTCGTGCTCTTTTTGGTTAGGGTCTAACTGAAAGCGCAACCCGATCCAACCATGCCCTTTGTACCGTTTCGAAAAATCAATGGTAGCAACGGTATTCGCATAAGAAAAGAACAGGTAATCAGGATTACTTTTTCTATCAATTCGCTCCTCGACCAATTGCATCTCATGCTTAAGCATTGTTTTTAGACGGGCTTGGGTTACATAGCGACCATCTTCTTCAACACCATAAATAGCATCACTAAAAGATTTGTCATAGGCGCTCATCGCCTTGGCGATGGTACCTGAAGCACCACCTGCTCTAAAAAAATGTCTAGCAGTTTCCTGTCCCGCACCTATCTCGGCAAAAGTGCCATAAATGTCCCGATTTAAATTTATTCGAAGGGTCTTTGCCTTGATGGAAGGAATATTCTCAAACTCATTTACCTTATTAGGAACCGTAGCCATGTTTCGTTTTTTGTTGTTAACAAAGTTAAGAAGTTAGTAAATTCTTTTAGCCAAATAAGTTATAATTTTGATTTAAATGAGTGAGGCATTAAAAGTCACATTTTTAGGTACAGGTACTTCTCAGGGAATCCCGATAATTGGGAGTAAACACCCTGTTTGCTTAAGTGATAACCCAAAAGATAAAAGGCTGCGTGTCTCTGTGTTGGTGCAATGGAAAAATTATAATTACGTCATCGATTGTGGCCCAGATTTTAGGCAGCAGTTATTGGCAAACCCCATTGATCAATTAGATGCCATTTTATTTACCCATGAACATGCTGACCATACTGCCGGTATTGATGATATTCGTCCCTTTTTTTTCGACAGGGTGACATTCCTATTTATGCGCATTCAAGGGTGGTTGATTCGTTAAAAAGGCGCTTTGATTACATTTTTGCAAAAGAAAACAGATATCCTGGAGCCCCTGCTGTGGCCATAAACCTCGTAAGCAAAGAAGATACTATTGATTTGAATGGACTCAAAGTGACCCCAATAGAAGTACTTCACAACAAATTGCCCATTTTGGGATATCGTTTAGGTGATTTTGTATACCTAACGGATGTAAAGACTGTTTCAAAAACCGAACTTGAAAAACTAAAAGGATGCAAGGTTCTGGTGGTAAATGCATTACGTTTAGAACCCCATATTTCACACTTAAATTTAGAAGAAGCTCTGGCCTTTGCAAAAGAAGTGGGCGCGGTTGAAACCTATTTTACCCATATCAGCCATTTGCTAGGTTTTCATGATGAAGTTGAAGAGAACCTACCAGATAATGTACATTTGGCCTATGATAATTTAAAAATTACGATTTAATGAAAAAGAATATTTTTTTATATCTATTTGTCTTTGCCGCATTAATTGCACTATATATGATTGTGAATAGTGGAAAAATGGAGCGGATAAATCTGAACGAGATAAATAAGCTGAGAACAGAAGTGGAACAGTTAAAAGATTCTGTAAAAACTTCACAATTAAAGGTTCTGGACATGCAGTATTTTTCTTTGGAAAATAATGATGATGCACTGGCATATCTTGATCATTTAGAACTTGAGAACCCTACGCGTTACATAGAAGATAAATTACTCGAAACCAATGAGAAAAAGGGGGATAATCCTCTAATTCCGTATGAAGGCATGAACAGTGATTTTAAAATCAACAAAATAAAGGTATTGAACCATAAGTGGATAGTAGCCGATTTTTCGGACGGTCAATATTGGGGCGACCTTATAATAAAATACGAACTTAAAGATGATTTAGGTATCGATTTTACTTTGGTAGACCACTTGCTTTATTCGCGAAGCAATTAGATTTTATTTTTTAACCAGTCTTTGAAGGCATAGAAATTTTGAGGGGCTACGCCGTGCCCTACAGGAAATTCTTCATACGTATTTTCGATACCAAGATTTGATAGAAACTCTGGTGCAAGCTGGGCCCATTCAACCGGAATGACGGCGTCCACTTGACCATGAGAGCAATAGAAGTTAAGTTTTGAGTGGTCTTTGGCTTGAAACCCTTCCAATAGAATCTTTTCATTGATATAACCACTAAGCGCCACAACGTTTTTAATTTTTTCAGGGTAGGAGAGTGCTACGGCATAACTCAAAATGGTGCCTTGACTAAAACCAAGAAGACTTACATTTTCCGTATTAAGCTTATAAGCTTTGCAGGCTTCTTCAATAAAGGCGATAATTTTATCTCGAGATGTTATAGCTTGTTCATCATCGCTCCATTTGCCTTGGTCCGCATCAAAATTGATGGCATACCACGCGTGCCCGTAAGGCTCTAAGTCATAAGGTGCACGTACGGAAATTATAAAAAGTTCTTCGGGCAATTCGCTTGCGAAAGAGAACAAATCTTCTTCGTTACTTCCGTAGCCATGCAACATAAAAAGCACTGGAGTTTCAGTTGATGATTGTGTGGCCGGTCGTATTAAATGTTCTAAAGATAAGTTGGTGGGGGTCATTGGTTATATTTATTGAATAAAAGTAAACCATTTTTGAAAGTATTCCCCAACTATGGGAATTTGACTTTTCTTGTTTTTTAATACTCCTGCAAAACTAAAAACCCAAAGCCCAAAGTAAATTATAAAAAGTACCTCCCAGGCGAAAGGGATAGCGGTATAATTTAAAAAGATCACTAGGGTGTGAAACGTAATATACAAACCAAAAGTTTGCCTAATGTAAAAACGGGCAAAATCATTTTTTGGCTCAAGGTTCATTGTGATTGCGATAAGGCAACCCACTAAGGTGAAGTGTGCTACTAAGGCCGCTGTTTTTCCTTTGGATGCTTCTTCTTCCAAGATTAATTGAGTGTGATTTTTTTGTTGTTAACGCAGCCGTATACATTGCCTTTTAAGGATTTCCCTAAAAATATACTGTTCTTTGAGGTGGATTTAATGTGGGCCTTTTCAAAAGTAAATTCCCCATCCGGATTAAAAAGGGTTAGGCAGGCGATTTCACCTTCTTTTAATTTTGAACTTTCAATTCCAAATCGCTCTTTTCCTTTAGTCAATAGGGCGATAGTTTCTTCTATGGAAAACAGTGTATTTAAGGTGCCAAAGGCACTTTCTAGACCAATACTGCCAAATTCGGCATTATCAAACTCGACACGTTTTTGTTCGATATCTATCGGAGTATGGTCTGAAGTAACAAAATCTATAGTTCCTGTTTGAAGTCCTTTTAATAAGGCCTTACAGTCTTTTTGACTTCGTAAAGGTGGTCTTACCTTATAGTTCGAATCAAAGGTTTCCAATTCATTATCCGACAGCATAAGATTGTGAATTGCTACACTTGCTGTAACATTTAGATCTTTCTTTTTGGCATCGGCAATAAGTTTGACGGCATTTGATGTAGAAACCGTTGGTATATGTAGCTTACCGCCAGCATATTCTAAAATGTAAAGATCCCTTACCAGCTGCAATTCTTCAGAAAGCGAAGGAATTCCCTTTAAACCTAATCTTGTTGAAATCTCTCCTTCGTTAACGGTTCCTTTTCCCTTTATTTGAAGTTCTTCAGGGTATGATAATACTAAACCATCAAAATTTTGGGCATACAATAACCCTATTTTCAAAAGATTTGCATCTTTTAAAGAACTTTTATAATCATAAAAGGCGACCGCTCCAGCATTCTGCATATCGTATAATTCTGCTAAATGCGCGCCATCTCCATTAGCAGTAAAATTGCCCATAGGATGCAGCGTGGTTGCGTACCCTTTACTGCGTTCCTTTAAAAATATAATATCAGAGCTGGAATCTGGTGTTGGGTTGGTATTGGGGTTCAATACGACATTGGTAAAACCGCTAGATGCGGCGACTTGTAATCCGTTTGCGATAGTTTCACGTTCTTCAAAACCTGGTTCACCAAAACTTACACTGCTATCGAACCACCCAAGCGATATGTGAAGGTTATCTAATTTAATTTCTTTTGCTCCTTTTGGGGAATCAATTTTCGATGCAATCGTCTGTATTACACCATCTTTAATATGAATATCTCGCTTTTTTAGATGAATGGAAGGGCTGTTTGAATCGATAATTGTTGCAGACCTTAGAAGTATATTCATGCAAGAAATTTTTGTATCAGCACTTCTACCAATGCGAAGACCAGTGCAAAAATAATAAACCATTTCCAATATTGGGTAATGGAGTTGTCTTTAGCTAATTTTTCAAATAGGTTAGTAACGCTCTTTTGTATCGTTGAAGCATTTAATACTGTGATATCACGGTAGCGAAGTACACTTTCATCACGACTAAAATTAAAACTTAGGTTTTTAAGGGTGTCCTGAGCACCCAACAAACTGTATGTTCCATCTTCTTTTGGGTTATCATTGAAGGTGAGTCTCACTTTGTTTGAAAATGATTGTTGTAAGGGAATAAATTCTATACCCGGTTTGGCCACTTTTAGCACTCTATCTTTTTCAATTTTCTCTGAGATTTCAATCGTGCTTGAAGCCCCGATCGTATAATATAATGAGGGTATTTTTAGACTATTAATTCCAATATTGTAAAAAGTGGGAACGATTAGCGGGGCATTAATAAAATTTGAATTTTCGTTATCCAATGAAGCAGTAAAAATGTACACATTTTTGTTCGCCAGTAAAAATGGAGCTCCATTTGCGAAGGATAAAGCTTTGGGACTATTCGAACTAACCTGCCAATACGTACTTACTTGGGGATACTCAAAATTGGTGACCTTTTTTTCAAATACGCTTTGAAATAAAGGATGGTCAAAGGCGATAGTTGTAATATCTTGCTTTTGTTCGATCTTTGAAGTAAACCTAGTAGTAAATTGATTGGATAAAAATGGGTTGTAGGTTGTAATATCTGAATCTATTGATGGTATTATCACTAAGCTTCCTCCTTTTTCATAGAAGGCACTTAATACGGTTTGTAAACTAGTTGGTATGGCATTGAGCCCATTAAGTATGATTAGATTTTTATTGTTTACTGCACTATAATTCAAGTCTTTAAGCTCAAAATTTAGAAAGTTAAATTCCTCCTCAGAAAAAATTCTTTCCAAAAAGGTAGCTTTTGATTCACTTATGGCCAATACTTCTATTTTATCCTTTTCATCTATATTAAAATAGAAGTTGTTGTCATATGCCAGTCCATTATCAGATAGTGACACGCGACCTTTAATAAGTTCGTTTTTTGGAAGTGAAAAAGTAGTGACCGAAACTCCATTAGGGCTGTAAGTTGCCGCAGTTTTTGCAATGAGCTTAGCATCGTTGAAAATAGATATAGGTATACTTTCATCCTTAGGTATTCCAGTAACTTTAATGTTGAGTTCTATTTGTTCTTTTGAAGTGTTCTTGAGGTATAGCGAGTCAATTGAAATGTTTTCAAAAGAATCTGGTTTAAAATCTACGAGATGCACCGAAATATCTTGAATGGAATCGGTAGCTTGGTTTATCGCTTTTTCTTGAAAATCTGAAATAAAAATTAGTTTTTTTTGGGTGTTTGAATTTTTACTATAAAGCGTCTTTGCCTTGAGTACAACTTCATTGTAGGTAAGCTGTTTTGAGCCGTAATCTAAAGTCAATAATTTATTTTGAACATTCTTCAGTTCAATATCCTTAAAAGTTTTATTGTTCGTGAAGAGGCTGAATTTAGATGTTGGTGGAATGTGTTTTAGCAGCTCTTGAACAGCTTGTTCCAATAACGTAAACCTATCTTTCTTTGCCTGCATGCTAAAAGAATCGTCCAAGTAAATAACCATTTCTTTTTCTTTAAGGGCAATACTTTTTGCAAAGAATGGTTGCGCAAATGCAAGAATAAGGCACGCGAGAAGGAATAGTCTGGTGAGTAAAAGCAACCATTTTTTTAGACTATTGCTTTTTCTAGATTCTGAAACAACTTTTTGCAGCATAGCTACATTGGTAAAAGGTGTTTTCTTAAACCGTCTTAGTTGAAAAAGATGAATGATTATAGGAATCAGAAGTAAAAAAAGAGCCCAAAGAATTTCTGGATGTTTAAACTGCATTCCGCTATTTAATTGCGTAAATATACAGTTTTAATAAGTTTACCAATTAAGGATTGCTTGTTAAGAGTTTGGTAATATTCGTTATTTAGCAGAAAAAGAAATAGTCAAATGCCTGTTGGTGATGTAGGCTTTTTAAATATTCTTTAATGTCTGATTGGGCGGAAGTATTAGCAACCGTAATTAGACTCTGAGGATCGGTCAAAGACTCTAATTTCGAAAAGTGATGCAATTCTTGGCCATATATTTTTTTGTCTATTTTTTTTGGATTGTCGCATAACCAGAAAAAATCAATATTTTTTTCAATAAGCCCGTTTGCAATTTTCTTACCTTTAAAACCAGCGCCCCAAACAACCAAAGGTCTTTTCTCATTATAGTCTAAGTGCAGAAAATAATGCAGTTTAATATCTAAAAAATAGTTTTGGGCATAGTGCTCATGTGTTCTTGAGGTACGCGTATCGTAATCACGCCAAAGCAAGAGGACTTCATTACAAGGAATTATTTTTAGGTTATGCTGATAAAACCTAAAGGTTAAGTCGTAATCTTCAGGGTAACGGTTAGACTGAAAGCCTCCGCAAATATCAAAATCTTCTCGATATACCATCCAACACGGTGACGGAATAACACATTCTTTATAAATTTCAGCGTAATTGGTTCCCAATTCGGTTAATCCGTTAAGCCATTTCTCATATCTTGAGTACCCATCACTAATACCTAGGTCAGAGAAATAGTGTACTTGCCCTACCGACACGTTTCCTTTGCCATATTGTAATAAAGATTCCACCATCACTTGGAGTCTATTAGGTTGCATGATATCATCTGAATCCATTCGGGTAATAAAATTCCCCGAACTTTTAGAATAGGCTAGCTGCAGTGCAGGAATGATACCTTGACCTGTATTAGCAAAAACTTTAATCCTATTATCTTTCTCCGCATAACTGTTAACCAGTACTAAACTATTGTCGGTAGAATGATCATTTATGGCAATAACCTCCCAATTCTGATAAGTCTGTGCTAAAATAGAATCAAGACATTCCGATAAATATTGATCTGTATTTCTAAATGGAATAACAATACTGACTAAGCTTCGGTTCATTTAGAGCTTATTCTTTTAAAGCTTTCCCTATTGCTTCGTTAGCCATTTTACTTAAAACCTCATAGCCTTCTTTTGTTAAATGAACTTCGTCTGTTGTAAGTGCTGAAGGCAAACCATTTCTATCATCTGCCATTGCACTAAAATAGTCTAAGTATTGGACTCCTTTTTGATCGGCTATATTTTTTAGCATTGTATTTAGTTTCGGAATCTTGATATTCGGCGCTAAGCCCGGTCTCCAAGGGTAATCATATGCTGGAAGCACGGAGCATACAATAGGCCAAATGCTGTTAGCTTCTGCTAATTCTACCATTGAAAGGATGTTATCTCTAATCTCTTCTAAGGTCATCGGACCCGTATTACCCGCAATATCATTCGTGCCTGCCAGTATGAGAACCACTTTTGGTTGTAATGCGATTACATCTTGCCGAAAGCGAAGTAACATTTGAGGGGTGGTCTGACCACTGATTCCCCTATTGATATAAGAGGGATTTTCGAAAAAAGACGATGTCCAACCCTCGGTAATGGAATTCCCCATAAATACAACACGATTTTCATCGGCTGGTTCGGCCAGCAATTTTTCATTTGCTGATTTATACTTAGCCAAGTTTGCCCAATCTTGAGCGTTTGATTTTTTTAAAAAAGAAAAGAAGCTTAGTAGCACGAGTATTTTTATTTTGAACATAATTGTCGATTGTAGCAAAAACTTAGTTTTTTGGAGGACTAATCATAATATGTGCCCTGTGCGTACCTGGATTCATTAGCCACGCATGACCTGGAGGCGCAGGTGAGGTAGGCAGGCCAGTAGATGCTCCTGTGGCGAACGGAACATAAAAAACATACCTTAGGTAACCATCTTCGATTTCTTTGGTTTCTTTGTTGACGACCCCGGTAAAAACGCAAAGCGTTGTTTTATCGGGCAATCTCAGTTTGCCCAATTTTACTTCTTTTTCCCGAATATCAAAGATCTCTTGAAATTCTTTTCCTTCAGCTCTTAAAGCCCTGCCTCGAGCCATAAATTCGTCTAAATCTTTGTGATACGCAGCTGTTGAGAAATTGTTTTTTTTAGGGTCAGAGGCCAAGGCAATATAATCGTTGGTACCTTCTCTTAAAGTCGTAAAATTACCTGAAGCATCATAGCCATAAACTTTTGCACCCTGTTTATAATCTGCCGGCACAGCCATAAGAGCCGTTTTTATTTGCCATTCTTTAGATGGTATTGTTTGCCCTATAAGAATGGTTGTAAATAGGACTACGGTTATTAATAGCTTAGTTTTCATTTTATTAATATTTGGCACTTTTGCCTGTATTGGTAGTACGTTTTATAAAAGCCCTGATGTCGTCATTTGCTTTTTGTAAATCTTCTCGCCTTAAATACATCATGTGCCCTGAGCGGTACCCTTTAAACTCAAAGCGATCTTTCATACGACCACTTGGGTCAACCTGCCACATGGTATATTTTGCATTAAAATAAGTCGTTGCCCCATCATAATAGCCCGATTGCACCAGAACGTTTAGGTAAGGATTCTGAGCCATAGCCTGTCGCAAATTATCGCGCGTTTCATCATTTTCATTGTTCCATGGCCGCACCGGACCAAACATATTGTATTTGATATCCGTTTTAAAATTTAACTCTTCCTGCAAGTAATAATTTATGGCAGGTGTAAAACTATGCAGCCAAGAGGTAAGTTCAGAATTGTAATCGGGTCGCGATCCGATTGACTTTTTATCGATTCCTTTATAACGACTATCCAAACGGCCAACGGTAAAATCTCCTTTATTTTTCAAAAGATTTTTCCAAAAGAAAGAGGTTGGCACATCTAAGTTGTGGTCTAAAATATCTTCTTGGTTCAATCCGGAATAATAGGCCATTTTTTGAGCGGCTTCTTTTCTTTCAGCATCAGAGATAAAACCACCTTTTGCAATAGCAGGTATAAGGCTATTTATAGTATAGGACTCAGATTCGGGCAGCACTTCTAACAAATCTTTATTCTGCAGTTCTGTCGGTAACATTTTATGATGCCATGCCGCAGCCGTAAAGTAGGGGAGGTTTAAAGCACTCGAAACGGGGCCGCCCACCCTGATAACTTTATAGTCGGCCGGTGAAACCATGATAACCCCATTGAGATACATCCATTGTTGATTTTGCAAAGCCAATGAAAGACCCATAACCCGGGTACCACCATAGCTTTCCCCTACAATATATTTTGGGGAACGCCATCTATTATTTCTTGTAACAAATGTATTTAGCCATTCGGCCAAGTATTTAATATCCGCATTTATGCCAAAAAACTTATCGCGATCAACCTCTTTACCAGTTTCTGGAATTGTTCTTGAATATCCGGTATTGGCGGGATTTACATAAACGATATCGGTCACATCAAGTACAGAAAATGGATTTGACTTCACACCGTAAGGTTGAACAGGATATCCCTCATCATCAATCTTTAGGACTTTCGGTCCTGTATACGCCAAATGCATCCATACCGAACCCGAACCTGGGCCACCATTAAAAGAAATCAATAAAGGTCTGTCAGCTCTATTTTTAATATTATTTCTGGTGTAGTAGGTATAGTGAAGCGAAGCTATTGGTTTACCCACTTCGTCCCAAACGGGTTGTGTGCCTGTAGTTGCTGTATACGTAAAACTTATACCGTTGATAGTGGCACTATGTTGTGTAGTGACAGTGGTATCAATCGGTAGTTTACGTTCTTGAGAAAATGCCAATAATGTAAAGCAAAGGCATAACGTAAATAAAACTGGTTTATTCATTTAAATAAGTGCGTTAGTTGAATTCTAAAAATAAGGATTTTGAGCCAGAAACATCTTAGTAGCTCAGCTGTATATCAATTTTATATCTTTAAGAGAAGAAATTCATCATCATGAGAAAAATAACACGACGAAAGTTTAATACTACTTTAGCAAAAGGATTGGGGGGCTCAGCACTGACCGCTCATATGCCATTGGCCTGTGCAATGGGCAGTAAGCCAGATAAAAAGAAATTAGGAATTGCCCTTGTAGGGCTTGGTAGCTATAGCACGTACCAATTGGCACCAGCCTTGTTAAATACGAAACATTGTTATCTGGCCGGAATAGTTACAGGAAGCCCGGATAAAGAAAAAATATGGGGGTCGAAGTATAATATACCTGAGGGAAACATCTATAACTATGATAATTTTGATGCCATAAAGGATAACAAAGAAATTGATGTAGTTTATGTAGTACTACCCAATTCTATGCATGCCGATTTTTCTATAAGGGCAGCAAAAGCCGGTAAACATGTGATATGCGAAAAGCCAATGGCAATGAATGTTGAAGAATGTGATGCCATCATAAATGCGTGCAGCGAAAACAATGTTAAGTTGGGAATTGGTTATCGTTTACATTCCGAACCTTACACACAAGAAGTAAAACGATTTGTAAGAGAAAAAACCTTTGGTAATGTCAGGTATATTTCTGCGGATGCAGGCTATTATTCTGGCAGTAACCCAGAGCAATGGCGTTTAAATAAGAAGCTTTCTGGTGGAGGGGCTTTAATGAATATGGGGGTGTATGCTATTCAGACCATAGTTTATAGTACAGGAGAAAATCCAGTTTCCGTTTCTGCACAAGAATTCAGTACCAGACCAGAATATTTTAAAGATACAGATGAAACGATAACGGCACAATTCGAATTTAAAAGTGGGGTAGTGGGTACTATCATGACATCACATAACATAAGTGCAAATAGGTTACATGCAAAATGTGAAAGGGGTTGGTTCGAATTGGATCCGGCGAGCACTTATATTCCGCTAGCAGGAAGAACCTCAAAAGGCGAGCTAAACTTTAAACAAGAAAGTCAACAAAAACTACAAATGGATGATTTTGCGAAACATATTCTTTTTGATGCCCCAAATTTGGTTCCTGGTGAAATGGGCAAGAGAGATATGATGATTGTAGAAGCCATTTACAAATCCATTTCTGAAGGTGGAAAGAAGCAGGCTTTAAATTTCGAGTCCGAGTTCGGCTTTGGAGGATGATTTAGTATTATAATCCTTAAAATTTTTCAAAAACGCCTAACCCAAACAGGGCAAAATCATATTTGACAGGGTCGTTAGGGTCTAGTTTTCGTAGGTTGTTGTCCAATTCCGCAAGTGCTTTGGCATCATTCTGTCCACGCTTCAATAGCTTTAACTTCCTGGCAACATTTCCTGAGTGAACGTCTAATGGGCAAGACAGCTTTGAAGGTGAAATAGCTTTCCACAAACCAAAATCAACACCTTTGTTCGATGGACGTACCATCCACCTTAAAAACATATTGATGCGTTTTGCAGCGGAACCTTTTAATGGGTTAGAAACATGTTTTTGTGTACGCTGCAGGTGCTCCAACTCGAAAAAACATTCCTTATACTTGCTTATGGTTCCTTGAACTGATTGCGCTTCTTGATGTTCGGTGAAAACGGATTCAAGCCCTCCATGATTACAATAAATATGCCGCAAGGCTTTGATGAAATACTTTAAATCATCCCCATTAAAAGTGCGATGAACAAAATTTGATAAGTTGTCTAAATCTGATTCTGTATGATTTAAAACAAAATCGTGAGGTGAATTATCCAATAGCTGCATCAATTTTAATGCATTGTTTATGATACTTTTTCTATTTCCCCAGGCTATTGTTGCCGTTAGAAAGGCACTTATTTCAATATCTTCTTTTTTAGTAAACCGGTGTGGTATTTGCAAAGGGTCACTTTCTAAAAATTTAGGGTGCTCATATTGTTCCGCTTTTTCATCTAAGAAAGATTTTAATTCAGAACTGTTCATTCAAAAGGGATATCTAAAAGTTTCATTATAATGAAGGGACCGATTAGAATTAGATTATGTGCAGCATGTAAGAGCATTGACCATAGTAGGCCGAGTTTGGTTCGGATAAAACCTAAAAAAATACCCGCAGAGATTTGTGGGGCCACTAAAACGGGAATCAACCAATAATAGCCATCAATATTTTGAAAATTACCGATATGGATTACCCCAAATAACAAAACTGAACTATAAAACGCATACTTAAAGTATTTTGAGTTTTTAAAAAAGCCTAGCGGGCCTCGAAATATGAACTCCTCTATTACCGGAGCTACAATTACAACAAGAAAAAATAGCAATAAGGGGGAATAAGCCTCAAACATGTCCATTACTGCGTGACCCTCATAATCATAACCAACAATACTTGTAATAAGGCCTGCCAGCATGCCTAGTAGTAGGCTGAAAGTCACTGTTATAGCGGTCAGGGTAAAAAACATTTTTGTTTTCGTCTTGTTATCTTTGTTAAGCTCTGTATATTCTGGGTTTTTAAAAAACTCAAAAATTTCATTTAACATATTAACCTTGAATTAAGCCATCTACCATTACCAATTTTCTATCGGCCATATTCGCTAGTTCTTCATTATGGGTCACAATAACAAAAGTCTGACCGAACTCTTTTCTTAAATCGAAGAATAGCTGATGTAGGTTGTCGGCACTTTCAGAGTCAAGGTTACCGCTTGGTTCATCGGCAAAAATTACAGATGGATTATTTATTAAAGACCGTGCGACTGCTACCCGTTGCTGCTCTCCACCAGAAAGTTCATTTGGTTTGTGGTGTATTCGTTCTGATAGACCTAAAAAATTAAGGAGCTCTTTTGCTCTTTTTTCAGCTTCTGTTTTAGCCGTTTTTTTAATAAAAGCTGGTAGGCAAACATTTTCTAAAGCTGTGAACTCGGGCAATAACTGATGAAATTGAAAAATGAAACCAATGTGTTCATTTCTGAATTTTGCCAAGGCCTTATCTGTTAAGGTATTGGTGTTGACATCGTTTATTTTGATACTGCTTTCGGCCTTATTCGTTGGAATATCCAAAGTACCTAAAATCTGTAATAAGGTTGTTTTTCCGGCTCCTGACGCACCCACAATTGATACAACCTCTCCTTTCTTTATTTCAATATCCACACCCTTTAAAACCTGAAGGTTTCCATAGAATTTTTGGATATTTGATGCCTGTATCATAGAATTAAAATCAAAAGATGAAAGTAAGCATAAGTTGCAATTGGTAAAAAAAACTTAATCGAAAAGATAAATAATTTTTTTTACGACTATTAAGCAAAAGTTAAAACCGTGAAAGCTGTTGTATAATTAATAATATTGTTTAACATTTACATAAAATGAGTGAACAAAATAGAAATAGAAGAGAAGTAGCCATTTTCGCCAACGGATGTTTTTGGTGTACAGAGGCCGTTTTTCAGAGATTGAAAGGGGTAAAAGAAGTTGTTTCAGGCTTTACGGGCGGAACGATTAAAAATCCTGCTTACAGAGAAATTACCACAGGACGTACGGGTCATGCCGAGGCGATAAAGATTACTTTTGATTCTTCGGAGGTAACTTATGATGAATTGCTGGAAATATTTTTTGCCACACACGACCCCACGACTTTGAATAGACAAGGCTACGATATTGGCACACAGTACAGAAGTGAGATATTTTATACCACTGAGGAGCAAAAACAGGCAGCGGAAAGTTTTATCGCTTTACTTGAAAAAGAAAATGTTTTTAATTCGCCCATAGTTACTGCCGTATCGGAAGAAAAACCTTTCTATAATGCGGAAGAAGAGCATCAGAATTACTATAACGTCAATAAAAACCAACGTTATTGTCAGGTTATTATTAACCCTAAGATAGACAAGTTAAATAAGTACTACTCAAATAAATTGAATACACTTAAAACCTAATATGGCACCATATAAAAATTTAGAAGAATACAACATTGAAGTTACCAACGAAGTAAAAGACCGTTTTTCAAAAATAATCGATGAAATAGGGGAGGATGTTTCAAGGGAGGGTTTGGTAAAAACCCCTGAAAGAGCAGCAAAAGCAATGCTTTTTCTTACCCAAGGCTATCTACAAGATGCCGCTGAAATATTAAAAGGTGCCATGTTCAAGGAGGATTATGATGACATGGTTATCATTAAAGATATCGAGTTGTACTCGCTTTGCGAGCATCATATGTTACCCTTTTTTGGGAAAGCGCATATTGCATATATTCCTAACGGACATATCGTCGGCTTGAGCAAAATACCGCGAATTGTTGACGTTTTTGCCAGAAGATTGCAGGTTCAAGAGCGATTGACCCATGATATTTTAGAATGTATAAATACTACTCTAAAGCCTAAAGGGGTTGCTGTTGTAATTGAAGCTTCTCATATGTGTATGATGATGCGCGGTGTTCAAAAACAAAACTCAGTGACCACTACATCTGGTTTCAGAGGACAATTTGAAAAAATAGAAACACGTAATGAGTTTTTAAAATTGGTTACGTCTCGTTTGCATTAATAACTTTGGCACTCCTTTTGTTTTAATTTACATAAGAATTACTATTTTTCACGTATGTCAAAATTAAAGGATAAAAAAATCAGGAATCTTTTCCTCGGACTATTGTTTGACGCTTTAGGTATGCTCTCTTTTGTTTTACCGGGTATAGGTGAGTTCTCTGATGTGATTTGGGCACCTCTTGCAGGTTGGTTAATGACACGAATGTATAAAGGAAAACTCGGTCAAGCAGCTGGTGTTGTGACCTTTGTAGAAGAATTGATACCGGGTCTAGATGTAGTTCCCACTTTTACGATTATGTGGGTATATACCTATTTGCTGAGTGGAAAAAAAGCAAAAAAAATAATCGATATATAAAAAGAGCCGCTTTTAGCGGCTCTTTTTATAGGCTTTAGTTAGTTATTAATAGATCAAATGTTGCCGTTGCATCGGTTTCTCCACCAGCCCCGGCTAAAGTACCGTCATTTGGTTTGGTAGGCTCATGCCTTAATGTCGCGGTTAAAGAAGCAGCACCGGCAGTATTTGTAGCCAATTGAAAAGTAAGTCCTAACGCATTTCCATTGCCGTCAACATCAGTAGTGGCCACACTAGCAATAGAACCTGTTGAACTGTAAATAACTTGATGTTCCTCATCTTCTTCTTCGACTTCTTCGGTGATATCTTCAACAGGACTTTCCGTTTCGTTTAAAAACTGAATAGTTCCGGTATAGGTTGTATTACCTTCTAGGTCGTTTGAAACAGTAATTACAGGAGCATCTGGTCCATCACCATCTAAATCTTGACTTCGTAATATAATATCTCCATTCATACCGCCGCTCAAGGTCACAATGATCGTGGTTATTGTTTCCTCCTCATTTACAGGTTCCGGATTGCCTTCGTCATCATTGGAGCAAGAACTTAATAATACTCCTCCGAGTACAAATAATGCTAAAAATTTAGTTGTTTTCATAGTTTTCATTTTTAATAATTGGGATTTAATTGTTTTCATCTTAATAATTGAATTTTAATTGTAATATGATATTTCTACCTAAATCATCAGCAAAAAATCGCTGCCTGTTTAAATAGTTTCTAAAATTTGTATTGAGTAAATTGTTTACTATAAGACTCGTTGTCAGCCTATTTTTCTTACCTAAATCAAATTCAGCTTTCGAATAAAAATTGAGCAAATGATACGCCTCAGGCGCCGTGTTAATTTCCAATAAAACTTCTTGCTGCTGCTCAGGGGAGAAAACGATTAAATTATCAGGAACCTCATTCTGTCTAAAAACATATTCACTGCTTAATCGAAGTTCTAAATTTTTCCAGTTTTCTTTGTTAAAGCTTAGGCTGTTTCTAAAATTCGCTGAGGGTATGTTTATTAAAGCAGTCTCTTTAGAAATGTCTTTTCCCTTTACAATTGAAAAAGAATGGTCCGTTTTCCAGTTATTGGTTAACTCCGTATAGATATTTGCATCTATACCTAGTAGACGTGCCCTTGTTTGCCTATACGACCAAACAGGAAACGCACCTCGAATGGTAAACTCCACCCCGGTCGGCTCCAAGAGCATAAAATCTGATACCAAGTTGATATAGGGTTCTATGGAATAACCCCAAGAACCATAGTCACGTTCTTTGGCAACTGAAAATTTATGGGATGTTTCACTAGCAAGTCTCAGGTCGCCAAGTTCTATACGAGCGGCAGACTGATGCAATCCATCACTAAACAACTCTGCAGGGTTCGGTGCGCGTTGTGCAAGGGCATAGTTTACCCTTAGCGTTGAAAAATTATTTTTACGGTACTGAAGCCCTACTGAGCCTGAAAAATTATGATAATCAAAAATAGGATTGACCAATAATTGATTTCCAAAATCATCAATTACTAAATCTTGAAAATCTTGATCATAACCGCGCTCCTCCCATCGAGAGGTTTGATAAAATTTCTTGGCATCTATTTTACTAAAATCGTAACGTAGCCCAGCATCCAAGGTAATGTTGTCATCAACATTGAATTCTCCAATGATGAACGCTCCCGCATCATACTTGTCATAATCAGGTATCAATCTTCTGATTCCCGTGGCAGGATCCGCAAAATTATTCTGATAGCGGAGTAATAGTCCGGTCTTAAATTCATAGTTTTTATTGGCGTCCCATTTAAAATCCGTTGTTAAACTATGGGTTGTCAACGCTAAGTCCAGGGACTGTCTGTCATCTGATTCTCCTCTACGAACATCAAATTCAAGGCGATTATTACTTTGAAAATCATATTGTAGATTCCATTTTCCCAGACCTTCAAAACGTTTGTAAAAACTCAGTTTGGCCAAATGGTGGGTAACTTTTTGCCTTGGATTGTTTAAATCATAAGTGAACGGACGTATAAACAAGGGCTGTTGCGTGTTAATAGATCGAATCAAATCATCAACATTACCGACATGCGAAGAACGTAAAATTGCTATTTCAGCATCGTAGAATGAATAATTTAGATTCCAACCCCATTCAAAGAGATTTTTACCAGTTGCCAACGAAGCTCCTATTTCTTGAATTCCTGTGTTTGAAAGTATATAGTCAGGTGCCTCTCTATCTCCAATACGTTTATAAGAAGCCTGACCTTTTAAAAACCAACCATTCTCATAGGTACGAACCAACTCGGTGCTAGCTGAACCACCACGGCCATTTGAAACTCCATTTAAAATTGTTTTGCCATACAAAGAATCGGTTTTGGTAAAAGGCAATTGCTCCATTAAAATAACACCACCAATAGCATCACCGCCATACTGCAAAGCTGAGGCTCCCTTTATTACAGAGACAGAACCGGCAGCATTGAGATCTACATTAGGAGCATGTTCATCGCCCCATTCCATATCTTGCATTCGTACCCCATTGTTCAACAACAAGACCCTACTACCATTAAGACCATGAATAGCCGGCTTAACAATATTTGCACCGGTACTTAAAATGGATACGCCTGAGATCTGGCTTAAGGCATCACCTAAGGTACCACTACTGAATTCTTCTAGTTTTTGAACGTCTAAAGAAACCTCCTGGGCAGAATTTGTCTGTTTTATAGAACTTCCTATAACCTTCACCTCTTCGAGCTCTTCTAAATGATGCTCAAGTTTTATATCAATATTTGTCTTGCCTTTTATGTTAACATTCAGTAGGGTAGTGCTACATTCTGGATGACTGATCTCAAAAGTGTAAGTCTTATCACATAAGTTTGAAATTGTAAATTCACCGTTTATGTCGGTGATTATTTTGATACCTCCATCCAAAGTCTGAATGTTGGCATTCATTAATGGAGTTTTATCGTGATAGTCTATAACGACACCCGACAAGCTACTCTTGCAATCTTGCGCAAGTGCAAAGGATACTGTAAAACAGAACAATGCTATAAAAAGCACTTTCATCATAAAAGGACATTAATAAGAGAATTAACCCAAAAGGGCTGAAGAATTAATCTAGGAAATGAGGCTTAGAAAAGGTGGGGGCCTACTGTATTGAAATGTAAGGTATGTTTTTCCATTTAAAAACTGGTATGCAAAAACATTTCCCTCTGTGAGGTAATAGAAGTTTGAAAATTCCAGATTTAAATCTATTGGTAAAAAGGAAACATCTTCTTGTTCTTCAGTGGCCATATGACAAACCACACAATCACTGATTTCGTCAGTGTTTTCTATATGTGTAAAGGAATGTAAACCGGCAACCTTAAAGAGTAATAAGGCTGCAAATAGAAATAGACCTAATGTTCGAACAATCGGTTTCACTCGACAAAGCTAGTTAAAATTCAGAGTGCAAGAGTGTTAATTAAATCACAAAACTAAGATATGAACGACCCTAGACCGAGACGTTTCAACATTTTCTTTTCAAAAGCCCAAAAGAACTTGTATTGCCCAAAGAGCCATCCAAAAAACACCAATAACACTTGGTAAATCGGAAAAATAAGCAGAATTCTGATTGGCCAATAGATCCAGCCAGATATATTTTCTTTTGTAATACCAATAAACTCTGTAACGGGAGCGGCAAGTTTTGCCGAAACACTACCAGTAATAGCAAAAACAATAAAAATTATGATTATTTGAAAGTTGGAGTCTATACCCCAACGCTTTTTAAGTTTCTCCATCATTAGATTTTCGATGGCAAATTTACAAGATTATATTCGAGGTAAAAAAGGGCCTAGGCGTTGATTGTATCTTCTTTGAAAGAATACAAAATAATTATAGAGTTTATAATTCACTTCGTAGCCGTAATCTATTTGGGGGTCATAATTTATTTGTAGTTCGTATAAATTTGGATTGAATCTATTTGGTTGTAAAACTCTTTGATTCCAATTGAGTACCAGTATTTGATTACGATTTTCTAAAAAAGATTTCGAATAGTAACCTTCTGGTCTGGCCACACTTTGCAGCCAAATGTTAAAACCCGGTTCAATAATAATGATTTCATATTCCGTTTTTTCATCTGAAATTTCAACAGGTTCCTCTGATTGCGAAGCAAAGATTTCTTTTTCCTTATCAGAAATGGCCAAAGCTTCTTTTTGGGTACCACAAGAACTTAAAGATGTACTAAGTAATAAGAGTGCAGTAAATAGATTTAAAATATTCTTTTTCATACCCTTAAAATATAAAAAAAGCCGCTTAGAATGTCTAAACGGCTTGTTAAATACTATAGTTTGATGTTATTTTCCGAACAAACCTCCTAAAAGGCCTCCAAGTCCGCTTTTCTTTTGGTTTCCGCCAGAGAGTACCATACCAGCTAGGTCATCGATTACACTGCCATCGCCGTCAGAGTCTAAAAACGACTCAATTAAAGATTGCTGTTTGTTTGCAGTTTTTGTTCCGCCCATTAGACCACCTAAAAGACCACTTAAAGCATCTGGGCTAGATACGTTTTGTTGCCTCGTCTGTTTTCCTAGATAACCTAAAAGTATAGGGGCAGCAATTTTTAATATTTGTGCTACGGAACCTGCATCAATACCCGCCTTACTACTTAAAGCGTTTTCAACTTGAGGCTGTTTAGAACCAAAAACATGACCTAAAATTCCTGCACCGTCATCCATTACCGATTGGTCTACACCACCACCGAATAAACCTCCAAGGTTATCCAAGATGCTTCCATCATGCTTAGAAGAAAGGGCATTCATGAGTCCTTGCGCTCCACCAGGGGTAGAGGTGTTTTTTTTCATGGCGCCCATAATCAAAGGCATGGCCATTGCAAGCACATCCGCTGTTTTGTTTTCTGGCTGACCGGTTTGACCGGCAACACCGCTAATTAGTTGTTTGCCTATTGGGCTATTTATTAAATCTAATAATCCTGACATTTTTATAGTGTTTAGAATAAAGGTTACAATGTACAAAAAAGAACCACTTTACAAAGAAAAGGTGGTAAAATCGACTTTATTGAAGCAATTCGATAATTTGGTCTGCAAGTTCTAAACCTATTCTATCTTGAGCTTCATTGGTAGCCGCACCAATATGTGGTGTAAGCGAAATTTTGGGATGCATTAAAATTTTTATCTCTGGATTAGGTTCAGATTCATAAACATCTAAGCCGGCAAAAGCAACTTTACCTGTCTCTAAGGCATCTACAAGGGCAACTTCATCAACAGTGCCACCTCTAGAAGCGTTTATGATACCAACACCATCCTTCATTTTAGAAAATTCCTGAGCGCCAATTATATATTCCTTCTGAGCGGGAACATGTAAGGTCAAAAAATCAGAATGCTTTAAAACGTCATCCAAGCTATTGCTTTTTAGATGAAACGTTAAGGATTGACCATTGTAAAAATCTAAACTCAAATCCAACTCCTTAATATTACTGTCTGTAAAAAGAACTTTCATGCCAATGCCCAAGGCGATTTTCGCAGTAGCTTGGCCAATTCTTCCGAAGCCTATAATTCCGATAGTTTTACCTCTTAATTCAGAACCACCACCATATGACTTTTTCAATTGTTTAAACTTACTATCTCCTTCAAGTGGCATATTTCTATTAGAATCGTGCAAGTAGCGAACCCCACTGAACAAATGTGCGAAAACCAATTCGGCGACGGACTCTGAAGATGCCGCTGGGGTATTAATAACATGAATTCCCTTCGATTTTGCATGGGCTACATCAATGTTATCCATTCCAACCCCGCCACGAC
Source organism: Croceitalea sp. W27 (assembly GCF_055693185.1). NCBI lineage: Bacteria > Pseudomonadati > Bacteroidota > Flavobacteriia > Flavobacteriales > Flavobacteriaceae > Croceitalea > Croceitalea sp. W27. Next base: position 151,864 of record NZ_CM146327.1, read on the forward strand.
CAATCAATTGCAATGAAGTACAAGCATCGATCAATTCTTTTCTAACCTCGGTAGCACTCCGTACTAATAGTGCATTGACATTATTTTCATTAATAAAATTAACTAGCTGTTCTTGTGCTACTTTGGTGGTCAATACCTCAAAACCACCTTGTTCTAATTTTTGAACTCCAGAAGCAGATATTCCGTCGTTGGCTAAAACCTTCATCATTTAATTACCCTTTACGTTCTAATTCACTCATAATATCTACCAAAATGCCCACACTTTCTAAGGACAGCGCATTATACATAGATGCGCGATAACCACCTACTGATCTGTGACCATTTAAGCCATTGATGCCTGCCTCTTTACAATTTTTGTCAAAAGTTTCTTTTAAGGTATCATCGGTTATATTAAAAGTAGCATTCATATTTGAACGATCTTCTTTGGCAGCAAAACCTGAGAATACCGGGTTTAAATCAATTTCAGAATAAATAAGATTTGCTTTCTTTTCATTGGTTTCTTCAATAGCTGAGATACCGCCCAAATCTTTTAACCATTGCATTGTTAGCATAGATACATAGACTGGAAACACAGGTGGCGTATTGAACATACTGTCTTTACTAATATGGGTTTTGTAGTCTAACATGGAAGGGATTTTTCTTGAAACCTTACCCAAAATAGCATCTTTTACAACCACTAAAGTCGTACCGGCAGGACCCATATTTTTTTGGGCTCCGGCGTAAATCAAATCGAATTTTGAAAAATCTAGCTGGCGGGAAAAAATATCGGAACTCATATCACATATCAGCGGACAGTCAACTGTTGGGAATTCTTTTAGTTGCGTTCCGAATATAGTGTTGTTAGAAGTGAGATGAAAATAATCCAACCCCTTCGGAATGTCATACCCCTTTGGAATATAGTTGAAGTTTTTCTCTTGCGAAGAAGCTACTTCAACAACATCGCCGAACAAACGCGCTTCTTTTATGGCCTTTAAACTCCATGTGCCTGTATTTAAATAGCCCGCTTTCTTTTCCAACAAATTATAAGCAACGGCTAAAAATTGGGTACTCGCTCCACCTTGAAGAAATAACGCCGTATATCCTTTCTCCGATAAGCCTAACAGTTCTAAAGCTAAAGAACGTGCGGTTTCCATAATTTCAACAAAAGCTGGACTTCGATGTGATATTTCTATCAATGAAAGACCACTTCCATTTAAATCTATTACGGCCTCTGCGGCTTTTTTCATTACTTCTTGCGGAAGAATACAGGGTCCTGCGCTAAAATTATGTTTTTTCATCTATGTTGTCTTTAATATTTGGGTGATCGGTGTAGTTGCCTTGTCTTAAAATTTGAGCCGTAAAGGTCTTAAAATTTAAGAGAATGAAAAATAGGAAACCATGATTTATAATTCTAAAATAAATTTGATGGTGTCTTCGCCATCTGCGTAATCGTTTAGACTTGGTCGCTGTGTAGCTCCGAAAGAAATAGAACCTTCGACCGACCCATTTGAAACAACACACTGCAATTGGTCTTTTTGGGTTCTAAGTTTTGCGTTCAATTCTGTTTCAGTGTCATAATATTCGTAAAATAAAGTTCCTATTGGTGAGCCATAACCCTCATCTTCTTTTAAAAGTATAAAGTTATTATCGAATAATTTGAAATCTGACATGAGGTAAACGGCTTTATTGTAGTCATAATTATTCATGTATTTACTACTATTGAGCACCCATTCAAATTCAAAAATGGCCTCAAAGAAACCGGTAAAGTCATATGATTTAGGAACAAATAACTTAGAAACACTTCTACACCCTAAACCAAAATACCTGAAAATATCTTCGCCAAGTAGTGCTAGTTCTTCTTTAGTTTCAGAGCCAGATAAGATGCCAATGGAATTACGATTTTTTCTAATAATATTGGGGTGCTTTTCGAAATAGTATTCAAAATAACGCCCCGTATTGTTACTTCCGGTAGCAATTACCGCATCAAAATCTTGTAATCTCTCGTTCGTGAAAAGAACCCTGTCTTTTAGCGTGCTGTTTTTATTAATTAGATAATCTGCCAAAAAGGGAAGTAAAGCTTTATCATTTGAAGATAACTTTGCTTGCACTTTATTTCCAGTCAATAACACACAAATAAAATCATGGAAACCAACAAGCGGAATATTGCCCGCCATTATTATAGCCACGGTTTTAGCGACACTTTTATCATTTTCGGGGTATTTAGACAACCATTTTTGTAAATTCTCTTGGCTTAGTAAGCTACCCCATTGTTTCAGGGCATGCAGCACATTATCTTCGGTAAACCATCCGTTTTGGTGGCCAGCAGTTATGATTGTTTCTTGAAGACGTTTGTTCCAGGGAGAATCGGTATCACTTTTATTATCACAAAAATCAACAAGAAAGTTACCGAGTTTAACAAAAGCTTGCAATATAGCACTGTCTACTGTCATTATATTTGTACACTAAATTAGTGGGGTTTATTTTTGTGCAAAAGTAAGCGATGCTGAATCTAGTTCAGCAAAAGAAAAGAAAATTATGGCGATTATTATAACAGATGAATGTATAAATTGTGGTGCTTGCGAACCTGAATGTCCAAACACGGCAATTTACGAAGGAGCGGACGAGTGGCGCTACAGCGATGGTACTTCTTTAGAAGGAGATGTAGTGTTGCCAGATGGTAAAGCGGTAAATGCCGAGGAGGTTCAAGAACCGATAAGTGATGAAGTCTATTATATTGCACCTGATAAGTGTACGGAGTGTATGGGTTTTCATGAAGAACCACAATGTGCCGCTGTTTGCCCAGTTGATTGTTGTGTGCCCGATGAAGGTAGGGTAGAAACAGAGGAGCAACTTTTAGGAAAGCAAAAGTTTATGCACCCTGATGGGTAGTATTAAAAACGATTAATTTTGCCCGAATCGCTATGGTTCGGGTTTTTTTATGCAAGAAGAAGAAAAAGAATACAAAGGTGTTTGGAAAAACATCGGATGCCTACTGTCTGCAATTGCGATTTTCGGTATCCTAACGGTGATTGTTATTTTGCTTTATTCTCTAATCAAAGGAATTTAGAATACATAATCATCAGCTTGCAATCTGCCGATTTCTTTCATGTAGCTTTTTTAGTTGTAGTATCACCAAGTCTTCTTTCTTAAGCGGTTTTACAATATGCCTGCGCACGAAGTTATGGTAAAGAATTTCTTTGTGTAAATGGTCTTTTAAAGTGGAACTAATTATGTAAACACTAAGTTTTCTTGGGTCTACATCTAATTGTGATAGTATTTCTAAAAAATTAGCGCCATCAACATTAGGCATATCTAAATCCAATAATAAAAGCGCTGTTTTCTTTTGAGTAATGTCTTTAACCAAACCTTTCAACGCGTCGATGGGATTGCAATAGTCCTTGACTTCTTGAGAAATATTTAGTTTGTTGATGATCTTGGAATGCAGTTTTGCCATGAGCTTACTGTCATCAACAATATAGGCTACATCGAAGTAATTTTTATACATGCGATTTGGTTGAGGCTTATAATTAAACCTACAAACATTGGTTTTAGTATAGAAAGAACTTAAAATTTCAAGGCAAATCGACTAACGGCCACATTTTCACCTCAAAAAACAAAACTTCAATATATATTTGCAGCCTTAAAACTTTAAGATGAAAGCTGGAATTGTCGGATTGCCAAATGTTGGTAAATCAACCCTTTTTAATTGTTTATCGAATGCCAAGGCGCAAAGTGCTAATTTTCCTTTTTGCACTATTGAACCTAATATTGGAGTAGTGAATGTACCGGACACCAGATTACAGCAATTAGAGTATTTGGTGAACCCTGAAAAGGTAATTCCTGCAACGGTTGAGATTGTAGATATCGCCGGCTTGGTAAAAGGGGCCAGTAAAGGTGAAGGATTGGGCAATCAATTCTTGGGCAATATCAGGGAGACAGATGCTATACTTCATGTCTTGCGCTGTTTTGACAATGACAATATTGTACATGTAGATGGTTCTGTGGACCCTATTAGGGATAAGGAAACGATTGATATGGAACTTCAACTTAAAGATTTAGAAAGTGTAGAGAAAAAGCTGGATAAAGTAAAAAGAGCGGCTAAGACCGGAAATAAAGAAGCTCAAAAAGAAGCTACGGTGCTCACTTTATTAAAAGAAGGTTTAGAGGCAGGTAAATCTGTTCGGGCCATTGAAATTAGTAACGATGATAAGATTGAATTTGTAAAACCATTGCAATTAATTACCGACAAGCCCGTAATGTATGTTTGTAATGTAGATGAAGATGGCGCCGTAAATGGCAATGCCTATGTCGATAAAGTAAAAGCGGCAGTTGCCAATGAAAATGCTGAAGTTATTTTCTTAGCGGTAGGAACCGAAGCGGACATTACGGAATTAGAAACCTTTGACGAGAGACAACTGTTTTTAGAAGACCTCGGTCTTTCAGAACCGGGTTCGGCAAAGTTGATTCGTGGTGCCTATAAATTATTGGATCTTGAAACATATTTTACGGCAGGGGTTAAAGAAGTGCGAGCGTGGACAATTCCTGTGGGGGCTACAGCACCGCAAGCGGCGGGAGTAATCCATACAGATTTTGAGAAAGGGTTTATTAGAGCAGAGGTGATTTCATTTGCAGATTATATTTCTTTTGGTAGTGAAGCAAAAGTAAAAGAAGCGGGTAAAATGCGCGTTGAAGGCAAAGAGTATATCGTTAAAGATGGTGATGTAATGCATTTTAGGTTTAATGTTTAGTCTGATTTTTTTAATTTATATCGAATACAATATATTCTTCGTCTAGTAATTATTAAATTTCTAAACCAAACTTTGCTAGCTCAAAAACATGAAAAATACTTTTTACATAACAATTGTCTTATTTCTTTTTATAGGATGTTCTTCAGATTCTAACGAAGAGATTGAAGAGCCTATAATAAACCTTCCAAGTTTATCAACGTCAGTAATAACAGAAATTGAAGAAACTTCGGCAATAGTAGGTGGTACAATTTTAAATGATGGCGGAGCAAATGTAACAGAAAGAGGAGTTGTGTGGAACACAATAGCAAACCCTACAGTAAATGATAATAAACAAGCTGTTGGTTCTGGTGATGGAGCATTTACAACGACACTTTCAAGTTTAGAAGGAAATACCACATATTTTATTCGAACCTACGCAATTAATAGTAAAGGAATTGCTTATGGTAACCAACAACAGTTTGCCACTTTAGAGCCAGCGCCTATTGCTAAGGTATTTGAAGGTGATATTGGTTTAACATCTCAACAAGAGGTTAATGATTTTGGAGCATTAGGATATACAGAAATAACTGGTAGACTTTTTTGTGGTGGAAATCAATCTACAGCTTCGAACATATCAAATTTAAATCCACTGTCTACAATTGAAAAAGTAGGCTCATTATGGATTAATAATGCAGATCAGTTAGAAAACTTAGGTGGATTAGAAACACTAATTGAAGTTAATGGAGTTGTAATTATTTCAGATAATTTGATTCTAAATGATTTGGGGGGGTTGCGTAATCTTTCTCGAATGAGTGAATTTTTGAGTATTAACAATAATGAGAATTTACAATCAATAAATCAATTCGATGCCCTTTCTGAAGTAGAGTTTATTCAAATTGCTGACAATAACTCATTAAAAAATGTAGACACTTTTAACAATGTTTTGGAAATTGAAAGTTTTGTTTTTATAGAAAATCCACAAATCGAATACATAGGCGGTTTCTCCCTTTTAGAAATAATGAATCGCCTTCTTATTATTGATAACGAAGGTTCTTTTGCTTTAGACTCTTTTCACGAACTGAATTCAATTGACACTCATTTTTCTATTTTAAATAATCCAAATATGCAGAGTATAATTGGATTTGAAAAATTGACTATAGCCTCAGTCGTAGATATAATGGACTGTAATAGTTTATCAGTTATTACAGGATTTGATGAAGTTAAAGAATTAAATTCTTTAAGATTAAATGATACGAATTTAAATGAAATGAGTGGGTTTTCTAAATTAGAAAAAATTGAAAATTTTTATTTTACAGATAATACTGGAACCACTACATTGAATAATTTTGATAGTTTAAAAGAAGCAGGTAGAATAAGTATAGAACGTAATTCAAACATAACTAATATTAATGGATTTTTAAGTTTGGAAAAGGCGAACACTGGCGTCAGTATTTTTGGCAATGCTTCATTAGAAAGCATCAGTGGTTTTACTAATTTAATAGAGGTTGAATTTATTTCGGCTAGAATTAACCCAAAATTGAATGACTTTTGTGGCCTTCAGCAATTATTCGCAACTGATATGGAAATTGAAACTGATATTTCTGATAATGCTTTTAACCCAACAGCGGAAGAAATTGCATCAGGACTTTGTTCGGAATAAGCTATCAACAATCCTTTTTGCTTTTGTTGATTACTTTCCCGAGGTAACATTTTGATTTTTCCTCCTAAATTCTATATTAGCTGGGATAATCCCATTTTTAATGGCAAACACCAATTATACCGAAGACAATATCCGTTCCCTCGACTGGAAAGAGCATATTCGTATGCGCCCAGGAATGTATATTGGTAAGCTTGGTGATGGTTCATCCGCTGATGATGGAATCTATATTCTTTTAAAAGAAGTTTTAGACAATTGTATCGATGAGTTTGTGATGGGTGCGGGTAAGACCATTGAAATTGTAATAAAAGACAGTGAAGTAAGGGTTCGAGACTATGGCCGTGGTATTCCGTTAGGTAAAGTGGTTGATGTGGTTTCTAAAATGAACACGGGCGGCAAGTATGATTCCCGGGCGTTTAAAAAATCCGTTGGGTTAAATGGTGTCGGTACAAAAGCGGTCAATGCACTTTCCAATTACTTTAGGGTTGAATCGATAAGGGATGGACAATCTAAATCAGCAGAGTTTAAAGCGGGTAACCTAGTTAACGAAGAGTTGACAGATTCTACAAAGCGAAGGGGTACCCATGTAAGTTTTATTCCTGATGAGGCTATTTTTAAAAAGTTCAAATATCGAAACGAGTATGTAGAACGCATGCTCAAAAATTATGTGTACTTAAATCCGGGATTGACCATTGTCTTTAATGGCGAGAAGTTTCACTCAGAAAATGGCCTTAAAGATTTACTAGAAGACAATAACAATCAAGAAGACTTTCTTTATCCGATAGTTCATTTAAAGGGAGATGACATTGAAGTTGCTATCACACATAGTAAAACGCAATATAGCGAAGAGTACCATTCTTTTGTAAACGGACAACATACCACACAGGGCGGAACGCATCAAGCGGCTTTTAGAGAGGCTATTGTAAAAACCATTCGCGATTTTTATGGCAAAAATTATGACGCCTCGGATATTAGAAAATCTATTATTTCTGCTATCGCCATAAAAGTAATGGAGCCCGTGTTTGAGAGCCAGACAAAAACAAAATTAGGTTCTACGGACATGGGAGGCGATTTGCCTACCGTACGGACCTACATCAACGATTTTATAGGGAAATACTTAGACAATTTTCTTCATAAGAATACGACAACTGCTGAGGCTTTGCAACGAAAAATTGTGCAGGCCGAAAAAGAACGTAAAGAGCTATCGGGTATTCGAAAATTGGCCCGAGACCGCGCAAAAAAAGCAAGTTTACATAATAAAAAATTACGTGATTGTCGGGTGCATTTGCAAGATATGAAGAAGGACAGACGATTGGAAAGCACGCTCTTTATAACCGAGGGAGATTCTGCTTCTGGGTCTATAACCAAATCTAGGGATGTAAATACGCAGGCGGTCTTTAGTCTTAGAGGTAAACCTCTGAATTCTTACGGCATGTCTAAGAAGATTGTTTATGAGAACGAAGAGTTTAATTTACTACAGGCTGCACTCAATATCGAAGATTCTATGGAAGACCTTCGGTACAATAATATTGTGATAGCAACTGATGCTGATGTTGATGGAATGCATATTCGCTTGCTATTGATTACATTTTTTCTGCAGTTTTTTCCTGAACTAATCAAAGAGAATCATTTATACATTTTGCAAACTCCACTTTTTAGGGTAAGAAATAAAAAGGAAACGATTTATTGTTATAGCGAAGAAGAACGAAAAAACGCAATTGAGAAACTTACAGGCAAACCCGAAATAACACGATTTAAAGGATTGGGCGAAATCTCTCCTGATGAGTTCAAGCATTTTATCGGTGACGATATTAGATTAGAACCTGTAATGTTAGATAAAGCGATGTCCATTGAAGAATTATTGAAATTCTACATGGGTAAAAATACACCCGACCGTCAAGAATTTATAATTAAAAACCTTAAAGTAGAACTTGATTTGGTTGAAGAAAATCAACTGTAAATCATAATAATAAGATTTGTTTAATACATGGATGAAAATGAAGAATTGACAGAAGGCTTTTCGAATAACGAGGGAGCCCCTGACGATGCGCTGACCCGGGTAACGGGCATGTATAAAGATTGGTTTTTAGACTATGCTTCTTATGTAATTCTTGAACGAGCGGTACCTGCCATAGAAGACGGATTTAAGCCTGTGCAACGAAGAATTATGCATTCGCTTAAAGAACTCGATGATGGGCGTTATAATAAAGTAGCCAATGTTGTTGGACATACGATGCAATATCATCCTCATGGAGATGCCAGTATTGCAGACGCAATGGTGCAAATTGGCCAAAAAGACTTATTGATTGACACCCAAGGCAACTGGGGTAACATTCTTACCGGAGACAGGGCGGCCGCTTCAAGGTATATCGAAGCTAGACTTTCTAAGTTTGCTCTGGAGGTTATTTTTAGTCCTAAGATTACAGAATGGCAACTTTCATATGATGGCCGAAAAAAGGAGCCGGTTAATTTACCCGTTAAGTTTCCCTTGCTGTTGGCTCAAGGTGCAGAAGGTATTGCGGTCGGTCTTTCGACAAAAGTGTTACCCCATAATTTTGTTGAATTGATAGATGCATCCATAAAGCATCTAAAAGGAAAAAGTTTTAAGATATATCCTGATTTCCCTACCTCCGGAATTATAGACGTTACCAACTACAACGATGGTCTTCGCGGTGGAAAAATAAGAGTTCGAGCAAGAATAGAAAATATTGATAAGAATACATTGGTTATTAAAGAGATACCCTACGGAACCAATACTTCTTCTTTAATAGATTCTATACTTAAGGCCAATGACAAAGGCAAAATAAAAATCAAAAAAATTGAGGATAATACTGCGGCTGAAGTTGAAATTTTGGTGCACTTGCCCTCAGGAATTTCCCCAGACAAAACCATAGATGCTTTGTATGCCTTCACTGCGTGTGAATCTTCTATTTCGCCACTTGGGTGTATCATAGAAGACAACAAGCCTATTTTCATGGGCGTTACTGAAATGTTACGCAGGTCAACGGATAGTACGGTAGAACTTCTTAAGGCAGAGCTAGAGATTCAACTCAACGAACTGGAAGAACAGTGGCATTTTGCTTCTCTTGAGCGAATATTCATCGAGAACCGTATTTATCGTGAAATTGAAGAAGAAGAGACTTGGGAGGGTGTTATTGCCGCTATCGATAAAGGCCTTAAACCGCACACCAAGCATTTACGACGTGCTGTTACCGAAGAGGATATCGTTCGACTGACGGAGATACGAATTAAAAGAATCTCTAAATTCGATTTAGACAAGGCCAAGCAGCATTTAGATAGTTTAGAGGATAGAATAGCGGAAACGAAGAATTTTCTGGCCAATTTGGTAGATTTCGCCATCGACTATTTTCAGGAACTCAAAAAGAAATATGCACAGGGGCGTGAGCGTAAGTCCGAAATCAGAATATTCGACGATATCGAGGCCACAAAAGTGGTCATCCGGAATACAAAACTCTATGTAAATCGCGAAGAAGGCTTTGTAGGTACATCCTTAAGGCGCGATGAATATGTTACTGACTGTAGTGACATTGATGATATTATTGTTTTTACCAAAAAAGGTGAGATGATGGTCACTAAGGTGGACTCCAAAATTTTTGTTGATAAGAATATTATTCATGTAGCCGTGTTTAAGAAAAAGGATAAACGCACTACATTCAACATGATTTATAAAGATGGCAGGGGAGGTCCTAGTTATATCAAGCGTTTCAATGTTACGAGTATTACGCGAGACAAAATGTATGACCTCACCAATGGTAATGCGAATTCTGATGTGCTTTATTTTTCAGCAAACCCCAACGGCGAGGCAGAAGTAATCACAGTGCACCTTAGGCAATCAGGGAGTATCAAAAAGCTAAAATGGGATATCGACTTCGCTGATGTTCTAATAAAAGGGAGAACTTCCAAAGGAAATATTGTCACAAAATATCCTGTTAAGCGAATCGAATTAAAAGAAAAAGGACTTTCTACCTTAAAACCGCGTAAAATTTGGTTCGATGATATTGTACAGCGCTTGAATGTGGATGAAAGAGGAGAGCTGCTCGGAGAGTTTCGACCAGATGACTTATTACTGGTCGTAAATCAGAAAGGGTTTGTAAAAACAATTGTTCCTGATTTAAATGCTCGTTTTGACGACGATATGATCGTTCTTGAAAAATGGAATCCGGACAAACCAATTTCTGCCATTTATTACGATGGTGAGAAAGAGCGCTACTACATAAAACGCTTCTTGATTGAAAATGCCAATAGAGAAGATTTGATAATTACCGAACATCCCAAATCGCAACTCGAATTGATATCTACGGATTGGAGGCCAGTTGTAGAACTAGAATTTGTGAAACCACGAGGTAAAGAAGCTAAGGCCAATCATGAAGTAGACGTTGAAGATTTTATTGCTATCAAAGGAATTAAAGCCCTTGGCAATCAACTTACCAGTGATAAGGTTAAAAATATAAACGCTCTGGAATCGCTCCCTTATGAAGAACCCCAAGTACAGTCACCTAATGAGATAGAAGTTGTTGAAGAAGAAAATGTAGATGGAGAAAATACAAACAAACCAGATAGTGATGAAGAATCGCAAACAACTTTATTCTAATATGAACATACCTGTTTTACACATCTTTGTTTAGCAAATAACGAGTAATAGTATGTGTTTGCCATCTAAATATTCAACAGTTTATGAATGGGCATTTAAGATGTTTATATTTGAATTAAAATAGCTTTTTTATGGATTTTACCAATCCTCTTGTTTACGGAGGTCCTTGTTTTATCATTTTCATCTTATTGGAATTAACATATAGTAAAAATCATGACGAACATCATGATTTGTATGACTGGAACGATCTTTTCGCAAGTGGTTTTATGGGTCTTGGCTCCGCTATTTTAGCGGCTTTGTTAAAAGTAGTATCTGCAATTGTAATATTTACTTACGTGTATGAGCTGTTCAATCCTTTAATAGACGGGGTGCGAACCAATATTATGGGGTATAAATCTTTTGGTTATGCCTGGTATATTTGGCTTTTATGCCAATTAGCTGATGATTTCACCTATTACTGGTTTCACAGGGCCAATCACGAAATTCGTATTCTTTGGGCAGCTCATATTGTGCACCATTCATCAGATAACTTCAATTTAGGAACAGCAGTGCGTAACGGTTGGTTTACCCTTTTGTATAAGCCTTTATTTTATATGTGGATGCCGGCAATCGGTTTCTCTCCTGAAATGGTCGTATTCTGTTTAGGTATCGAGGCCTTATGGCAATTTCAGTTGCATACGGTGTTGCTCCCTAAGCTTGGTATTTTTGAAAAATTCATGAATACACATACAATGCATCAGGTCCATCATGCCCAAAATGTCGAGTATTTAGATAAAAACCATGGTGGATTTTTAAACATATTCGATAAGCTATTTGGAACTTGGCTGCCGCTAGATGATTCTATTGATGTTAAGTACGGTGTTATTCATGCCCCAAACTCTAACAACCCCATTGTAATACTAACCCATGAATTCAAGGATATCTGGATGGATATGAAAAAATCTCCAAAACTTTCCCACAAGCTTATGTATGTTTTTGGACCTCCAGGATGGAGTCATGACGGTAGTACCATGACGGTAAAACAACAGCAGCGATTGTTTGAAAAACAGAAAAGTGAAAATCCTGAGGTTGCTTTCAGTAGGCCAAACTAGTTCACTAAACAAAATTCAAATTAAATAAAAAGCCCGCGTCTAAGCGGGCTTTTTATATCATAAAACTTGAGTTTTCATTTGTGTCTAATCTTCCAATATTTTTTCTTCGGCAGGTTTCTTATTTTTCTTCATCCGCATATCAAAGAACTCTACCATTAATGAGAATGCGATGGAGAAGTACAGGTAACCTTTCGGAATCGTGCCAACTTCTTGGTCAAAAACCACCAAATGCGATAAGTGGGCCGCTTCTGCAATAAGCATAAAGCCGATCAATATTAGAAAAGACAATCCTAAAACTTGTATAGATGGGTGTTTAGTTACAAATTCCCCGACCGGGTTTGCGAACAACATCATTATTAAAACAGAGACAACAACCGCTATAATCATCAAGATTAATGCGTCATTTGGATTGGGGGAAATGCCATTTGTCATTCCGATGGCCGTAAGAATAGAGTCAAATGAAAAGACAATATTAATTATGGTTATTTGTATGATGGCCTTTGTCAAAGAGTTAGATTGCCCTTTTTTTACTTCTCTTTCGTCATGACCTTTGTCCTCAATTTTCTCGCGTATCTCCTTAGTGCTCTTATAAAGCAGAAAAAGACCACCTAGAAAGAGAATTAGGGCTTGCCAACTTATTCCACCATGAATCCAAGACTCGCTAAGTACCAAAAATGGCTTCTTTAGCGATGTAAGCCACGTGATTCCGAAGAGGAGCACTATACGCATGGCCATAGCGAGAACAAGCCCAATATTGGTGGCCTTCTTTCTATCTTTTTTCTCTAGTTTGCCCGCTGCAATTGAGATAAAAATAATATTATCAATACCTAAAACAATTTCAAGAAAAGTTAGTGTGAGCAGTGCAATCCATGCATCTGGACTAGTAAAAATTTCAAACATGGTTAGTCATTTTTAATGGCAGTTCCTCTTAGTTTTTTAGAATCTCCCACAGTATTAAATTCAAATGTATAAGAACTATCGGTAGTTGTCAAGATTTTTATATGAATAGACTTTTCTTCTTGCTTGTTTTTCGGGTTCAATTGCTTTAAGATATATTCGCAATCGTTGATCCATCTAACACTTGAAGTATCGATTTGATTTCTAAAATAATCGATTTCGATACCATCTTTTCTAACGAAAGTAGTGGTAAGGCTATCCCCCTCAACAACGCTGGTAAAGCTAAAAGCACCATTTTTAAAGTCTTTGCAATTTCTCTCGGGGGCTTCTTGGCAAGAAAACATAAGGTACAGTATCAATAACTGGAGTAGGGGTTTTTTCATGGCCGAAAAGTACTAAAATACTTATCCATATAAAACCTATTTATTAGGATTATACGATTCAAAAGTACCGTCTTTGTAAAAAATCACCACCTTATTAATTTCTTTTTGCGAATTACTTGAGAGCTTTTCAGGTTCTTTTGTGGTATTTGAACTTTTGTTTGATAGGGTCTCGATTTTGGAAGGAAGAGACTGGTTTTTTCTTTGGCTGGGGGAGGGGAAGTCACCTTTACCTTCCAATAACCAATACAAATCAATCTCAGGATACACCTTAATAACTTTAAGGATAAAGTCAAGACTTGGTTTATTTCTATTATTAAGTATATGTGATACACTAGAACGGGGCACAGCTATGGCGTCTGCGAATTTAGCAGATGTCAGTTCGAAATGGGAAATTACTTTTTGAAGTCTATTTGAAATTTCTGAATTCACAATTGTAAATAATTCTTTATCGTAAAATTAGAATATTGAATTTAGAAGAAGTGCTAATATTGTCTTAAATAAAATTTAGCATGATTTTAAGTATAGGTAAGGAATAATAAACATCTGATTTTCAATGTAATAAAAATTAATAATTCAAAACACGGTTAGTGGGATGAAAATGTGAATTTTCGTCTGCAAAATTTGGAGTGTAAATGCCTATTTGGGTTCATGATTGTAAATAAGCTAAATTGAAATGCCAGGGTTCGTTAGTAAAAAAGACATATTTTTTTGGGTATTTAATGTTATAAAAGTTTAATTCTCGTACCGGAAAAGTTAAAAACCATCTTTTTCTTACATAATATTCAAAAAAAATAATGTTTTCTTACGTTTTATTCTCTAATTCATTAATTTTGTTGAAAATAATATTGAAATGAACAAAGTAAAGCTTGACGAAATAGATCATCAGATTCTGGATATGTTAATCGACAACACCAGAACACCGTTTACCGATATTGCCAAAAAGTTATTGATATCAGCGGGAACAGTGCATGTTAGGGTTAAAAAAATGGAGGAAGCCGGTATAATTAGAGGTTCTTCTTTAACATTGGATTATGTTAAACTGGGATACTCTTTTATAGCATATGTTGGTATTTTTCTTGAAAAGACCCATCAAACAAAGTTCGTATTAGAGCGTTTGGCCCAAATACCTAATGTAACCGTTGCTCATATTACGACGGGTAAGTTCAATATTTTCTGTAAAATTAGAGCTAAGGATACTACACATGCCAAAAACATCATTTTTAAAATTGATGATATTGATGGAATAAGTAGAACCGAAACCATGATTTCTTTAGAGGAAAGCATCAATGATAAAAAGCGCTTAATGCATACTATTTTTAATGAGCTATAAAAGGTTTGATGAATAGTAGAGATTTAGATGTTTCTGAGTATAACAGTTATTACCAACCGTACATTGATATATTGGGTGAAACTGATTTAATGGATGGTTTAAAGACTGGCTTGGCCTCCTTAGTTGATTTCATTGCTGCTCTTCCTGATGATAAAATGGACTTTGCATATGCTCCAAAAAAGTGGTCGATAGCTGAAGCCCTTGTTCATTTAATCGATACCGAACGGATTTTTCAATACCGCGCTTTACGTTTTTCTAGAAACGATAAAACCCCATTACCCGGTTTTGATCAAGATTTATTTGTTCCGCAGAGTAGAGCGAACTCTAAAGGTAAAATGGTAATTACAAACGAATTTAAAGCTGTGAGGATGGCAACCATTACATTATTTGAATCTTTGAACGATGAGGAGTTAATGCGTTTCGGAGTTGCCAGTGATAGTAAAATGAGTGTGCGCGCACTTGGGTTTCTTATGTGTGGGCATTTAAAACACCATAGAAAAATTATAGAGGACCGATACCTAGGTCATAACTAATATAAATCTTCTGAGATATCAAGATCAGAATCAGTTTCTGCTTCTAGCTGCGATTCTTGGTTGTTTTCAAGAACTCCTTCAGCAGGTTTGTTCTCAAGTTCTTTTTCAATGGTATCTTCAAAGGTCGCTATGAAGTTAGAAAGGCTATTACTAATTTTTACAAGGTAAATTGTATCATCGGTTTTAATCTCTACGGCTTCAACAACTTCTCCATTGGGTTTTCTAAGTATAATGATGTCTTCATCACCGTAACCATGCGGATATAGGTCTATTAATAATGCTGCAACGGTGTGGTCAAGTCTTTTATAATCTACAATAACACGTTTCATAGTAGGTGTTTTAGGTTTAGGTTACCTAAGCTATGAATTTTTTGGTGCTGGCCTTTTAAAGAGTTGTCAATTAAAGTATTTAGTATACGTAACAGTTATTCTTTGTAGTAAGCAAATGCTTTCTTGAATAATTCTAGTGGCACTTTAACATCTAAAATGGGTATTCCTATTTCTTGTAAGAGTACGAAGTTCACATTGCCATGTGTATTTTTCTTGTCGTGCTTTAGTAAATCTATTATGATTTCGATATCCTGATCTGTAAAATCAACTTTTTTAAAGTGACTCAAAAAAGCTTTCTTTATTTCATTCAAGTCTAATTTTGAAAGGCCCGACAGTTCATGGGAAAAGTATCCTTCTAAAATCATCCCGATAGCAATGGCCTCCCCGTGCAAGAGCGTTTTTAAATGAGGGCTATCTAAAAAATAAGATTCAATCGCATGCCCAATGGTATGGCCATAGTTCAGTTTTTTTCGTATCCCTTTTTCGATAGGGTCTTGCAGAACGACGCTATTTTTTATGGCTACCGATTTTCGAATAAAATCTGTCGAAGAAAAATCTTTTGTATTGATAAGTTCTTCCCAATATGTAGAATCACTTATTAAACCGTGTTTAAGCATTTCAGAAAATCCGCTCTTAAGTTGTCTTTCTTCTAATGTTGCCAAGAATTCCGGAAAAATCAAGACCATGACCGGTTGGTTGATTACCCCAACCTGATTTTTTAAAACACCCAAATCAACCCCAGTCTTTCCACCGATTGATGCATCTACCATTGCCAAAAGAGTAGTGGGTATGTTTATAAAATCTATCCCTCTTTTAAAGGTGGAAGCTACAAAACCTCCTAAATCGGTAACAACACCGCCACCAAGATTTATTAGCAAACTTTTTCTATCGGCCCCTAAATCTGATAACTGTTGCCAGACTTCTAAGCAAGTAGCTATGGTTTTATGTTCTTCACCAGGTTTGATCTCAATAATGGCATCAATCTTAAAATCGACAATCGCTTCAAATTTGTCCAAGCAAAGTTTTCTGGTATTTGTATCGACTAAAAGAAAAACCTTTGAATAAGTAGTGTTTCTTGCATGCTGACGAATAGTTGCCTTTGCTACTTCGGTAAAATGAACATCATATGTTGATGCTGATACGGTCTCCATGAACTCAAATATGCTATAAAATAAAGACTTATTTTATTGATAATAATAAGAAAGGCGTGCTTATCTTTGATTCTTTATCAATTTGCAAAATATGCAGCGAATTTTTGAGAATACAGCAACAGCTTTTCAATTAAAAACAGATTCAGAATTAGAGCGTGCCTATTTCCTTTTTAAAATGATTGCCAACGAGCCTTTGGTGCGAATCGGTACGGCAATGACCAATTTTGCCATTAAAGCACATCTGCCGGTTGAAGGTCTTATTCGGGCAACCGTATTTGACCATTTCTGTGGGGGAGTCAATGAAGAAGATTGTCTACCAGTGGTTGACAAAATGTATGAAAAAGGAGTTTGCTCCGTATTGGATTATTCTGTCGAAGGGCAAGAAGGCGATGATCCTTTTGACAGTGCGTTGGAAACTATTTTAAAGATTCTTGATTTTGTAAAAGAGAAAGATGCGATTCCTTTTGCAGTATTTAAGCCTACAGGGTTTGGTCGATTTGCGCTTTATCAAAAAATAGGAGAGGGAAAAGAGCTTTCTGAGGAGGAATCTCAAGAGTGGCAACGGGTAATAAATCGGTTTGATAAGGTGTGCCAAAAAGCCTATGATTTAGATGTTTCGTTATTGATCGATGGTGAAGAAAGCTGGATGCAAGATGCCGCGGACCAGGTGGTAGAAGACTTGATGCGCAAGTACAATAAAAAGAAAGCCATTGTTTTTAATACGCTACAAATGTATCGCTGGGATAGATTGGATTATCTAAAAGAACTGCATCAAAAAGCCTTGGCCGATGGATTTAAAATAGGAATGAAAGTGGTGCGTGGCGCCTATATGGAAAAGGAAAATGAAAGAGCCAACGAACTTGGTTATCCCACCCCAATTTGCGCTTCTAAACAAGCAACCGATGAAAATTTTGATGCTGCCCTTGCATATATGCTAGAGCACCTTGATGTTATTTCCCTATTTGCTGGTACGCATAATGAAGAAAGCTCTTATCGCTTGATGGAATTGATGAAAAATGCGCAGGTTGCCAATGAAGATTCAAGGGTGTGGTTTGGGCAGCTTTTTGGAATGAGCGACCATATTTCATTTAATCTGGCAGATCATGGGTATAATGTTGCCAAGTATTTACCTTTTGGCCCTGTAAAGGATGTAATGCCATATTTAATACGTAGGGCAGAAGAAAACACTTCGGTGGCCGGACAAACGACACGAGAACTCGGACTTTTAAAAAGGGAGCGGGAACGTAGAAAGATATAGTCTTATTGGTCTAGTGTGATTTTTTCGATTATGATGTTGGTTTCGCAATTTTTTAATTCGATTTCCTTTTCTTCAAAATTTACGAAATATGTTTTGCAAGATTGTGCCTTGGTATCACTTTTGCCAAAGTCAACATTACCATCGGTAAAAGCCTGTGAAATAAATAAACTATCTAAACCAATAGTTTCTATTTGCTCTTGTGCCAAATCGGAGTAAGAGATGGATTTAGAACGAAAATCTTTTAAAGTTCTACAATTGGGCAGGTAACAAAAATCGATACCTTCTTCACCAGATTTCTTTTTTAGAATAAATGCCAAAAAGACAAGCCCTATTGAAACCCCAACGAGGTACCATCCCAAACGTTTTATAAAAGCCATTAAAATTAAAAAATTAAAAAGTTGATATCGTTATAAGAGAGGTTAAACCAGTCACCTACAGATTTGTTGGTAAGAATGCCATGGTACATATAGAGCCCATTACGCAAACCTTTATCAAATCGAAGGGAATGTTCTAAACCACCATCTTCGCCTAACTTAAGCAAATAGGGCGTAAAGATATTACTTATAGAAATAGTAGAAGTTCTTGGATATCTTGAAGGAATATTGGGCACTCCGTAATGGAGTACGCCATATTTTTCTACAGTAGGTTCTGCATGTGTAGTAACTTCTGAAGATTCAAAACAACCACCGGTATCGATACTCACATCAATGATAACCGCACCTTTTTTCATGTTTTCTACCATAGAAGTAGATACTACCACGGGAGATCTATCTTGACCCCTTGTGGCACCAATAGCGACATCGCAACGTTTTAGTGCCTTAAGTAAATTCTTTGGTTGTATGGTAGAAGTATAAATTGTTCTATTGAGGTTGGTCTGAATATTTCTAAGCTTGGTAATAGAATTATCGAACACTTTAATGTTTGCACCGAGCCCGAGTGCAGAACGTGCGGCAAATTCTCCAACGGTACCAGCACCGATAATAACGACCTCTACCGGTGGCACACCGCTAATATTACCGAACATAAGACCATTGCCCTTATTGGTGGTTGCCATAAGTTCTGACGCCACTAGAATAGAAGATATACCGGCTATTTCACTCAGCGAGCGCACCGCAGGGTATTTACCGTCTTCATCACGGATGTACTCAAAAGCAATGGCCGTGATTCGTTTTTTGGCAAGCTCCTCAAAATATTTTTTGTTTTGAGTTTTTATTTGGAGCGCGGATATCATAATCGTCTGCGGATTCAACATGCTAATCTCCGCAAGGGTAGGGGGCTCTACTTTTAAAACAATAGGGCAGGCAAAAACCTTTTTCATGTCTTTCGAAATTTCGGCACCTGCATTGGTGTAATCTAAGTCTGAATAATTGGCACCTTCACCTGCACCAGCCTCTATAAGAACGCGATGCCCATGTGCGGTTATCGCATTAACAGCATCAGGGGTAAGACAGATACGTTTTTCTTGAAATTGGTTTTCTTTGGGCAGCCCAATAAAAAGTTCTCCCTTTTGTTTAAGGACTTCTAAAGTTTCTTCTTGAGGTAATAGTTGCTGTTTGCTAAACGGTGAGGATGGTTGCGCCATTAGTTGTTAAACTGAAAATTTGATTTATACCTTACTGTAAAGCTATTCAAAAAATTATAATTATTTGAGCCTGTATAAAAAGTATAAAATAATGTCATACTGAGCCCGTCGAAGTATTGTCGAAATAGGTTAACTCATAACTATTAAAAAACTCGAAATGAAGAGGAGTTGCTTTTCGAGTCATTTCGAAATGAGCAGTCCTGCTGCGATTAAGGAATCCCATATAAACAATTACTTATAGGTGAGGTGTTTTTAGATTTACCACATTCACTTCATTCCGTTCGAAATGACAGTATGTGTTGAGCTCTGTCGACATGACGGTTTTTGGAACCTATAAATTACAAACTGTAAAACAGGCCTCTAACTAAATCTTTTTTGAGAGTGTCTCTTTACGTTGCTCTAGTTTCTCGCGTTCTTTACGTAATTCTTCTTTGGCTTTGAGTATTTGCAGTTCTTCATCCATAGCTTTTAGGTCTATACCATGCACATGCTTGTCGTAAAGTTTCACCCTAATAAAATACACAAAGGGGATTACCACCATACACACAGGTAAAATCCAGAGAATATTTTCACTATCTATGACATCATCCTCAGAATAATACAATTCAAATAGTTGAAAGGCATACATAGTTATTGGTATAAGAATAATATGATACCACCAATGTTTGCAGGTCAAAAACCAAAGTATAAGTAAGTAGAAAGGGACAAATTTATTCAAAATGAACCACACATGTGTTTCGATATTTTCAAACCCATTTGCGCCTAGTTTAAAAAAGAAAAAATCTATCGGTTCTATTGAGTCTTGCGGAAAGTAGTCATGACTTTTAATTATGAAAGGAGCACATAATATTAGAAATGCCAAAAAAGATTCTAAGATAATTCTTTTTTTTGCAAGCTGATTAAATTTGGTTTTCCCAGGCATTGTTAAGTAGTTATCAGCTAACAAAACGAAAAAAGGGCAATAATAGTATTGCCCTTTGATTAAAATAATTAAATTTTAATTGTACTCTTCTTTACGCCTACTTCTTGATTGTCGCCAATCGTAATAGTTGTAGATAAAGAAACTACTGCTAATACAGCAACAGCCAAAAATCCAAAAAATAATTTTCTAGTGTTCATCGTAACTAAAAATTTTGGTTAATAAATGAATTCATTCATTACAAAAGTAAGTAATTTCAACGATAAAATATGCATTTTACCGATAAAAATAGTCTTTTAACAGATTTACCTAATTTTTGGGCAGATGAATCGTTCTCGTGGTTTTAAAGTAAAAAAACTTCAATTAACAATACGTTAAGAAATTTAATATTCGATTAGGCGGGTCTTTTCATCGATTAGGTGTAGGTGAATTTTTGTACTATCCTCTGGGAGTAGTCCGGCTATCTTTTCTGGCCACTCAATAAAAATATAAGCATCAGAATTAAAATAGTCTTCAATACCCATATCTAAGGCTTCTTCTTCATTCTCTATGCGATAGAAGTCAAAATGGTAAGCTACAAGTTCTCCATTTGCATTGTGGTATTCATTTACCAAACCAAAGGTTGGGCTGTTACCCGAATCTACAACCCCCAATTCTTTAATGATTGTTTTAATAAGTGTGGTTTTACCAACACCCATTGGGCCATAGAGACAGATAATGTTTTGATCAAATTTGGAAAGTAGTTCTTTGGAAACTTTGCTAAGTTCCTCAATAGTAAATCGTAACTCCATTTAGAATTATTTTGCCTCCAAAACTACAAAAGGAATAATCATTTCCTCTAAACTTACGCCTCCGTGCTGATAGGTGTTTCTATAATAACTTACATAATGGTTGTAGTTGTTGGGGTAGGCAAAGAACAAATCGTTCTTGGCAAAAATGTAAGAGCTACTCACATTTATATTAGGTAGGTAGATTTTTTTAGGGTCCGTTGCCGCCAAAACGTCTTTATCTTCATAAGTTAAGCTACGCCCAGTTTTATAGCGTAGGTTTAAACTGGTTTCCCGGTCACCGATGACTTTAGAAGGATGCTTAACATTTATAGTGCCATGGTCCGTGGTAATGATCAGCTTTTGTCCTAAACTTTGCGCTTGTTGGATAATATCTAAAAGCGGAGAGTTTTTAAACCAGCTTACCGTCAAAGAGCGATAGGCCTTATCATTACTTGCCAACTCTTTAATCACTTCCATCTCAGTTTTGGAGTGGGATAGCATATCCACAAAATTGTACACCAAAACGGTCAAATCATTATCTTTCTGTGCTTTATAATTATGGGCCAGCTGCTTCCCTTGCTTAAGGTTGCTTATTTTGTGGTATTCCCATTTCAGGTCCAGCCCCAATCGTTTTAATTGCGCTCCTAAAAATTCTTTTTCATAAAGATTTTTTCCGCCTTCATCGGTATCGTTCTTCCACCAATTTGGGTGCTTCTTTTCCATATCTAAAGGGGTAAGCCCAGAGAATATGGCGTTTCGGGCATACTGTGTGGCAGTAGGTAAAATACTGAAATAGGGTACTTCTTTTTTCTTTTTATAAAATGTAGAGAGGGTTTCTTCAAAAGCCAACCACTGATCGTATCGTAGATTATCAACTACCACCAATAGCGTTTTCTCATCTTTCAATTCGGGTTTGATAAGCTTTCTAAAAAGGGTGTGAGACATTATGGGGCCATCCTCATCTTCAAACCAATCGGTGTAGCGTTTGTCTATAAACTTGCTGAACTGCGAGTTTGCTTCAACCTTTTGCGATTCTAGAATTTCGAACATGCTAGAATCTTCTATTTCTTCCAACTGTAACTCCCAAAAAATCAATTTTTTATATAACTCGGCCCATTCTTCATAACTGTTGACCATAGAAAGGTCCATCGCAATTTTCCGAAATTCTTGTTGGTAATTGGCCGTGGTGCGTTCAGATACCAGTCTAGAATTGTCAAGGCTTTTCTTTAGACTCAATAATATCTGATTTGGGTTTACGGGTTTGATCAAATAGTCGGCAATTTTACTGCCGATAGCCTCATCCATAAGGTATTCTTCTTCACTTTTGGTAATCATTACCACAGGTAGTGAGACATCCATTTGTTTGATTTCCGTAAGCGTTTCCAACCCAGAAATTCCGGGCATGTTTTCATCAAGAAAAACAATATCAAAAGTTGTTTTTTCGATTTCTTCAATGGCTTCTTGCCCACTTTGGCATGTGGTGACTAGGTAATTTTTCTTTTCAAGAAATATAATATGTGGTTTTAGTAGGTCTATCTCGTCATCGACCCACAGAATGGAAATCTTCTTCATATCAGTGAAACTCGTTTTTAAAAGTAAGCTTTTAGAAATGATAGTTGAACCGACCCTGAACTTTACTATAGGGTCTCACTAGTAATGCATAAATTTGAAAAACAAATGTTCAAAAATCATTAAACTTGGCACAGACCAATAAGCTTAAAATATTTAACGATCCAATCTACGGTTTTATTGGCACTCCCAGTGAACTTATTTTCAACTTGATTGCGCATCCTTTTTTTCAACGACTTCGTAGAATTTCGCAAATGGGCTTGTCTTTTATGGTCTACCCGGGTGCCCATCATACGCGTTTTCATCATGCATTAGGTAGCATGCACCTTATGCGCCAGGCGATTCGAGTGCTACGTTTTAAAAAAGTGGAAATTACCGAAGAAGAAGAAACTGGTTTGTTGGCAGCAATTTTATTGCATGATATAGGTCATGGTCCTTTTTCCCATGCGCTTGAGCATACTTTGGTTTTAGATACGGATCATGAAGCGATCTCCTTATATTTTATGAAATCTTTGAACAATGAGTTCAATGGCGCTTTAAGTACCGCGATTTCTATTTTTAAAGGAGAACATCCCAAGAAATTCTTAAACCAATTGGTTTCCAGTCAATTGGATATGGACCGTTTGGATTATTTAAAAAGAGATAGCTTCTATACTGGGGTAGCAGAAGGAAATATCAGTTCTGATCGGTTGATAACCATGCTTAATGTCTATGATAATGAACTTGTAGTTGAAGAAAAGGGCATCTATTCGGTCGAAAAATTTTTAATGGCCCGTAGATTTATGTATTGGCAGGTCTATTTACATAAGACCAGTTTAGTAGCCGAGCAATTGGTAATAAAAGTTATCAAAAGAGCGAGACAACTTATTTTAGAAGGGCAGGAAGTAGCCGCTTCTAAGGCCTTGTTATTTTTTTTAGAGCAAAATACTTCTCTTGATTTTGATAATGAGGCATTAAAAATATTCGCTTTGCTTGACGATGTTGATGTTTTAGCTGCCTTAAAATCTTGGCAGTCGCATCCAGATTTTGTGCTATCTAAATTAGCCTCAATGTTGTTAAACAGGAATCTGTTACACATAAAAATCAAAAACAAGCCTATTGAAGATTATAGAATTTCTACAAAAAAGGAGTGGGTGATGGCCAATTATAAGGTCAAGGAAGAAGAATTGTCTTATTTCGTTTTTTCAGGAGTAATTAGTAATAGGGCTTATAACGAGAAGTATCAGAATATCAACATTCTAAGAAAAAATGGTAAGCTTACAGATGTGGCCAAAGCATCTGACCATCTCAATTTAAAGGCATTGTCAAATACGGTTACGAAGTACTATGTTTGCTATCCGAAGGAAAGCGTTTGACAAATTTTCTTACTTTTGCCAAAATGAAACGATACTCAAAAAGTAAAACCAGAACATTTCGTTAATTCTGGATTTATTTTAAATGAGAGAACGCGTGAAGCAAGTAGTTACACACGTCCTTAAATTTTATGAGAATTTTGTTTTTACAAAGTATAAAATTTTAAACGTTTGAAATTTACTGCCACCCAAATTGCCGGAATTTTAGAAGGAGAAGTTGAAGGTAATCCAGAGACCGCCGTTCATAAACTTTCTAAAATTGAGGAGGGAGAATCAGGTTCTCTGACCTTTTTGGCGAATCCAAAATATACCCCCTATATCTATTCCACAAAGGCTTCAATAACCATTGTAAATAGAGACTTTATACCTGAGCAGGCTCTTTTTACAACGTTGATAAAGGTTGAAGATGCCTACAAGTCTTTTTCAAAACTCTTAGAGTATTACAATCAAGTAAAGAATAATAAGGTAGGCATTGAAAGTCCGTCTTTTGTTTCTGAAAGTGCGAGTTACGGTAAAGGATTTTATTTAGGGGCCTTTTCATATCTAGGTGAGAATGTTAAGATTGGTGATGATGTAAAAGTCTATCCAAATGTATACATTGGTGATAATGTAACCATAGGTGATAATGTTCAACTTTTTGCCGGTTCAAAAGTATATTCAGAATCTATTATTGGTAATGGTTGTGTAATTCATAGTGGTGCCATAATTGGCGCTGATGGTTTTGGATTTACCCCAAATGAAAAAGGGGAATACAGTAAAGTGCCGCAAACTGGCAACGTAATTTTAGAAGATAATGTTGATGTTGGTGCTGGTACTACTATAGACCGCGCAACTTTAGGCTCAACGATTCTCAGAAAAGGTGTAAAACTTGACAATCAAATACAGATTGCACATAATGTAGAAATTGGAGAACACACGGCTATAGCAGCTCAAACAGGAGTGGCCGGTTCAACTAAGATTGGAAAACACTGCCTTATTGGCGGTCAAGTGGGAATTGTTGGCCATATAACAATAGGGGATAGGGTTCGAATTCAGGCCCAATCCGGAATTGGAAGAAATGTAAAAGATGATGAAGTATTGCAAGGTTCACCTGCTTTGAATTATGGGGATTATAATAAGTCCTACGTGCATTTTAAGAACCTTCCAAAACTGGTTAATCAAATACATAATTTAGAAAAGAAAATTGACAATAAAAACGATTGATGTGAAGCAACGTACAATTGCCAAAGAAGTTATATTAAAAGGTGTTGGGCTACATACGGGTGAAAACGTCACCATGAAGTTTGTTCCTGCGCAAGAAAATCACGGTTATGCCTTTAAGCGTGTTGATTTAGAAGGGGAGCCTATAATTGAAGCGGACGCGAACTATGTAATCAATACCCAGCGCGGAACCAATTTGGAAAAGAATGGCGTAAAAATACAGACTTCAGAGCATGTTCTCGCGGCGCTGGTAGGTCTTGATGTGGACAATGTGCTGATTGAGCTTGATGCGCCTGAACCCCCGATTATGGATGGTTCTTCCAAATTTTTTGTGGAAGCTATCGAAGAGGCTGGAATCGTTGATCAAGAACAAGAGCGCGATGAGTACATTGTAAAAGATGTAATCTCCTATAAAGATGAAGCAACGGGTAGCGAAATTACTATCATTCCATCCGAAGAATATCAGGTGACCACAATGGTTGATTTTGGGACTAAAGTGTTAGGTACCCAAAATGCAACTTTAGAGAAAATGTCGGATTTTAAGGATGAAATATCCAATGCTAGGACCTTTAGTTTTTTACATGAACTTGAAATGTTGTTAGAACACGGACTTATAAAAGGTGGTGATTTAAACAATGCTATTGTTTATGTGGATAAAGAAATTTCTGAGTCCACCATGAAAAAGCTAGAAAAGGCTTTCAATAAAAAGAAGCTTTCCGTTAAGCCCAATGGAATTTTAGACAACCTTACCTTACATCAACCCAATGAGGCCGCTCGTCATAAACTATTGGATGTAATAGGAGATTTGGCATTGACCGGAACCCGTATTCGCGGTAAGGTAATAGCCAATAAACCTGGGCATTATGTAAACACGCAGTTTGCAAAAAAACTGGCCAAGATCATTAAGATAGAAAGAAGAAATAAGGTCCCCAGTTATGATTTGAATCAGACACCCTTAATGGATGTCAATCAAATTATGGATATGCTTCCACATCGCCCTCCATTTTTACTCGTAGATAAAATATTGGAGTTGTCCGATACCCACGTGGTAGGTGTAAAGAATGTGACAATGAACGAACCATTCTTTGTAGGTCATTTTCCTGGAGCTCCTGTAATGCCGGGTGTATTACAAGTCGAAGCTATGGCGCAAACGGGAGGTATTTTAGTGCTGAGTACAGTACCCGACCCAGAAAATTATCTTACCTTCTTCATGAAAATTGATAATGTAAAATTTAAGCAGCAAGTAGTACCTGGCGATACCTTGATTTTTAAATGCGACCTGATTTCCCCAATTAGAAGGGGTATCTGCCATATGCAGGCATATGCATATGCAAATGGAAAATTGGTATCAGAAGCCGAGCTTATGGCCCAAATAGTTAAAACAAAAGGCGAATAATATGAATCAGCCACTTGCTTATGTGCATCCTGGGGCAAAAATTGCAAAGAATGTAGTGATAGAGCCCTTTACTACCATTCATAATAATGTCACTATTGGCGAAGGAACCTGGATCGGTTCAAATGTGACCATCATGGAAGGTGCTAGAATTGGTAAGAATTGCAATATTTTTCCAGGAGCCGTAATTTCCGCACCGCCACAGGATCTTAAATATCAAGGAGAAGAAACAACAGTAGAAATTGGCAATAATACTACAATTCGAGAGTGTGCTACAATAAATAAAGGTACCGCAGACCGCATGAAAACCGTAATTGGCAAGAACTGTTTGATTATGGCGTATTGCCATGTCGCTCATGATTGCTTTGTTGGTGATGGTTGCATTTTCAGTAACGATTCTACATTGGCCGGGCATGTAACCATTGGTCAGAACGTAGTTTTGGCAGGTATGGTTGCTGTGCATCAGTTTGTATCGATAGGTAAGCATGCTTTTGTCACAGGAGGTTCTTTGGTTAGAAAAGATGTTCCTCCCTTTGTTAAGGCCGCACGTGAACCGCTCTCGTATGTTGGTATAAACTCAGTTGGATTACGAAGAAGAGGATTTGAATCAGACAAGATTAGGGAAATTCAGAATATTTATAGAATACTCTATCAAAAAAATTACAATAATTCCCAAGCGGCTGAAATTATCGAGGCCGAAATGGAAGCGACTCCAGAACGGGACGAAATACTACAATTTATAAGAGATTCTCAACGTGGAATCATGAAAGGATATTTTAGCACAAATTAATTATGGCAAGTACATCAGATATTAGAAAAGGGTTGTGTATCAAATACAATCATGATATTTTTAAAATTATTGAGTTTTTACATGTGAAGCCTGGTAAAGGACCTGCTTTTGTACGAACAAAGCTCAAAAGTGTTACAACTGGAAAGGTTATTGACAACACCTTTTCCGCAGGGCATAAAATCGACGATGTTCGCGTTGAAACGCGATCTTACCAATATTTGTATCCAGAGGGTGATACCTATCATTTCATGAATACAGATGATTATAATCAAATAACGCTTCAAAGAGAAACTTTAGATGCACCTGATTTATTGAAAGAAGGGGAAGTGGTCAAGGTTTTGTTCAATACCGAAGACAGCATGCCACTTTCTGTAGAAATGCCTGCAAGTGTTATTTTAGAGGTAACCCAATCAGAACCTGGTGTAAAAGGTAATACAGCTACAAATGCTACCAAACCAGCTGTAGTAGAAACAGGAGCACGAATTAATGTACCACTTTTCATCAACGAAGGTGATAAAATTAAGATTGACACCGAAAAAGGAGCTTATTTAGAGCGGGTAAAAGAATAAATCTGAATGAAGTTTCCAAAACCGTATACCTTAGAAGAAATTGCAAGTTTAATAGATACTGAGTTTATTGGGGCTTCAGATTTTGAGGTTTTAGGGATGAATGAGATTCATGTGGTCGAACCAGGCGACATTGTTTTTGTTGACCACCCCAAATACTACGACAAAGCCCTAAATTCGCCTGCTACGATTGTTTTAATAAATAAGGTGGTTGATTGTCCGAAAGGGAAAGCCCTTTTAATTTCTGATGATCCGTTTAGGGATTTCAATAAACTTACTAAACATTTTAAGCCATTTGTAGCCTCTAATGCATCAATTTCCGAGACGGCAACAATTGGTGAGAATACTGTAATTCAACCAAATTCTTTCGTTGGAAACAATGTAAAAATTGGCAATAATTGTCTCATACATTCCAATGTGGCTATTTATGATGACTGTATTATTGGTGACAATGTAACCATTCATGCTGGAACTATTTTAGGGGCTGATGCTTTTTACTACAAAAAGCGGCCAGAAGGTTTTGATAAATTGGTATCCGGAGGTAAGGTTGTCGTAGAAAACAATGTAGATATTGGTTCTAGTTGTACTATAGACAGGGGAGTCACAGGTGATACAACAATAGGTGAAGGCAGTAAACTTGACAATCAAATACAAATCGGGCACGATACGGTGATAGGCAAAAAATGCCTAATCGCTTCACATACCGGTATTGCTGGTTGTGTTGTAGTAGAAGATGAAGTTACCTTGTGGGGTCAAGTAGGGGTTATAAGCGGAATTACCATTGGTAAAGGTGCCGTAGTTTATGCACAATCTGGTGTTGCTAACTCACTTGAAGGTGGCAAAACCTATTTTGGGAGCCCTGCGGTAGAGGCAAGAGCCAAAATGAAAGAACTGGCCACCATTAAAAATATGCCGTCGATTCTTAAAAAATTAGAAAATAAATAGCTGATGATTACTTTTCATTTGCTTTTCAAACCACTATTTTTGTCAACGTTAACAAAGAAAAAACTATGAGTGTTTTAGTAAATAAGGATTCAAAAATAATCGTACAAGGTTTTACAGGCAGCGAAGGTACTTTTCATGCTGAACAAATGATAGAGTATGGTACCAATATCGTTGGTGGTGTAACGCCAGGCAAAGGTGGTCAAACACATTTAGATAAACCTGTATTCAATACGGTAGAAGAGGCTGTGCAAAAAGTTGGAGCAGATACTTCTATTATTTTTGTTCCTCCGGCATTCGCCGCTGATGCAATAATGGAAGCTGCTAATGCGGGAATTAAGGTTATCATCACCATCACAGAAGGTATTCCTGTAGCTGATATGGTGAAAGCAAATAACTATATAAAAAATATGGATTGTACTTTGGTAGGTCCTAACTGTCCTGGTGTTATTACTCCTGGTGAGGCTAAAGTAGGTATCATGCCAGGTTTTGTTTTCAAAAAAGGAAATATCGGTATCGTTTCAAAATCGGGTACATTAACGTATGAAGCTGCCGATCAAGTAGTGCGTCAGGGATTAGGAATTACTACGGCTATAGGTATTGGTGGAGACCCAATAATAGGTACAACGACCAAAGAAGCTGTTGAAATGCTAATCAATGATCCCGAAACGGACTGTGTTGTTATGATTGGTGAAATTGGAGGTCAATTAGAGGCCGATGCCGCACATTGGTATAAAGAGAGTGGCAGTAAAAAACCCGTTGTTGGTTTTATTGCAGGTGAAACAGCTCCCGCGGGCCGTACTATGGGTCATGCCGGTGCTATAGTCGGAGGCAGTGATGATACGGCTCAGGCCAAGAAAAAAATTATGTCAGAATGCGGTATTCACGTTGTCGATTCGCCCGCTGAAATAGGTAAAAAAGTTAAAGAAGTGGTAATGTAGTTGTAGTATTCGCTAAGTCTACATATTTTGTTACAGTGAACCATTAGTTGTTTTCAATTGATGGTTTTTTTATGACTGATCAAAAAACGGAAAATGAAAAAAACATTCTTATTTACTACATTATTACTGTTAGTGTTAGCAGGTTGCAAAAAACCGACTGCAGAAGACACATTTGAAGTAACTACAAATACAGATGAAAATGGCTTTACCTATGAATCTGTTTCAAATGACCCAACGGGCTTACGACTTTATACTTTAGAAAATGGTTTAAAGGTTTATTTAAGTCAAAATAAAGCGGAGCCAAAAATTCAAACCTTTATTCCCGTTAGGGCAGGGTCTGTTTATGATCCGGCTGACAACACAGGTCTTGCGCATTATTTGGAGCACATGGTCTTTAAAGGTACCGATGAGATAGGTACCCAAGATTGGGAATCAGAAAAGGTGTTATTAGATTCTATATCCAATTTGTATGAAATGCATAAAGCAGAGAGTGATTCTGATAAAAAGAAAGCTATATACAAACAAATCGATGAAGTTTCTAATGCAGCCTCAAAACTATCGATTGCCAATGAATATGATAAAATGGTAAGTTCTCTTGGGGCAGAAGGCACTAATGCCTGGACATGGCATGAAGAGACCGTGTATGTGAATAAAATTCCAAGTAATGGCCTAGACAAATGGTT
This sequence comes from Croceitalea sp. W27, assembly GCF_055693185.1. NCBI lineage: Bacteria > Pseudomonadati > Bacteroidota > Flavobacteriia > Flavobacteriales > Flavobacteriaceae > Croceitalea > Croceitalea sp. W27. The sequence goes on from NZ_CM146327.1 coordinate 182,518, forward strand.
ACATGTTGAAAGTGAACGTTTTAGTCAATTAGTTTTAAGAATATTCCATACCGAGCTAGAAGCGGTATATGAGGAATTTAATAGAGGTCAAGACAGCGATTTTAGAAGAGCTGCTTATGCGATGAATGACGCATTGTTTCCAAAGCACCCCTATGGTCAGCAAACAACTATTGGTGTTTCAGAGCATCTAAAAAATCCTTCAATGGTGGCCATTCATGACTATTTCAACAAGTATTATGTACCTAACAATATGGCTATTATTTTAGTGGGTGATATTGATTTTGACGATACTATAAAAAAGGTAAATGACACTTTTGGCAAGTTTGAATATAAAGAAGTCAACCACCCAGAGCGCCCAACGGAAGACCCACTGCAAGGTGTAGTTGAACGCGAAGTTTTTGGTCCTGAGAATGAAAGAGTAAATATTGCTTTTAGAGGGAAAGCAATGGGAAGCGAGGATGAAATAAAAGTAAATCTTATTGATATGATCCTCAATAATTCTACGGCAGGTCTTATCGATTTAAACTTGAATAAAAAACAATTAGTTCAGGGCGCGGGCTCGTACACACAGTTTTTGAACGACTATGGGATGCATATTTTTTATGGCAATCCAAAATCTGGCCAGACCTTAGAAGAAGTCAAAGACCTAATCTTGGGTCAAATAGATGAAATTAAAAAAGGAAACTTTGAAGAATGGCTTATTGATGCGGTGATAAATGATTTAAAGCTAAGTCAAATGCGTAATTACGAAAATGCATCTAATGTTGCCTATGATTATGTTAATGCCTTTGTTCACTTTCAAGATTGGAAAGATAGAATTAGCATGTTTGATAAGATGAAAAAAGTTTCTAAGCAAGAGCTTGTTGATTTCGCAAATTCATATTACGCCGATAATTACGTTGCAGTTTATAAAAGACAAGGGGAGGTGAAAGATTTGGTTAAAGTTGAAAACCCTGGTATTACCCCTATTGAATTAAATAGGGATAAAAAATCAGCCTTTGTTGCCAATTTTGAAAAAATGGAAACTCCTGAGCTCAAGCCTAGTTTTATAAACTATCAAGAAGCTATTGAAACCGTTGATTTAGATGGTGGGCAAGAGCTTGCCTATGTTCCTAATAAGCTTAACGATTTGATGGAGATGAACATCATATTTGATATGGGCAGTGATCATGATAAAAAATTAAGCTTAGCCGTTAACTACCTAAAATATTTGGGTACAGATACCATGACTCCAGATGAAGTTAGCCAAGAGTTCTATAAGCTTGGGGTTGATTACGGTGTCACTGCCAGAAATGACCAGACTATACTTTATTTGAGAGGGCTTAGAGAAAATTTAGACAAGGGTTTATCTTTACTTGAAGGCCTGTGGGACAATGCTAAGTCTAATCAAGAAACATATGATAAATATGTCTTATCAATAGCAAAATCTCGTGAGGACACAAAGGCGGATAAGGGTCAAATACTTTGGAATGGATTGTATAGTTATGGCGTTTATGGAGAAAATTCTCGTCTGAGAGATATTTTTACTATCGCCGAGTTAAAATCAATGAATCCTGAAGAGCTTGTTAATATTGTAAAAGACTTAAAGAATTATAAACATCGCTTTTTCTATTACGGTAAAGATTTGGCGCAGGCAAAATCTGCAATAGCCAATAATCATAAAGTAGGCGAAATAAAACCATATCCAAAAATAAAAGAATATGTCCATAAAGAGACAGGTGACAACGTCTATTTCGTGAATTACGATATGGTACAGGCCGAGTTATTATTTTTATCCAAAGGAGATACTTTTGACCCCAAGCATATGGCTGTCTCACGTTTGTTTAATACGTATTTTGGCAGTGGTCTTTCTTCAATTGTTTTTCAAGAGTTGAGAGAATCAAAATCTTTGGCTTATTCTGCGTTTGCCAGTTATAGTAATGCGTCAAAAGCAGGTGACCCTAATTATACTTACGCCTATATTGGCACACAGGCCAATAAATTGAATCAAGCGGTTGAATCAATGTTGGAATTAATGAACAATATGCCAGAAGCAGAAGATAATTTTAATTCGGCTAAAGAAGCTACATTGAAGAAATTGGCTGCAGAAAGAACGGACAAAGCAAATATCTTTTGGAGTTATGAAAGAATGAAGAAAAGAGGAATTACCAAGAATAATAAGGAAGAGATATATAACAGTATTAAAAATATGACACTTGCAGATTTGTCTACCTTTTTTAATGAAAATATCAAGAATGGAACTTACGATGTAATGGTTGTAGGCAATAAAAATGATGTAGATGTCAAAGCATTGGCCAAATTGGGTGAGGTACAAGAATTGGATGTAGATTATTTATTCAACTATGAAACTCCAATGCCCATTAAAGATTAATTTGTAATATCGTTTAAAATAAATAGAACCCTGCTTTTCGCAGGGTTCTTATATTTTTATATTTGTTATCTAATAGCTTAGTATATGAAACTCTTACAAGACAAAAATGTTATTATTACTGGTGCGAGCCGAGGAATTGGGATGGGAATTGCAAAAGTCTTTGCAGAACATGGAGCCAATGTTGCCTTTACCTACAGTTCAAGTGAAGCCCCAGCTTTAGCCTTGGAAAAAGAGCTTTCCGGTGCTGGGGTTAAAGCCAAGGCATATAAAAGTAACGCGGCAAGTTTTGAAGATTCAGAGAAGCTAGTTGCTGATGTTTTGGAAGATTTTGGCGGAATAGATGTACTGATCAATAATGCAGGAATTACAAAAGATAATTTACTGATGCGGATGGGTGAAGACGATTTTGATGCCGTAATCGAAATCAACTTAAAATCTGTATTTAACATGACTAAGGCTGTACAACGTACCCTTTTAAAACAGCGTAAAGGTTCTATTATAAATATGAGTAGTGTGGTTGGGGTAAAGGGCAACGCTGGCCAGACCAACTATGCCGCTTCTAAAGCCGGTATGATCGGTTTCACGAAATCAGTGGCCTTAGAACTTGGCTCAAGAAATATTCGTTGCAATGCCATCGCTCCAGGGTTTATCGAAACGGAGATGACCGATAAGCTAGATGAAAAAACAGTTCAAGGTTGGCGCGATGCTATTCCACTTAAACGAGGCGGTTCTCCAGAAGACGTGGCCAATGCCTGCCTATTTTTAGCTTCTGATTTGTCGGCATACGTGACAGGCCAAGTTCTAAATGTAGATGGCGGTATGCTTACCTAAGGTACTTTTCAAATTTAAGATTGAATAATGAAGACTGTTACGGTATTATTGATTTTACTTGCCGCGATAGCCTCGTTATGTCTGGTATTATTTCAATATTTCTACCGAGACAAAAAGGGAAAACTTCAAATTGTACTTGGCTTATTGCGCTTTGTGGTTGTATTCTCTGGTTTTCTATTGCTAATTAACCCTAAATTCATAAAAGAGGAGTACAGTATTGAAAAAGCAAACCTAATAGTTGTTGCAGATAACTCTTCTTCAATAAAAACTCTTGAAGGCACTGAGCTTATTTTTAATAGTATTACCGAATTAAAGGCGAATGATGCTCCGTTGAACAATTTCAATAGTAGTTCTTACTTATTAGGGAATCGGACCATTGAAGGCGACTCTCTGACTTTTGAAGATAAAACAACTAACATTTCAGAAACTTTAAACAGTTTAAATGAGATTTATGGAGACGCTAGCAGTGCTCTAGTGTTATTGACAGATGGTAATCAGACTTTAGGTTTAGACTATGAGTTTCTTCAATTGGATGAGGGAATTCATGTTTTTCCTATTGTCGTAGGTGATACAACCAACTATGAAGATTTGAAGGTGGATCGTGTGAATGCCAATAAATACGCTTTCCTAAAAAATAAATTCCCAATTGAAACAAGTATTTCATATTCAGGTAGTCGTTCGGTAAGTTCCAATGCTAAAATTTATCTAAATGGACAACTAGTTTTTAAACAGCCACTTAATTTTAATAAGAACAAGACTAGTGCTAGAATAGAGACCTTATTAGAGGCCAACAGTGTTGGTGTGAAAAATTTAAATATACGGGTAGATGCATTGGAGAATGAAAAAAACACCATCAATAATAGCAAAGAAATTGCATTGGAAGTTATCGATGAAAAAACCAAAATTGCCTTGGTAAGTTCTATTTTACATCCAGATATCGGGGCATTAAAAAAAGCTATTGAAGCCAATGAACAACGCGAAGTAAAAGTTATAAAACCTAATAGCAGTATCGATTTACTCGAGAATAATGATGTGTTTGTACTATATCAACCAAATTCAAGTTTTAAGCCCGTATATGATTTTATTGAAAAGCGTGGGGCGGGTTTATTTACCATTACAGGTAGTAAAACCGATTGGAATTTTTTAAACAAAATTCAAACTAGTTTTTCAAAAGATAGTTATAATCAAAAAGAAGAAATACTTCCTGTAAAAAATGCTGCATTCTCCATTTTTGATATTTCTGAATTGGCATTTGATACGTATCCACCTTTAGACAGTGAATTGGGCGACTTAATTATTACAAAGCCTTACGAAGCCATAGCCAATCAACGTATTAAGGGAGTTGATTTGAATTCCCCATTATTATTAGTGACCAGCGAAGATCAGGCTAGGGAAGCGGTTCTTTTCGGAGAGAATATTTGGAAATGGCGTGTACAGACCTATAGAGATGATAGGAGTTTTAAAACCTTTGACGATTTTATGGGGAAGTTAATATTTTACTTGTCCGATGTAAAACAAAAAAGCAGATTGTCTATCAGCTATGAAAATCTGTATGATGGTAGTACCAATGCAAAGATATCTGCCTCTTATTTCGACAACTCCTATACTTTTGACCCTAACGCCAGTCTCAATTTGAAACTGACCCAAAAAGATTCCGGTTTTTCTAGGGAGTTTCCAATGTTGCTCAATGGCAATAAGTATGAGGTAAGTTTAGATGGTCTAACATCGGGCAATTATCAATTCTCTGTTTCCGTCGCCGAAGAAAATTTATCAAAATCCGGACAGTTTACAATTCTTGATTTTAATCTAGAAGATCAATTTTTAGCCGCTGATTATCAAAAACTTGATCGCTTAGCTGAACGAACCGGTGGTCGATTGTATTTCCCTGATCAAATTGGTTCGCTTATAGAAGATTTAGCTAGAGACAATAGATTTAAACCTGTCCAAAAAAGCAATCGAAATGTAGTATCTTTAATCGATTTTCGCTACTTGTTGGCACTAATGGTATTGGCCTTAGCAGCGGAATGGATGATAAGAAAGTATAACGGATTATTATAAAAACAAGAACACATGGATAGATTACCAAAAATTGCCTTACCCGCGGTTTTCATTATTATTTTATTAATTATTCTAATTTCTAAATCGGCGGTCACCATAGGCTCTGGTGAAGCTGGAGTACTATACAAAACTTTTGGCGGTGGTGTAGTTACTGACAAACCACCTTTAGGAGAAGGATTTCACATTGTAGCACCTTGGAACAAGGTGTATGTTTACGAAGTAAGACAACAAGAGTTATTTGAGAAAATGAAGGTGCTTTCTTCAAACGGATTAGAAATTCAAATTGATGCCTCAGCCTGGTATCAACCGGTTGATAAGGAGTTAGGGTTTTTACATCAAAATTTAGGAGAAAATTATTTGGATCGAGTAATTAAGCCTGCGATACGAAGTGCTGCACGAAGCGTTGTGGGGCGTTACACTCCAGAACAATTGTATTCAAGTAAGCGAGATGCCATACAAGATGAGATTTTTGCCGAAACAAAGAAAATTTTAGATAAGCAAAATGTTCAGCTGAATGAGGTTTTAGTTAGAGATGTGACCTTACCGAATACAATAAAAGAGGCTATTGAACGTAAATTAAGGCAAGAACAAGAATCTTTAGAATATGAGTTCCGCTTGGTGACCGCAAAAAAAGAGGCAGAAAAAGTTACGATTGAGGCCCAAGGTAAAGCTGATGCTAACCGTATCTTAAGTGCTTCATTAACCGATAAAATTCTTCAAGACAAAGGTATAGATGCTACTTTAGAACTTTCAAAATCACCAAATTCAAAAGTGGTCATTGTAGGGTCTGGAGATTCTGGTTTACCGCTAATTTTAGGAAATAACTAAAATTTGCTTTTTTGTCTTAAAATTAAGTTTTAATTTTACCGCATAATGAAGACAAGCAATATACATCATCATATCGTATTACACGCTCAGGCGAGGTAACGATATTTTGTGTATTTCAAAATAGTAAAAACCCGTTTGAGCAATCAAACGGGTTTTATTTTTTGACCTTTTTGGTTGTTCGGATATTAAAATTTAGAAATGACTAAGATTAGAATTGCTATTCAAAAAAGTGGAAGGCTTAATGAAGATTCCCTTAAAATTTTAAAGGAAGCCGGCATTTCCATTGATAACGGTAAAGATCAATTAAAAGCTACGGCCCGTAATTTCCCATTAGAAGTATTTTATTTAAGAAATGGTGATATACCTCAATATTTGAGGGATGGGGTAGTAGACATAGCTATTATTGGAGAAAATGTCTTAATTGAAAAGGGAGAAGGTATTACCATTTCTGAACGTTTAAAATTTTCAAAATGCAAAGTCTCCTTGGCAATACCTAAAACGGTGGCTTACAATTCGGTCAATGATTTTGAAGGAAAGCGAATAGCCACTTCATACCCAAATACAGTTAAAAAATATCTTAAAGAGAAGGGAGTGAATGCTGACTTGCATATTATTAATGGTTCTGTTGAAATTGCTCCAAATATTGGTTTGGCCGATGGTATTTGTGATATAGTTTCTAGTGGAAGTACACTTTTCAAGAATAATCTAAAGGAAGTAGAGGTAATTCTAAAAAGCGAGGCTGTTCTTGCGGTATCGCCTAAAATAAACGAAGAACGAGAGTTATTTCTCAATAAATTACGTTTCCGATTACAGTCCGTTTTACGGGCAAGACAATCGAAATATGTATTACTTAATGCGCCTAATCCCAAACTTGATGAAATCTTGGCGTTATTACCCGGTATGCGTAGCCCAACGGTTCTGCCACTTGCCGAAGAAGGTTGGAGCTCAGTACATACAGTAATTGATAAAGATACTTTTTGGGAAGTCATAGACGAGTTAAAAGCGGCAGGTGCAGAGGGTATCTTGGTTTGTCCAATCGAAAAAATGGTATTGTAATGAATAAGATTTACAATCCAAATAGAAAAGAGTGGTCAACACTTTTAAAAAGGCCAACACAATCTTTTGAGGATATTGAGGGTATTGTTAGCAGTATTTTTAATGAGATAAATGAAAATGGCGATACGGCTGTCGAAAGATATACTCAAAAATTCGATGGTATAAAGTTGAAAGACATGTTGGTCGCTACTATGGAGTTCAGTAATGCCGAAGACCAGCTCGCTAAAGAACTCAAAGATGCCATAAATTTGGCCAAATCAAATATCGAAGTGTTTCATAAGGCGCAGGTGTCAGAGAGAATACAATTGGATACTATGCCGGGAGTGACCTGTTGGCAAGAAAAACGACCAATAGAAAAGGTTGGTTTATACATTCCAGGTGGCACAGCACCTTTATTTTCTACAATATTGATGCTCGCTATTCCTGCTAAAATTGCAGGATGTAAAGAAATAATTCTGTGTAGTCCTCCAGATAATAACGGCAATCTCAATCCTGCCATTTTATATGCTGCCAAATTATGTGGTGTAGATAAAGTTTTCAAGGTCGGTGGTATTCAGGCTATTGCGGCAATGACTTTTGGTACGAAGAGTATTCCTCAAGTGTATAAAATATTCGGACCTGGCAATCAATATGTGACGGTTGCCAAACAATGGGCTACCAGATACGGAGTCGCTATAGATATGCCTGCTGGGCCCAGTGAATTATTAGTGGTTGCAGATGATTCTGCCAATGCAGCTTTTGTTGCATCTGATTTATTGAGTCAAGCAGAACATGGGGTGGATAGTCAAGTAATCTTGGTTTCTACTTCAAAGGAGATGATTACAAATGTAGAGGATGAAGTTATCAAACAATTGAAAGCACTTCAACGAAAAGATATCGCTGAAAAAGCGATAGAAAATAGCAAATTGATTTATGTCGAAGACGATGAAACAGCTTTGCAACTTATTAATGCATATGGTCCAGAACATTATATCGTTTGTGTGGAAAATGAAGACTTCTATATTAAGAACACAATGAACGCCGGTTCTGTATTTATTGGTAATTACACCCCTGAAAGTGCTGGAGATTACGCTTCGGGAACTAATCACACCTTACCGACCAATGGCTATGCAAAGCAGTATAGTGGAGTCAATTTAGATAGTTTTTTAAAGAGCATGACCTTTCAAAAGATTACCAAACAAGGCATTCAAAATTTAGGTAAGACTATTGAACTAATGGCAGAAGCAGAAGGGCTACAAGCACATAAAAATGCAGTGACCTTAAGATTAGAAAGCTTAAAAGATTAAGATGGATTTTAAATTAGAGAGATTAATAAGAGAAAATATCAGAGGTTTAAAGCCTTACTCTTCTGCACGTGATGAGTTCGTTGCCTTGGGTGCGGATATGATTTTTTTAGATGCCAATGAGAATCCTAATGCTAACGGTGTTAATCGGTATCCCGACCCGCATCAAAGAAGTCTTAAAGTGGTATTGGCCAATCAAAAGGGCATAAAAGAATCGCAAATAGTACTAGGCAATGGAAGTGATGAAATTTTAGATTTATTGTTCAGGGCTTTATGCGAGCCAAGTAAAGACAATATAATTTCATTGCCGCCCACATATGGCATGTATAAAGTATTGTCAGATATAAATGTGATTGAGAATCGTGAAGTTTTGCTTAATGAAGATTTTCAACCTGATGTGAAAGCCATTTTATCTAAAGTTGATGCGCATACCAAATTGTTATTTTTATGCTCGCCGAACAATCCTACTGGTAATCTTATTCAATCAGAAAAAATAGAAACTATTCTTAATGAATTTCAAGGCTTGGTTGTCATTGATGAGGCATATGTAGATTTTGCCAATACTGAATCTTGGATTTGCAGATTAAATGAGTTTCCGAACTTAGTAGTTACCCAAACACTTTCAAAGGCCTATGGTATGGCGGCTATACGATTGGGCATGTGCTTTGCTTCTGAAGAAATCATAGCAATACTTAAGAAAATAAAACCTCCATACAATGTTAACGAATTAACACAAGAGCGTGCTTTAATCGGGATTGCCAATGAAAAAAAAGTATCAGATCAGATAAGCGCAATTTTGAATGAGAGGAACAAGTTTAAAGAGACTTTAAAAGAATTCAACCTTGTTCAAAAGGTATTTAAGAGTGATGCTAATTTTGTTTTAGTAAGAGTTGACGATGCCAAAATGCGCTACAGTCAATTGTTAGATAAAGGTATTGTAGTTAGAAACAGAAGTTCACAGCCAATGTGTGAAAACACCTTGCGTTTTACCATAGGGACGAGAGAAGAGAATAAAAAGCTATTGGAAGCACTTAAAGAACTGGATTTATGAGTAAAAAAGTATTATTTATAGATAGAGATGGAACCTTGGCTCTAGAACCGCCAATTGATTATCAATTGGATAGTTTTGAAAAACTAGAGTTTTACCCTAAAGTCTTTGGTTATTTAGGCAAAATCGCCAGAGAGATGGATTATGAATTGGTAATGGTTACCAATCAAGATGGCTTGGGTACGGCTTCATTTCCTGAAAACACTTTTTGGCCAGTTCACAATTTAATTATAAAGTCTTTTGAAAATGAGGGAGTGGTTTTTAATGAAGTACTTATCGATAAGACTTTTCCTCATGAGAATGCTGATACTAGAAAGCCAAAAATAGGATTACTATCACATTATTTGACAGCCTATTATGATATGGCAAATTCTTTTGTTATTGGGGATCGGTTAACAGATATGGAGCTTGCCAAAAATTTAGGCGCAAAAGGTATCTTTATTAACGATAAAGCACATTTAGGAACTGACGAATTAAGTATTTCTGAGACTGACCTTTCTGACTATATTGCTCTGGAAACCAATGATTGGGGCAAGATTTATGATTTTTTAAAACTTTCAACTCGCATCAGAAAAATCCACAGAAAAACGAAAGAAACTGATATCAAGATTGAACTCAATTTAGATGGAACAGGAGAAGGAACCATTAAAACTGGATTGGCATTTTTTGATCATATGTTAGATCAATTGGCAAGACACGGTCAAATGGATTTAAAAATTCATGTAGACGGTGATCTGGAGGTTGATGAGCATCATACCATAGAAGACACGGCAATAGCTCTGGGTGAAGTTTTTCATGATGCTTTGGGTGATAAACTGGGTATTGAAAGATATGGTTTTTGTTTGCCTATGGACGACTGCTTAGCTCAAGTAGCTATAGACTTTGGAGGTAGAAACTGGCTTGTTTGGGATGCTGAGTTTAAACGGGAAATGATGGGCGATATGCCAACAGAAATGTTCTTTCATTTTTTTAAATCATTTACCGATGGTGCTAAGGCAAATCTGAATATAAAAGCTGAAGGCACCAATGAACACCATAAAATAGAGGCAATATTCAAAGCCTTTGCCAAGGCGATAAAGGTCGCCGTAAAAAGGGATGTTGATAAAATGGTTTTACCATCTACAAAAGGAGTTTTATGAATTTAGTAATTATAGATTACGGTGCTGGTAACATTCAAAGTATCAAATTTGCCTTTCAACGACTTGGTGTTGATGCTGTTTTGACTAATAATTCAACGCTGATTAAAGAAGCCGATAAAGTTATTTTTCCAGGAGTTGGAGAAGCAAGTAGTGCTATGAAAAAGCTGAATGAAAGTGGGTTAAATAAATTGATTCCAAATTTAGAGCAACCGGTTTTAGGTATTTGCTTGGGTATGCAATTGATGTGTAATTCCTCTGAAGAAGGCACTACTAAAGGATTAGGAATTTTTGATGTAGATGTGATAAAGTTTAACTCTAATTTGAAAGTCCCACAAATTGGATGGAATAAAGTTGAGAAACTCAAATCAGCACTATTTGAAGAGTTGGACAATGATTTTATTTATCAGGTACACAGTTACTATGCTCCAATCACAAAAGCAACAATAGCTACTTGTAATTACGGGATTGATTACAGTGCTGCGTTACAAAATAAAAATTTTTATGGAACCCAATTTCACCCTGAAAAGTCTGGTGAATATGGGGCTAAAATTCTTCAGAATTTCTTGAATATTTAAGTTATGAGAATTATACCGGCCATTGACATTATAGAAGGTAAATGTGTTCGCCTATCGAAAGGAGACTACAACACCAAAAAAGTTTATAATGAAAACCCCGTAGAAGTAGCGAAGGAGTTTCAAGACCATGGAATCCAGTATTTACACTTAGTTGATTTGGATGGGGCGAAGGCCAAACACATTGTAAACTATAAGGTTCTAGAACAAATTGCGAGTAAAACCAATCTAAAAATTGATTTTGGAGGTGGTTTAAAATCTGATGATGATTTGCGTATTGCCTTTGACAGTGGTGCAGGGCAAATCACTGGCGGTAGTATTGCGGTGAAGGATAAAGAATTATTTACCGGATGGATAACTCAATATAGTTCTGATAGAATTATTTTAGGGGCAGATGCCCTTGACGAAAAAGTGGCTATTTCTGGCTGGCAAGAGGAATCTAAAGAAGAACTGCTCCCTTTCATTGATGACTATCAAAAGAAAGGAATACAGTATGTAATTTGCACCGATATTTCAAAAGATGGTATGTTAGAAGGTCCTTCTTTTAGCCTATATGAAAAGATTCTAAAAGAAATCCCAGATATCAAATTAATTGCCTCCGGTGGCATATCCACTTTTGAAGAACTGCCAAGACTAAAAGCTATTGGTTGTGAAGGCACTATAATAGGGAAAGCTATCTATGAAAATCGAATTAACTTAAAACAATTGGAAAATTTTATTCTGAGTTATGGATAAATTGGAGCAGTTTCAAATAGAATTCAAGGCTAATACTTGCTTTAGATTGGATGAAAGCATGCGAATGGTTAGAATAGCTTTAAAGAATATTTCGGAGGAAGAACTATGGAAAAAACCAAATAGTTCTCTAAATAGCATTGGGAACTTGATTTTACATTTATGTGGTAATTTAACTCAATACGGCATTACGTCTTTAGCAGAAACAAAAGATAATAGAAATAGGGAGCTTGAATTTTCAACTACAGAAGGGTTTAGCAAACAAGAATTACTTACCCAACTTTCTGAGACCGTGAATACCGTAAAATCAACCATATACAATATCGAAACAATAAGACTATTGGACAAGCAACATGTACAAGGCTTTGAATTCAGTGGTATTGGTAATATAATTCATACTGTCGAGCATTTTTCATACCATACAGGTCAAATAGCTTTTTGGGTAAAACAGCTTAACAATAAACAATTAGGTTTTTATGACGGTATGGATTTAAATATCAAAAACCAAGAGTGATGTTAACAAAAAGAATCATACCCTGTCTAGATATTAAAGATGGGCGTACCGTAAAAGGAGTCAACTTTGTGGACTTAAGAGATGCTGGTGACCCAATTGAACTGGCACAGCGTTATGCAGAAGAGGGAGCAGATGAATTGGTGTTTCTAGACATATCTGCAACGGAGCAAAAAAGAAAAACTTTGGCGGAATTGGTATATAAGGTAGCTGAGAAACTAAATATTCCCTTTACTGTTGGCGGAGGAATTTCTTCGGTAGAAGATGTGGATATATTACTAAAAAATGGTGCGGATAAGGTGTCTATAAATTCTTCGGCGGTTAAAAATCCAAACTTAATAAATGAATTGGTGGCCAAATTTGGTTCGCAATGCATTGTAGTTGCTATCGATGCCAAACAAATAGACGGCGACTGGAAAGTCCATTTAGTAGGGGGTAAAGTGCCCACAGAGCTAAATCTTTTTGCTTGGGCAAAAGAAGTGGCACAAAGGGGCGCAGGGGAAATATTATTTACTTCAATGGATAATGACGGTACTAAAGATGGATTTGCCAATAAAGCTCTAGCTCGCTTGTCTGAAGAATTGAATATTCCCATTATTGCTTCAGGGGGCGCAGGTAGTATTAAACATTTTGTGGATACTTTTATAGATGGAAAAGCAGACGCAGCTTTAGCAGCAAGTGTTTTTCACTTTAAAGAAATTAAAATTTTAGATTTAAAGAAAGAATTAAAAAAGGAAGGTATTCCAGTAAGAATATAACTGAGTGTCACATTGAGCCCAGTCGATATCTTTAGAAACACGAATGGTTTTCGACTACGCTCAGACTGACATAAGAAATAAATTATGAAAATAGATTTCACAAAAAATAGTGATGGGTTGGTGCCAGCAATAATACAAGACGCTCAAACAAGAAAAGTTTTAATGCTTGGCTATATGAACCAAGAGGCTTTTGATAAAACACAAGAAACTCAAAAAGTGACCTTTTATAGTCGCTCTAAAAAACGTTTATGGACCAAAGGGGAGGAGAGTGGAAATTTTTTGAACCTAGTCAATATCAAAAATGATTGTGATAATGACACCTTGTTAATTATGGTGAATCCTTCTGGCCCTACCTGTCATACTGGAACGGATACGTGTTGGGGAGAAAAAAATTCAGCCTCTTTTGGTTTTTTATCTGTTTTAGAAGAAACCATTGCGAATCGAAAAGCAAATAAGGATGACGAAAAAAGTTATGTCGCTTCACTCTTCAGAAAAGGGATCAATAAAATTGCCCAAAAAGTAGGCGAAGAAGCTGTAGAAACCGTTATTGAAGCTAAAGATAATAACGACGAACTTTTCTTAAATGAAAGTGCTGACTTGTTGTTTCATTATTTGATTTTACTTCAAGCCAAAGGATTTACACTTTATGATATTGTCAAGGTTTTGGAGTCCAGAAGCTGATAGACAGCTATGGAATAGTAACATTTAAAATCATTATTTTTTAAATATCGACCTTTTAAGTACTACTTCATGAACATTTTCTTTGTAGTTACGACTTAAAGGAATAGTTGCCAAAGTAAGCTTGATTCTTGTTTTTTCTAGTGTCATGATTTTATCAATGGCGACCACGAAGGATTTATGGACTTGTATGAACTTTGAAGTTGGTAGCATAACCCAAATATGCTTCAAAGGCATCAATGTCATATATTTTTGTTCCCTAGTGTGAAAAACAACATAGTTTTGCTGTGCTTGAATATATTCCAAATCTTCTATTTTAATCTTTTCGTAAACATAATCGCATTTAATAAAGAAATAAGTGTTATCAATTTGCTTATGTGAAGTTAAATCTCCTTTGGTGGTAAGTTGAAAATAGTCTTTTGCTTTTACGGCTGATTTGTGGAATCTACTAAAAGTAATAGGCTTAACCAAATAATCTAGCACATCCAATTCAAAGCTTTCTAAAGCATAGCTCGGATAGGCGGTTGTTAAAATTACCATGGGTCTATTAGCAGTGTTTTTTAGATAATCAAGCCCTGTCATTAATGGCATTTGAATATCTAAGAAAATAAGATCTATAGTTTGTTTTTCCGATATCTTATGAATTTCTGTAGGGTTCGCTCCTTCACCGATAAAGTTCAAAAAATCAACTTTTTGAAGATAGGCTTTAATACCCTCGCGGGCTAAAGGTTCATCATCGATTACAACACAATTTATCATTTCGATTAGACTATTTTAATATGCTCTTGCGTTCCTTCTTTCATTGATATTTCCAATGAAATAACAAACTCTTTATTAGATTTTAAAACCTCAAGTTTATGATGATTTGGATACAACAGCTCTAATCTACGTTTTACATTCGCAAGTCCAATTCCTGAAGATTCTGCCGTATTAGAAATACTAAGCCCTGGTTTGCTATTGGAAACATTTAAGACTAATCTGTTATCCCTAATCTTTAATTCAATGCTAATCCAATTTCGTGAATCGGTAGAATGTGATACATGTTTAAAGGCGTTTTCAACGAATGGCATTAATAAGAAAGGTGCTATTCTATATCCATTTGTGTTTGAATTATCAATGGTTACCTGCAAATCAAGATGCGATAAATCTAATCGCAAGGTTTCCAATTCAATATAATTTTTGAGGTAATTCACTTCTTGGGTCAAATCGATTTCAGGTTCATTGCATTGATACAATTGGTAACGCAATAATTCAGAAAATTTGGCCAATGATTCGGATGCCATATCTTGATTTTTATGAATCAAAACGAAGATGGAATTAATAGTATTGAACAAGAAGTGTGGATTATATTGAGATCGTAAAAATTTCAACTCGGTTGTCAAATTTTCTTTTTCAGCGGCATTACGTCTCTTTTCTGAAGAAATCCAGTTTTTGGTTAATTTGATACTCATTGCCAAAGTCATACTGGCTAGAGTAGAAGGTAGCGCGTTGGTTTTAAAAAGTTGGAAAAATTCTGTAGGAGCTATTTTAAAAAGTTCTTCAAATGGTAAACCGACTACAGCTGAATTTACAAAATACCCACCAATGATACCGGCAGAAGTTAATAATACGGTAAGCAATAAAGCCGGTATATAGATCCAATAGTTCCCCTTTTGTAAAAATTTTGGAATTAAATAATAGAGATTAAAATATACTCCAAAGGCCTGCATTAGCACATAAAAAAGAAACTTTATCGAGTAATTAGAAAATAGAATATTTTGGGCCGCTTCAATAATACTACCACTGGTTAAAGACCACCAGAAATAATGATATAAAAACCAGAATATTAAATGGTACAATTTGTATTTGACTATATATGATACCATTGGCTTTACCATAGTGTATTTCGTTACAATTAAAAATACTCAAAATAGTGTCATTAATGATTTCCATAACAACTTGAATTGACAGCAGGTATGAAATAAATGATGAAATACGATCTTCAAATTTAATACTGCAAATAGGTACTTCGTAGACTGGTAATATCTTCTCGTCAATAATTTATGGTCAATTGACAATATCATTTTAAAAACGTTTTTTCTTCTGTTTTCTTTGATGCAAACTAATGCTAGTTATTATGAAAATGAATTCTACGATTATCACGGTCCAAACTATTTTATTCGGTTTGAGTCTTTTCTTCTGCCATTCCCAAGATAAAATACCAAATGATGAAGTGCTAAAACAAATTGAAGTTAATGGGCTAGCCGTTCGAGAGGCCTTTAAAAAAGGGGATATAGAAACTATAAAGCTGTACCATCATCCAGATGTTGTAAAGGCACTGGGATATAACAACCTTAGAATTGGCCGTGAAGCTGTTTTAGATGGACTTAGGGAAACCATGGCAAACTTCGATTTAGAGTTTATAGGTGAGCGTGATGAAGAGCTATTTCTACAAAAAGGAGATTTGGTGATAAAACAAATGCTTTTTGGACTCAGACTTATTCCTAAAAACGGTGATAAATCATTCATTTTCCGTGGTAGAACTTTGGTGATTTTACAACGGTATGATGAAAGTCCTTCGGGTTGGGCTACCATTCATGAAATCATTCAACCTTATGAAAAACCTTTTAACTAATCCAATGAGACATCTCACGACTACTGTACTTTTTTTTCTGTTCCTTTTTAAAGCTTATGGACAATTTAAGAGCAAAGGTAAAAAATTTGATAAAGCCCTTATCGCAGGGCAAATAGAACCCATTCAAAAAATAACAACTCCCGACGCATTTTTTTTGCTAGAGGGCCAACGCACCTTAAGCGGCCCTGAGCATTTGCAACAATATTACACAGCTCTTTTTAAAGAACAAGAAATAAAATCACTTGAAAGGAATACTTTAGAAACTATTGAACTTGGGAATCATGTTATTGAAATGGGAACTTTCAACAAGAATTTTATTCGAAAATCGGACAAGATGGAAATTACTCATGAAGGAAAGTATTGGTATATCTGGAAAAAAGTGAAGGATGAATTCTTGTTGTTTTCCTATGTAGAGGGCTATCATAAAGAGCTTTCTCGCAATGAATATGTCGTAATTGATACAGGAATTGAACCAGAAAACAAGGGTACTATTGAGTTGAAAGCCTATGCAGCTCTTGGAGAGAAAGCTATTCGTGAGTGGAACCCAGAGTTGCGTATTCCAATGTACACTGACGATGCTATTTTTTATCCTTTTGCTGATACTGCTAAAGTAGGTATTGATGTGCTGGCACCCTACTTGATAGGGTATCATCAAAATGACATTCAAATTGATTTGATTAAAAGCCAGCCCTTTGCCTACCAATATTTTGATTGCTATGTACTACAGTTCTCCACTTTTGAAGTAGACTGGCGTTTTAATGAAACATCAGGGACCAATAAAGGAAAGGGCATCACCTTATGGAAACGACAACCAGACCACTCCTTGAAGGTGTACAGAAAAATAGGCTCACATAATGATTTAAACCCATAAATAGCGTCATGAAAAAAATAACAAGTACCCTTATCTTACTCTTACTGTCATTACAAACTTTTTCATTTCAAAAGCCTGATAAAATTGAATTAATAAAAAGACAAAGTCAACAATTAATGAGCTACATAAAAGCGGAGTCTTTATCAAAAACAATTTCTCTATTCAGTGATGAAGCAACTTTATTACCTGAGTATCATAAATCCCTTCGGGATAAGTCCAAAATTAAAGAGTACTATGGCCAGTTTTTTGAAAAGACCGAAACCACAAAATTTGCTAAAGAATCTTTTGAAATTATCGACTTAGGGGAATATTTTATTGAATTGGGCACATTTGAACATCAATACAAAACGCCTTCTGGTAAGAATTTTGATTACAATGGAAAATATACCACCTATTGGAGGTTTCAAAATAATATAACGCCCATAATTATTGCTCATATTTGGGGTGCATCACATTATTTTGAGCCTCAGAACCTAGACTTTATAGAAATACCAACTACAGCTATTTCTGCACTAGTACCCAAAACCAAATGGGAAAAGAGAATTGAGGAGCGACGAAAAATGGTTTACCAAGCGGTACTGGATGGTAACGCGGAAGAACAATTAAAATCTTATGCTGATGATGCAACATATATGACTTATTACGATTACCCCTTTATTGGAAAAGAAAAAATAAGGGATTATTTCACCTCACATTACAATCCAGATGTTTCTAGAGATTCTTTAATGACCAAAAGTGTTAGGGTTATTGACATGGGTGATTATGCCTTGAAGTTTGGCGAATATTATGTGGGCTGGACCTGGGAAAGTCAGCCTTCGTATATTGAAGGAAAGGGTTTGACCTTATATAAAAGAATGGAAGATGATAGCATTAAAATCTACAGGCAAATGATTAATCATAGTATGCCCGCTACACCAAAAGAATAAAACAATGCTAGCTATTAGAATACTTATATTTTTACTTTTAATTACTAAAAGTTTTGCGCAAAAGACTTCAATCAAATTTGAGTCCCAAGGAAAAACAGAAGTACTCACATCAAAAAACCCGTTTCAAAAATTTATTGGCGAATGGACTTTAAAGAACGATAAATGGACTCAAAATTGGGGAGATAAAACTGAAATTATTACCATTCCTAATCATCATACAATTTCAAAACAAATCAATACATCTAACAGCATACTTTCTATCATTGATGGCCCTGAACCTAACGGACATATTTTTTGGTCTTATAATCCTGTAACCAAAAAGGTGGGTCACTTATCAAGTTTCGGTGTGGTAAGAGCTGGCTTTGGCGAGGGCAGTGTTTCCAAAAATGGCGATGTCACCCTGAAAATAACTTTTGAAGGTGAGCCCCAAAATACTTATAGGATATACAAGTATAAATGGATGTCAAAAGATGCGTATTTCATGAAATCAGTTCAATACAATTCTGAGAATGTGCCAACAGGACTTTTCTATCAGGGTACTTTTGTTCGGAAGCAAAAAGAAGTAAATGAAGTGTTGAAAAACCGGATAAAAGAAATTATGGGCATATTGGATAATAATGTAATTTCAGTTGAAGAGCAGCTTCAAGTATACTCAGAAAATATTGTACATATGGCACCTGGACAAGAAACTATTCGAGGAAAGGCTAGGCTAGGGGATTATTTAAAAAAACAACGCCAATTTGGCATATCGAAAATGCAACATAAAATTGTAGACTTTGAGGAGTATGATGACATTGTCATAATGCAAGGTGAGGTGGTAGGAAGCTATCATCCTAAAAATAAAACCCCTGTTGTTGAATTCAGAACAAAAAATTTATTCCTATTTGAATATGAAAACACTGGTTTAAAAATCAAAAAAGTAATTTATAACTCCTCACCACCAAACGACAAATAATTTCTCAATAGATTCATCCGCCTTTTTTAGCCAGAGCATTGGTGCATTTTGTTTAAGCATTCTCAAGTTGATTTCCAATAGCGTTTCATAATGAGAACTATATTGCCTTTCCAAAGTAGGCTTAACAACCCATTCTTGTTTATAGGGTATGTAATATTCGTATTGCTTAAACGCTGCGGTATTGAAATCATCAAAATGAATCCAATTTCCAACAATACAATCTTTGTTTAAAGGACGTATTGAGGTTGTATTGTTTTCATAAGGGGCGAACAGTTGGGTCTTAAAACAAACTTCCTGTTTTACTTCTTCAGGTATTAACTGTAGTTCGTTTAGTTGTGATGTTAGTTCTTTTGAAAAAAGTAATGGAAATTGTTTGTTTTTTAGCTTATCCAACTTAGTAAAGAACATATCTTTTTTATTAGGGCCCATTAAACGGTGAATAGGCTCTGTGATTTCAGGATTGATAATATAGAATTTATATGCCAGTTCTATATGGTAATTCTTCTGACCAACCTTGTTGTGTACAATAAAATCTAACTCTCCCAAGCGTTCTTTATTTCTATCTACCAATAGGTTCTTTGCCAGAATTTGCCAATCTTTTGATCCGGATAGTAATTGCTCAAAAACATATTCCATTTTATGGCCTATGCGTAAACGTTCTGGAATGGGCCGCGCTAAATGTTTGTTTATCGTGATATCAGGAAATTCAAACTGTGTAACACCAAATTGTTCTTTGATCCAAAGGGGCGAAGTGTTATAAAACCCAAAGCATAGTTCTCTTTCCATCATACAAACATAAACAGAAGCGTTAAGTTTTCTTTAAAGCCTAAGCCATGAATGTAGAATGTCTTAATTTTATATGATGGCTATGAAAATGAGAAAAGGCTTTCGTTTTACACCTTACGAGGCTCCAAACATATCTCCCTTTGAAAAACTTTTTGAGATTTTTCAAGAACTCATCACACATACTTCTGGGGATTTTGATGAGGCTATCGATTGGTTGCGCGAATTGGATAAAGAATATGACCTGACTACCGATGAGTATACCATTGAAGATTTTATTGAAGACTTAAAAGCTAAAGGGTATATACGTGAGGAATTCGAAGATGGAGGGGGAAAAATGGGCCAAGAAGGTGAGGAAGGAGATGAAGGCGCTGGGAAAGGTACTATATCAATAACGGCAAAATTGGAACGAATGATTCGCCAGCGGGCATTGGACCAAATTTTCGGGAAGATAAAACGCAGCGGTTCAGGAAATCATAAAACAGGGAAATCAGGGAAAGGAGATGAGCATACTGGTGAGTTTAGGGAGTATCGCTATGGAGACGGTTTAGACCACATTTCAATGACGGAAAGTCTTAAAAATGCCCAAATAAATCATGGCATCGGAAATTTCATGCTCGATGAAGGAGATTTAATCGTTGAAGATACACAGTACAAAGCCCAAATGAGTACGGTGCTGATGATAGACATCAGCCACAGCATGATTTTATATGGTGAAGACCGGATAACACCGGCCAAAAAAGTGGCCATGGCCTTGGCGGAATTAATTACGACCCGATACCCTAAAGATACCTTGGATATATTGGTTTTTGGCAACGATGCATGGCCCATTCCGATAAAAGATTTACCCTACTTAAAAGTGGGGCCTTATCATACCAATACCGTTGCAGGCCTGCAGTTAGCGATGGATATGCTAAGAAGAAAACGTAACACCAACAAACAAATTTTTATGATTACCGATGGTAAGCCAAGTTGTCTTCGCATGCCTGATGGAACGTATTATAAGAACAGCGTTGGGCTTGATGAGTATATTGTAGAGAAATGTTATGCAATGGCCTCTCAGGCCAGAAAATTACATATTCCCATTACCACTTTTATGATTGCGGAAGACCCGTATCTCATGCAATTTATTCGTGAATTTACGCAAGCGAATAAGGGCAAAGCATTCTATACTGGCCTAAAAGGTTTGGGAGAGATGATTTTTGAAGATTACGAAAACAATAGAAGAAAAAGAATAAAATAGTATAGTTCTCATTCCTGCGCAAGTAGGAATCTATCGAGAAAAGTTTAATCAAATTATTGTCCCCTTTAGGGGACTTTAGGGGTGTAAAATATATGACGTTGAAAACAGGAAACATTAAGACATTAGGTGAACTAAAGAAATCAGGTTACGAATCAAAAAGTATTAAAGATGAGTTGCGTGACAATCTCATTGAAAAAATAAAGAAAAAAGAAAATGTTTTTAAAGGGGTTTGGGGTTATGAAAACTCGGTAATACCTGAATTGGAAAGGGCTATACTTTCGCGTCACAACATCAATCTATTGGGGTTGCGTGGTCAGGCAAAAACAAGACTTGCAAGACTAATGGTGAACCTTTTAGATGAATATATTCCCATTGTAGAAGGTTCTGAAATTCATGATGACCCCACAAATCCTTTATCGAGATATGCCATTGAGCTGATAAAAGAAAAAGGGGATAAAACCCCTATTTCATGGTTACATCGAGATGAACGTTTTTATGAGAAACTGGCTACGCCCGATGTTACAGTTGCTGATTTAATCGGTGATGTCGACCCCATAAAAGCTGCCAATTTAAAATTAAGCTATGCCGATGATCGCGTTATACATTTTGGTATGATACCGCGGGCTAACCGCTGCATCTTTGTCATTAACGAGCTACCCGATTTACAGGCGAGAATACAGGTTTCTTTATTTAATATTCTACAAGAAGGAGACATCCAGATCAGAGGTTTTAAACTACGTCTGCCTTTAGACTTGCAATTTATATTTACGGCAAACCCAGAAGACTATACCAATAGAGGTAGTATCGTTACGCCTTTGAAGGATAGGATTGGTTCACAGATATTGACCCATTATCCTGAGGATATCGATATCGCAAAAAGAATCACTAAGCAAGAGGCTAAACTTGATGCTAGACAGTCCGATTTGGTTCATGTGCCAGAATTAGCCATGGATTTATTGGAACAAATTAGTTTTGAAGCAAGGGATAGCGAATACGTAGATGCCAAAAGTGGGGTAAGTGCCCGTATGAGTATAACGGCATTCGAAAACCTATTGAGTACGGCCGAACGTAGAATATTGTTGTCAGGTGAGAAAAAGACGACCGTTCGTTTAAGTGATTTTATGGGTGTTGTTCCGGCAATTACCGGTAAGATAGAATTGGTTTATGAGGGTGAACAAGAAGGTGCCGGCTTTGTAGCAGAAACTTTAATCGAAGAAGCCATTAAAACTATGTTTCCGACTTTATTCCCAAAAATAAATAAATTGGAACGTAAAGATGCAGAGACACCATATGATGGAATCGCAGCTTGGTTTTTTGACCAAGGAGGCTTCGAACTATTAGATGAGGATGATGATAAAGTCTACCATGAAAAGTTAGATTCTATCGCACCATTGGATAGCCTGCTAAAAGAATATCACCCAGATTTAGATAAAAACGAAACTTATTTTATAAAGGAGCTCGTGTTGTGGGGGCTAGTGGCCCATAAAAAATTGAGTAAGTATCGCTTTTCCGATGGTGTACGTTTTAAAGATTTATATGGCAGTTATATAAGTGATTTATAATAGCTAATCTTTTCTTTTGAGTGGCATAATTTTGAAGAAGGTTAAGCTTCGCCATAACCATTCTAAAGGCCCATAGTAAAAATACCTTAGCCATATTTTACTTAGCCACATCTGCAGGGCTATAAAAACTAAGGCAAGTAAAAAGGTATACAGCTGTCTTAATTCTCCTATTAGGCCTAAACCCCAACCAAACAGGATAAATGTAAAGACAATGCTCTGGGCTACATAATTGGTAAGTGCCGTTTTACCGTAGGGGACAAATTTATTCAACCATTTCTGTCCTTTAGTTTTTCGGTAAATAATTACAAACAGGGCGATATAAATCAATGTCATTGCAGCATTGCTGATATCCATCGCGGTAAATCCTAACATGGCATTCCAACTTTTCATATTGAAATTTTGTCCCATGCTCATAAAAGCAGCGCTCATTGCAATTAACGATAAGACTAATGTGATGGAAGCATAAATCAGAATATTTTTGTTAAGCTTTTTTTCTTCGTGAATTCTTTTAAAAAATCCTGAACGACCAACAAATAGGCCTACTAGAAAAAAGGCAAAGGTAAAATAACCCCTTCCGAAAAGACCATATTGAAATTCAGCTTTATCTATATGGCCTTCCGTGGCATTAGTAGCAAAAACTTCCCATAGAGAGCCATTTTTTAAGGTGTCATAGTAATTCAGGATTTTAGGATTATCAGGATTTATATCCATTTCGCTAAAAAGTGGGTCACCTCCTGTAAGATAAAAAATCAAAAACCGTGCTGCTCCAAAAAATAATATGGCAGAAATACCTAATACCCATTTATTGGGGACTTTGTAAAAAGGAATCAGAAATATACCAAGAACGGCATAAACGGTTAAAATATCCCCTCTGTAAAAAAGACTGTGTGCAAAGCCAATTGCCAGTAATAGCAATAAACGCCACAAAAATCGACCACCGAAATAGCTCCCCTTTTTATTGGCATTATCCATTTGAATAAAGAAACTAAGTCCGAATAAAAATGAGAATAAGGCAATAAACTTTCCTCTTAAAAAAATTCCTATAAAACCATCTACGATATCATCGGCAAGGCCTTGGTGAACAGCTTCGTTAAATGGCCCTGGAGGCTGTGCGCCAATGTAGTTCTCTACAACATGGCAAATTACTATTCCTGCAAGGGCAAAACCTCTTAAGGCGTCAATAATGGCAATTCTGCCAGGCTGGGTTTGGTTTGTGGTTTCGGTCATGATTAATTGGATTGATTGATGATTAATAACCTTAAAATCCTCTAAACCTTGGTGTTAGCAAACTGAAGATTTTAAAATGTATCTTTAAACTAAGGTAAGAATAATTGTTGTTCATCGTATGCGAAAGAGTAAACCCGTAGTAAAACTTAAAAAATCGAACCGCTCAAAATCTAAATTAGGTAAGGCACCCGGTGCAATTACCTATATCGGTAATCGTAAAAAACAGGTAACTACCATTAGTAAAATCAGTTATGATGAGAAGGATTATGTTTTAGAGAATATTAGTATTGCTGAAATTGAATCGGCCCTAAAAAACAACCAAACATCTTTTGTCGATGTTGTAGGCCTGACCGATGAGACGACCATAGCTCAAATTGGTGCGAAGCTGAACCTGAACAACCTGCTACTGGAAGATTTGGTCGACACCCTGCAACGCCCAAAAATAGATGAGTACGAAGATTATGTTTTTAGTGTTTTTAAAATGCTTTATATCAATGAAAATGCCGAGTTGGTCATTGAACATGTAGCACTTACCTTGTTTAAAGATACGGTCGTGGTCTTTCAAGAAACTGACGATGATGTATTTGGGGAAGTAATCAAACGTATTGAAAATAAGTTTGGAAGAATTCGGAGTAGGGGTGCAGACTATCTGTTTTTTGCCCTTTTAGATGCGATAGTTGATAATTATTTTATCGTTTTAGATGATATCAAGAATAAACTAGAAATTCTTGAAGATGAAGTATATAACAATCCGCAAAAAGAATCAGCACGAAAAATACAGTACATGAAAAAAGAAATACTTCGCATACGAAAGTGGATTTTTCCAGTAAAGGAACTCGTAAACCGCTTACTGAACACAGAACATGAATTGATTTCAAAAGAAACCAAATTATTCTTACAAGATACCTTTGACCATTGTTTAGAAATTAATGAAGATATCGTACTCTACCGAGAAATGTCTACCAGTTTAATGGAAATGTACATGACCAATATGAGCAATAAGATGAACGAAGTAATGAAAGTGTTGACGGTTATCGCTTCTATCTTTATTCCCCTAACTTTTATTGCGGGTATTTATGGAATGAATTTCGACAACATGCCCGAGCTGCATACCGCAAACGGATATTACTATTTATGGGGCGTTTTTATTCTCATCTTTCTTGGTCTGTTAATTTACTTTAAGAAAAAAGACTGGCTTTAACATAGTATTATGTTAATACACAAGTGTAAGGGTTAAACCCTGTTAAATCACTTGACAAATCTGGATATACGCTTATATTAAGAGTGTTGGTTTACTGTTTTGGTAAACAGGCATTCGCCAAAAGTGGTCGTTCAATAGCGACGTTAAATTTTCTTCACTACCAACATTAACACATTTATGAATCAGATTTTAGGATTATCCTAGAATTACAAAACACCTAAGAATGAATTATTTGAATTTAGAAGAAGAAAAGGTATTACCCGTAGTAAGCGAGTTAAATACACTATTAGCCGATTATCATATGTATTATCAAAAACTGAGAAATTTCCATTGGAATATAACAGGAGAAAACTTTTTTGATTTACATGAAAAGTTTGAAACCTTATATTCCGATGCAAGAATAAAAATTGATGAAATAGCGGAACGTATATTAACCTTACGTTTTCATCCAATGAGTAATTTGACCGATTATATTGAAAAGTCTGCTATCAACGAAAGTAGTACAGACCTTAATGACCAAAAGATGGTAGAAGAAACCTTGTTTGCACATGGTATACTGCTGAAACAAATGAGTAAAGTACTTAAAAAAGCAAACGATATTGCCGACGAAGGCACCATTGATTTGATAGGAGCCTATATTAGAGAATTGGAGAAAAGTAGTTGGATGCTAAATGCTTGGAGCAAAAATAAAAATGAAAAATTGAAAGCATCCGTAAGTTCATAAGAACTACAAGAGAAAAGAGTATTAACCTAAAAACACAAAAAGAAATGAAAATTTTTAAAACAACAATATTATCAATCGCATTATTAACTGGTACAACGATTATTGCCCAAGAGAACAATCAGGCAGGGGTCGCAAAGGAAACCACGAAAAAAACCTATAAGCTTTATCAAAACGGAGAATTGATTAAAAATTCAGTGTTGATAGAAACTACAAGAAATCAAGCCGTAATGCTAGATAAAAAAGATAGGAACAAGGTAAATCAAGATAGAATTTTGCCACCAACCGCGGTAGTAAAGACGGTAAAAATCGATAATGATGCCGATGAATATTATGATGAAATCATAAAATTCAGCTATACAACAGATGAAAAGACAGATTTCACATTGGTATCAAGTAAAAACGATTTAATGCTGGCCGTAGAAGATGGCGAGAACATCACCATCTTAGAAAATATGACCATTAGTATGGACGAAGCCATAAATTCAAAAAAGGCTTATGTCTTTACTACAAATGATGGCAATAAGGTTCAATTAAGGGTAGAATCATTTGAAAAAATGAATCAAAAAGATTCGAAATAATAATTGAAATTTAATGATATGTTTAGATGGTCTATACGGTTTATAGTAATCGCCATATTAGCAGGTGTACTCGGGTATGGAGAAATCTTAGGGAAAGCTGCGACATGGGCCAAGATATTGTCGATCATATTTACAGTTTTATTTATGTTAACCTTGATTAAGAACTCATTTAAAAAAATAGAAAAATGAAAAATACAGCAATAAAAATTTTATCGGTATTTGTTATAGTACTTACACTGATAAATTGTAGAGAACAGACTACTGAAGAAAAAGCAAAAGATGCTATTGAAGAGGTAGGCGACGACATCGAAGAAGGTGTTGAAGAAGTTGAAGATGAAATAGATGATGCCACAGACAAATAATAAGGCATTTGATATAAGAAAAAAAGAGCGCAATTTGCGCTCTTTTTTTATGGTTAATACCGATACTCTAGTTTTTTGTATTTTCAAGAAAATTATAGTCGTGCAACAGATAACTTATATTCTAGGTATTGTTTTGATAGTCTATGTGCTTATCAGCATACTGTTATATTTTTTGCAGGACTATTTTTTGTTTAAACCAGAGAAACTTTCGAAAGACTTTCAATTCTATTACGAGAATCAAGAAACAGAGGAATATAATATCGAAACCAGGGATGGTGCAACCATCAATGGACTTCGTTTCAAGGCTAAGGACCCAAAAGGTGTTGTGTTCTATTTAAAAGGAAATTCAAAAAGTATCAAAGGTTGGGGCAAGTTTGCGGTAGATTTTACACGGCATGGTTATGATGTTATCATGGTCGACTATCGAGGCTTCGGAAAAAGTACAGGCCGTAGAACCCAAAAGGCCGTAAAACGCGATATGCAGGTCGTTTACAATAAACTAAAGGATAACGTATCGGAAAAATACATCATTTTATATGGCAGGTCTTTAGGTTCGGGTTTTGCGACCAAACTGGCTTCTATGAACAATCCTAGAATGCTCATTTTAGATGCTCCATACTATAGTTTGAGCAAGGTGGCGAAAAAGTTTATTCCTTTTATGCCCTTGTCCTTATTGATTAAATTCCCCATGCCGACGTACAAGTGGTTAAAATATGTAAATTGTCCTATTCACATTATACATGGTACGGACGACAAATTAATTCCTTACAAGACTAGTGTAAAACTATCACGAATCAAACCTAAAAGCACAACCTTACATACGGTTATCGGCGGCGGGCATAAGAATTTAAATACATTTGAATCGTACCATCAAATGCTAACGGAAATCGTGAATTCAAGACCTAAAAAAGTAGATTTAGAGGGTTCTAGTATTCACGTTCAGCACTCATCAAAACCAACAAATGCCAAAGTTTAAACGCGTTGGGTGCGTTCTTCTAGTCTTATATCTCTTATTGACCGCTATGCTCTATTTTTTACAAGAGAAAATTATTTTTCTACCTTCAGAATTACCCCAAGATTATGCCTATAGCTTTTCGGAACCTTTCGAAGAGTTCTTTTTAACGGCGGATGACGGCGCAAAACTGAACGGACTCCATTTTAAACGTGAAAACCCAAAAGGCGTTATTCTTTATTTTCATGGTAATGCAGGCGATTTATCGCGTTGGGGTGAAATAGCGACCTTTTTTGCCCAAAAAGAGTATGATGTTATTGTAATGGATTATAGAACTTATGGCAAAAGCACTGGCAAACTAAGTGAAGCGGCCTTATTCAAAGACGCGCAACTTTTTTATGATTATGCCTCGGAAAATTATAATGAAAACAAGCTTATTGTTTATGGGCGTTCCCTCGGCTGTTCTATAGCGACCTATACGGCATCTAAAAACAAGCCTGCAAAGTTGGTTTTAGAAACCCCGTTTTATAATTTATTGGAGGTAGCTAAAAAACGTTTTCCGGTGTTACCGGTAACGTGGTTGTTGAAATACAAATTTGAATCAAACAAATACATTACCAAGGTAAACTGCCCAATAAGCATCTTTCATGGTACAGAAGACGCTGTGGTACCATATGAATCTGGTAAAAAATTATTTAGCCTTGCTACTAGTAAAAAAGAATTTATAACCATCGAAGGTGGTGGGCATAATGATTTGATAAATTTTAAAGCCTATACTGGCAATATTGATGGGGCTTTGGAATAGAGGTTTCGTTATCGGTTGGTGTATGGTTAGTTACGGAAAATCAGTTAGGGAATCTATGAGCCTAGAATAATAATGTCTTAAATTAAAGAAGGAAAGACTTGTTTTTTACCTCAGTTCTTTGTTGTGCTTTCGTTATTTTTCGATAGTTCGTATTTCTTGTTTGAGTGCAGAACTAACAGATTTTAAATCCTCCAAGCAAGGTCTGTAAAAATCCAAGGCAATTAGATTTTCAGAATACATGTGCGATACGAAATTATAGAATTGTTTGTCCTTAAATAGCTGATTTATATCATTCGGTCTTTTAGTTTCTCCATCAATATTAGTTTCCAAATTTTCGAATAAGTAAGGATTAGTTTGACTCAACATGTCCCATTGAAATTTTAAAAAGTCTGATATAGTTTGATATCTGTAGTCGTAAAGATTTATTATTTTCTGCCTTAAGGAATCGTTTGATATTAGGTGAATACCTTGTGATTTTAAACTTTCATAAGCAGATTTTTGAGGATAAAATATACTAGCTCTGTTAATCGCTGATAACCCATTTCTGTTTCCTAAATAACTTTTATTCAACGCCTCTTCATCATGGTTCTGAATCGCCAGCATTATTTTTTTATTTGACGACATAATTGAGGAATCTATGCTTATCTTATTTTCAAAATTCACTAAATCTATTTCTAAATCTCTGTTTAAATTCTTCAAAAACTCCAGCTCTATTCGTGATGATTTCTTGGATTCATTCCAATTATTAATCGATAATGCTATCAAAATTCCGATAACCACAAGTATAATTTCTCCAAGTGCGTAAATCAAATATTTACTGAATTTATTTTCAGAGAGTAGATTTTGCCTAATTTTTCTAAAGAATTTTATCATTGGTTAGCGGTTTCAGATAATGAAGCACAACGTTTAACTAAGTGGAGTTTCAATTCCATTTAGTGATGGATAACGAAGTTCGGTTTTTTTTAGAAGCTATTTCAAGTCTTTGTAAACCGTATTTTAGAGAAGTTTTTAACAGTATCTTAATCAAACAGGTCAGAAGATAAGTACCGATCACCACGATCACAGACAATAGAAACAATAGTACCTTCTTTTATTTGTTTTGCCATTCGCAACGCCACTGTAGCCGCGCCACCACTGCTCATACCCGAAAAAATACCTTCTTCTTTGGCCAATCGCTTTGCCATTGCGGCAGCTTCTTCTTGATTCACGTATAGAATATCATCCACTTTTGTAGGGTCGTATATACTTGGTACATAATCAGGCGACCACTTTCGTATGCCAGGTATGCGAGAACCTTCTTCAGGCTGTACACCTATAATTTTAACATCGGCATTTTGCGCTTTCAAAAAGGTAGAGGTGCCCGTAATCGTCCCCGTCGTACCCATACTGGAGACAAAATGGGTGATTTTTTTATCGGTATCCCTCCAAATTTCTGGACCTGTGGTAGTATAATGTGCTTTCCAATTGTCCGAATTCCCAAATTGATTAAGCATGATATACCCTTCATTTGCTACTTTATTTTCAGCATAATCGCGTGCGCCTTCAATACCAATATCGGCGGGGGTCAAGGTAACCTTGGCGCCATAGGCCCGCATGGTTTGTATACGCTCAACAGTGGAGTTTTCGGGCATCACCAATTCAATGTTTAAACGGTAAACACCGGCCACCATGGCCAATCCGATACCTGTATTACCGCTTGTGGCTTCAATGAGTTTAGATGTCGTGGTGAAATCGCCCCGTTCCAATCCGTTTTTAATCATATTTAGGGCGGGGCGGTCTTTTACACTTCCGCCTGGGTTGTGGCCTTCCAACTTAAAGTAGAGGTCCACATTCGGGTTGGTATTTAAAACCCTTGACTTTACCAAAGGGGTATTTCCTATTAAATCTAAAATGTTTTTAGCCATTTTATTTGGTCTTTATTTTAATCACAGGGGTATG
Source organism: Croceitalea sp. W27 (assembly GCF_055693185.1). NCBI lineage: Bacteria > Pseudomonadati > Bacteroidota > Flavobacteriia > Flavobacteriales > Flavobacteriaceae > Croceitalea > Croceitalea sp. W27. The sequence goes on from NZ_CM146327.1 coordinate 213,124, forward strand.
AAAAACAGTAGAATTTGCCGGTATGGATTCCGTAAGCCATGCATTTCCGCCAATAATGGAATTTTCTCCTATCACAGTTTCTCCACCAAGTATAGTAGCATTGGCATATATGGTCACATTAGATTCTATTGTTGGGTGGCGCTTTGTTTTTTGCAGTGACTTGTTCACAAATAAAGCACCCAAAGTAACCCCTTGGTAAATTTTCACGTGATTCTTGATGACCGCGGTCTCACCAATGACAACTCCTGTGGCATGGTCGATAAAAAATGATTCGCCAATCGTAGCTCCTGGGTTGATATCCACTCCGGTCTGCCTATGGGCATATTCGGTCATTAAACGCGGAACCAATGGAAAACCTTGATTGTACAAAACATTCGCCAATCTGTAGATTGCTATGGCATAAAAACCTGGGTAGGCCATATACACTTCTTGAATGGAAAGTGAAGCTGGGTCGCAGCTAAGTATGGCTTCCGCGTCCAAATTCAATTTTTTTAGAATGATTGGTAGCTCAGCCACATAGTTTTCCCAAATTTTATGGCAAGGCTTCGCGGTTTCCCAGCAGGCCAGGTTTACCAATGCATCGAACTGTTCTTCCAGTTTTTCTAAATGCGTTTCTACATGGGTATTGATATCAAATAGGGTATAGAAAAGTGTATCGGTAAAAGTCTCTGTGTTTCTTTTTAATCTATAGTCTAAGTAGGGTAGTTTTTTATGTGCCTTAAGTTGATCAATAATTAGTTGTTTGTCCATTTTAATTTATTAGGTACTACAGCAGTCAAAATTAGCCATTCTAAAAAAATGACAAGCTTAGAAATGGTTAACTTTAGCATAAAATAACAGCAGTTTGTGATATGTCGGTTGAAATAATTAACAAAACTTCACTAGACTTTTTAAAAAAATTGGCCAAGAATAATAATCGAGAGTGGTTTACCGCCAATAAGGAAACCTTTAAGGCTCATGAAGCTGATGTGAAAGCTTTTTATAATGCGGTTATGCAGCGATTGAACCAGCATGACCAGATAGAAAAATTAAAAATATTCCGTATTTATAGGGATGTCCGGTTTTCTAAAGACAAAACCCCGTACAAGGCCCACTTTGCAGGCTCTTTTTCGAGAATGGGACTAGAACGAAGAGGTGGTTATTATCTGCGGATAAAACCAGGAGAAACTTTTATGGCTGTAGGGTTTTGGGATCCGAATAAGGAAGATTTGATGCGTATTAGAAAAGAACTGGAACTCGATGCGTCAGAATTTAGGGCAATTCTGGAAGATTCCGAGTTTAAAAAGGTTTGGGGAATGCTTCAGGGCGATGCCCTAAAAACAGCGCCCAAAGGCTTTGATAAAGAACATAAGGATATTGACCTGATTCGTCACAAGCAGTTTATATTCACCAAAACTTTTACGAATAAAGAAGTACTTTCTAAAGATTTTATAGATCAAGTAGACCATTCTTTTCAAGCGATTCGACCGTATTTTGACTTGATGAGTTCAATTTTGACCACAAATTTAAATGGGGAATCGTTAATAGCTTAGCACAGGGTCATCTAATAATTGTACTTGGTCTTTAAGACGCTCTACCACCATATTCATCATCCGTTTGTTAAGTGCGGAAGAATCTTGAATATAAGTATTATACTCATCGACTGTAAATAACCCTATGATTAGGCCTTTTAAAGAGTTTCTAAACTTTACATCTTTTTGGATGGCATTTTCAATGTATTGCAGTCTTTTCTCAAGAGATAGTTCGTAAAACGTATTCTTATGCTTTCTGATATAATTCTTGAATAATGCTATGAGTAAGCTGTTTTGAAACTTTAAGATCGGTCGCAGGGTTTCGTTTTGAAAACGTTCGCCGAGACTCATGTTTGGATGTATTTGGGTAGATTTAATATCGGGACGGATATGCAGTAAATCATTAGACCTATCGCTCATATTGATAGTTTTTATAAAGGTAGTATATGCCTTTTGAAAGCCGTATAGCAATTTGTTTAGTTGTTAACTTTCTTATAAACATGATGCATATGGCCATAAGCTATGAAAATATGTATTTTTAGAGTCCTTTAAATATCTTACACTTATGAAGTTCGGTAAAACGGAAACCCCTGAATTGATAGACTTTTCAATGCCTAAAACACACCCCGATACCGAGGTGTTATTGGGTAAATCAAGAACCGATGACCCGGTTAAAGTTTTTGTTGGCTGTGCCAAATGGAATAAACAAGATTTGAAGAATTTCTACCCTCGGGGCACAAAAGATGAATTAAGCTACTATTCTACACAATTCAATTCCATTGAATTGAATGCTACTTTCTATAGAATTTTTCCAGCGGAAACTTATCAAAAATGGTACGATAAAACCCCAGCGGGATTCAAATTTTTTCCAAAAATGACCAATGAAGTGAGTCATTTACGAAGAATGAACGATAAGGTATATGCCATTGCCGATCGATATTTAGAAGTTACGTCTTTGTTAAAGGAAAAACTGGGTACCATTTTTCTACAAATGCACAACAACTTTGGGCCCAAGAACTGGGATAGGGTAGTACGCTTTGTAGAATACTGGCCAAAAGAGTTTCCCTTGGCCATGGAGTTTAGGCATACAGATTGGTTCAATGACGAAAAAGTTGCCAATGAACTGTTTCACTTGCTTCAAGAGAATAATATTGCCAATGTTCTGGTAGACACAGCCGGCAGAAGAGATATTATGCATATGCGCTTGACTACAAACGAAGCCTTTATACGTTATGTAGGCGCAAATCATGAGAGTGACTATCCAAGATTGATAGATTGGGTAAGTAAATTGGAGGAGTGGAAAAAAATGGGCCTGAATAATGTCCATTTCTTTGTACACCAAAATATGGAATTGGAATCTCCACTTTTATCTGCATACTTTATTGACAATTTGAACAAAAAATTGGGAACAAATTTGATTATCCCCAAAACTTTAGGTGGAGAGCAAATCAATCTACTATAGTCACAACTTCTTACTTAATTTTGTGAGTGAATTCTAACTATCATGATATGCGATTTCATTCACGAAAATGGGTAAAACCCGAAGACTTAAATGCCAATGGCACCTTGTTCGGTGGAAGGGTATTGGCTTGGATTGATGAGGAAGCTGCCCTTTATAGTATCATTCAGCTTGAAAACAAAAAGGTGGTCACCAAATACATGTCAGAAATCAATTTTATGAGCACGGCAGTTAAGGGAGATATTATTGAAATAGGGGTAGAGGCCGTAAAATTTGGCAAAAGCTCCTTAAACCTAAACTGTGAGGTACGCAATAAAATGACACAAGAAACGATTGTCACCGTCGACAACATTATCATGGTCAATTTAGATGATGATGGCAAACCAAAGCCACATGGTAAAACCAAAATCGAATTTGTAAAAGACCGTTTGGCTAAAAAAAAGAAGCCGCCTAGTTGGCTTGTATTTCTTTAGCTATGGCCTGCACTTCATCAAGTACACGCAATAAATTCCTTCCCCAAAGCTTATCTATTTCTTCCTCAGAATAACCACGTTTTACCAGTTCGGTTGTGACATTAAGCGTCTCTGAGGCATCTGACCAACCATCAATGCCACCGCCGCCATCAAAATCAGAACTTATACCTACATGGTCGATACCTATCAAATCTACCATGTAATCAATATGGTTTACAAAATCTTCAACGTTTACTGCGGCTGGAGCATCGGTTTTCGTTTTGACCAGGTCTTTACCAATTTTCATGATTTTCGGGTAGTTTTCCATGAATTCTCCTTTTTCAGCATCGGAAAGCGAAGCAAACTGAGATCTATCATACCAATTCAATCTTAAAGAATCCGCTACCGATTGATAGACTTCTTTCATGTAAGCAGCACGTGCTTCATGCTTTTCCGCATTTAGGTAGGAGCTGAAGGCGACCGTTTGCACCACCCCTCCGTTTTCTTTCAATAATTTTAGCTGTTCATCATCGAGGTTTCTACTGTGATCACAAAGCGCTCTTGCCGATGAATGCGAAGCGATTATAGGTGCTTTTGAAAGTGCAACCATTTGCTCCATAGACTCTTTTGAGGGATGGGAAATATCTATCATTATTCCAAGTCTATTCATTTCTTTTACAGCACTTTGCCCTAATTCACTTAAACCATTATGTAGCCAAATACTGTCCTTTTCACCCGTATTGGAATCACAAAATTGGCTGTGTCCATTGTGCGATAATGAAATATATCTGGCACCACGTTTATGATATTCTTCAAATTTTGATAAGTCTTCACCTATTGGGTAGGCATTCTCAACGCCAATCATTGCTACTTTTTTACCTGATTTTTGAATACGGCGAACATCAGCAGATGTTAGGGCAAGCTCAATATCATTTGGGGCGTAATCGGTACAAAGTCTGTGAATTGCATCAAATTTTGAGATTGCATTTGCTGAGGCCTTTGCATACCCTTCGGCATTTAGAGAATCTTGTCCGGTATAAACAATAAACCAAGCTACATCAAGACCACCTTCTTTCATCTTGGGTAAATTCACCTGATTATCAAGGCGTTGTGCGTAGTTTATTGAATCTGTAAAGTTCTTTACGTTGATGTCATCATGAGTGTCAATTGTGATTACTTTTTCATGTATTCTTTGAGCTTTTTCAGTCATAGTTTCCGCTTTGGTTTTTTCTCCTTCAGCACAAGCAAATAGTAAGAATACGCCCAATAAAATTCCAAGTTTTTTCATTTCCAAAAATTTATACCTACAAATAAAGCATTTTGACAACAGAATATCTAGCCTAGATAACAATTAATTGCTTAGGGTGCATGAAATGGGGAGCTTTAAAATTATAAAAACCAGAGTATTACCCATTTTTTCGGGTAACCTCGCTTAGAGTTGACCAAAAAAACCATTGTGAAAACAAGAAAATTACTAACCCAACTTTCTGAAATTGAAGACGGCCTTAATCAGTTTTCCTTCGCTGAACTGAGTGCTTCGGAGGCCTCGGACCTTAAAAAATCTTTTGAGACTTTCAAAAATGGCTTAGAGAACAAGGTTTTTGGTGAGAGTAAAACCGAAACAGTTATAGTTGACACAAATAAACTACCAAAAAAAGTAAAGGCTGTAACCGAAAGCTCCCTCATTGCAAATGTTAGCCATGAGATAAGAACCCCATTAAATGGCATCGTTGGTTTTGTTGACCTTTTACAAGAGACCAAGCTGACCAAAAAGCAACAGGAACTGGTTAATGCCCTTGGCTTGGCCTCTAATAATTTATTGACCATTATCAACGAGTTGCTCGAATATTCTAAACTCTCGGCCGGTAAAGAGAATTTTGCTTCCATTGAATTTAATTTAAAAAATCTGCTCAATGAGCTGAGCTATCTTTCTCAAACCCTGATTGTAAACAAAAAGATAAAATTCAATCTTGATATTGATAAAAATGTGCCTGAAGTTATAATTGGTGATCCGTCAAAACTTTCTCAGGTACTATTGAATTTACTGGGCAACGCCATAAAATTTGTTGAAAAAGGAGCAATAGATTTCAATATAAGTTTAAAATCTGCTAAGGAAAATGAGGTTCGTTTAGGTTTTGAAATTTCTGATACTGGTATCGGTATTGCAAAAGAAAAACTTGAAAAGATTTTCGATTCATACCAACAGGCCGAACAAGATACCCATATCAAATATGGTGGCTCAGGACTCGGCTTGAGCATCGTAAAAGAGATTGTAGAGCAACTCAAAGGTACGATTGCTGTTTCTAGTACGGTTGGGGCAGGTACGACATTTAAGTTGGAAATTCCCTATCAAGTAGCACGAAAAAAACAACTTAAGCCTTCTGTAACTAAAAAGTCGAAACTAGAAAAAAATAAGACTTTAGACGGAATGACAATTTTGGTTTTTGAAGACAATCTACTGAACCAAAAACTTATTGCCAGCCGTTTAGAAAACTGGGGTTGCAAAACTGTGGTTACCGACAATGGCCTTTATGGATTAAAAATTCTAAACAATCATAAAGTAGATGTTGTACTTATGGATCTAAGAATGCCGGGAATGAGCGGTTTCGATATTACGAAGGCTATTCGAAATACTAACAAAAAGGACGTAAAGAATATACCCATAATTGCTTTATCTGCAGATTTCAGCAAATCGGATAAAGAACAATTTGAACTATTAGGAATAAACGATTTCATTCTGAAACCATTCAGACCCGATAACTTACTCGAAAAAATTATTAACAGCAAAAACAAAAAGATGACGGAACGAGAAACTAAAATCGAAATCATGGAGCCAATTAACAAGACCGATCTACTGACCCAAGAACTCAACTTAGATGCTGTTTTAGAAGATTGTATGGGTCAAATAGCGTTGTTGGATGAGTTGGTAGTTCTTTTCAAAAGAAATATTATAGAATTTATCGGTAAAACCAAAATCCATCTATTAAATGATGATTTCGATGGTGTGGGCTTTACTTCCCATAAAATCAAAAGTGGTTTACGTATGTTAAAGCTGAATGGTCTCATTGAAATATGCGAGCAGATGAGCTTGGTCTGTAAATCGAATAGAGATATTAAGCATTTAAATTTTTTGTACGAAGAATTTTTAAAAGAATACGAACATATAGAACCCTTAATTGAGTTGGAAATAGAACGAATAAAATCAAAATAATAAATAAATCCCCCGGTCCCATTGAAAAAACAAATCCTACTAGCAGAAGATGATGCTATGCTTGCATCACTATTGAACTATCGCCTCGAAAAGGGCGGATATGAGGTAGTACTTAAGAATGATGGTAAAGAAGTAAAAGATTGGTTGAACCAGTCTTTGCCCGATATTATAGTCAGCGATATCATGATGCCCTATTTTTCAGGTATCGAATTGGTAGATTATATCAGAAATGATTTAAAATCTACAATTCCAATAATCCTGATATCATCAGCTTCCAACGAAGAGAACGTATTGAGTGCCTTTGAAATGGGCGCAAATGATTTTATTTCAAAACCCGTTAGCCCTTCGGAATTGTTAGTAAGGGTATCTAGAGAAATAAGTAGAGTGAATTGAATATAGAATTATCTACATATTACAATCTTTTTCTTGTTAGTTCCCCCACGGTCGATACAAGCATACTTTGGAATTTCACCTTTCTATTTATAGGCCTTGGTGTGCTTTACTTTGGTTTCATCTTTTTCTTCAAGTCGAAACTATCTAAAATAGCCTTGAAAACAGCTAGTACAAGAGCTGAATTGGCACCAATTATCAGTAATTTTCTATTCCATTCTGCTCAAGACTCAAAAGACGATCAAAAGGAATATATCAATCTAAAAATCGAGATTAGAGAATACCTTCGTAATAAAACTTTTAGAAAGATATTGGCGGAAATACTTTTTGATCTTCAAAAAGATGTTGCGGGTACTACAGAGGAAAGACTGTTTAAATTATATCGGGAACTTGGCTTGCACCATGATGCTTTCGCAAAGCTCAAAAGCTGGCGATGGCAAGTAATTTCACAAGGCATTTTAGAGCTCACCCAGATGCAGGTAGGTGAATCGTATCAGCTAATAACCAAGTTTATTAACGATAGGAGAGGCCCTATCAGAAAACAAGCTGAGATTGCCACCATAAAACTTCGTGATGAGGGTATCGAATTTATTCTAGATTCTACTACCTATACCATAAGTGAATGGCAACAGCTTAAGATGATAGAAGCCTTATCTGGCCTTAAAGACTATTCACCCCCTAGATTCAAATCTTGGTTGATATCAGAGAATACCGATGTTGTTCTATTTGCATTAAGGCTAATAAAACACTACAATCAAAATGACGCTGCTGCGTCTATTATAGAATTGGTTAAACACAAAAACAACCATATAAAGCTTGCAGCAATTCAGTGTATAAAAGACTTTAATTTTAAGGAAGCTAAAAGTACTCTAAGGGCTGTTTTTCTTGACTGTACCGATGAAGTTAAAATTCAAATACTTAGTGCTGTTGCATTGTTCGGTGATGCATCGGACATTCCTTTTTTAAACGGAGTCAGCATTAAAGAGACCAACTTTTTGGTTTGCAGCAAGGCAAGAAGTGCCATCAATACTATTTCACCCGATACTGTTCTACCTACAAAAGATATTAAGAATACCAAACCTTCTGATTTAGAACTTGAAGTAGATTTAGAAAAAGTACAACCTACTATTATTCATTCAGATGAAACAACTACCGTTTCACTTTCTGAAGATTATTTGGAAATAGAAACCGAAGAGGAAACCGATGTTTATGAAGTTGATGATTCGCCTAAACATGAAAAATCAATAGAGAACATTGAAATTGCTGAAACTATTGTACATGATTTGAAGGTTGAACAAGCAAACGAGAATAAAGATATTTTACCTGAAAACGAAGTAATTGTTCAGTCAGAAGAAAACGATGAACTAAATACTGGAGAACTAGAAGACGCCTTCGAATTCGGTTCTATGGACCAAGAAACGGACGCATCATTGAACAACGAACTAGGTCTTTTATCATCAAAGGACGATGATTTGGCAAATATCACCTCTAATTCAGATGAGCTTGAAGAGGAGTATGCCTTGATGACTTTCGAACAAAAAAACACTTTTATCGATACCATTGAGTCTCTTACAGATGTCAAGCAAATAGGGTTATTGGAGGAGATTATGGAGAAGGAAGACGAATCTGAACTCCGCTTTAAAGCATTTAAAAAGCTCCAACTTTTAAAAACAAACTTCCCAGTTGTTAAAATACTTGAGAACGAATATTCAGAAAGTAACGATACCGAAGAAGATGTAACTGTCTTGGAAGAAAATGTTCTTGAGTCAAAAGTTTTAGAAAAAGATATAGAGTTACCCAGTGTTTTTTTACCGCTCTACCAAAAAGCTTGGGATTTAAACTCTAAGCTTATCCTTATTAAAGAAATGGAATCACTTGGAGATGAAAAAGAGGTCTTCTTTTTAAGAACTTTAATAGATTCCAATGAATTAAAGATTAGTAAATCTGCTAAAAAAGCGATTGTTGTTATTGAAAACAGGATTTCTGATAATTCTGAGTATGTAGATGTTATTCCGGTTCTAAAAAATGAAGAAGTCCCCATGACATCGGATAATAAAGAATCAACTTTAATTGAACCTACAACCCAATTAAATGATGAAGCTAGCGCAATTATTGAAGAGCAACAAACTATTCTAAATGACGATAATAAACTACCGCTAGAGTTGTGTTTTTTGTATGATGAGTTTGGTATAAATGCCCCAAAGAATGAAGAAAAAGAAGAAGAAAGCCTGTTCGATTTTGAACTTTCCGAAGAATTCTTTTTAAACCTAGATAAGAAAGAGGAAAATGAGCACTAGTTTATTTGACATCGTACTAGAGTACATCGACCTCATTTTCTTGCTGTTCAGTTCGATACTGTTCTGCCTTTTTGTATTCATGGGTTATTTCTCGACTAGAAGTTCTATTCATTATAAGAATAAAAATAGCTTTGGTGACTTGTCAAAAGTAATGGCGTCCCCAATTGCCCCGAGTATAACCATTATTGCTCCTGCCTACAATGAAAGTCTAACAATTGTTGAAAATATAAGGTCTTTACTATCGCTTAAATACGTTAATTATGAAGTTATGGTCGTTAATGACGGTAGTAAAGACGATACGCTTCAAAAAATGATAGAGGCCTATGATCTGGTGAAGATAGAAAAAGAGATTGATCCCAATTGGAAGTCAAAACCAATACGAGGAATATATAAATCCACACAACTTTCCTTTTCTAAGCTTACAATAATAGATAAAGAAAATGGGGGGAAATCAGATGCTATAAACACGGGTGTTTTTCTTTCGGAAAGCAGGTATGTGGGCTGTATCGATGTAGATTGTCTACTGCGCCCAGATGCACTATTACATGTAGTAAAAGCTTTTTCGCAACGTACTAAAAAGCGCGTGATTGCTGTTGGCGGTGTAATTCGTGTTGCAAACTCATGTAAAATATCAGGTGGTACTTTAGAAGAAATAAGACTCCCAAAAAGTTGGTTGGCACGCTTTCAGCTTTTGGAATATACACGCTCATTTTTAATAGGTCGTATGGCCTGGGGCCGCATAGACAGCCTATTAATAATATCTGGCGCTTTTGGTTTTTTTGATCGTGAAATCGCCCTGGCTATTGGTGGGTATGATACGGGTACCGTTGGAGAGGATATGGAAATGGTTTTTAGAATGCGAAGATATATGCATGAGCGTAAAGAACCTTATACCATAGAATATATTCCCGATTCACTCTGTTGGACCGAAGTGCCTGAAGACTTGAAGATTTTGGTTAACCAACGCGACCGTTGGGCAAGAGGTAATCTGGAAACCCTGTATAAGCATAAAGATATGCTTTTTAATTCAAGGTTTGGTAGATTAGGTTTAATAAGTTATCCCTACTGGTTTTTTTATGAGTGGTTAGCTCCGTTATTAGAATTCTTTGGTTTTTTTACCATTATTTATTTCTGGTATTTGGGTATTATAAATTGGGATTTCTTCATTGCCTTGACCGCTGCTATTTATGTTTTTTCGATAACCTTTTCTTTTTATGCTGTACTATGGGATGTCTTTACCTATAACGAGTATAAAAAGACGAAAGATATTTTAATATTACTGTTCTGCGCAATAGTAGAGCCCGTAACATTTCACCCAATATTGGTTTTTTCGGCAGTTCGGGGTAATTACAAAAAGCTGTTTAGAGTAAATTCTGGCTGGGGTTCACAGGTGCGTAAAGGTTTTGCTAAAGCTGCATAATTTAAGTTATGAATACAAGTACGATAGATAGATATACCTTAAAGCAATACACAAGATTGATCATCTCTTTCTTTGGTACCTTATTGCTACTATCCATATATCAATATGCAACGCTTTATTTTAAGGGGGTCGTAGACACCATATTTAGTGGTAGTTTTTTTATTGCAGTTGCACACCAATTGGGTTATGCATCCATAATAGGTTTGATACTCGTATTTCCTTTTAACTTTTGGGAGAGCTTTCGGCCGAGATATGGGTTCAATCTAGTTTTTGTGATTATTGCTTTTTTACTGATAATCGAAGCTGGATTAATAAGTTATTACTGTACAGTTTTGGTTCCTTTAGGTTCCGATATATTAGGATACAGTTTTTCAGATATCAAAATGACGATTTCTAACTCTGGTGGGGTCTCTATCCTGCCATTTATCGGTGTTATCGTTATCATCGCTATATACTTCGGATTATATAAAGTAACCTCAAAATACTACCATTACATTGGTAGAATGTATCCTTTTACAATTATCCTATTCAGTTTTTTCATTTCGACCCTGTACTTAGATGGAAAGCCAATAAATCAAAATAAAAGTCAATACCTTGCACTTAATATCTACAATAGTTCAACAGAGGACACCTCATATAACGCAGACATTGAGTATCCTTTAATTAAGCCGCAACCAGCAGAAAACCCATTGGGTGAATTCTTTAACCTTAAAGAAGAAAAGCCAAATATTGTTTTTATTATCGTAGAAGGGCTAGGAAGAGATTTTGTCGGTGAAGGTGCAGAATATGGTGGGTTTACTCCGTTTTTAGATTCTTTAAGCCAAAAATCACTGTATTGGGAGAACTGTCTTAGCAATACTGGTAGAACTTTTGGAGTGTTACCCTCACTACTAGGGTCATTGCCTTTTGGCAAGAGCGGTTTTATGGAGCTTGAAAAATACCCTAATAAGCTTACCCTATTCAGTATTTTAAAAAATAACGGCTATCAAACGGCCTTTTATCAAGGCACCAATAGCTCATTTGATGGTGTGGATAAGTTTTTGCTAAGTGAGAATGTAGACTTTGTATTGGATAAGTCAGGTTTTGGTGCTAACTATACCATGCAAGAAGAAGATGCCGCGGGTTCTTCTTGGGGATATCCTGATGAGGAACTGTTCAAGAAGAGTATGAGTTTAAAGCGAGATGGCAATAGTCCGAGAGTTGAAGCCTATATGACCATAAGTAATCATGAGCCCTTTATACCCCCGAATCAAGAACATTACGAGAAAGAAGTGGCTAAAATAATGCCAGGTCTTAAGCATGATGCCAAAAAGATGAAGGTCATCAGAAAAAATGACAATGTTTTTGCAACATTACTTTATACCGATGATGCTTTAAAATTTGTCTTAGAATCATATAAAAAACAGCCGGGTTATAACAACACCATATTCATTGTTACCGGTGACCACAGATTGATACCGATACCGCAGCGGAATAACTTAAGTAGGTTTCATGTGCCTTTGATTATGTACAGTCCTCTTTTGAAAAAGACCAGAAAGATAAGTGCCATCTCTTCACATTTTGATGTAACCCCAAGTTTGTTGAGTTTACTTGAAGGACATTATGAGTTAAAAATGCCGAAAAAAGTTGCTTGGATGGGTAGTGCTTTAGATACAAACGAAAAGTTTAGATCAAAAAAGAATATTCCTTTAATGCGAAACAAAAATGAGCTTAAAGAATATGTAAGCGGTGACAAACTATATTCCGATGGCGCTGTATATAAAATAGATACCAATATGGATCTTAGTTCTTCTTTTGGGGGCGGAGATATAAAAGCCAAACTAAAGGCTTTCAAGTCAATGAATGCCTATGTGACCACGAACAATAAAATAATTCCTGACAGTCTGGCCATTTTTAGTATTAAAAAGGAAAAATTCACAGAGAGTGAAATGGTTTGGATCAATAGTCTGTATAATGGACAAAATTATGATAGATATTATATGATAGCTAGAGATTTAGCCTTTGAAAAAGACTATCAAAAATCACTTCTACTTTGCCGTTATGTACTGTCTGAATCGCCAAGTCATATAGATACTAAAATACTAAGCGGACGAGTACACGCATGGAAGCGAGATCGGGAGAAAGCTATAGAAATTTTTAAATCCTGTATCAAGGTTAACCCAAATTATATAGATTCTTATGCAGCACTTTTTGATGTTTATTTTTGGGAAGGAAGACACAGGGATGCATTAGAATTAATCAACATAGTAAATCAGAACAGTTCTAGTGCCCATATGATTTCCGATAAAATAGCGAGAGCAAAACGAGAAGCCAGAAAAGCGGGCGTAAAAATATTCAAAAAACCCGAAAACGATAAAATAGTTGCTGCCTTAGATAATGATTAGTTTACGAAACATATTGTACCTAGGCTTTGTGATGATATCATTTGTCGGATGGTGTCAAGATGTTTCTAGCAGTGAAACAGATATATCTTATCCAAAAGCCTATCAATTGGCTTATGATGGAAAACATGAATCGGCTAAGGTTATTCTTGTTAAAATAGCCAATAAGGAACCTAAGAACATTCAAGCGAAAGCATTACTGGCCAAAACCTATACTTGGAGCAGAGAATATAAAGAAGCTAGAAAAATATTTAATGGATTACTGGTTCAAGAACGAAATAACTCCCAGTATTGGATTTCTGCGATAAAAAATGAACTATACGCAGGTGAAAACATGATTGCCTTAGGCCTTGCGAACAAAGCCATTTTCCAAGGAATCGACAATAATGAAATCCTCCGTTTAAAGCAACTGGCCAGCAATCGTATTCAAAATAGAGATTATCCAGATTTAGGTTGGCATAACACCGATCAAAAAATCCACAACAGGTATAAAAAGTCAAAAATCCACAAACAAGAAGATAGTAAAGAGGGAATAGCCACATCTGAGATTAAAAGAGAATGGGTAACTGAGAGTAGGTTAGGGGTTGATAATGCCTACACCATGTTCAATGAACGCTACGAACCAATATTTTTTTCTAATATATCATATAACCACAGAACAGAAATCGGAAGTATAATTCCAAGAATAAACTATATAAGCAGATCTGGTAGAAACGGTCTTCAATATGAAATCGACCTCTACCCAAAATTTTTAAAGCGCTTTTATGCCTATTTAAATTATGGGTATTCAAACGACGAAATTTACCCATCACATAAGGCTGGTGGAGATATTTATGTAAACTTACCTGGTGCCATTGAGTTTTCGGCAGGTGGTAGATATATTGTAACACAAACAAGAAATGTAACCGCGATTACCAATTCTATTGGTCATTATCGTGGTAACTATTATTTTTCTTTACGCTCGTTTATAACACCAAGACCAAATAACCTTACCCGCATATCTGCGAATATATTAACACGAAAATATCTTAAGGATGCAGAGAACTATTACGGATTTAGTTTTGGAGTGGGGTATTCACCGGAACTTAGACAAACTATTGCAGGTGATGTATTACTTGCTGAAACCCTGTTATTTATTGAATCACAAAGATTAGGGCTTGAGTATCAATTTACCAGTAAGAACAATCAAAATATATACAGAACTAGACTTGAGGTACGAAGGCAAGAACTTGCATTTGATTCTGGTAATTTCTTTTGGGGCATTACCGCAGGACTTACCTATAATATTAAGATTTAAAAGTCTAACCGAGATAAATTTCAATTGTATTTATTCTTTGCCGAATGCCCATTTATCGGCATACATTCCATAAACGAGACCTATCTCGTTATCATATACATACTTTTCATCTTTGCCAGCGTCAAAATTTACATGGTAGACATATACTTTTATACCTGCATCACGCAGCTGTAATAGTAATTTCTTCTCTCTCTTTATCATTCTTCTAGATAGGGCAATGTACTTGACATTATTAATCTTTAGAAAATCTAGTTTATCTCCTTTAATACTCATAAAAGGTATTTGTGAAATCATGGCATTCAGTCCATGGCCTGCCGCTTCTTCTGTGGCCATCACACTAAACAATTCCATAATTAGCCTATCCTTATCTACAAAAGATTCTGCAAAAGCTATAGGGTCGTTCAATTTATCTGTTACCAATGTAGCATCTGGGTGCGCTGAAAACCAATCATTGATCCCTTGTAAATCCAGGGTAGTGTAATCTCCATAGATCTTATGTTTCATGAACTCTTCATGTGTTGGAGGTAGTTCTCCGGTAAAATCGGTAAATCTAGACCACATGCCCCAATCATGGGCAGCTACAAGTTTACCATCTGAAGTTTCAATAATATCAAGTTCAAAAAGGCGAAAGCCTTTGGCATAACTCTCATCAAGGGCGTCTTTGGTGTTTGTAGATTTAATACCGTTCACTTCACCACCGGCATGCGCAATGTATCTGTCAATCTTAGGCTCAAAGATATATACCTCTCTAGGAAAGTAGATTTTACTATCCTTTATCGTATTTGATAATTGGATTCTTAAGTCAATGGAGCTGTCATTTATTTCTTCAACAATTTTCCCGTTAAGATTGTGCATAATATAAGCTTGTCTACTTTTTATCATGCTTAATTTCGAGAGCCCAAGTTTATTTAGTTCTGAAGTATTTCCCGCTAAACCCTTTGCTGCAGAATCATGTGCTAGCATTAGAAAAGAGGCTTTATTGGTAAACAATTCTTTTAAAACTTCAGTCATTGCCAAGGCTTCGTCTTCACTGCCATGTGTATCATAAGTACGGTACTCCAATTTTTCATTTGTTTGAAAATGAACAATAGTCAAACCTCTTTCTACTTGTTCCGTTAATCCATTCAATGAAAATGCACTCTTTTTCTTAGTAGTAAAACTGTGGCTCTGCACTTTAAGCAA
Source organism: Croceitalea sp. W27 (assembly GCF_055693185.1). Taxonomy (NCBI): domain Bacteria; kingdom Pseudomonadati; phylum Bacteroidota; class Flavobacteriia; order Flavobacteriales; family Flavobacteriaceae; genus Croceitalea; species Croceitalea sp. W27. The sequence continues at coordinate 228,724 of NZ_CM146327.1, forward strand.
TCCCTTTTCCTCGGATTGCTCAATTATAGTATTCGAATTGTTGGCCCTAAGAGTTGGGACTGAAATTAACAAGATGAGTAATAGTAATATTTTTATTGAAGATATAATGGACGTTTTCATGGTGGAAAATAATATGTTAAAAGCAACTATAGTATAGGATAAACGTTGATAAATGCTCCTTATTGCGATTTCACAACATACGTAAATGCCGCAGTATATAAGAGCCTATCTAGGTGATGATTTTAGCATCTTATTTCTTGATATAGAAATGATAAACCTTAGAAAATCATTTTTCTGTAAGATACAGACTACACAAAAACCATTGTTTTAACAAGTTTTTAGTAAATCGATCAATTCACAACATTTTCACGATAGTTCACCACATTTTATTGTCACCTTATGAACTTTGAGATAAGTTTACAGTGTTAATAAAATGACCCAAATTTAAAACCTAATCTAAAATGTTATACGATACCTACGGTGAGGAATACCTTGCATTTTTACAAGAACTAAACGAAATTTTAAGTTTGAACGAATTAGCTGAATTGGATTACCTATAGCCTTTTTTGCCCCACAAAAACCTAAACTATGGAAAACCAAAATAACGAAAATACAGCCTACATGAATTTCATCAATAAGTTAAATGAAATTCTAACAGATTACAATATTTCCCAAATGAATTGTTCTTAGCGCTTAGTGTTACAATAACAAAGCCGTCTCGATAACTATCTTGACGGCTTTTTTTATTACCCTAAATATGTTTTTAGGATTTTGCTTTTTGAGTTATGCCGCAATTTTCGAATTGCCTTTTCCCGTATCTGCCTAACACGTTCCCTTGTTAAATCAAACGTACTACCAATTTCTTCTAGGGTCATAGAAGGTTGTTGTCCTATTCCATAGTATAAACGAACCACATCTGCTTCACGCGGTGAAAGCGTATCTAAAGCTCTATTAATTTCTGTGTTCAAAGACTGATGCATTAATTCCCGGTCAGGTTTTGGAGACTCTCCTGCACGCATGACGTCATAGAGATTAGAAGTTTCACCTTCCTTTAAAGGAGCGTCCATAGAAACGTGACGCCCAGAATTTTTAAGCGACTGCTTAACCTCGGTAACGGTCATGTCAAGTTCTTTTGCGATTTCTTCCGCAGAAGGTGGTCGCTCATGGGCCTGCTCTAAATATGAAAATGTCTTCTTGATTTTATTTATTGAACCAATTTTATTCAATGGCAAACGAACAACTCTTGATTGTTCGGCCAAAGCTTGAAGTATGGATTGGCGTATCCACCAAACGGCATAAGATATAAATTTGAACCCGCGGGTCTCATCAAATCGTTTTGCCGCTTTAACCAAACCAACGTTTCCTTCATTGATTAAATCAGGCAGTTTTAAACCTTGGTTTTGGTATTGCTTTGCAACAGAAACAACAAATCGTAAATTCGCATTGGTTAACTTTTCGAGGGCAACTTGATCGCCAGTGCGTATTCTTTGTGCTAATTCTACTTCTTCTTGGGCAGTTATTAAATCAATTTTACTAATGTCTTGTAGGTACTTATCTAAGGATTTGGATTCTCTATTGGTAACCTGTTTAATGATTTTAAGTTGCCTCATGCGTTTTTTAGATTTTTTAAGTATTAACCCTCATTATACATTTTTAGAATCATTTTTCCTAATGACCTAGGGCTTTATTATCAAAAATTTATGAGCATTGCCAAAAAACAGGATGTTTTTTTAAGGGGAATACAATTGTTAATAGTATTTGGAATATTTCCTGCAAAAGAGCCTAGAACTAGGATTAAAATCTTATAATTTTGTAAGGTTTGTTATTAATTAATCAAGAGACATAGCCTTTTGAAAGTAGAAAAAGAAGTTGCAAGAAAAGACCTCTACGATTACCAATTAGAAGATTTAAAAAGAATCTTTAAAGAATTGCATGGTATGCCGAAAGGCAGCAATTTATTATATCAACTACCAACAGGTGGTGGTAAAACCGTGGTTTTTTCTGAAATTACGAGACGTTATATTGAGCAGACCAAAAAAAAGGTCGTTGTATTAACGCACCGTATAGAACTTAGCAGACAAACCTCTAAAATGCTGCATGGCTTCGGGGTTAAAAACAAGATCATCAACAGTGAGGTAAAAGAGTTTGACGACCAAGATGAGTTTACCTGTTTTGTTGCCATGGTAGAAACCCTTAACAATAGGCTACAGGAAGAAAAAATAAAAATCAAGGATATTGGCCTTGTTATTATTGATGAAGCGCATTATAATTCTTTTCGAAAACTCTTTAAGTATTTTGATGAAGCAACCATACTTGGCGTTACGGCTACCCCTTTAAGTTCAAACATCAAATTACCGATGAAGGACCACTATAAAAAATTGATAGTGGGTAAATCTATAAAGTCTTTGATTGAAAAAGGATTTTTATCCAAGGCCGAACTATATAACTATGATGTTAGCCTAAAGAGCCTTAAACTTGGTATACATGGTGATTATACCGTAAAATCTTCAGACGAGTTCTACGGTAATCAAAGTATGTTGGGTAAGTTGGTTACCGCCTATGAAGAAGTAGCGAAAGGTACCAAGACCTTGATTTTCAACAATGGTATCAACACTTCTCATTATGTTTATGAAACCTTCAAAAAAGCTGGTTATAACGTCCGACATTTGGATAATAGAAACAGCGCCGCTGAACGAAAAGAAATTCTTGAGTGGTTTTCTAACACCCCTGACGCTATTCTAAGTTCGGTTAGTATTCTGACTACCGGTTTTGATGAACCTACGGTAGAATCAATTATTCTTAATCGAGCAACACGGTCTTTGACCTTATACTTTCAGATGATTGGTAGGGGATCTCGAGTTTTAGCGAACAAGAAGAAGTTCAACGTTATTGACATGGGTAATAATATTGCCCGTTTTGGTCCTTGGGATGAACCCCTAGATTGGCAAGAGATATTCCATTTTCCAGACTTTTATCTAGAAAATATTAAGAACGACGAGGAGATTGAACGTGAATTTATCTATGAAATGCCCGAAGAGCTTAAAGCCAAGTTCAGCAAATCAAAAAATATCCATTTCAATATTAAAGAGGAATATAAAAAAGTTTTCGCCCAAGGCGGAAAGTCTAAATTAGTGCTTGAGAAGAGTATAGAACAGCACGCACAAATATGTTTTGAGAATAGCGAAGATGTTTTTGACGCTCGTATTTTGGCAAAGTCTTTAAAGGAAGAAATTCAATTTAGAGTACGTCAATATTCCTATTGTATTATGAACAACACCAAGAACTATAAAGAATGGCTCGAAGAAGATTATGAGCGAAAGCTACGCTCTAATATCTCAAAAAAGTTTGCAGCATTAATGTAAAGAGAACTACATGCTTTTAAGTATGGTAAATTTTTGTTACTTGTATTTGAGCTTGAATTTGTTTTTTGAACTTAACACATGAAAACAGCTCTCTTTATCGGTTTTGTCTGGCCAGAGCCAAAAACAACCGCGGCTGGCCATCGCATGCTACAACTATTAACTAGCTTTAAAAAAAAGGGATTTGATCTTATTTTTACTTCTACAGCCCAGAAAACAAATTACTCAGAGGATCTTTCTAAATTAGATATTACAACCACCACAATTAAACTAAATGATAGCTCTTTTGATGAATTCATCAAAAAACTTAAGCCTAATATAGCAGTTTTTGACCGTTTTATGGTAGAAGAGCAGTTTGGTTGGCGAGTGGCAGAATCCGCACCTAATGCCCTTCGTGTTTTAAATACGGAAGACCTGCATTCACTAAGAAACACAAGGGAAGTCTGTCATAAAAAAGGGGAGGAGTTCACTACAGAAAAGTGGATTGGGAATGATATGGCCAAACGAGAAATTGCCAGTATCTATCGTTCTGATTTAACGCTTTTGATCTCACCAACAGAGACCGAGTTGCTTAAAGCCGAGTTTCATATTCCTGAGGATTTGCTATTTACACTACCATTTATGGTAGAAGCGGCGGCAAATAAAAATAACCAGGAATTGCCAAGCTTTGAGGAGCGAAAAGATTTCTTGTTTATTGGTAATGGAAAACATGCTCCGAATGTAGATGCCATTAAATATCTTAAAACTTCTATTTGGCCATTGATTAGACAAGAATTACCACAAAGCAATCTTAATATCTATGGTGCGTACTTGCCACAGCAAATTACTGAAATGCATAAACCGAAAGAAGGCTTTTACGTGCATGGGTGGTTAGAAGATTTAGATAAAACACTACAACAAATACGTATTAATTTGGCCCCTTTACGTTTTGGCGCAGGAATAAAAGGAAAAGTAATCGATGGTATGTGTAATGGAACCCCTACCATAACAACTGCAATAGGAGCAGAGGGAATCCCAAACTACACTGACTATTATGATGAGCCTACTGATTTTGCTCAAAAAGCAATTGAAACCTATTGCAATAAGGAAACTTGGTTGTTGGTTCAAAAATTAGGATTTAATACCATAAAAAATCACTTTTCCGAAGAGCAACTCACGCCCATTTTATTTCATAAAATTGATTTGGTCAGCCAACAACTAGAAGGCCACCGCTCTAAAAATTTCTTTGGCGCTCTTTTAATGCATCAAACAATGGCAAGTACCAAGTATATGAGTAAATGGATTGAAGAGAAGAATAAAAAGACCCTATGAACTTTGGCTTAAGATGTCTTATATAATTTCGTTACCAAAATATCCTTTATTAAAAAAATATATCATAATTTAAGACCGAAATAATCAATTAAACTCTTTTAAAATGAAAAAAACCTTATTCGCTTGCGCTTTTGCAGGGGTTCTTCTTTTCAGCTGTGAGGTTGAGGAAGAAACACAGAATCTTGAATTACAAACTGTAAATCTATCCATGAAAAATATGGTGGCGGTTGATATTGCTCAACTACCTCCTGCAACTCCAATTGCTAAATTAGATTTAAAAACTTCTAACCTGCAATTCGCTAAGGCTAACAATACTGAGCAAAATGAGTTCTCTGAACTTCAGTCAAGAGCAGATGCACTTAATGCACTTTTGATACCTTATGGGGTTCAATTAGAAAAAATGGAATACTATAGCGCTGATGCCGCAGGTAGAACCGTCTTTTTTAGCGATACAGGAAACAAACAGCTGGGCTCTGATTTCGTCCCTAATGACCCAAGAAATGCAGGTGGGGAAACTGTGCCCTATATCATAGATGGCACACAATTAACAACAGCATCTGGACTAAACACTTTTGGTGCCATCGAAAATGTAATGAACACTTGGAATGAAGTTACTTGCTCTGATGGGCTTGAACTTCCTAACTTCGGAGTATCTCCAACCGATATTGGTTTTATTTCGAATGTGTTTTTTGGCTTTGGTGGTAGTAATGGTTTTTTTCCAGGAATAATCGTACAAGCGGGAATTTTGCCAAGTGACTTTTTTGATTTAGTTGCACCAGGTGGTGGTTCTTTTATATTGGGGGTTACTTTTACACTTACTTATATCGAAGATATTAATGAAGATGGGGTAGGTGACGTAGCTATTAAAGAAATTTATTATAATGATGCTTTTAACTGGCAAGATACGGTTGCTACTGGTGGTGGCGTAGATTTTGAAACTGTAGCACTGCACGAAACAGGTCATGCACTAAGCCAAGCTCATTTTGGTAAGGTTTCAATTACCGAAAGTAATGGTAAAGTTCATTTTTCTCCGCGTGCACTTATGAATGCTGGATATTCTGGAGTGAATAGAGTGGTAGAGAAAACCGACAAAGCAGGACATTGCAGCAATTGGGGCAATTGGCCCAATAACTAGCGTACCGTTTTTAGTAAAAAGGCCTCCTAAATGGAGGCCTTTTTCTATTTTTAAGGAACGTCGTAAGCCCTTAATTTATGAGTAGGGACTAAACCCACTAAGCTTTGCTTTAAATACTTTGGTATTAGAATTTAATTACAATAAAGTACCATTTCAAATTACATACTTTATATATCTTAGCACCTATAAGCTAGTATATGAGTTCAGAAACAAATAAGACATGGATACAGCAGTGGTGGGATAAAAAGGTTCCACAATATCTAGGAACCTATTTTGCCGTAGGTTTTGGTCTTCTTCAATTTGTAGAATTTTTAACTACCCGCTATGACTTAAGCCAATATTTGGTTGATAAATATTTATTGGTGTGGTTTACATTAGTTCCGGCGATAACTGTGCTAATATATTTTAGTGACCAATTAAACCCGAAAACAGATTCTGGGCCATGCAATATTGGTCCTTGGCCGATAAAGATTTTATCCCCTTTAAAAAAGCAAATGGTCTAGCTAAGAGATTACTAATTTATGATGAGGATAAAAGCTGACTCACCTTTACTCAATCCATATAATAGGAATGTGGTCCAACACGACCATCAACCTGAACCATTTCTATGTTTATATTATTTGGAGCTGAAAATGCCGTGAAGGTGTATACCGTTGGTTTATTCTTATAAATATAGCGTTGTGGCGAAAAAATCGGTGAATATCCATTTAAAGCTGCCTGATCAACGGCCTTATTAACATCACCGTAAAGAAAACCAAGGTGGTCTAGACCAATTCGAATGGTTCCTTCCTTTTTTCTAAAAGAAACATCTTTTGGATTGATATCAAATACTTTAGGTTCCGATAGTATAAGATTTGCATCAGCAACTTTTAAACTGATTGTGCCGTTTTCTTGTATTGCAGATTGTGCACTATATATTTTTTCAAAGAAAGTCTTCGTCTCTTCAACGTCTTCCACAAGAAATTGAATATGATCAATACTATATTTTGCAGCTCCAAACTCTTTCTCTGGACGCTCTACTATAACAATTTCAAACCCATCGGGGCCATAAATACTGAAAGCCGGGGTATCAGGTTCCAAGGGCAATGATAGTTTATACTCTGAAATTGCAGCTCCTTCTTCTTGAAGTTCTTTAAGCGCAGCTTGTATCGATGGTACTGCTAGTGCCAACCATTTTGCACCATAAACAGGTTTTGATTTTTCTGCTTTTGGTGAAATGATCTCTGCGTTAAGCCAACGCTGATTGCGTTCAACTGGCAAGTCTTTATAAGGGCCGATAGAAGTTATGGTGATTGTTGGGTCTTGCCATTTTAGGGATAGAAAACGTACCAAATCAAACCTTTCACCAGGATGAGCCATCTCTCTAGCACCAAAATGTTTTTGGAAGAACGCAACCGTTGCTTCCTCATCGGTGACAATAAAATGGATATCATCTAAATGAATTGGTTTTACTTCATCTAAAGATTTAGTAGTACACGAAAAATTTGTAGCTATTAGACAAACGGTAAAAAGCACGAACCCTATTTTATTGAATGATAGTTGCATAAACCTATATTTCCGCTGAGTTATAAAAATTTCATTAGGATTGAGATGATAGTCCAGATAGTAATAGTCCTTAACTTAAAGCTCTTACCAAAGTTTTCATGTCCTCAAGTCTTCCAACAGTGATTCTAGACCATTTCCCTTCTTTTTCATAAATTCGAGTACCTACAATGTTATTTGCCTTAAGCCTTTCAAAGAATTGCCCCTTATAATTTTCTAAAGAAAAATAGATAAAGTTGGTATGTGATGGGATGCATTTAATGTTCAATTTTTCGAACTGTGCTATAGTATAGGCTCGTGCGCTCGCATTCAATTCAAAAGTATCTTTGATAAAATTAACGTCTTGTAAAGCTGCCAAAGCCCCCGCAGTAGACACCACACTTACATCACCATTGCTCCAAGACTGCAATCCGCTTAACTTCTTAATAGTTTTTGGATGTGCTACCGCATAACCGATTCGTGCTCCGGCCAATCCAAAAAGTTTAGAAAAGGTTTTTGCTATGATAAGGTTTTCGTTCTCACTGGCCAAGGTGCTTAAAGATTTCTGATCGGTCAGGTCAATGTAGGCTTCGTCCAATAATACAAGTCTATTTTTTGATACCTCTCGTACAAAATTCAGCAACTGATTACTGTCGGTTATTGTACCAGTTGGGTTATTAGGGTTACATACATAAACTAATCGAGTATCTGATGTGACCGCTTTTTTTAATGCACCTAAATCATTCTTTTTATCGGCAGTAAGTGGAACACTAACTTTTTCTAAACCTAGATTCTTTGCCGGAGACATCCAAAAATTAAAGGTATTATCCGCTGTAACAATATTCCCTTTTTGTTGTGCCGCATAATGAAGCACTAAGTTTAATATCTCGGTAGAGCCAGATCCAAGCATAATATTTTCTTTAGCCACCTTATTGTATGCTGCAATAGCTTCGATAAGCTTTGGTTTTTGTGACCAACCATAACGGTTACTGTTTGAAATACTTTCCATCATGGCCTCCCTTGATAAAGGTGAGGGACCATAAGGGTTCTCATTTGCATTTAAAAATATTTTATGGGAATTAGCTTTTGTAGGGATAACACTTTCATTTTCATAAGCATATATTGGGGCTAGATTTAATGCCAACGCCCCAAGTCCAATTTTTTTTAAGTAGTCTCTTCTGCTCTCCATATGTATTGTTCTTTGAAAAATGATTAACCTAGTTAACTACTAATTTCGTGAATTAAATCGTAAAACTCCGATATCTTAATGTTATTCTTAGCTTGCTGCCCACTTTGAGAAGGATTTTCCGTTATTTTGTAATCCACAAAAATAAGTGCCTAATGAAAACTGCCAACTGGAAAACTGCTATCGAGTTTGACGATATCACCTATAAAAAAAGTAATGGGGTGGCTCGAATCGCTTTTAACCGCCCTGATGTTCGCAATGCTTTTAGACCCAATACCACCAGTGAACTAATAAAAGCCTTTTATGATGCCCAAGAAGATACTTCTATTGGAGTAGTGCTACTTTCTGGTGAAGGGCCATCTACTAAGGATGGAATTTGGTCTTTTTGCAGTGGTGGTGACCAAAAGGCCAGGGGACACCAAGGTTATGTAGGGCAAGATGGGCAGCATCGTTTGAATATTTTAGAGGTACAGCGTATGATCCGTTTTATGCCAAAAGTAGTTATTGCTGTTGTTCCCGGTTGGGCCGTAGGTGGTGGGCATAGTTTACATGTAGTTTGTGATATGACCCTTGCAAGTAAAGAACATGCTATTTTTAAGCAGACCGATGCCGATGTTACTAGTTTTGATGGAGGATATGGTTCAGCATATCTCGCTAAAATGGTTGGGCAAAAGAAAGCTCGGGAGATTTTCTTTCTAGGGCGCAATTACTCGGCCCAAGAGGCTTTTGAAATGGGCATGGTCAATGCCGTTATACCGCATGCTGAATTAGAGGCTACTGCCTATGAATGGGCGCAAGAAGTTTTGGCAAAATCACCCACATCAATAAAAATGCTAAAATTCGCAATGAATTTAACCGATGATGGAATGGTAGGGCAGCAGGTTTTTGCTGGTGAGGCAACTCGACTGGCTTATATGACCGATGAAGCTAAAGAGGGCCGTAATGCCTTTTTAGAAAAGCGAAAGCCAAATTTTGGGGAAGATAAATGGCTCCCATAGATTAATGTTAAAGCTTCTTTTTCAGCTTTAAGAGCTTAGCTTCAAGTTTTTCCAGTTGTTCTTTTGTTTTGGCAATTTTTAGTTCTGTTTTTTCTTTTTCAACAAGAGTCATTTGAGTATTTCTTTTCTCCAATCTAGCATTTAGTTTATCAAGCTTTGAAGTTTCCGATTTAATCCGACTTTCCGTTTTATTGATGTCTTTTCTTAACGCTTCCCGTTTTTTAAATTCCTTTTCCACTTTTTTAGCGACTTTCTCTTCTTTCTTAGCCTCTTTTATTGCGCGTGCAATTTTTTTCATTTGGGCCTTGTCGTCAGCAGATGTGTCCGTAGAATCTTGAGCGCTTAGGATGCCCAACCCAAAAAATAATAGAAAACCTAAATAGACCAGTTTTTTCATTTCACCAACAGTATTTTAAGTTTAGAAACGAGATTAGGTCTAAAGTCACATCATTATAAAAGAATGGGATATCCTTTTAAATCGAAGATATACCTAAATTAAAAAGAGCCTTTATCTTATCGACAAAGGCTCTTTTACGAGAACACTATATGAAAATGAAAAAATTATTTACTTGATTATTACGGTGTAAATGTAGCTAAGGCGCATGTTTGTGCGAAATTATTGTTGTGAAGTGGTTACCTTTTGTGGTCTATGTTCTTTTTTAACTAAAAAGACGGTTGAGATGTATACGATTTAAAGTATGCTAGCCAAATGGGCTGAAATTAAAAAGAGCCCCGTCTATTCGACAAAGGCCCTTTTACGAGAACACTATATGAAAATGAAAAAATTATTTACTTGATTATTATGGTGTAAATGTAGCTAAGGTCTGTGTTTGTGTGAAATTATTGTTGTGAAGTAGCTACCTTTTGTGGTATGCTAAGTTAAATACGCTATTTAATAGATAAACAACTATGGAGTTGCTTTTAAAAGCGCTGATAAAAAGTGATTTACGTCGAAAATCGGATTCTCTGCCAAACCGGTACGTACCACAACAAGGTCTTTTGAAGGAATAATAAAGACATACTGGCCTTGAAAACCATTCATCGAATAGAGTGTTCTGGGTAAATCAGGATAGATACCGCCGCTATTGAGCCAAAAATGAGCACCGTATCTTCCTTCAGAAAATTGTGTAGGGGTAGTAATGTAATTTATCCAGTCATCATTGAAAAGTTGTTCTCCGTTCCAGCGTCCTTTATTCAGATATAGCTGTCCTACTTTGGCCCAGTCCCTTGTGCTGGCCCATCCATAGGAAGAGCCTACATAGTTGCCTCCCAAATCGGCTTCCAACAGCATTGTGTACGCTCCAATTTTATCAATAAAAGCTTCATACGGAAAATCTAGATATTCCGATTGGGTTCTAAACTGTTGCCTTAAAATTCCGGATAAGAGATTCGTAGTGCCCGAAGAGTAATTCCAAATTTCAGTAGGTTTGGCAATAGCATTTTTATTTCGCTGGCTTTTCGTCATATCAGACTCTAAAAAAAGCATTCTTGTGGCATCTGAAATAGTAGTGTAATCTTCATTCCATTCTAATCCACTTTGCATGCGCAATAGATGATTTAAGGTAATCTTTTTCCGTTCATCATTCTTCCACTCCGGAATTGGAGCTAGCCAATCCATTTCCAATTTTCCTTGTTTTTCAAGAATACCAAAACATGTTGCCAATATACTCTTGGTCATTGACCAACCGAGTATTGGCGTATCTTTTGTAAAACCATCTAAATACTTCTCTGTAAGCAAATGGCCTTTGTATAACACCAAAAGCGTGCGGGTCTTTTGTACTTCATTGTCATCAAATGCCAAGGCCACCGCTTTTTGCAGTTGTTCATAATCAACCTCGGAAAAAACAGTGTCTTTAGGTTTTAGATGCCCATAAGGGTATGGTTTTGTGATGACTGTAGTATCGCGCTGTGGTTGTATGTATATTTCGTCTTCTGGATAATGACGATTTACCAAAACGGTTCCTAAACCTTGCCTATCGATAGCTTTTCTTCCCATTAATCCATAGACACTGGCCGATGCAGAAGCTTCTTCAACGTTATATGCTGTAGTGGCCAATCTTACCAGTGGCATATCTAAATCGTTTGCAACGACGGACTCAGGTTCACGATTTCCAAGCAAAACACTTGAGGCCAAGTATTTAGCGGCATAGCCCGAAATCATATTCAGTTTTGGATAGTTGATATAAAAAACAATACCGACAACGAGAATTAGTAGCAGTAAAACCCTTTTGAATATTTTCATAACATCAAAATAGAAAATTGTAACTTCCTTTCACGAAAATAAGAAATCAAAGCGCATGTCTAATGTAGGATTAATAATAGCTGAAAGAAGTAGGGATATTGGAGACTTTTTGGTAGGCAGACTGATTCCTTTCCGCAAGAAAAGAATGATCGGTCCTTTTATTTTTATAGACCATATGGGCCCGACAAAACTTGGACCTGATCAGTATATGGATGTAGATCAACATCCACATATTGGCTTATCTACCCTAACATTTATGCTCGAAGGGGAGTTAATGCACGAAGATAGTTTAGGAACAAAACAACTTATAAAACCAGGGTCTGTTAATTGGATGACAGCTGGCAGTGGGGTTTCCCATACCGAACGAACCCCACAAGAATTAAGAAATGGGAAGGAGTTTACCGCTCATGGGTATCAGATTTGGGTGGCCTTACCTAAATCACAAGAGGAGATTGCCCCAAGCTTTCACCATATTCCCAATAAAGATCTGCCCCAATGGGAAGAAGCCGGTACCTCTTTCACCCTTGTTGCTGGCGAAGGTTACGGTAGAAAATCTCCCGTACCGGTCTTTTCGCCATTATTTATGGTAGAACTAAAGAATAGAGGTTTTTATGCTTTAGATATAGCTGGCCAGTTAAAAGGTGAAATCGGCATATGTATCGTTGAGGGAAGCATCAAAGCCTGCGATGAACTAGTTACAAAAGGTAATATTTTGGTGAGCAAAGTAGAAGATGTGTGCAAAATAGAACTTCAACCCAATTCACATTTGCTATTATTTGGTGGCGAACCTTTTGAGGAAGAGCGACATATTTACTGGAATTTTGTTTCTTCATCAAAAGAAAGGATAGAAAATGCAAAAAAGCAATGGCAGAATAAAACCTTTCCTATGATGAAATCCGATTCTAGTTACGTGCCCTTGCCTGGCCTATAATTTCTCCCAAGTTTTATCAGGTCCCAACTTAAAGGTTCCTAAATGTTCAAAATTACATTCATTGGGCAAAATAAGGGATAAAAAAGTGCTTTCGTCTCTAGACCGATACAGATGATATATCTTACCAACAATGGGCTCAAAATTAAATTTGGCATTGTAGACGAGGGCATTATATTCAAATTCTTGCATCATACGCTTATACTCGTCCTGAATCGCCTCGTATTTCGCTTTGAACTGATTGTTTGCACTTACGATGTTCGTGTTTTTCCAAGAAGTTACGTCTGGCGGTGTAATTTTTGGAGCAGCAAGGTTACTTGAATAGGGTAGTAGCTTGCTATTGTATGATTGCGTTTCTTCGTCAAATACAACGTAATCGGGCTTTTTTTCTTTCTTCATAGCATTGCAAAATTACAGAAGTAGACCAGAGTTTACAACTTACTTCAGCGCTCTTATAGATTTTATGTAGCTTAGAGTACTTTTCATAAAAGAAATGGATTGACAAAAAATACAATTTATATCGGATTATGCTGTTGCTTGCTCTCTTGTGGGGCCAAAGAAGAAATAAAACAAGAAAAAATCGACTGGTACGGCAAAGAAGTTACTGTTTCAGCTTATAATTCGGTTTCTTGGCAAACACAAGGAGACCCCAATATTGCGGCATGGGGAGATACGCTAAAACCAGGAATGAAAGTGGTAGCGGTTTCTCGAGATTTACTAGCTTTGGGTATAAAGCATAACTCGATGATGATTATTGAATCACTACCGGATACTTTTTATGTAAAGGATAAAATGAACCGTAGATGGCGTAATAGGATCGATATTTATATGGGAAAAGATGTCAAAAAAGCACGCGAATGGGGTAGGCAAAAACGCTTTATTTGCTACGCGCTTCCAAAAGACTCCATAACGCAAACCGAAAAGCCATGAGAAAAATAGCCATTTTAGCTATTCTTTTGACTTTATCCGGTTGCGGCATTAAGAGTAGCATTATTGACAAGCCTATTCAATTTGACGCAGAACGAATTGCACTGACAAAAGCCTATCTGAAAGATCGCTACGGTTTAGAAAGAGATACCATCACCATAAACCCCAAAATGATTGTATTGCACTGGACCGCTATACCCACTTTTGAAGGCTCTTACGATGCATTTTATGAAAGCACCTTACCCAATTGGCGACCAGATATTGAAAATGTGAGCGGTCTAAATGTTTCAACCCACTTTTTGGTCGATAAAGATGGTAGTATTTATAGAATGATGCCCGAAACCTACATGGGTAGGCATGTAATTGGCCTAAACCATTGCTCAATAGGTATAGAGAATGTAGGTGGCACCGAAGATTCACCCTTAACGGAAGAGCAACTAAAAGCCAACATTAAATTGGTTAGGTACTTGGCAAAAAAATATGATATCGAATTTCTAATTGGCCATTATGAGTATACAAATTTTGAAGGTCATCCCCTTTGGTTAGAAAGAGATACTAGTTATCGCACCGAAAAAACCGATCCTGGAAAAGATTTTATGTATAAAGTACGACAAGCAACTAAAAATTTTAATTTCACTCCGATTCCAATAAAAAAATAAAATGAACAAACGTTTTCTTCTCTTATGTACAATAATTATGGGTATTTCAAGCTCAACAGCACAAAACATAACAAAGGCGATTTATGACTCTTATGACGACTATAAAGAAACTAGTTTAAATAATCGTAGAATTAAACATGCTGATTTACAGCCCTTAATAGCTAATTTCAGGGGCAATGCTAAATTTAAGGTACAAAAGGTAGGAGAATCCATTCAGGGGCGTGACTTAAATCTAATATCCTTAGGCTCTGGCGAGACCAATATTTTTTTATGGTCTCAGATGCATGGTAATGAACCAACAGCGACCCAAGCAATTTTTGATCTTTTGAATTTTTTCAAAAGTGGGGATTTTAAAAAGGAAAAAAATGAAATTCTCAACAATCTTACCCTACATTTTCTGCCTATGTTGAATCCTGATGGGGCTGAAGTATTTCAAAGACGAAACGCTTTGGGAGTAGATATTAATAGAGATGCCTTGCGTTTACAATCACCAGAGAGCAGAGCATTGAAAAGAGTTCGTGATAGTTTAGATGCGGCATTTGGCTTCAATTTACACGATCAAAGTACCTATTATAATGCGGAACGTACCGAAAAGCCAGCATCCATATCCTATTTGGCTACCGCATACAATTATGAAAAAGATATAAATGATGTACGGGCCAACGCAATGAAAGTTATCGTTTTCATGAATGAGATTATTCAAAAGTATGCACCGGGTCAGGTGGGGCGTTATAATGATGATTTTGAGCCTAGGGCTTTTGGTGACAATATTGCTAAATGGGGTACAAGCTTAATTCTTATCGAATCTGGCGGATATACAAATGATATTGAAAAGCAAGAAATACGAAAATTAAATTACGTATCGATTCTGTCGGCACTATACACCATAGCTAAAGGAAGTTATGTAGATATTCCAGTTGAGGATTATGAAAAAATACCAAAGAATGACAGAAAGTTATTTGATTTAAAAATTAAAAATGTAACCTATAAGATTTCAGACAAACCATACATTCTCGATTTAGGTATTAACAGGCAAGAAATAGATTTTGTAGACCACAATACTTTTTATTACAAAAGCACAATTGTAGACCAAGGTGATCTATCAACCTATTATGGTTATGAAACTTTCGATGCTTCCGGCTATACCATTGTAGCTCCAAAACTGACAGTGGATAAAAATGGAGCAGAACTAGACACAAAAAATCTTCATAAATCAGGGGTAGCATTCGTAAAGACGCATTTACCCAAAAACGGTTTCGCGGTAAAAAAGCCGGTTCATTTGGTTGGGGAGAATTTTAAATTACCTGATTTTAAACTATCTCCAGGAAAAGAGCCAACATTCTTTTTAGAGAAAGACGGTAAAATAAAGTATGCTATAATCAATGGTTTTCTTTTGGATTTAAGTATTGCCAGTGACAAACAGAAGTTTGGAAACGCCTTGATTCATAGAAATTAAAATTTATTAGGTAAAAGCAATGCTAAAAAAGCTAGTATTAGGCCCAATGCCATAAAAATAATAGATAATACAAACCATCTATCTATGTTTTGCTTGCGTTTTTTAGGACCAACTTGCAAAAAAAAATTTGTAGTAATTTCAGGCATAGGCTTAAGTTTATAACCCTAAGATACTAAATATGTAAGAAAAAGACTACTATTAAAGAAATTTATTTTGAGCAATTTTTAGAAAAAATTCACTATCAACTATTTACATGAAAAATCTGTTATTTATCAGCATAATTTTTATATCTAATTTTTCACTTGGACAAGAAAAAATGCTTTCGCTATTCAATGGAGAAAGCTTGGATGGTTGGATTGTACATGGTACCGAAAAATGGTATGTCTCCGACGGTCATCTTATATGCGAAAGCGGACCTGACCAAGCTTATGGCTATCTATCAACAAAGGAAACATATGACGATTTTGAGTTGACCCTAGATTTCAAACAAGAAGCTGATGGCAATAGCGGTGTCTTTATAAGGTCTATTTTTGAAGGCACCAAGGTTACAGGTTGGCAAGCTGAGGTAGCACCTCAAGGAAAGCATACCGGTGGAATCTATGAATCATACGGAAGAGGTTGGCTCATAAAACCTAAAGCTGAAAAAGAAGCAGTTTTAAAAATGAACCAGTGGAACACCATGAGAATAGTTGCAAAAGGTTCTACAATTACCACCTATTTAAACGGAGTAGAAATGGTAAATCTGGTTGATCAAAAGATAGGTAATGGAAAAGGTGCTATTGCCCTACAAATTCACGATGGCGGCGGAATTAAAGTTCGCTGGAAAAATATTAAATTAAAGAAATTGAACTAGTTTAGTTTTCAGACGATGAATCCAATATGGAGCTGATAGTAATTTGTTTGAACTCCACTTCCAAATCCCACCTTCCTTCAAGTGCATGATGCTCTTGGGCCGTGATATAAAATGTGGGCAGTAAACAAGCAATAAAAAAAATGATAACACTGATAGTACCTTTGCGAGCCATTCAATCGTGAATTTAATGAGCCTGCAAGTGCAAGATACTAAAACTGGTTTGTCTCAACTAGACTTTATTCACATCCACCGGTAAACCCGTTTGCATTGAACTTGGTCTGTACCGCCCCTTGCAAAGAGCCATTGGTAAGTTGAATAACTAAGTTGTTTTCTCCACTACCATCTCGTTTTGGGGTACAATATTCAAACAGGTAAAAACTATTGGCCTGTTCAGAAACCCTGGCAGATATTTGGTTGAAGGTTGTTTCTAGTTCTGCAGCATTACTTGCGACTACACTAGCTGTTTTTCCAATGGCATCAAGAACTTCAGAATCAATTTCGGCACCTAATCCGATTGTAAAAAACGATATATTTCTATTGGCGTTATCGACGGCATTCAAAGCACTTTGTTCAGTAAAACGCGATGCCTGGTCTGTACCGTCAGTAAAAAGAACTACCGAGGCGGCACCGATAGAAGAATTTTGGGTACTGTTTTGCAACAGTTCCTCCGCTATAGCTGTAGATTTAATTACAGCGCCATATAAATCTGTAGACGGGTCATTGCTGATATTTTCATCAATGCCAGCAATGGCATCTGTTAACTCTGTTGTAGACGATGTTAATTCATTTAATAGGTGCAATTCATCTTCACCATCAAACCAATAAATAGCCATTTTAAAGGAACTGGATTCTGGGGATGGCATTACGTTGTTCACAAAACTCGTAGATGCTGTTTTGAGTTCATCAAGACTACTTTGTAATACTGAATTGCTTAAATCTAAAACAAGTAAGGTGTTGTTGTTGAACACTTGCGAGTTTGGTGATATGCGGGCAAAAGATTCAGAAGACGAAATAGTGTTGAAGCAATCATCATTTCTACCTTGCTCATAAATAGTGAATTGATTCGCGGTTAATCCAGAAACCGGATTGCCCAAATTATCACTTACCTTAAATAAAATAGAAACCTTTCCTGGCAGGGTGGTAAATTGATCTTGAATAGAAAGCAGCAACTCATTCTCCCCAAAATTAAGGCAATCATCAGGTTCTTTGCCTTCTCCGAGTTCGCCCTGATTTAAGTCAAAATTGACGTCGTCATCGGCGTTTCCGCATGAAATAAATAATAAGAGGCTAAAAACAAGAATAGCGTAACTGAAATAACTTTTCATTTTCAAAATTTTAAGGTTCCTTTCTGCTTAACGAACATTTGCAGTTTAAATTATTTGAAAATTGCATATTAGTTTTAATGAAAAGTTAAATCAAAAGCTGATTTGTTAAAAAACTTAACTTACCTATAAAATTTGGTAACTTGAACATCATACCAATAATCACTTAATACAAGAATACCTATGCCAACGTATCAGCTCAAAGTTAACGGTGAATCAAAAACGGTAGATGTGGCTTCTGACACTCCCGTTTTATGGGTCTTAAGAGACCATCTAGATCTTGTAGGTACCAAATATGGCTGTGGAATAGGCCAGTGTGGCGCTTGTACCATTCATGTCGATGGTAATCCGCTACGTAGCTGCTCTACCACGCTAGAACAGGTAGAAGGAAAAGCTATTACCACTATAGAAGGTTTATCACAAGATGGTAGCCATCCTGTACAGGAAGCTTGGAAAGAAGTTGATGTTCCGCAGTGTGGATATTGTCAAGCTGGTCAGATTATGACCGCTTCTGCATTTTTAGAAAACAATAGTAATCCTACTGAAGAGGAAATCAAGAATGCTATGCATGGCAACATTTGCAGATGTGCATCATATACGAGAATACGAAAAGCGGTTGCCATCGCAGCTGAAAAAATGTCCTAACTAACCGTTTCAAAAAAACATCATGTCAACAACGTCAAAAACAACTTTTAGCAGAAGGGCATTTATGCGAACTTCGACCCTCGCAGGTGGGGGAATGCTAATCGGGTTTAATTTGTTTCAATCCTGTAAACCAAAAGTAGCCCCGCCAATAGATTTATCTCAGTTAAACTACAATGATTTTAACGCTTTTATCAAGATTGCTTCAAATGGAGCGGTAACTATATTTTCACCTAACCCTGAAATTGGGCAAGGCGTAAAAACTTCCATGCCCATGATTATTGCCGAGGAGCTTGATGTAGCTTGGAAAAATGTGCATGTAGCCCAGGGTGTACTTGATACCAAAAATTATGTCAGACAGGTTGCAGGTGGCAGCCAGTCCATCCGTTTTGGCTGGGACGCCCTACGGCAAACTGGAGCAACCGCAAAACAGATGTTGATTAACGCCGCTGCTACCCGTTGGGGTGTTGATGCATCTGAATGCACTGTAAGCGAAGGCGTTATTAGCAATGCGGCAGGAGAAACTTTAGGCTATGGTGATGTCGTGAATGAAGCGGCTACCCTAGAGGTTCCAGAAAATGTAAAACTTAAAGAACCTAAAGATTACAAAATTATAGGTAAGGATGCAGGCAATGTGGATATTACTAAAATAGCAACGGGCAAACCTTTATTTGGATTGGACTACAAAGCCGAGGGCATGGTTTACGCCTGTGTGGCAAGACCACCGGCTTTTGGTCAAAAGTTGATTTCCTATGATGAAATAGAGGCTAAGAAGATGCCAGGCGTAATCGATATTATAACCATTGGCGAAAAAGCCCGGGTTCATTTAAATGGTGACAACCAAAACTGGTCCGTTAGACTGTCTGACAGTGATAAAGTAGTTGTTATAGCAGAGACCACATGGCAAGCGATGCAGGCCAAAAAAGCTTTAAAAGTAGTTTGGGAAGATAATAACCCGGAAAGCACAGCAAAGCACGACCAAGAGCTCATGAGTATTTTAGATGGAAACAACTTTAATACCCTACGTTCAGATGGCAATGTTAAAAAGGCTTTTGCAGAAGCCGATACTGTTTTAGAGCGCACTTATGAATCACCATTTCTACCTCATAACTGTCTAGAACCAATGAATTTCTTTGCAGATGTAACCGATGACAAGATTAATCTGGTCGGTCCGGTGCAAACTCCTGCAGCAGCTGCAGAAACCGTTGCCGATATGCTCGGAAGAAATGTAGAGGATATTCATTTGGAAATGACTCGGATGGGGGGTGGATTTGGCAGAAGACTTTATGGCGATTTTGTTTATGAAGCAGCTGAAATTTCAAATGCCATCAGAAAACCGGTAAAGATGGTTTCTTCACGCGAAGATGACATGAATACGGGTGTATATAGGCCTGCCATAAAATATAGAATCAAAGCTGCGATCAAAGATGGTGAGCTCACAGGGTATCACCTTAAAGAAGCTGCCATTAATGATAATATGTACGGGTTAATCCCTAATTTCTTCCCGGCCGGGGCCATAGAAAATTATCAAGTTGATGTTGCTAGTTATGACAGTAATATAACCACTGGGGCATGGCGAGCACCATATACCAATTTTCTTGCATACGCCGAGCAAAGCTTTTTTGACGAGTTAGCCGAAGCGATGGAGGTAGACAAAATACAACTTCGTATGGACCTTCTTGAAAAAGTTAAAGGAACTGATGATGAACGTATTCAATACGACCCTGAGCGAATGCAAAACTGTATTAAAATGGCAGTTGAAAAATCAGGATGGGGCAAAAAGCCAGACGGTGTATATCAAGGTTTTGTAAACTATTATTGTCATAATACCCATGTTGCTCAAGTTGCCGATGTAGAAATTGAAAATGGAAACGCTGTTGTCAAAAAAATAACCTGTGTGGTAGATTGTGGAATAGTTGTAAATCCTTTGGGGGCAATTAATCAGATTGAAGGAGGTATTTTAGACGGAATAGGACATTCTATGTACGGTGATTTTAAATTTGAAAATGGTGTGCCCGTGGCAAATAATTTTGACAGATACCGTCTAATACGAATGAGAGAAGCGCCCGAAATAGAAACCCATCTAATTCAAAATGAGCTATCACCTACGGGGTTAGGAGAACCGACGCTACCGCCGATAGGCGGGGCAATAGCCAATGCATTTAAAGCTGCGACCGGCAATAGATTATATCAGCAACCATTTAGTAAGACACCCGAACTTTTAAAAGTTCCTGAAAAAGAAATCTTAGGATAACAATAATGACAATTTTATTATTCGGGGTTACCAAAGATATCGTTGGTAGCCCTTCACTTTCTATACCTACTGCAAGCGTAACTGGCAGAAGCATACCAAAAACGGTAAGGGAATTACGCAGTTTTTTAAATAAATCGTATCCAGAATTAGGTAAGCTATCTTCTTTGGCCATAGCGGTGAATAACTCCTATGCCCAAGATGATGAACAAATCAATTCTTATGACGAAATTGCATTGATTCCACCGGTGAGTGGCGGTTAAAATTTAGACATGCTTTTAGACAATCACAACAGACATATTAATTACTTGAGATTGGCCGTAACGGATCGCTGTAACCTTAGGTGTAATTATTGCATGCCTTCAGAGGGAATCGATTTTGTGAAAAATGACAAATTACTCGCTATAGACGAACTTGTTACCTTAAGCACAATCTTAGTGGGGCAGGGTATAGATAAAATCAGGATAACCGGAGGTGAACCCTTTGTAAGAAAAGACCTGATGCTCCTTTTGCGACATTTAAAAAAATTAGACGGACTCAAGGATATTTCGGTGACGACCAATGCAACGTTAATTGGCCCTTATATCACAGAATTAAAAGAACTGGGTATTAAGGATGTTAATGTAAGCCTTGATGCCATTGATAAAGCGACCTTTGAACGTATTACCAGACGTGATCAATACGATACCGTTCATGAAAATCTGATTCGACTGATTTCTGAAGGGTTTAATGTTCGTATAAATTTCATTGTTCTGGAAGGACAGAACGAACAAGATATTATTCCAATCTTAGAATTAATGAAACATTATCCCGTTTCAGTTCGATTTTTGGAAGAAATGCCTTTTAATGGCGGAAGCAAATCATTTCAGACCATTAAATGGGACTATAAGACCATTCTAAGCCATATTACGAATGCATTTCCAAAGTATACAAAATTGAAGTCTCCTATAACTTCAACATCTATCAATTATCAAATTGAGGGTCATAAAAGCACATTCGGTCTAATTCCGTCATTTAGTAGAACCTTTTGTGGAACATGCAATAGACTTCGTCTTACGGCAACGGGAGATATTATTACCTGTCTATACGGAAAACCGAAAGCCAATCTAAGAGATATTTTACGGCACGAAGGTAACAGTGACAAAATAAAAGAGGCCATTCTTTCTGCAATCAATTCGAGAGCAAAGACAGGCTTTGAAGCACAACAAGAGCATAAATCTGTTTTCTCAAGTTCTATGACCTCTATAGGCGGTTAATATGAATTGAAACCAAAACGTTTTAAAGCAATGCAGACTAAAATAGCAATTCTTAACGGCTTAGTACTTTCTGGGGGTAAAAGTACCAGAATGGGTAATGATAAGGGGCTTATTGAGTATCATGGTATACCACAGCGAGAATATTTGTATAGTTTACTTGAAAGCTTATGTGACAAAACCTTTTTAAGTATACGAGAAGAGCAACATAAGGAATTGGTGTCCAATTTCAATTGCATTGTCGACCGAAATGAATATAGGGGTCCGTTAAATGGTATTTTAAGTGCTCATAAAGAATATTCTGAAAATGCTTGGCTGGTTGTTGCCTGCGATTTACCATTACTTAATGCCCATACTCTTGAGAAGTTGATTTCAGAAAGAGATACCAATAAAGTCGCTACAGCTTACGCAACCAAAAATAGCAGCTTACCAGAACCGCTCATTACAATTTGGGAACCAAAGGGCTTACAATTGGCTAAAGAATATATGAAAACAGCTGAGAGTTCATGCCCTAGAAAATTTTTAATTAATTCCGATATCAAACTAGTTTATCCAGAGAAAGATGAAGTATTGTACAATGCGAATTCAATAAAGGAATATGAATTTGCTTTAAACAAACTAAATTCATGATTAAACCGGATAGATTTGTTAGACAAACCAGCCTCTCGGGTTTTGGTCTTGAAAAACAGGCCAAGTTAGCTGATAGCAAAGTTCTAATAGTGGGCCTTGGAGGATTGGGGTTACCTGTTGCGCAATACCTTAATGCAATGGGGGTTGGAACATTAGGGCTAGTAGATCAAGATTTTGTTGAGCTACATAATTTACAGCGTCAAGTGTTGTATTCTGAAGATGATATTGGAAAATCGAAACTTGAAGTTACATCCCAAAAATTAAAAGCACAAAATAGTCAAACACTATTAAAGTGTTTTGATACCTACTTGACAAAAGATAATGCACTTGAGATAGTAAAAGAATTCGATGTAATCGTAGATGCTACCGATAATTTTGCCGCCAGGTATGTAATCAATGATGCTTGTGTAATATTAAGCAAGCCTTTTGTTTATGGGGCATTACACGCTTTTGAAGGTCAGGTTAGTGTGTTCAATTATGAAAATGGACCTACCTACAGGTGTTTGTTTCCAAAAATGCCAAGCCCTGAGGAAACTCCCAATTGTGCAACAAATGGCATCTTAGGTATTCTCCCAGGAATTATAGGCACGCTGCAAGCATTGGAAACGGTAAAAATTATAACTGGAGTAGGAGAGGTCCTTTCCGGAAAATTATTGGTCTACGACGGTTTATTGCAAAATACCCGAAAAGTGAGTTTTACTGTAGTTGCAGAAAATAAAGTGACAACAAAGCTTCAAACGGATTATGGTTTTGATTCGTGTGAATCAAGTCCTTCCATTTCAGCAAAGGACTTTTTGGCACTTCAGCAAAGAAAAAAATTACAGGTAATCGATGTAAGAAGTATTGAAGAATTCAATAAAGATCATTTAAGTGGTTCCGTTAATATTTCTATTGAAGAACTAAAAAGTTCCTTACAGAAGATAAATTTTGATAACGACGTTTATTTGCTATGTCAATCTGGTATACGTAGCGAAAGGTCTTGTGCTATCTTAAAAAGTCTAAAACCCGAAGCAATTGTGTATAGCGTAAGCGGAGGTCTCAATCAAATGGCTTCTGTATGTCCATAGCATTAAGCGAGCTAATCATATTGATGCTTATTTTTTTTGGCACTGCTACTTTGTATGCATCTGTAGGCTTTGGCGGTGGCTCTAGCTACTTAGCGATTTTAGCGATTTTCTTCACCAGTTTTTTTGTTATTCGAAGTACGGCATTACTTTGCAACTTAACAGTGGTTGCTGGAGGTTGTTATTTATTTTACAGGAAAGGTCATTTGAATTTTAAAAAATTCCTTCCTTTTGTTTTAACAAGTATTCCTATGGCATTTATTGGGGCCTCCTTTGAGCTAAACGAAGTGATTTTCTTTAGCATTTTGGGTGTTTCATTGGTCATAGCAGCAATTGCACTTTTCACACAAACAATAAATTTAAAAACCGATTTTAATCCAAAGAATTACCCTCCATACCTTTCGTATGTACTTGGCGCACTTATCGGGCTATTATCCGGATTGGTAGGTATTGGAGGTGGTATTTTTTTAGCCCCTATACTACATCACATGAAATGGGACAGGCCTATTGTTATAGCTGCGCTCTCCAGTTTTTTTATATTGGTCAATTCCATTTCTGGGCTTAGTGGGCTGTTATGGAATAACTCGTTTGAAATATATTGGGTAGAAGCGGTTTGTCTATGCATAGCAGTTTTAATTGGGGGGCAACTAGGCACACGTTTTAGCATTAGTAATCTTTCCGCTCGAAGGATACGGATAATTACTGCTATTTTAGTATTGTTCGTTGGTGTTCGGGTTTTAATCAATAATGGGTTGCAACTAAATTTTTTCTCATGATATCATTTAGCGAAGCACTTCAATTAGTACTAAAACATAGCGTTGATCTTGGTGAAGAAAAAGTTCTTTTAAATGATTCTTTAGGCAGGGTGTTAGCTGAAAAAATTTATGCTGATCGTGACTTCCCTCCATTTGACAGAGCTACTAAAGATGGTATTGCAATTAATTATAAAGCAATTGAAAAGGGTTTGATTAATTTTCCTATTTCCGATATTGCCGCCGCCGGAAGTCCTCAAAAAGAATTACACAATCCGGAACACTGTATGGAAATAATGACCGGTGCCGTAATCCCTAAAAATGCCGATACAGTAATCATGTATGAGCATTTGTCCATTGCTCAGGGAAAAGCAAGAGTACAAGAAACTGTAAAAAAAGGGCAAAACATCCATCAAAAAGGAGGTGATGAGATGAAAGGAGCTACTTTGTTAAAAGATGGTGTTTTATTGAGTGCTGCAGAAATTGGTGTTTTGGCTTCCGTTGGAAAATCAGAGGTTTTGGTCAAAAAACTTCCAAAAATTTGTGTTATATCTACAGGAGATGAATTGGTCGATGTTAACGAAGTCCCCCAACCTCATCAACTACGAAAATCAAATACCTACACGCTTAAAGCCATGCTACAAGACGAAAAAATTATAGCCAATCAACTTCATATAAATGATGACAAAGAAATTACCAAAAAGGAACTTTTAAAGGCCCTAAAAAGATATAACGTTTTGTTATTAAGTGGCGGTGTATCAAAAGGGAAGTATGACTACCTGCCAGAGGTGTTTAAAGAAATAGAAGTTGAAAAGGTTTTTCATAAGGTAAAACAGCGCCCCGGTAAGCCGTTTTGGTTTGGCAACCATGAAAGCTCACAAACCACTATTTTTGCTTTCCCTGGAAATCCTGTATCTACTTTCGCAAACTACCATATCTATTTTAAGCCCTGGATTAACAAATCATTAGGTTTGCCCTCGGTTAGAATTAGTGTAATTTTAGATGAAACTTTTAATAATACTACGGACTTGACACGATTTATTCGAGCCAAAGCACAAATAGCTTCAGGTAAATTAGTAGTGTCATTAATACAAGCTAACGGATCAGGAGATTTAACCAGTTTATCAAAGGCGAACGGATTTGTAGTCTTTGCGCCAAATACCGCATATGAAAAAGGGGAAGTCGTTCAATTCATAGCAACGCGAAGATTTTTTAAATGACGCACGAATTAAAAGAAATAGTTAAAGCTTTTGAAGCTGCAAAAACAAAAGGAATACGGGCTGTTTTAGCTACGGTAGTAGCTCTAGAAGGGTCTTCATATCGCAGACCAGGAGTTCGCATGCTTCTGTTGGAAAATGGACAAAGTATCGGCGCAGTGAGCGGAGGTTGTGTTGAAAAAGAAGTTTTGCGACAGTCCGCATCTGTTTTTAAGACAGATATTCCTAAAGTAATGACCTATGACGGACGATATCGCTTGGGTTGTGAAGGAATCTTATACATATTACTTGAATCTTTTAATCCCAACGAGGCTTTTCTAAATTCTTTTAGGAAAATAGTACAAAAAAGAAAATCATTTGCCATTGATAGTTATTACTTAAAAGCCTATGGTGAATCGAAAAGTTTTGGCTCGGTCTTTAAGCTTGAGGACGAAATAATACCAATTAAGGCATCCTTCGAACCAAAGACAGATACACTACTATTCAGTCAAGAGCTGAATCCATGTGCTAAAATGATTCTTATTGGTGCAGAACATGACGCTGTGCAATTATGTCATTTCGCCTCATCTGCAGGATTTGAGGTTTGCATTATTGCCGATCCAAAAGAAGAAAAATCCATTTCCGATTTTAAGGGAGCGACCCATTTTATAAATACTGCGCCAGCGTCCATAGACGTTAGTATTGATGAACAAACTGCAATAGTTTTAATGACACACAGTTATGTTAAGGATCTACAATTTTTAATGGCCCTAAAAAACCAAAAGCCCTGTTATTTTGGATTGCTTGGTCCTGCCAGAAGAAGAGAAAAACTATTTAATGAACTCTTGGAAATAGACTCTGATATTTCAGAAACTTTTTTAGATAGTATCCATGGTCCCGCCGGACTGGACATAGGTGCGGAAACGTCTCAAGAAATTGCAATAGCCGTTCTTGCCGAGATTTTGACTGTCACCAATAAAAGAAAACCTATGCTTTTAAAAAATAGGGAAGGCAGAATACATAATTAAATGAGCTCGCAACAGAAAGAACTTGCTATTTTAATCTTAGCTGCTGGTGCATCCACTAGAATGGGAGAAATAAAACAGTTAATTCCCTGGAAGGGAAATACCATGTTAGGGCATACAATAATGCAGGCAAAACAAGTTTCTAATGCTGTTTTTGTAGTTCTCGGCGCAAATGCTGAGGTGATTAAAGAAAAGCTAAATCAAAATGTGACCATTTTTAAAAACACGAATTGGAAAGATGGTATGGGTTCTTCTATCGCGTTCGGGGTTAGTCAACTAAAAAGGCACTCTTATAAAGCTATTCTTATTATGTTGGCCGATCAACCCTTTTTAACTGCCGACTATTTGATGAAATTAAAAGAGCAATTTTTCAGTTTCGAATATGATGTAGTAGCTACTTCTTATCCTAAAAAGAATGGAGTACCCGCTATTTTTAACAAGACTTATTTTTCGCAATTAGAGCAATTGAACAAAGACTTTGGCGCTCAGCATATTATAAAGGCTGCTAATAATATTATGACAATCGACCCCAAAGACAGGGCCATTGATATTGACACAATTGAAGTATACGAACAACTCAAAACTAAAAGTGATGATAAAATTTAAAATAATACTGACTTTTCTTGCCTTTTGTATTGGTCTAAACGCATTTGCACAAGAAATGAGCTTTGAAGCGTACAATCCGAAATCTACTTTAATAGTTCCTGAAAATCCTACTCCACGGGCCAAGTTTACGTTTATAGATGTTCATAGCCATCAATTTCGAATGGCAGAGCAAGATCTTTCGCTTCTCATCAAAGATATGGACAAGCTAAATGAAGGTATAATGGTTAACCTTAGTGGTGGTTCTGGTGAAGGCCTCCGAGCCATGCTCAAAAATGTTAATGACCATTATCCAAATCGATTTGCCATTTTTGCCAATGTCGACTTTAGCGGTGTTGGAAATGAGGATTGGGGCAAAAAAGCTGCCGCCCAATTAGGCGCCGATATAAAAGCTGGTGCAAAAGGATTGAAAATTTATAAAAGTTTGGGGCTTCGATATAAAGATGTCAACGGAAATCGAATTGGTATTGATGATTCGAGGTTAGACCCTATTTGGGAAAAATGCGCAGAAATGGGAGTGCCAGTTCTTATACACGCCGCCGACCCAAAGTCATTTTGGGATGATATGAACAGTGAGAATGAACGGTGGCTAGAACTAAAGACAAGGCCTCGTAGAAAACGTTCGGCGACCAATCCTGCCCCATGGCAACAAATTATAGATGAGCAACATCGAATGTTCAAAAAGCACTCTAAAACGAAATTCATTAATGCCCATATGGGTTGGTATGCCAATGATTTAAAAACACTTTCAAAGCTCCTTGATGAAATGCCAAATATGTCCGTTGGTATTGGGGCAATTATTGCTGAGCTCGGCAGGCAACCTAAACAGGCTAAAGCATTTTTTATAAAATACCAAGACCGGATTCTATTCGGAAAAGATAGTTGGAAGCCTGAAGAGTTTTCGACTTATTTTAGGGTATTGGAAACAGCTGACGAATATTTTCCATATTATAAAAAATATCATGCTTTCTGGGCGATGTATGGTTTAGATTTACCTGATGAAGTCTTAAAAAAGGTATATTACCGAAATGCATTGAAGCTAATTCCTAGCTTAGATAAAAATCTATTTAACTAAAACCTATTATTACAATGACCGACCTTAACTTTCCTATCTCATTCGATTTTAATATTACCACCCTATCCAATGATTTTACGGCAAGAGATGCAAAAGGGAATATAATTGCCTATGTGAGACAAAAAATGTTCAAATTCAAAGAAGATATTGAAGTGTTCTCAAATGAATCTAGAACTCAAGTAAATTATAGAATTAAGGCGGACAAGTGGATCGATTTCTCAACGGCGTATAGTTTTACCGACAGCAATGGCAAGGCCTTGGGGAAGGTTGCCCGTAAAGGATGGGCCTCACTCTGGAAAGCCAATTATGACATTATAGACCAGCATGAAAAACCGCAATATAAAATTCGTGAAGAAAATGCCTGGGTCAAAGTAGCAGATGGGCTACTTGGGCAAATACCTATTCTCAATATTTTTACAGGATATCTTTTCAATCCTAGTTATGTTGTTCTCGACAAAGAAGAACAAATAGTTGTTCGGCTAAAGAAAGAAGCTTCTTTTTTTGGAAGAAAATTTAAAATTTCGCAGGTAAAAGCAACGGATGCTGACGATGATCATCGCGTAATGTTAAGCTTAATGATGTTGGTGCTGTTAGAGCGGAGAAGGGGCTAGGGGTTTTCGGTTTTCATTTGTTTTTTTAGATACTCTAGAACCGTAATCCAGTTCATTTTTAAAATTAATGCAGCTGTAGGAATGTTATCTTCTTCAATTGCCCGCAGCACGCCTTCGTTTTGGTTATCTATGGTTTCGTAAAAATTGGCGTCATTGATATAAAGCTGCTCGTAGAACAAAATTCTTGTTTTTAGCTTACTAAGAATTGTTTTCAATATTCTATTGTAACAAGCATCCATCAAAGTCTCATGAAATTTTAGACGTAAGCCCAAACGTGCATTTGGTGTATGACTTTGCTGCAGTTGTAATTGTAGATTGCGGAGTTTAGCTATAAGATTTTCATCAAATGTAGAAGAATCCAAGGCAATCACCTCAAGTTGAGCTACCGTATGATATAGATCATTAGCTTCGTTTATGGATAGCTCATTAATAATAAAGCCTCGATTCGGTATTGCCTTTACTATCTCTGACTCCTCTAATTGACTAAGCGCCTCACGGATTGGGGTTACACTAACATTTAATTTTCTGGAAAGAGCCGCAAGATTTATGGTCTGACCTATTTGTAGGTTACCTTCTCGTATCTCCCTTAACAAATACTGTTTAACTCCACTTCGCAAAATATAAATTTCTGACACACAATAAAATTACAAAATCACATATGATTTAATAATTTTATTATCTGAGTGTGTAAACAAATTTTTGGAATCCGGGTAAATCTTGATTAAGGTTTAGCACAAGGTTACCATCTTCAATTTGTAAAGTTGAAAATTGGGGATTATCCTCAAAGGTAACTTCTGTCTCATCCGAAAACCATATACCGCTTTCAGTTATTATACCATTGCACCTAATATCAAACTGTCCCCCGGTTATTGTAGTAATGGCTAAATCGGTTTGTTCTAAACTCCATTGCAAATCTCCATCAATTAAAAGTTCTCCTGTAAGACAATCTAACTCATCCAAAAGATTTGTTGAAGATATTCCATCATCATTGAGGTCTTGTGGAGGATTCATAACAACTTCAGATAGATCCCAGAGACCAACAGCCGCAAAATTTGGTGGTGTAATACCATCAACGCCGTCGTCTAAATTACAACTAAATAGACTTATCAGGCATAGGAAGAGAAATACATTTTTTTTCATATCAAATAAATATTATGTTTTTTTTCATATCAAGCAATTTATATCAAATAAATATTATGTTTTTTTTCAGTATTTGAAAGTTATTCTTTAAAAGCAATTGATAATAAGAGTTATACGCTAAAGTTTACTATTTTTAAAAGTATAATCAAACAACAAAATGAATACCAGAAAACAATTTTATTCTATTCTATTTATTTTATCTGTTCTAGTGATAGTAGGTTGGAACGCAACTAGTAATAACACGGAACCATATACCTATCTATTCGGAGACTCTTTACCTGATGCTCCCGAATTGGCGGCAAGAGGTGATTTCGGAGTTGGTGTCCGCACCATTAAACTTATTAATAAAAACCAACTGGATATCTTGAATATTAAGAATGGTGAAGCACCTATATATGACCGTCCAATTACGGTTGAAGTTTGGTATCCCGCTGTAATACCAGATGATTCAAAAGAAATTGAATCCTACACACAAGTTCTGGGCAGAAATGGTGACCCAAACCGTCCTTTGAAACCCTTCACATTTAAAGGAAGGGCACTTCGGGATGCTGAAATAGTAATTTCTAAAGAAAAATACCCCTTAATTATTCTATCTCATGGTTATGTTGGGTCCAGGTTTTTATTTACCTATTTATCGGAAAACTTGGCCTCAAAGGGATATGTTGTTGTTTCAATCGACCATACCGATTCAACCTATAAAGATGCAGCGAACTTTACCAGTACCTTGGTGAACAGATCTCTTGATCAGTTATTCGTTTTAAATGAGATAGCAAGGCTCTCAGATTTGTCAAATAATGGATTTTTGTCTGGCAGGGTAAATACTTCACAAACTGGTCTAGTCGGTTATTCAATGGGAGGTTACGGGGGTTTGAACACTTGTGGTGCTGGCTATAGCTCAAAGGCAATCGGGTTTTACAAAACCGCTACTGGTGGCAATACGGCACTAGATGGAAGGACGATGGATAGTGAAGCATATAAAAATTTTACTGATTCAAGGATAAAAGCCTTTGTAGCATTAGCGCCATGGGGTATGGCAAATGAGGTTTGGGATGCAAAAGGTCTTGCTGGATTAAAGACACCCACCTTTTTAGTTTCGGGAAGCGAAGATGATATTTCAATGTATGAGAATGGGGTAAAAGTAATATATGAAGGAGTAGTGAATAGCGACCGATATTTACTAACCTACATAAATGCTAGGCATAATGTAGCTCCTAATCCACCCGCAGACGCCACCATGGCCTCGGGCCTTGATATCAATGAATACCTGCGTTACGCAGATTCGGTTTGGGATATGAGGAGAATCAATAATATTAATCAGCATTTTATAACTGCATTTTTTGGGATACATTTAAAAAATCAGGATTTTGAAAGTTATCTAGATCTTGATCAAAACGCCAGTAGTGGTAATTGGAAAGGTTTTAAACCTAGAACTTCTATCGGGATGGAACTAAGACATAAGTCCCCAAATTAATTTCTCTAATTAAAATAATCAACCTAATGAAGCGAAGAGATTTTGTAATTGGCACAGGTGCAGCTCTATTATCCGCAGCATCTTACAGCAATATTATTGGTGCAAATGATAGATTGGGCGTGGCTTTGGTTGGAGCTGGTCGTAGGGGTAGATGGATGTTAAAAAAAATGTTAGAGACAGGTATATTTAGGCCAATAATTCTATGTGACGTTTGGGACGAACAAATGAAGCGTACCAAAGACTTTTTAAAACTAGATAATTTAAAGGAGACATATAGCATTGATGAAGTCTTGTCCAACAAGGATGTCGATATAGTTCTTTTGGCCTCCCCAGATCATCTGCATAAATCTTATGCGGTAAAAATTGTTAAAGCTGGTAAGCACCTCTATCTAGAAAAGCCAGTCACCTTAAAATATCAAGAAGGGTATTCACTGAAAAAAGCGTTGAATAATTCAAGCTCGGTTTGTCAAACCGGAACCCAACAACGTAGCGGCAATATGTACAAACAAATCAAAGAAGATTTTTTTGAAAGTTCTAAGATGCTTGGAAATATTGTTTTTGCTAGAGCGGTATGGAGTGATTTTGGTTGGCAACGAAGAAAAATAGATTCAAGACCTGAGCCAAAAAATTTCAAATGGAACACGTTTTTAGGGGAATCTACTAAAATACCATATCAATGGGCAAGATATGATGCATGGCGAAATTATAAGGAATATGGAGCAGGAATCTTATCAGACCTATTGACTCATTGGGTAGATGTAGCACAATGGATGATGAATGATACAAATCCACTTAATGCAGTTACCACAGGTGGTATTTATTACTTGAAAGATGGGAGAAGCAACCCTGACACCGTAAATTCTGTCATACAATATAACAATTGGAACTTTTCTTTTGAATGTACTGTATTGCCAATAAAGAACTCACACGATTCGGTCTTATTTCAAGGGACAAAAGGAAGTCTTGAAGTTTTTAGGTCTGGGTATATCTACCGACCTCATGTTGGAAAAGAAATAGTATATGAAAACACCGAAGACTTAGATTTAGCACATGTATATAATTTTATCGATGCAATAAAAACTGGCAAGAAACCTTCTGCAAATATTCAAGTCGGCTTAGATGCTGTAAAACCATCGCATCTAGCCGTCTCTTCTTATTGGGAAGGAAAAAAGGTCATGTTTAATGAGGAACAAACAAAAATTATAGACGCTAACTAATCACCAATCTTATGAATTAAGCTGATAAAAAGAGTTTAATTTTACACAATATACCCAAGCTGTTTTGAAAGAATCACCGAGCAAAAGCTTAATTATTTTAGCATTTATTTCAATTTATATAGTTTGGGGTTCCACTTATTTACTGAACAAAATTGCGGTAACAGAATTACCTCCCTTTTATTTAGCATCGATACGTTTTATAGTTGCGGGTATTTTAATTTTCATTATAGCTCGTATTTTAGGTCATTCTTTAAAGATCACGCGAAAACAATTCTTGAACACGCTTTTTTTAGGCTTCTTATTTTTAAGCTATGGCAATGGTGTTGCTGTTTGGGCCTTAAAATATGTTGACAGCGGCTTTGCTGCTTTAGAGGTGTCTGCTCAGCCTTTGGTGATTTTAATAATGATGTACGTGCTACAAGGGAAAAAGATTCAGCCCATGTCTATTGTTGGAGTCGTTTTAGGCGTAATAGGTATTTATTTATTGATCAGCCAAAAAGAAATTCTGGCACAAGAAAATTCAATCATTGGTATACTAATGATTTTTTCAGTAATGCTTTTTTGGGGTTATGGCAGTCTATTTGTTCGAAAAGCGGATTTGCCATCGAATTACTTCGTAAATACAGGTTTTCAAATGTTTAATGCAGGTATTATACTTGCATTTATGAGTTTAGTATTCAATGAACCGTGGTCATTGCCAAATACATGGCAAACAGATACCCAGTGGTCTATGGTTTTGTTAATTGTCTTTGGCAGCATTATCGCTTTCACATCCTTCAATTTTTTATTGAAACATGTTTCCCCCGAAAAGGTCGCTACAAACACCTATGTAAACCCTATAGTGGCCTTGTTTCTAGGCTGGTTGTTTTTAAATGAAAAAATTACGGTACAGTCCATTATAGCAGCCATCGTACTTTTGGCAGGGGTATATTTTATAAATACCAAGAAAAAGCTGGTGCTTTTTGAACGATTTAAGAAATAGCTGTTTTTCATCTCATGTACATTTCAATACAAAGAATGTCCAATTGATTACATTTTATTTTTTCTGGTTGGCAACACTTCTCATATTTGTCGTGTCAATCAAAAACAATCAATCATTTATTTATCAATCAAAAAACGAACAATCATGATTCAACTATCGAAAATCATCGCTTCATTTCTAATTAAACTACTATTCATATTACTTCTAGTCAGTTCAACGGCGGTGAGTGGGCAAAAAAGAAGTACTTCAGTAAATATTTCTAGTAGCGGCAAGACTACAGTCTCCATTAAAAACGGTTTCGGTAATAATTTTTCCTTAGAGTATAAAGGGGAAATTACACTTTCTGATGACGATACCGATGTGATTTCTATTTCCGATAACGGTTACATGGAAATTAAGAAATCAGCATTTGGGAGTAGAAGAAGGATTTTTATTGAACCAGATAATTCTGGGCGTTTAATTAAGAAATATTATGTAGGAGGTTCGCAAAAAAGTTTTGACGCTGAAGGAAAAAAATGGCTATCGGAAATTCTTCTGGAAGTTGTTCGCTCTGCGACTTTAGGTGCAGAGAAAAGAGTTGATAGATTTTACAAAGAAGGTGGTTCATACAGGGTGTTGAAAGAGGTAGGTAATATTTCAAGTGAACACGTAAAATCTAGGTATTTAAAGTTATTATTAGAAAAAGATTTAAAAGAGAAGGACTTAATTTCTGTTTTAAATACAATTGGTGACGATATAGATTCTGATCATCATAGTGCAAGCATTCTCAAATCCCACACCAAAAAATTCTTAGCTTACGAAGGCGCGACTTCAGCCTATATCAGGGCTACCGGAGAAATAGATTCTGATCATCATAAGGCCGAGGTATTAAAAAGGTCAATTAAAGATGGTGAAATATCAGATACACAACTTAAAGCCTTGTTTCAGATAACAAAAGCTATTGATTCTGACCATCATAAAGCTTCGGTATTGAAAGAGGTTCTAAATAGACGTTCTTTAAATTCTGAAAATATGAAGCTTTTAGTAAATACAGCTAAAGATATTGATTCTGACCATCATAAGGCTTCGGTTTTAAAACAGGCCTTAAACAAGAACGATATGCCTCAAAGTGTTTACAATACCTTACTATCTTCAATTGGTGATATGGATTCTGATCATCATATTGCAAGTGTCTTTTCTGAGCTATTACGAAACAAAATAGATGGGGCTTCGTTGACATACCTTCTTGACTTAGTTGGTGATACGATGGATTCTGATTATCATCAAGCAAATGTTTTAAGCCAAGTAGCGAGCAAACAAGATATAGCTAACAATGCACTGACCAACTATTTGAGTGCCCTTAGAGAAATAGATTCAGACGCTCATCAAGCTTCTACTTTTAAAGAACTTTCAAGAAAAGACTTTGAAGCCGTCCAATTGATTAAAATACTTAAAGCCACAAACAATATAAGCTCTGACCATCATAAAGCCGAAAGTCTTTTAAGTTTTGCTTCCAAGGTTAGAAATTCTAATAGCGATGTAAAGGCTGCCTATACCGCTGCCTGCAAAGACATTTCTTCATCTTCGCACTATGGGAGAGCCCTAAGGGCAATTCAATAGTTAAGTTTAAACAACAACCAATCAAAAACCGGCTCTAACATCTCCAAAATAGACACCTTATAATTCTAAGATTATGTCTATTTTGGTGATATGGAGTTAAACTACCAAACCATATTTTACCGACCAGCCGTGAGAAAACATCTCAGCATTCTTTTTATTGGTTTTCTGTCAGGAATTTTAATCTATAGCTTTATAAAGTTTAACGACTCACAAAGTTATTTAGAATACTATTTGAGTGGTTTTTTAGGAGTGCTGGTTAGCTATGGGGTATATTATTCCAACTCAAAGCTAAATCAAATATTACCTTTTAAAAAACTTCCAGGAACCCGAATTTTAGCAGGTGTTATTTGGGATTTAATACTAAGCTATTCCATAGTAATTTTTGGCTTTTGGTCTTATTCTGTGGTAATGGATTACCAATTTTCATTTGAAAACGAGTCTAGTTTATTCATTAAAATCGGCATTTTACTTTTTTGTGCAGCTATAATCTATAATGTGATATACTTTGCGCTGTATTCTTATAATTACTTTGCCAAAGTACAGGTCAAAGAATTGGCCATACAACGTAAACAGGCAGAACTTCAGCTGAACGTTCTTAAATCACAATTAAGGCCACATTTTCTATTTAATAGCATTAATGTCCTTACTTCTTTGTTCCATAAAGACCTCGTGCTAGCGGAGTTATTTATCAGAGCCTTGGCGAAATCATACGACTATACATTAACTACTTATAATTCAACCCTGGTTACAGTTAAAGAAGAACTTGCTTTTGTAAATGCCTATTTATTGTTAATTCAAACCCGATTTGGGAATGGTTTCGACCTAATGGTCGAATTAGACGATTCAACCCAAGAAACAAATA
The DNA here is from genome assembly GCF_055693185.1 of Croceitalea sp. W27. Lineage (NCBI taxonomy): Bacteria > Pseudomonadati > Bacteroidota > Flavobacteriia > Flavobacteriales > Flavobacteriaceae > Croceitalea > Croceitalea sp. W27. Next base: position 264,994 of record NZ_CM146327.1, read on the forward strand.
TCCCTCCTTTAACATTGCAGTTATTAATAGAAAATGCATCAAAGCATAATTTTTTTGATAACGAGAATCCACTAAAAGTAAAATTGTACAGAGAGCGAAATGAATTGATTATAACCAATCTAAAGTCCGATAAAACAAATAAGAAAAGCGTGTCTACAAAACTTGGATTAAAAAATATCAGCTCAAGGTATGCGATACTAACGGGTAAAAAGATTACGATTTTAGATAACGAAAGCTTCACGGTCAAACTACCTGTAATAGTATGAAAAAGTTATTCGTACATCATCTACTATTTAGGTTGTTAAGTCCACTCTTCAGTGGTGTTCTGGTTTACCTGCTTTTACTTTTAATCAATAACACCATCGATCAACTCCAAGACACTTTTTTGGGGCAAGAGCTCTATGTTTGCATAGGCTTAGCATACATTATTCAAGAGTTTTCCAGGTATTCGTTGCTGTTTTTTAAGAGCTTTAAAAAGCCAAAGTCTTTTTTAACAAAATTAATATTGCAAACAATCACCTCTGTGCTTCTTACAATTGTATTGGTCACAGTAACTATGATTTTGTATTTTAAGTATGTTTTATTGTTCACACCTAATAGTAGGGAGCTACTTGTCTTCAATTCAATCTTTGTTTTTATCACTATAATTTATGTAATCTTATTTGTGGCCCATTATTATTTGCATAAAATAAATACGGAAAAACTAACTAAAGAAAAAGAAGCGAAAGCAGCGATTGAAGATTCGTTTAAAGAATTCAAAAAGGGTATCAATCCTGATTTGCTTTTTGAAAGCCTCGAAGCACTTCTTGTACTTATGAAAAAGGATGCAGACAAGGCCGAAGCTTTAGCTGATCGTTTTTCTTCTATTTACAGATATATCCTCACAAAAAAGAACAATGAACTAGTAGCAATTAATGAAGAACTGTATACTTTGGAAGAGTTGGTGGCATTATTAAATCAACTACCGTACAGAAAAGTTAGTTTACAAAATTCATTAAGCGGTAACAGCTTTATTGTTCCTTGTACCTTGTTACAAATTATAGAAACCATTGTTAAGACCACCGTTGTTTCAGAAAACCAGAAACTAATAATCTCCATTGAGGAGTCAGAAGGTGAATTAAAAATAAGTTACAACCCTGAAGAAAAACTAAGGGATAGTTTTGCAATTGATAGTGTTCAAGACATATTAAAAAGCTATTCATTTTATACTGATCAAAATATACGCATTGCCGTAGATGGAATCTATAAATCTATATTTCTCCCCCAATTATATTATGAAACTGAATAAAGGTTAACAAAATGAGAGTTGTAATTATTGAGGATGAACCATTAGCAGCCGAAAAGTTATCACGCTATCTATTGAAACACAATAGCGCCATTGAAATTTTAAAGACCCTAGGTTCTTTAAAAGAAGCCATTCCGTGGATTACGGCAAACAAGTCTTCAGTTGACTTATTTTTTATGGATGTACAGCTAAGTGATGGGCTTAGTTTTGAAATATTTTCACAATTGTCCATCAATAAACCTATCATTTTTACAACGGCATTTGATGAGTTTGCCGTAGATGCCTTTAAAGTTAACAGTATCGATTATTTACTTAAGCCGGTTACTTTTACCGCACTATCACAAGCACTTAAAAAATTGGATAATCTTCAAAAGCAATATTCTACTATTGAAAATAATAAGCCATTGCTAGAACAACTCACACAAAAAACTTTTAAAGACAGATTTCTTGTAAAAATAGGCAACCACATACGGTCTATACCAAGTGAGGACATTATTGCCTTTCAAGCAGATGGTCGAGATGTTTCATTGTTTACATCAAAAGGGAAAGAATATCTTATTGAATATAAATTAGAAGTATTAGAAGGTCTGATAGACCCCAAATTGTTTTATAGAGTAAACAGAGGATTCATTGTTGCATTAGATGCTATAAGTGATGTAACGCTTTACTCGAACCGAAGACTTAAACTAACCCTGAGTCCTGCTATAGAAAAAGAAATTGTGGTAAGTAGAGAAAAGGTGCATGATTTTAAAAAGTGGTTCGAAGGCAATTAGATGTTGTTAAATTGTAATCTGGTTTAGTTTTTGAGACGGTATTTTAATAAATTAGAATACTATGAAGACAAAAGTGTTTTTTTACCTCACTATATGTAGCTTGTTTTTTCTTATTGCAAGTTGCAGCAGCTCAAAGCAAGTCGATTCCGATAAAGAAATGGAATCACTTCATACTTTAGTTAAAAGCAAATCTTTTGAAATTCAATCAGATTGGGCCTATCCTTTACCTTCAAATAGCCTTAATAGTCTTGCAAACGCAGGTTTATTCATGCCAGGGAATAATGCTAACCAAATAAGTTTAATAGGCAATGCCAATTTTCTTAGAATAAAAGGTGACAGTATTAAAGCCCAATTACCTTACTACGGTGAGCGGCAAATTTCTTCCAATTACGGGAGTACTGATACTGGCATTGTCTTAGATGGCTTAGTTGAAGATTTAACAATGGATTTCAATGAAAAGAAGAATAGATATGAGCTACGCTTTCAGGCAAATCAAGCTATTGAGAACTATCAAATTGCTATAAATATCTTTTCAAATAAGCAGGCTTCAATAAATATAAATAGCACACATCGCACCAATATTGCTTATCGTGGGAATATCGATACTATTGAATGATTTAGTTTTTAATCATCTCCCTTATTACCTGCAGTTAACCAATAGGTATAGGTCTTTTTCGCAGCGGTGCCCATAAGGTTTACAAAAATATGGTCATAATCTCCGACAAGGTCATCATTTATAGATAGTCTACCACCGTCGTCGATATCATAAATAGTTCGTACTTCATCGTCCAGCTCAATTTTCTTCCAAAAGGTCATTGTTCCAGATAATTCGCCTCCATCCGGCAATTCTAAATAAAAATTATTTCCGTCAATAATTACCTTTTTCGGTGACTTTGTTTCCACTCTATTTCCAAAACCGCCTGTAGTGGTTTTCTGTTGCGGGGAGCTATAGGTTTGCGAATAAACCATTAGACTGCCAAGCATTAGAAAGACAATCATTGTATTTAAATAACATTTCATAGTCAGCTAATTTGAGGATTTTAGAATGGTAATTAAGTTAATAAATATTAAGTAGAACTACATTGCCTAGAAAATACTTAAATTAAATCGGGGAGTTCTTCAAACCCACCGGGTGATAATCCAGAAAGTGTTATTGTTCCGACTCGTATGCGGATGAGGCGTAACGTAGGAAATCCGACAGCGGCTGTCATTTTTCGCACCTGTCTAAATTTACCTTCTGTAAGGGTAATACTTATCCAAGAACTTGGCCGATGGCTTCCTATCCTGAGTTTTTTGTCCGCTTCAGACAGTTCAGGGGATTTTATTGCTTTTGCCATACATGGCATTGTGGAGTATTTTTTTCCTTCAAATCCAATTTCAACACATTTACATAATTGAACGATTGCATTATGAGTAATAAGCCCATCTAATTGCGCATAGTATTCCTTTTCAATTCCGGAACGATTTATTCGGTCACTTAATTTACCATCGGTTGTAAATAGCAAGAGGCCTTCCGATTTTTCATCTAATCTTCCAACGGGCATTAATCCATCAGGAATATTTTCGGGTTTGGGCAAGAATTGTTTCTTCTGAGATTCTTTAAGATTATTAGAAGAGAACTGACTCAAAACCCCAAATGGTTTGTAAAATTTATAATGTTTGTGAATTATAGCAGACATTCTCTTTTAAAAATCAATACGTAAACAATTTCAGTATTTTTGAACAAGACAACAAGCAATTCCGTTTTTAATATCAAAAATATGCTGAGAAGAGGTTTTATAAAGCAAACGGGGCTACTGACAGCTTCTACTTTATTACCCATTTCTTGTTTATCTTCAACGAAGATGCGTAATTATAAGATGGGCCTTCAGGCGTATACCATTAGGGATGCGATGGAAAAAGATTTAATCGGAAGTTTAAATACCGTCAAATACCTGGGTTATGAAGATTTAGAATTGTATGGCTTTAATCCAGTGGATGAAACGTATTATGGACATAGCGCCACTGGGTTTAAAAAGATTATTGATGATATCGGACTTACTGCCTCTAGTTGTCATTATGGCTTTTCCGATTATTTTGAAGCATCTGATGATGAATTAAGCACCTATGTTTCCAAATGCATAAAAGGGGCAAAAAAACTTAATCTGAGCTATATTACCTGGCCATGGTTGGCTCCAAAGTATAGAAACATTGAAAGTTTTAAAATACTAGCGGATAAATTAAATAGAATAGGGGAGCAAGTAAATAAATCAGGTTTAGGTTTTGCATATCATAATCACGATTTTGAGTTTATTGAAGAAGATGGTCAAATGGGCTATGACATTATTATGAATAATACGGAATCAAACCTTGTAAAATTACAATTAGACCTATATTGGGCCGTGCATTCTTCAAAATTGAGCCCTGAAGAACTAATAGCAAAAAACCCCGAGCGTTTTGTAATGTGGCATATAAAAGATATGGATAAAATTACCCGTGATTATACAGAACTTGGTAATGGCGCTATAGATTACACAAAAATGTTGGCCAATTTAGATCAAACTGGTTTAAAATATTATTATTTGGAACAAGGCGGTAATTTTGCCCATAATTCTATACAAAGTATAACCGATAGCGCTGCTTACTTTAAAAACAATTTACAACAATACTTATGAAAATAATGATTTATACTACCCGTATTTTAGTTTTTGTATTTCTACTATGTTTAGGATACTCTTGCAAGCAAAAAGAATCAAAAGAAGATGAAAAGAAAGCCATTGTTCAGTATGATGAACCCATATCTGAACTTCCAATTCAAAAACTTAAATTACCAGAAGGCTTTAAAATTGAGGTATATGCCGATAAAATAGATGGGGCACGTTCTATGGCCATGGGTGATGATGGAACCTTGTTTGTAGGAACCAGAAATGATAAGACCGTTTATGCCATACAAGACTTAGATAAAGATTATAAAGCAGACCATATAAAGGTTTTGGACTCTACTTTAGAAGTACCGAACGGTATTGCCTTTAGAAATGGTTCTTTATATGTAGCCGAAGTAGGAAGGCTATTACGATACGATAATATTGAAGCACAGTTGGATAGTGTTCCCGAACCAGTAGTAGTCTATAATGATTACCCTACAGAATTTCATCATGGATGGAAGTATATTGCCTTTGGACCTGATGATAAGTTATACGTGCCTGTAGGAGCACCTTGTAACATCTGTGATTCAACGGTTTCTGATAAAAGATATGCGACCATAACACGAATGGACCCAGATGGCAGCAATCGTGAAATCTATGCCCAAGGGGTAAGAAATACAGTCGGGTTTACCTGGCACCCCGAAACTAAAGAACTTTGGTTTACCGATAATGGTAGGGATATGCTAGGAGATGACATTCCCCCATGTGAATTAAATAGGGTGTCCGAAGCTGGTCAGCATTTTGGTTACCCGTATTGCCATGGCGGTTTGGTAAAAGACCCAGAGTTCGGTGATCAGCGCCCATGTTCAGATTTTGTTGCTCCAGTGCAGGCAATGGGGGCACATGTTGCACCTTTAGGAGTAAAATTTAATACCGGTGCGATGTTTCCCAGCAAATACAAAAACATGGCCTTTATTGCTGAACATGGTTCATGGAACAGAAGTAAAAAAGTAGGTTATAAAATAAGCTTGGTTACTTTAGACGGTAATGTGGCCATAAACTATGATACTTTTTTAGACGGATGGTTAGATGAAGAAACCCAAGAAGCATTTGGTAGGCCCGTAGATTTATTATTCTTAAAAGATGGTTCCATGTTGATTTCGGATGATTTCGGGGATGCGATCTATAGGGTGACCTACGATGGCGGAAGTATGGCAAGCGCAACCAATTCTTAAAGCATTCTTTGAAAAGATTTAAAAAATATCTAAAACGTATGCTTTGGACCATTCTAGCTATCGTAGGGGTTTTAATTCTGGTTTACTTCCTTTTTGTTAGCTTTTATCCCAGCTTTGGCGGGGATGTCTCAAAAGAACAAAAACTCGAATTTGCTAAATCCAAAAATTATAAAAATGGTCAGTTCATAAATAAAAAAGATGTTCCCAAAGAATTAAGTTTTAGTGAAACCTTAAGCTTAACACGTAAATTCTTTTTTACCAAAGTCCCCAACGGAAGTCCTTCAAAAGACATTAGCGTACAAAAAATAGATTCATCCAATATCGCCAACTATAAAAGTGATACACGTTTAATATGGTTTGGCCATTCTTCTTTTTTATTGCAAATAGATGAAAAGAACATTCTAATAGACCCTATGTTCGGCAAAGTTGCTGCACCACTTGATGTATTGGGTGCTAATCGGTTCAATAGCGAAATGCCCATAGCTATTGAGAAATTGCCAAAAATTGATGCGGTTTTGATATCACACGACCATTACGATCATTTAGACTATCCTTCAATTAAAAAACTAAAAGATAAAGTAAAAATATTCTATACGCCCCTTGGTGTTGGTTCTCATTTAGAAGCCTGGGGAATTGAAAAAGAGCGAATTATAGAATTGGACTGGTGGGAGAGTGAAGTATTTAAGGATTTACAATTTGTCTGTACTCCAGCGCAGCACTTTTCTGGAAGAAAATTTGACAATAGACAAAGTACTTTGTGGGCCTCTTGGGTAATTAAGTCAAAAACGGAATCGCTTTTTTTTAGTGGGGATAGCGGGTATGCGCCCCATTTTAAGGAAATAGGGAATGTTTATGGACCGTTTGACTTTGCCATGATAGAATGCGGACAGTATAACGAGATGTGGGCCGATATTCACATGTTTCCTGAAGAAACGGCCAAAGCAGGAATAGATTTAAAAGCCAAACTTGTAATGCCTATTCATTGGGGTACTTTTAAACTAGCTTTGCATGACTGGACAGAACCGGTTAGACGTTTTAAAATAAAGGCAGAAGAACTTCAACTAAGCCATATTACGCCACAAATTGGTGAAAATATTATTCTTGGCGCAAAAGAGCATGATGCTTCAAATTGGTGGCAAGAGTAGTTTACAGAGATTCAATAGGCACCAAAAAGAAGTGTTTTTAAAGAAAAACATAAAGATTATTGAATTAATTAATTGTAAATCAATTTAATGGCACCATCTTTGCAAATCAAATAGTATTATAAATTTAATTACATTACAATGAGTAAAGGAACAGTAAAATTCTTCAATGACACTAAAGGTTTTGGTTTTATCACTGAAGAAGGCGTAGACAAAGATCACTTTGTACACGTATCTGGATTAATTGACGAAGTGCGCGAAGGTGACGAGGTTGAGTTTGATCTAGAACAAGGCAAAAAAGGATTAAATGCAGTAAACGTAAAAGTTATCTAATACATATACTTTAAAGTCTAATAAAAAGCCTATCTTAAAGATGGGCTTTTTTAGTTTTGGAGCTTAGGGCCCAATTAACATATCTTTACAGAACTAAATATACAAATGGCAAAGTCGCAGCAAACCTATAGTAAAAGTGAAAAAGAAAAGAAACGTCTAAAAAGGCGTGAAGAAAAACAAAAGAAAAAAGAAGCGCGTAGGGCAGAAGCCAAAGAAAATGGAGGTGGTATTCCCTTAGCTTATGTAGATTTTAATGGTAATCTTGTAGATACCCCGCCAGACCCTACCATGAAGGTAGAAATTGAAGCAGAGGATATTGTATTGGGAATTCCTAAAAAGGAAGAAGGAGATGTTGAAGAATTTGACCCGGTAAGAACCGGTAAGGTTTCCTTTTTTGATACTTCAAAAGGATTTGGTTTTATTATAGATGCTGAAAATCAAGAAAAGTATTTTTGCCATGTTAGTGGCTTAATCGACGAAATTGCCGAGAACGACAAAGTTACCTTTGAATTGGAAAAAGGTATGAAAGGCATGAATGCGGTTAAGGTTACTTTGGTCAAGTAACCGAATAGTGGCTTTTAATAACTTCCTTAAGCAGCTTCTGCTCTAGGAAGTTGAAGCACAAAGGTAGTTCCCTTTCCTTTCCCTTCAGATTCCGCCCATATAGCCCCATTGTGCGAATTGATTATCTTTTTAATCATGTACAATCCTAGACCTGTACCCTCGGTATTTGTATGAAAACGTTGAAACGGACCGAACAATTTTTCAAGAGCTTTAGCACCCATACCCGAACCATTATCGGAAACAAGAAACTCATGAAATTGAGCGGTATTCTTTGAGGTAATCTCCACTACAGGTTTTTCTTGGTCTCCCATATATTTTATCGCATTATCGATTAGGTTTTCGAAAACTTGTATCAATCGATTTCTATCGCCATAGATTTTTGGTAAGTTTTCACCGATAATCAATTCTGCCTTTTGTTGTTTAAAGCGACCTATTGCCATATTACTTGCCGTCTGTATGATTTCACTTGAATCTAAAACCTCATTTTTATTTTCAATTTTACCTAGCTTGGCAATTTCGGTAATATCGCTTATAAGATTTTTCATGATAGCGCAAGACTTATTGATAAAGGTCAAATACTGAGTGGTTTCCGGTTGTTCATTTTCATCAATATCTTCAGATATAAAGTTGGCCATCACCTCTATACTGTTCAATGGGCTTTTTAAATCATGCGATACGGCAAAGGCAAATCGCTGTATTTCTTCATTTTTTATCGAAAGTTCTTCAGCCGCCTGCTTAAGCTTATTTTGTTGATTTCTTATTTCTTTGGTACGATCTTCTACCTGCTGTTCTAGTTTTAATTTATCTCTTTTAATATTTTGTATTCTTATATAATAAACGAGATATACCAACAAAGCAATAGCGACTATAAGTGCTGTTTTGAACCACCAAGTTGCCCAAAAAGGAGGTATGATGGTAATTACCAATTTTTTTTCCGTATCGCCCCAAAGACCATCAGAGTTAGTAGATTTTATGTGAAAAGTGTAGCTGCCAGGATTTAGGTTGGTGTATGTTGCAGAGTTTTTATCTTCTACATAATTCCATTCCGTCTCCAAACCTTCCAAAAAGTAAGCGTAGTTTACTTTTTCAGCGCCTTTTAATGTAAGTGCCCTAAAGCTAAGGTCAAAAACCGCATGCTCATGGCTAAGGGTAATCGAATCTACCATCGCAATATCTTTCTTCAGCACTCCCGAACCATCATTGGGCCGAATTGTATTGTTGAATATCTTAAGCTTGGTAAGCAGTATATCTAGATTCTCTTTTTTCTTTTTGGCCTGCTTTGGGCTGAATAGGTTGAAACCATTGTTGCCCCCGAACAAAATTTTATGGTCATAGGTTTTAAAAGAAGCATTTCCATTGAACTCATTTCCTTGCAAGCCATCATAGATATCATAATTAAGAAAGTTTTCATTTTCAAGGTTGTACTTTATGATTCCACTATCAGTGCTCAACCAAAGACTATTCTCAGCCTGTACGATACCACTTATTACATTAGTGATTAGGCCATCTTTCTCGTTTATTATTTTAAATCTATTTTCTAGAGGAAGGTATTTGTTAAGCCCAGACAAGGTACCTACCCAAATATTCCCAAAATCATCTTGTAAAATGGTATTTACAAAATCATTGCTTAAGGTTCTTTCTTCATCTTTACTATGAAATTGTTCAATATCCCATTCTGTATTCTTTTTAGTTACCTTAAAAACGCCCATTGTTTGGGTACCTACCCATAAGGCCCCATCATTGTCTTCCATTAACCTCGCTACAGATGTTGCCTCTTTACCGTCGATATTCGATTTTAACTTAATCGTCTCATGTTTTTTTGTGGCTGGATTATAAATCTGTAAACCACCAAAAAGTGTCGCAATCCATATATTGCCTTCCCTGTCTTGCAACAGATCCATCACATTGTCCGATGCTAAAAAGGAATTTTTAATTGTCATATTTTCATAAGTGAAATCTTTTGGGTCAAAAATGGTAATTCCACCGGCCCATGAACCCAACCATAACTTACCATCGATGTTAGGAAGTATGGATAGAATAACATTAGTGTTCAACTTTCCATTATTCAAAGAAAAATGGGTGAACCGATTGTTCGACCTATTCCAATAGTTCAAACCGCCGCCGTCAGTACCGATCCAAATATTACCTTTTTCGTCTTCGCTGAAACAGTTCACAATGTTATTACTTAATGAATTTGTATCAAAAGGGTCTAAAGCAAAGCTGTCGAATTTATAAAATGATGGGTCATAAAAGCTTAATCCTTTTTTAAACGGCCCCATCCACATAACCCCATTTTTTGTTTTGCACAATGACCATATAGAATTATTTGAAATGGAATTTGGTTTTTTGAAGTTTGATTTATGGTTTGAGATACTATCCGTATTCAAAGAATAAATGAAGAGACCTTGATTTTCTGTTCCAATCCAGACATTGCCCTTAGCATCTTTCTCCATATCCAACACGGCATAGCCAGTACTTAGTTTAATATGGTTTACCTCTGAAATTTCATTGTTCTCAATGTTTAATTTCAGCAAATTGCCTTCTCTTGAACCAATTAATAGTGAGGTATCATCGATTTTAAGTGCACTTTTGTAAAATTCTGTATCACTGAAAATCTTGGATTTATTTAACTCCTTATCCACAAGATAGACAGATGCCTGCGTCACCAAGACTATCTTGTCATCTTCAAATTCAAAAACATCAACAATGTAATTATCATTTGGAAGGGCCTTGGTAGGTTCGGAAAAAGATAATCGCTCTGTTTCACCTGACTGGATATTATACCTGTATAAGCCGTTTTCTGCAGTACCAAGAAAAAGATGGTCGCCGATTTTGGTAATCGTATTAATAATATTTGATGCAATCTGTTTTCCATCACCAATAAAATCATACGGTTTAATAGCATCTAAGTACTTATCGTATGTATTCAATCCGCTATTTGTGCCAATATATAAGAGTTTATCTGAATCTTCGTAAATACTTTTTATATAACCATTAGAAAGCCCTGTATTGCCATCATAAGCTTTTTCGAATACCCGAAATTCAGTTCCATTATATCTGTTTATACCGTTCGGGGTACCGAGCCATAAAAAACCATTACTATCTTCAAAAATGACTGTCGCTGAACTTTGCGACATACCACTAAGAATATGTTGAAAAGATAACTTGTCTTGAATATCTTGGGCAGTTATGGATGCAGCTATAAAAGCAATTAAGAGAGGCAAACTTTTAAGAAAAGAGGGGGGTTTCATTGAATGCTTTTTATATTGTAAGAATTTACCTTCAAATATATTTTAAAGCACTATACCCCAGCAACTTTTGTTGACAAACATCAATTATTTGTGGTTTACCATTCTAATAAAGTCAATATTCAAAATAACCGTCTATTTGACCTTAGATGTTTTATGGTACAAGCGTCACAAACAATACAGAGTACATATTTTAATCTAATTCAATTTTGAATACTGTTGCAATATCGTTGCCCCCATATTCTGGAATTGTTAGAAAGAAATCCTTATAGCTCGAGCTATCATATTTTACTTCATCATCATAACCTAAAATTGTAATTCGCTTGATCGGACTGCCAGGCAGGTACCTACGCTTAGAGAATAATGGCAAGTTGACGACTTCTCCTGGTTTTGGCTTGCCTAACATAAAAAGATATACTGTTTTTCCATCTTTTGATTGTGTAAACCTGACATCTTCAGCGGTGTAGGAAACGGTTGCCGATTGGCCACCAAAATGTCCGTCTTCAGCTATTGCCGGGCCAAAACCGAACAGGGTGTAAGGTCGGGTTTCATATATAGCCTCTGCATGTGTTTTCATCCAAGCGCCAATTTCTTTAAGAACGGTCAATTGTTCTTCAGGTATCGACCCATTGGCCATTGGTGATATATTTAACAAGACCACACCATTTTTACTAAATACATCGATCATGTTACGTACAACCAAATCAGGACTTTTATAGGTCTGGCCTTGCACATAACACCAAGATTTATTGCTCAAGGTGATATCGGTCATCCAAAGTCTTTCACCCAATTCACGACGCCCTCCTTGTTCGATATCCTTTATACCTACTTCTTTAGGTAAATCTGCCTGCTTGTAACCGATAGTTACATCCTGCTTTTTATCATTGGCCTGGTTATAATAATAGCTAGACATCTCTTGAACTTTTTTGGTATCTATTGAATTAAACCAAGTATCAAACCATATCATATCTGGATTATATTGATCGATGACTTCCTTTACTTGATCGAACCAATATTGGTCAAAATCCTTTTCAGGTATCATTCCATATAGTTTAGAAAGTTTAGGGTCTTCTGAACTGGTGTGCCATTTGGGGTTGTAGGGAAAATGACTATCCCAAGAGTCCCATTTCTTAGGATTGTCCCTGTTTCTCTGGTTGTTCTTAGCGTGGTGAAATGTTGTAATCAACTTTAAATCGTTCTTTTTTAGTGCTTTTGAAAGCGCTCCGGTTATATCCTTTTTAGGTCCCATATCGGCAGAATTCCATGGGTTCACTTCACTATCCCACATCGCAAAGCCATCATGGTGTTGTGCAACCGGCCCTGCAAAACGTGCTCCGGCATTTTTGAATATTCTGGCCCATTCTTCGGCATTAAAATTTTCAGCGGTAAACTGGGGGATAAAGTGATGGTACCCAAACTCGCTTTGGTCACCGTAATTTGCTTTATGATAATCAAATTCTTTGCGCCCAGGAACATACATGTGTCTCGCATACCACTCATTTCCATAGGCTGGAACGGAGTACACTCCCCAGTGAAAATAAATACCAAATTTGGCGTCTTTCAACCATTCTGGGGAAGCATTGTGCTTTTTTAAAGATTCCCAAGTGGGTTCATACACTAGTTTTTGTGGTTTGGTTTCAGCGGTAGTATGCTTAGAATCGCTACAGCCATAAAAAATAGAAATCAAAAAAAATACAAAAACAAGGCACCTCATAGTGTAGAAATTTAGAAGAACGACATAAAGAGTTCTTTTTGGTCTCATAATATTAGTGCATCGCGCTTAGCTTTGAAAGTAATTATATAAAGCCTAGTACAGATTTGATCATTTGTAGTATTGAAAGATAGAAAAGGACAAGATCAGGCCCTATTTCAAAACAGTTTTATGAATAAATACTTTCGAAAACATCTAAATAGGTATTTCAACCGTATCAGTAATGAACTAACTTTCATTGTTGATTTGTGTATCTAGCGAACCATAGTTTTAATACGTTAATTTTAAGAGTTCTGTTTTTAGTTTTTTTCTGCTATATAACGACAGCACAAGAAAACAAGCGTTATCAGGGAACACTTTCAGTTGGCAAATACAAAGGGGATGCCGATTACAGTTATAAAATCATAGACGGTGATACCCTATTAGATGGAAACTTTAGTCTAAAAAAGGCCAATCTTGATGCGCTGCTTCAAAAACAGGATTATTCATTTGATTTTTCAGGTAGTTTTCAAAACAATTACCCCAATGGAGATTGGAAATTTCAGTTCGGCGAGTTTCAATCCAACAATGAATCTCAAGTAATAGATTACCAATATCGAGTTGCTATTAGTGGTGTTCAAGAAGAGGCCTCGGGTACTATATTAAGAGGAAAACCTGACGGTTCTTGGGCCTACACCGTAAACCAAATCGTAGATTCTAAAATAGCCCAGACCCTTTTTAAAAGCAGTATTGAATTCGATAAAGGAATTCCGCAAAAAAGTTTTCGCATAGAGAACGATAGCTTGGTTCTAGCGGGTCGTTTTTTAAGGAACGGATTGGCACATGATGAATGGTCACTTTATGATTCCTTTGGCCTAGGCGCTTCAGAGAACTGGACTTTTTCAAATGGTTTATTAAAACAAATCACGCTAGAAGTAGATGGCACTAGTAAAACCACAAAGATCTATGGCGCTTATTCAGGCAATACAAAAATCATAAATCTTGATGAAAAATATATTCAAGCCCTAAAAGTATATCTATTCGCAAGCTCTGACCAAGAAAATGAAGTAGGAGGGAAGATGAAGCAATTATTGGCTCAAAATGCAGGCTATTACAAGAAAATAGATACGATTCTTTCAGCACTAGGAGAGTCAGCCTTCCTTCCAGAATTCAAAGTTAAAGTGCCTTATTTTCAACTGACCGCCGAAGAAAGCGAACAACTGAAATCGGTACTAGAGAATTATACCGGAGCAGATGAAATAAACGCTTTATTTTTAAAGGATACACAGCTCAATATTTTAAGATTATCCGATGAAAATGCCGCATTTCATTATGAAATAATCAAAAAAATTGAAAAGGAATTTCTAAGACCACTTGGAAGAATATTACAATATCACCATCAAGGTGTTCTTGAATTTGCACCAATGCCGCAAGTCATTCAAAAACTTTGGCCTGCAGGAAAACCTTCAACGACTATTGAGGCCATTATCAACTTAGATAGCCTAAATAAAAAGCGTTCATTTAGTTCAGACGACAAAGAGCAATTCAATTTTTCAGGTAATAATTTGGCAAGCTTGGTTCAGATAAGCAATTATGCCGCTAAAAGTCTTAATGCCATAAAACGCAAGTTAGACAAACGGCTTACCAAGGATAGGCGACAGCAAGAACTCATTGGTATTGAAGAACAGTTGATCGTTAAACAACAAGAGTTGCATAGCCGTATCGACTCTGCAGCCAGTACTAATATGCCGTCATCATATAAAAGAGCACTCGATACTTTAAAAAAACATGCTGATAATGCCTTAAGTTCATACGCTTCAATGAAAGAAACAGAAGCAAAACTTACAAAGGCTAGAGAACTCTCATCATGCTTTGATGAATTAAATGTGTTGGCTAAAAACATTACAAACCTTCCAGAGCAAGAACAACTTATCAAAGAAAAGTACAAAGACCGTATTTGGAATCCATTTATGGCAAACCTTATGGATGAGGAGGTGAAAAAGAGAATAACATCCGCTTACAAAAAAGTTTTGATTCCCTATTTCTTGACGCAGGCACAAACGGAATTCGATTGCAAAAAGGTGAAAACATTGAATAACTCAATGAAAGAAACCTATCAACGCATGCTGGAACTCAGGGTCGAGAACACCTCGAAATTAGAACGCAAGCTGAGAAAAGAAACAGACCCATCTAAAGTCTTGTATTTATTTGGGCTTCAATCCATAACAGAAGAGCACTAGTCTATGAGAAACACTTTTAGTTCCATATTCACCGCATTTCTGTTAGGCGTAATAGCCTGTAATCTGGCAATAGCCCAAGATATCGATGGAGAATTCCTTCCTGCTGAATCAAAGTTCAAAGACCCAAAGACCAGGGTGTGGCTTAACACTTATGGTAACATTAGAATTTCAAAGCGTTTGTTTTGGGTGGCACAAACACATTTTAGATTTGAAGAAACCGATGCTACACCTTTCATTGGCCAAGTAGGTCAGATTTACAATCGCCATGCCTTGGGGTATATTTACAATAAAAAAATCAATGCGGCATTGGGCGGTGTCATGCGGATTAATTTCAATACCGATGAAAATTCTACGGACCGTAACGTAGTACCCGAATTTCGAATTTGGCACCAATATCAATTTGCGATGCCCGTGTATAGTGCCATGGTCTACCATCGTATACGAATAGAGCATAGATGGACACAAGGGTTCGAAGAAAACAGCGAATATATATTCCGTAATAGGTGGCGCTATATGTTTAGGGCTAAAATTCCATTGAACAATGATGAACTTGCTCCTAAAACACTTTATGTCTCCCCTGAAACCGAGTTGATCATGCAAAGTGGAAAGGCTGTTGTGGGCAGTGTTATGGAAGACTTACGTTTAACTACCACCCTAGGATATATTTTAACACCACGGTTGACCATAGCGGCGGGGGCAATGTATTCTCAAGGGCAAACGCTAGAGAATGCCGGCGAGTTCAAACAAAATTGGACCATACGCTGCCATGTGTATTTCTCACCTGACTTCAGAAAGGTAAAAAATAAATTACCATCAATACATCTAAACGATTAGGCTTTAACGTACCTAGTAATAGAACCGTTTAAAATGAAAAAAAGAGTTTTAATTCCTTACTTGTTGCTGGCCGCATCACTTTTAATTACCATTGGTCTGTTTTTTAGGGTAAATGCGCTACAAAATTCAGTGAATCAATTTGATTCCAATAAAGAAACACTATCCAAAACGGTAAGTGTTTATGAAAATCTATTTTCAAAAGACTCGCTTTTGCTAAAAGAAGATTATAATAGTGCACTTAGTGAATATGAAAAAATTGCGCATGAATTAGGAAGCGAAGATAAGGGTCTTCAACTGCGTATCGCATTGGCGAAAAAAATGAGAGGCTATGTCGAGGAAAGAAAAACCAAACAAAAAGATACGGTCACGAACGACTCTTTACCACAAAATAAAGTAGTGAGTCCTTTAGAGATCGAGCGTTATGACTCTTTGAGCTTCGCACATGAAAAAGCGAAAATCCAGTTAAATCGTCTAAGAAAACAATTAAAAGAGAAATCTTTTGGCGAGTACCTTACTTTTAAAAGTAAAAAGGGCAACCAAATGCATTATGTAGGTCAAGTTCGCAACAATATGGCCAATGGTTATGGTATCGCTTTGTTAGATACCGGTAGTCGCTATGAAGGTGAGTGGAAAGACAACCAAAGACATGGAGAAGGCACTTTTTATTGGCCCGATGGGGAATATTACATTGGCAGTTATGTAAATGCCAAAAGGAGTGGTTATGGCACCTATTATTGGCCTAATGGCGAAAAATATGTCGGGTATTGGCAAGACGATAAACGCAATGGGGAAGGGGAGTTCTTCGCTAAAGATGGAAATCTACTTACAAGCGGAATTTGGGAAAACGATAAGCTTGTTGAAACCGATAAAGCCGAAAAACGAGCCCGCCGCTAATACGACCAGGCCGTAAATTAAGCGAGACCAAAATTTAGCCCATAAAATTCTTGCGGCTTATCCGAAGTACTTTAAATTCGTAATTGGTAAATTACCTATTCACAATCTAAACTTTCAAAAATAGATGTCGACCAACAACTACCAATTCGATCAAGTCATTAATAGAGAAGGCACGAATGCGATGTCCCTAACCGGATATCGTGGCTATCTTTTTGATCCCGATGAAGATCTTAGCGGTAAATATGACGAGGCGGATTTTATACCGATGTGGGTCGCCGATATGGAATTTGCTATAGCTCCGGAAATCATTGCCTCCATGAAAAAACGCTTAGAGCACCCATTATTAGGCTATTCAAGGGTTGCGGACCCTAAATATGCGCTGGTTTTTCAACAATGGTGTATGGGTCGTTATGGATGGAAGTTCGATTCGAAACATTTGGTCAATGCCAAAGGAGTGATTCCCGCTTTGTACGATTTAACGGGTCATATCTGCAAACGCGATGAAAAAGTCTTGATTATTACCCCATCATACGCCTTTTTCAAGCATGCCGTAGATTTTAATGAGGTAGAATTGGTTTGCTCTGATTTGATTGAAGTGAACGGCGAATATCGGATGGATATGGATGATATTCGAAAGAAAGCAGCTGATGAAAAATGTGTTTTAGGGATATTCTGTAACCCTCATAATCCAACAGGGAGGGTATGGTCAAAAGAAGAATTGCAAGAGTTAGGTGAAGTATGTTTAGAGCATGATTTAACCATCATATCCGATGAAATTCATTGTGATTTGCTTCGTAAGGGTATGAATTTTACTCCTATGGCAAGTCTTTTCCCAGATTCGGATCAAATCATTACTTGTATGGCCCCCAGTAAAACATTTAACCTGGCTGGTAATATGTTTGCCAATATCATCATTCCGAACGATACATTGCGAAAGACCTATAGTGAAAACTACTTGCCTGTAGAAAACCCTTTAAGTATCGTAGCAGCGCAAGCAGCATATTCAGAAGGGCATGCTTGGTTGGCTGAATTGAGCGAATATTTAGATGCTAATTTCGAGTATCTCAAAACAGAATTGGATACTCATTTGCCCCAGGCGAAATTTATAATACCCGAGGCTACTTACCTGGCATGGGTAAATGTTAGCGCCTATTTTACTGGCGATGAAAATTTAACGCTCTTCTTCGCACGCAATGCGGGAGTATTGCTAGAAGGTGGTGACATGTTCGTTGCCAATGCTGAAGGCCATATACGATTAAATCTTGCCTGTCCTCGAATACGACTAGAAGAAGGTGTACGACGCGTTATAACTGCCATTTTAGAAAAATAGCAGGAAGGGTTATGCGTACTTTTAAAATTTATACTAGCATTATTTTTTTAGGACAACTCTAAACCTCGCCTTCCCCTTTTCGAGGTGTTCAATGGCCTCATTGACCTTTTCAAAGGGAAACTCTTCAACCGTAGGATATATCTCGTGTCTTACGCAAAAGTCGAGCATTGTTTTGGTCAAGGTCGGGCTTCCTACCGGGCTTCCGCCAACAGACTTTTCACCACCGATCAAACTAAATGCAGGTATCGCCATCGGCTCTAAAACAGCGCCGACCGTATGAAATTTTCCTTTTGGTGCCAAGGTCGACAAATACGAATTCCAATCTAAAGAAACATTTGTTGTATTAAGAATAAAGTTGAGTTTACCGGCAATCTGTTCCAACTCTTCAGGAGATTTTGAATTGATTACCTGATTTGCCCCCATTTCTAAAATTTGCGCTTTTTTAGTTGGGTTAGAACTAAAAGCTATTACTTCGCACCCCCAATGTTTTAAGAATTTGAGCGCCATATGACCTAATCCACCAATTCCGATAACACCTACGGTATCCGTTGGTTTTACATTGGCCAGTATAATCGGATTAAAAACCGTAATTCCGCCACAAAGCAAAGGTCCCGCTTTACTCATATCAATGGCCTCCGGCAACGGAATGGCCCATGACCAATGCCCACGAACATAGTCGGCAAAGCCTCCATGTCGACCAACGATTGTCGCTTCATTATTGGCACAAAGATGATGTGAACCATCCATGCATTCTTGACAGCTCATGCAAGATGCAGAAAGCCAACCTAACCCTACTTTATCTCCAATCTTTACATTTTTTACCGCGTCACCGGCAGCTACTACTTCACCGACAATTTCATGACCAGGTACAAGGGGGTATTGGGTCATTCCCCATTCATTATTAATCATGCTTAAATCAGAATGGCAGATACCACAGTAGGCGACTTTAATGTCAACTTGTTCGGGGCCAATTGCCCCTAATTCATAAGTATAAGGGGTAAGTTTTGATTTTGCCTCAACGGCTGCATATGCTTGCACTTTCATAGGTTCGATTTTTTGATTCTTGAATTTGTTTTGTTGTAATTTATAGTAGGCTTTATTTTTAAAAAAGCGATGAAATTCTTTTATATTCTTATTACCGAATTACTATTTTTCAAAGATAAAAGACAACAAAACGAAGATAAGGAGAATCGGTTCAAGATGATAGATTTTGGGATCGTATTTCAGCAAACCAATTACTTAGAAATAATTATTATTAAAAAGAAAATCCATTAAATTTATAAGGTTACGAAAACTCAAAAATTTAGAAAATGAAAACTATTTCAATTCTTTTGTTATGCTTTTTCGGGCTGAATAGTTCCATTGCACAAAACATGACAACAAAATACCAAAAAGTTGAAGGCTGGTATTTTAGGGCCACCGGTGGATATCCAGCGGCAATCACCTTCGAGCCCATTGTACTTTTTAAAGATGGCTCATATTATGAAATAGCAGACGAGCCCTTGACAGACTTGAACTTTTCGCAATCAAAACAAGACCAAAAAGACCTATGGGGAACTTATCAAAGAAGTGGTGATATCTTTATCTTGACCGATAATGAGGGTAAATCTAACGAATATGATCTAGATTCAGGAAATTGGTTTCGTGCCTTTGCTTTTGATAGCTCCGTACGTTTAAAGGGTACCTACGAAAAGATTTCAGGGGGTGATTTTGGTAATGGTGTATACGCCCTGTTCAACTCGCAATTGACTTTTTTAGATGGTGAGCATTTTACACATACCGAAAATGGTGGAATTACAGCCTATGGGTCAAATGCATGGAAAAATGATAAAAATTCCGGAAAATATCGAATTGAAGGAAATCTAATTCAATTTGACTATAATGATGGCCGAAAAGCACGCCTTTCTTTCGCCATTGGCGCCGAAGGTGACAATATTATGGATACCGATATGCTATTTATTGGAGGTAAAGCCTATGTTATTGAGTAGTGCCTATCTCTTTAGAAAAAGCAGTTTAAAACTGCTGATGAAACCTATTTCTAGTATAACTATTTAAGCATGACAAATAACAATAAATAGTACTTTTAATGTAGATGCTCAGTATAAAATTCAACTATGAAATCGCTCAAAATAAAAATCACATCTATATTACTATTACTGCCGATACTACTATTGAATGCTCAGGGAGTGATGAAATCAGTCGAAGGCTATTCACCAGAGATTGGACTAATGATATACATGTTGGAAGATTTAAAAGATAGAATTACGGAACAGGTCAAAGACCTTGATCAATCACAAATTGATTTCTTGTATGAT
Organism: Croceitalea sp. W27; assembly: GCF_055693185.1. Taxonomy (NCBI): domain Bacteria; kingdom Pseudomonadati; phylum Bacteroidota; class Flavobacteriia; order Flavobacteriales; family Flavobacteriaceae; genus Croceitalea; species Croceitalea sp. W27. The sequence goes on from NZ_CM146327.1 coordinate 285,501, forward strand.
GACGATGCCAATAGTATAGGATCATTGATTATGCATTTGGTGTCTACGGAATCATATTACCAAACAGCAACTTTGGAAGGAAGGGAATGGACGGAAGATGAGCTGGCAAGATTTGGTATGGCAGGCGAACTTAATAAAGAAATAAAAAATAAGCTCAAGGGCAAGCCTATTCAACACTATTTGGATTTATGGGATGAAGTCCGAGAAAAAACGCTAGAAAAACTTAAAACTAAAGATGACAATTGGTTTGCTTCTGATTTAGAAGAAGGGCTCAACAACCACTATATCTGGTACCATGTGATGGAACATTCGGCCAATCATATGGGGCAAATTGCCACTATAAAAAACAGATTGCCCGAATAAGGCTATAAGCTTCAAAAATCAGTTCTTATCTTTCTTTTTCTTGCCCAATGAAACCTTATAGTCATCTATAGTGCCTTGAATCTTTAGGTTTAGAAATTTGGTTTTTCTATCAGGGTCAACTTCAACAATTTCGTCTACTTGATTTTGCTCGATAACCGTATCCTTTTTGCTCCCGAAGAGTTTTTGCCATGTGGCCTGTCTTACTGTTTTCCAAGGTATGCGTAAGTAATAATCAATATTTTGGTTGCTGTCATGCGTTCCTGATAATTCCATATGACCAATAGTCGATTCAATCGTCATCGAGGGAATGTTAATTTTACCCTTATCAATGGCCAAAGTGTTTTGTAGGGTGTCAAATCGAATATTACGTAGGTTTTTATCGCCCATGTAATCTGACAGCGCCAACATAGGGTCATAATTCTTTAGTTTTCCGTTCAACACTTTTACGTCCATTTCAATAGAAGACTGATCCAAATCGGGAACCAAATCGGGGTACACCCTAATTTTACCACTGATCTTAGAGCTAAGCTTTCCTTGTAAATTTTCAGAAACCAAATGGTCTTGCCCAAAATTTTCAAACTTGAAAAGTAATTTTTCCAAATCCACATCTGTCAGTACCAGTTTGGGTTGCATATAAATGTGTTTGGGGTCACTGCCATTAAAGTATCCGTTTAAATTAATGTTTCCGCCCGCAGCATTCATGCTAAGCGTATCTACATAGATATAATGATCGGGAGTCGTTCTTAAATCTGCGTTGATATTCCGTAAGTCAATCTTGTGATACCTAAAATGGGCAATATCCGCTTTAAAACGCATGTCGGTAAATGGCAATTCATAAATATTGAAAGCCTCAGCATGTACGGCAACATCTTCTGTGGTGGTTTCTTCTGATTTCGTTGCTGGCGGCGAACTTATATCAAAATTAAAAAGTGCATCAAAATCCACGTAATTTGCGCTTATCCCTAGGTAATTATCACGTTTTTTTACCGATTGGTCTTCCCCTAAATAATAATTCAAATCCAAATTAAAATTGGTCGACCCAATTTTGCCATGAAAATCAGTAATTACAATATGGTCATCGGCGTAACTAATGTTGCCCTTAAAATCATGAAAACGCTGCGGATGTAATTTCATCTTGGTGTCAAGTTTGTCAAGAACAACGGCAATGGAACTCAAAGAAGAATCGGCATACTCCATTTTAGTGCTAAAATGCAGGCCTAAATCTTCAAAAATTTCATGTCGGTATTCTTCAGGCACGTAGTTTTCACCCTTGTACGAAAAAATATCTTCGAGGCGTAATTTTTCTGAAGTAAGATTAAAATCCAACGCAACGGCACCGTTCCGTTCTGGCCGCGTCCAAAACGCATAATCATGGATTAAGCCATCGAAATGAAAATCACTATCATCAATAAAGCCGGTAAAGTCCACAATGTTCAAATCTTTGTCATTTAGCAATACATCGGCATGAAAAGCATGCAAACGATGCGGATAGTGCTTTAACTCTGCGTAAAGGCTATCGATAAAAAATTCTCCCTTTGGTAAATATTCAGATTCGGTAAAGTCTTTGGCAGAACCCACAAAAGAAAGTCCTAAACTCAGGTTCTTTACCTGTTCATCAATTCCGGTTTTCACAGTGTCTCGCGCTGAAAACCCTGTTAGTTCCGCAATATCCAGGTAGTTGGATGTTATCTCTAAATGCGCTTCTACGGGCGTGTTCGTATGATGCACTATAGAAGGCAGGTCTGAAAGAAATCCGTTGATCGTGATATCTGAATTGCCCATTAACAAATCAAATTGTTTGAGGGTGGCTGCCTTGCCTTTCATCAGTAGATTTACATTTAGACTGTCTATGGGAACCAGAAGATTTTCTGCCTCCAAATGCAGCTGCTCTACTTTTAACGATGCGTAGTAGGCCTGGTTGAGCTGTTGCAAGGCCATTTTCGGATTATCGATATCAATGATGTCATGAAAATTCATTCGTAGCTTAATATTCCCAGAGACGTTCTGTACCTGCTCCAGTTCAAAGAAGTCTGCGATAAAATCAAGGTTAACATCTGCATCGACTTGCATATCAACTTCCGGGGCGTCAAAATTCTTTACAAAGAGCGAGCCTTTAAACTCTCCTTTTTCCAAAGAAGCCGTCATATCGTTCAGCGAGAATTCCATCGTATTGGCAGCTCTGTTTGCACCATTGCTAAAATGGCCGCTGAAGCCCATATTGTCTATTTTTTTGGCACTGGTAGTATTCTCTAAAAAGGCCTTTCCGGCACCAAATTCAGCATTAATAGCCGGTCTGTTGCCTTTGTTTGCAGCCCCTTTGATGGTAGCATTAAAATAAATCTCACCAGCATTCTTGTATTTCTCTAAAAACGGGATCACGTCCGATGGGGCAAAAGCAATAAGCATATCAAAATTAGGCTTGGTACCTTTTATGGCCAAGTCAAGGTCCACATCGTTCTTGGTATCGATAGAACCCTCGAGTTCAAAGTCACCGTTTTCCATAGCAATTCCCGAGGGTGCTATGTCTAATATACCCGTAGCTTCATTAAAGACCAGGTCGGTGTGTATTTCAAAATGTTTTTTACGAATAAAAGTAGTGTCACCATCTTTTATGACATTCAGCTCTAATTCGGTATCAATATGACCAGCAATAATGGTATCACTAATACGAAAACCGCCTTTGCCATTGTAAATAAACTTCTCCACATCGGTATTGGTCGCCTCATCAAGGGTGTGAATATCCAGGTCTTTTAAACGAATCTTATTTAAATGAATATTAGTGCTGGCCGTTCCATCTTCAGTGGTGGTCGCTAGCGAATTTTGAATGTTAGAAGTGTTATCTTCATGAATAACAATATTAAAAATACCGTCTTCAATACGTAAAGAGTGAATGTCGTAGTTTCCACTGGCGATATCCCAAAGATTAAAACCTACATAAATGTCTTTAACATCCATTAGTAAGGGCGCATTGTCCGCCTTGGTCTCAAATATTTGAACATCATAAACTTTGATGGAGAGGTCGGGAAAATTACCAAATAAAGACAATTTACTATTACCAATGGTAATCAAGCCTTTATGCTCTTGATTGAGTAGTGCAATTTCTCCTTTTATAATTTCGGCTTGGTTGTTTTGCACATACAGCAAAACAGTGCCAATGCAAAGTACAGGAACTATGACGACTGCTAATAGTATCCGTTTCCAGTGTTTTTTGAGCCTCAAAGCAGTTTTATTTAATTAAGAAGAGGTATTACCCATTAGAAATAACGAATTCGGGGTCCTCGTATTGTTTGGTTCAACGTTAAGATTTGGAACAGACAATCACGATAATTTTATGCTTCGACATCACTTCGACAGGCTCAGTGTGGCAGCTCAGTATGGGCGTCACGGCAAATAGTAGTACTGTAAGGACTTGATTGTTTAAAACGACTGCCAAAGCAATTTTATACTTCGGCAAGCTCAGCACAGGCGAAATGTTGAATTATGGTGTTAAAATGAGCCATAATGTACGCGTGCAGTTTATCCTGATCGGAGTCGAAGGATTAGAGGGAGTGTAATTTGTGTGGAAAGGGTTATTGAAAATAAAGTTGAATTATCGGCGACAATTCGAACAAAATCACTATATTACACCAATAGTATGATGATTTAAACACAATTATTATGGCAACAGTTCGCAAAACGGTAACCTTTACCGAACAGCAAGATAAATGGATAAAAGCGCAAATTGAAGCTGGGGAATATACTAACGATAGCGAATATTTGCGAAATCTAGTGAGGCAAGACCAGGCTAACAACACGAAATTTCTATCGCTAAAGGCCAAACTCCTTGAAGGTCTTGAAAGCGGTGTTAGCACAAAATCGGTACCAGAAATCATGAAAGAAGTGGAAACACGTATGCGCGAAGATGGCCGTTTATGAACTCTCTGGCAAAGCAGAAATTGATTTGGCTGAGCTGTACGAGTTTGGCATATACAAATTTGGGCTATCCCAGGCTCAGAAGTATCTTTATGGTATGCATGAAGCATTTGAAATACTTGCAGAAAATATAGACTTGGGTCGTGATGCTTCTGAATTTATTGCTGAATTAAAAAGATTTTCTTTTCAATCGCACACCATCTTTTATTTGCATACGGCAACCGGAATTTTTATTCTTAGGGTGCTAAGTCAGCGAATGGATTATGAGGGCAACCTTTAAAATGGCTAGGAATTCGATGAAATTACTTATAACTTATCGCTATTTGATATAACGTCGGATTATAGAACATTTTTGTTCTATAATGTCGGGCGTTATGTAACTTTGCTTGGGTAAAGCAAAGTTTTCTGCACTACACTTTCTTTAAATTTTTCTTCAAAAAGTTTCTTCTCAAAAGGTAATGGAACACTTATTATACGAGCCGACAATAGGAGGGGAGTGTAATGTGTGTGGAATGGTATTTTACTACATTTTTTATTATCCTAACTATTTTACGTAATAGGTTACTTGTTAATTTTTTATATATTTATATTCCTCAATAAATTAACAACCTACCTTTTACTCCCCCAACAGTTATCAAAATTTACCCATTAATGGGTATTTCATTAAGTTAATAAAACAGTTAGAATTGTTTAAATACATATACTATGTCCAAAAAAGACAATAAAACCTTCCATTTAGGTCTATCTATGGCTGGAGCTGTTTCTGCAGGTGCTTACACAGCTGGATTCATGGACTATTTGCTTGAAGCGCTTGGTAATTGGGAAGATGCAAAGGAAAGTGATAAAAAAAACTCTACTCAAAAAATTCCAATGCATGATGTTGTAATTGATGCAATAGGAGGGGCATCCGCAGGTGGAATGGTCAGCATGATTACTACTTTGGGATTCTATTCTGGAAAGATAGAGCCAGTAAGAAAAGTATCAAATACTAAGACAGGAAACATTCTTTATGATAGTTGGGTTTTTTTAGACGATGATGATAGTCTCTATGATGGAAATGGTATAGGAAAAACAACTTTTGAAAAAATGTTGATGACCGATGATTTGGTTGGAAAAATAGGAGCCCCGTCATTGTTAAACTCAAAGCCTATAGACAAAATAGCTGAAAATATTTTTGAAAAGTTACCTAAGAATGCAAGTATTAATAATTTCCCTAAATACATATCCAAAAGTTTACGTGTATTGTTGACCTTAACAAGCTTACGTCCTTTGGACTACAAAATAAAGCTTAGTAATATAAAATCTAAATTCCTTGATTTCACACCAGGCCATAGAATTAGCAATCATGATTTAGTTGCACACTTTAAAGTAGATTATGACTCTACTTTAGATAAGGATAAATTTTTACCCTTTAGACCATTAAAGATAGAACTAGATAAAAGTTCAAATCAAGACCTTTTGATTAAAACCACTAAGGCTACTGGAGCATTTCCAGTTGGGTTAGCACCTCGTTATTTTGACAATGATTTGACCATGAATTATGTTCAAACCGATTTAAAAAGGAGAAAGAACTTCAGCTCTAAGATGGATATTGAGTTTGAATCAAGGAATGTGTCAAATTTCCAATTTACTGCTGTAGATGGCGGCGCTATAAATAATGAACCTTTTGATGAAGTACTGAGATGTCTAGTGAGCAATCATGGTCAAGCGGATGTGGATAATCCAAAGTTTGGGACTCTTTTAATAGACCCCTTTCCGAATTTTGAAGATGCAAACATCACAAAAAAAGTAAATTATGATAAAAGAGGTATGCTAGATATAATAGGTGCCTTAGTTCCTACTATTTTAAATCAGGCAAGGAATAAACGAAGTGATACTTATGCCACAAGTTTATTTAAAGTTATGTCCTTTCCAAGAAAATATGAATTAGGAAATCTGAAAAACGCCATTAAACATCCATTAGCAACAGGTGGTATAGGCGGTTTTGGAGGTTTTTTAGATGTTGAATTTAGAAAACATGATTTTTTTCTTGGTAGAAAAAATGCTAAGAACTTCTTACGAGGGATATTTTTTTTAGAGTACAATTCCAAGGATAAGAACAATTTGTTTTATGGAATTTCTCAAGAAATGATTGACAAATTTGGCAAGACTGTAGACGGTTTAACTTATATGCCTATTATACCAGATGTAAATATCCTTGACTCTAATGATGATGGTAATCCGACTAGGTACGAAATACAGGACATGCCGAAGTTTGATTTAAAAGCATTCAAAAAACTCGAAAAACCTATTCAAAATAGGGTAAGGGTGATTCTAAAAAAAGAGTTAGGTGCTAATTTGTCAGGTTGGTTATGGTGGTTGTTTGGGGGCATTGTAATTAACAAGATATCTAAAAAAATAACAAAGTGGGTTATTAAAACTATTCAGGAGGATTTTGAGGAACGTGGTATGTAACAAATTATGATTTCTATAAGAGTAGAAAGTTCATAAAAATTTACCAGCAAAGAATTTCAATCCCAATAAAAATTAATAAAATGAAAGAATTCAATCTAACAAAGAGAATAATCAGCAATAAAGGAATATTGACTGAACTTCAAAGCAAATTTCAGAAATCTGAATTTAAAAATTTTGATACAAAAGCACTTATCGGAGACAATGATGATGTAGATTTTAAAGAGCTTGGGAAACAGTTAACAGCGCCAAAAGTTAATCTAAACTTTGCTCAAGAGGCAATAATAAATATCATTGGAAGGCCAGTTATAGAAATCGCAAATGACTCTTTTGACATAAATGAACCTGAACTTGACTTTTGGAGAAAGATTTTAAAAAGAAATAAAAAAGGACTTGAAAAGATTATTCCCTCAGTAGGTAGGATTGAATTAAAAGGCCACCCGAGTATGGACTGGGTAGGTACGGGTTGGCTTTTGTATGATGATTACATTATAACAAATAGGCATGTGGCAAATGAGTTTGCTCGTAGAAATGGAGAGAATTTTATTTTCAAAAGAAATTTTTTAAATGAGGAATATAAGTGTTTAATTGATTTTAAAGAAGAATTAGATAACCCTGATATTCAAGAATATAGAATCTTAAAAGTTTTGCACATTGAACCAGATAATGGTTATGATATGGCAATTCTCCAGATTGCATGGGATGGGAATAATTCAAAGTTTCAGTCTTTGGAATTAACAAATAAGGTTAAAACTGATGAAACTATTGCTACCATAGGCTATCCTGCGAGAGATTCACGCACTTCGATACCTGATGAGCAAATACGAATTTTTTCAAATATGTTTAATAAGAAGCGATTGGCTGTTGGCGAAATAGACTATGTAGACCCAGACAATCGTTTTTTCGTTCATGACTGCACAACCCTCGGTGGAAATTCAGGTTCTCCAATTGTGGATATTGAAACTCAAAAGGTTTATGGCTTACATTTCGCAGGTAGAGAGGGACAAGGAAATTTTGCCGTACCTGCTGATATAATTGAACAAATTTTTAAAAGAACAGTTCAAAATCAACAAATCTTCATTTCTTCTAACGATTCAAATCAAATAGAGAATGAAGAGAAGATTACAATTCAAGATTTAAAAGGACGAAATGGTTACAATGTAGATTTTTTAAATCAAAAAGTCCCGTTTCCTAGTTTTACAGAGAGTATGAAGAAAGAGCTAGTAAAACCAAAAGGCACAAGAGGTTATTTATTGAACTACATTAATTATTCCGTCGCCATGAGTAAAGAGAAACGTCTTGCATTGGTTACCGCAGTAAATATAGATGGTACAAAATGGAGACATGTTACGAGGGGTACAGATAGATGGTTAAAAGACCCAAGAATCAATAGAAAAGAGCAAGTCGGTAATGAATTGTATAAATATAACAACTTTGACAGAGGCCATTTAGTAAGACGTTTAGATCCCGCTTGGGGAAATAGTTTTAAAGAGGCAAAGAAAGCTTCAGATGATACTTTTTTCTACACAAATTGTGCTCCACAGCATAAGAATCTAAATCAAAAAATTTGGTTAGGATTAGAAGAATATATTTTATCTAACACAGTTGGAAAGGGAATGAAAATAAGCGTTTTTAATGGGCCTATTTTTTCAGATGACGATATGTTTTACAGGGGTATTCAAATTCCTGAAAGTTTTTGGAAAGTTGTAATTGCGAATAATGGCAATAATGGTATTCATGTAACGGCTTATATATTAAGTCAAAAAAAATGGTTAGATGATATTGAATTTGTCTTTGGGGAATATAAAACATCTCAAGTGCCAATTTCTTTTCTGCAGGAACAAACTGGTTTGACTTTTGATAAATCTGTTCAGCAAGCTGACGCCATGGCGAATATCAACGAATCTCTGAATATTGGTTTAAAAATAAACTATATCGACCATTTGGATAGTATTAAATTAAAATAACTCATAGTCCCTTATAATCATAATTCATTTGTGCAATAAAAAAATGAATAGAAGGAAAATTAATTAAAAAAAATAATGGGAAACTCGAAAAGTATAATTTCTGGAAAACTGCTGTTTGGATTGGGAGTATTGTTTTTGTTAATTCTGATAATTTGGATTTTTTTTGATATTCGTTCAGATCCAGAATTTTTATCCAATATTCTGTCAAACGATTTTCTTTTGGGTCATGGTAATGCTGAGTTTTCAGAAGAAATAAAACAAATTTTAGAAAAGGGAAAACTAAAAATTATTGAGGATAAGGAGTTGTTTCAAAAGTATCATTGGGGCGGGGAACTAACTAAATGGATTGGATTTGCAAGTACTGCAATAATTACTATAATCGCTGGTAGTTTTGAGATGAATAAAAGTCAAAAAGAATCATTAAAAATTGGAAAATTTAAACTAATCGGATTTTTAGCTGCGGTGGCAACGGTTTGTACACTTCTTGCAACAAAGCTGAACGAGACTGCCACTCTCAAAAAAGAAACCGCAAAAGAACTAACCACCGAAATAATTGTATTAAAAACAAAATTAAAGGATCATCCAGATCAGGAATCTAATATTCTGCTTGAATTAATCAATTTAATTGAATGAAAAAAATTCTCACTGTTCTTATATTATTAAGTTTATTTAGTTGTAATTATTTCGCCACACCTTTAGACCCCAGAGAAGAGTTAGGCTTAATAGATGCAACAACAATGAGGAAAACCGCATCAAAAGCAATTGGAATTGCAAATAAAATACTAGAAAACCAAAAGCAAAATTTTAAACTACGAGCAAGTTGGGAGAATTTTAAAGGCAATGAACAATTATTGGAGAGTACTACTAAAACTATTAACGTATTTCTTTTAAGACCAAAAAACTACTTCCCAACTTTTGAAAAAGAGACGGAAGTAATTGATGATTTTAGGTCAGAATTGGAAAATGTAAAAGTCAATAAAGATTTTGATAATTGCGCAGATGAGGATGACTGTGTTAGAAATCTATATGAAAATCATAAGATAGGTCCGATTGTTGCTCATGTTTTGAAGCAACAAGCTACATTAGAAATAGCCAAAACTAACCCAAAAAGCGATTACATAGCCTTACTTGACAGTGATTTGCAAAAATTTAAAATGCTATTCGGCAAAAACATTTCTGGTGATTTTAATATGCCAGGTTTCGAAAACTTTATTGCAATAATTTTATTACACGAAATTGGGCATCTGAATCAATCATTCAATTTTAGTGACCTTAATAGCCTACCAAAAGATAATTATGATGCACTTCGAGATTATCATAACTCGTTAAATCAAAATAAGAAAGAAGAGACAAGAGCTGATGCTTATGCTGCATATTTAATTTCGAACTATGCAAAAAGTGCAGATGAGACTTTATCTTATGAAGATAGGTCCGTTATACTCTATATACCGATTCAAGCAATGCTAGTTTATATCTATCAGTTGTTTGATAAATCTGAGGCAGGTATTTGTAGGCAATATTTTGACCCTTCAAAAACCCATCCAAATTTGCAATTAAGATACATTGCCATGTCTCTTATTTTAAGCGAAAAACCTAAAGACTTTGGGAGATTAGAATCATATTTATATACGCGCGATACAATTTCAAAAAAAGATTTTGCAATTAATAATTTGGAATGTAGTCGTCTTCATTTCTAAAACTTGAATGACAGTATTTATTAAGCAAAATACTTCAGGCAGGTGCTTGGTATTTTTTTATAATTCAATTTCCTAATAAAATGCTTGACAAACTATTATTAAATAACAATGCTTACTTCTATCAAAAACAAAAACCTCTTTCCAGAAATAAGATAAACCAAATTTTTACGGAAGTTTCAAGAGATAAACTTAGTAACCGTTATTCTCTTAAAGAAATAATGAGTGTTGCAACCGTTGGTGATGAAAGTTTTTATTATTCTATTTGCATATTTAAATACACTAAAAAACCGAGTTTCCTAAGTGAACCTATTGATGAACTTTATGAAACAAAGTTTTCCTTTCTTCTAATCGCAGAATATTCAACCTACATAATTGTCTATAAAAACAATATTTCAGGTCTAAAAACTTTGAATGATTTCATTGAACCGATAGATTACAGTATTTTATCAAGACTTTTTGTAGAAGATGAAACACTTTTTGAAAAGTTTTATGTCAGTAATATGAGTACTGCAGATAATGCTTTAAGAAATAAGAGCTTAGAGGCTAACAACCTTCAAGGTACCATATCGAGAATTGGAGCACCCAAACAGGTAATTCATAACATGAGAGTATCAAATGAAAGTCAGAGGACATCCCTTTCTTTAAATACGTCTAGAATAAACTATTTGGGAGATAAAAAAATGCTGCAAGATTTTTTTGCATGGGTGGTTACAGTTTCAAAAAAAATAAATGCTTTTACACCAAGAGATACATACCTAGATAGTTTTGCTCAGCCTATTAATTTTGAAGATTATATTGATAGTTTAGAACCAATCTGTATTTTAATCAAATTTGACAAATTGCTTGATGAAATAGAAAGAGGAAATATAGAACGAATATATCAAGTTGATGATAATGGAGAAGAAGTAGAAGGCTTTAATATTAATACTTTCATTAATCATTTTAAAGTTACTTTAAATATAAATAATGATGTAGAAGGGATATTTAGTATTGATAGTGACATAGATTCAGATATGAGGTTAAGCATTGCCTCAAAATCAATTAGGGTTAGTTCGCCAGAGTTCAAAAAAATTATAATAGATAGAGGTTCGGAAGTATTTTCGAATCTTAATAGTTTTATAAATAATAGAAACGATTTCATTGTAAATTTTTCTGAAACCACTTTGATTTACACCTATAGAAAGTTATTTAGAGACCATAGACTATTGCAAGACTTAGAAGGTTTTTTGTCCATATTTCAACCGTATCAGCAGTTAATCAACACAACTAGTGAAAAAGGTGCTTTCTCCAACGTCCAAACTGAATTTGAACAAAATTCAGTTTTTCGATTTGTTGTAGATGAATTTGCAACCGACTCGACAGCAATGTTTTGTGATGATTTAAACAATGAATGGGCAGATATTATTGCAGTCAAAAGTGATAGTATTGTTTTTTATCATGCAAAACACAAAGAAGGTCAAGGACTCTCAGCAAGTAATTTACAGGATATTATAGGTCAAGCTCATAAAAATTTGGGTAATCTTGAACCCACAGATTCAATGCTAGATGTCAAAGCAGACGAGTGGGAGCAAACTTATAATAATGCTGGAGCTCAAACGCAAATTCGAAGATTGATAAAAGGGCCCAATGACTCCATTCAAGAATCAATTGATTGTTACAAATCTGCATTGAATCAACCAAATGTTTCAAGACAGGTAAATTTAGTTGTTGATTTTATTTCAAAACAACAACTAGCTGAAGGGTTACACAGATTATCAAATAATGAGGTTTTTTCTAGACGTAATGAGGTTACTCAAATTTTGTGGTTTGTATCATCATTAATAGCAAATTGCAAAGAACTTGGAATAGAAACCTATATCAGTTGTAGACCATAAATTCTTATAATGAATTTTAAATTTGAATATCGATTTAATGGTCTAAGAGAATTTTGGCAAAACAATAGGGGAGAGGAGCGTTAAGAATTTTAGGGGGCTGGTTACAAGAATTTTTGACCGCTACAATTGGTTGTATTGCCTTTAAGCGGTCTTAAGAGTTACAATGGATCCTAAAATTTAGCGACCGACCCGTACATTGTTTCCAAAATTATCTGTAAGCCTTGATTTTTTTGTTACTTTTTTTATCAAGAAAAAAAGTAAAGAAACTCAATCTAATGGAAGAATTTGGCAAGCAGGCAGAAAGCGTTTTAATAGCTGAGTTGACCAATGCAGGCCTTGAAATCAACGAAAAGGAAAATGGTAGGGAAGGAGTGGATTTTGTTGTAAAAAGTGAAAACGGAAGGCAATCGGAAATCTTCTTGCAACCAATGGACTTGATTGCACAACAAAGTTCAAAAGTTCCCAAGGAAAAGCTAGGTGAACCAAGGGAAAACCTTTGGGTGGCATTGATAGGTTTTATCCCTGAGAAAGAGCCTCTAATATTCCTGATACCTTCGAAAACCCTAGCAAAACCAGATGATTTCGTCTTTTTCGAGAATAACGTTGGTATGCATACATATTTGTCGAATTGGGAAATAAAGGTCTTTTCAAAAGGAATGGAGAAGTTAGGCGAGTATATTAGCTACAATCAAATAGAAAATTTCAAATAACTGATATATCCCTACATTATGTCAAATAGACTTAAAAAATGTTTGTTTGGAACACCAAGGGTAGCAAGTGCACAGAAATTTTTATTTCTAAAATTTTGTGCTGTTGCGGCAAGTTGGCGAGAAGTTTGTGAAAAATTTATTGACGAGAAGTTTCTCATAAATCGCGTATTTCTAAAGAATCTAAAAGTTTTGCTTTTTTTGGCGCTGGCCAAGCGTTGGCAAATTGTGTTTAGAAATGGACGCCATAAAGCGTTTATTTTTAAAAAGCAATCGAGCGATTGGCTGTGCGGCAATTTTACATAACGACTAATTATGAGTACAGACGCGAGGTTTGTCGTCAGGGTTGACGAATTTCGAAGTTTAAAATATATTTTCTTCTGTGTGAAAAATTTTCAAGTAGCGTAAATTAAAAAGGTTGATGACCCTGTTACCAGGCTGAATAAAAGGAATACTGGCGAGGGATATTTTACATAATAGAATTATGACTTACAGCTAAAGGCTTGAACCTAAAATACTTATATATCAATCTGTATCATAATTTATATTATGTAAAATAGAATATTTCAAAACGACCCTATTCCTTCCAAAATGGAAAACTCATCCAGTTTTGCGAAACCTGAGAATCTTTCTTTCCATACCGTCTTCTAACATGCATTATATTTCTGCCTTGCTTTAAAGTATCCACTTTTATAAATGTTACATAGCCTTCCTCATCCGTTTTTGGGTGCTTGTATCTATCCCAACGCACAGAATCCAGCTTTTTCGTATTTAATTCTACCGTAAACAAGGTATTCAAAGCTTGTTGGTATTTAGTACGTTGTCCATCAAAAAAGGCACTCCTAATAGAATCGTTCTTAAAAATCGGTATTTCTTTCTTAAAATCTAAATCGGTTAAAACACTATCCTTAAAATCATCGAACCAAAACCAATGCACTATAAATAGCTTTAGGTAATTCTCGTCTATTACTTCACTCTGTATTCCTCCCCTATAAAAAACTTCATTTTCGTTTAAATGATCCTCACAATAATTGTTACGTATCATATAAACAGATGGTTGCTCATAGGTTTCTCTATCATCAAAACTTTTAACCGTAAAAGTTCCTCCATAAAAAAATGCCCCTAATTGATTTATTGATATCAATGTTGCCATCACGATATAAAAAACACCAAAACTCAGCAATATCCACTGTTTACTATTTGACCGTAAAATTAAAAGCTCTCTTTGGTATAAAAATGAACCACTTATGTAGTAGTAAAACGTATTTAAAGCGGTTAAAATTTTATCTACAACCTTCTTACCTGTCTTAAACGAAAATTGAGCTAAAATACCTAATTGTGAAAGCAGTATAACTGCAGCCAAGACATAATTATAGGTAATATTGTAGACCAAATCATCTAGCTCTAATACCTCTAACAAAAAGGCATCGATCAAGAGACATACTACAATCGTACTTATGACCACCATTGCGAAAAGAATCGCAAAACTAAAGCTTAAACTAGCCCATTTCTCTAAGGTTTCTAGTCTATTTTCTCTATGATATCGTAATTCAAGCCTCTTTTTTCGACTATCGGAAGGGTTTATTTTATCATAATTAACTCCATTGGGGTACCAATTATAAATGGCCATATAGGCCACCCAAAATGTACGTAGCACCAAGTTTGCCCCAAAACCGATCAACAAGGTTCGAGTTAAAATATATAAGCCAAAGAAAATCAGCGTTTCGTAGTGATTTAAATTTAAAATCGCCTGTTTCTGAATGTAGAAGTTTTTAAAAAAATCGGTGCTGATAAACAGCGTGTAGAAGAGTCCACCTGCGATTATAGTTTCTAATTGCCAGCTTATGGACCGGTATTCCGCCTTTTGGTCGTTTTTCAATTCGGTTGATGATTGTTAGCCTAAATATAGGACTCTTTTCTAGAAAAGAAAATCGAAAGCTTGAAATTAATAGCCGTTCGTATCGATAACGTACGCCCCTATTTTACCGTCCAATTCTTTAAAAGAAGCGATTTGGTCTCGCATCTTTTCGACCAACTCTTCTTGTTTATCGAGCTGTTTTACATCTATGGTGCGGAATAATTCCAAATGCCGTTTTTTTAAAGCCTCAATATCGTCGCGCAAATCGCGTAACCTTTCAAAGCATTCGTAATTTGTGGGTTCGCAGGTATACGAATTGAGTTTGCCCAAAAGCGTTTGTATCTCAGTATGATTACGCTCTAGTTTAAAAAGCATTTCATTGATTAAGGCACTATTTTGTTGGGCACTCTCCATTGCTATGACCATCTGATTCTCTTAAAGTTAGTAAAAATACTGGCATTTTGTAGAAAAAATACGCCAATTCGAGTAAGTTTAACAGTTCAATAACCTTAAGAATAGAAAGTTGGAATTTTATAACTTGTACGTTTGAAACTAGAAACAGACTTATCATATCTGACAATAAAAAACACTATGAAATATCGCATCACATTGATATCCTTTTTGCTTTTCGCAGCAGTTAATACAGCCCTCAAAGCCCAGACCGGCATTGCTAATGCAGAAATTAGTTTTGAATTTGTTTCCAAAGAAGTCAAAGGGAGCATCGCGGGATTTACATCTAGTTCCTCCATTGATTTTGATACGCCCGAAAACTCTTCCTTTACGGGTTCGGTAGCCGTTGAGACGCTTGATACCAACAATGGGCTGCGTAATTGGTCATTAAAAAGCGGAAAATACTTTGATAAGGATGCGTTTCCACGCATTAGTTTTGAGAGCACTGCTGTTAGCCAAAACGAGACCAGCTATACCGTAAAAGGAAATCTTACCTTAAAGGGCATCACGAAACCCATAACGATAAGCTTTACCATAAAAGGAAACCAATTGAAAGGCCTATTCGAAATCTATAGTTATGACTACGGAATCAAAATTAAAAAGAAACGCGAAGACAATCTGGTCAAAGTAGTCTTGCTGTTCGACCTGAAGTAGCTATTTGTCCCGCTTTTTGAACAAAAATCGATACACCTTTCCTACTCCCCAATTCCCCAACGGAAAATAAAGCGCAAAAAAGAGCGCCATGGCCAAACTGAAATTACGTTCATTAAAAAATTGGTCCAATAAATTATTGGGATACGCGTAGGAAGTACCAAAAGCATATCCGCCAAACTCTAAAAGGCACATTGCGACCAAACCATAGGCATACTGTGCATGAAAAGGCAGTCCCCTTAAAAGCAATGAAATAGGTACCATATAAAAAATGTAACAGCTAATTACCTGCCACCAATAGGTAAACTTGGCGATTTCAACCGCTGCGCCAAACCAGTTCATGAGCATACCCCATGAAAAATAAATAACACAGTAGATGGCTATCAATCGCTTGTCTACAGTAAGCTTAAGTAAAATCCACTCTTTAAGCGCATTCATTTTTCGGCTATTTTTTTATCGATAATCTGTAATGCATCTTTCACGGTCAGCATACCATCCATATCTTCATTTTCTAACATAATATCAAAAGTATCCTCAACATCTAATACAATGTCTACCAGGTTTGCCGAATTGATGTTCAGTTCCGTGGTGAAATTACTTTCAAGAGTAATGGCGTCAACGCTAACATCATCGGGCAAATACGTCTCCACAATGGCCTTTAGCTTTGTGTACTTTTCTTCTTGGGTATCGTTCATCTTTTATTTTGAATAGGTGCTAAAAATAATACAGGAATTCACATCACCAAAACCAAAACTTGCTTTTGCCACAATGTTCACCGGTTTTTTAATGGTTTTTTGCGGTATGTTATATGCATAAATCAATCTTTCAATTTCAGGATGCAGGTCTTCACAATTAAGGTTCCCATAAACCTTTTGTTCTTTTAGTTGCAACACACAGCCCACACTTTCTATACTACCTGCAGCCGCAAGACAATGCCCAAAGTGGCCTTTGAATGAATTTATTAGAGGAAAATCACTTCCAGATAAGCCTAAGGCTTTACTCCAATTTTGAATTTCAGTAGCATCCTTGGTCGTAGCTGTCAAATGCCCGTTAATAGTATCAATAGCTTTGACGTCGATATTTGAATTCTTAACCGCCTCTTGTATACATCGTTGAACGGCCTTATTATTTGGGGCTGTCATACTGCCTCCGGCCCGCTGTCCGCCACTATTTACAGCACCGCCCAATAGTTCGGCATAAATTGCAGCCCCGCGGTCCACGGCGCTTTCAAGAGATTCCAGTACCAGTGCCCCTGCCCCACTTCCTGGCACAAAACCCGATGCCGAAGCACTCATGGGCCTGCTTGCAGCTTTGGGATTATCATTAAATTTTCTTGGAAGAATACGCATGGCATCAAAACCGCCCCATACATAGGGTCCGCTATCACTGCAACTCCCGACCAACATTCGTTTTGCGCTACCCGATTTTATTCGTTCATAACCCATTAGAATAGCTTCGGTTCCTGTGGTACAGGCAGACGAATTGGTCGTCACCTGATTACCAGTTCCTAAAATACCGCCTAGATAGGCACTGATTCCACTTGCCATGGTCTGCACTACCGAAGTACTGCCCAATCTTCGTACGTTTCCCTCATCCAGTTTATATATCGATTCTCGAAACTTATCCACACCTAGAATTCCGGTTCCAAAAATGATTCCGCTTTCCCAATCTGGTTGATTTTCTTGACCCTGTCTTTCAAGTCCGGCATCTTTCCATGCATCCAATCCTGAAATAACACCGTAAACAAGTCCGCTTGAGTTTAAATCTTTCAGTTGTACTTTACTAAAGTAATTATTAAGGTTGATTTCTTTAATATTGGGTTTTCCAGCAACTTGACACGAAAAATTTAGATTTTTTAATTCTTCAAAAAAATGAATGCCGCTAGCACCCTCATCCATAGCTTTTGAAAAGGAAGAAATGCCTGTTCCGTTAGGTGCGCATACCCCAAGGCCGGTTATTACAACTCTATTTTTCATTATTAGAGGCTTTAAACATTCCTGAAATAAGCCCTTTACAAACCACCTCGTTTCTTGCATTGTACATCTTAACCTTGCATTTGAGTTTATGGAATCGAAAATAAACCAATTCGGACCGTACAGTGACCCTTTCATTAGGATAAACTGGTTGTAGAAACTCCATGTCAGAGCTTGAAAGCCCTATTTTCAGGTCTTTATCCATATCCTTGCCTAAAAGATATATTCCTAAGCATACCAGCCCTATTTGAGCGCAGCATTCCGTTAATAAAACTCCTGGGGTAACAGGAAAATTTTTAAAATGCCCCCTGTAAAAGTTAGCATCAGCTTTAAAAGTATACTCCCCTACTACCTCACTTTCATTGACTTCACTCAGGGAATCAACAAAAAGAAACGGATTTTGGTAGGGTAGTTTTTCTATAATTGATTGAAAGTTGTCAGTCTGAACTGTCACACTGAGCTTGTCGAAGTGCTGTCGAAGACTATTTCGAGATAGCTCGGGCAAACCTTCTAAATTGTTATTTATCAAAGCTTCTTTCTTTTTTCTGCTCCACCCTTTTAGCTGCTTTTCTTTCGCTATAGCCTGGTCAGGACTCACAAATTCTTGAAACCAAACCAACTTCACGGGTCGGCGATTAAAAGTATATGCCTTCTTATCTATTCCTTTATTATGTTGTTCCTCACTTAAATACACGTCGTTGGTTACACCAGTGTAATAGGATTTATCAGAACATAATAAGATATAGACAAAGTACTTTTTCATGGGTCTTTCTAATATCACTTAATGCTTTGGCAGGCTCGATATAAGCGCTTTTGTTTTATTAAATTAATTATGTCACTTCGACAAGCTCAGTGTGACGGTTAAACGGTACCATCTTGTTCAACACTTCGACAAGCTCAGTGTGACAATTAAACGGTATCATCTTGTTCAACACTTCGACAAGCTCAGTGTGACGGTTAAACGGTACCATCTTTTTCAACACTTCGACAAGCTCAGTGTGACAAAATCTACCGTAAACTTTCACCTCCATCCACTTTCAAAACAGTGCCAGTAATCCACTTGGCCTCTTCTTTTACAAGCAGAAACGCAGCATTCGCGACATCTTCTGGCGTTGTCAGGCGCCCATTAGGATTTCGTTTCAAGGCTTCTTCAACAATTATATCACTATTGGGAATCATTCGCATCGATTTCGTATCGGTCACTCCCGCTTGAATGCAATTTGCTTTAATACCAATCGGTGCGAATTCAAGTGCAATATTCCTAACAATAGCCTCTAAGGCTACCTTGGCCGAAGAGACTGCCGCATAATTCGGCCAAGCCTTACTATTTCCTTCACTGGTAAAGGCAATAATTCGTGCATCTTCAGAAAACAATCGATTTTTAACCAATAATTTCACCCAATCATACAAACTCAGGGCCATCGCATTGATGGTCAATTGAAAATCTTGATTGTGCAACTCTAAGGAATCATTGGAATACATTGGTTTTAAATTGCCCTTGGCAATACTATGCACCATGACTTTTATGCTAGCGCTTTGTAATAATTGTGCTATTTCAGCAATGAGGTGTTGTTGTTTCTCAGTATTCGTAGCATCTACGTTATAACCGATACAACGAACACCACTTTGAATAATCTCTTTAAAGGCCTTATCGATTGTTTCCAAATCTGACTTGCGGTCTCTATGGATCACAATCAGATTATAGCCTTCCGAACCTAGCTTTTTTGCCGTCGCCAGACCAAGGCCGCTGCTACCGCCAAGAATTAAAGCCCAAGGATATTCATCATCCAAATTCATTACCATTCTATTAAAACACGTTGTGCAGAAAAACCAGGGCCAAAACTTAAAATAAGGCCTTGTTCCCCGCTTGCTATTTCTTTCTCTAAAAACTGCTCTAAAACATACAAAACAGTACAGCTGCTCATATTACCATAATTTCTGAGCACTTCGCGAGTATCGTTAATCTCCTTTCCTAATTTACCAAACAAATCCTCAACCGTCTGTACAATTTTACGGCCACCAGGATGAAAAATCAAGTGGTCCACTTTTTCGATGGAACTATGGTGCTTTTCTAAAAAGGGATGTACAATCTTTGGAAAGTGTTCTGCAATAACCTCAGGAACCGTAGGATCTAGAATCATTTTTAGACCTGTATTGGTCAAATCAAAACCCATCATATATGTAGCATCTTGAAAATGGTACATTTCCTCACCACAAAACTTTGGCCCTTCGGCTTCCTCCTCCGAAGAAAGTAAGACACAAGCTGCACCATCACCAAAAATTGCTGCGCTTACCATATTGGCCATGGAGAAATCGTTGAGCTGAAAAGTAGCCGTAGGACTTTCAACGGCAACTACCGCCGCTCTTTTACCAGGATTATTCTTTAGAAAGTGTGATGCATATATCAAACCGGAGACCCCGGCAGCGCAACCCATTTCTGTTACCGGCAGGCGTACCACATCTTGTTTAAGACCTAGTTCATTAATTAAGTAGGCATCTAACGAAGGTATCATAATACCGGTGCAACTCACCGTAATGATATAGTCCAAAGAATTGGCTTCCCAGTTGTTTTTTTTCAAGGCCTTGGCGAGGCAATTCACGCCAAGTTTTTTGACTTCGCGAACATAGATAGCATTTTTGTCCTCAAACGAAGTCGCATTGAAAACTTCATCGATATTCATGATGCCATAGCGCTTGTCCACCCCTGCCCCTTCAAAAATTTTGACCACCTTTCTTCTAAAACGGTCTTCTTGCCCAGAAAGCCAAAGATTAACGAAGGGTATAATAGCTTCTGTAGTTCTGCAGTACGCCGGCAATTCTTTTGAAACTCCTACTATTTTAACTTCGCCCATAAATTAGTTTAGTCGATTGGTTTGCATTATCCATACATAACGAAAAGCCCATTTCCATTCAATTCTATGAATAACGTTCGGTATTTTTTTTGCAAATTGCTGTAATTCTGATTTCAAGAAACCACTTTTTATGGAGGTCAGCCCATCTTTTTTGGCAATTTTGGTTTTCAAGAAAAAAAATCTGAACATTTTAAAAAGATAACAGGCCAATCGACTTCTTTGCAAATCATTGATAACGATGCCAAGTCTTGAAATCGAAATAAACTTGTCTAAAAAAACTGAAATTTCGTCATTAGTAAAATGATGCATCGTAAGTGTACAAAGAAGCACATCGCACTGAAATTGTTCCGGATTTAACGCCAAAACATCTTGTTGTACATACGAGATTTCAGGAAAATCTTTAGACGCTTCCTTAGCAATTGAAAGGATATCATCACGTAAATCCATCCCTATAAGTTCAGCTTTGATGCCTTGTTTCCTTAAGAATAATGCGACCTCCCGAAGCATGTAACCGTCGCCGCAACCCATATCCAAAATCGTATACGATTTATTAGGACTGCTTTTCAGCAATTCATGTAGGCCATCGATACTAATTTTACTTCCGCCCAGCACTGCATTGACCCGATTGATGTCTTTAAATACTTTTTTAAGCTCTTGAATCCCCAAATCGGGATTGTCCATCAACTCTATTTCCGTATTTCTCATTGTCAACTGCATTAGACTAATATAGGGTTTCCATGGGTGTGTTTAATCATCGATTGCAGTATTTTTTCAGACTTTGCGATTGTACATATTGCTATTTCAGAAGCCGTATTGCTCATAAGAACGCGCTGTACCGTTCTCCCCATTCGTAATCGCCCTTCAAATTCTTTTCTCCAAAGACTTGCATAACTCTTTTCTAGCTTATCTCTATTTGGATCGCTCTCTTTTAAATAATCTAAAATGCATTCTGCAGCTATTTTAGCACTATGTATCGCCATTGCCATACCATTACCGCAAAGCGGATGGATTAAACCAGCACTATCACCGCACATTAAGACATGATTTTGAACGGATTGTTTCTTTTCAAAGGAAATCTGGGCGATACTCACCGGCTTTTTGAATTTAGGCTTCGCACTGGCCAAGAAATCACCAAGAAACGGGTTCTTTGAAACTACTTTTGAATTAAATTCTGCGATGGAGCCATATTGTTTAAAGCTCTTGAAATTCGTCAGATAGCAGAAATTCACACTTCCATCCTCGATTTTCGATAAACCGCCGTAACCTCCATAAAAATTGTGTAGGGCAACTAAATTAGAAGGGAAATCATTGAACTCATAATGGCATTTGACGCCAAGCCAAGGTGATTTCTGCTGTATAAATCTTCGGTTTAGCTTTTTATCCAATCCCGATCTTTTTCCATAAGCTCCAATAACTACGGCACCTGTATATTTTTCATCAGCTGAAACACTTACCTCAAATTGATTCTCTTTATAACAAATGTCATCAGCAGTTTTATAGGCAAAATCTACCTGCATAGCCTTTGCTTTTTGATATAACAGATTATCAAACGTATAGCGACTAATTCCAAATCCTCCTAAAGGAAGTTTGGTGCGAATACTTTTTCCGGACCCAGTGCTCATTTGCAAAGTATCGATAGTGACCGTGTTTTCAGCATTCAAATTTACTCCTAAGGATTCGAGATAAGGAAGCACTTCATTGGACACATATTCTCCGCATACCTTATGGTTGGGATAATTGTTCTTCTCTACCACCAAAACACTGCAGCCCTCTTGCTTTAAGTGTATTGCCGCAGTCAATCCTGCAAGACCACCCCCAACAATTATGACGTCGTATTTTTCCACGTTTTGAAGATACCGTATAAAAACAAAAATCCCGACTATTGCGAGTCGGGATTTTGTTGTGGGGTGTTTATTTGCTTATCCTTTTGTTTTCTGCATTGCCTCTTGTTTCAATGCTTCACTGGCGATAATTGCTAATTCTACTCGCCTGTTCTTTGCTTTACCTGCCGCAGTTTCATTACTTTCTTTAGGTTGTGTTTCACCATACCATTTGGTAGAAAATCTACTTTTAGAAATTCCTTTGCTTACCAAATAATTGGTTACAGACTCCGCACGTTGTTGCGACAACTTCCAGTTATACTCTTCACTACCTGCACTATCCGTATGGCCTTCTACCAATACGTTAGAATTTGGATACTCTTGAAAAATACCGGCAAGTTTATCTAAAGTAGTTGCAGATGTTCCTTTGACATCAGACCTGCTTGTATCAAAATAGACCCCGGCGTCCTCGGTAAAGGTCACATTAATCCCCTCTCCTACTCTCGTAACTTCGGCACCAGGAATTTCCTCTTCGATTCGTTCTGCCTGTTTATCCATTCGATTTCCAATATAACCACCGGCTGCACCACCGACAACGGCACCGATAATGGCCCCTAAGGCCGTATTTCCTTTTCCAACATTATTTCCGATAACACCACCGATTACAGCGCCACCACTTGCACCGATTACGGCACCCTTTTGTTTATTGTTTGCGTTTTTTACGGCATTACAGCTCACTACAAGACTTAAAACCATTAGTAAAGCTGCACTCTTTCTTATATTTTTTCTCATCGTTCTTTTATTTTCTTGTGAATTCATAAACTATAGTTACGGGCTGGCCATCAACCGACACGTTTGACTTCAAGGTCATCGTCTGTTCATTTAGATTGGCAATATCCAATCGGTATCCTCTACCTCCAGAAACGTCTTTTCGCTTCGCATCGATAAACTTGAACTGCAGCTGGCTTAACCTATCGGCAGGCTCAATTACCGACCAACGAATAAAACGGTCTCCACCTTGACAAAGCGAACCATTTTTTATGGTATAACGACCAGTACTGTTATTGTCCCTGAAGAACCAATTGCTTCCCTCAAAACAAATATCTTGGGCATCTCCGAAAATGACAGACTTAAAAGCACCATCATTGTTTTCATAAGAGACATCGTTCAGCTCCCAAGTACCGCTCAATAAATTTCGTTGTTGTCTCGCAGATTTAGAGACCGAACATGAAGCTACTAGACCTACTAGTATTAACATGCTCATTACTTTCATTTTAGTCATAGTTAAAGTTTTAGTATTTGTTGTATATACGTTACTATTCAAAAATCGATTACGGCTATATGTTAATTTTTGTTAAAAACAATAAAACACAGCCCAATCGCTATGCCAACAAAATTGCGCTAAATTGATTTATTAGGGTATCTAAAACGCTATAAATTTTAACGCATACGCTAATAGTCCATTAATTCGAGTAAAGTTTCCTCGAAACGTTTTTTGGGAAGATAATCGGCCTCTAAGTTTGCTGCGAAAGGGATAGGAGTCTCTAAGCTTGTAACCCTTTTTACAGGGGCATCAAGATACTCAAAGCAGTTTTCCATGACCAAAGCCGAAATATCACTTGCAATGCCGCCAAATAGGGAATCTTCTTGAAGAATGATAAGCCTGCCCGTTTTCTTTACGGATTCATAGATCGTATCTACATCAAGGGGTTGAAGTGTTCTTAAATCGATGAGTTCCGCATCTATTTCAGGATGTTTTTCAAGTGCTTCCAAGGCCCAATGTACTCCAGCACCATAGCTCACAATACTTACCGCGTTGCCAGTTCTTAAAATACTGGCTTTGCCAAGGGGTAATGTATAATAATCATCGGGAACATCGCCATAAACACTTCTATACAGCCCTTTATGTTCAAAAAACAATACAGGATTCGGGTCGTTAATAGAAGATGTTAGTAATCCCTTGGCATCTTTGGGGAAAGCAGGATATACGACCTTAAGTCCTGGAGTTTTGGTAAACCATGCCTCATTAGTTTGAGAGTGAAACGGACCAGCGCCAACTCCGCCTCCACAAGGCATACGAACAACTACATCCGCATTCTGCCCCCAACGATAATGAACTTTGGCCAAATAATTCACCACGGGATTAAAACCAGAGGTAACAAAATCGGCAAACTGCATTTCAACAACGGCTTTCATACCATTGATGGATAGCCCCATAGCTGCAGAAACAATCGCAGATTCGCAAATAGGGGTATTTCTTACCCTACTGCGGCCAAATTCTTTTGTAAAACCTTCGGTTATTTTAAAGACCCCTCCATATTCCGCAACATCTTGCCCCATTATAATGAGTTCGTTGTGGCGTTCCATCGACTGTCGCAATCCGTTAGATATGGCATCTACAAAACGAATATTTGAAGTATTTTCAGAAGGCTTAACTATTTCATTGTCAAAACTCTGATACACATCACCTATTTCATTACTTAATGTTGATGAAATCGGCTCTTCATTAAAGGCCAACTCTAGATTCGAGTTGATTTCTTCCGTTATTTCTGCTTTCAGGTTTTCTATGTATGCTGAGGTCAGTACCTTTTTGTCTAGCAAAAAAGCCTCATAGTTTGAAATAGGGTCTTTTTTTGCCCATTTCGCCATTAATTTTTCTGGCACATATTTCGTTCCGCTTGCTTCTTCATGTCCGCGCATCCTAAAGGTTTTAAACTCCAAAAAGACCGGTCGCGGCCTCTTTCGTATGGCCTTGCACAGTTCGCTTACTTTAGAATAGACCTCAAGAATGTTGTTCCCTTCAATGATACGGCACTCCATGCCATACCCTTTGGCCCTATCGGCCAGATGCGCACAATTATATTGCTCGTTCGTTGGGGTCGAGAGCCCATAACCATTGTTCTCAATACAAAAAAGCACTGGTAAATTCCACACCGAAGCCACATTCAATGCCTCGTGAAAATCTCCCTCGCTTGTAGCGCCTTCTCCCGTAAAAACAGCGGTTACCCGTTTCTTTCGTCGTAAAGAATCCGCTAGGGCAATACCATCGGCAACACCAAGTTGCGGACCTAAATGTGAAATCATGCCGACTATTTTATGTTCTTGACTACCAAAATGAAAACTTCGGTCGCGGCCTTTGGTAAATCCGCTAGCCTTGCCTTGCCATTGGGCGAACAATCGATTTAAGGGAACCTTCCTAGTCGTAAAAACACCAAGGTTTCGATGCATCGGAAGAATGTATTCTTCATTCTTTAAAGCAGAAGCGACACCCACCGAAATCGCTTCTTGACCGATACCGCTGAACCATTTCGAAATTTTACCCTGACGAAGCAGAATAAGCATTTTCTCTTCAATCATTCTAGGCTTAAGCATTCGCTCGTAGAGCTGAATTAGGACTTCATTATCAAAATCGCCAATATGGTATCGCATATAAAAAATTTCAAGCGGGTTAAAAGTAATAAAAAGGTCAGATGCGGTCTAATTTTTAAAATGGTTGATTGAGATTTCTTAAATTTGAAACTCTTAAACAAGCTACCATGAGCGCAATACCAAGTGTAAATTTAGAGGACTTTATATCAGAAGACCCAAATAGAAAAAAGAAATTCACCAATGATATCGGCGCAGCTTTTGAAGATATTGGTTTCGTTTCACTTAGCGGGCATTTTCTGTCCGAGGAATTGGTCAAGAATTTATACGATGAAATCAAAAAGTTTTTTGCACTGGCACAAGAAATAAAAGACTCTTATGAAATTGAAGGCATAGGGGGCCAGCGAGGCTATACCTCTTTTGGTAAGGAACATGCCAAAGGGAGAAAAGAGGGAGACTTAAAGGAATTCTGGCATTTTGGACAATATGTGGAGAACAATCCTAAATTGGAAGCAGAATATCCGGATAATGTTACGGTAAAAGAACTTCCAGAATTCAACGCTGTAGGTAAAGAGACCTATCAGATGTTAGAGAAGACCGCAAAATACGTTTTACGCGCGTTGGCCTTACATCTCGATTTGGAGGAAACCTATTTTGATGAATGGATCAAAAATGGGAACTCTATTTTACGCCCAATCCATTATCCTCCGATAACCTCAGAGCCGAAAAATGCGGTGCGTGCAGCGGCACATGGCGACATTAATCTTATTACACTTTTAATGGGCGCCCATGGAAAAGGTTTACAAGTCAAAAATCATAAAGGCGAATGGGTCGATGCGATAGCTCGGCCCGACCAACTCATGATCAATG
This sequence comes from Croceitalea sp. W27, assembly GCF_055693185.1. Taxonomy (NCBI): domain Bacteria; kingdom Pseudomonadati; phylum Bacteroidota; class Flavobacteriia; order Flavobacteriales; family Flavobacteriaceae; genus Croceitalea; species Croceitalea sp. W27. The sequence continues at coordinate 312,312 of NZ_CM146327.1, forward strand.
TAGGAGATATGCTTTCTAGACTGACCAACAATAAATTAAAATCCACCATTCATCAAGTGGTAAATCCACCTCGGGAATTATGGGGAACTTCACGATATTCCATCCCGTTTTTTATGCATCCGGTTAGTGAAATGCCCTTAAATTGTTTAGAAGATTGTATCGACGAAAATAATCCAAAACAGTTTGAAGATATCACCGCGGGAGCATATTTACATGAGCGTTTAATCGAACTAGGCTTGGTAAAAAAATAAGCAGATGGATATTAGTGACCAGCTCAAAAATTTATTCCCAGACCATGTCCCTGAGGAATCCAACACCCCAGAGCCTGAAAAACCGGACTACTGGTTGCAAGATGCACCGATTATCTGTAAATACGAAAAACGAAAAGGCAAGCCAATAACCATTTTAGAAGGGTATACCGGCGCAGATGCAGACTTTAAGAAGTTGGCAAAAGAGCTGAAGTCCTATTTAAGCGTCGGCGGAAGCTTTAAAAACGAAACAATTATTATTCAGGGGGATTATCGCGACAAAATCATGGATTTCTTAAAACAAAAAGGGTTTAAAGTGAAAAGGGTCGGCGGATAATTTGCCGATGGTTGCGTTTAAAATTGATTTTATCGATAATCTGTTAAATTTTTCGGTCAAACAACGATGTTTTGCCGGAATAATTTTTCTCTTTTTCGTTTAAATACTACATTTAGAATTCCTAACTAACGTAAACTACACTGAAGATGAAATCACTGTTGCACATTACCAATGGAGACAGTTTCACTGAAAAGTTACAATCGTTACCCCTTAAGGGAGATATTATTACCTGGCGCGAAATGCTTTGCGAAGGTAAAACCCTTAGTAGCGTTGGTAGTGAATCCTTTTGGAAAACCCGTTTTGAATTTTTGAACAAGAATTATAAAGTATCGAAATCTTGGTTTGTTGAAAAAACCTTAAAAGAGTATCGGTCCCTTTGTAATCATAAGCAGCAAGACCAAATTGTACTTTGGTTCGAATACGATCTTTTTTGCCAGATCAATATGCTTGCTGTTCTAAGTTGGCTGAAAACACATCGCAGACATGCGGAGATTTCTTTGGTCTGTAGTGGCAAAGAAGATGAAACGGACAGATTATACAGCTTAAATCAGCTGAGCGACGAACAACTGGTCGCTTTATACGAGAAACGAACAATACTTTCTCAAGATGATATCGAATATGCAGATTATGTATGGCAGTTGTATTGTAGCGACAACCCAATTCGTTTAGAAAACCTTACGGATTACCAGAACTATAAGTTCGATTATTTATCAGATGCTATAAAAGCGCATTTACAGCGCTTTCCTACCATTAAGAACGGACTTAATAGCGTTGAAAACCGGGTATTACATCTTGCGGTCGATGAAAAATCCAGCTCACGTCTAGAATTCATGAAAAAAATTCTTGGCAATCAAGGCTTTTATGGTTTCGGAGATGTACAATATGAAAGAATACTTACTACTATGAAGCCTTTGATCAGTTCTTTTAGCCCGGTTCGTTTGACCAAAAAAGGGAAAGAGGTACTTCAAGGAAAATCAAATTATTATGCAGAGATACGTGATAATGAGGCATATTTGGGTGGCGCGTTAAAGTATAATTTCTTGTATAACAGTGCTTCTGAAAGAATTTTAAAATTATAGTATGCCATTAGCAGCTTCTGAGCTGATTCTTAATTCAGATGGCAGTATTTATCATTTAAACCTACTTCCTGAAGATATTGCGGAAACAATTATTACAGTGGGTGACCCCGAGCGGGTTCATGATGTATCAAAACATTTCGATGTCATTGAAGTAAAAAAAGGAAAACGTGAATTTCACACCCATACGGGTATTTTAAACGGAAAACGCATCTCGGTAATCTCAACCGGTATCGGAACGGACAACATCGATATCGTTTTTAATGAATTGGATGCCTTGGTCAATATTGATTTTGGCAATCGTGAAGAAAAGGACAAAAAAACAACACTCAATTTTATACGCATCGGTACATCTGGAGCTATTCAACCAGATATCGACATCGATTCTTTCTTATTAAGTGCACATGCCATCGGTCTAGATGGATTAATGCATTTTTATAATTGCTCTGATGAGCAGAATACTACTTTAGCATCAAAATTAAATAGTTATTTAGGCTGGCAAAATCGTCATATTACGGCATATGCGTTCGACTGCGATGATCTTTTGAAAAATAAGCTAAATTCAAATCGTATACGATTTGGAACCACGGTAACCAACGCGGGTTTTTATGGTCCACAAGGTCGAGGACTTCGTCTAAGTCCAACATTGAAGGACTTTCATCAAAAATTAATGGCTTTCAATTTTCTGGATAAAAAAGTAACCAATTTAGAAATGGAAACCGCTGGAATTTATGGCTTAGCATCTATCTTGGGGCACCGAGCGGTCTCTATGAATGCTATTTTGGCCAATCGGGCTACAGGTGAATTTTCTAAAAATCCAGCTAGAACTGTTGAGCAGCTTATTCAATACTGCTTAGAAAAAATTTCATGAAATTCGCAATAAAGTTATAATGAAAAAGGTCAGTATCATCGGGGTACCCGAACATTTTAATCTACCATGGCATTTAGCCATTGAAGAAGGTGCTTTTGAAGAAAGGGGTATTGACCTCGAATGGACAGATATCCATGAAGGAACGGGTAGAATGGCACAAATGTTGGCAGATGAAGAAACCGACATGGCCATTATATTGACCGAGGGTATCGTAAAAAGTATCACAGACGGAAATCCTTCGCGAATAGCTCAGGTATACATTCAATCTCCGTTATTATGGGGTATTCATGTAGCTGCAAACAGTGATTTTAACACTATTGACGACCTAGAAGGCTCAAGAGCGGCAATAAGCCGATACGGTAGCGGCAGTCATCTAATGGCATATGTACATGCGAAACAACAAAACTGGAGCACTAAGAACCTTAAGTTTGAAATCATTAACAATCTTCAGGGTGCTGTGGCAGGTTTAACAGAAAATGAAGCGGATTATTTTATGTGGGAACATTTCACTACAAAACCACTGGTGGATAAAGGTCTTTTTAGAAGATTAGGGGACTGCCCTACCCTTTGGCCCTGTTTTGTAATCGCAACGACCAATAAATTTGCCTCAGATCAACCCGGTGCGCTAAAACATATCTTAGAAGTCATAAATTTATATACCGAAGAGTTTAAACTGATACCGAGTATCGATAGAACATTGGCAAATCGTTATGACCAAAAACTAGAGGATATTAAAATTTGGTTGTCAAAAACGCATTGGGGCCAATCACAGTTGACACCGGACATCCTTAAAAAAATTCAGGTCCAACTTTTTGAGTTGGACCTGATATCTGAAATTAAGGACAGTAGTGCTTTATTGACTTAGTTTTTCGGCGTAATGTTTTCCTATTAAGGCCCTGAATTTTTCATCTGACAACGGCTTTTCTACCGTGTCTTGCACTAGTGGGTTTTCTTTGGCCTTTTTTGCAATTTTATCGGCATCAAGACCGGTCAAAATAGAAATGGTAACCTGTTCCTTGAATTTTGCATCAAAACGCTGGTTGAATTCTTCTAAGAATTCCCATCCATCCATAATCGGCATCATAACATCTAGCACTACAAAGCAAGGCCCTATGGCCTCAATATCGCTATTCTCTAAAAATTGAAGTGCTTCCAAACCATTTACTGCTGTAACAACATCGATGGTATCATCAATCGCTTCTGCAAAGTACTTGTTAAGCAAGTTTGTAGTATCGTCATCATCAACTAACAAAATTGTATTTGGCATATTCATATTGTAAGAATTTTAATCATTTTAGTCAAGAAAATAACGCATGATTTCTTAAGATATTTTAAAAACTGTAAGATTTTAAAGATTTTACCAGTCTATTTTTTCCTTATCCATCTTTTGTAGTAAGCCATTTGTCTTACTAAAATGTTGATTTCCAAACCAAAGTCCTCTGTTTGCACTTAATGGTGAAGGATGTCCCGACGTTAGAATATGGTGCTTCGCTGTATCGACCAAACCGGCTTTTTTCTTAGCAAATCCGCCCCAAAGCAGAAAAACCAAGCCTTCTTGTTCTTTCGAAAGTGTTTTGATAACGGTATCGGTGAACTTCTCCCAGCCTTTTTTCTGATGGCTTCCCGCTTGATGGGCTCGAACGGTCAAGGTCGCGTTTAAAAGGAGTACCCCCTGTTCTGCCCACCGCTCTAAATTTCCACTTTTTGGGTACTCTTTGCCGGTATCGACTTTAATTTCCTTGAAAATATTACTTAATGATGGTGGATGCGGCACACCATCTCTAACCGAAAAACATAAGCCATTGGCTTGATTCGGTCCATGGTAAGGATCTTGCCCAATAATCACCACTTTGGTTTCGTGAAACGGACAATGGTCAAAAGCTGAGAAAATCTCAGAACCTTTAGGATAACACCTATGATTTTGGTATTCACTCTTTACAAAGGTGGCAAGTTCATGAAAGTAGGGTTTCTCAAATTCTGCTTGCAAAAAAGGTTTCCAACTTGGCGCAATGGAGACGTTCATCTAAAGGAGTTTTTACAAATTTACAGCTTGCTGTAATTTGTTTTTGAAAACATGAATAAATTCTAATACTTTAGATGAAGATACCTATTGACCGATTTATGAAAGTAGCCTTTAAAACGCTTTATCTTAAAAAGTTATATCCATTGCGCATAAGCCGGGGCGTTCGTGATGGGCAATCTAACCTATATGTTTCTGTCACCGATGGTAAACATACCGGATGGGGGGAAACTTCGCCCGGAACATCCGAAGGAGCCTCCAGTCCTGAAGAAGCACAACGGCAGTTGGAAAGTTTTTTAAAAACACACAAGGATTTAAGTTCCGTTCAGGACACCTATGACGATGCCATGCTGGCGGGAGTAGCTCCCTGCGCCCTTGCAGCACTAGATATCGCCCTGTGGGATTTAAAAGCAAAAAAAGCGCAACTCCCTTTATATGAACTTTTGGGTTTTTCAAAATCAAAACATGCAACTTCCATTACTTTGGGTATTATGAGTCCGGCAGAAGCTAAAAAACGTTTACCGCTCATCTTAAAAAATCAGGGAATCAAGACTTTAAAAGTGAAATTGGGCAGTAATGATGGTATTGAGGCGGACAAAGCCATGTATACCGAGGTATTGAACTACCATCAACAACACCCCATAGCGATTCGAGTAGACGCCAATGGCGGATGGACTTTAGATGAGGCAAAACATATGATGCATTGGTTATCTGAGCGCAACTGCGAATACGTAGAACAACCTTTAAAAGAAGGGCAAGAACATGATTTGCCAGAATTGTATAAAGGCCGCCCTTTACCCATATTTGTCGATGAATCCTGCAGATTTGCTCGCGACATCCCGAAATGGGCGCACGCTGTAGACGGGGTGAATATGAAGTTAATGAAGTGTGGTGGAATTACCGGTGCATTACGAATTATAGCAACGGCAAAGGCTTTTGGTCTACAAACTATGATTGGTTGTATGGGCGAAAGTTCCATTTCCATAGCTGCAGGAGCAGCAGTTTCAGGTGCCTTAGACCATATTGATTTAGATTCTCATCTGAATTTAAACCCAGACCCTTGCGAGGGAGCTCCGCTTATTAATGAAATTACCATGCCCTTAGCTATTCCTGGGCATGGGGCTAAATTCAAATCTGTATAAACTATGTTCGTTACTAGCCAAAGAATAGCCCTATTTATGGAGGGGGCGTTGGATTCTGACTCGGGAAAAATGGGTTTTGGACTGATGCGTTTTTCAAAACACCCTATTGTATGTGTCATCGATTCAAAATTCGCCGGAAAAACGGTTAAAGAAGCCGTTGGCCTTCCGTATAACATTCCGGTAGTTGCCACAATTGATAATGCTGTTCAAAAAGGAAGTGAAATTCTAGTTCTAGGTATCGCTCCTTCCGGGGGTAAGTTTCCGACTTCGTGGGAAGCACCTATCTCCGAAGCTTTACAAAAAGGACTTTCCTTAATCAATGGATTGCATGATGATTTAAATGCACGTTTCGGGCATTTACTTAACACTAAGGCAGACCAAAAGATTTGGGATGTTCGCAAACCTAAGGCCAACTACCCTATTGCAACGGGTAAGGCCGCGCGGCTAAACAACAAGCGAATCTTAATGATTGGCACCGATATGGCTGCTGGTAAAATGACCACGGGCCTAGAACTGTACGCTGAACTGAAAAAACAAGGAGTGAAAGTAGGTTTTGTACCCACTGGCCAAATTGGCATCACCATTATGAGTAGCGGAATACCTTTGGATGCCATTAAAGTCGACCAAGCAGCAGGAGCCGTACAAGAAGCTGTTTTAGAACATTCGGATAAAGAAATTGTCATCATCGAGGGGCAGGGTTCATTGGCGCATCCCGGTAGTACCGCTACCCTGCCCTTGATACGTGGAGCGCAGCCTACACATATGATTTTATGTCACAAAGCGGCCTATTCCCATCTGCGAGAACCTGTTTCACACATCCCCATTCCTCCCTTAGATGAATTCATTGCGTTAAATGAAGCGCTAGCCGAGGTTTGCGGTTCGCAAACCAAAGCAAAGACTATTGGCATTGCTCTAAATACTACAGGTTTATCGGAAGAAGAAGCTTTAAACAGCATCAAAGAAACGGTTAAGCTCACAGGACTGCCAACAACCGATGTGGTTCGCTTCAATGTTGCCGTTTTGGTCGATGAAGTTCTGAACTGTTAAAAACTATACTGAAAGAATTCAGGACACTATCTACAAATTCATGCTCTAAAAACCGAGATTTGTAACAGCTATACCATCAATCATGAGCAAAAAAACATATTTATTTAGCATCGTATGCACCTTCTTTGTACTGTTTTTATCATGCAAATCGAGCAATAGTCTTGTAAAGGGCACTCCGATTACCAACTCCAAGGCGGCTCAGCAAAAACCCTATCTCATCTTAATTTCGCTGGATGGCTTCCGTTGGGATTATGTGGAACGTTTTCAGCCCCCCAACCTAGTTGAATTTATTAAAAACGGAGTCCAGGCGGAATCATTAATTCCCGCTTTTCCATCAAAAACATTCCCAAATCATTATACGATTGCCACTGGCATGTATCCCGATAAGCACGGTATCATAGGAAATTCGTTCTATAGTTATAAAAAGGACAAGTTGTACCGATTAGGAAACCGCGAAACCGTTGAAGATGGCACTTTTTATAGCGGAACCCCTATTTGGGTAGCAGCGGAAAAAGAGAACATGGTTTCGGCCAGTTTTTTCTTTGTAGGCACGGAGGCCGATGTTCAGGGGATGCATCCCTCCTACTATTACACTTTTGACAATAAAATACAGAGCGACGTTCGGGTAAATCAAGCTTTGGATTGGTTGGCCATGCCCAAAAAGAAAAGACCACATCTCATCACCATTTATTTTTCTGATATGGACAATACCGGGCACGATTACGGGCCTTCAAACGATGAAAAAATAAAGGAGACCCTCTACGCTTTGGACAAACATTTGGGCGACCTGTTCAAAGGGGTGAAACAAACTACCTTACCGGTCAATATCATCATAGTTTCCGACCATGGCATGAAAGATATAGCCGTTAATAACTATTTGCCCATTCAAGCCGTTGAAAACCCTTCGCTATATAAAACCTTGAATAATGGAGCTATCGTTAATATTCACCCGAACGACAATAGCCAAATCGATTCGATTCATACCTATCTAAAAACGAAAGAGCAAAACTTTAAGGTCTATAAAACTGAGGATACCCCAGGTTTTGAGCATACACCACAAAACGAAGACTGGGGGAAACTACAAGTGTTGCCAGATATGGGCTATTATTTCACCTCTCAAAAACGAATAGAAATGCTATTAAAGGGTGACAATAAGAATTTTGGGGTTCATGGCTATGACCCCAATCTAAAAGAGATGCATGGCATTTTTTATGCTAATGGTCCAGCCTTTAAGAATGGTTACATCACAGATGCTGTGAAGAACATTCATATTTACCCGGTAATGTCTAAAATTTTAGGTTTAGAAATTCCAAATGATATCGATGGTGATTTAAACAAACTAATAGATGTGCTAAATGCAGCGGATTAAAAGGCTTTATGTGGTTTCTTGCGTGAATAAGTTTATAAAAACAGCCTTTGAGAGTTGATAGACCCCATTTAAGTCATTTAGGATTATGAAAACGAAATACCCTCAATTCTTCGGTAGTGCTTCGCCTTCCATCCACGGTGCGCCTGCATTAACCAAATCCTTTGCCAACTGCGATAATTTCCCTTGACTCATTTCCAATTGTGACTGTGATGAACTCAATTGCCCATTGATCAGCTGTAAAGCGTTTTGATGATTCGCCGTAGGACCATATGTTGAATGATCAATTCCAATTTGTAAAGAAAATAATCTACCACCGACTGTCGGCCTCGTTTTTTCTCCTGGTTCTACTTTCGATTTTTCACCGTTTAGCGCTTGGTCAATTTTCAGAAGTTCCATTCGTACTTCAGCCAATCGATTATCAAAACTACCTGCTGCTGTAGGCGAATAATCCAATACTTTTTTCATGCGTTCGGCACGGGTCAAAGAATTCATTAAACTCATTTGAATAGCAGAATGCGAACGCACGGCATCTTCATATTGTCGCCAAAAAGCAGCCACTTCTGAATGCGGTGCACCTTCCAATGCACCTTTGCGCAATGGCACCACCTCAAATTCTATCGATTGGGACAAGGCTTTTACCACTCCATCCACTTGTTGAAAAAGCGAAGCGGAATATGTTCCTGGTGCAGCCATCAACGCTTTTGGGCTATCGTCCCACATGGGCGCTGGAGGTTCAACCATGGAAATAGCATTAGGAGAAGGATATCTTAGATCCCAAGCAACTCTATGAAACCCTTTTTTGGCCGTACCGTCTACGCGTCTGACAACAGTCCTATTTTTATCTTTGATTTCAATCCATATTTTAGGTGAATTTTCCATCCGTTCTGCCTCTAAGGCATCCCAACCGGGAAAAGCGATATTCTCTTTGTTTTTCTTTTCTTGAGCGGAACGAATTTCCTGTTTTGTTTTTAAATCATCTTTCAAATAATAGGTAAAGACAGCTCCAAACGGAGGATTGTCAGCTACAAAATGGTCAGCTCCCTGATCCCCTTTTTTTCCTTCAAAACCGAGCTGCCCTCTTAGGATATACCACCATGCTTTTCGAGTTGAAAACAAAGTAGCGTCATTTTTTAAAACTTCATCATTTACTTCTCGTAGTACACTTATATCATCAAAAACATAAAAGCTTCTTCCAAAAGAGGCCGCAACTAAATCATTTTCCCTACGCTGAATAGCCAAATCCCGAAACGATATGGTAGGCACACCGCCTTGGAGTTTTATCCATTTATCGCCAGCATTAGGAGAAAAATAAATACCAAATTCAGTTCCCGCAAACCACAAATCTTTTTTTTCATGGTCTTGAACAAGACGCCAAACCAAATTCCGTTTAGGCAAATTATTTTGAATGGACTTCCAAGTTTTACCACGATCTGTACTCTTTAATATATAAGGTTGGTAATCGCCATACTTATGATTATCCATAGCTACATAGACCGTATTAGCATCATGTAAATCTGCTTTGATATCATTGATATATGGAAGTCTCGGCATTTCTTTAATGCTAGACACTTCTATTTTGCGCCAAGTTTTCCCATAATCTTCTGTTACCTGTATCAACCCATCATCGGTGCCTATGTATATTAAATTTTCATCAAGCGGTGATTGAGCGATAGAAGTAATCGTGTTGTAATTGGACATTGCGTTCAAATCCCACGCATTATCCCAACTTTGTTGTTTTCCCATAATCGGTAACTCTAAACGATTTTGGTCACGTGTTAAATCTCCTGATAAGGTGCGCCAGTCATCGCCACGATTATCAGAAACCCAAAGTCTTTGCGATGCATGAAAAATTCGTTCTGGTGCATGGGGACTTACCAAAATTGGGGCGTCCCAATTATAGCGTTCATAATCTTCATCTGCTCCAGGTTGCGGTTGAATGTCCATCACCTCACCGGTAATCATATCAATTCTGGACAAGGTTCCTTCCTGACGTTGTCCGTACATAATATTGGGATTACCTGGCTCGGTAGCTGGTTGGTGTCCATCCCAGTCCAAGACTACTTTCCAGTCTGAATTTTGAATACCATGTATGTTGTCCGTTCGAGAAGGACCGCCCTCAGTGGAATTGTCTTGTGTACCTCCGTAGATATTGTAAAAAGGTTCGGCATCATCAACCGCCACTTTATAAAATTGCGTTAAAGGAAGATTTCCCATAAAACGCCAATTATCGGCTAAATCAAAAGATTCGTAAACACCTCCATCTGTACCCATCAATAAGTAATCAGGATCGTCTTTTCTGAAAGCCAAAGCATGATTGTCAGAGTGTTTATGTTGTTCCTTCATGCGACGAAAACTTTTCCCGCCATCTTCGGAAATCTGTACCCTTACATCCAATAAATACAATCTATCAAATTGATGCGGTGAAGCATACAACTCTTGATAATAATGTGGTCCTGTTGCACCAGATACCGCATCAGACATTTTCTTCCAGGTCGAGCCACGATCTATCGAGCGATATAAACCGCCCTTTCGTCTGTCTAATTCGATAGCAGCATATAACACATCAGGCTTTTGAGGGGAAATCGCTAAACCGATTTTTCCCATATTCGATTCAGGCAAACCCGTTTCGAGTTTTTCCCATGTCTCACCGCCGTCTGAACTTCGATACAACCCTGTACCAGGACCTCCACCCATATAGGCAGCTACAGTTCGATGCCTATCCCAAGTTGCAGCATACATTTGGTCAGGATTTCGAGGGTCAATAACAATATCGGTTACACCTGTCCATTCAGAATTTCCTAAAGTCCGCTTCCAAGTTGTTCCACCATCGATAGATTTATACAATCCTCTTTCACCGCCTTTTGTCCAAAGCGGACCTTGTGAGGCCACCCATATCACATCCGAATTTTCAGGATGAATAATAATTTTCGAAATATGGTTAGAATTTTTCAGACCCATATTTTTCCAATTTGCTCCTCCATCATCACTTCGATATACGCCATCGCCAAATGATAAATGACGGCCACCTACATTTTCTCCAGTACCTACCCAGACAACATGAGGATTATTAGGGTCAATCGACACACAGCCTGTGGCAAAGGAAGCTTCTTTATCAAATATAGGATTCCAAGTGACTCCAGCATTTACTGTTTTCCAAACTCCTCCTGAGGCCACAGCGATATACCACGTATTATCATCTTCAGGGTGAATAGCAATATCTGCTATTCTACCAGACATAAACGCAGGTCCTATACTTCGTAGTTTTAGGCCTTCAAAATTTTTGTCTGACCAAGGTTTGACTGTATTATCTTGGGCAAAAAGAAAAGTTGAACAGAGGAAACATAGCAGTAATGTGAAGAATTGGTTTCTCATGGTTTGGTTTTTTTATGAAAAAGCGATTAGCTCAAACTTAATGAATTATCATAGAATGATCACAGTGGTTAGATTTAATTTGTTGTTATGTGGTTTCTGGGATAGCGATTCAAGCGAAATAACTTGACTATTCTACTGACGGCTAACTTTACCCAACTTTATGCCATATTTTTGGTTACGGCAGATTGATACTCATGTACCATTCCATAACGAAACCATAGCCAAGCCGATAACGAAACCCAATTTTTCACTTCCTTTTAGTAATACTTATCTTTGCGCTGCTAGAAAAAGAACATGCAGCAGATACACCAAAAAACCCTTCAAGATTTAGAATTCCCCACCGTACTGCAGCAGCTAGTAGCCCGTTGCAATACCGAATTGGGCAAAGCTGCTGCTTTAGAAATACAGCCTTTATCGGATGAAGCTTATTTAAAAACGGTATTGGGGCAAACCTCAGAGTATCTAGCCTCTTTTGATAACGACAATCGCATTCCCAATCATGGTTTTGATGCTATTACAAGCGAACTAAAATTATTGGGGATTGAAAATACAACTTTAGAGATTTCAGGCTTCCGAAGAATAGGAAGCCTTTGTGCAACCATAGTCATCCATAAAAAATTCTTCAAAAAGTTTAAGGACTACTATCCGCTTTTATGGGCCTTTTCAGAAACGATAGAAGAAAATAAAGCGATTGTTGAAGAAATAGACGCTATCATTGACAAGTTCGGTGAGATACGTGATAATGCTTCGGTAGAACTTAAAAATATCAGATATCAGATTAATTCCGTCAAAGGAAAAATCAATCAAAGTTTCGGTGCCGCGCTAACGCGCTATCAGGCCTCCGAATTTTTAGATGAGATTCGGGAATCAGTTGTGGAGAATAGACGTGTATTGGCGGTAAAGGCCATGCATCGTAAGAAAGTGCGCGGTACGGTAATGGGCAATTCAAAAACAGGTAGTATTGTTTACATTGTACCCGAAGCTACACTTCAATTTAGTACCGAACTAAGCAATCTGGAGTTTGAAGAAAAAGAGGAGATTCAAAAAATACTGAACGGTCTCACCAATTACATTCGCCCCTATTCCGAAACCCTGGAAAACTACCAACACTTTCTAACCCATATCGACATTACGGCCTCAAAGGCAAAGTACGCCTCAGAAATGAATGCTATTCTCCCCGAAATCAATACCGAGAAACGATTGTTCTTACGTGATGCCTATCATCCACTGCTTTTTTTAAGCAATAAGCAGAAAAAAGAAAAAACTTGGCCCCAGACCATAGAACTACATCAAGAAAAACGAATCATCGTCATCTCCGGACCGAATGCTGGTGGTAAAAGTATTACTTTAAAGACCATTGGGCTCTTGCAATTGATGCTGCAAAGCGGTTTATTGATTCCAGTGCATGAGCGTAGCTCGGTCTTTCTTTTCGAAAAGATACTAACAGATATTGGAGACAACCAATCCATTGAAAATCATTTAAGTACCTACAGTTACCGTTTAAAGAACATGAACCAGTTTTTAAAGCGCTGCAACAACAAGACTTTGTTCTTGATTGATGAGTTTGGTACAGGGTCCGACCCTGAACTAGGCGGTGCTTTGGCCGAAGCCTGTTTAGAGGTTTTTTATGAGCGTGAAGCTTATGGGGTAATTACGACCCACTACTCGAATCTAAAATTACTGGCGAACGAATTACCGCATGCCACCAACGCCAACATGCTTTTTGACAATAGAACCCTGCAACCCACCTTTAAATTGGTTATGGGCGAGGCGGGCAGCTCTTTTACCTTTGAGGTAGCACAAAAGAACGGTATTCCCTACTCGCTTATCAATAAGGCCAAGAAAAAAATTGAACGCGGTAAGGTGCGGTTTGATGCGACTATAGCCAAACTGCAGAAAGAGCGTTCAAAGATGGCCAAAACTGGCTCCAGGCTTCAAGACGAAGAAAGTAAGGCCCGTGAAGAAGCCAAAAAACTGGAAGCCTTAAATGCTAAAGTAAAATCGAAACTCGAAAACTACCAAGAGCAGTATGATCATAACCAACGTATGATCTATCTGGGAAATAAGCTCAATGATGCTGCCGAAAAATTCTTTTTAGACAATAAGAAACGCCCATTGGTTTCTGAGTTATTACGTATTGTGGAAACCGAAAATAGCAAACGCAAGAAAACTACTGCAAAACAGGCAAAAGCTAAAAAAGCCCAGAAAAAGCAGGTAGCTAACGAATTGGAACAGAAAATCGTTGCAGTACGAAAAGAGAAGGTAGCCAAAAAGAAAAAGGCCGTCATTGAAGAAAAAACAAAACCGAAACCCGTACTTAAAGTCGGTGACCGTGTACGCATGTTCGATGGCAAGGCCGTAGGCAGTATCGACAAACTTGAAAAAAATAAAGCTATAGTCAACTATGGTATGTTCACCACCAGTGTTGGTGTGGAACAATTGGAATTGGTGGAAACCAAAAAGTAACTAGATAGTCATTTCGAAGAAGCGAAGCGACTGAGAAATCTGGATTTCTCACCCTTCGACTATACTCAGGGTTCGAAATGATAAAAATGGATTTTAGAATATTCAAGAATGTTACACAAAAAAGAGATTCCCGCTTTCCCGGGAATAAAATAACAGCCGGCATCAAGTTGTTGAACCCAACCTGAGCGGCCGACTGTATTTGAATAAGCTAATTATTGTATGCGTTCTACTGTAAACTCAACTTTAATATTCTGTTGAAAATTTAACTCTTGCAACCCAGACATTTCATCGCCATCAGCTAGAAATTCAATATCTTCCAAAGGAATATTTAGACTTAAGTCTCCTAATTCATCATCGCTGAATAAATCTTTATCAGTTAACTTTCCGTAAATATTGACATAGTCCAATTGATAGTCTGGCCTGTAGGGCTCAATAATTTGGGAAGTTCCGATGGTATGCGTTTTTGATGAAGAAACATCAACAGTATTATCCCTATTTCGAGACCAATACGCATCATCAACTCCAGGATTGTTAGGATCAGACCTTACCCAGTCTCCATTAGACCATAGTCTCCCACCTATATATCCGTAAATCTCCATATCACCACCACTTGATCTAGAAATATTGTTTATAGTTACTCGAAATCTTGGGTAAGCTAAATCACAGTTTCTAACCGGATACTCTGTACTCAAAACGATTCTCGCTACCGGAGTTCCTTTTTTAATAAATCGTAATTTATAGGCCAGTGGTTCCCCTGGAGAATCCTTTGAATAATTACCCCCTTCAGAAATAAATTCATACACTTCAGAAGGACCGTTAATAGCTTGGGCTGCGTCACTGCCAGAACCCCCAATAATTAATCCTTTGATAGTAGACTCATTAATGGTTTGCGTAAAACCAGCGTCTACCGTTCCATCGCCAGAAGCAAATGTAGCACTAAGTGCAGCATTAATTTCTGTCTCAGAACTGTTGGTCTCTATAGTATAAATGACCATTCTACCATATGCAACAGAAGATACAAATACTGGAGCAGTAGATCCTAAAACACTCAAATCTGGTAACGAATTAAAAAGGTCACTAGGGTCGTTTGGCAAGTCCATGTCAATCGTATAATACGTTTGTAAATATTTAAGTACAAACTTATTACGCTTGGTAGTATTACTAAAATCGATTGCAGCACTCACCTTTTGCCCAGCAGAGCGATAATTAGCCCCTATCGCCACGTTCAACTGTTGTTCTGAATGTACTCGGGTAATTTCAAAGCTTACACGAGCTGGGGTAGCTCCTGTGACCTCTTGGTCTAATATGGTTTTAATACCCTCTCTAACTGTGGATAATTTAGGGTCTTCAATGTCAACAACGGGGCTTCCGCTAATATTAGTTAGCGATGCCGATAAGGTAATTGGAGCTCTATCGCTTGTTATTGGAATATACTCTCCGGTAGGAATGGATTCACCTTTTAGCAATGCTCCGGGATAGATTACGTCCGTCGTTGGATCTAATGCTAATAATTCATCAAAGCCAGGTGAAGCTTTAAAGTTCTTAACTATACATTCTAAAGCTCCATCGCGTTCGGGCACCCCTTCACTCAACTCTACTGGGGCTGGTAGTTCTTCTGGTTGTGAGAAACCAGAAAGGTTGGCTACGGCAGTGTTAAAATCTGCAGATTCTTCCTCAGAAAAATTAGGAGCTTCTGGGCCAGCTTCCATTTCATCTTTACTGCATCCATTACATGCAATAAATGCTAAACTTAAAACGGACACATAAAGTGCTGTTCTAAAGATTGATTGTTTTGTTTTCATAATTTCTTGGTTTTTAAGATTCAACACCTCAAACCTAGAACAGAAAACACCCCTTCCCTAATTTTGTCCATGGACAAAGTATGGACATCATGTATACATAAAAGCCAAAAACGGTATGGACAAGCCTGAACTATGAGAATTCTTAAAACTCTTGAAAAACCTATTAAATATGGGTGATTCGAAATACTCAAAAATTTTTTGAATGCAAAATGCATAGACTTAATATAGACATCACTATTTTTCATAGCAGTTGAAAATGTTTTTTCAAATTATTTAATACCTATCTTGAACTCAACTTAAGACATCGCATATGAAATTTCACTACCGACTATTTGTTCTTCCATTAGTTATGGCTAATAGTATTTTCTCACAAAATCAACAAAAAATTGACAGTCTGACCAATGTCTTAAAATCTTCCCCAAAACAGGAGAAGATATTCATATATGAAAAGCTATTCGCGGAAGTTCGTGGGATGAATCCTACACTAGCTAGGTCTTATGTTGATTCTATGAAAACAATTGCACAACAATCGGGATCTGATTATTTACTTGGTGTTTATTACCGTGCCGAAGGCGTTTATGAAGGTTATAAGCAAGATTACAAAGCCTCGGAAATTTCATTCCGGAAATCAATAGACTATTTAAAATCAACCGAAGAAATTGTCGAATTAAGTCACTCACTAAACAACCTGGGAATCAATCAACGCATGCTAGGTCGCTTAGATTCTGCAATGACCTATCATATGCAATCATTAGAAATAAGAGAAAAACATGGCGTAGAGTCTAAGGTCTTAAGTCAAAATTACTCAACTATCGGCACGGTGCATGGAATGTTACACAATTATGAAAAAGCTAAAACATATTTTAAAAAGGCAGAGAAAATCTACCTTTTAAACAACCAGCAACGTCGACTTGGTAGCATTTGGAATAAGCTCGCAGTGAACGAAAAAATAAATGGTGACTTTAAAGATGCAATTTCATACTACAAAAAAGCCGACTCTATTTATAAGGAAATTAACTATTTAAGAGGTCGTTCATTGATTATTAGTAATTTGGGGAACGCTTACGGTGAAATTGGTGATTTAACGCTCTCAAATAAATATTTCAATGAAGCACTTGACCTTGCAAGGAAAACAGGCAGAAAGACAACTGAAACTTCTGCCTTGATTAATCTTGGTTATAACGCCTACAAAAATAAAGAATACAAAAAAGCAATTACCAACTATACACAAGCTATTAAAATAACGGATATAACGGGGGCATATGATCAAAAATCTACTATTTACAAGAATCTTTCTGCAGCGAATGAAAGCTTAGGCAAGTACAAAGAAGCTCTAGAATACAAAGAGAAGTTTTTTGTAGCCTATGATTCGGTATATAACCAGAAAGTCAGAACGCAGGTAGAAGAGTTGGAAAAAAAATACGAAACCGAAAAAAAAGAAGCAGAAATCGCTCTACAAGAAGAAGAAATCAAGACCTTAAATGAAAAAGCAAAGGTGGATAAACTCACCAAAGGGCTTTACGCTGGGGGAATGACCTCTGCTCTAGCCCTATTTGGTCTTTCGGTTTTAGGGTATCGCCAACGTATTAAAAGAAATCGTATTGCTCGTGAAAAGCAAGAGGAGATTTATAAGAAAGAAATTGAACATAAACAAAAAGAACTCACCTCTCAAACGCTGCATCTCGTACAAAAGAACACTTTTATTCAAGAGTTGAAAGAGAATCTAGAAAACTTAAAAAACTCTCCTGAAAAATTTAAGACCGAGTTTAGGCGTATCGTCATGCTGCTCAAAAAAGAAAATGCCTCGGACAAGGATTGGGAAGTTTTTAAAACGTACTTCGCCGATGTACACAATGATTTTGACCAAAAACTGAAAACCCTCTATGCAGATATCTCTGAGAAAGAAATTCGTTTGGCTGCTTTTTTGCGTATGAATTTGACCACCAAAGAGATTGCAGCTACCTTAAATGTACTACCAGATAGTATTCTTAAATCTAAATACCGCTTAAAAAAGAAACTCAATATAGACAAGGAAACCGATTTAACCAGTTTCTTAAATACATTATAAAGTTTAGGTCTTCCTTTAGCCCTAGCTTATCTTTGTAAAGCTCAACCGTCATTTCGATGTGAAGTGAGATATACCGATGAGAAATCGAGATTTCTCGTTGCTATGCTCGCTCGAAATGACTACAAATTGCCAAAGTGATAGAAGAAAACAAAAAAATTATTCTTTTTGATGGGGTTTGTAACCTTTGCAATGGGGTCGTACAATTTGTGATTAAACGCGATAAACAAGACACCTTTCGTTTCGCAGCACTGCAAAGTGAAATTGGTGAACAACTTACTAAGGAGCGTGGGATAGCTACCTCTCAAATAGATTCCATTATTCTAATTGAACCCGGTGTAGCCTATTACACAAAATCCGATGCCGCCCTAGAAATCGGTAAAGGACTTAAGGGATATCGTACCCTTTCTTCCTTACTTTATGTTTTTCCTAAGGGCATCCGAGATATAGTATATGACTTTGTCGCCCGTAATCGCTACAAATGGTATGGAAAAAAGGATGCCTGTATGATTCCTACCCCAGAGTTACAGGCCAAGTTTGTGGATTAATTCCTCAATTGATAATTCTTGCCGCTTCTATAAATTAAAGGGGGTTTTTGTCATTCTGAGTGAAAAATTTGAACGAAGAATCTTATTTTCCACTAGAACTCAGATTCTTCACTGCGTTCAGAATGACATTTTTAAGTTGCCTAATTCAAAAAGCTACTTTACTTACAAATAAATTGGTTTTACTAATCATCGATTTTAATTAGTATGAACAAAAACTAGGTTTGGTGAAACTTTAAAGCCAATCCTTATGAAAAAGCTCGTTCAAATTCTATTCCTACTCCCCTATTTTGTTTTTGCCAATGAGGTGAAAATACCATCCAAGATTAAAGAGGTAACCGTTTACCTATCTGGAGCGCAAATCACGAGAAACGCGAATTGCAAGCTAGAATCCGGCACTTCAGAGGTTGTCTTTACGGGTCTTTCGCATAAAATTGAAGAAAGTAGCATTCAGGTTTCCGGTTTAGCAGCTGTTTCCATTTTGGCCATGTCTTACGACATTAATTATTTAGATAAATCGGAAAGTCATCCTAAAACCAAACTTTGGGAAACTGAAATTGAAAAAATAAGCTCAGAGATTACATTTCTAAGAAATCAAATCTTAGGTTTAGAAGAAGAAGAAAAAGTCATAACCACCAACAGATTGGTAAGTGCTGACAATCAAGCCTTAGACCTTCAAAAAATTAAAGAAATCAGTCAGTATTATCGTGAACGCATAACTGCAATTAAAAATGAAGTTTTTAAAATCAATTTAGAAATTAATCAACATAATAAAGACCTAAGGGATATTCAAAACCAATTGGCGGAAGCTAATAACTCCCCTGCACTACCTCAAGGAGAACTGAGGATAAAGTTTGACGCTCCCATAGCGACCACTTTAAATATTGAGCTGGCTTATCAAGTACAAGATGCCGGTTGGATACCTAATTACGATATCAAATCCAAAGCTTTGAATGCACCGTTAAACCTAGCCTACAAAGCCAATGTATATCAAAATACGGGCAAAGATTGGAATAATGTCAACGTAATACTTTCGACAGGAAACCCAAGCTATAATGTTTCCAAGCCTAATTTAGATACCAAATATTTGAATTTTGTAAGTGCCTATTCAAGAAGGCAAAAATTAGCCTCAAAAAAGAAGGGATATGCTTTTAACCCCACTGTAAAAAGAATAACTGGGACGGTTACCGACCAATCAGGTCAACCTTTGCCAGGGGTAAACGTACTTGTAAAAGGAACAACAAATGGTACGCAAACCGATTTTGACGGTAACTACACCTTGAATGTTGCCACCGGCCAAGAACTGCAGTTTTCATATATCGGTCAAAGAACAACTGAACTGCCAATCTATTCTTCCATAATGAACATACGTATGGAAGAAGATGCTGAAGCATTGGAGGAAGTTGTGGTAACTGCATATGGAGTAAAAAAAGATACACAAGCATTGGGATATGCCGTTTCATCTCCAGAATCTAATGAAACCAATTTAATAATAAGAGGCTACTCTAGTGTGAACAACAATAATCCTCCATTAATAATCTTAGATGGTGTTCCTATGGAAGGTCTTACGGAAGATGATATTGATAAAGACTTAATACAAAGCATCGATATATTAAAAGGTTTGACTGCTACTTCCATTTATGGAGTATCGGGACGAAATGGAGTCATGATTGTTACAACAAAAAAGAGCAGGCTTCAAGATGATTTGACCAATGCCAAATTCATTATCAAAAAACCCTATTCCATTGCATCTGATGGAGATATCACGGCAATTGAAATCAATACCTTTAAAATGCCGGCCACATATGAATACTTCGCGGCGCCGATTATCAATGAAAATGTTTTCTTGACCGCTAGTTTTAAAGACTGGGAGAAATACCAGCTATTGCCCGGTGAAGCCAACATCTATTTTGAAGGCACTTATGCCGGTAAAACAGCATTAGACCCCTATACCGTTAAAAAGGAAATGGTACTGTCTTTAGGCATTGATGCAAATATTACCGTGACGAGAAAACAACAGCGCAACTTTAAAAGCAAATCGTTCACCGGCAGCAACCGTATTCTTGACCGTACCTATGACCTTGAGGTAAAAAACAATAAAAACACTGCAATTAGCCTAAAACTGATGGATAGAATACCGAAATCACAACATAAAGACATAAAAGTTGATGATGTTGAGACCTACAATGCTACTTACGATAAAAAAAATGGTTTATTAAGTTGGAATCTAGATTTAGCCCCTAAAGAAAATAAAAAGGAAAGCTTCTCTTTTCAGGTCAAATATCCAAAGGGAAAATATATATCCTTGTAATTAAAAAAAGCGAAGACGAAACCAACTCGTCTTCGCTTTTAAATTTTAATCAAAAGTAACTTCTTCGGTCAACAGTTTAATTACTTCCTCATCACCGCTGAACATTTCCTCAAAATTATAGGCAACTATTTTATAAGGATTATAGCCCAATTCAATAAGTTTCTTATTTCTATAGGCTTCCATATAACGGTATATCTTGTACCGCCCTCTATCCGGGTTATCATCAACACAAGCTTTGAGCAAGGCTCCCAAGGGTTCTCGCCAGGCCATCGATGTAATTAGGTCTTCACGGGTTATCTCATTAAGCCCCGGTGCTTTTTTAAGTGCATTAAATCGTTCTTCGGTATAAAATCTTCTTGATTCCAGGTTTTTCCAATCAGGAACTCCGGCTTTTAATTTTTCTTCTAAAGCGCTAATGCTCTCAGCTTCTAGCGGTGCATTTATTTCGATGTATCCATTAGCTATATTGGCGGTACGCTCCATTAATCCAAATCCTTTTCTAGACTTTTTTTCTATTACTAAAAATTTCTCATCAATTCGCTTAATAATATAAACCGTATCAAGGTTTGGTCTTTTATCATCACTGAGCTCACTGATGCTCTCAAGGACCAATTTATCTTCGTATTCAACAATATTCGTCAGCTCACC
This sequence comes from Croceitalea sp. W27, assembly GCF_055693185.1. Classification (NCBI taxonomy): domain Bacteria; kingdom Pseudomonadati; phylum Bacteroidota; class Flavobacteriia; order Flavobacteriales; family Flavobacteriaceae; genus Croceitalea; species Croceitalea sp. W27. The sequence goes on from NZ_CM146327.1 coordinate 333,631, forward strand.
AGGGCTTATATAAGAAAACCATTTTGCATATGCTTTCCCCGAAGGTTTTTGTTGGGCGGTAAGTGCTATAGACACAAAGAAAATCAGTAGAATAGTAGAAAGAAAAGATACTGGCCTTATCATGGTAATTCTATTTTAGGTTCTCTAAAATAAAATCCAAAGTGCTGTTTGTATTCAAATTTTGTGCAAATGAATGGCTTTTATGTGTTATTGGTCTCATTAAACCGATTCCATTTAAGTAATCCATATGTTCTTGACTATCTAAGGTAACCTTTCCGGAAAGCAGTGTATCAAGGCTTTCTTTCTTTTGATATTTTTTATAAATCTTTCGCAGTCCACTTAAATAAAGTCTGTCCTTCGTAAATCCACCACCCCTATGCGCCCTTAAGGTAATACTATATGCTTCGTCACGGTTTAGTTTGTATTGACCATGTATTAAATCAAAAGTATCCGCAAAACCATAGCCCTTTATCAAACTATCGGAAGCAATAACGCGATAAGCAAGTTCCTTTAAGCGTTTAAGCGTTAATGCCCCACCCATATATTCACTAAAAACCGCCAAGCCTTCTTGGGTTTCGACATTCTTGGGCAATCCGTTAGAAAAAACCTTTAATGGTTGTTCTAAACCGTTGAACGTTGTAACCAAATGCACCCCGATCTCATGGTTCGCCAAGGTTAAAAGCTGATTCTTACTAAATCTAGTATTCTTTTTGATAAAAAGCGTCTGCGAACTATTACTCACCATTGCATCTGCAGCAATGTTCGTTGAAAATCTGATGTTCAAGGGAAAGTCATATTGCTTCGCAAAATCTTCAAAATAGCTTTTGGCTTCTTGCGGAGAAAATACTTTTTCCATATCACCGCTAGCCGGTTCGTCTGCATAATGAAGAATAAATCTCGCATTCTGAACATCTTTCTCTGTTGGAGTTCCAAAAACACGTAAAGAATTGTAATAGAATCTTTTACCATGCCCTATCGTTTCAATACATTGAATCATATTGGCATAGTAATAAATCACCTCTTGATAAAAATCCCTAACCCTATCATCTTTGATTCTTTCCAAGCGTTGTGAAAAAAACAGACGGTGCAGTTTATAAGGATTGAATTTTAATTTTGGATACTTAAATGCAGGTTCACAGGTGTATTTTGAAGCAAAAAAGCGCTGTTTCTCCTTCTCTATATTTAAAGGATTCACATAGCTCAATAGTTCGATACGTTTGACCAAACGGTCTAAATTGCCATCTATCTCAAATAAATGACGATATTCTTCTTGAATTTGGGTCAATGATTGTAAGGACTGAATCATAAGGTTTTTTGAAACGCTTCAGACTGCAAAGGTATCATTTCTTTTAGCTGTTCTTCAACCGATTTGACCACTTCAGGGTAAATAACACCTGAAAGCTCATCACAATAAACTTTGGCAATCTCTGTCGCCAATACCAAGGTATTGCTGAAATTTTTTGTAATGTACTTTAAAAAGTAACCGTTACCCTGAAAAGTATCGTTTATTCGTGAAGTAGAAACAATTCCGTTCGGAAGTTGTATTCTGCCTAAGGCATCACTCCAATCCTGGGCGATAGCACCAAATCTTTCAATATTGATATTGGCTGTGCCTAAATTCCACGTAGGTACTTCCCTATCCCAACGTTTCCAATTGTAGCTATGCATATCAAAAACCAATACCCTTTGGTGTTTTTCTTCTAGCTTGGTCAATAGCGTATTCACTACCCGGTAAAAATTATCGTGTTTCTTAAGGCTATGTTGTTTTTCATTATCCTCTAAAGGAGATTTCCACAATTCCTTTCCCCAAGCATCGGTATATACCGCTGTTTCTGGCGCCCTGTTCAAGTCATATTCAAACCGACTATCACAACCCGCTATAACGATTGGGTGCGACTGCGCCATCTGCTTCGTGCAGGGGTCTTCTTCATACCAACGTTCGTATTCGGTATGCCTGCAATTATCCCATAACGGCTTTCTGAACTGATGTCCATCATGAACCGCACCGCAGACATAAGGAACGTAGGATTCGATTTTTAATGTAAAGGAGTAATCTTCAGCAACCGCTTCAAAAATCTCTTCGGACTTAATGCTTTTAATTATAGCGTCAATAGAAAGCTTACGCATTGGCAACCTCATTTCTTAAACGTGACCTACGGTCAAAGGCCTCTAGGGTGTCAATGACCTTACTTTCTACAAAATCGATAACCTTCGACTGAATTTTGGTCTTGTATACCTTGTTCATATACGTGATTCCACCTGGTGACATTACGTTAACCTCGACCAATTTGCCCCCAATCACATCGATACCAACAAAGTAGAGTCCGTCTTTGACCAATTTAGGACCAATTTGTTTGCAAAGCGCTTTCTCTTCCTTGGTCATAGCATGCTTTGCTATAGATCCTCCGGCGGATACATTTGATCGGTGATCGTCTGTTCCCGGAATGCGTCTCATGGCTCCAATTGGCAGCCCGTTCAATAAAAGAATACGAACATCACCTTGGTCCGCACCTTCAATGTATTCTTGAAGTATGACATAGTTAGAAGTTCCATCTGAATTAGTTATATAAAAATCGAGTAGTGATTGAATACTACTCATCGCTGACTTTTCTATAAGAATAACACCAGAGCCCCCAAAACCGTTTAAAGGCTTTAAAATCATTTTATCGGCCTTAGATTCCTTAATCTGACGGATAAGATGACGCTTGTTTTTAGAGACATGCGTAGCCGGAATAATATTGCTATGGCTATCGCCAAATGCTGCCGTGTACAATTTATTATTAGCCTCCCTTAAACCCTGCAACGAATTCATGATAAAAACATCATCTTTTACCGAGTCCAAAAAATTGAGCATTATGGGGTCTAAAGGTGGATTTGCCCTCATGAATAACACATCAAATCCTGCCAAGGGAAGCATTTCTTCCCTAAGTGTAGCCTGCTTGTAGAAGGTTTTTAAACTACTTGAAACCTTATCCATTCTATTTATTACGGTGCAAAAAGCATTGGTAACACTGTTGCGAATCGTAAGGTTTGCCGGGCTGCAAAGTGCAACGCCATGCCCTCTTTTAACACATTCATGAATTAAGGATAAACTCGTATCGTTTTCTGGGTCTATTTCTTCCCACGGATACATCAAAAAACAAATATTCATTCTTTAAGGGTCTTGGTTGAAGTCTATAAGTTAGTCGCTATTTTTTGAACTGCAAAATAATCAGGAGTCTGATTGACTATTTTACCTCATCTAAATGATCATCCCAATTTTTTACTTTGGGTTTGCCAAGTTTACCGACAGATTTGGCAACTATCATTGAAACCGTAGCGTCTCCCGTTACATTCACAACAGTCCTGCACATATCCAAAGGCCTGTCTACCGCAAAAATCAGAGCCAAGCCTATGGCCAGCTTATCCGCAGGAAAGCCTATCGCCTCTAAAACGATGACCAACATCACCATTCCGGCTCCAGGCACGGCAGCACTACCAATAGAAGCTAAAAGTGCCGTCAGCACGATAGTAAGCTGATCACCAAGGGTTAAATCGAAGCCAAGGGCCTGCGCAATAAATACTGCCGCCACACCTTGATACAGACTGGTGCCATCCATATTAATGGTTGCCCCAACTGGAAGTACAAAACTGGAAACTTCTTTATCCACCCCAATATGTTCCTCAACGCGCTCCATAGTAACGGGTAAGGTTGCAGCACTTGAACTTGTAGAAAATGCCAATAATTGGGCAGGACTCATTTGCTTTAAAAACCAAAATGGATTCTTTTTTGTAAAACCAGAAACCACGATCAGATAAAATACAATCATGATTAACAACCCGGCAACAACAGTTGCCGCATATTTTAAAAGTGCCAATAATAGATCAGGGTCACTTGACGAAACCACAACACCGGCCAAAAGGGCAAATACTGCATAAGGTGCTGAAAGCATAATTAAATCTACCATCTTAAGTACCACGTCATTAAGAGAATCAAAGAAATCCTTCAAGGGCTTTGCTCGCTTTTCACCTATCAGCAACATAGAAATACCTAAGAAAATGGTGAAAAATATAACTTGCAGCATCAAACTATTATCACTCATAGCCTTTAACGCATTATCGGGGACCATATCCACTAAAAACTGTAATGGACCACTGCCTTTTTGTTTCATGGCCTCATCCATCTTTTTGGTGACGCCTTCAGAATTCGCATAGGTCTCGGTGAGTTTTGCTACGGTTTCTTCAGAAATTCCATCCCCTGGTTGAACTATATTTACCAAAACCAAACCTATGGTTATTGCTACAATGGTCGTGACAATATAAATGCCAATGGTACGTAGACCGATATTTCTAAATTTTGAAATGTCTTTTAAATCAGAAATTCCCTTGACCAAAGAAGCAATAATCAGGGGTATCGCAATAAGCTTCAACAACTTGACAAAAATTGTTCCCAAAGGCTGAACCCAATCCGAAACAAAGGAAGCTCCCCAATCAACTTGGGTCATTACAAATCCAAAAACGATACCTAGAAGCATCCCAATAAGGATTTTCCAGTGCAATTCTAATTTACGCATAGTTGAAGTTTATGTCGGTAAGATACTATTTTGAAAGGAAATCAACCAAATGCTTTATACTTTGTTGACTCTTGCCAACAAGTAGTAGTCCGCCAATACCAAAGCGGTCATTGCCTCTACGATAGGTACTGCTCTCGGCACTACACAAGGGTCATGACGACCCCTACCTTGGGTCTTTACTTTCTCCCCTTCTTTATTTATGGTTTCATAACCTTGTAATACCGTGGCTACCGGCTTAAACGCAACATTGAAGTAGATGTCCATACCATTACTAATACCTCCTTGTACACCTCCACTCAGGTTGGTTTTAGTGGTTCCGTCTTTATTGAACTGGTCGTTGTGAGCGCTACCCTTCATCAAAACCCCTTCAAATCCGCTACCGTACTCAAAACCTTTTACCGCATTTATGCTAAGCATCGCCTTTCCGAGTTCGGCATGAAGTTTATCAAAAACCGGTTCCCCTAAACCAATAGGTACATTTTTTGCCACACAGGTAATCACCCCGCCAATCGTATCCCCTTCTTTTTTAATGGATTTGATATAATCTTCCATTTGCTTCGCCATTTCCGGGTCGGCACAACGGACAGGATTCTTTTCAATTTCTTTAAAGTCCAATTCTTGATAAGGTCTTTGGACTTTTAATTTCCCTACTTGAGAAACAAAAGCATTTATCTCAATATTAGGTAAAAACTGTTTAGCGATTGCACCCGCAACCACCCTACTTGCAGTTTCACGGGCCGAACTTCTACCCCCACCTCTGTAATCTCTAAATCCATACTTCTTATCATAGACGTAATCAGCATGAGAAGGTCGATATGAATCTTTTATATGTGAATAATCCTTAGATTTCTGATTTGTATTGTGAATCGCAAAACCAATAGGTGTACCTGTAGTCTTTCCTTCGAAGAGTCCAGAATATATTTCAACAATATCTGGCTCCTTACGCTGGGTAACAATGGCGGATTGCCCTGGTTTTCTTCGATTCAGTTCATTCTGAACGGCTTCTATATCTAATTCAATGCCAGCAGGACACCCATCGATTACTCCTCCTAGGGCTCTGCCATGGGATTCGCCAAAAGTAGTTAGTCTAAAAAGAGTTCCAAACGAATTGCCTGCCATATCAGTGGTTTTGAAGATATCAAAGGTAATTTTTCCTTGTCTCTTAACAAAGTATATCACACAGTTAAAGATTTATAAACATTTGGGCCATACTGTAATGTTTAGTTAACAATTAGATTATAAACACTTGACTTCAAATTGATTGCCAATTTATTTCTTCGCTGTTATTTTGCCTAAAATTTTGGTGTTGAAAAAAAGGAAGATAGAAGTAGTAGTCATTTCTGATGTTCACTTGGGGACACATGGTTGCCATGCTGAAGAATTGCTTGCATACCTCAATAGCATACAACCAAAGAAGCTGATTCTTAATGGTGATATTATTGATATCTGGCAATTTAACAAACGATATTTTCCTCCATCTCACTTGAAAGTGTTAAAGAAAATTATTGGAATGGCATCTCGAGGAACGGAAGTCCATTACATAACGGGCAACCACGATGAAATGCTGCGAAAGTTTGCGGCCACTTCTATAGGAAACTTCAATATCGCCAATAAATTGGTTTTAAACCTTGATGGAAAAAAAGCGTGGATATTTCATGGGGATATATTTGATGTATCCATTCAAAATGCTAAATGGCTGGCAAAACTCGGGAGTTATGGATACAATCTACTCATCTTAATCAATAGGTTTATCAATTGGTGTTTGGCAAAGATGGGCAGAGAGAAGTACTCGCTATCAAAAAAAATAAAGAATAGTGTGAAAGGTGCCATAAAGCACATTAATGATTTCGAGAAAACCGCTGCCGACTTGGCCATTGAAAAAAATTATGAGTACGTGATTTGCGGACATATTCACGAACCCAAAAAAGAGCTATACGAGAACAAATATGGCAAAACCATGTATTTAAATTCTGGTGATTGGGTCGAAAATCTTACCGCTTTGGAGTATTCGTTCAAAAGATGGCGCGTTTATCAATACAATTATGATAAACTACTGCCTTTTTTTGTTGATGAGGATTTAAAGGAAATGGATATGAACGAACTCATAGTCTCTATCACCGAAGAAAGAAAAGTAAAGCCTAGCAACATGAATGAAAAATCATTAGGCAATCAGGGCTTGACGCAAGATGGTGATGGGATGTAGCGCTTTTCTTCCCGTACCATCAAAGATTTGATGGCGACAACTGGTTCCATTTGCAGAAATAATAGTATCGGCATCACTTTTGCGTACGGCCGGAAACAATTTTAACCCCCCTACTGCCATACTCGTTTCGTAATGTTCTTTTTCATAACCAAAAGAGCCGGCCATACCGCAACAGCCCGAAGCGATAATAGAAACCTTATAGTTTTTAGGAAGGTTCAAAACATCAAAAGTGACCTTTTGATTTGATAAGGCTTTTTGATGACAATGCCCATGAATTTTTACTGTTCGAGCCTCTGAGGTAAAACTATCGGCGGAAATGTTGCCAACTGCTATTTCTTGAGCTAAGAACTCTTCAATTAAAAAGCTTTGTTTAGCAAGTCTTTCAACAAGAACCTTATCGTCATATAATCGCTTATACTCATCCCTAAAAGAGAGGATTGCAGACGGTTCAAGACCAACTATAGGCAAATCTTTCTCTAATATTAGTTTCAATGCCTCCATATTTTTTACTGCAAGCTTTTTGGCTTCTTTTAAAAAACCTTTCGACAAATAGGTTCGTCCGCTTTCAGCATAAAACAGCTCTACCTCATAGCCTAGTGTTTGTAAAACATGAATAGCATCTTTGCCAACTTCAACATCTAAGTATTTGGTAAACTCATCTAAATATAATATCACTTTTTTAGATGAATCAACCTTCTTATTATTAATGCTTTGAATAAGATTATCAAAATTAAAACTATAAACTTTTGGCAAAGACCTTTCGGCAGCAACACCAGAAACTTTTTTCAGAATTCCACCTAAGATTTTAGAATCATAAACCGCATTGGTCAGGCCAGAAAACTTACTGCCCAAAGCATTTGATCTTGTACTATTTGCAAATAGTTTGCTCCTAAAAGTATACCCATTTGTTTCTTGGTATTGATACAAAAATTCTGCTTTTAGAGTTGCAATATCAACATTGCTTGGACACTCGCTTGCACAAGCCTTACAACTCAAACATAAATCGAAGACTTCTTTTAGTTCTTCATGGTCAAATTGATTCGGTTTATCTGAATTGGTTAAAAACTCTCGTAAGGTATTGGCCCTACCCCTAGTGGTGTCTTTTTCATTTGATGTGACGTGATAACTAGGGCACATAGCTCCGGCCATATGTTGTGATTTTCTACAATCACCACTCCCATTACATTTCTCGGCCGCTTTTAGAATACCTTCACTATCCGAGAAGTCCATAAGGGTATTTATTTCAGGCTCTTTCCTATCAATCTCATATCGTAGGGATTCATCCATTGGATACGCATCAACAATCTTACCTGGATTAAGAATGCCCGAAGGGTCAAACACTGATTTAAGACGCTTTAAAAGCTTATAGTTTGATTCCCCAATCATTAAGGGTATAAACTCTGCCCGCACAATACCGTCACCATGTTCACCACTAAAACTACCCTTGTATTTCTTTGTTAATTTTGCGACATCGGTTGTTATCGCTCTAAACATAGCCACATCGGTAGACTTTTTAAGATTGAGAATTGGTCTTAAATGCAACTCACCGGCCCCTGCATGGGCATAGTAAACAGCATTTTGCTTATAACCAGCCATGATTTCAGAAAACTCAAGAATAAAATCTTTTAAATCTTCAAGTGCCACAGCAGTATCTTCAATACAAGCTACGGCTTTTTTGTCGCCCACCATATTACCCAATAGCCCCAAACCGGCTTTTCTAAGTTCTATGGCTTTACGAATATCATCACCATACAAAACGGGGCTTGCATAACTTAAGCCCGATTTTTGAATGGTCTTTTGCAGGTTTTCTATCTCTTGTTCCAATTTCTCCGTTGAAGTCGCTTTTACCTCCAACATCAAAATTGCAGCAGGGTCTCCTTCAACAAAAAAGCGATTCTTTAGCTGTTGCCTGTTATTCTTGGTACAATCTAAAATCACCTTATCCATCATTTCGCATAAATGCAAGCTATGGGTCATTACCGGTGCTACGTCGCTCAAACAATCTTCTAAAGAAGAATAATGTGTGGCCACCATTGCAGCATATTCCGGCGGAAGTTCATCTAGCTGTAAAGTAATTTCTGTGGTAAAAGCTAGCGTACCTTCACTACCGCTCAACAACTTGCACAAATTGAAATTTGCATCATTACCATCAAAAACGCTACTGCGCAAAAGCTCATCAACCGCGTAACCCGTATTTCGACGGTGTATCGTTGGTTTAGGAAATTCAGAAAGAATTTCTTGTTGAATTTTGGGGTCAGAAAGTTCTTGATAGAGAAATTTATATATTTTTCCTTCCAAAGAATCAACCTTCAACTTTTCTTCAAAGGATTTTTTTGTTATTTCCTCAAAAAAGGCATCGCTGCCATCTGCTAAAATGGTCTTTAACGCAACTATTTTATCCCGAGTTACCCCATATTGGATAGAGGTTGTCCCAGAAGAGTTATTACCCACCATTCCACCTATCATACAACGGTTAGAAGTAGACGTATTCGGACCAAAAAAAAGACCATATGGTTTTAAATACCGGTTGAGTTCATCTCGCACCACACCTGGCTGTACGACAACTTGTCGCTTTTTCTCGTCAAGATGTATGATTTTAGTAAAATACCTAGAGGTATCTACGATTATGCCCTCTCCGACACACTGACCGGCCAATGAAGTACCAGCTGTTCTAGGTACCAGTCCGATGTCATGGTCAGTTGCAAATCTCAATAGTATTTTTAGGTCATTATCCGTTTTTGGAAAGGCAACGCCCAGGGGAATCTTACGATACACAGAAGCATCCGTAGCATACAGTGTTTTAGATAATTTATCAAATTTTATTTCCCCTTCAAGGTTGTAAGAAAGTTCTTTTAATACCGAAATTTGCAAGTTGGAACAATTTTTGACAACTAAAGTAAGTTTTATTACATAAAGTAGAAAAGAGACTAATTTTTTAATTTCATTAAATCGAGAAACTTATGAGAATCATCACATTTATTACAGTACTATTTGTATTTGCAACAATTTCTGTTCAGGCGCAGAGCATTTCAGACCATACTTTAGGCTTACGTTTAGGGGATAGCGACGGCTTTGGAGCAGAAATTTCATATCAAAAGGCCATCGGTCGACTAAACAGGGCCGAATTTAATCTGGGTTTTAGAGACAGTAGAGAGTTTGATGCCTTTAAACTTGCAGGTGTTTACCAATGGGTTCATCAAATTGACGGTGGATTTAATTGGTATTACGGTGTTGGTGGCGGACTTGGCAATGCTGATTTTGAACCTGTACCCAACAATAATAACGGATTTAGCGATGATAACGACGGACTGTTTGTTTTTGCCGCCGGAAACTTAGGTCTGGAATATGATTTCGATATACCTCTACTCATTTCTTTGGATATACGCCCAGAAATTGGAATCATAGGATTTGACGGATTCGATAATGATTTCCTTTTCGATATTGCTCTAGGTCTCCGTTATCAATTTTAAAAAGTAAAATTAAAAGGCTCCAAGTTGGAGCCTTTTTTTATGCCTGTTAATATCTTTACCTTTGGCAAAAATTAAAATCTTATGAAAAAATTCTTAGCCGTAGTAACAATAGCTATTTCTATTATAGCATGTGGAACTGGAACGGATGGATATACCATAAACGGTGAGATTACAGGAGATTTAAACGATAGTACTACAATCTATCTTAAAACTCTGGACTCTACAAATAGATTGGTAGATATCGACACCACTGTAATTGTTGCAGGGAAATTTAGATTTGAAGGTACGCAAGATGCTCCAGCCTTGCATTATATGGTGATTGAAGGTATTCGTGGAAATTGGCCCGTTATTCTTGAAAACGGAACAATAACTTATAAAGGGCAAAAAGATAGTTTAATGTTCGCTAATGCCGAAGGTACGCCCCAAAACAAATTATTTGCGAATTTTTTGACCGAACAGCGCAAGATACAGCAGATGGCCCAGTCTATTAATGGCGAAATGCGCATTGCAAATCAAACTAGAGATACGGCCACTTTAAATTCCCTTCGTGAAGAATACTTCGAACTACAAGAAAAATCCAAAGATTTCAACAAAGATTTTATTAAGGATAATCCTAATGCATTGATTTCTGCACTGTTGTTGGATAATCTATTAAAAACAAAAGCAATTCCTTCTAATGAGGCACGAGAACTTTTTGAGGCCTTTACCCCTGAACTGAAACAATCAAAACCTGGAAAACAATTGTCCAAACAATTAGCCGCTATGGTGGCTACCGAGATCGGTGCTTCGGCTCCTAAATTTTCTGGCCCGACACCCGATGGTAAAATTTTGGCTTTAAATGACGTAAAAGGCAAATTGACCCTTGTTGATTTTTGGGCAGCTTGGTGCAGACCATGTAGAGCTGAAAACCCCAATATTGTTTCTGTTTATAAGAAATACAAAGACAAAGGTTTTAATGTTGTCGGGGTTTCATTGGACAGAAAATCTGAAGATTGGCTAAAAGCAATTGAGGCGGATAGCTTAGCATGGAACCATGTTTCAAATCTTCAATATTTTAATGACCCCATTGCTAAAATGTATAACGTAAACGCAATACCTGCGGCATTTTTATTGGATGAAAATGGAGTTATAGTAGCCAAGGATCTACGTGGGCCAGCATTAGAAGAAAAAGTAGCAGAGTTATTACTCAACTAAATTTCAATAATCTAAAATTAAAAGCCCGGTACAATCAAATTGTACCGGGCTTTTTTATCCTTTAAATTTTATTAAAATTTTCCTTCCGTGTCATCAAAATTACCGCTAACCGTAGCTGAACTTGATCGAATGACACTACCATGCACAGTTACTGAATTGGTTCCGATAAATTCAAGTGAGGAATTATCTTCAAGAATCAAATCTCCCCAAATGACCAGGTTTCCATCTTCTATTCTAAAGGTCGCGCCTTCACCAACAGTAATATTTCTTCTTCGGTCATTTCTAGCTAAGGTCATCGATCCGCTCAATTCAAAAAGCGCATTGTTACCTATATCGATACCATCTCTAACGGTCCATGATCCGCATAGCAGAAGAGAACCATTGATTGTAAGCGCTCTAAAACTTCTAGAACCACTATACGATAAATCTTCACCAACATTTACGTTTAATACATTTGTACCGTTATAAACTGGAGATACAGCACATCTTTCTTGAAGTTCAGATGATGGCTTATTCATTTTAATAACCTTAAACCCTCCAAGACCTGCAGCCGCAAATAAGTAGTCTCCTTTAGAGGCAACATAATTAATCGAACCCGCTAAGTCTATAACACCGTAAGGGTCAGCTGTAGAGCCTGTGCCTTTGAATAATGCCAAACCGGCACCACCATTAGCCATAAATACGACATCTTCGTTTACTGAAACCGCATTGGTCACCTTGTTTACTGCTTCTATACCGTCTGGATCCAATATTATAGGTAAGTATTCTATAAATGCACCCGTTGAAGCATTATAGACCCCAGCTCCATTAGAACCTTCGGCCACCAATACATTTTCTCCAAAATGGGTAATGGTACGCTTTTCATCCACACCGAAATCGGAAGATATGGCTATTTCATTTACCAAATTAAAATCTGGGTCCATAAACTTTACGCCGCTGCTAGCGTCTAAAACAGCAATGGTATTATCCTTTACAGAAAGTGAACGTATATCAGTAACCGGTGTATCATACAATTTTGTCATTGTAGCCTTGTCATAGGCAATAAGCAAGCCGTTAGTACCACTACCGACAATAACCTTATCGTTTTGTATAGCTACATCGGGCACATTAAAACCATCTTGTATGCCATAGGTGATATTATCATTATCTATCGTGTTACCAGCAACCGGTATTTTTCCAATAAATGCATTGGTCAACGATTCACCGGCGTCAAAACCACCTACTACATAAGCATGGCCTTCATTATAAACCACAGAATTTAGATCTGCATAGTATAAAATACCAGAAAGTACAACGGGATTTTGCGGATCGGCAATATCAATAATATACATGGCGCCTGCATAACCAAGGCCAGCCGTATTATATGTAACATAGGCTACATCACCATTTATGGCGACATGCGTTGCCGCTAAATTATCAAAACCATCAAAATTAGGCCTTGGTGCATCAAGTGTAGCTACCAATGTTAATGGGTAATCACCTGCCAATTCATTTCCTTTGGCGTTTGAAAAAGATTTACCAGACGTTGAAGTGGTATTGGTAACCAGATCTACTACACCAGCTTGATCAAAATTAAGTACACTGTTCAATTCGGTTAAGTCCGTCACAGAAACTGAATTTTGATCAATTTTTTCTTTAAAAGCTTCTTCAGCCTCCTGATCAAAATAAGTGGTCTCATCTGAACACGAGAATACAAATAACAACGAAAGGGAAAGTAGGGTGAACTTTTTAAATTGGGACATATAACACTATTTTAAAGTCCAAAATTAAGCTCAGGCCCCTGGATACGGTAATTTATGTTGTAAAACGCGCCTAAAATGTTGACAGTCCGATGAAAGGCATTTTTAAAGTAGGAAATAGACTACTTATTTTAGTTTTCCCAGCTTTTCCAAGGCGAAAAGCGCAACAATCGGCAGTGCCAACAGAATTACCATAAGTGTATCCGTCTGAAATAGAGAAGGTTTAAAAATTAAAGTGGTCACATATCCGCCTATGGCACCACCAAAGTGAGCGGAATGCCCGATATTTCCCACCCGATTTTTCATACCGTAGATGGAATATAGTAAATACCCAATACCTAAAACATAAGCGGGTAAAGGAATGGGAATAAAGAAAAAGCCCAATTGCATGTCTGGCTGAAGCAATATTGCCGCATACAGCACCCCGGTAACCGCCCCACTGGCACCAACCGCACTATAATATGGTTCGTTTTTATGAAAAAAGATGCTTAATAAATTACCCGCCACAAGGGCTATAAAGTATATAATTAAAAACTGAACAGGACCGAACCAACTTATGACTACATCTGCAAAAAAATACAGCGTAAACATGTTAAAGAACAAATGCGCGATATCTACATGTAGAAAACCCGAAGTAAGTGCCCGTTCTTTCTCTCCTGCCCTAATTCCTCCAATACTAAATTTATACCTATCAAAGAATACCGTATCGTTAAAGCCCTTTAGAGAAATTAGAACATTTGCTGCGATAATGGCAATTGTTGCAGGATGCAAACTATACATAAAGCGTATTTTATTGGTTTCAAATATAGCTATATTTGCTCATTATTTTCCGGTATATGCAACTCCTTGTTTTCGTATTGGCCTACCCCTTTCTATGGCTTATTTCTATATTACCACACCGTTTATTTTATGGGTTTTCGGATTTGATATTCATTCTTATTTATCACGTAATCGGGTATCGCAGAAGGGTTGTAGAATCTAACTTAAAACTCGTTTTCCCCAAAAAATCTATAGAAGAACGAAAACGTATTGAAAAAGAATTCTACAAACACCTCTGCGATTCATTTCTAGAAATGGTCAAAACCATGAATCTCTCTAAAGAAGCAGTGGCTAAAAAGTATGATATTCAGAATGTTGAACTTATTCAAGAAATAGAAAAGGAAAAAAGTATTCTCGTGGTCTGCTCTCACTATGCCAACTGGGAATGGAATGTAAGCTTAAATAACTACGTAAAATCCAAAGGTTATGCGGTCTACACCAAAATAAATAATACATATTTTGATTCTTGGAGCCGTAAAGTACGCGCTAGGTGGAATACAACACTTATTACCCAACAAGAAACCGTAAAGACTATTGTAAAAAACAAAAGGGATGGCATTAAAGGTATTTTTGGTATGGTAAGTGATCAATCTCCTCAGGTTAGTCGTTCTCAATACTGGAAAGAATTTATGGGAATACGAGTTCCGATCATTAATGGAGCTGAAACTTTGGCAAGAAAAATGGACCTTGCGGTCGTTTTTCTAAAAGTGTCAAAAGTAAAACGAGGTTATTATAAAGCAGAATTTTCTACTATAACCGCCAATGCACCGTCAACTGAAAAAGGCGAGATTACCGACCAGTTTATAAAATTGGCAGAGCAACAGATTTATGAAAGACCTGAACATTATCTATGGACGCATAAACGTTGGAAACATAGAGGTAAGGAAGCTCAAAGAGCCCAAGTTTTAGCTAAGAAATCAAAATAAGACACTCATGACGTTTAAAAAACACTATGTCGTTTATCTTGTGCTGCTTAGCTATTTATTATTTGCTCATTCTTGCATGACAATGCGTACATCTTCAAAAAAGACGAAAGCCTATTTTGAGAATAGCAAAACGGCTTATAAAGACGGAATCGTTGAAATCGACAGTAACACCTTACATTATATACAAACGGGAAATACAGATGCCCAAAGTCTAGTTTTTATCCATGGTTCGCCTGGAAGTTGGGATGCTTGGAAGGCCTATTTAAAAGACTCTCTTTTGACAAAAAAATACCGTCTTATTGCACCCGACAGACCAGGCTTTGGTTTTAGCGATTTCAGAAAAAGTATAAATCTAGATAATCAGGCCATGCTACTGAATCAGTTTTTAACTCAAATTGACAATGGTAAACCCGTTACTTTGATCGGACACTCTTACGGAGGACCATTAATCGTAAAGATGGCCTTGGAGGCACCGAAATCATATCAAAACCTAATGATTTTAGCTGGAGCTCTTGACCCTAAGGCAGAAAAACCAGAAAAATGGCGCAAACCCCTTACCTGGTTTCCCCTAAAATATCTTGTACCCGGAGCTTTAAAGCCCTCTAACGATGAACTCTGGATGCTTAAAAAGGATTTGATAGCATTGCAACCTGAGTTAAAATACCTTTCTCAAAATATCACCATAATTCACGGCACCAATGACAATCTGGTACCCTATGAAAATGTTGAATTCATGAAATCCTCTTTTTCGAACGTAAATGAATTAAACATCATCACACTTGAAAATGAAAAACACTTTATTGTTTGGGACCAAGAAAAACTGATCAAAGAAACCATTACTTCTTGGGTTGATTAAAAGTGGTCTGCCCAAACAAATCTTCTGCTTGAATCATTTTTTGTAAGTTTTTGGTTTAACGTTTCGACTTAGATGAAAATCAAATACTACTATGAAAAAGATATTATTGATCACACTAATAAGCTTTGGATTTGCTTTTAACGTTCAATCACAAGAATTTAATAGCATTCCAACAAGTCCTGATTTCGAACTTTTGGCAGACGGATGGTATAAATTTCAATTAGAAGGCACCTTGTTTGACGTAGAACTAAAAGCTGGAAAGCTCATAAAAGGAAATATTACCTGGTTCGACGGTTCTTCATACTCAGGGAATCTTTCAGGTACGCAATTGTCCGGAAAAGGAACATACGTCTGGCCTGATAAGAGCAGATACGAAGGGGCTTTAAAAAAACACCAACGTCACGGCAAAGGTTCGCTTATAGCTGCCGATGGAACAAAATGGAGCGGTAAATGGAAGGCAAACAAAAAGAATGGAAAGGGAAAAATATTTGATGTCCATGGTCAGGTGCTAGAAGAAGGTGTTTGGGAAAGCGATCAGCTTATTGCTGATAAATAGTTGCTCGTAAAAGAAAAAGCCCCGAGAATTCTCGGGGCTTTTTCTTTTTTCCTTTTTTCCTAAATTCCTGCTATTGCTTTTATTTCATCAATAATTCTATCTGCCAATGCATCCGCCTCTTGTTGGCTTTTCGCTTCGGTATATATTCTTATAATCGGCTCCGTATTCGATTTACGGAGATGTACCCAATTCTCGGCAAAATCAATTTTTACGCCGTCAATGGTCGATACTTCTTCATTTTTATATTTATCATGCATGGCAACAAGTAAGGCATCTACATCCAACTCAGGAGTTAACTGGATTTTCTTTTTGCTCATAAAATAACTGGGATAACTGGCCCTAAGCTCAGCTACCGTGCCCCCTTTTTCTGCCATAAGCATTAAAAATAGTGCTGTCCCCACTAATGAATCACGGCCATAATGGCTTTCAGGATATATTATACCTCCATTACCCTCACCGCCAATAATGGCATTATTAGCTTTCATTTTGGTGACAACGTTCACTTCACCAACGGCAGCGGCTTCGTAAGTGCCCCCATGCTTTTGGGTAATATCACGCAGTGCCCTTGACGAAGATAGGTTAGAAACCGTATTCCCTTTGGTTTTCTCTAAAACATAGTCAGCACAGGCTACCAATGTATATTCTTCTCCAAACATTTCGCCGTCATTACTGATGAATGCCAAACGGTCTACATCAGGATCTACGACAATACCGAAATCTGCTTTTTCTTTTACAACCAACTCACAGATGTCTTTTAGATGTTCTTTTAAAGGCTCTGGATTATGAGGAAAGTGACCTGTTGGGTCACAATACAATTCCACCACTTCAACCCCAAGTTCTTTTAACAAAGCAGGAATTGCAATACCTCCGGTAGAATTTACACCATCAACCACCACTTTAAATCCGGCCTTTCTTATGGTTTCTTTATCTACCAAGGGCAAATTCAATACTTCATCTATGTGAATGTCGATATAGGAGTCGTTTTTAGAAATGCTTCCTAAATCATCAACTTCTGCAAAATCAAAATCTTCCTTTTCAGCCAATTCCAAAATAATCGCCCCCTGTTTAGCATCTAAAAACTCCCCTTTTTCATTTAACAATTTAAGGGCGTTCCACTGCTTGGGGTTGTGGCTAGCTGTCAAAATGATTCCGCCATCTGCTTTCTCTAAAGGAACAGCTATTTCCACGGTGGGTGTCGTGGACAAGCCTAAATCAATAACATCTATTCCAAGACCCACTAGGGTAGATACTACCAAATTCTGTATCATTTCTCCCGATAAACGGGCATCCCTACCAATAACCACCTTAAGTTTGTCTTTGCCGGCATAGCTTTTTAGCCATGTTCCATAGGCCGCAGCAAATTTTACCGCATCGATTGGAGTGAGGTTGTCATTTGTGGCCCCGCCAATGGTACCACGAATTCCAGAAATAGATTTGATTAGTGTCATGTGTTTAAAAGTTTTTGCAAATATAATTTGATGGTTATTAATACACGTTTCTAATTTGTAAATTTCGAAAGTGAATTTTCTCGCCCATATTTACCTGTCTTTCGATGACCCTCAAATTACTTTAGGTAATTTTTTTGCGGACCATATACGGGCCAATAAATACAAACATCTACCAAATAAAGTACAAAAGGGAATTTTATTGCACAGAGAGATAGATACTTTTACCGATGCCCACCCTATTGCAAGACAAAGCAGTAAACGACTACATAAAAACTATAGTCATTATAGCCAGATTATCGTGGACATTTTCTATGACCATTTTCTCGCGAAAAATTGGACAACCTATTCTGATATTCCACTAAATAACTATGTAGAATCATTTTACGACCTTTTAGAAGCTAACTACGACATTCTGCCCCTTGGCACACAAAGAATGATGCCTTACATGATAGCTGATAATTGGTTGTACAACTATGCCAACCTAAAAGGGATTTCGAGAGTTTTGAACGGAATGAACCGGCGTACCAAGAACAAATCAAAAATGAATTTTGCCATTCTTGATCTTGAAGCGCATTACGATGATTTTGAAAATGAGTTCACCGCTTTTTTTAAAGAATTGATTACCTTTTCCAAACAAAAATTTAATTCCCTATGCGAAGATTAGTACTCTTAATTTCCCTAAGCGTCTTATATATCAACTGCAAGCAACAACCTGCACAACCAACAGGTGAAGTTGCCGAAAAGGCCATGGTCGTTTCTGCACGTGAAGAAGCCAGCAAAATAGGTGTAGAAATCATGAAAAAAGGCGGCAATGCTTTCGATGCTATGGTTGGCACAGAAATGGCATTGGCGGTGGCCTACCCATTTGCCGGAAATTTAGGTGGTGGCGGTTTTATGGTATATCGTAAAGCGGATGGCGATGTTGGCGGACTGGATTATCGTGAAAAAGCACCTTTAGCGGCACATAAAGACATGTATTTGGATTCTTTAGGTAATGTAATACCGAATATGAGTACTGTCGGGGCGACCGCTGTCGGTGTCCCCGGAACGGTCGCAGGAATTATGGAAGTACACATCAAATATGGTTCGCTACCATTACCGGAAATACTGGAGCCCGTTATAGCCCTTGCCAATAGAGGTGTTGTGGTGACCGAAAAACAAGCTAAACGCCTTGAAAGCTATAAAGAACGCTTTATTGAGGTGAACAATGATAGTACGAAGTTCGCACAAAACTTTAAGGCAGGTGATACGATTAAATACCCAGAGCTGGCCAAAACCCTGACAAAAATAATGAATGAAGGTCGTGATGGTTTTTACAAAGGTGAGGTAGCGCAGAAACTGGCTGCTTTTATTCAAGAGAACGGGGGTTTTATAACCGAAGAGGATTTAGAGAAGTATGAGGCCAAATGGCGTTACCCGGTCACTTTTAATTACAAAGACCTTAAGATTATATCTATGAGTCCGCCTAGTAGTGGCGGGGTGACCATGAATCAGATTTTTAAAATGATGGAATCTTATGATCTTAAAGACTTTGGGCATAATTCCGCTAAAACCATTCAATTATTCACCGAGGCAGCACGAAGGGCCTATGCCGATCGAAACTACTTTCTAGGTGATCCAGACTTTACGGATATTCCTCTAGACATCATTTTAACGAACGACTATTTGACCGAAAGAATGGCAAATTTCTCCTTTGACAAAGCAACGCTTTCATCAGATGTAAGCCATGGGGAGGTCGAAATTGTTGAAAGTATGGAAACCACCCACTACTCTATCGTTGACGGGCAAGGTAATGCAGTTTCTGCAACAACTACCTTGAACGGTGGTTATGGTTCTAAATTATATTCCGAGGAACTTGGGTTCTTTTTGAATAATGAAATGGATGATTTTAGCGCTAAACCCGGTATACCGAATATGTTCGGACTCATAGGAGCCGAAGCCAACAGTATTGCCCCTGAAAAGCGAATGTTAAGCAGTATGACGCCCACTATTGTAGAGAAAGACGGTAAATTATGGCTTGTGGTTGGCACCCCTGGTGGCTCTACCATTATTACGGCAGTAGCACAAACCATATTAAATGCCTATGAATTCAATTTGAGCATGCAAGATGCGGTAAATGCACCTCGCTTTCACCATCAATGGCTTCCGGATATGGTTATTTTTGAACCGGACGGGTTCTCAGAAGAATTAAAAACCGATTTAAAAGATAAAGGATACATTATCAATGAAGAGCGTACACCAATAATTGGTAAAGTTGATGCCATTCGTGTATTGCCCAATGGGAAATTAGAAGGAGGTGCAGATAAACGTGGAGACGATAAAGCGGTAGGATATTAATGAAGCTATTTGATATTGTCATTCTTACGGATAGGCGCTACTTATACCCTGACCCTACTTCACCATATGTTACCAATGTACTATTGGAAGATCAAATAGTCGCTGATGAACTTAGAAAATTAGGGCATAAGGTTACCCGCAAATCATGGGATGACCCTAGCTTTGATTGGTCACATACAAAATGCGCTATATTCCGTGCTACGTGGGATTATTTTGAACGTTATGAAGAGTTTGCGCTATGGTATACTAAAACTGCGGAGCAAACCATATTTATAAACTCTAAATCATTAATAGACTGGAATATAGACAAGCATTATTTAAATGATTTGAACGAAAACGGAATAAATATTCCTAATACGTTTATTATTGAACCTCAAACCAAAACAACTCTTGAGGCTGCCATAAATAAAGCCAAATCACTTTATAATTATACTAGCAACGATTTTGTGCTTAAACCGTGTATTGCAGGTGGAGCGCGACATACCTACAAATTCAATGTATCGGAAATTGATGCCTACGAAAAGGTCTTTCAACAATTAATTGCAGATGAGGCCATGATGCTTCAAGAATTTCAGACCAACATTGTCAAAGGTGGTGAAATTTCAATGATGGTCTTTAATGGGGAATTCACCCATGCCGTTTTAAAAATTGCCAAACCTGGGGATTTTAGGGTGCAAGACGATTATGGTGGTACGGTTCATGAATATAAGCCTTCGCAAGAAGAAATCGATTTTGCTATTGCTACGGTTAAAGCTTCTCCGGAACTACCCGTCTACGCGCGAGTGGACATTTTTAAAGACAACAACGAAAAATGGGCTCTTGCCGAATTGGAGATTTTCGAACCTGAGCTTTGGTTTCGCTTTAATCCCAAAGCGGCGGCAGTATTGGCCGACACTATTAAAAAAATATACTTTGATTAAAAAATTGATAAAAATAACTATGATCGGCTTAGGCGTATTGCTTGCATTAGGCCTACTATATGCTTTAAGTATTCATCAGTCTTTACCTAAAGGAACCCAAGGGCCGGAAGCGGATGCCTTAGCACACAAAATGCTGAAAGCAATTAACCATGAAGACTATAAGACTACACGTTTTTTAGAATGGTCTTTTAGAAATAGTACCCATCATTATAAATGGGATAAGAAGAAAGGTATTGTTGAGGTTCGCTGGAGTGATAATCGAGTGCTTTTAAACCTGGCAAAACCCGGTAAAAGCAAGGTTTTTCAAAGTAACCAAGAATTAAAAGGTGAAAAAGTTGATAGCATAGTCGAAAAAGCTATTGAAAAGTTTAATAACGACTCCTTTTGGCTGGTTGCACCCTTTAAAGTCTTCGATAAAGGTACTTCTCGAAGTATAGTGACCCTCGATGATGGTTCAAAAGGCTTATTGGTCACCTATTCTGAAGGAGGCTCTACCCCCGGTGATAGTTATCTATGGAAACTCAACCCGAACGGTTTCCCTAATACTTTTCAAATGTGGGTTAAAATCATTCCTATTGGTGGACTAGAAGCTAGTTGGGACGATTGGATATTGACCGATACTGGCGCCTATTTGCCTAAATCACATGAATTTGGTCCTATCACAATGGGGTTGGGCAATGTTAAGGGATACAACTAAATCTCGGTAAGTCCATATTCTGCCAGCACGACTTCCCACTCCGTCGTCTCAATGATTTCCAAAATACGTTGTGATATTCGCTTTTGCAGATCAAGGCTATCCTTTTTTATTCCAAAGGCATAGAATTGCACGTCAAACTTTATAGGTAGAAGCTGTAGTTTATTTAAAGTGGAATCTTTTCGAATACGATATTTTAAAATAGGCTCGTCATAAATAAACGCTTCGATTTTTTGATTCTTTAAGTCTTCCAAACCCGGAATAACGCTTGGGTATTGATTAATTTCCTTAAAAAAATGCACCCTTAAAAAGTCATAGCTACTAGAACTTTTAACCGTACCAACACGACGCTCTTTAAACTCATCAAAATTTTCAATGTTCTCGGTCAATTGGTTCACGGTCAAGCTCGAGGCGATACTCGCTGTAAGACCGGAAACAAAAAGCAGACCGCTCAACATAAGACCCAAACCGGCAACTTTGCCCCATCTTGTTTTCGGGGCCTTATCGCCGTAGCCAACAGTGGTAAGGGTGACCACTGACCACCAAAGTCCGTCCCAAATACCTTTTTGACCAGGTCGAAAATCATCTGGATTATGCTTTCGTTCAAATAACCAAGTTAAAAACCCGAAAAAGAGGAGAATAATAAACAGCAATAGAAACCCACGTAAAAAGTTCATATGCAAAAAAGCCCCTAAAAACTGTCTTATCTTTTGAAAAGAACTTTTCTCGGCCACAGCAACCGTAGAATGTGACGCGAAAAAAGAACGAGTAAAACCAATTTCTTTAATTCTATCACTAGTAATGGTAAGCGGATTAATGCTTACATCTACCTCACCCACCTTTAGAGCTCCGAGCATATCCGAAAAGGGCATGGTCTTAATTTTATACGGTATTTCCAAGTCCTCAGCGACCCTTCGCCAGAGCCAAATATTGATTCCTTCGAGCAATTCACCATCTTCAATAATAAATGGAGGTGCCGGAGCATAAGCTACTGTAAGTGTATCTTTTAGATTTTGACTAGAAACTTTAAACAAAGAAAGTATGCAAACAAAAACGAGTGATAATCGTTTCATATAAAATAGCGGTTGGTTGTTGGATTAAAGATAATCCAAAAAACGACTAATTCTTTACCTGACCTACCTGCTTTTTCAATTCTTCCATAGACTCTTGCAGTTGGCGTAATAAGCCCTTTTCAGTAGTGGCGTCCACATTAAAAGTGAGCTTACTACTTACCTCCCAAATCTCCTGTATCTGAAAAGGTTTAATATCATAAGGAGGATAGGTCTCATTTAATGAAACCAATGTAATGTTATTCGAATTTGGTTTTTTCTCGATTTTTTTGACCATTACGGAATCTTGCAAAACAACCACGTACATTTTATTGGCACTTACGTGGTCTATATGCTCTATACCCTTCGCCAACACCCACTCACCAGGTTGTAAATTGGGCAACATACTATCGCCTTCTACCTGAAAACCCCTATATGTTGCATTACGAAACTCTGGAATCGGCATATCAAAAGCCGGCAATTGTTGATACCAACTGGTATCGGCAATATTCTGCGGATAACCAGCTGCGGCCTTCGCATTGACCAAAACCATATTGTCCCTGTCTTCAGAATCCACGGTAACCACTTTGGGTATAACGCTAGTTTTATTGGTGTCTAAATGCTTATCATCACTTTCGCCGAACAACCAAAGCGGATTGATATTAAACTGCCTTAACAACTCAGCGACTACCCTACCCGATAATTTGGTACGGCCACGTTCAATATCGGCCGTAGTATTAGAAATGCCCAATAACTTGGCAAATTCAGCCTGTGTATGACCTAAATCTCGTCTAATATCGGTAAAACGCTTGAGTGTAAGTTCATTTTCCATCCTCAAATATATCGAAATATGGAATAATTCCAAAAATAATATGGATTATTTCCATAATTAGGAATAATTCCATAATTTTGGATTAAAACCAATTCAGGTGAATTTCGAGAGAATAAAAGAAAAGCTAAATATCCTTGCCGATGCCGCTAAGTACGATGTCTCGTGCTCTAGTAGTGGAAGTGATAGAAAAAACAAAGGCAAAGGCCTTGGCGATGCCTCTAAAATGGGAATTTGCCATAGTTATACAGAAGATGGGCGTTGTGTTTCGCTTTTAAAGATTCTACTGACCAACCATTGCATTTTTGACTGCGCCTATTGTGTAACCCGAAAAAGTAATGACGTAAAACGTGCCGCTTTTAAAATTCAAGAAGTGGTAGACCTGACCATGAACTTTTACCGTCGTAACTATATCGAAGGGCTGTTTTTAAGTTCAGGGATATTTAAAAGCCCAGATTATACCATGGAACGTTTAATTGCCGTTGCCAAAAAACTACGGGAAGAGGAAAATTTTAATGGCTATATCCATTTAAAATCCATTCCTGGAGCCAGTGATGAATTAATGTATGAGGCTGGATTGTATGCAGACCGTCTATCGGTCAACATAGAAGTCCCCACCGTATCTGGCCTTAAATTATTGGCGCCCGATAAAAAACATGAAGATTTCACCAAACCCATGCTTAAGGTTAAAAATGAGCTCATTCGCTACAAGAATGAGCGAAAAATCATTAAAAGCACCCCAAAATATGCCCCAGCAGGTCAAAGCACGCAAATGATTATCGGTGCGACCGGTGAAACTGATAAGGACATTATGTTCTCCGCTGCTCACTATTATAAAAAGTATCATATGAAACGTGTCTATTATTCTGGCTATGTGCCTGTTGCAGAAGATAATAGATTGCCTGCTATTGGTTCACAGGTACCCATGCTCCGCGAAAATCGACTATACCAAACCGATTGGTTGTTACGCTTTTATGGCTTTGCGGTAAATGAGATCGTTAACGACACCCACCCTAATTTAGATGTAGATGTTGATCCTAAGCTTTCATGGGCATTACGGAATATGGAACATTTTCCTGTAGATATTAATAAGGCGGACAAACGTATGCTAGCTAGGGTTCCAGGATTAGGAATGCGCTCGGTACATAAGATTATAAATGCAAGAAAGTTTAGAAAATTGAACTGGGACCATCTCAAGAAAATTGGATTGGCCCTCAACCGTGCCAAATACTTTATGGTTTGTGATTCTCGTAACTGGGAACGTAAGGATTTGGATGCGGAGAAAATAAAAGGATTGATTTTACAAAACTCTTCCGGGAAGTTTCGAAATCAATACAGCACACAATTAGCATTGTTTAACTAAGACCTTGTCATACTGAGCTTGTCGAAGTATAGACAAAAGGCTTCGACAAGCTCAGCCTGACAATACGAAAATTAAAACTATGAACACATTACACACACAAAAGTACCCAGACCTTTTAGAACGTAGCCGAAATGCTATTCTAAACTTGGGCTACGAATACATTGTTTTTAAAACCAAGTTTAAAAAGACCTTGATTCGTCTAAAAAGAAGAATACTCTGATAACGCTAGTCATTTCGAAGAATCTAGCGACTGAGAAATCTAGATTTCTCACATGCGTTCGAAATGACTTTTCAAAAAATAGAATACTATGAAAAATTCAACAACTTTAATTTATGACGGAAGCTTTAACGGCTTTCTAACGGCAGTTTTTATCGCTTTTGAAGAAAAGCTGCAAGTGGCCGACATACAACGCAATACCCAACGCCAAAACGGGTTATTTTCTGAGACCGAGACAATTTTTACCAATGTCGAAAAAGCAAAACGGGTATGGAACGGGGTTCGTGCAAAAAGCAATAACGCCATTACCACGATTTACTTTGCCTTTTTAAGTGAAACGGAAGGTGTAGAAATGATGTGCTATAGCTACATTCAAAAACTAATGGCCACTAAGGATAAAAAACAAGCAGACTTCTCGGACAGTACTGTTTTATACATTTCACAATTGGCACGTAAAGTAGGCCGTGAAAAACACCGCATGGAGGCCTTTGTTCGTTTTCAATTGACAAAAGACGATATCTATTTTGCGAATATTGAACCTGATTTTGATGTTTTACCCCTTATCTCCAAACACTTTCGCAACCGTTATGCTGACCAGCAATGGTTGATTTATGACGTAAAACGGGGTTATGGTATATTCTATAACTTGGAGCGTGTGGAAATTGTTTCACTGGATTTAGCCGAAATACATTTTAATAGAACCCGCAAGAGCAAAGCTTTTACAAGTAATGAATACGATTACCAAGAATTATGGAATAACTATTTTCAAAGCACTAATATAAAATCCCGCATCAATAGAAAACTACACACCCAACATGTGCCAAAACGGTATTGGAAATATTTGAGTGAGAAGAAAGAGGCGGTTTAGTTGTTAATAATTAATAGATAATGGTTTTTTGTGGTACTTGAAACTTATAAACGAATCAACGACCTTCGTTATCAGTTGCTAAAATGGAATTAAAACTCCACTTAGCTTATTGTTGTAGGTAATATTAACTGAACCAAAAAAATATGTCAAAAAGAGATGAATTAGTCCAGAAATACGCCAAGGACATAAAAGAAAAAATAGGGGAAAGCCCCGATATGGAATTGCTTACCAAAGTTGCGATTGGACTTGGTCCTTCCATTTATAATTTAGATGCCTCAAAAGTCTCTGGACAGGACATAAAGGAACTGGAAACAGTCAAAAACAACTTTTTAATCAAAAAGCTGGGTTTGACAGATGGACCTGAGTTGATGGACGCGATAAATAGCGTTATTGAGAAATATGGTCAATCAGAAAGAAACAAGCACAGAGCTGTTGTTTATTATCTTTTAGCAAAGTACTTTAACAAAGAAGAAATTATAAAAAAAGGGACCGGTCCTAGATAATTTTATGGCAAAAAAGAGTAGCAGAAAATCGGATTCGTCAAAATCTGGGAAAAAGACGGAATTAAAAAAGCATAAACGGTCGGATTCAAGCGGCAAAAACCAAAAAGGAACTGGACCAAGGACAAAAAAATAATGGCAAAATCAAAATTATCCGAATTTAAAGAAGACTATTATTTCTTTACTGGTAAACTAAGCGATATCAATAGACAAATTGCTTTTGCTGGTATTGCGTTGATTTGGGTTTTCAAGAAAGGAGAAAACACGGATTTTCAAATTGATAGTGCTTTAATTTTACCCGCAATTTTAATTGTTTGTGCATTGGCTGTTGATATGTTTCAATATATCTATCAATCAATTGTATGGGCAAGTTTTTATACCAAGAAAAACAGAAAATATAAATCAGAAGAAAAGAAAATTAAATCACCAGAATATTTAAACATCCCTGCATGGATATTATTTGGTTTAAAGGTTGCACTCGTCTTAATATCTTACTGGTTCATTTTTGATTTTCTATTAGCAAAATTTTTAAAATAAATACTACCTACAACAACGGTTATAATTCATTGCTGCATTCTTACTAACTTTAAACTAAATTACCATTTACACGGCCCGATTTCTCTCGGACATTTTCCGTTGGAAATGTCCGCAACGAAATCATAGCCCAACCGATAACGAAACCTGTTTGTTTAATCTCACTTTTAAGGTCTTATCAAAATCATTTTTCATAGTTTGTTTAAAACAATAAGCAAAAACTACTTCGAATAATTTTCAACTACATAATCTCCCCAATCTGCAATAGATTGAATTATTGGAATTAAAGTTTCACCAAAATCAGTTAAAGAATACTCTACTTTTAACGGTGGTTTTGAGGTATATACTTTTCGTTTTATTAATTTATCTTCCTCTAACGCTTTTAACTGCAAGCTTAAAGTTCTTTCTGTAACCGTTGGCATTGTTTTACGCAATTCGTTATACCGTAACGTTTTATTCATAAGATGAAAAAGAATAACTGCCTTCCATTTTCCACCAATAATGCCCATGGTTAAACTTGCGCAACATGGATATTCTTTGTCTCTAAATTTAAATTTTCTTGTGTCTGCAGTTTCCATTTTTTGATACTATCATTTTTGACCGTTATTGCAAAGGTAAATCACTATACTTAAGTTTGCAACTATATTTTTTATAGTAATCTAAATTTGTAATACATATGAAAGCAATGCTTATAAATACTTACGGCGAAAACGCTGTTTTTGAAAAACAAGAAATACCAACTCCAAGTTTAAAATCAGGAGAAGTACTTATAAAAATAGCTGCATCCAGTGTAAACACTGTAGATACAATGATTAGAAAAATGGGCAAGGATCTACCCTTATCACCAGACACCCCTGCATTATTAGGTATGGACTTTGCCGGAACCATAGAGGCTATCGCTAATGACGTTACTACTTTTAAAGTAGGTGACCAAGTATATGGCTGTGTTGGAGGCCTTGCTGACTTACCCGGTACTTTAGCCGAATACGTTGCGGCTGATAGTAAATTAATAGCAAAGAAACCTGCAAACATAACCATGCAGGAAGCTGCAGCACTTCCTTTAGTAGGTATTACTGCCTACGAAGGCTTAATACGTGCGGGTGCAACCTCGGGGCAAAATGTATTGGTACATGGTGGTTCTGGAGGAGTTGGTCACGTTGCGTTACAATTGGCCAAATATTTTGGCGCGAATGTCTATTCTACTGGAGGCGGAGAAAAGCAACTGGCACTTATCAAAGAACTGGGTGCTACGGCCATTAATTACAAAACGGAATCTGTAGAAGACTATGTTCAAAAATATACTGATGGGGTCGGTTTTGATGTTGTATATGACTCCGTAGGTGCTCAGAACTTACTCAACTCTTTCAACGCTGCAGCATTAAATGGGCACATCGCTACAACCGTATCTTTATGTGAATTAGACCTAACGACAGCACATTTTAAAGGGCTTTCTTTACATGTAGTTTTTATGTTAATTCCAATGTTGCATAATCACAAGCGCGAAGAACATGGAGAAATCCTTAAAAAACTAGCTGAAATTGTTGAAGACAACGGCCTAAAACCTATTCTTGACGAGCAATCTTTTACTTTAGAGGATGCCGGAAAAGCCCATGCTCGTTTAGAGAGCGGTAAAGCTATGGGAAAAGTAGTTGTTGAAAATTAAGAACTTTATGAAAACAATTGTAATAACAGGTAGTACGGATGGAATTGGCAAATTAGCATCACTAAAACTGGCTAAAGACGGTCACAACGTTATATTGCATGGTAGAAATGTTGAAAAGCTAAAGAAAACAGTTTCCGAAATAAAGGAGCAATCCGGCAACGAAAACATAAATAGCTATATAGCGGATTT
Organism: Croceitalea sp. W27; assembly: GCF_055693185.1. Taxonomy (NCBI): domain Bacteria; kingdom Pseudomonadati; phylum Bacteroidota; class Flavobacteriia; order Flavobacteriales; family Flavobacteriaceae; genus Croceitalea; species Croceitalea sp. W27. The sequence continues at coordinate 362,558 of NZ_CM146327.1, forward strand.
GTCCGATATCAATAGCATCCAAAAGATGATTGCAGAAGTATCTGCAACACATACTAAAATTGATGTTCTTATTAATAATGCAGGCGTTTTTAAAAGTAGTGCGCAACAAAACAAAGACGGTTTAGACTTACGGTTTTCCGTTAACTATTTTGCTCCATACCTTCTCACCAAGGGCATGTTTCCGCTATTAAAAAACAGCGAAACACCTAGAATAATTAATTTAAGTTCTGCTGCACAATCTTCGGTTTCCATAGAAGCCTTAAAAGGAAAAGAGATTTTAACCGAACAAATGGCGTATGCACAAAGTAAATTGGCTTTAACAATGTGGAGTTTCTCTTTTGCAAAAGATAATTCTGATATGATTACCATAGCAGTAAACCCCGGCTCTTTGTTAAATACCAAAATGGTACAAGAGGCTTATGGCCAACACTGGTCTTCTGCAGATAAAGGTGCTGACATTCTATACAAACTAGCGGTATCAGAAAGATTTGAGACCAGTAATGGCAAGTATTTTGACAATGATCAAGGAAGTTTTAACAAGGCGCATGATGATGCTTACGACCAACAGAAAATTACCGTTCTACTTTCCGAAACTGAAAAAATACTTAATGGTTAAATGAGTGCGTTCTCACAAATAGCAACAAAAAGCAAGTTAACACTAGGGCTGGTATTTCCGTTGGAAGCATACGGTGGCCCAATACCACAAATGAAAGCACAAGAAAAACTTGCTAAACGAGCGGAAGAACTGGGTTTTAAAGCGCTTTGGTTTAGAGATGTTCCCTTTAATGACCCCAAATTTGGTGATGCTGGTCAACTTTTTGACCCCTGGGTTTATATGACACATATAATGAACCATACCAAGAAAATTGCCTTAGGCTCTGCTAGTATTATACTGCCGTTAAGACACCCCGTGCACACAGTTAAATCTATAAACAGCCTTCAAATTCTATCAAACGAAAGAGTAATTTTAGGAATAGCATCGGGAGATAGACCTATAGAGTACCCTGCTTTCGACAAAGATTTAGAGAATAGGTCGGACTTATTTAGAGATAGCTTCTTTTACATCAAAGCTTTGCAGGGAGATTTTCCGCATTATACTTCAAAATATTATGGAAAAACCAATGGTGGAATAGATTTACTCCCAAAATACCATAATAAAACCCCGATGTTGGTTACAGGGCATTCGGGTCAATCTTTGGACTGGATTGCTGAACATTCTGATGGTTGGCTATATTACCCAAGAGATTTTAGAACCCTGCAATTGGTGATGCAACAGTGGAAAGAAGCCCTTAACAAAGTTGAAAAAGATTGGAAACCTTTCATGCAATCTTTATACGTAGATTTAGCTACAGATGCAAAAATGAGTCCTACGTCAATTCATCTTGGGTTTAAATCTGGCACTGAGTATTTGATAGCTCATCTAAAACTATTGGAATCGTATGGGGTAAATCATGTAATTCTCAACCTAAAGTATGGTTCCAGAACTGCCGAAGAGATGATAGCCGAGATTGGAGAAAAGGTAGTCCCTAATTTTTCCTAGCTTTAAGCATAAAAATCATTAGTAGAAAACAAACCATCTAAATGAAAAAACAGTCCCTTATTTATAGCGTTTTAATTGTAGGAGCGCTACTCCTCTCCTATTTTATTTTTTCGGGTACCCCTAAAGTAAATGAAACAGCTACTGACTTTACCACTTTAGTTTGGTCAGATGAATTTGATGAAGATGGCCCAATCGACACAGAAAAATGGTTTCTACAGACGCAATTACCGCCTGGCGGCAGTTGGTGGGGCGAGCTTATTCAGCATTATACCGATAGGGAAGAAAACACTTTTGTCAAAGATGGCTATTTAAACCTTGTTGCCAAAAAGGAAACCTATACGGATCAAGGGGAAACCAAAGAGTATACCGCGGCTAGGCTAAACTCAAAATTTGCTTTTACTCGTGGTAAGGTAGAAGTAAGGGCAAAAATGCCCAAAGGTACTGGCACATGGCCAGCTATTTGGATGCTAAGCACCAACATAGACGAAGATGGCGCCTATTGGGATAATAAAGGTTATGGAAAAGTAAAATGGCCCGCATGTGGCGAAATCGATATTCTTGAGCATTGGGGCAAAAATCAAGATTATGTTTCAAGCGCCGTGCATACGGCTTCAAGTCATGGAGATACCGTTGAAAATCTAGGAGGAAGAACCGTTGATAACGTATCAGACGATTTTCATACCTACTCCCTAGAATGGACCAAAGAAAAAATGATTTTTGAAATAGACGGTGTTACGCATTATGAATACAACCCTGCCATAAAAAACAAGGATACCTGGCCTTTTAACAACAACTACTACATCATTTTAAACATTGCTATTGAACCCGATATTGACCCGAGTTTTACAGAAAGCGCTATGTTGGTAGACTATATTAGAGTTTATCAATAACACTATTAGCCCTTACTTCGCTCTCCCACAAAATGGTCGTTTTTCGTTTTAAAAAGCACATTAAAACTGGTGAGCGAGCCATAAATACGGGTGATATATTGTTGCAAGTCTATCTTCTCTTGGTCATCTAAGTTCTTGCTACTGTTTATCTTTTGTTCCATCACCCGAATACGGTCTCGCACCATCACAATTTTATGAAAAAAGGTGTCAATAGGCATTTCCTTGTTCGCTGTAGTATCCCCCGGGTCCAGAATCAATTTTCCGCCGCGCCATTTGTCCGCTATTGCTACTTTTTCGTGGGTGTCGCTCCATTTTTCCAATATCTTTACCAGTGAGCTTTCCACATCAAAAAAACTGACACTGTCAACATCATCTTCTAAAGCCTCTATCACCTCAAAATCTGAGTCAATGTCTATCGTTTCCAATCCGTTTTCTAAAAAGGTCACCCAATAATGTTTAGACGACACATTGGTGACCACACCTTTTCCATATTCCGCATGGTCAATTCTTGAACCAATACCCAGTAGTTTCATTTGTTATTGTTTTATGTAGACAACCCTTAGTTCGAGTAATTTGCTAGTAGTGAATTGTCTCGAGAATCGGTTGTGCAATTCAAAATACTTGTTTTCGATACAAAATCTTACAGATTTTACTCAAATCGACACATTTTAAAATTTTCTATTCAATTCCAAAAATACAATAGCAATTAACAAAAATGCAAGAGAACCTCGCTTCATTTTTACGGCTCAATTGATTACTTTAGCATCTTGTGCTATGATCAACTACGAAGAAAATATTGAAGTACGCGGAGCGCGTGTTCATAATCTCAAAAATATAGATGTTACCATACCCAGAGAAAAGCTTGTCGTAATTACCGGCCTTTCTGGCAGTGGTAAATCTTCATTGGCTTTTGATACTATTTATGCCGAAGGGCAACGACGTTATATCGAAACCTTTTCGGCCTATGCCCGGCAGTTTTTAGGTGGTCTAGAACGTCCAGATGTCGATAAAATCGATGGCCTCTCTCCCGTAATCGCTATAGAGCAAAAAACAACCTCAAAATCGCCTCGGTCTACCGTAGGAACCATAACCGAAGTCTATGATTTTCTACGACTTTTGTTTGCCCGGGCCGGTGATGCCTATAGTTACAACACAGGCGAGAAAATGGTAAGCTATAGTGATGAGCAGATAAAAAAGCTCATTATTGAATCATACCAAGGCAAGAAAATTAATGTGCTCGCGCCGGTAATCAAATCAAGAAAAGGACATTATCGCGAGCTTTTTGAACAGATAGGAAAGCAAGGTTTTGTAAAAGTTCGTGTAGATGGCCTTGTAGTGGACATAACAAAAGGAATGAAGGTTGACCGTTATAAAGTCCACGATATTGAAATTGTTATCGACCGCCTAAAAGTTGCAGAGGGTGAAGAGTTCGATAAACGCCTATCAGAAACTATTAATACGGCCATGTACAGTGGCAATAACGTATTGATGGTTCTAGAAGAGGGTGAAAAAGTACCTCGTTATTTCAGTAGGGACTTAATGTGCCCATCTTCGGGAATCTCCTATCCTACTCCAGAACCTAATACGTTTTCCTTTAATTCCCCAAAAGGTATGTGTTCACATTGCAATGGTCTAGGGCATGTGTATGAGGTGAACGAAGAAAAAATATTTCCGAATAAAAAATTGTCCATAAAAGCAGGTGGTATTGCACCTTTGGGTGAATACAAAAAATCTTGGGCTTTTAAACAGCTGGAAACCATTGGAGAACGCTATAAGTTCGATATGGAAACACCTTTGGATAAGATTCCTAATGAAGCTATGGATGTTATCCTCAATGGAGGAAAAGACAGTTTTACCGTAGATTCAAAGACTTTGGGCGTAAAGCGGGAGTATAAGATTGATTATGAAGGCATTTCGAACTTTATAAAGTCTCAATTTGATGAAGCCAACTCTACCTCAATAAAGCGTTGGGCCAAAGATTATATGGATAAAATCCAATGCCCTACCTGCGATGGTTCCCGTTTGCGAAAAGAATCGCTCTATTTTAAAATCGACGAAAAGAATATTGCAGAATTGGCCAATTTAGATATCGCTGAGCTTGCGCAGTTCTTTGAAGAACTCGAACAAAAATTGGAAGGCAATCAAAAAAAGATTGCTGAAGAAATCGTAAAAGAGATACGCACCCGTATTCGTTTTCTTTTAGACGTGGGCTTAGACTACCTTTCTCTGAATAGAAGCTCAAAATCGCTCTCTGGTGGTGAAGCACAGCGGATTCGATTAGCTACCCAAATAGGTTCGCAATTAGTTGGTGTACTTTATATTTTAGATGAACCAAGTATAGGATTACATCAACGTGACAATGAACGATTGATAAATTCATTGGCTTCACTGCGAGATATTGGAAATTCGGTGATTGTTGTGGAACATGACCGTGATATGATCGAAGCTGCCGACCATGTTATTGATATTGGCCCAAAAGCCGGTAAGCATGGCGGAACCATTATTTCTGAAGGAAAGCCTGAAGATTTAAAAAATTACGATACCCTTACAGCGGATTATATCACTGGGGATAAAGAAATTGAAGTGCCTGAAAAACGTAGAAAAGGAACAGGCAAAAAATTGGTTTTATCCGATTGTACGGGTAATAACCTTAAAAATGTAACCGCGGAGTTTCCACTTGGTAAAATGATTGGGGTTACAGGAGTTTCAGGAAGTGGCAAATCCACTTTAATCAATGAGACCCTCTACCCTATTATGAACGCCCATTACTTTAATGGGGTCAAAAAACCAATGCCCTATAAAAAAATTAAGGGCCTAGAACATATCGATAAGGTGATTGATATCAACCAATCCCCTATCGGGCGAACGCCAAGGTCAAATCCCGCAACCTATACAGGTACTTTTAGTGAAATACGTGCTTTGTTTGCCAAAACTACTGAAGCTACTATCCGTGGATACAAACCGGGGCGATTTAGTTTTAATGTGCAAGGCGGTCGTTGCGAGACCTGCCAAGGCGGCGGTTTAAAGGTAATTGAAATGAACTTTTTACCCGATGTCTATGTAGAATGCGAAACCTGTAATGGCAAACGTTTCAACAGGGAAACATTGGAAATTCGCTATAAAGGAAAGTCAATTGCGGATGTCTTAGAAATGACAATGAACGAAGCTGTCGATTTCTTTGAGAATATCCCTAAAATCCATAGAAAACTTAAAACCATTGTAGATGTAGGTCTTGGTTATATCTCTTTGGGGCAACAATCCACTACTCTTTCAGGGGGCGAAGCGCAAAGGGTTAAACTGGCAACAGAACTATCAAAAAGAGATACAGGAAATACATTTTATATCTTAGATGAACCTACAACTGGGCTTCATTTTGAAGATATTCGGGTTTTAATGGAAGTATTGAATAAATTGGTAGACAAAGGAAATACGGTCTTGGTCATTGAACACAATATGGATGTGATAAAAATGGTGGACCATATCATAGATATCGGTTATGAAGGTGGCCGTGGTGGCGGAATGATCGTGGCCAAAGGCACCCCTGAAGAAGTGGCCAAGGACAAAAAAAGTTACACAGCGAAGTTCCTTAAAAAAGAACTTGAAAATTCTAAGAAGAATCTCGCGAAAGCGATTTAACATAAAAATATGCGATCAGAAGTACACCCAAAAGGTTGGAATGAAATAAAAACGAACGATTCTTGGGCCATTTTTAAAATAATGGGCGAGTTCGTAAACGGTTTCGAAAAAATGAGCCAAATAGGGCCCTGCGTATCAATTTTTGGTTCGGCCAGAACCAAACCTGGAGCAAAATATTATGAATTGGCAGTAGATGTAGCTCAAAAACTGGCTTCTTCTGGCTATGGCGTTATTACAGGTGGTGGGCCCGGAATAATGGAAGCCGGTAACCGAGGGGCAAACCAAGCAGGCGGAACTTCCGTAGGTTTAAATATAGATTTACCCTTTGAACAACACGATAACCCCTATATTGATTCTGACAAGAGTTTAGACTTTGACTACTTTTTTGTGCGTAAGGTCATGTTTGTCAAATATTCACAAGGATTTGTCGTTATGCCAGGAGGGTTTGGCACGCTTGATGAGCTATTTGAAGCAATTACACTTATACAGACCAAAAAAATCGGAACATTTCCGATAATTCTTGTGGGTACAAGTTTTTGGAGCGGTCTTATGGATTGGATCAAGACAACTATGCTAGAAGAAAAAAATATAAGTCCGGAAGACCTTGATTTGATTAAACTAGTTGATTCACCAGATGAAGTAGTAGCCATTATAGATGCCTTTTATAAGGGTCATACGATGAGTCCAAACTTTTAATAAATTTTTTTTGAGCAAAAATTATTTTCGATTTAAGTTATACATTTCAGCAATACTGTTATTCTGCAGTTTGTATGCGGTTGCCCAGCATGAAAATAATTTAACGGCAACTATTGATGATGAGACGAAAGAGATTTCGATCAAGCAAAAATTTACCTACGTAAACAATTCGGACACGAGCCATAAAGAACTCTATTTCAACGATTGGAATCATTCGTATTCATCAAAAAAAACACCTTTGGCCAAGCGTTTCGGAGAGCAATTCAAAAAAAGCTTGCATCTCGCCAAGGATGATGAACGGGGCCGTACGGATATCATAAGCGTTGTAGACAATGAATATGGCGGACTCAAATGGCAAAGAACCAAGAATCTAGACATTATTCGAGTAGAGTTGCACGAAGCACTTGCCCCCGGCGAATCGATTACTATTTTCTTCACCTACAACTTAAAATTGCCGCAAAATAGATTTACGCCTTATGGTTACAATTCTGACGGAGGTTATTACTTAAAGGATTGGTATCTGAATCCTGCTGTTTTTGATGGGGATTGGAAATTATATTCGAATAAGAACCTTGAAGACAACTACACAGGGCTTACCAACACAACGGTGAGTTTTATTTTTCCTAAAAAACTGTTTCTTACTTCAAATTTTAAAGAATCAAGAGTAACCGATATTTCTTTTGCACAACAAATTTCGCTGAAGGCAACGAACGGTAAAAATTGCGAAATCATTCTTACACCTGCAAAAGAATTTACCAAGCACGTTACTTCGTACTTAACGGTTAAAACCGATTTAGAATCTAAAAAATACGATGGTATTTCACAGGCCTTATCCATAGAAAAAGTATCCAAATTTATTTATGATCATTTAGGAGAGCATCCTCAAAAGGAAGTTCTGGTCAGTGAAATGGATTATAATAAGAGTCCACTTTACGGCTTAAATCAGTTACCCTCATTTGTTCGACCTTATCAAGAGCAATTTCAGTTTGAAATGATGTTCTTGAAAACGACCCTGAACGGTTTTTTAAAAGAATCCTTATATCTAGACCCCCGACAAGAACGTTGGGTTTCTGATGCTATCAGTAATTATCTGATGATCAAGTACGTGGAGGAGAATTATCCAAAGCAAAAACTGATCGGCAAACTTTCTCGAATTTGGGGTGTTCGTGGTTTTCATTTGGCAAAAATGGATTTTAACGAACAGTACTACTTACTTCAAATGCTTTCGACAAGAAAAAACATTGATCAAGCTCTTACTACCCCAAACGATTCACTCATCAAATTCAATCAAAAGATAGCAAACCGTTATAAAGCGGGGCTAGGCTTGGCCTATTTGGCCGAATATATCGGGGAAGAAAAAATAGATAGTAGTATTTCATCTTTTTTTAAGAAAAGAGCATTACTACCCAAAACAAAGGCCAGGGATTTTAGAGACATTCTTGAGGCCAATACCGACAAAGATATTTCTTGGTTTTTTGAGGAGTATGTAGGTACTAGAAAGCGTATCGACTTTAAGATCAAAAACGTAATAAAAAGCGAAGATTCCATCACGTTGACCATAAAAAACAAAAGAGGCACCAACGTACCTATTTCACTTTTTGGTCTTCAAAAAGACTCTGTAGTATCTAAATACTGGTTCAGTGATATTGATACTTCGCGAACATTTACCATACCAAGAACTACGGAAGATCGTTTGGTCTTGAATTACGATCAAAAAATACCCGAGTTTAATCAAAGGGACAACTGGAAAACTTTGAACGGCTTTTTTTCAAGCAACAAAAAGTTGCAGTTCCGTTTTTTTAAGGATACTGAAGATCCTTACTATACTCAGGTTTTTTATGTACCCATAGCAAACTTCAATTTATATGATGGCATAACCCCTGGCTTAAGAATTTACAATAAAACCTTTTTAGAAAGGCAGTTTGTTTATGATCTATCACCCACCTACTCTTTTTTAGAGCGTACTTTGGTAGGTAAAACCAGTCTTAGATATCGCAAATATCATGGTAAAGGCGGGCATTACGTGTCCAATTTCAGTATTGGTGCCAGTACCTCGCATTTTCAAGAAAATTCTAGGTTCACCACAATCACTCCCGCCATGAGTTTCGGTTGGCGACCAGATGATCTAATTTCCAATAAAAGACAAGGTCTACTTTTCAGACACCGAAGTGTTTTTAGAAATATAGACCCGAATGTTTTGGCAAATAACGAGGCTGATTTAGATTTAGAGAACAATCCTGACTACAGCGTATTTAATATTAGATATTTTAATGTAGATAATGATATTATAAATTTTAAATCATCATCAATAGATTTTCAGCATTCCAGTGAGTTCACCAAAGCTTCCGTAGAATTGGAATATCGAAAACTCTATGAAAGCAATCGCCAATTGAACTTGAGGTTCTATGCCGGTAAGTTTATTCGCAATAAAACTAACTCAGATTTCTTCAGTTATGCGCTAGACAGACCTACTGACTACCTTTTTGATTTAGGTTATTTAGGACGTTCTGAAGGTAGCGGTATCTATAGTCAACAGATTATTATCGCAGAAGGTGGTTTTAAATCTCGATTTGACGACCAATTTGGTAGTGATTGGATAGCAACAACAAATGCTAGCTTCAATATTTGGAGGTGGATAGAATTATATGGTGATATCGGTATGATTGCCGATAGAGGGGAAAGTGCCCGCTTTGTATATGACTCCGGTATTCGTTTAAATCTGGTAACTGACTATTTTGAATTATACTTCCCTTTATATTCCAATAAAGGCTGGGAAATTGCCCAACCTGATTATGGCCAAAGTATTAGATTTATTGTCACCATAAGTCCTAAAACCTTAACTGGGCTCTTCACCAGAAAATGGTTTTGATTTTAAAAGATTGATAAAATAAAGTTAAATAGATGGCGCTATTTTTTCATATTCGCTGTATTACTAACATTTTTTTGTGATTTTGTAAATTCTGAAATTCCATTTTGTTAGTAAAATAGGTGAGTATTTTGTAATTTTGCAAAAAATCAATCCGTATCTATGAAAACAAATCCTAAGACTGATAGCGAAATTTCATTTGTAGATTTTCAAGCTCAGATTTTGAGCGATTATGAAATTGCCGTTACCAGTAGGGAGTGTAGTCTTTTAGGAAGACGAGAGGTACTTACGGGAAAAGCGAAATTCGGAATTTTTGGTGATGGAAAAGAATTGCCTCAACTGGCAATGGCGAGGGCTTTTCAAAATGGTGATTTTAGGAGTGGATACTACAGGGATCAAACCTTTATGATGGCGTTAGGCCATTTGAACCCAGAGGCCTTTTTTCATGGTCTTTATGCAACTACCGATATCACCAAAGACCCCATGAGTGCAGGGCGTCAAATGGGTGGTCACTTTATGACACATAGCATCAATGAAGATGGTAGTTGGAAAAATCTGTCTGAACAAAAAAACAGTAGTGCAGATATTTCTTGTACCGCGGGTCAAATGCCGAGACTTCTTGGTCTTGCACAAGCTTCAAAAATTTATCGGAATGTTTCTGGAATTGATACCTCTAATTTTTCAAAAAACGGTAATGAGGTCGCTTGGGGTACTATTGGTAATGCAAGTACAAGTGAAGGGCATTTCTTTGAAGCTTTGAATGCCGCTGGGGTTATGCAGGTACCCATGGTCATTAGCGTTTGGGACGATGCCTATGGCATTTCAGTTCCTGCAGAATACCATACCACAAAAAGTGATATCTCAGAAATCTTAAAGGGTTTTCAGCGCGATGAGAATGCAAAGGGCTACGAAATCTTAAAAGTACAAGGTTGGGACTATACAGCGTTGATACATGCTTATGAAAATGCATCCGATATTGCACGCGAAGAGCACGTTCCTGTGCTTATTCACGTTACTGAACTTACACAACCTCAAGGGCATTCAACATCTGGTTCGCATGAGCGTTACAAATCTCAAGACCGTCTGGAATGGGAAAGAGAGAACGACTGCAATAAACGCTTTAGAGAATGGATTCTTGAAAACAATATTGCTAATGAAGATGAGCTAAAGGCTATCGAGAAAAGAATAAAGCAAGAAGTAAGAAATGCTAAAAAAACAGCATGGACAGCCTTTTTGCAGCCACATGTTTCAGATAAGAAAAATTTGGTTCAAGTAATATCCAATGTCGCTGACAGCAGTCCGAACAGAGCCTTTATTACAAAAATAAAGAACGACTTAATTGCAATCGAAGAGCCTATCAAGAAAGATTTGGCCTCTCATGCAAGAAAAGTACTTCGTTATGTTATCGGAGAGAATTCTAATGAGAAAAAAATATTGCAAAATTGGATAGCCAATTTTATAGATACTACGCAGCCCGCTTTTAGTTCACATTTATATTCTGAACTTGATAACAATGCCACTTCAATTGCAGCAATAGCCCCTAAATATGAAAACGATACAGAAGAGGTAGATGGCAGGGTCATTCTGAGGGACAATTTTGACAAACTTTTTGAAAAGTACCCAAATGCCTTGGTTTTTGGTGAGGATACAGGTAATATCGGCGATGTAAATCAAGGACTAGAAGGTTTACAAGAAAAATATGGAAAATTTAGAATAGCGGACACCGGTATTCGCGAATCTACGATAATCGGTCAAGGTATCGGACTTGCTATGCGGGGTTTACGCCCCATTGCAGAGATACAATATCTTGATTATATCATGTATGGTTTACAGACCTTAAGTGACGACTTGGCTACATTATTGTACCGAACGGCAGGTAAGCAAAAAGCACCTTTAATCGTGCGAACTAGAGGTCACCGTCTTGAAGGTATATGGCATTCCGGTTCACAAATGGGAGGTTTAATTCACTTATTGCGAGGAATGTACATTCTTACACCTAGAAACATGACACAAGCTGCAGGTTTTTATAATACGCTTATGAAAACTGATGAGCCAGCTTTGGTCATCGAAAGCCTAAATGGCTATCGCCTTAAAGAACAAAAGCCAAACAACCTTGGTGAGTTCTGTACGCCTATCGGCGTAGTTGAAACGGTAAAAGAAGGAACAGATATCACCTTACTTTCCTATGGTTCTACATTAAGAATCGTACAGAATGTAGCAGAAGAGCTAAAAGAAGTTGGTATTGATGCAGAAGTTATTGATGCACAGTCCCTACTGCCATTTGATATTAAACATGATGTAGTAAAAAGCCTAAAGAAAACAAATAGACTGCTTATTATCGATGAAGATGTACCTGGCGGATGTTCTGCGTATCTATTACAAGAAATTCTTGAAAAGCAAGAAGGTTATAAATATTTGGACAGTGCTCCTCACACCTTAACGGCAAAGGCGCATCGACCTGCATATGCAACTGATGGAGATTATTTCTCTAAACCAAATGCCGAAGATATTTTTGAAAAAATTTATGGCATAATGCATGAGGCTAATCCTAGTGATTATCCCAAGTTGAGATAAATAAAAAAAAGCCTCGCGATTCGCGAGGCTTTTTTTAAGGACTAATTTTTGATATCCTTTTCTTCTTGTTTCATTGCCGGTACTAACGGGTTTCCATCGGCGTCTATTTCAATAATTTGATCAAAACCAAGTTCATCTAGCTTACTTGCAATTTTAGCACGATCACCAACCATAAACCAATTCACATTCTCTGGCTTTACTACCTTCTTACTAACCTGTTGTACTTCGTTTAAGGAAAGATTACGAACATTTTGGTCATACTTTTTATAATAGTCATCTGATAGATCATATTTAACAAGGTTTGCTACAGAATTGTTAACAGCACTATTTGTTTCCCACTGACCGGGCAATTTCAATACTTGATTTGTCTTTACCTTATCCAATTCTGCCTGGGTAGCGGGTCTAGTAGTTAAAAACTCCGTAATCTCTTTTCTGAGTTCGGTAACGGACTCCGCCGTCTTATCTGTTTGTACTGGTGCATACATGATAAAAGGCCTTTCTTGTTGAGCTCCTAAAACAAAACCACCAGCACCATACGACCAGTGTTTATCCTCTCTAAGATTCATATTAATTCGAGAAGTGAAATCACCACCTAAAATGCTTACCATCTGCTCTAAGGCTACCTCAGAAACATCTCCGTACTTCTCCGTTAAATGACCGGCAATAATTACGGACTGCTGTGACTCTGGCCTATTCATTAAATAGAGTGTGTTTTTAGAATTGGTATTCGGTTTGTTGAACGTTAGTGTAGGAACATCGGCCTTTTTCCATTTCCCCAATGTTTTTTCAAGTTTAGACTTTAAATCCTTCATCTCTACATCACCGGTTACGACAATAGTAGCATTATTGGGTTTGATCCATGTATCGTAAAATTCGACAATATCTTCTTTGGATAATTTTGCTACTGTTTCTTCATAACCAGTTCCAGTAAAAGGATTGCTATAAGGATGGTTTTCACCGTACATATACTTGTTCATTACACGTAAAGCCATTGAAATTGGTTGAGACTTTTCTCGTTTTATATTATTGATCTGTTCGTTCTTTAAGCGATCAAATTCTTTCTCTGGGAAGATTGGATTAAGAACTACATCTGAAAAAAGATCTAGACTTTCATTGAAACTCTGTTTTAACGTGGTCATGTAAACGTTTGAAATGTCTTGATCTGAGAACGTACTTAAACTGGCACCGATAAGCTGTAATTTTTCATTGATCTCTAATGAGTTCATATTTTTTGTGCCCTCATCCATGAGATTCATTGCCAATTGTGCCGTACCGGGCGTAGCTAAATAATCTGTTTTATATCCCGCATTGACCATTAGGTTTACCACAATAGTAGGCACTCCTGAACGCTTGGCCAATACGACATTAAGCCCGTTGGATAACTTAGTTCTTTCTAAATCTGGAAATTGTGAGCTTTTCGGAGGACCTAATTCTGGTAATTTCGACCTATCCACAACTGCTTTGTCAGATGTATATTCTGGAAATGGCAGACAAATTAACGTATGCTTTCCTTTGGTCAACCATTTTTTAGCGGTATTTTGTAAATCTTGAACTGTGGCTGTTTCGGCATAGTTTAAAACAGTCTTATAATATCCCGCATCCCCAAAATAAGTCTGGTTAGATGCAAGAATGTCCGATACGCCTCCAAATCCTCCAATACGTTCTAATCCTTTTATAAACCCAGAAAAATAAGCTGCTTTCACTCGCTTAAGCTCCGCTTCGGTAGGTCCGTTTTCAATAAACGTATTGATTTCGGCAAGAAGTTCTTTCTCGATTTTTTTATAGTCTTGACCCGGTTTTACATTTGCCCAAGTAACAAAGGTACTGGCAATCTCACTTGACCCTTGAAAGGAGACCACTGAACTCGCAGTTTGATCTTCGTAAATGAATTTCTTGTATAATCTTGAATTTTTCCCCTGAGTTAAGATTGCAGAAATTAAATCAAAGTGAATGTCTTCTTTAGCTCCAAATTGCGGGGTATTCCAAGAAAACAGAACGCGTGTTTCCGGAACCCTGTCTTCATACACTTGATACGTGTCTCCGTTATGTTCCGGTATATTCACTTCTTGTCTTTCAATTGTTGGCCCAGAAGGAATATCGCCGAAATACTTCACCACTTTTTGATATACTTCTTGTGGATTTACATCTCCAGCAACTGCAACAACAGCATTAGCAGTACCATAGTATGATTTAAACCATTCTTGAACGTCTTCTAAAGAAGCTGCATTTAGATCTGCCATCTCGCCAATAACCGTCCAAGAATACGGATGCCCTTTCGGATACATAGCTTTTGTTAGATAATCCCATTGCTTTCCATAAGGCTGATTTTCGCCTTGACGTTTTTCGTTTTGCACTACACCTCGTTGCTCATCAAGTCTTTCTTGGTCAATAGCCCCTAATAGATGCCCCATTCGGTCTGACTCTAAGAAAAGTACCTGGTCCAGAGCGGAAATGGGTACATTCTGAAAATAATTGGTTCTATCATTATTCGTAGTACCGTTCAAATCCGTACCTCCAATACTCTCCAACGCCTGAAAATAATCCTTGTTATAGTTTTCACTGCCGTTGAACATTAAATGTTCAAAAAGGTGGGCAAATCCGCTCTTACCCGGCTTTTCGTTCTTTGAGCCTACGTGATACCAGACATTTACAGCCGCAATTGGTGCTTTGTGATCTTCATGAACTAAAAGTGTTAGTCCATTTGGTAATTTAAATTTTTCATATTTAATCTCAATATCACTAGCCTTAAATTGAAAATCTTGGGCAACGAGATTAACTACACTAAAAAAAAGGGTCAAAAGCCCTAAAACTGTTTTTTTCATGGTGTTCTTTTTAAATTGATTGATAATTATTTAAGAATTACAATTTACTAATTATGTTCTTATTCCCAATGCCTGAAATTCCTTTTAGACGTGCCTATAATTTCATATTCAAGAAAAATTTATATTTGTAGTAACTCACATTCCCCCATTAATGAAAAATGCTGCACAAACACCCATCGGATTAGCTCTTTTAAGAATTGTTCCTTCCGCTTTTATGCTATTTGCCCATGGCCTACCAAAGTTTCAAAAACTGATTGCAGGTGATTTTGAATTCCCTGATCCATTGGGCATTGGGGCCTCTCCTTCTCTATTTTTAACTGTAATAGGAGAGTTTATAGCCCCTATCTTGATTATAATTGGGTATAAAACAAGAATTGCGACCCTGCCGGCCGCGGCAACAATGTTTGTAGCAGCTTTTGTAGTTCATGGCGCAGACCCCTTTGACAAAAAAGAACTCGCACTGCTCTATCTCACCTTCTTTATAGTGATCGCTATGCTGGGCCCCGGAAAGTATAGTTTGGATAAAAAGTAACTAGATGATTTTTACCAAAAGCTCTTTTAGTAAATCTGAGTGACTGATATTTTGCGCATTTACACCTTTACCCTTTAAATCTAATTCTCGCAAGTTAGAAATTACGCTGCTCACTTTTTTCATGGGATAGTTCTTTGCAGCTACCTCATATTCGTTCACAAAATATGGGCTTACACCTAAAGCGGACGCTACATTCTTAGGAGAGTGGTCATTTAGACCATGAAATTGCAGGAGCTGGGTAAAAAAGTTGTTCAATAAAGTTACCGTTAGCACAAAAGGATTGTCTTTAGGATTCTGGGCAAAGTAATTGATTATTTTACTTGTCTTGGTAATATTCCGCTCTCCTATTGCTTTCTTTAACTCAAAATTATTATAGTCTTTGCTAATTCCGATATGTGTTTCGATATGTGCTGGTGTAATTTCAGAACCTTGGGGAACGACCAAAAACAGTTTTCCCAACTCATTATTTATTCTACTAAGGTCAGTACCTAAAAACTCTACTAAAAGAGCAGAAGCTTTGGGGGAAATCTGGTACTTCTTGCCATTCAATACTTTTCTTATCCAATCCGCTACTTGATTTTCATAAAGTTTTTTACTCTCGAACAATACCCCATTTTTTTGAACGGCTTTGTAAAGCTTTTTACGCTTATCGAGTTTTTTATATTTAAAACAAATCACCAAAACTGTTGTAGGCTGCGGATTCTCAACATAAGAAACCAAATTTTCTATTGTTCTAGAAAGCTCTTGGGCTTCTTTAACGACTATAACCTGATGCTCAGCCATCATTGGAAAACGCTTAGCATTAGAAACGATATCATCTACCGAAGTTTCCTTTCCATAAAGGGCCATTTGATTGAAACCACGCTCTTCCTCTGTTAAAACTGTAGCAGCAATAAAATCAGAAATTTTATCAATATAATAGGGTTCCTCCCCCATCAAAAAATAGACAGGCTTCAGATTTTTCTGTTTAATATTACTTACTATCTCTTTTACAGCTTCCATTTAAAAAAAATCATCAAATTTGCGCCATGCGCCCATTGAATTTTAAAGAGTATTCGTTTCGGTTCAAAAGTAGCGAAAATAGCATCCATATTTTTGACATTGTGCGCAAAAAATTTGTGGTGCTCCAACCTGAGGAATGGGTGAGGCAGCACACCGTTCACTTTTTGATTAAAGAAAAAAAATACCCAAAGAGCATCATCAATGTTGAAAAACAGATTACCGTTAATTCACTGAAAAAACGTTTTGATGTAGTTGTTTTCAACTCAGATGGGTCCATTAAAATTTTGGTGGAATGTAAATCTCCAGATGTTACGATTACGCAAGCAACATTTGACCAAATTGCCCGATACAACATTAAACTCAATGCAGAATATTTAATGGTCACCAATGGATTGAACCACTTTTACTGCCAAATCGACGCAGTAGAAGAAAAATATACTTTTTTAAGAGAAATTCCTGATTTTAGCCGTTAATTTGCCACCGTTTTGAGACTAGCCATTGTTATACTAAATTGGAACGGAGCGGATTTGCTCAAAAAGTACCTGCCCTCAGTGTTAGCGTATTCTGGTGGGGCAGAAATCTATGTAATTGATAATGCTTCGACCGACAATTCGCTTTCTGTTTTAAAAGAAGAGTTTCCGAATGTTGGCGTTGTATTAAACGATTCCAATTACGGATTTGCCGGTGGTTACAATACAGGCTTAAAAAGTATAGAAGCAGATTGTTACTGTCTTCTTAATTCGGATGTTGCGGTGACCGAAAATTGGCTTGAGCCAATTTTAAAGGGCTTTGCTTCTATGCCAGAAGCCACGATTCTTCAACCCAAAATTTTAGACCTTAAGAACAAAGCTTATTTTGAATATGCCGGAGCAGCAGGAGGTTTTATAGATAAATTAGGGTATCCTTTTTGTCGGGGGCGTATTTTTCAGGCCTTAGAAGAAGATATGGGCCAATACGATGACATTCATGAAATATTTTGGGCAACAGGAGCCTGTATGTTTATTAAGAGTGCTGCTTTTTGGAGTTTAAATGGTTTCGACACAGATTATTTTGCACATCAAGAAGAAGTAGATTTATGCTGGCGCGCCAAGAATAATGGACACAAGGTTTTTTATATTGGAAAAAGCAAGGTATATCACCTAGGCGGTTCTACCTTAAGCAACATGAACCCAAAAAAGACTTTCTTAAATTTTAGAAATTCGCTTTATTCCATCACAAAAAACCTTCCTCGCAGAAAAGCCTTTTTAATTATCTTCTTAAGATTGATACTTGACGGAATTGCTGCAACTCGGTTTCTTTTACAGCTAAAACCAAGACACTTTTGGGCCGTATTTAGGGCGCACATTAGTTTTTATGCCAACTTTTCTAAGATTTACAGGAAACGGGAAAAAGCTAATTTTATATTAAAATACTATCTTGTAACGTCTATCGTATGGGCACATTTCGTACATCAAGTAAAGAATTTTAACATTTTAGTAAAAGATTAACTAGAATACGGTATCATAGCTTTTCATTTTATATAATTTTGAATCCGAATTAACAGTTAATCGCAAATAATTAATCATGAAAAAAATAATACTAGGAACACTTTCACTTGTAGTCTTGTTATCTTCTTGTGTATCACAAAAGAAATACGCTGAACTTGAAGCAAAACAAAAAGAGACACAAGATTTATTAAACTCGGCCACTGTTAAGCTTAACGACTGCTTAGAGGAAAAAGCTACCGCTTCTTCCAGATTAAATGCCTTAGAGGAGCAAAACGCTTTCTTAAAAGCTAATAATCAAGAGTTGATAAATAACATGGGAGACTTGACTACCTTAACCGCTAAAGGTGCTGAAAACCTTGAAAAATCGCTTGAAAGTCTACAAGAAAAAGATTTGACTATCAGAAGATTGCAAGATGCGGTGACCAGAAGAGATTCGGTAAACCTTTCTTTGGTACAAAGTTTAAAAGGTGTTCTCGGAAACTTGGATGATGAGGATATTGAAGTTAGCGTAGAAAAAGGTGTTGTTTTTGTTTCTATCTCTGATAAACTATTATTTAGAAGCGGAAGCTACAATGTAACAAGTGCTGCAAAAGAAGTGCTAGGTAAAGTTGCAAAAGTGGTAAACAACAAGCCTGATTTTGAGTTTATGGTTGAAGGTCATACCGATAATGTACCCTATAGAAGTGGTGTTCTTTTAGACAACTGGGATTTAAGTGCCAAGCGTGCAACTTCAATTGTTAGGGTTTTACAGAACGATTTTAACGTAGATCCAAAAAGAATGACTGCAGCAGGTAGAAGTTTCTATGTGCCTTTGGTAAGTAACGATAATGCTGCCGAAAGAGCTAAGAACAGAAGAACTAGAATTGTTGTTCTTCCAAAAATTGACCAGTTCTACAGCATGATAGAAGAAGGAATGAAAGACCCTGCCATTAACGGTGGAGGAAATTAAATATTCCTTTTCAATAAAGAAATTAAAAGGCAGCCAATTGGCTGCCTTTTTTTATAAAATATCTAAACTACCCTTACCTTCACGAACTACTTCTGGCGGATGTAACGATAAATCTATAACAGTAGATGCCACATTATCGCCATAGCCTCCGTCAATGACCACATCTACCAAATTTTGCCATTTTTCAAATATAAGTTCTGGGTCCGTAGTATACTCCAAAACATCGTCATCATCTCTGATAGATGTAGAAACTATAGGGTTACCTAACTCGTTTACCAAAGCCTGGGCAATGCTATTGTCAGGTACTCGAATACCAACTGTACTACGCTTTTTAAAGTCTTTTGGCAGATTGTTATTACCCGGCAATATAAAAGTATATGGGCCAGGTAAAGCGCGTTTAAGAATTTTAAACGTTGCAGTATCTATTTGTTTTACGTAATCTGACAGGTTACTCAAATCGGCGCATATGAAAGACCAATTGGCCTTTGCCAATTTTATCCCTTTTATTCTTGCTATCTTTTCAAGGGCACGTGACTTGGTGATATCACAACCTAAACCATACACCGTATCGGTAGGATAAATTACCAAACCACCATCACGAAGTACTCTAACTACTTTCGCAATTTCCTTTGGATTTGGGTTTTCACTGTATATTTTTATGAATTGCGCCATTACTTTAGCCTTACACTAAAGTTAATATAAAATGCGAGCTAAGCGTAATTTGCTTTGCTTTTTAATGTGTATCAATGAGTGCAATTAGTTACGTTCAATATCTTTAATATCGCCTCTTTGGTGCATATTTAAGATGTCATTGTTTGTAAGTACATAAATTTGATCACTATAGTTTTTCTGTAAATCTATTTTATCAACACCAGAAGATCTATCCGTTTCGTAATTGTTATAATTTACATACATACTATCTTTAAAGACTTCTACGACCTTAAAGGTGGAATAATATCCTGCTTCTGTTTTAAAAGTATATGTATCGAACATCACAGGGTTTTGAACCAATTCTGACACTCTATCTTCTTTTTGCTTTGAGGCATAGACGCCCCAACAAATTAAAAGTGCAATAATGGCCAGTCCAGAATACTTCCATAACGGATGCTTTACAGTACCCTTAAAATTTTTATAGGCTAGCTTACCATCTTCTCCCAAGCCATTTTTCTTGAAACCTTTATGGCAATGCTGACATTCAAATACGCCTATTTTACCTGCTGGGAAAACAGGAATCCAAAAAACATGTACATGACGACCATAAACGCTAGCGGTCATTTGGTCTTGTGTTTCACAGTTTGGGCATTTTACATTTCGTAGTTGTGCCGATTTAAGATGGGTAGAGCGGTGTCCGAATACAATCATATGGTTGGTTTTTTTATAAAACGAAATTACTATTGAACTATTTTAATTATTATAGAGCAAATTTCTCTCAAAAAACAAAACCTAAACTCCCTGAAAACAGGTATTTTATAAAACAGTGATTTTTTACTTAGAACTAAAAAGATAGTAACCTTCTAACTATTAGTGTATTAAATCAGCTAAAACTCAATTTTTATTTGTATTTTAGAAATATGGATATTCCTAGTGAAGCACTTTATATGATGGTGACTGTCATTGCTCTTAGTTTGGCTTTAGGTTTAATCGGTTACTTAACCAAAGACGGTAGAAATTTTAGAAGCAGCAGAAATAAAAGAGCAAGAAAGCAGTTTTAGTTGGTTTATTGATACAAAACGTATCTAGGCGGCACCAAACCGTTTAAACGTAAATGCACCAGCATTTGCCCTCTGTGTTGCGTAATATGGTCCGCAAGGAGCATAAAAATCTGGCGCTTACTCCTATCCAGTCCAAAATAATCAAGCTTATCGTCTAGTCGTCTAGTATCAAAACCTTTTAGCAAGGTAATGGCTTTTTCAAAAGTGTCATTGATTACCACAAGCATCTCTTTCTTATTTTTATTATGCGTTTTATAGATGGTGTCTGTTTGCCATGTTCTAGCCTCTCGCCCACCCAATAATGATTGGCTATGCCAATCTAAGGCATAACCGATATGCATTAGGTTTTCAGCAAAGCTCAACGACTCTGGGGTAACCTTATAGTCGTACTTCTCCTCAGGCATCATCTCCGCCACAAGGTTTAGGTATTTCTGGGAGTTCTCTAAACGCTCTATAAAATCGTTAACAAACTTTTCTTCTTGGGCAAAAAGTGGAGTTACATTTAGAATTAACAACGTAATGCTGATTATTATGATAATTTTGGTTTTAATCATATTTATCTATTTATCAGTCTCGGCTATGATTTCTTTGTGGAATTATCCATAGCATTATTCCGCCAAAATTTAGCTGTTTGATTTATATCTTTATTTTGGTATGGCACAAAACCACAATAAATTATAGCCATTGTTCTAAGTCATTAATTGTTTAGCTTTTCCCATAACAATTTATGTTTACTTGCCCCAATTAAATCAGTACTTAAAATCAGATTATCATCATTAAATTCATAATACCTAGTTTGATTTTGACCAACCCAATTAGGGAAGGAAGTTAGTCTAATATGGTGGGTTACTTGATTTGAACTAGTATCTATCTCATAGCTTCCACTGTAGGCAATAAAACCATTATAAGCGTCCCAAACTTCTTCTGGTTGTGCATTAAGCGGGTCTTCAGATAAAAATTTAGGTCTTTTGTTCTTCATTAACTGAACTGCCATATTACCAAATTTGTCATAAGTTAGTATTCCTTTGGCATCCTCACCATAAGGAAATACAATCTCGCCACTTTTTAACTCAGCAGTCCATTCTTTCAATTCCCAAGAACCATCAAATTTTTCTTTTGTAGTTGTTACGTTTTCTTTTTTATCAGAAGTATTTATTGTCTCACCATTTTGTTTACAGCTTATAACACTTAAAACTATACAGAGAGAAATGGTAATATATTTTTTCATTTTCGTTTTTTTTATAAAGACCTACAACTATGGATTAACCAAACCAGTTTGCTTATTTCCATTTTACAATACTTCTAATTTAGCAAAGCGCAACAATAGCTTTTTAATATCACCTCTATCAAATTGAAT
This sequence comes from Croceitalea sp. W27, assembly GCF_055693185.1. Lineage (NCBI taxonomy): Bacteria > Pseudomonadati > Bacteroidota > Flavobacteriia > Flavobacteriales > Flavobacteriaceae > Croceitalea > Croceitalea sp. W27. Next base: position 384,621 of record NZ_CM146327.1, read on the forward strand.
TTCAGCTTTTTTGTCGTTACCCACACCTTCAATCTTTAAAACCTTTCCTTTACCAAAACGGGTATGGTTTACCAAAGCACCTTCTACTAGATTGGCGTCAATTACATTGGTATTGGCAGAGGGTCTTGAAATTTCTGGCTTAAGCTTTCTAAGCTTGCGCAACTGACTTTCATTAGGGCCTTTTACACTTGGCGGTGTGCCATTTTGAGGTTTAACTTGTCTTAATCTACTTTTATCAACTTCACCAAAGATATCGGCATCTATCAAAGATTTGTAGCGGTAACCATCGTTTACCGGAGTTAAATTCTCTACATATTGCTCTTCAATCTCCTCTAAAAATCGACTGGGCTCGGCATCTATAAGTTTTCCCCAACGGTAACGATTTTGAGTATAGGTCAAGTAGGCCTGTTTTTCTGCTCGGGTTAGTGCCACATAAAACAACCTTCGCTCCTCCTCTAGTTCGCTTCGTGTGTTCATACTCATGGCAGAAGGAAACAAATCTTCTTCCATACCTACAATGTAGACATATGGGAATTCCAGCCCCTTTGCCAAGTGAATCGTCATTAAGGCTACCCTATCATCATCACCAGTGTCCTTATCTAAGTCAGAAGCCAATGCCACATCTTCTAAAAATTCGGTTAAACTGCCAGTAGTGTCAGCCAATTCTTTTTGCCCTTCCACAAAATCTTGAATACCATTGAGCAGTTCCTCAATGTTTTCCATTTTACCAATACCCTCTGGGGTACCGTCTTTCTTAAATTCTAATAGTAACCCAGTCTTTTTGGCAACATGTTCGGCAAGTGTAAAAGCATCAGCACCTTCATTCATTATCTGAAAGCTTTTGATCATAGTAACAAAATCTTCTAATCTTCGGGTAGTGCCACCGTTAATCTTTAATTGCAATTTGGAAAGGTTTTCTATCACCTCAAAAATAGAACGTCCGTAATGGTTTGCTGCAACAACTAATTTATCAACTGTGGTCTGCCCTATTCCACGTGCAGGAAAATTGATAATTCTTTTTAAAGCTTCCTCGTCTTTTGGATTGATAACAACACGTAAATACGCTAAAACGTCTTTAATTTCCTTACGTTGGTAAAAAGAAAGCCCCCCATAAATACGATAGGGAATATCACTCTTGCGCAAAGCATCTTCAATGGCCCTAGACTGTGAATTGGTGCGATACAGCACGGCAAATTCACCATTGCCCATTTGGTGTTGCATCTTATTCTCAAAAATAGATGCAGCGACGTAACGGCCTTCCTCGGCGTCGGTAATACTGCGATGTATTTTTATTTTATTTCCCTCATCATTGGAGGTCCAAACTACCTTTTCTAGCTGATTCTTATTATTAGAAATTATCGAATTGGCAGCATTCACGATATTCTTGGTAGAGCGATAGTTTTGTTCTAAACGGTACATGCCCACATCGTCGTAGTCTTTCTGAAAATTTAGAATATTACTAATGTTGGCGCCTCTGAAAGAATAGATACTTTGTGCATCATCACCTACGACACAAATGTTTTGATATCGGTCAGAAAGAGCCTTAACAATAAGGTATTGCGAATGGTTGGTATCTTGGTACTCGTCTACCAAAATATAGCGGAACCTATCTTGATACTTCATTAAAACCTCAGGAAACCGTGTTAGCAACTCATTGGTGCGCAATAACAAATCATCAAAATCCATTGCGCCCGCTTTAAAACAACGATCTACATAGTTTTGGTAAATCTCACCAAGCCTTGGTCGTTTTGCCATCGCATCGGCTTCTACCAATTCAGGATTCTGAAAATAGGCCTTAACGGTAATCAGGCTATTTTTATAAGAAGAGATTCTATTCTGTATCTGTTTGTATTTATAAATATCCTTATCGAGCCCCATCTCTTTAATGATCGAGGCTATTAAGCGTTGAGAATCTTGGGTATCGTAAATGGTGAAATTGCTGGGATACCCCAATTTATCACCATCAAAACGCAATAGTTTGGCAAATACGGAATGGAAGGTACCCATCCACAGATTTTTAGCTTCTGAACTACCAACGATGTCCGCTATACGCTTTTTTATCTCACGGGCCGCTTTGTTGGTAAAAGTTAAGGCCAGAATATTAAAAGAATCTACCCCTTGCGCCATTAAATGGGCAATACGGTAGGTCAGAACCCTGGTTTTTCCAGAGCCGGCCCCGGCAATAACCATCAAAGGACCATCTTTATGCAAAACAGGAGCCAACTGGGCTTCGTTCAATCCTTTTAAATAAGCAATCTTTTCTTCCACAGATAAATTAAAGTCAAAAGGTGAAATTAGCCAATCTACTTGGTTTGTTGAAATGAAGCTTTAAATACTTTTGAACAGCAAATGGTATTTCTTCTATTTTTAGATATATTTAGACTTTATGAACAGAAAATACTTCCTTTTAAGCCTACTGATACTTTTCACAATTAGTATCGCAGCCCAAGAAAAAAAAGCAGGCCCAGTAATCCCGGACTACGGTAAAGTTTGGCAAATCGAAGGTCAAAATTATAAGATTGAAAATGATACCGAATTAAAAGTGGTCTTTGATATCATGAATAGCCCCGAAGACCCTTCAGCTTTAAATAGAAGCATTGAAACGGCTGCCCGATTTTTGAATATGCATGCACAAAATGGAGTGTCGAAAGAAAACATGAAAGTGGCCTTGGTAGTTCATAACAAGGCGTCAAAAGATATTATCACCAATGAAGTCTATATTGAACGGTATGGAATAAAAAACCCGAATGCAGAAATGGTGCAGCAATTGATGGACGCTGGGGTAGATTTTATATTCTGCGGACAATCATCCTTATCTAGAGATTTTCCGATAGAAGAAACAATTTCCGGCGTGCAGTTATCATTATCGGCAATGACAGCTTTGATACAATTACAAAATGATGGCTACCGCCTTATTAAATTTTAAAACTCAAATTATGACTAAACTTAAAGTATTCGCTTTTGCATTCTCAATGGTTACTTGCGGATTGATGGCTCAAGGGCCAAACCTCTCCGAAGATTATAAGAGTATTGAGAAAAAAGTAATCGATTGGCGACATGATATTCATCAAAACCCAGAATTGGGCAATAGAGAGTTTAAAACAGCCGAAAAAATAGCAAAGCATCTAAAATCGTTAGGTATTGAAGTGCAAACTGGTGTGGCACATACCGGGGTGGTGGGGCTTTTAAAAGGAGACAAACCAGGTAAAGTCGTTGCGCTTCGGGCGGACATAGATGCGCTGCCGGTTACCGAACGTAATGATTTACCATTTAAGTCTACTGTGACCTCTGAGTTTTTAGGCGAAAAAGTCGGTGTTATGCACGCTTGCGGACATGATACCCACACAGCCATTTTAATGGGTGTTGCAGAAGTACTATCAAAAAACAAAGACAAAATTAAAGGAACCGTAAAGTTTATTTTTCAGCCGGCAGAAGAAGGCCCACCACCAGGTGAAGAAGGCGGTGCATTATTAATGGTGAAAGAAGGTGTTATGGAAAACCCTAAAGTGGATGCCATTTTCGGATTGCACATAAACTCTCAGACTCCAGTAGGCATGATTCGTTACAAATCTGGCGGTACTATGGCCGCTGCTCAGAGTTTTACAATTAAGGTTAAAGGAAAACAAAGTCATGGTTCACAACCTTGGTCCGGTGTGGATCCAATCTTGATAAGTGCTAAAATCATTGATGGCTTACAGACTATTATTAGCCGTGAAACCAAACTTACCGAAGAGGCAGCTGTGATTACCGTAGGTAAAATTAAGAGTGGTGTTCGTTTTAATATTATTCCAGAAAGTGCTGAAATGATAGGCACTATCAGAACGCTTGATTATGATATGAAAGACAAATTAAACAAGCGAATGGTAGAAATGGTTGAAACCATTGCAAAAGCCTATGGCGGAACCGCCACGTGTGAGATAAAAGATGCTACGGACATAACGTACAACGACCCTGCTTTGGTTACCCAAATGCTACCTACTTTACAGCGTGTTGCCGGTGGGGATAATGTAGTAATTCAAAAAGCAATCACGGGTGCCGAAGATTTCTCATACTTTCAACGTGAAGCGCCAGGTTTTTTCTTCTTTTTAGGAGGAATGACCCCTGGAAATAAAGAATCTTTTCCACATCATACTCCAGATTTCTTGATTGATGATGCAGGAATGCAACTAGGTGTAAAAGCAATGACAGAGTTAACATTAGACTACCTTAATAAGTAGTTAGGAGTTTACAAAAACGTGCTATTTGTCACCCTGAGCCTGTCGAAGGGTTGAACTTGAACTTGACTTTTGTATTTGAACTTAAATAATGGATAAAAAGAATAAAGGGCTCATCTACACCATTTTTGGGATGGTATTCACGTCGCTGGGAATGTTACTTTTAACGATGGAGAAACCAGCTTGGATATGTCTAACAAGCTTTATTATTGGGGTGCTTTTGGCATTATTTGGGGTTATTAAAATAGTATTGGACAATAACAAGAAAATATAAGTTGAAGGATTTTACTAGCCAGGTAGCAGAATTTGCCAGTCCGTTTCCATCTAAAATATTTGAACAAGAATTAGATAAAGTTGGCATTGAATATCATAGTTTCAATAAGTCTTCTGGGGATGGTGGATTAGATTCTGTTATTTTCTTTGTGGATTCAAGAGATTTTAATGAGGCATTTCAACTAAAAGAAAAAGTAGATAAGGAAAATGCAGCATCAGAATTAAAACATATGCATCCATTTCGAAAAATAGTATCATATTTCTTTCTGTTGCTAATTGTAATCTATGTTGCCTATAAATTCATTTTTAATTAGTATTGAACTTGATTCTTGCATTTGAACTTGTATTTAAATTTTAATTTATGGACGGAGTTTTAACTTTTTTAGGTAACGTTCCATGGTGGTTATGGATAGTTGCGGTGATTGTGCTTATCGCCATCCGTGATATCTTTTTTCAAAAAGCCCATACTATTAGCCATAACTATCCAGTTGTAGGCCACCTACGTTATTGGTTAGAAAGTATTGGCCCTGAAATGAGACAATATTTTGTTGCCAATAATAGAGAGGAGCTCCCTTTTAACCGTATTGAACGAAGTTGGATATATGCTTCGGCGAAGCGTGAAAATAATTATGAAGGCTTCGGTACGGATAGGGATGTTTATGCGCATCAGCATATTTTTATAAAAAATGCTATGATCGGCTATAAAATCCCTGAAAATCACCCAAACATAGAAAATCCATATTTTTTACCCTGTGCAAAAGTCATTGGCGCCTTTAACAAACGGAAGAAACCTTATCGTCCTTCTTCAATAATAAATGTATCCGCAATGAGCTTTGGTTCTTTATCCGCTGCTGCGGTAGAAGCCATGAACAAAGGTGTTCTCGAGGCCGAAGCTTATCATAATACTGGTGAGGGTGGCCTTTCTCCCTATCATAAAAAGGGTGGCGATGTAGTCTTCCATTTTGGCACAGGTTATTTCGGGGTACGCTCAAAAGATGGAAATCTATCCTTGGACAAAATGAAGGTCTTGGTTGATGAAAACCCATGTATAAAGGCCATTGAAGTTAAGCTCTCACAAGGAGCAAAACCAGGTAAAGGCGGCGTATTGCCCGGAGCCAAGATAACCAAAGAAATTGCAGAGATACGCGGGGTCGAGGTCGGTAAAGATGTATTATCGCCATCCACCCACAAAGCTTTTTCAACAATTGCCGAATTACATTCCCTAGTGGAAAAAATAGCCGATGAGACAGGACTTCCCGTTGGTATAAAGGGAGCGATAGGAAAATTGGACCAATGGATAGAACTAGCCGATTTAATGAAAAAAACCGGTAAAGGTCCTGATTTTATTACCGTCGACGGTGGTGAGGGAGGAACCGGAGCAGCACCACCAAGTTTTGCCGATCACGTCTCTTTACCATGGGTTTATGGCTTTGCAAGCCTCTATAAAATTTTTCAAGATAGAGGACTTACCGATAGAATCGTATTTATTGGCAGTGGTAAACTCGGTTTTCCGGCCAAAGCAGCTATGGCCTTCGCAATGGAGGTAGATTGCATTAATGTCGCTAGAGAAGCTATGCTGAGTATTGGCTGTATTCAAGCCCAGGTTTGTCATACCAATAAATGCCCTGCAGGCATTGCCACACAAAGTAAATGGCGCCAGAGCGGAATAGATGTCACCCTAAAATCTGAACGTTTGGCACAGTACTTCAAAACATTTAGAAAAGAATTTTTAGAGGTGACTCACGCTGCAGGTTATGAGCATCCTGCACAATTTACAATGACAGATATTCAAGTTAATGTTGATGATGATTATCTTAGCAGTGATTTAAAATCGGTTTATGGTTATGAAAAGACCAAGGTTGGTTTTAATAGTATGAAAGAACTTTATGAATGTACCTATCTAGGAGGAAAATCCAATTCTTAATTATGAAAAAACTAGTACCCTTAATCTTCTTTTTGATTTCTACAACATTGATTCAAGCTCAAAAAAAGAAGGACTTGCTAAATAAAATTACCGAGCTTGAACAAACTATTTTGGCCCTAAACGATTCTGTATCGGTCGCAAAAAGACAAATTAATGTAAGTAATGCTAACGCTGAATTAGCGAACAGAGAAGCTGCTGAACTCAGAAATGCGAATGCAACCTTACTTCAAAATCTTACGAATTTCTCTAAAATTTCAAAACAAAATACAGAGACCGTCAATAGTGCATTGAGCAGTCTTAATGAAAAAGAACAACAACTAAGATTGATATCTGATTCTTTTGCCAAAAATGATTCAACGGCCATCGCCATATTATCACAGAGCAAACAAATTTTGGGAGCTAATGCCAAAGTAGGTGCAGCCAATGGCAGTATTTCGGTTTCTAATAGTCTTTTGTCATTATTCGAGAATGATCAATCTGAGGTTTTAAGCGAAGAAGGAAAAGCAACTATTGCAAGAATAGCTCAATTAATTACAAAAAACCCAAAAAGGGAAATTACTATAGAGGCACTTAACATTACTGGCGATTTCGATGTGTCGTATACGCAGGCAGCCGCTGTAGCCAATGAGTTATGGAAAGCTAACGGCATTCCGGCAGAAAGGTTGAAAATTGCCACTAAAGACGGAAACTTCAAAGAAGGTATAACCATTAAACTATCTCCTGATTTAAAAGCATTTTACAGTTTGGCCAAAGAAAAAATGTAAGAGATCTAGATATACTTTTTAGGGATTTACTCCGTTTTAAATCCAAATAAATATCAATTCAAATGACCGGAGACCAAGTTTTTCAACTCTTTGCTTATCTATTACCCTCGTTGGTTACAGGCCTTATCGGCTTTTATTTTTTTAGACTACACACCCGTAACGAAGATGGTAGAAGACGTTTTTTACTGCATAAAGATTCACAGAAAGATACACTCCCGGTTAGATTGCAAGCTTATGAGCGCATGGCCTTGTATTTAGAGCGAATTGCTGTAAATAGCCTAGTAGTGCGAGTGGCTCCCCAAAGTCAAAACAAAAACGACTACGAAAATCTACTCATAAAGAATGTTGAAGATGAATTTGATCATAATTTGTCACAACAAATCTACATGACGGATGAGTGTTGGAACATTATTAAAGCGGCCAAAAGTGCTACCATTCAAATAATTAGGTCTGCTGCCATGAGCGAATCGGACTCTGCAGATAAACTTCGTGAAGATATTTTAACGCAAATGTTAGAAAAACAATCTCCTTCAGCAACAGCATTGGCTTTTGTGAAAAAGGAAATTGGCGATCTGTGGTAAACTATTCCTGAACTTCAGGTTTTATAGGCATACTCTCCGCATTTTTGTTCTTAGCGTATAAGTAGCCCCGTTTCCACCAGCGAGTCATTTTCTCTTTATTAAAAATTAAAGAATTTGTGGTCAAAATAGTTGGGGTATAATACAGGTTAATAATCGCTCCTTTTTGATTGGCCACGAGCTTACCTACTCTAATATTTTGATTTTCTATGCGATCTAAAACAAACCCTAACATATTGGTAATAAGTTCAAAAGGGTTTCTTGAGGGCATTCTGTTATAGTAATTTACCTCTGTATGTAAAACAACAACATCAACCTCGGTGGCACCTCTTAAAATTGCCTCTTCAATCGGAACAAGACTTCCTAGTCCTCCATCAGCATATTCGCAACCATTTTTGCGAACCAAACTCATAAATGGTGTGTAATTGGCAGAAATCCAAATCCAATCACAAAATTCATCATACGTACAATCATTTATAGATTTATACTCTACCTGGTTTAGAGATAGATTGGAAACCGTAACAACAACATTTTTATTCGAAGCTTTTAATTCATCAAACTCAGCAACAGTAATACTATTACGAATTAGCTGCCTTAAATTTTCGCTTTCTCCAAAGGTTTTTTTTCCTTTTATAAAATTCTTAAAAATATTCCAATGGTTCATGCTGATAATATCGGCACCATATTTTCGCTTGACCACAAACGGACAGTTATTGAAAATAGTTTTCTGATTTACATTGGAATAAATCTCCTTGATTTTATTAAGCTTTCCTAGAGCGAGGTGCGAAATTAAAAGACTTCCGGTAGAGGTGCCAACAAAAATATCATAGTCATTTTTTGCCTCCTCAATAAGAAATTGGGCCACCCCACCAGCAAAAGCACCTTTGCTGCCACCTCCAGAAATTACAAGTGCTTTCATTGCTTTAACAATTTGTTCAGTGTGCTTTGTTCCTCCGTGGATAAGGAATTTGATATACTCAAAAGTCGTTCTTTTAGTTCAATACTTTCACTTAATTCTTTAAGTAAATTTCTTGAAGACTTTTTAAATTGCCAAACGTGATGGTCAGAAGCTTTTATAAGGTTAACAAGTGCTTCGTCGCTCATGGCCTGAATTTGACTTAGGTATTGAAAGGCCAACTGTCTTACCTCAAAATGATTATCTGCAGAAGTATATCCATTCAGCTCATTATAATATGCTTGCTGTTGGCCCAGATTATACTCAGGGGTTAGCAATGCCAACGTAAGCCATAACAACAGTACATTTTTATTTGGCAAACCAACAATATTTTGGGTTTTTGAAAAGTAAAGCGTTCTTTTTTCAGGAAAAGTTGCCCAAAGTTTTAGGAGTGCATTTTCTATGGTTACATAACTTTCGTCATCTAATAGCGTCTCGAACAGGTCTGCCATTTCGGTTGTTGATTGTTTCACCCCAGAGATACCGTATAAAGAACTAGCTAATGCCTGCCTTATTTTAATATCATCGCTTAAAAAGGCTCTTTTAATGATAGCGTTAGGTAAAACCCGATGATATTGTCGTATGAAATGGGCTTTAAAATTAGTGGACTCTGTCCTGTTCCAATAACTGTCATAATCCAAATCATCGCTTTTAATACGTTGAAATTCGTTTTCCATCTCAAAAACCAAAGCGATACTTTCAGATTCCCTTTTAAGCTTTTCTTTCACTTCTTCCCACGGAAATACTTCATTTTCTAACCATTTAGATCTAAAATCGGACAAGTCTGTATTAGCGGCAAGTTCCATTTCAACCAAAAAATCAGATATGGTAACATTTTTAAATTGATGTTTATTTAAATAGCTAATTATTCCTTTTTGAAATGCATTTTTCCCAATCTTATCTTTTAACATTACAAGTGCCCAAGCCCCCTTTTCATAAAAGGTCAAACTATTGGCATTTGGGTTGTTAAGGGCCTCCCCGCCTCCACTCTCGGACAAATTGTGCAGGGTTTTAGCGGTCTCGTATAGTTTCCAGTAAAAATGGTCTTCACCAAATAAATGCTGTTCGGCCAAATAGGCATAATATGTTGCAAAACCCTCGTGTAACCAATGGTGCTTGCTACTTTCTTCGGTCACTAAATTTCCAAACCATTGATGTGCCAGTTCGTGGGCATTGACATTAACATAATTCTTATCAATAAAGGCCGTTGAATCAATCATATAGGAATTAGAAAATACAGTCGCGCTCGTATTTTCCATACCAGCATAAAGAAAATCTTTAACTGGTACTTGCTTGTAGTTCTGCCAAGGATAAGCAATGCCGATCTCATCTTCTAAAAAATCGAAAATTTCTTTGGTATAACGATAGGTAGGCTCAACCCTTAAACTGTCTTTAGGTTCGTAATACAACTCTATAGGAACTCCGGATGACGATTTCAATTCTTTTTTATCAAATTTCCCGATGACAAAGGCAGCTAAATAGCTGCTCATGGGGTCTTGCATATCAAAATGCCAGTCTATAATACCTTCTGCCGTATTCTTTTTGGTTAGCTTTCCATTTGCGATTACAGTAAACCCTTCATCGGTATTCAAGGTAAGGTCAAGTTCTACTTTCTCTGACATATCATCAAAACTTGGCAGCCAATGACTTGTGTATTTACCCTGGCCTTGGATCCAGAGTTGTTCATTTCCCTCAACTCCATCATTTAGTCCGATATAATATACCGTTTGTTTGGGCTTGGCAAGGTACCGTATAAATAATTCATGATTACCTATTTTTTCTGGTGCTTTGAAGCCAAGTTTTTTACCAGAGTTCGTGAAATCGATTTGCCTTCTATTCAATGAAACATGCAAAAAATCCATATTGATTGCGTCTATGAATATCGAATCCGTTTCTGACTTTAATTCAAAATAATAAGTGCCCCTGCCCCAAACTTCCTTAGAGTCAAAAAGAGGTGTGATTTCCATGTCAATTTTGATAAAATCCACCGCTTTTTGATTATTCTGACAGAATAAAAAAGTTGAATAAACGAAGGATAGTATAAACAATGAATGCCTCATAAAAGCAAAGTAGCAAAAGTCAATCCAAATTACATATTTTAGTTCTATGAATTCCAATTTTCTACAAACACCGATAGTTTACCTTAAAGGTGTAGGGCCAAATAGGGCCGAACTGCTGCGTTCGGAATTGGGAATCGAATCTTTTCAAGACCTTTTACAGTTATATCCGAATAGATATTTAGACAAAACACAGTACTATAAAATTGCGCAGTTGAAAGATAGCGGTGCCGATGTTCAAATACTAGGCAAAATTGTTCATTTAAAGACTATAGAACAAAAGCGCGGCAAACGATTGGTGGCCAGTTTTGTAGATGATACTGGGCAAATGGAACTAGTTTGGTTCAGAGGGCAAAAATGGATTAAAGAAAATATTAAACTTAATGAGCCATATGTGATTTTCGGAAGGATAAATAGATATGGTGGTACCTTTTCAATGCCACACCCAGAAATGGAACTATTAAAGGCACATCAAGCAGGGCTTAAAATAAGTATGCAACCTATTTATCCTTCTACCGAAAAACTTAGTAACTCTGGCATCACCAATCGTGTGGTGTCAAAACTGATTCAGCAGCTTTTTCTGGAAACTAAAGCAAACTTTGAGGAAACGCTCTCACAAGAATTGATAAGCGAACTTCAACTTATTTCAAGGGCCGATGCCCTACTAAATATTCATTTTCCTAAAAATCAAGAGTTATTGGCCAAAGCACAATTTCGTTTAAAATTTGAAGAGCTCTTTTACGTTCAATTGCAGTTATTGAATAAAAAAGCCGTTCGCAAACAAAAAATAAAAGGACTGGCTTTTGACCAAGTAGGAAACAGCTTTAATGATTTTTTTCAAAATCACTTACCCTTTCAACTCACCAATGCCCAAAAGCGGGTAATTAAAGAGATAAGAAACGATTTAGGCAGTAGCGCACAAATGAACCGCTTATTGCAGGGCGATGTTGGCTCAGGCAAAACCATAGTGGCCCTAATGTGCATGCTTTTGGCAATTGACAATGGCTATCAGGCTTGTTTAATGGCTCCCACAGAAATTCTAGCCAACCAACATTTTAATGGTTTAAAAGAATTGTTAGGCGAAATGGATATTACTATTGAAATTCTAACAGGTTCCGTTAAAAAGTCCGTACGAAAAGGAATTCATGAGCGCTTAGAAAATGGAAGCTTAAATATTTTGGTAGGAACACATGCACTATTGGAAGATAAGGTGCAATTCCAGAATTTAGGTTTAGCCGTCATTGATGAACAGCATCGTTTTGGAGTAGCCCAACGTTCAAAACTGTGGAGAAAAAATGAAGTTCCTCCCCACATTCTTGTAATGACAGCCACACCGATACCAAGAACATTAGCTATGAGTTTATATGGTGATTTAGACATTTCGGTTATTGATGAGTTACCACCAGGGAGAAAGCCAATTAAAACTGTACACAGATATGATGCGAATAGATTAAAAGTTTTTCAATTTATAAAAGATGAAATTAAAAAAGGAAGGCAAGTTTATATCGTTTATCCCTTAATTCAAGAATCAGAAGCTTTAGATTATAAGGATCTGATGGATGGCTATGAGAGTATTGCTCGGGACTTCCCCCTACCCGATTATCAGATATCCATCGTACATGGCAAAATGAAAGCTGATGATAAAGACTATGAAATGGAACGTTTCGTAAAAGGTAAAACCCAAATCATGGTAGCTACAACTGTAATTGAGGTTGGGGTAAATGTGCCCAATGCTTCTGTAATGATTATTGAAAGTGCCGAGCGCTTTGGGCTATCGCAACTGCATCAATTACGTGGAAGGGTCGGTCGTGGAGCGGAACAAAGTTTTTGCATACTCATGACAAGCCATAAGCTCTCTAGTGATGCCAAAACCCGTTTAGAAACTATGGTACGGACCAATGATGGTTTTGAAATTGCCGAAGTGGATTTAAAACTGCGCGGTCCTGGAGATTTAATGGGAACGCAGCAAAGCGGATTGTTAAACCTTAAAATTGCAGATATCGTAAAGGATAATCAAATTTTAAAATCTGCTCGCTATTATGCTATTGCTCTTTTAAAAGAAGATCCTAAAATAGCCAAACAGGAAAATTTAAGAATTAGACAGGCCTATATAAACCTGACCAAAGACAAAACTATTTGGGGGTATATCAGCTAAAAAGCTCCACACTTCTGTAGAGCTTTTCGTTTTTTAAAAGACCGTAATCTTTATTTATTGATATCCTCACCCTTCTTAAGCCTTTCCAAGGCCTGTTCCAATCTTGGTTTAAAATTGGCCGGAGCAACTGTCAAAGATTTATTTATAGCTTTGATAGCATTTTTGCTGTCTCCAACAGCCGAATACGCCCTTGCAAGACCATAATTACTTGGCCACGCACCTTTATTAGTTTTTACGTTCGCCTTTAATATGCTAAGTGCCTTAGTATTATTAGTACCTATCAATTGGGTGCCAGCACCATACACTTCTCTAACATTACCTAAAGCAACCGCTTTATCCAAGAAATTGGTGGCTTCTACCGCTTTACCTTGTTTTGCCAAAATCTGAGATTTTAAGGCCAAATTAGAAAAGGTTTCTTTACTGAAAAACTTTCCGCTTATAGAAGTGTTCACCCATTCTAAGGCCTGATCTAAGTCACCAGCGTTAAATGCATAATTCGCCGCTTGATCCCAAGTAGATTGTTGAAAGCCTTTTGGATTACGTAAATCATTGGCAATACCTTTCATAACAATATCAGTTACTGGAACTTCTATTTTAAACGGTATTTCCTTTTTCGCCCATTTTAAACTGGCCGTTGTACTTGTAGCATCAGCAGTGTCAAAACTAAAAGTTAGCATTTCCACGGAACTGTCTAAATCTTTTGTTTTTGTGTTAAAGCGTAGCACGTCTTCCGCTTCATCATAAAAATAACTTCCCCAAGAAGTAGTATTGCTTGATAAAATTCCGGTAACATCTCCGTTTTCTTCAATGGCAAAAAACAAGGCATATTTACCAGCTTTCACATCTTTACCTTCGATTTTTGAATCATGGGTAAATTCGATTGTAGTATTGTAGTCGGCACCTGCCCGCCATGGTGCGGATTTCGATGTTCCGAAACCAAGGTCGTTAAATCCATAGGGAACTAACTTACCCCAGATTTCCCTTCCCTTTACATAGGGCCTGTTGTAGTGAATTGTAATGTCCGTAATCCCAACACGTTGTGATACTTCTGCCTCTGGACTACCTGCTGGTAAGGTTAACTGCGCTTTGAGGTTAGTTGAAAAGCTTAGTGCTGTTAATACTACAAACACTAAGGCTTTTGAGTAGCTTTTTTTCATTAGATTTTAGTTGTTTAAATTAATAATTAGGTCTGTCGCTAAAAGTATCTATACCTAAAATCAACCAAAGTTAGAAATGTGTTAAAAAGGCCTCTTTCCCTGTTAAATTCAACAGATTTTTGCATAAAAAAGTAAGCCCTGATGCGGGCTTACCAAGGAAAATTTCAAAATTCCTAAAGAACCATTCTTGTTCTTATAATATATAGTCAGTGCTTAAAAAATTACTGACTTTAGCATCCAAAAGTTGTTCAATAGTTTCATTGTTCAACTCATTATCTTTAAAAGCCACAAATGTTCTGATAGAGAAAGAACGTAGTGCATCGTGAACGCTTAAAGTGGCCTGCGCCGAATCTTTTCTTCCTGTAAATGGATACACATCAGGACCTCGTTGGCAAGAGCTATTTAAATTCACCCTACAAACCAGGTTGGCTAGCGTATCGATTAGCGGTGAAAGTGTGTACACATCTTTTCCGAACAAACTTACTTGTTGCCCGTAATTTGATTCGGCCATATCGTCTAAGGGCTCTTCAATATCTTTAAAAGACAACACAGGAATTACAGGGCCAAACTGTTCTTCTTCATATACGCGCATATCTTTGGATACAGGATATAACACCGCAGGCCAAATATAGTTATCAAAGTGCTCGCCACCTTTTTTGTTCTGAACAACGGCACCTTTGGATAAAGCATCATCTATTAACTCTTGTATGTAGCCAGGTTTGCCCGGTTCTGGTAAAGGTGTCAATTTGACTCCTTCATCCCAAGGGTTTCCAAATTTCAATTGATCTATACGTTCTGAAAAACGTTTCAAAAATTCTTCTTTAACATCTTCATGCACGTAAACCACCTTTAAAGCGGTGCATCTTTGTCCATTGAAAGATGTAGTTCCTGCTATAACTTCATTGATGGTCAAGTCTAAATCTGCATCTGGTAAAATTATTGCGGGATTTTTAGCTTCAAGACCAAGAACTAAACGTAAACGATTACTCTTTGGGTGTTGTTCTTGTAACGCATTGGCAGATTTACTATTTCCGATCAAGGCCAATACATCTACCTTGCCCGTTTTCATTATTGGTGCGGCCACTGCCCTACCTCTACCGAATAAAATATTGATTACTCCCTTTGGAAAACAAGTCTGAAAAGCCTCCAGTAGTGGTGTAATTAACAAAACACCATGTTTTGCTGGTTTAAAGATTGTAGTGTTTCCCATGATGATTGCCGGAATCAACAAGGCAAAAGTTTCATTCAACGGATAATTATAAGGGCCCAAACATAATACAACACCTAAAGGCCCCCTACGAATGTGTGCATACACATCGCCCGACTTATGGAATTTTGCGGAATCCCTATCCAATTGTTTGTAATCTTCAATAGTGTCGTAAATATACTCTACCGTTCTGTCGAACTCTTTTTCTGAGTCAGGCAAAGACTTGCCTATTTCCCACATTAAGAGTTTAACAATTTCCTCCCGCTTGGTTTCCATCTTTCGAACGAAAGATTCCATACATTCTATTCGGTCTTTGACCTTCATTGTTGGCCAGACACCTTGCCCTTGATTATAGGCGCCCAAAGCGGAATCCAAAGCTTCAATAGCCTCTGGTTCGCCCATATCAGGGATACTGCCTAAAACAGTTGGCATGTACGTATCAGTGGAGGAAATGGTAGAAGCTACTTTAGTTGTATTTCCTTTCCATCTTTTTAATTCACCATTAATCAAATACGTATCATGATGTATTTCTGAGGTAATCTTAAATTTTTCAGGTATTATAGCCATAAGTATTCCCTATTAAAATGCTTCAAATTAGGTATTGAAACAAGTCAGGTTTATCGTTTAAATAGTCTCCAAAAAAGCCATTTGCTTTCATTCTTGTAATAAGGGGCGAAAGGTCTTCCGGTGATTTTAATTCTATTCCGACAACTGCCGGAGCATTCTCCCTACTAGACTTTTTAGAATATTCGAAATGCGTAATATCATCGTTAGGTCCTAGAATATC
This sequence comes from Croceitalea sp. W27, assembly GCF_055693185.1. Taxonomy (NCBI): domain Bacteria; kingdom Pseudomonadati; phylum Bacteroidota; class Flavobacteriia; order Flavobacteriales; family Flavobacteriaceae; genus Croceitalea; species Croceitalea sp. W27. The sequence goes on from NZ_CM146327.1 coordinate 400,692, forward strand.
GGCAACAAATTCTTTTAAGGCCCCAGGACGTTGCGGAAAACGAATAATGAAATAGTGTTTTAACTTACTGTAAAGTAATGCCCGCTCCTTAATTTCTGCAGTTCTGGTAATATCATTGTTACTTCCACTTACAATACAGACTACATTTTTACCCCTTATTTCTTCTTTAAACGAATCAAGAGCAGCTATTGTTAATGCACCAGCTGGTTCTACAACTATTGCATCTCTATTGTATAATTCTAAGATAGTTTGACAAACCTTACCTTCATCAATAGTTTCCATATTGTAAAGATGTTCTTTACAAATGGAAAAAGTATAGGCACCCACTTTTTGAACCGCGGCGCCATCTATAAACTTATCAATTTCATTTAGCTCAATTAATTCACCTTTTGCGATTGAAGTCTTCATTGAGGGCGCCCCAGTGGGTTCAATTCCGATAATTTTTGTCTTTGGCGACAAAGCATGAAATGTACCACATAGGCCAGAAGCCAATCCACCTCCACCTACGGCTACAAAAACATAATCAATATGGACCTCTGACTGCTCTAAGAGTTCAAGACCGACTGTTGCCTGACCTTCAATAGTTTTAGGGTCATCAAAAGGATGTACAAACGTTTTTTGTTCTGATTTGCATGCCGCTATGGCCGCCTTATAAGAATCATCAAAAGTATCTCCTTCTAAGACTATAGTTACCCAATCACCACCGAACATCTCGGTTTGATCCACCTTTTGCCTAGGGGTGACGACTGGCATATAAATTGTTCCTTTTACACCTAAATGGTTACAAGCGAAGGCAACGCCCTGGGCATGATTTCCAGCACTTGCACAAACAACGCCATTCTCTAATTCTTCTTTTGAAAGCGAACTTATCTTATTAAATGCTCCTCTAATCTTATAGCTGCGAACCCGATGTAAATCCTCCCTTTTTAGAAAAATGTTGGCATCAAACTCCTTGGAATAACGAATACTCTGCTGCAAAGGGGTCTGGTTCGCAACCTGACGAATTGTTTTAGCTGCCTCATAGATATCGGCAATTTTAGGAAAATATGTAGTTACAGTGTCTTTCATTAAAAACGAACAAAAAGATGTTTTGATCTGAACTTCTAAACAATAGGCTTCATCGCGGTCATAGACGCTCTTAGTCTTGCACCTACAATTTCTACAGGGTGCTCTCTCAAGGCCTTATTTATAGCAATTAGTCTAGCATTGTCAACACCAGTATTCTTTGCATTGCCAAATGGTTTACCGATAACCGTTGTATCAATTCCTTTCATGAAATCGGCCAACAATGGTTTACAGGCATGATCAAATAAGTAACAACCATATTCCGCTGTGTCGGATATAACACGATTCATTTCAAATAATTTCTTTCTTGCAATCGTATTGGCAATTAGCGGTGTTTCATGAAGTGATTCATAGTATGCCGATTCTGCAATGATACCAGACTCTGTCATAGCTTCAAAAGCCAACTCAACTCCTGCCCTTACCATAGCTACCATCAAAACCCCGTTATCATAAAACTCTTGCTCACTAATTTCATCATTACCAGCAGGGGTCTTTTCAAAAGCGGTTTCGCCAGTAGCAGCACGCCAGGTCAGTAGATTTTTGTCGTCATTGGCCCAATCTTCCATCATGGTTTTAGAAAAGTGCCCGGTCATGATATCATCCATGTGTTTTTGAAAAAGAGGACGCATGATATCCTTCAGTTCCTCCGACAATTCAAATGCTTTTAGTTTAGCGGGATTTGACAAACGATCCATCATATTCGTTATTCCACCATACTTCATCCCTTCGGTAATCGTTTCCCAGCCATATTGAATTAGTCTAGACGCATACCCTGCATCAATACCTTTTTCAATCATTTTATCAAAACATAAAATAGAACCTGTCTGTAACAAACCACAAAGAATCGTTTGTTCTCCCATTAGGTCAGATTTTACTTCTGCAACAAAAGAGGACATCAATACCCCCGCTCTATCGCCACCTGTGCCTACAGCATATGCCTTGGCCTGGGCCAAACCTTTACCCTCTGGGTCATTGTTCGGGTGAACCGCAATTAAGGTAGGTACACCAAAACCTCTTTTATATTCTTCTCTCACTTCAGAACCTGGGCATTTGGGTGCAACCATGATTACCGTTAAGTCTTCGCGGATATTCATTCCTTCTTCGACAATATTAAATCCATGTGAATAGGATAACGTAGCTCCTTTTTTCATTAATGGCATTACAGCACTTACAACCGCCGTATGTTGCTTGTCTGGTGTAAGGTTGATTACAACGTCTGCATTAGGAATTAAATCTTCATAAGTGCCAACTGCGAAACCGTTTTCTGTAGCATTAACGTACGATTGCCTCTTTTCTGCAATAGCCGATTCACGCAGGGTATATGAAATATCTAAACCGGAATCCCTCATATTTAGTCCCTGATTTAAACCTTGTGACCCACAACCCACAATTACTATTTTCTTTCCTTTTAAGGCCGAAACACCATCTGAGAACTCCCAAGAATCCATAAATCTGCATTGTCCTAGTTGTTTTAATTTATCCCGTAACGATAGCGTGTTAAAGTAATTTGCCATTTTGTATTCTCTTTTATTTAAATTATTGTTTGGTTTAATGATGTTGAAACTCTTGAAGCAATGCCGAAATTTGCATTTCATCTTTTGATACCGATATACGGCCCGAACGCACAAACTGCATAATGCCGTAAGGGGCTAATTGTTCGTACATTTCATCTATTTCGAACCTACGGCCAGTTTTTGCCAATACGAAAAAGTCTCGCGCCACGGTAACAATTTGTGAATTATTGTCTTTAATTATATTTTGAATTTGACGTTCATCAAAAAGCAGATCAGAAGCAATTTTGAATAGTGCCGACTCTTGATAAATAGTCTCATCATCTGTATGATAAAATGCTCTAATAACTTCTATTTGTTTTTCGATTTGGCCAACAATTTTCCGTGTCCAATTCTCCGTGGTGTGAACCACTATAGTAAATTTAGAAACATTATTAATTTCTGATTTTGAGACATTTAGACTCTCTATATTAATGTGTCTTTTCAAGAATATTCCTGATATTCTATTTAAAAGGCCTACGTTATTTTCAGAGTATACGGATATCGTAAACCACTGATTTTCTATATTATTATCATCCATATTAGTTTACTTTAAACGGATTTCAGAGACGGCAGCTCCCGAAGGAATCATTGGAAAAACATTATCCTCTTTTTCTACTTTTACCTCTAAAAAATACGGTTTGTCAGAAGCAATCATTTCTTGAACTGCAGATTTTAAATCTTTACGTTCACTTACACGTTTTGCCTCGATATGATATCCTTCGGCAATTTTGACAAAATCAGGATTTACCATTACGGTCGAGGCATATCTCTTCTCAAAAAATAGCTCTTGCCATTGCCGAACCATGCCTAAATGGTCGTTATTCAATACCACTATTTTTACAGGAATATTATGTTGAAAAATGACTCCTAATTCTTGAATAGTCATTTGATATCCGCCATCACCAATTATAGCCACAACTTCGCGGTCCATTGCACCTTGTTTTGCACCAATTGCAGCCGGTAAGGCAAAACCCATTGTACCCAAACCACCTGAAGTAATATTGCTTTTACTTTCTCTAAACTTTGCATACCGACAACCAATCATTTGATGCTGACCCACATCTGTGACAATTACTGCCTTTTGTTGAGAAGCGATATTAATTTCTTCGATGACCTCACCCATAGTCAACCCTTCCTTAGTGGGGTGTATATCGTTTTTAATTACCGTATCGAACTCAATTTTATATTTTTCCTTAAAGCGATTGTGCCAAGATTCGTGCTTATTGACATTAATTAATGGAAGTAAGAGCGCTAAAGTTTCTTTTGAATCTCCTAAGACCGCAATATCAGCATACACATTTTTGCTAATCTCGGCAGGGTCAATTTCAAAGTGAATTACTTTGGCCTGAGTTGCGTAATCATCAAGTCTTCCCGTGACTCTATCATCAAAGCGCATACCTATTGCAATTAAAACGTCACACTCGTTGGTAAGAATATTGGGTCCATAATTTCCATGCATACCGACCATACCAACATTTAAAGGATGCTCCGTATCTAGCGCAGAGGCGCCCATAATGGTCCACGCGGCAGGTATGCCTGCTTTTTCAACGAAAGCTTTCAATTCTTCTTCTGCCTTACCTAAAATCACGCCTTGTCCCCAAACAATAAATGGCTTTTGAGCAGAATTTATTAGTTCAGCCGCAGCTTCTAGGGCTTTTTTATCAGGTTTAGGAGTAGCATTGTAGCTTCGTACCCCTGTACATTTTTTATAGGAGAACATCAGTTCTTCAAACTGTGCATTCTTTGTTATATCAATTAAGACCGGACCTGGTCGACCCGATTTTGCGATATAAAAAGCTTTGGCTATTATTTCAGGGATTTCTGACGCCTTTGTTATCTGATAATTCCATTTTGTGACTGGAGTAGAAATTCCAATAATATCAGTTTCTTGAAATGCATCAGAGCCTAGTAAGTGTCTTGGCACTTGCCCAGTAATACAAACCATTGGCGTAGAATCTATCTGAGCATCTGCCAGACCGGTCACCAAATTTGTTGCGCCTGGGCCAGAGGTGGCCATGGCAACACCTACCCTGCCTGAAACCCTTGCGTAACCCTGTGCAGCATGCGTAGCCCCCTGTTCGTGTCGTGTTAGAATATGGGTGAGTTTGTCTTGAAATTTGTATAACTCATCATATACAGGCATAATGGCACCTCCTGGGTAACCATATAACAAATCAACACCTTCGGCCAAAAGGCAATGTATAATCGCTTCTGCACCCGATATCTTCAAGGTCTTGCCTTTACGAGTTTCGGTTTTCATTTCTTTAAGTGTCTCCATGCTTTTTAACTATAATGAGTAAATCTTTAAAATTCATCCGTCACGCAACCTTCAGAAGCTGAGGATACTGTTCGTGCATATTTGTAGAGGCTTCCACGTTTTACCTTCAATGGAGGTTTTTTCCAGTTTGCCTTACGTTCTGCAATTTCCTCCAGACTTAAGTCTACGTGTATTTGATTTTTTTCTGCATCTATTGTTATGATATCCCCATCTTGTAATAATCCTATTAACCCGCCATCTTGGGCTTCTGGGCAAACATGACCGACAACAAAACCGTGCGTTCCACCAGAAAACCTTCCATCTGTTATTAGCGCGACATCTTTACCCAAACCGGCCCCCATAATTGCAGAAGTGGGCTTAAGCATTTCTGGCATTCCTGGTCCTCCCATCGGTCCTTCGTATCTAATAACTACGACATTTCCTTTTTTAACTTCACCTTTTCCTATACCCGCGTTAGCTAAAAATTCATCATCATATACTTTGGCGGGTCCGGAAAAATATAGCCCTTCCTTTCCCGTAATCTTCGCAACAGCCCCTTTTTCGGCAAGATTACCGTATAAAATTCTTAAATGTCCCGTTTCTTTAATTGGGGCATTTAAAGGTTTAATCACTTTTTGGCCTTCCGATAAACTTGGAACCTCTGCTAAATTCTCTGCAACGGTTTTACCAGTAACCGTTAGACATTCACCATGCAGCATCCCATTTTCAAGCATAAACTTCATTACGGCTGGCACCCCACCTATACGATGCACATCTTCCATTAAAAATTTACCGCTAGGCTTTAAATCAGCCAAAAATGGTGTTGTATCACTAATCTTCTGAAAATCATCTAAAGTGAAAACTATATCAGCAGCCTTTGCAATGGCCAAAAAATGAAGTACGGCGTTCGTCGAACCTCCTAGGAGCGTTAGTAATCTTACGGCATTTTCTAGCGACTTTCGGCTAATAATATCACTTGGCTTAATATCCTTTTCCAAAAGATGCCTGACTGCTTTTCCTGAATTTATAGCGTCATTTTGTTTTGGCTTTCCAATAGCCGGATTGGAAGAGTTAAATGGCATAGCCATACCTAAAGCTTCTATTGCAGAAGCCATTGTATTTGCAGTATACATGCCGCCACAGGCACCAGCCCCAGGGCAGGCATTTTGAATCACTCCTTTGTAATCAGTTTCATTCATCGTTCCTGCAACCTTTTCACCCCAGGCTTCAAAAGCAGAAACCACATCTAGTTTTTTATCTTTAAAACATCCGGAAGCTATGGTTCCCCCATATACAAGAACCGACGGTCTATTCAATCGAATCATCGCCATCAATGCGCCAGGCATATTCTTATCACACCCTACAACAGTGACCAAACCATCATAATTCATGGCTTGTACCACCGTTTCCATAGAATCGGCAATAATATCCCTTGAAGGCAGTGAGTAACGCATTCCATAAGTGCCCATAGATATTCCGTCACTCACCCCAATAGTATTAAAAACCAATCCCACAGAACCACTTTCGTTAACACCCTTCTTTACCTCTTGCGCCAAATCATTCAAGTGCATATTACAGGGGTTACCCTCGTAACCTGTACTTCCGATGCCTATTAAAGGTTTCTTAAGATCCTCTTCCGATAATCCTATGGCATACAACATTGCCTGAGCAGCCGGTTGTGTCGGGTCTTGTGTTACGTTTTTACTGTGTTTGTTTAATTCCATTAAAAGTTTCTTTCAAAATGTTCAAAAGCGTTGAAAATACTTTAGTATTCAAAAATAATTGTTTCAAATACCTCAATATTTTAACAGTAAGATATCGTCTAAAGTCATTTAAAAAATAATTTGCTTAATAACTTGTTTTTCAGTTATTTAAATCGATTTAAAATACCACATTCATTTATTTTATTAAGCGCATAAAAAAAGCCTGTATCGGTTAGATACAGGCTTTTTACATATAACAAAGTCCGTATCAACCCATCTCTGGGATAATAATGACCACATTTAAAAGTGTGTTTTTTGTTATCATACTTCAAGAGTACGTAAAAAATTACTAAAACACAATCACTTGTAATTAATATATTTACGCTCTATGGAAAAAACAGTTTCTGAAGCCATCAATTACAGACGTTCGATTCGCATTTTTAAAGAAGATATCGAATTGGATACTGAAAAAGTAAGAACTTGTATACATAATGCAACTTTAGCCCCAACCAGTAGTAACCTCCAATTATGGGAGTTTTACCATATCGTTGACAAGACAATACTTAAAAAAATGGTGCCTGCCTGTTTGGGTCAAAACGCCGCAAAGTATTCTAAACAGATGGTTGTGGTCGTTACCAGAAAAGATTTATGGCGAAAAAGGGCAAAAGCAAATGCAACCTTTATAAAGAGCTCATTAAACAACAAGCCTAAGATAGAATATACCAAACGGGACAAATTTGCCTTGGCCTATTATACGAAACTAATTCCTACGGTTTATACCGACTTTTTGGGAATACTGGGATGGGTAAAATATACTGTCTTTCAAGTGGCAGGACTCTTAAAACCCACATACCGGCAAGTAAGAAATTCAGACATGCGGATTGTAGCTCATAAAAGTGCTGGATTAGCAGCTCAAAATTTTATGATGAGTATGGCTTCAATTGGCTATGATACTTGCCCTATGGAGGGCAGTGACACCTTGCGAGTTAAAAAACTATTAGGATTGCCAATAGGTGCAGAAATCAATATGGTCATCGGATGCGGCATACGAGATGAAAAAGGAATTTATGGTGAACGCTTTCGCATACCTTTTGAAGAGGTCTATTTTAAAGTCTAAACCATTTTAAAAATTAGCTTGTCGGTTGATTTTTTCTGGGCCAGTACACAAATCGCCTCTTCACTTAATTGTAATATTCGCGGATATCCCCCTGTTGTTTGACCATCTTTCATTAAAATAATAAGCTTACCTGCTGGGGTTAATTGTATCGTCCCCGGCTGCGTAGCAGAAGTCAAGATTGTCGTAGAATGTCCTTCAATTGTCTCATTTAATTGATAGGCCATTCGATTATTCTCTTTTGAAATTGAAAATTCTTTTGAAAAAAGAGCAGTTAATTGGCCGTCATTTAGCATATCATATTCCGGAGCCTTAAAAACTTCTAAATAATCAAAATCCAAATAAGTATCCATTTTCAATTCAGAAATTTTTGGTTCAAAAGAAGTACATTCTTCAAAATTTATTTCTTGAAATTCAGAAATACATTTGGTATCCGTTAATGGGTAATATTGTGACATACTGCCTAGTATAGAAGGTGCTTTAAACCCTTCTTTTACAGCCAAATAACTTCTGAATCCTTTCTCTAACCTTCCATAGGACAAAATATCACCTTTAACGACCTTGTATACCTTGTAGTTATCTATTGGTTCATTATTCAATGTAGGAGAAAGCAAGGCCCCTGCCAATGCAATATAGGTGTCGTTTTCAAACAAAAGTGTTGGGCCTGTCATGGTAATTTCAAGAACCGAGGCACAAGCTTTATTTTCTAATAAAGCGTTAAGCCTAGAGACCGAAATCATATCCATAGCACCCGAAACCGGTACTCCCTTATCACGATATCCAAACCTGCCACAGTCTTGCACAGTAGTAAAAAAACCAGGTTTTAATACTTTAAGCATCCAACAAAATTTTCTCTGGTTTATAAATACCCACTTCGCCTTCAATTTTATGCAGTTCATATTCGGCACGGGTGATCGATTCAAATTTTATCTTGTCTCCAACACTTACAAAACATGGTTTTTCTGCATTTGCATTAAAAATTGGGATTGGGCAATTACCAATAATATTCCACCCCCCTGGGGATTCTTGTGGATAAATGCCCGTTTGTTTACCTGCCAAACCTACAGCACCTTTAGCCACCTTTAATCTTGGGGTTTCTTTTCTTTTGGTTTCTATGTGCTTCGGAAGTCCTCCCAAATACATAAACCCCGGTAAAAAGCCTATACCAAATACCCTATACTCGTTTGAAGAATGTATTTCTATTAGTTCAGAACTCGTCATTTTTAAGTTGAGGGCAACTTCCTCTAGGTCAATCCCAAATTCAGTGTCATAACAAACCGGTAGTTTCCAGAGCGTTCTTTGTGTTCTTAAAGTAGCCTTATTTGTTTTGTAAAGTTGAAGTAGTTCTTTTTTTAGCTTCTCAAACTCAAAATCACCATTGTTTGAGATTATGGCAATAGAGTTATACGCAGGAACAAGTTCTATATTATCATTTAACTCTTCTTCTAAAATTGACTTAAAACGAATGATATCATCAAGAATAGCTTCTTCAACTTCATTTGGCCATTCTATGAGAATACCTTTTCTGCCAAACTCTTTTAATGTAATCGGATAACTCTTCACTTGCCTATTTCAATACTTTTCTTCGGTAATTCATTGGAAAGATACGTTAATATTTCAATAGCTTCCGGAGTATCTCCATGAACACAAAATGTATCCGCTCTTATTCTTTTGAAACTCCCGGATATCGTTTTAACGCTTTTATCCTCAATTAATCTCAAAATATGATTCAAAACACTCTTAGGACTTGTTATTAAGGCATTTTTTTCTTTTCGTGATACCAGTGTTAAGTCATCATTGTAGCTTCTATCACAAAACGCTTCATACTTTATTTTGAAACCTTGCCTTACAGCTTCTTTTGCAACAACAGAGTTATAGGGCACATATAAAAATGTGTTGTTTTTAAAACCTTTTATTGCCTCTAAAAAAGTATGTACCAATGGCAAATTTGACATCAACTCATTATATAAAGCTCCGTGTGGCTTTATATGATTCATTTTTGCCTGCTCTGATTCGGCCACTTTAAGAAATGTATAAATCTGTTTTCGGATACTTATTTTAAGATCTTCATCAGCTATATCAATGACTTTTCTACCAAAATTCTCTTTGTCAGGATAACTTGGGTGCGCACCCACCTTAACCTTATACTTTTTTGCTAACTTAACAATTTCGCTTATCGTCTTTTCGTTACCTGCATGCCCTCCACAGGCTATATTACATGAAGATATTAATGGCAATAAAATCGGCTCATTGCCTATCCCCTCGCCAACATCGCAATTGATATCTATAACTTTATGATTCATTCAAAACAGGTCGAATACTTTAAAAATACTTTTTGCCCCAAGAAGAATTGAAAGAACAATTATTGTAAACCCAATGATATTTTGGATATAATTATTACGATACTTTCCCATCACTTCATTTTTATTTACTATCCATACCAACAAAATAGCTATCACAGGAAGTAAAGTGCCATTAGCAATTTGCGCAAATTGTATGATTTCTATTGGCTTTATTTTTAAGGAAAGACTCAACACTCCCACTCCTAAAATTAAAATCCATACCAAACGAAATTTCCAATCTTTTAAGTCCGCATCCCATCCAAAACAATTGTTGGCTACATAGGCTGCTGCGAGTGGCGCTGTTATTGCCGAGGTAATACCGGCAGCAAAAAGCCCGACACCCATAAAATACTTTGCAGCATTACCAAATAAAGGCTCTAAACCTTTTGCTAGGTCCAAAGCACCAACTATTTCTTTAGATGGTATAGCCGCAGCAGCAATAATTATTGTCATCGAGATAAACCCACCTATGGCAATCGATACTATGGTATCCCATCTTACACTTCTTAAATCGTCTTTAGATTTCCATTTTTCGTTCACCAAAGAGGCATGTAAAAATAAATTATAGGGAACCACCGTCGTTCCGACCAGCGCAATGATTGTTAAAAGGCCTTCCTCAGGAAAGGTAGGAAGAAATAAACCCTTTAAAATCAGGGAAACATCTGGCTGGGTGATTATCGCAGTAACGATAAAAGAAAGGCTCATTAGAAAAATTAATCCCACAAAAACTTTTTCAAGAACCTTATAACTACCCATCCATAGCAAGGCAAAGGCCAAAAAACCAACAATAAAAGGATAGTATACCGAGTACTTATTACCGAATAAGGCGGTCATGCCCAATGTTGCACCACCAATGTTACCGGCCTCATAGGCTGTATTACCAATGAGAATAGCCCCTATAATAATCATTAAAACTGCTATTCTGATCCATTTTGACTTTAGTTGCTCCCTTATTACCAGTGCAAGTCCTTTTTGGCTTACAACTCCTAGGCGAGCGGCCATTTCTTGCAAAGCCATCGTTGCCAAAATAGATAGAAACATTGCCCAGAGTAGCGCATAGCCAAAACCGACACCAGCTATCGAGCATGCCGTAATTGTACCCGGACCAATAAAAGCTGCAGCGATTAAAACTCCTGGACCGATTTTCTTAAACATTATAAAAGGTTGGTATTGAAATTAAATTCAAGATAGCAGAAAAAGAATCATATTCAACTAGAGTTTCACCACAATTTTAACATTTCTGTTTACCGTTTATCTAAAAAATAACCGTTCGTCTAAAAGTTGTGTGTCATACATCGATTTAAAATAATAAAGTGAAAAAGATAAGGTTATACTAATCCCAAATCTTAATATTAATACCAAACGACCTACTTAACATGACCTGTAAAGATTGTGACAAAAACATCGGCTATGACGAGCACAAAAACTCCATGGATTCTCTAGGAGTAGAATTATGCTCAAGACACACCAAGCTTATTAAAAGAGTTATTTTAGACAACGGAACCCCAATTGAGGCAATTCAATTGTTCTATGCCTTAAAGGAGGCCGGAGTAAATCCGATGTTAGAATGGTGGGATGGCAAGAAATCTGTTGATATCGCCATTTCAAGGGTAAAATTAAATATTGAAATAGATACTGATTATGAAATGATTACCCATGATCAGGCTATTAACGATTTAGAACAGGCAATGCACTCTTTTAAAAACGGATTTACAACTATTCGTATACCACACGTGGTCATTAAGTACTATTTGTTAGATACCGTGAAAAACATACAAGGAATCATTGAAGGATTGCGAGCCAATATCAAGATGGTAGGATAAACTTTCACCCCAACCAACCCTCTCTATCGAGACTACGATATTGAATAGCTTCACTGATATGATTTCCATTCAGGTTTTCATCACCAGCTAAATCACCTATCGTACGCGCTACTTTTAAAATACGGTCATAAGCCCTCGCAGAAAGATTTAGGCGTTCCATAGCATTTTTTAAAAGCTCTTTTGAGGTTTCATCCAACTTACAATGCTCGCGGATCTGTTTCGTATTCATTTGTGCATTGTAATGCACATTTTCAAGTTTAGCAAACCGTATAGTCTGTAATTCCCGAGCTGCGGTAACCCGTTTTCTTATTTCAACACTACCCTCCCCTTTTCGCTCTTCGGATAATTTATCGAACGGAACCGGAGTCACTTCAATATGAATATCTATTCTATCCAATAAAGGCCCAGATATTTTGCTAAGGTAGCGCTGCATTTCAGCTGGGGAAGATGTAACCGGTGCATCTGGGTCATTAAAATACCCGCCAGGACTTGGGTTCATACTAGCAACCAACATAAAACTGCTGGGGTAGGTTACAGTAAATCGAGCCCTTGAAATGGTCACTTCCCTATCCTCCAAAGGCTGGCGCATTACTTCTAATACGCCCCTTTTAAATTCAGGTAATTCATCTAAGAACAAAACGCCATTGTGTGAAAGCGATATTTCACCAGGTTGCGGATAAGCCCCACCACCAACAAGCGCAACATCTGAAATCGTATGGTGCGGGGAGCGAAATGGGCGCTGACTCATTAAGCCCATATTCTTGATCTTACCAACGACACTATGAATTTTGGTGGTTTCCAAAGCTTCATGTAAAGTCATCGGGGGAAGAATTGATGGAAGCCTTTTAGCCAGCATCGTTTTTCCAGCTCCAGGAGGTCCTATTAAAATAATATTATGTCCGCCAGCTGCTGCAATCTCCATACAGCGTTTTATACTTTCTTGACCTTTGACATCAGAAAAGTCAAACTCAGGAAAATCTAAGCTTTTATAGAACTCTGCCCTAGTATCAATAATGGTCTGTTCCAAAGGTTTTTGTGTATCAAAAAAGTCAATTACTTCTTTTATATTCTCAACTCCATACACCTCTAAATCACTTACTATAGCTGCCTCTTTTGCATTTTGTAAAGGAAGGATAAAACCCTTGTAACCTTCTTCTTGCGCCTTAATCGCGATAGGTAATGCCCCTTTTATAGGTTGTAAGCTCCCATCTAATGAAAGTTCTCCCATGATAAGGTACTTTTCTATATCTTCTGACTTAATTTGATTTGAAGCAGCTAAAATTCCTAAAGCAAGCGTTAAATCGTAAGCTGATCCCTCCTTTCTCAAATCGGCAGGAGCCATGTTAATGGTGATCTTTTTACCAGGAATCTTATAGCCATTATTCTGCAAAGCGGCAGCTATTCTATAATTACTTTCTTTAATCGCATTATCTGGCAGGCCAACAAGATGATAGCCTATTCCTTTATCCACGTTAACTTCAACTGTAATTGTAGTCGCTTCAACGCCGAATACGGCGCTTCCAAAAACTTTAATAAGCATCGCAAGTATTTATATAATTAAAATATGGCCTTTAGAGTAAATCGAGCTTCTTATTCAACAAATATTGTTTTTTTAAGCGAAACTGGCTTGCCATATGTTGTAAATCCTTCTAAAATAATCTCAAACTCTCCCTTAATATCTGAAGTAAAAAACTCCTCTGAAAAACTATTATCCGTTATAGAAATATTAGGTAGCCATAATAAAATATCGCGATAATCAGGAATTCGATTCATTCTATTATCAGTTGAGTATTTATGCTTATAATAGTTTTTTTGCTTTCTAGAGAATTCTAAATCACTAATACTTGTATTATCATTGCTATAATTATTAAAAAAATCACCATTTAATGTTTCTATCGCTACTAATCCCTGATATTGTTTTGAGCCAAGTACCAACCTGTCTTGAAGGACTTTGATATTATCTATTAAATCTGCATCAAAATCTTTAATCTTTGAATGTTGGGGTATGAAAACACCATCAATTAAAACAATAGCCGGAAAATCGTTGTATTCGACATTTACCTTTAAAAATTCTTGGGCGACTCTTATATAATCCCCAGCACTTCTGTACCCTACGTTATTCAATATTTCAACGAAAGTTTCTTGGAGTGTTGGGAAACGAGTATAATCATTTAGCTTATATATTTTTGGAGTGCCTCCATCAAAAATATCAATAGCATCTTTAGGTAAAATAGAATCGGGCATGATGCTGAAAAAATTGTTTTGTATTTGATTATAGATACTTCTTTTTTCAATTAGTTTTCTATATTTTTTGTCTAAGCTAAAATTTGAAACACTTAATTTAGAAAAGTCTAAACTGGATTTTTTTTTGATAATCACTTCAAAATCTCCTTCATCAATAACTTGAACTATTACATTCGAGTTTTTATAGTCCCTTTTAAAATATGTATAAAAATTTCCGTCTGCGTTGGTTACGGCGACTTTTAATAAATACTCTTTTCCTGGAATAGAAATAACTACATTCTTATCAGGGGCTGGCTGTTTTGTTTTTTTATCTAACAGCTGTCCAAAAAATAATTCACCTCTTTGTTCGGGTAGAAATATGCTATCTCCTACGCTTTTATTTATTGTTTTATCAGCCTTTAAAAACTGTTCCGCATAATCTTCCGATGTTAAATGCCCCAAGTTTTCAAAATCACATTTTTTTTGAATAGCCAGAGAATAATTACCATGTCCGAGCTTGCCCTTGAAGTTTTTTAGTTCTAATGTTACTTTCGCTCTCGATAAAAAAGAGGTCTTATTTGTTTTTATCTCAAAAATACTATTGTTAGAAGAGTGAACATTTTTTTTGTAGGCTACTGATTTAATCGGTTCATCAACTTTCAAGGGTTGAGGTCTATCAAGCAATGCTCCTTGGTCTGATAAATAAGGGTTAATTACTACAATATCATCTTTAAATATTTGTTTCAATCCATTATTTAGCATCCATTGTGTATAAGCAATCAATTTATAATTGCCTGAAGGAATTGAAGTAGTTAAGAAAAAGTCTCCTGAAGCCATCCCTCTATAGAGTTTAAGCTTATTTTTAAAAATAGCTTCTCCAGATTCATTAATTAAACTAAGGTATACTAAAGAACTAATAGCGCTCAATCTATTATTTTGCGTGTTTTGACAATACACTTTGTAAAAAACATATTCGCCTGTAAAGACTACGGGAGCTGTATGATGTACATATATTTTTTCCTGGGGTAGATTTTGTAGACTTAGCAATTCAGTCCCATCATTTACTATATACTGAGAAAAACCGTTTTGTGCTAATATAATAGCTATGATTACTAAGAACTTTTTCATATCAATAGTTTACTCTTCCCAAAAATCAGGTAGTACATTACTCCCAAGCACTCTGCAATCTCCACAAATCTTTGGAACGAAAGTGTAAGGCCCTGGACAATCTCCAATAGTCCCATCATTACTTCCAACAAAAGTAATTAGATCTAAATCTAATTGTTCAATAATAGAAAGCGGGCAAGAGCTACCCCCATCAGGACCTGTAGCGCAATAGGAACGATGGGATTCGTTCGAGGATTGCTCAGTACAATTGAACGGAAGCGGAGGAAGTTCTTCATTAGGGTAAAAATCATCATAATTAAAAAACAAACGCTTTTTTGAACTAAATACAACATCAAATAGGCCTATAACTGTATTTGGGTTTCCATCATCAGAAATTAAATTTCCATTTAAAAAACCCGGTTGGACCTGAGAAAAGATATTTCCGCTTTGGCTAAAGTTGTTTAACTTTTCATAAAACCCAAATGATTCCGCACTAGTAACAAATTGAATTACTTCGATACTATATCTATGCGCTATTAGAAAGCTATTCTTATCCAAAAATCTAACCATAAACTTCTTTAGTCCTGTATTATTAAGGTTAGAAAGTTGTGCCTGTAAAATTGAATTCGAAACATCGGTTCTATAACAAATTTGGGTTTCTTCTTCTTGATCAATTATTTCTAAATCATAAGTAGGTACAGGTAAGGCACATGGGTCGTAATTAGATAGTTTAAACTTGTATGGAGACCAATTGGGTGCTATTATTTTAGATGTTTCATTGTAAGAAAATCTAAGGTTTTGAGAATCTCCATCTATACCTCCACTGTCTACAAAAACACCAATACCTTCAACGCCGTTATCTCTAACAATTTTTTCTGCATATAATTCTTGAATCTGCGATGTACCTGAAATACCAGCCTCCGTAGATGTAAAACCTTGCCCGTTAGAAGTATTTATCCTCAAAACATATTTTT
Organism: Croceitalea sp. W27; assembly: GCF_055693185.1. Classification (NCBI taxonomy): domain Bacteria; kingdom Pseudomonadati; phylum Bacteroidota; class Flavobacteriia; order Flavobacteriales; family Flavobacteriaceae; genus Croceitalea; species Croceitalea sp. W27. The sequence continues at coordinate 416,853 of NZ_CM146327.1, forward strand.
TATTTGGATTAGCGGAAAACGTTGTCTCGGATTCATAAATTCCAGGGGTTATCTCAAAAAAATTATATTGGGTCCCAGAGTCATCATTAATTATAATCTGCGCATTTTCTTCATATTTAATTAAGTCAGGCATATTCGTTCTTATTGTACCAAATTGACTAAAATTTGAGTCTAATTCTAAATCAAGAATTGTATCAATTCGGCTTAACACTATTCTATGTTTTTTTAATTCATTTGTTAAAGTCGCTTCTACTACCAAAATATCATCTACAGCACTATTTGAGGTTATTTCGAAAGAAACTTCGTCAATGCAACTTAGAGTTACCAAACCCAAAAACAGTAAAACAACTTTTTTTAACATAAACTAATCTATCCAATATTCTGGCATAATATTTTCTCCAAATACCCTGCAATCAACGCATCCTTTAGCTTTAATTAAATACGGGGCCCTGTCTATATCTCCATTACTATCAACCTGAGTATAATTTTCATTATCCGCATGATAGCCAAAAGCACCTGACAATATGCCTTCAATAAGTGGAGAACTATCATTTCCATCAAGTACAACTTTACCATTTATCACCGTAGCATGAAAACCTTCGGGATAAAGAGCCGGTTTGCCAGTTATGAAGCAATTAATAATATAAGGAGGCAGCTCTTCTTGAGGAAAAAGATCTTCATAGCTAAAGAACAATCTTTTTTCGCTGTATGAGCTAATCTCAAAAAAACCCAGAACTAAGGTACTCTCATCAGACGTCTTAATATTACCCTGTATTAAACCCGTCTGGGTATTACTGAAAATACTTTCATTACTAGAAAAATCATTCAATGATTCATAAAAAAAAGCTGCATTCGCGCTATGATGGTATTGTTTTACCAGAATGCTATATCTATGAGCTATTCTATAATTATCCCTACTTAAAAAACGTACTTCAAAATCTTCTAAAGCATTGGAATTTAAATCTTCGGTAGATGCTAAAATTAGTTCATTAGAATTATCAACTGAATAACATACTTGAGCAGATTCGGTTCTAGATGCGACCGTAACTTCCCAACCATCATCATCTTCACAGAAAAAATCGTAATCTACTTCATCCCAATCAAATGGATTATACTCAGGCGCTATTATTTTATATGCTTCTTCAAACTCATATCTAAAGTAATTTGGTGAAGGAGAACTGTTAGCATTACTAACCAGAATGGATACCCCTTCTATTTCTGAATTATTGGTTATCCTTCTTGCTTCGAGTTCATCTATACCAATATTTTCCGGGACTTCTTCGAAATCTGGTATATATTTTTTACCATCAATTGTATTGATTTCCAATTGGTATTGTCTACTAGAAACCAACTGCATTGTTTCTATAGATTCATATTTTCCGGGTTCTACTTCAAAAAAGTTAACAATAAATCCGGTATCATCCCTTACAAGTACATTTGCCTTAGTCTCTGTTTTAGGATTTTTTGCCTCAAAATCAAATGTTCTGGAAAGAAATATTACTTGTCTTTCATTTCTTGTATTAAGTCTTGCATCAACTACCAGAGCATCTTTTACCTGATTGACTTCTGTTATATCAAATGGCTCCACACAAGCATTCATAATCATCAAAACTATAAAGCTAAAAAAAGTAATATATTGATGATGAACTTTCAAATAGACGACTATTAAAATCTAAAATTATAGGTTATTGATGGTATAGGAATTGCAAAAATTGAACTCTGCAAAGCTTTAACTTCTCCGTTATCCGTTATAAAAAATACGGAATATGGATTATTTCTCCCAAAAACATTATATACTGAGACGGTCCAAAAACTGTGCGCAAACTTATTCTTTTTGTGGTTACCATCAATATTTACACCTAAGTCAAGTCTATAATAGTCAGGAATCCTAAATTGATTTCTGTTACTGAATGCCACAAAATCTGCATTATTAAAACGAAAAGTGCCAATAGGGAAAGTAACTGGCCTACCTGTTTGATACACAAAATTTGCGGAAAAACTATAGCGCCTTGTAAGTTTATAATTGGCAATTAAGCTCACATCATGAGGTTTATCAAAATTAGAAGGGAAAAATTCACCCCCATTAATTCGCTCTTCATTAAAATCGCTATCAAAACGATATAAAGATCTCGAATAGGTATAGCCTAACCAACCATTTAACTTACCTCTGTTCTTCTTAAGCAAAAGCTCAATACCATATGCTTTACCATCACCTTGTAATACTTCAGTCTCAACATTTTCATTTAAAAAAAGATTTGCTCCTGTTTTAAAATCCAAAACATTCTCCATTAGTCTATAATAACCTTCTAGACTTAGTTCATATTCATTCTCCTTTAAATTTTTATAGATACCTAAAGATGCTTGGTATCCTCTCTGCCCCTCAATATTCAAATCACTTAATTTCCAAGTGTCAATTGGTGAAACTGTTGTATTGTTTGATAGTGTGTGTAAAAACTGATACGAGTTGTTCACGCTAACTTTGATTGATAAATCTGGAGTTATCAGATAACGTGCCGATAATCTTAACTCGGGTCCTCCGTAAGTTTTGATGATTTCTCCACTACTATAAGCAACTGTATCTCTTACCGTTGACTCATTCCTAGGTTGGTTCTCATTATAACGACGTTGAGAGGCCTCGCCTAAAGCTGCAAAAAAAGCATATCGCAGGCCTAAATCAACCAAAAACCTATCGCTGATTTTTATTTCATCACCTATAAAAATAGCACCTTCTAGGGCCTGCTCTTTCGGAATTATCCTCGTGGCTACATCTGAATTATCTCCTGAAGGTTCAATTCTACCAGGGTTTACTGAATAATATTTGGTTGACAGGCCATAGTTAATAGTGTTATTGTCATTAACAATAGTCTGCATTTTAAATTTTAAAGCAGTTTCATTAATACTATAGTCCAATTCAAAATCATTGTTTGATTCGCCGTCAAAATCAATCCCAAAACGATAATCACTATTCCCTACAAAAAGAGAACCATTTGTTCTAACACTTACTCGTCTGTTCCATCTAATTGAAAAAAGACGATTGCTATAATTGTACAAAGAGTCTGATGTAATACTAAAATTATCCCTACTAAAATAACCCGAAGCCATGATTTCGTTCTCAGGATCTATCTTATTGTAATATTTAATAATCCCATCAAAAAATGAAGCTTCGCTATCCCTTAGTGACTCTTCATCCAAAGATTTTAGTATCCAATCTGCATATGCGCCCCTAGCACCCACTATAAGTGATGATTTGTCTTTCTCTAGAGGAACCTCTAAAGCCAAATTTCCGGTGACAGGACCTATTGATCCTTCCCCAGCAAGCTTTTCGACATTTCCATTTTTAGTTTTGATATCGAATACAGAAGAAAGCCGCCCCCCAAATTCAACAGGCATACTACCTTTATAAATATCAACACCTTTAGTAGTAAAAGGATTTAAAGCCTGAAAAATACCAAAGAAGTGGGTGGGGTTATAAATAACTGCATCATCAAGTAAAACTAGGTTTTGATCTGTTTTTCCTCCTCTGACATTAAGGCCAGTAGCTCCTTCGCCAGCTGATGAAATACCAGGCATGGCTTTTGCAACTTGTAAAATATCGCGCTCTCCAAGAACGAGAGGTATGTTTTTAGATTTCTCTGAATCAATTTGCTCACTACCTGTCATAGCATCCTCGACGTTACTTGCTGCATCTGCCTCTACTACAACCTCCTCTAAACGCTCTAAGCCCTCCTTCAATGCCCAATTGAGTTCTCCGTCCGAGTACATAACAATCTCTCGTTTTGCATCTTCAATACCCATTGCACTAGCAAATAGAGCATTATAACCAGCTGGCAACAGTAAGGAATATTCTCCTTTAGCATTAGTAATAGCGACTTTATTAGAATTTGAAATGCGAATTGCTAAATCTGGAATAACCTCTCCGGTATTTGAATTAATTACCTTACCTGATAAAACATAACTGTTAGCCGATTCAGTTACATTCGCTTTTCCTATTTTAATAATTTTAAATAACTCGCTGTTTTGTTTAATGTTATCATCAAAGAAAATAGGAGAAAAGTTTCTGCTCGGCATTGTATTTACCTTGGATGTAACAACCTCCCCTGCAGAACCAAAAAAGTTTTTCGGCAATTCGTCATAAACAATATTGTTCTCTAAAAGAATTATTCTTTTCTCTTCTTCTAAAATGTAATAGTTAAGTGGCGTTGTCGACAAAACAATATCAAGAACCTCTCCTAGGTTCTTATTATTAAACGAAATGGTTAAACTATCTTTTTTTAGCCAATTATCGATATAGAAAAACTTATAGTCGGTTTTGTCTTCAATACTATTGATTATATCCAGCAAAGAGCTATTTTGATAATTAGCCGAAATACCACTAAAATCTTGTGAACTAGCATAAAAAAAAGTCGTGAAAAGAAGAATGCTAAAAAATACTTTCTTATGTATACGCTTCCTAAAAATAGGTATCAAAGAAACTAAGATCTTATACCATATCTTAGAGATTTGAAAGTAATACATATAATTAATTGAATTAGCAGATTGAAGTTACGAAAACATTCTTCAAAAAAATAAAACAGTGAACAAGTATATAATTCTTACTTATTTGGAACTAGGCTTAATTTAGCCGTAGAATTCTTTAAAATCTCTTCCTTATTCATCATCATTTTTCTAAACTCGCCCTTAACAAACATTTCTGCCTGATCTTTATAGTATTTGCTAAAGGGATTGCCTGACTGCCCTGTGGGTAAAATACTTATACTATTCTCTATATCCGAGAAATCTATTATGCGTCTTGTCGATGGTCCAGAGCTAACTTTATAAAAACCAGTACTATCATAGGGAAAAGCCATATTATTAATTACTTCCCTTGTTCCATGAATTGGAAATGGACCTACATTAAAATATTTGCGCAAAGCGGCTACCTGTCCTATCGGATGACCATGCTCAATGGTATGTACCCTATCCCATGTCCATTTAGAAGGGTCTGGTCCAAAATCATTTTCTAGCGATTGCCAAGCTTCTGCAAATGATTTCAGCGCAATATCGCCTCGAGTTTCCTTTCTATCTTTTGTGTTAATATTATCCCACCAAATACCTTCTTTGTTGCGTGTACCATTAGCAATATGCCGCTTTAAGATATGGGTTCCTAAAAATTGTTTAAATTTTTCTTCACCCAACTCATCTTCAAAAGTATTCTTAAGCGCATAATACAAGCTCCTATGGTATATGGTAGCACTAACACTTTCTAACGGATAATTCCCTTTCCAATTTTTAAGTGCGTCAAGTTGTATCAATTGTTCTTCTGAAAAACTTGAGACATCAACAAATTTTCCAAATTCCGTTACAATCTCCGGGTTAACTGAAGAAGTAACATCTAATATCATTTTACTTACTGCTTCTTTGTCCCAATCATCCTTTTCATCTAAAAGTGTAACTATACGTTTCGCTCTATTTTCTGGCAAGTAGTATCCTGGATAGAGCATTCCTGCAATTGAATCGGGCTGGTTGTTAGCAGAGTAGACATAGTTCCAAGGTGGATTTATCGCCTGAGGGTTTTCTGAAAAATCTAAAAAACGTAGCGGTTCTTGTTTACCTGAAGTACCATCAAGAATAAATTTTGTCGAAACGCTATCTGGCATCTGATATAACTTCGCGGTAGCCCACCAAGCTACATTACCCTTAGCGTCGCCGTACATTACATTTAGTCCTGGCGCATGGATCTTTGGTAAGGCTTTAGAAAATTCACCGATATTTTTGGCATGGCTTATTCCATAAAGCGCATCCATAACTTCATTCTCTATCTTAGTATAAACCCATGACATGGCAACAGGTCGTTCCCCATTTATTTGATTTGCAATATTATTCAATACAGGACCATGTCTTGTATTCTTATATTCGAAAACAACATCTGACTCATCTTTTACTTTTATTGTTTTTGAAACGTACTCGTATGATTTCCAGCCAGATTCGGTTTTATATTGCGTACTGTCCTCCGGATTGGTTTCTTCATAATAAAAATCAATATCATCATTTTCAAACATGGTGAGGCCATAAGCTAAATTTCTATCATGTCCTAAAAGTGGAAAGGGAATACCCGCCATATGATACCCATATTTTTCATAAGTTGGAGTGCTTAGATGTGCCTCATACCAAACCGAAGGTTGAGCAAAACCAATATGGGGGTCATTTGCTAGAATTACTTTGCCGTTTTTTGTTTTATCCGGCGCTAAAACCCAACTATTACTGCCTACAAACTGCGGAATAGGTAGTTTTTCCAATGCTTCTGTAACGCTTGCTGTTATGGTACTAGGGATGCTATCAGCTATTTTTTTATTGTAGTTTTTAATCCAAACAGAATCTTTGTTAGAGTTAGTTATCAAATCATTACTATACTCCTCGCCTAATTGATTTCGAATATCGGTCAACAAAGGGTCTGTCTTATGTGCCATAGCAAAACTAAAAGCCATATAACCCACTGCATTATAAATATCTTCTAACGAAAAAGGAGTTTTATCTATACCTGTTAGGTAAAACTCAATGGGTGTAGGCCCGTCAGTTATAAATGCATTTATACCGTCTAAATAAGCTTCGGACAATATGACCATTTCACTATTCTTATCCAAAGCGGCCACTGTCTTGTTGGTATGTTCATCAATGCCAAGGGAGAGGAAGAATTGGTCAGTAGTGACCAGGTCTTTCCCAAACACTTCTGACAACCCCCCTTTACCTACTCTGCGAAGGAGTTCCATTTGCCACAGTCGATCTTGGGCATGCACATAGCCTAATGACCTAAAGGCGTCTTCTTCGGTCTCGGCATATATATGAGGTATGCCGTACGTGTCGTAATGCACATTTACCTCAGCCGATAGCATATTTAATTCTTTTACGCCCTCATAATCAGGCTTTAAAGAATTTATAAAGAAGAGGGATGCAATACCAAATAGTACCAACAAAGTCAGTAGTACCAATAGTACTTTCTTTAATATTCTCATGGAAAAGTTAAGTTAGTTGTGCCTTAAAGTTAAGTCATATTCTTTAAAGCAACACCATATCAATGCTTAGAAAGCAGATGTCTTTCGAGGCCCCTTTTCAACCAAGCCTCGTAGGTTTCAATATCTGTGTATTGGATAGCGGAGTTTAAAACCTCTAAATCTGGTGAAAGTAGAACATAATATGGTTGTGAAGCTGCATTAAAATTAATTGTTTGAAAGGTACCCCACTTTTGCCCTACTGTTTCAATAGTTTTTATCCTGCCAGATGCATATTGAAAATCAAACCGTTGTTCCTCTGAAAGCTGTTTTCTGTCATCTACATAGAGTGAGATCAATACATAATCATCTTTTAACAGATTGTAAATTTTTGAGTCGCTCCAAACATTTTCTTCCATTTTTCGACAGTTCACACAGGCCCAGCCCGTAAAATCCAGAAGCACAGGTTTGCTATTAGTTTTGGCATGGGCCATTCCTTCTTCAAAATCCTTAAAACAGTCCAGTCCTAGAGGACAATCAGATTCGGTTTCAACTACACTATAAAAATCTGGTGGAGGAAAACCGCTCAACAATTTTAAGTTAACCACATTTGCTAAACCCAAAGCAAGATATACAGCAAAAGCAGCACTTACTATTCCTGTTAGTTTTCTACCCAATTTTAGTTTTTGCTTTGGGCCATCATGTGGAAAACGCAATATTCCAAACAGATATAGTGCAAGTAGAACAAATAAAACAATCCATATTCCTAAGAAAATCTCTCTTTTAAATATTCCCCAATTGCCCACTAAATCAGCGTTAGACAAAAACTTAAACGCCAATGCCAACTCCAAAAAACCAAGAACGACTTTAACAGTTGTCATCCATCCTCCTGATTTAGGCAATGAATTCAACCATGCGGGAAACAACGCAAATAATGCAAATGGTAATGCCAATGCTAAACCAAAACCGGTCATGCCAAAAGAAAGGTTTGTAGCAACGCTTCCTTGTGCAAGAGCTGTGCTTCCTAAAAGACCTCCTAGAATAGGCCCTGTGCACGAAAATGAAACTATGGCCAAGGTCAAGGCCATAAAAAATATTCCAAAAACACCACCAACCTTAGTAGAAGCGGCGTCCATTTTATTTGCCCAAGAACTGGGTAAGGTAAGTTCATAATAACCGAAAAACGAAAAGGCAAAAAACACAAAAATTATAAAGAAAAATAAGTTAAGCCAAATATTGGTTGCTATAGTGTTTAGTATTTGAGAATCTACAGAATCAAACAAATGAAATGGTAAGCTCAGTAGAAAATAAATCAATACAATGAATAAACCGTACAATACGGCATTTGTTATTCCTTTTGACTTGTTTTTAGACTGTTTGGTAAAATAAGAAACCGTCAAGGGTATAAGTGGAAAAACACATGGTGTCAACAGCGCTATTAATCCGCCTAAAAAGCCGAGTCCAAAAACCATCCAAACCCCAGAATCTGATGAAGAACCATTTTTGTTGTCAGAATTTAAAAGCTCCTTATTCTTTAAATCAAGTTGTAAGGCTTCGGTCATCGCTAAGCTACGTGCATCAAGCTTCTGTTCGCTGGCAATAAATGTATTTCCATCTAAAGAAATTTCAAATACCTCTTGTTGTAACAAACAAACGGTTTTGCAAATCTGATAATTAAGAGTTATCGAAATTTGCTTTAAATCGGGTTTAAGGAGTCGTATTTTTTGCTTAAAAAGCGCTTTCTCTTTAAAAAATGTTTCTTCTACATCAAATACCTCAGTATATTTTTTATAGGTCTTGCCTTCTACCGTTTTTCCAATAAGTTCATAATCAACACCAGCACCTATAAAATCAAACTCACTTGGCATTGAACCTCCTTCGGCAGTATAAAGCGAGTAGATATACCATTCTTTATAAATATCTGCAGAAAATATGAGTTCATATTCCGTGTCTGATATTTTCTTTACCTCATGGTTCCAAATCGCAGGAGTATCATCCGATTGTGCAAACGCTAAACCAGAAATAAACAGTACTATAAAAACACTTAATCTTTTTAACTGTGCCATGTAATTTTCACTATTCGTTTTGTTTTGGGCGTGACTTTGAATCTTTCATCGGCTCTTCTGCCAATCACCCAAACGATGTTTTCATTAGAACTTAATAGCCATTGCTCATTCTTGGCTAAGAGATTTACTTTTTCGTCTTTAAAGTACTTCGACAACTTCTTTTTGCCCTTCATACCTAAAGGATAAAAATAGTCGCCATTTTTCCACTTCCTTAACAATAACGGTAATTTTAACTTTTCCATATCGGCATACAGAATATTCTTGCCCGTTTCGGAAAGACTTGAAACTTCTTCGATTTCTAGTTTTAACGGAATCTCAGTTGAATTCGTGAAAGACGGAATCAAGTAACTTTTCAGGTCTTCATTTCTAATTGGAGTCAAAAAAAGATGCTTTCTATCTTTTAGTAATCGAAAGTCTTCCGATATGATTTCTTTTCCGCTACTAGCTTGCAAAAGATGCTGTACATCTTTCCATGTGGTAAATCCAAATTCATTGAACAATAAATGCAAGTATGCCCTTAATGGCCTTAATTTATTCAATTTTTCGATGGAGATTTTGATTTTATCATCCTCCTTTAAAAACAAATCCTTTTGCAATTTTACCTTGACATCATCTAGAATTGAAGACGAATCTAGAAGCTTATCTTGGGTACTTAAAAAATTGTTTAAAAAATTAGTATTTGTTTCTTTTAACTCTGGCACAATCTTATGCCTGATTTGATTTCTTAAATATTTGGTGCTCGCATTACTGCTATCTTCCCTCCATTTAATCTCATTTGAAGATGCATATTTCACTATTTCAGATTGCGAAAAGGGCAGCAAAGGCCGAATTATTTTTTCATTTTGATGGGGAATACCGGTTAGACCACCTATGCCTGTTCCGCGAGATAAGTTTATTAAAAAAGTCTCCAAGGCGTCATCAGCGTGATGGGCCGTTATTACATACTCATAGCCCTCAGTTTTCAATAGGTCTTGGAACCATTCATAACGCAGGTTTCTTGCCACCATTTGAACGGAGCCACCTCTTTGTTGCATTTCGTATTCGGTATCAAAGCTTTTTGAATAGAAAGGAACCATAAGCTGAACGGCCAGCTTCTCTACAAAGTCCATATCTTGATTACTTTCATCACCCCTTAAATTAAAGTTGCAATGCGCCAATCCAAAATCGAAATTCAATTCACGTAATAAGTAAGATAACACTACACTATCCAATCCACCGCTGCACGCCAAAAGAAATTTGGTTTCTTTTAAAAAGGGAAAAGTAAGCTCGATATGTGATTTAAAGTTTGCTAACACAATTCAAAATTAAGCATATCAATTGCTTTCAAGCACCTTTCGCATGGCCTTAGCCTTAAGTAAGCATTCTTGATACTCTTTTTCGGGTTCTGATTTTGCCGTAATGGCACTTCCAACGGAGTAAGAAACGTAACGCTTGGCACTGTTATAAAGAATACTTCTGATAACAACATTAAAGTCAAAGTCACCATCAGGAGAAAAATACCCAACTGCGCCGCTATATAGTCCTCTTTTGGTTTCTTCTAACCTTTCAATAATTTCTAAGGCGGCAATTTTAGGAGCTCCGGTCATACTCCCCATAGGAAACGTAGTCTTTATGAGCTCTACTGGGTTTACATGCTCATCTACAACAGCTGTAATCGTCGAAATCATTTGATGAACCTGTTTAAAAGAATACACTTTGCACAGCTCGGCCACTTCAACTGTCCCTTTTTTAGCCAATATTGACAAATCATTTCTGACCAAATCTGTAATCATAATATTCTCTGAACGCTCTTTGGGGTCTTTTTCCAAATTTATCTTTAGCATATTATCTTTCATGCTATCATCGCAACGCGCAGCGGTACCTTTTATAGGTTGAGATATTACTTTGCTGCCTATTTTCTTTATATATCGCTCAGGTGATGCAGATAGCAGGTAGTTGTTATTAAACCTCAAAAAACTCGCAAAGGGCGGGGCAGAAATGTCATTTAACCTTAAAAAAGTAGCTGTTGGTTCAATTGCTGTATTCTCTGCATAAAACTCTTGACAAAAATTAGCTTCATAGACATCGCCACGTTGAATATGTTTCAAGAACATATTGGCTTTTCTGTGATAAGCATCTTTATGGATGCGCATTCTAATTTTAATATTGGTTTCTCCATCATCTTCCTTTTCTGGAATGAAATTGAGAATCGTATTAAAATCCCTTTCTATCTCGTCTGAAATACTTTTTACATAAAGAAATTGAACAGTATTATCCTTTAAGAGGATAAGCTTTTTAGGTTGAAAAAAATAAAGTTCGGGAAAAGATAGTCCATCATAATTATTTGATTCTAAGATCTCTAACTCATTTTTTAAATCATAAGACAGGTAGCCGAACAACCAATCTTTCTTCTCTACTTGCGCAAGCTTGAGTTTGTTAAACGAATTTGAATTAGAACTTAATACATAGTTTGCATCAACAGCTAATAATGCATCAAAAGAACCGTAGGCATCTTTGTGTGAATTGCTGTCAAGAAAAATAACTTCTTCGTATGTTTTAGACCAAAAAAGAAGGTTTTTCTTGAATTTTGCAATTTCTTTAACCGAAAAAGTATGCGTCTTACGCAAATGGAGATCGTTTTAAAGTGAGGCTAAAAAGTTTTGTACTGCCGAGGTGTGCATTGTAGCTAATTCTGAATCCAATATTCCTTTATCTTCATCAAAATTCTCAGAAAAACTAGGTAACGAATAAGTTACTATAATTTCTGCTCCAAATCTTGGTAACATTTGATTGATAACTTCCAAAGCGTATTTTGCTCCGCCTTTACCGGGAGAAGTCGCCATAAGTAGCACCTTAGTGCCGTTCAAAAAATTTCTATCTACACGAGATAACCAATCTAACACGTTCTTAAAAAAGGCCGAGGGATTACTATTATGCTCATTTACTGAAAGTATCACACCATCTGCTTTTTCAATATCTCCCTTAAGCTCTACTAGTGAATTCGAATATCCATGTTTTTTCTCATAATCTGAACTATACATGGGAAAAGGTAGCTTTGCCATGTTCACTTTCTGAATTTGGTGCTCTTCGATTAATGAAATAGTATATTTTACAAGCTTATAGTTGATGGATGTTGAAGAATTGCTGCCAGCAAATGCTAAAATCTTAGCCATAAATACGAATCTTTTGTTATTCAGCTAAAATACCGCAAAAACAGTTCTTTTGGTCTTATTTTGGTTAATTTTGCAACGCAAAACATCCGAAAGAGCTGTTTTGCAAGTATATAGGATGTCAATCGTAAAGATGAGAGCAAACTCAAATAGACTTTTTTTTATCGATGCCATGAGAGCTTGGGCCATTTTAATGATGCTCCAAGGCCATTTTATTGATGGACTTTTAGATACCTTGTTTAGAGATCCTAATAATCTATTCTATACAACATGGCGCTATTTTAGAGGCATTACTGCACCCGTTTTCTTTACGGTATCCGGATTCATCTTCACCTATCTCTTGATTAGAGCCAAAGGTGATGGTTTGCAGAACCCAAGAATTAAAAAGGGTTTAAAAAGAGGCCTACAGCTCATATGCATCGGTTATTTACTAAGATTAAATCTTTTTGGGCTCTTCGTTGGGGAGGTTTACGATGCATTTTATTTAGTAGACGTATTGCATTGTATTGGGCTATCGCTAATAGCGATTATTGGCATCTACCTCTTGTCATCCAAGAAAAACGCTTATTTATTTCCCGCTATTTTGTTTGGCATCACCTTGATATTGTTCTTGTTCGAACCCTTTTACAAACAATGGACATTCGCTTTCTTACCAAATGCAATCGCTAATTATTTTACTAAGTCAAATGGTTCCGTATTTACCATAATACCTTGGCTAGGTTATACGACATTGGGTGGGTTTATATCTATTTTATTTTTAAAGTTCAAAGAAGTAAAGCGTTTTTACCCAAAAGCTATTTCAATAGCCGCTGTTTTAGGTCTGCTTTTGATTTTTACTTCTTCAGATGGATTTGTTTTTCTTTTTGAGCAAACAGGAATCGAGCTATTCAAACTTATTGAACTAAATAACTATCTATTTATTCGTCTGGGAGATGTATTCATAGTATTCGCTATTTTCATGATTTTTAGAGGGATGATGACGAATGAAACCATACTAAAAGTTGGTGCGAATACCCTGAGCATTTATGTAATACATTTTGTTATTCTATACGGAAGCTTTACGGGCCTTGGATTGTATCGCTTCTTGCATCACTCCCTAAATCCTTTTACAGTAGTGTTTGGAGCAGTTGCCTTTATGCTTGCCTGTACATTTCTTGCTCTAAAATATGCAAAACATGAAACAGAAATAAAGTATCAATTAGGTTTTATGACCAATACGCTCAAAAGAGAGACGTCTTCTCTTTTAACAGCAGCTTATTCCAGTTCGAAAAATTTATTATTCAAACTACGTAGTCTTCTTTCAAGAACTAGAGGTTAATCGTAATCAATAAAACTACACGTGTAAAGCGCGATTATCGGTTGCCGCCAGAGCTGCTTCTTTTACCGCTTCTGCGTAGGTAGGGTGTGCATGGCTCATACGAGCTATATCCTCGGCAGAAGCCCTAAACTCCATTGCGGTAACCGCTTCCGTTATTAAATCTGCACAACGTGCCCCGATCATGTGAACACCTAGAACCTCGTCTGTAGAGGCGTCTGCCAATATTTTTACAAAACCATCAATATCCATGCTGGCTCTAGCCCTACCTAAGGCGCGCATAGGAAACTGACCAGATTTATAAGCGACTCCTGCTTCTTTCAGTTCCTCTTCAGTTTTACCAACCGCAGCAACTTCTGGCCAAGTGTATACCACGCCAGGTATAAGATTATAATTGATATGTGGTTTTTGACCTGCCAAAACCTCAGCGACCAAGGTTCCTTCCTCCTCTGCCTTATGGGCAAGCATTGCACCGCGCACTACATCACCAATTGCATATATATTAGGTACGTTGGTCTGAAGATGCTCGTTTACCGCTATTCTTCCTCTTTCGTCTAAATTGACTCCAGCAGCCTCTGCATTCAATCCATCGGTATATGGACGTCTCCCGACCGAAACCAAACAGTAATCAGCCTTAAATTCAACCTCTTGGCCCTTTTTATCATCAGCTTTGATGATAACTTCATCTCCTTTACGTTCAACAGATTTCACCTTATGCGAAAGATTGAATTTCACCTTTTGCTTTTTCATCACTTTCATAAGTTCTTTTGAAAGTGCGGCATCCATTCCTGGTATTATTCTGTCCATATACTCAACAACGGTAACATCTGCGCCAAGTCGCTTATAAACTTGACCAAGCTCTAAACCGATAACCCCTCCACCAATAACCACCATATGTTTAGGAATCTCTTTTAACGATAAAGCTTCTGTGGATGTAATAATTCGCTCCTTGTCAATTTTAATAAAAGGCAATGTCGAAGGTTTAGAACCAGTTGCAATAATGGTGTTTTTAGCTTCTATAGTTTCCTTCTTGCCATCTGACTTTGCTATCTCAATATGAGTAGCGTCTTTAAAACTACCTAATCCTTGAAAAACATCAATCTTGTTTTTGCTCATTAAAAACTCAATTCCCTTAGTAGTTTGGTCAACAACCGCCTGCTTACGACCAATCATTTTCTCAAGGTTGATTTTTACCTCTCCGGGAATTTCAATACCATGCTCTTCAAAATGTTTTACCGCATCTTCATAATGGTGCGATGAATCCAGCAAGGCCTTTGAAGGAATACAACCCACGTTAAGGCAGGTACCGCCAAGGGTTGCATATTTTTCTATAATTGCAGTTTTCATACCCAATTGGGCACATCTAATTGCTGCTACATAACCTCCAGGTCCAGAACCGATAACGGCCACATCATACTGACTCATATTTTTATGGTATAAAAATGAATTTCAAATTTGATTAACATAAACGGACCACAAAAATACGAATGTTTTTTCGTTAAGAAGTGATTACGAAACAGGGGCCAAAGGAAACTTTAAAGCACTATAATTTCCTAACCATAATCCCAGAATCAATGACGAATTTACGCCTAGCTCAAAAAGGAAAGCACCCGTTAGGTAAGAGCAATTTACCATTATCGACATTTTTGCCAGAACCCCTAAAGATAAAAGAATATGGGGCAAATGTGTTTTTCGAACTACGATAAGCGAGGTTATAAACCCTGCCGTAACAGCAGCAGTAAACATGGTAAAGCTGCCAAATACTAGCTCTAGACCTGTTGAAGAACACAAACTAAGGTTCTTGAATAAAATATCTTTGGTAATTGTTGTAAACAATAAAAGTGAAAAACCACCAAAAACGGTAGCCAATGCGCACAACAAGCGCTTGTTTTTTGAAGACATGAGATGATTTGTTTTTTGATTGATTCTCAAATTAAAAACTTCAACTCATGATTTCACTAGCTTTAACAGCAATTTAGGTTAAATATTAGATGAATATTGCAGTAGACTTCTTAACCGGATTGATTACAAAAGAACTCTGCGTACTACCAATTTGGTCAATCACCGTTAATTTGTTTATCATAAACTCGCGATACGCAACCATATCTGAAACATGTATTGTAAGTATATAATCATAATCACCACTTACATGGTTACATTCTGAAACTTCCTCTAACTCTTGTACTTGACGCTCAAACCTAAGAATGTTGTCTTTCGTGTGTTGTGATAACTTTACATGACACAATACCGTAAAACTTCTATTTATTTTTTTAGTGTCGACAAGCGCCACATATTTAGTGATAACAGCTTCACGTTCTAGTTTTTTTATGCGCTCGTAAACCGCTGTCGTAGACAAGTTTAAAGCTAGAGCATATTGTTTGGTGGTCTTTTTGCTATCCTCTTGCAATAAGGTCAATAGCTTTTTATCTATACTATCTAAATCCATTCCGAATTCTTTTCTTTTTTCAACTATCAAAAATACTATTTTTAGATTTAAATTCTATATTAATTATATTTGACTGATTTATTTTCTATATAATAACATTATTATTGATTTATTTTCTAATAATAAATATTTTAGTGGTTTAAATTTAGAATTATGAATCACAAGGGAGCAGAAAAAATTCAGGACTTGCAGTATTTTGGCGAATTTGGAGGAGTTAATCCATCAATATCGGACTCGTCTACTTATACTTTTTTATCGGCAAAAACAATGTTCGATACTTTTGAAGGCAATACAGAAGGCTGTTACTTATATAGTCGTCACTCCTCCCCTTCCAATCTATACCTAGGCGAGGCATTGGCCGCACTTGAAGGAACCGAATCCGCCAATGTTTATGCCAGTGGTATGGGAGCGATAAGCGCCGTGATTATGCAACTTTGTGATGCTGGCGACCATATTGTAAGCAGCAGAACCATCTATGGTGGAACATATGCTTTCATGAAGAACTTTTTAAAGAAGTTCGACCTTAGCACTTCTTTTGTTGACATTACCGACTTAGAAATTGTAGAAAACAGTATTACGCCAAAAACCAAAATGATTTATTGCGAAGCGGTCAGTAATCCGCTTTTAGAAGTAGCCAATATCGCAGCACTTTCTAGGCTGGCCAAGAAGAACAATATCCCCTTGGTGGTCGATAACACCTTTTCTCCGCTTAGTATTTCTGCGGCACAACTCGGAGCTGATGTAGTCATTCATAGTTTGACCAAATTTATTAATGGAACAAGTGATTGTGTAGCTGGGGCGGTATGTGCATCTACAGAATTCTGCCTTCAACTAAAAGACGTCAACGATGGTGCAGGTATGTTATTTGGTAGTACTCTTGATAGTTTAAGAGCGGCATCAATATTAAAAAATATGCGCACCTTACATATTCGTATGAAAAAACATAGCCAGAATACTATGTTTTTGGCAAAACAATTTGAAAGCGAAGGTTTACGTGTTGTATATCCCGGTTTGCCTTCCCACTCGGGGCATACTATTTTCACGAACCAGATGAATAGTGAATATGGCTATGGGGGGCTAATGACCATAGATGTTGGAAGTTTGGATATGGCAAACGCACTCATGGAACTAATGCAAAGGGAAAACTTAGGCTACCTCGCCGTGAGTCTTGGTTTTTATAAAACGCTATTTAGTGCCCCGGGCAGTTCTACTTCATCAGAAATACCTCAAGAAGAACAAGAAGAAATGGGTCTAACGGACGGATTAATACGTTTTTCCATAGGATTGGATAACGATATTCAAGCTACTTATATGGCTATGAAAAATTGTATGGTAAAATTGGGTATCCTAAAAGAAGAAGCGCTATTGGCATAAAAATGGTTTGCAGGTAAGACACTAAAATTGTAATATTACCTGATTACCAAACCAAAAAGAATGACTGAAAAGCAGAAGAAAGCCAAGTATCGCGAAGATGAAAAAATCATAGAAAATAAGGAACTGAATATTTGGGAAGCCTTGCTACCAGTATTTATTCTTGTAGCAATGTTGGCCTATAATGTTTATGTTTTTGGTGATGATGCGCTGAGCGGTTCCAATCAATTCATTCTTCTATTAGGCGGTGCCGTTGCTGCTATTATTGGATTTTTCAATAAAGTCTCCTACAAACAAATGCTGGCTGAAGTCGCAGAAAATGTAAAATCCACCACAGGGGCATTGCTTATTCTTTTAATGGTCGGGGCCCTTTCCGGTACATGGCTTGTAAGCGGTATTATACCTGCGATGATTTATTATGGGCTGCAAATTTTGAATCCTACTATTTTTCTGGCAGCATGTGTTATTATTTGTGCAATTATATCGGTCGCGACCGGTAGCTCATGGACCACGGCTGCTACAGTCGGTATCGCCTTGATCGGTATAGGTGAAGCATTGGGCATCTCTCTTGGTATGACAGCGGGAGCCGTGCTCTCAGGCGCCTATTTTGGCGATAAATTATCTCCACTCAGTGACACGACCAACCTAGCTCCTGCTATGGCAGGTGGAGAGTTATTCTCACATATTAAATACATGGCTTGGACAACTGTGCCAACAATTACGGTAACCCTAATAGTTTTTATTATTCTTGGGTTTACTATTGATACTTCAGGTGTTGCAGATACAGACGCCATTTTAGGCACCATAGATGCAACATTCAATACAAATGGATGGTTATTTATCGTGCCTTTGGCTGTAATCTTTATGATTGTGAAGAAAGCCCCTCCCCTTTTGGCGCTGCTTATAGGAACTTTACTGGGTGGTGTTTTTGCCCTTATTTTTCAACCTGAAATTATAACAACAATTGGCGGTGGAGATTCTTTAAATTTTGAGTCCAGTTATAAAGGAATTCTAAACGCAATAACAGTTGACACGGCTATAGCGACCACCGACCCAGCACTTAATGACTTATTCTCTTCCGGAGGAATGGCCGGAATGTTAGGTACCATATGGTTAATCGTATGTGCCATGGTTTTTGGTGGTATCATGGATGGAATTGGCGCTTTAGAACGCATAACAAAATCTTTATTGGCCATGGCCAAAACAACATTTGGCCTTTTCGCAAGTACTGTTGGTAGCTGTCTAGCGCTAAATGTAACTGCATCTGACCAATATTTAGCAATCGTTGTTCCTGGAAAAATGTTTTCGAAAGCATATGCTGAAAGAGGTTTGGCCCCTGAAAACTTGAGCAGGACCCTTGAAGATTCCGGAACGGTGACTTCAGTACTTGTGCCATGGAATACCTGCGGGGCTTATCATAGCGGCGTGTTGGGTGTTGGTGTGGGCGAATATTTTCTTTATGCTATCTTCAATTGGCTGAGTCCATTTATGACCTTACTTTTTGCCGCGTTCAAAATCAAAATAAAGCAGTTACAAAGTACAAACTAATAATTTAGCCTATTGCCTTTGTTGCTTATGGTAAAGTAGTTTCTTAACTTCGAACCTTAATTTAAAAACAATTTAATGGCATCAATTTCATTAGGAGGTACACCGGTTAAAACCATTGGTGAACTCCCATCAAAAAATACATCTGCTCCAGACTTCTCACTTACAAAAGTTGACCTTTCAGAGGCAACCTTAAACGATTACAAAGGCAAAAAAGTAGTCATGAATATTTTTCCAAGCGTTGATACTGGTACTTGTGCCAAATCCGTACGTCAATTCAACGAAGAAGCCGCAGAACTAGAAAATACCAGTGTTTTATGTATTTCTAGAGACCTTCCGTTTGCTCAGCAACGTTTTTGTGGTGCTGAAGGTATTGAGAATGTTGAGATGCTCTCTGATTTTAGAACTGGAGCTTTCGGAAAAGAATATGGCCTAGAGTTCGGTGACGGTGCTTTTAGCGGGTTACATTCCAGATGCATCGTAGTTTTAGACGCAAACGGCACAATAGTACATACAGAACAGGTTCAAGAGACTGCCGATGAACCAAATTACAAAGCTGCACTTGAAGCATTGATGGATGCCTAAGGAATCATTCTTTGTAAATAGAATCAAAAGTGTAGGATTTGCTTTAAAAGGCATGTTTCTTCTTTTACGAACCGAAGCAAGCATTAAAGTACAATTTGTTATCGCTCTAATTACAGCCGCGGCGGGCTTCTATTTCGAAATTTCTATAATAGAATGGATTTTGCAATGCCTTGCTATTGGTTTAGTTATGGGTATAGAAGGTATGAATACCGCTGTAGAAAAACTTTCTGATTTTGTACAACCTGAGCATGATGAAAAAATTGGTTTTATAAAAGATGTGTCCGCAGGTGCCGTGATGATTGTGTCCATACTAGCTTCTGTAATTGGTCTTTTAATATATATTCCTAAAATCTTCTAGGGAAACAACTATTTCAATGCTTGGCATCGTAAATTTGTAAATTAGCCCTCATTAACTCCATTTAATGGCCAAAAAACGAAGAAAATCTAAAGCTGCCGTAACTCAAAAGAAATCCTCTTTTAAGCTTTCAAAAAAAAACAAAGTTATTCTTGGTTGTTTTTTGATCGTGCTTAGTATTGCCCTTTTCTTTTCTTTTATATCATATTATTTTACATGGCAAGCCGATCAAAGTTTACTGACGGAGTTTAAGGACAGAAATGCAGAAGCAGCTAACTTGCTAAATAAGTTTGGAGCGGCCATTAGCCATTTTTTCATGTATCAAGGTTTTGGCCTTGCCTCTTTTGTTTTCCCTATTTTACTTGCCATCACAGGCTTGTATTTGTTTTTGGGCTTAGAATCTAAAAACTTGGTAAGCAAGTGGATTTGGGGACTTTTAGGTGTTATTTGGGTTTCTATAGCCTTAGGTTTTTTTGCAATCAGTCAACCTCTTTTAGGGGGATTGATCGGGTATGAAATGAATGATTTTCTACAGGATTATATTGGAAAGATCGGTGTTCTTTTAGTTCTCATTTTCACCTTGATCACCATTTTGGTCCGTCTCTTTAATTTTTCACCGGAAGCTATTGGAAATTACTTCAGAGCCAAAAGAGCTGAAATTAAAAAGGATGTATCTTCTGAAGTATTTGAAGAAAAACCTATTGAGTTGAAGCTAGAGGAAGAACCTGAAATTAAAATCGATACATATACCCATAAAAAAGACATTCCACCTTTACGAAATGAGGCAGGCCTTGATGTTAATTTACCTGAGGAAGAGCCAAAAATAGACTTAGAAGTTAGCAAGATTGCCGAAGAAAAAGAAGAAAAAGACATAAAGGCGGATCAACTGGTTAAAGATTTTGGGGAATTCGATCCTAAACTTGAATTGGGCAAATACAAATTTCCTACCCTAGATTTATTAGACCAACATGGTGTTACTGGCGGAATCACTATTAATCAAGAAGAGCTTGAAGAGAATAAGAACAAGATTGTAAATACACTAAAGAACTACAAGATCGGTATTGCTCAGATTAAAGCTACCATAGGTCCTACCGTAACACTCTACGAAATTGTTCCAGAAGCTGGAATACGTATTTCAAAAATAAAAAACCTTGAAGATGATATTGCGCTTTCATTAGCTGCATTGGGCATTCGTATTATAGCTCCAATCCCAGGAAAAGGTACTATTGGTATTGAGGTGCCTAATAAAAATTCTACTATAGTTTCGATGCGTTCCGTGATTGCTTCAAAGAAATTTCAGAACGCCGAAATGCAACTTCCTATCGCTTTCGGTAAAACCATAAGCAATGAGACTTTTGTGGTTGATTTGGCTAAAATGCCCCACCTTCTCATGGCAGGTGCCACTGGACAAGGAAAATCGGTTGGTTTGAATGCGGTCATCACCTCTTTGCTATACAAAAAACATCCTGCAGAAATTAAGTTTGTACTCGTCGATCCTAAAAAGGTAGAACTTACGCTTTTTAATAAAATCGAGAGGCACTTTTTAGCGAAACTACCTGATTCTGAGGAAGCTATAATCACAGACAACACAAAGGTCATCAATACATTAAACTCGCTTTGTATTGAAATGGATAACAGGTACGAATTGCTTAAACTGGCCATGGTGCGGAATATAAAAGAATATAATACCAAGTTTAAGGCAAGAAAGTTAAATCCTAATGACGGGCATAAATTCTTGCCCTATATTGTATTGGTGGTTGACGAATTTGCCGATCTGATCATGACTGCGGGGAAAGAAGTTGAAGCTCCTATTGCTCGATTAGCGCAACTTGCTCGAGCCATCGGTATCCATCTCATCATCGCGACACAACGTCCTTCAGTAAATGTTATCACAGGTATTATTAAAGCCAATTTCCCGGCCAGGATTGCCTTTAGGGTTACTTCTAAGATAGATTCTCGAACCATTTTAGACGCCCAAGGTGCAGACCAATTGATTGGGCGAGGTGATATGCTGTACACCCAAGGTAATGATGTGACCCGTATACAATGTGCTTTTGTGGACACCCCGGAGGTTGAAAAAATAACAGAATATATTGGTTCGCAAAGAGCATATCCAAGTGCTTATGAACTGCCTGAATATGTTGGTGAAGACTCTGGCACGAGTATTGATTATGATATTTCGGATAGAGATAAATTGTTTAGAGAAGCGGCAGAAGTTGTGGTAATTGCGCAACAAGGCTCAGCATCTTTAATCCAAAGAAAACTTAAATTAGGTTATAATAGAGCCGGAAGAATTATAGATCAATTAGAAGCAGCAGGTATTGTCGGCCCATTTGAAGGGAGCAAAGCACGCCAAGTATTGGTGACCGACATGCTAGCATTAGATCAATTATTACAAAATGAGACAAACTAATATCATGATTAAAAGAACACTAACACTACTTTCAATAGTCACTTTAACTTTTTCCTCTTTTGGGCAAAACTCAGAAAAGGCAAAAAATTTATTAGATGAGGTATATACTAATGTTACTTCATATGACAACATTTATATTGATTTTAACTATTCGCTAGAAAATACGGAAGCGAACATTAAACAAGAAACAAAGGGTAATGTAACTTTAATGGGTGATAAATACTTGGCAGACCTCTTTGGCGCTAAACAGCTGTTCGATGGCAGCAAAGTATATACCGTGGTACCAGAGAACGAAGAGGTGACAATAGAAAGCCCTAGTGAAGAAGAAAATACGGTCACCCCTTCTAAAATGCTTACTTTTTATAAAACGGGACACAATTACCAGTGGGATATCCTACAAAATGTAAAAGGAAGAAAAATTCAATTTATTAAACTGATTCCTATTGACACCAATACTGAAATCAAATCTATTTTATTAGGTATTGATGCAGGAACAAAACACATTTATAAACTTATAGAAACCGGAAAGAACGGCACCAAAACAACGATTACCGTTAATTCTTTCAAAACCAATCAGCCCTTGTCAAAAAGCTTGTTTACTTTTGATGAGGCCAAGTATGAGAGTGAAGGTTATTATATTATAAGAAACTAGGTTGTCTTTCAGCTTCAGGTGTTTTATAAAACTTCAACAGGCCTATAATTTAGGTTTAACCAACAGATGAGACGAGTGTGTTGCCAATAATCGATCGATATATTTTATCGAGATTCCTTTATAATTTTTTCAGTTCGTTTGTGATACTGATGGTCATCTTCATATTTCAAACCGTATGGTTGTTTATTGATGACCTTGCCGGGAAAGATTTGGATATTTGGATAATAGGTAAGTTTCTTTTCTATTTAATGCCCAACCTCACCGAAAAAGTGCTACCATTAACCGTACTACTCTCTTCGATACTAACCTTCGGAAGTTTCGCCGAAAACTATGAGTTCGCTGCCATGAAAGCTTCGGGCATATCGTTGCAAAAAGCAATGCGAAGCCTCATAGTATTTATGGTTTTACTTGGTGGCTTCACGTTTTTCTTTGCAAATACCGTAATTCCAGCTTCAGAACAGAAGATATTCAATATGCGCCGTAATATCGCTAAGGTTAAGCCTGCAGCCGTTATTGTAGAAGGTGTTTTTAGTGATATTGAAGGCACGGATATGAATATCAAAGTAGAAAAGAAGTCGGGTGATAACGATCAATTTTTGGAAAATGTAGTCATACACCAAAAGTCCAAAACCAAAATCAACACTACAGTAATCAAGGCCAAAACGGGAGAGTTGATCAGTAGTGAAGAATCAGATGTAATTCAATTGGTTTTAAACGATGGACATTACTACCAAGAGGTTGAAAGTAAAAATGCGAAGGACAAGAGAAAGCATCCTTTTAACAGGTCAGAGTTTGAAGTCTACATTAAGAATATTGATATTTCAGCCTTAAGCAATAAAAATCTTGAAGAAGAGTCCGATATCACTACGGACAAGATGAAGAATATTTCACGCTTAAGTAAAGACATTGATTCGCTGAAAATTAATAACCTAAAACAGGTGAATGCCTTTTCAAAAAGTATTTCTTCGAGAATTGGAGCCTTCCCGGTAAAACAAAAAGACTCTACAGCAGAAAAAGCACTTGTAGATTATACCAAGACCGCAGGTAACAAAACTAAAAAGTTAGATTCCATAGAAAGTACTGATGACCTAATCGCCGCAATACCTGAATGGCAACGTTCACAACTGTTCAGTAATGCCAAAAATACAGTTACGAACATCCTTAATACCATAAAAGGTAAAAAGCTTGAGCTAAATAAGCGTTATGAGGTCTATAACCGCCATATTTTATCATTACACAAAAAGTTTGCCTTGGCCTTTTCATGTATTATTCTCTTTTTTGTTGGTGCTCCGCTTGGGGCTATCATTCGAAAAGGTGGATTAGGTCTACCTATGGTTATTGCTATAATTTTATTTTTAACGTACTACTTTATCGGTGTTTTTGCCGATAACTATGCGAAAAAGGGAGAAATGCATCCTGCTCTGGGGGCGTGGCTTTCAACTCTTATTATGCTACCCTTAAGTATCTTTTTGACCAAAAGAGCTACCGCCGATAGGGGATTAATGAGCATTGGTGGTATTTTAGATATATTTAAAGGGATATTCAAAAGGAAACAAGAAAAAGAGACATGACCGAGACCGTAACTCATACAATTCAATTGAACACCATTGAAGAAGCTATTACTGATATTCAACAGGGCAAAGTAATCATCGTAGTAGATGATGAAAACCGAGAGAACGAAGGCGATTTTATTGCTGCCGCCGAAAAGGTAAGCCCAGAAATGATAAATTTTATGGCCAAGCATGGTCGCGGACTTATTTGTGCCCCCCTAACGGAAGACCGGTGCGAAGAGTTGGGTCTTGAAATGATGGTTCAGAATAATACCGTTTTACACCAAACGCAGTTTACAGTGTCCGTAGATTTAATTGGTCATGGTTGTACCACCGGTATTTCGGTACATGACCGGTCAAAGACCATAATGGCATTGACCAATGAGGATACAAAACCCCATGATTTGGGAAGGCCAGGCCATATTTTCCCTTTAAGGGCTAAAAACGGTGGTGTTCTTAGACGAACCGGACATACAGAGGCAGCGATAGATTTGGCAAGGCTTGCCGGACTCAAACCTGCAGGAATACTTGTTGAAATACTCAATGAGGATGGCACCATGGCCAGATTACCACAGCTTGTTAAAGTTGCCGAAAAATTTGATTTGAAGATTATTTCCATTGAAGATTTGGTAGCCTATAGAATGGAACATGACAGCCTTATAGAAAAAAAAGAAGATTTTAAGATAACCACACGGTTTGGCGATTTTAGGTTAAGGGCATACAAACAAACCACGAATAATCAAATACATATAGCTCTTACCAAGGGAACA
This sequence comes from Croceitalea sp. W27, assembly GCF_055693185.1. Classification (NCBI taxonomy): domain Bacteria; kingdom Pseudomonadati; phylum Bacteroidota; class Flavobacteriia; order Flavobacteriales; family Flavobacteriaceae; genus Croceitalea; species Croceitalea sp. W27. Next base: position 442,035 of record NZ_CM146327.1, read on the forward strand.
TGGAAATCTGAAGAACCCGTTCTGACCCGAATCAATGCAACTTTGGTCAACAATGACATCCTAGGAACGCTAACGAACAATCCTGATAAGAAATTAGAAGACATGTTCAGCGCTATAAATGCCGAAGAAAAAGGGGCTTTTGTTTTTATTAATCAAGAATCGCAATCGCTAAATATTCTAAATAGGTTATCCGAGCTCAAAGAGCTTCAGAAACAGGGTGTTCTTAAAGCTCCTAAAATTGATATGGATTCCAAGGATTTTGGTATCGGAGCACAAATTCTACATGATTTGAACATCAGTAAAATGAGGTTGATGACCAATAGCCAACAAGAAAAACGTGTTGGTATTGTTGGCTATGGCTTGGAGATAGTGGAATACGTGAAATATTAAAGTAGTTCTTGCAAAATAGAAGCCATTTTCTGTGCTCTTTTTTCTGCTTCTTCTTCCGTCCAACTTAATTTTATCAAGCAAGAAATAGTTCTACCAACCCAATGGTCAGAACGTGAAAAATCAGTTTTTGAGTAATCAGGCAGGCCTTGTCTAACTTCAAGAGGAAGCTTACCTAAAGATTCTAAATTGGTTAGATGTTGCCATTTGCGATAATAATGCCAATTATTATCAAACCAATAAAAACAGGCATCGATTCCATTTTCATCTAAAATTTTATGCGCTTTTCGAGTGATTTCTTGCGTGGGAAGAAAAAAGTTCAAAAAAGAATAATTCTCCACTCCCCCTTCTGGAACCCTCCTAAATGTTACCTGCGGAACTTTTGTCAGGGCTTTTCGAAGAATGGTATAATGTTTCTTTTGAATTTCAATAAACTCGTCCAGTCTAGTTATTTGGGCGCACCCAACAGCCGCATTCAATTCTGAAATCCGAAAATTGTACCCTAAAAATGGATGCTGCTCCGCTCCCCTATCATTACCAATATGGTCATGACCGTGATCTGAATATTTATGGGCATTCTCATAATATGTTTTGTTATTGGTAATCATAGCACCACCTTCACCGCAAGTAATGGTCTTTACATAATCAAAAGAAAAACAACCCAAATCCCCAATACTGCCCAAAGGCTTACCATTATAACTACCGCCTATTGCCTGGCAGGCATCTTCTAAGAGCAGTAACTTATGTTTTTGACAAATAGCTTGTAATGCGCCTAAGTCTGCCATAGAACCGCACATATGTACGGGCATTACCACTTTAGTTTTGTCAGTGATTGCTTGTTCTACGGCCCAAGGGTCTAAAGTGAGCGTATCATCCACATCAACCAATACCGGAATAGCTCCAATCGCCAAAATAGACTCAAAACTAGCTACAAAAGTAAACGTAGGCATAATAACCTCATCTCCTGCTCCAATGCCAGCACTTGCCAAGGCGACCGTTAGGGCTGCGGTACCACTACTCAATAAATGAACATGGCCTACACTCATGCGTTTGGCAAGAGCAACCTCTAATTCTTTGGCTTTCCATTGTCCGTCTCGCATACCATCAAAGCCATACCGCATCAATACTCCGGTATCAAGTACTTTTTCTACTTCTGCTTTCTCTTTATCTCCAAATAGTTCAAATCCGGGCATGATTAATAGTTTATGGTTTATGGTTTATAGTTTATGGTTTATAGTTTATGGTTTATGGTTTATGGTTTATGGTTTATGGTTTATGGTTTATGGTTTATGGTTTATGGTTTATGGAAACTAAAAAAATTTATTTGTGTGTGGCATAAAACTTCTTTCAACTGACTACTAACTACTAACTACTAATTTAGGTAAAGAACCACAGCTTAATGGCCATGATTGTAACCATAATTACTAAAAAAGTTTTAATAAAACCATCTCCTTTTTTTACAGAAAAGCGGCTCGCGACCCATGCACCACTTCCGTTTCCAATTGCCAATATAAAGCCCACAAACCAAATAACTTTATCATTTAAAACGAAAACAACCAACGCGGACAGCATATAGGTAAATACAACTACTACTTTTGTGGCATTGGCGCGAACAAGCGTCATTCTATTCACAAAATTTAAAAATAAGAGCATTAAAAAACCTAAACCAGCATTAATAAAGCCACCATAAATACCAAAAAAGAAAAAAACTACAATACCTAACCATAAATGCTTGCCGGTTAGTCTTTCTTCTAAATCGGTAGTTTTAATTTTCGGTTTAAAAATAATGATTAACACAACGGAAAGCATTACGATAGCCAGTATTCTGTTAAAAGCTTCACCATCTACGTCTACGGCTATTCTAGCGCCAATAATTGCGCCAAAAAGCGCCGATATGCCCAGATAAATATTGAACGGAAATGTACTGACCCCTTTACTCTTAAAACCCGCTGTAGCCATAGCGGTTTGGACTACTATCGCTACACGATTGGTACCATTAGCGACAGCTGGTGGCAAGCCAAGAAAGATAAGCACTGGTAGCGAAAGTAAAGAACCACCGCCCGCAACAGTATTAATAAAGCCAACTGCAAAACCTACAACAATTAAAAGCAGGTAATGGTACCATTCTTCCATATACCAAAAATACCACAGTAAATTGTATTTAGACACCCATTAAGACCGTTAAGAACATTTATAGACAGTAAGCTACATCATTAGTTAGCTATTTATCTTTAAGTCTATTCTTAAAATGAATGACGTAAGTGGCGTTAAAACCAAAATTTAAGTTGGGATTACGAAAATTAAAATTATTCCTAGTATTTAAAATGAAAGCATCTTCAACTATAGATTGTGCGTTTGTAAGCATAAACTGTAACATAATATCACCCAGTTCCCAATTAACACCAATAGCAAAAGGATTAAAGGTTTCGATTGATTCTACAGGATTTAAGGTATGGTAATACTCAGAGACAAGACTAAAGTGACTTCCAAGCCTATAACGAGCGCCAAAACCAATTGAAAAGAAATTATTTGGATCATTTTCAAATACCGATTCCCCTCTATGTATATAAGTAGGAGAAATTTGGAAAGAAAAATCTTTTGATACTTTTTTTGAAAGTAAAATTTGCGAAGTGAAGGCAGTTCTATCTGAAAAGCTTCTTCCTAAATCTGAGCTAGTAAATGCACTGCTATTATATCTGAAATTTTGGAATACCGTAAGTGAAAAAGGACGCCCCTTACCATTCTTATCGCTTTGTATGACACGATATTTTAAATGCGTGTCAAATAGGCCGTCAAAAGTAGTTGCGCCCATACCAAAGGTCAATCTATCAGAAATTCCATATTCCAAAGCCAATCTCGAACTCATTCGGTCAGCAATAAAACTTTGCGATCTATCAGATGGTAAGTTCCAAAAACGATTGAACGCCGAAACTTCAAGAATTCCCTTTCCCCTAACTTCGGTCGAATGACCAATCGCTATTCTTGTAAGCTTAAAAGTCGGTGGAACGAAACTAGAACCGTTTTGCTGCTCTTCTTCTAGAATACCCAACAAATCTTGTGCACATAAACTTTGAGCAGTTGTAAATGCTATTGCAAATACAAGAATAATTCTAATCGTCATAAGGCCTGTATTCAAATCTAAAATTTATCGTAATGCTTTTGGCAATATTACCTGCCAATAAAGGTGGAATATTGATATCATAATCTTTGACATCGGTACTGAACTCACCAGATATCACACATCCACTGACATTGTTTTCTATTCTGGTCTTTATTTCTAGTTCTTTGGGCACCCCATGCATGGTAAAAATTCCTTTGATAATCCTAGTCTGTTCGCCTTTAATAGCACTATCGAAACCAATTATCTCACCCTCAAAAGTAGCCTTGGGATAAATATCCGATTCTATATAACTTTCGTTAAAATGTTCTCTCATCAAGGCTTTCTCAAAAATAAAGGCATTCATGAGCATGCTCACGGCGACTTTACCCTTTTCTAAATCTACAATACTAAAAACCTGATTATTTTCAGCTTTAATATCCTCAACAGAGGTATGCGAAAAAAAAGACACCTTGCCCTGCCTTGCAATGATTTTTTCACCATTGTCAATACTTAAAGTGCTGGCCATAGTAAATAAAAGTATCAGTACTACTCTCATCATATCAATTGCCATTAACGATTACGCAATTCAACATAATGGCATCTTTTAAAACCCCTTTAAAAACTCCTTTAATTAAAATTGAGTCTCCTTTTTTCACTTTTTCTATTCTTTTTGATTGGTTCGCATTCATATCACAAATTACGAGCATTTGCGCGGCAACGTTCCCTTTAAGTAATATTGTTGGCCTATTATTTATGGTATTGACTTCATGCACAATTCCTGCAACAGAAATCACCTCATCTCTATCACTCTTGGTAATCGATTTTAATTGAACTGCTAAGTTATCAATAGTATATGTTTTTTTTGATGAGACCTCTGTAAGATCATCATTCAAATAATCATTACATGCTACCAAACAAAAAAATGACAGTGCAAAAATAACAGGAAAGAAAAATGAAGTATTACTTTTCATAGTGCCTATCTTAAAAATAAGACATTAAAACTACTATTTACAAGAGAATATGAGATTTTGTGCTTTTCAAAATTAATAAGTCCCCAAGAAAACCTGGGGACCTAAACCTATGAACACTAATCTGTGATGACAAAAATGCCAGTCATAGTACCATGAAATTCACAGTTATAAAATAGGGTGTCAGGAGCATCGGCCGGAACGGTAAACGTAATTGTTGCTGTTGAGGCACCATTGTTCGTTACCCCATCATCAAATTCGTTACCTGTTCCAGTGCTTTGAACGGATTTTATAAGAAAAGGATGGCCCGGGGTATTGACATTGAACTGATATGTTCTTCCTCTACGCAAGGTAAAATTTGGGTTTTCGTCATTTGCAAAACCACTTCCTGCAAAAATATAAGAAACTGCGCCATTGTTCGTAACGTCCATAGCCGTTGTCTCTTCAGCGTCAACAATCCTAATTCTCCCAGTCATAGAGGCATGAAACTCACAATTATAGAATAGCACATCCGGAGCATCTTCTGGTACCGTAAAGGTTATGGTGCCTTCAGCTATGCCATTATTAGTGACGCCATCGTTAAAACTATTTTCGGTACCTGTACTGGAAACTGATTTTATAATAAATGGATGACCTGGACTGTTTACGTTAAACTCATAAGTACTTCCCCTTGTTAATTCAAGTTCGGGATTCTCTATATCAGTGAAATCAAAAACATAAGCCGATGCGCCCACATTAGTTACGCCAAAGGTCGTCTCAACCGAATTCACATTTTCAGGCTCAGGTGCATTTTGTGTATTCTCGTTGAGAATAGGCCATACCCCGGCGCTAGGAAATCCAACTCCAAAATTATCTCCCCTATTCTCATCTCCACTAAATTTATATAAAGGCCAACCCTTATAGGTTAATTGCGCTTCTCCAAAAACATCTATGGCACCAAAATCGTCAATATTCAATACGCTTGGCACATTACGTAATTCTGTATGGAATATCGGCCAAACCCCATTGTTTGACAAATCCGCATTTGTAAAATTATTGGTGCCACTCTCATCGTTACTAAAATGATACAGCGTTACCCCGTTATCATCTGTAATATAAAACGTGCTACCTTCACCCTCTTCAAAAGAACTGTTCAGGTTGGTTTCATTACCATCAGAATCCCTGCCTACTAATTGAGACTGGGTGAGCATTACCGAATAATCTGGTTTGGCAACAAACCAAACGCCTCCAGAGCCATCTCCATTAATTTGACCGGCTGCGGTATCGTTGGCAAAAAGATATAAAGGCCAACCCTTATAGGTTACTTGTGTTCCACCATCGGTTCTTGCAATGGTGCCAAAATCATTCGCGCTCAAACCTTCATCTAAAGTAAGTTCGCTTACATCAAAAGCTGGCCAGGTTGTGGCACAGCCATTAAGACAATTAGAACCTCCTTTACTATCAGGAGCGAAAAAATACAACGTAAACCCTTCGGAGTTTGTTAGTACATTTCCAAAGTCCGGGTCAACGGATAATCTAACCGAATTTTCAACCGCTACGGGTTGGTCATCATCTGAACCTTGATCTTGGTCATTACCATAACCATTATCATCTGAACAACTAATCACAAATAATGTGACGAATACAAATACAAAGAAATTTTTCATTTTAAATATTATTTTAATTTACTACTAGTTTTATGTGAACAAAGAAATCAACGATATGCACCATTTATAGACTAAACTTTTGCGAAAGGGAATATTTAAGTTTAAAAGGGAACAAAATCGAATCTTCTATGTTCTTATTAATTCTACTTACTTGATTTATAAACTATACCTCTGTTTGAGTTAGTAAAAAGACCTTCTTTACGAAGGCCTTTTACAAAACCTAAACTAAAAACTAACACAAACAATTTTTTGGTTTCTTAAAACCGGAACTGTCAATACGTTCGCCTATTTCCGGATAGCCGATTTCGCTTAATGTATTGAGCACATCTAATAACTCATTGGCCTTAAAAAAATTAAATACGACCATTGGTTCATTATTATATAATCTTATGTTGGAAATGTTTTGTATTTCAGAAAGCTTGGCTTCTATAAGTGCTTTGCATCTTAAGCAAAAACTATTCTGAACATGAACTCTTGCTAACTGTGTTTTCATTTTTTAACTGTATTAATTGAATACTCTTGAAAGATTAAACCCAAAGAAAAAATCTCCGTTACCCCAATCACCGGTTCCTTGCCCCAAGAAACCGTTCGTATTCATTGGCTGGGCATTGGTAAAATGCAATTGAAATACATGCCCCCCGGTCTCAATGTCAATACCAATAGAAAGCGGATTATTGAAAGGTGAATTCGATGCCCTGTTCAAATGAAGGCCGTAGTCAAAATTTAGCGAGAATCTTTTGGTCAACTTATGCCTGCCACCAAAGCCAAGCACATATTGAGAATTTGACTGCTCATCTATGGCTACCAAATTGTCATGAAAAAAAGTGGGCATTAATTGTAAAGAGAAATTCTTATTGAACTTTTTTGAAATGAGCAGTTGGGATGTGTATCCTAATCGGTTTTCAAACTTTAGCCCTGGTAAAATTTCATCATCTAAAGCAGTATTGAGCAGTATATTGCTAGAGCTTACAATCGTAAATGGAAAACCACCGACCTTCTCGCGCACTAATCTTAATTTCAATGATGACTCGTATATTTTCTGAAATGAACTTCTTGAAATACCCACATTGATTCCATCTGTAATTCCATACAGAAAATTTAATCGAGTAACTGCTTGATCTAATCCGTAAAAATCTTGAAAACCTCCCTTAACAGAACCAAAACGGTGAGAGACTATAAAGTATAGTTCGCTTTGAGAAACCATTTTAGTAGATTCAAAATTCACGATTTTTAATCCTTTAAACGCGGCACTTTTATAAGCGCTTGGTTGAATGGTATCAAATTCTTCAAGAAGATCTTCTTGAGCATTTATAGTGATTAGGCTAAATACCCAGCTTATAATAATTGATAATTTAGTTTTCATTTGTTTTAGTTTATGGTTGTGGCTTGGTCTATTTTTACGAGTAATATGAGTTCATCAAAACCAACACATCTCCCTTTGATTTTTAGTTGGTCTCCTTCTGTGATTTCTTGATTTAAACCCTCTAGAAACATTACTAATACCTTATCTTCTAAAACAATGTGATTGAGGCCAATCTCTGTTACGGAACCATAGGTTTCAATCACCTTATCCATATATTTAGTAGTAGCTGTTTCTTGACTATTTGCAAATTGAAATTGCAGGTCTTCAGCGGGCATGACAAAATCTGTCACCTCTTTGGATATTTGTCTATGAGGTGCGTTCATCACTTTGTCGAAAATCACGAAACCTGTTATAAGACCAACAACTATTGCCCCGATTACGAAGTATTTTAGATTCTTTTTTTTCATGATTTAAGTTTGAATTGAATAGAAACTATTACCTCTTTGGCAATTTTATTTTTAACAATTGCCGGAATTGAAATATCAAAGTCTGAAGGGGTGACCTTAAAGTCACCCTTCATGACTATGGCATTATCCATTTTTTGTAGGCTGACCGTAGTTTTAATCTGCTTTTCTTTTCCATGCAATTCTAATTTCCCATCCACCTCAATTTCCATTGAGTCGTTTGATAAATTTGAAAAGTCAAAACCGATCAGCTTACCTCTGAATATTGCTTTGGGGTATGTCTCAGATTCGATATAGTTTTCATTAAAGTGCTCTTCCATTAACGAGTTTTTAAATCGAAAACCCGTTACCAAAGCCAAAGAAGCAAATTCCGCCGTATCAACATTTAAAACGGCTGTTACTGCTTTGTTAGTAGCTTCTACAGGCTCAAAAAGCTTCTCTGAAGCTTCAAAACGTATCTCACCTGATTTGTCTATGTATTTTTGTTGCGCATTTACATTAAATAGAAAAAGGCTTAGTAATAATACTACTGCAAGACCTAGTGTTTTTTTGTTTTTCATTTTTTTGTTTTTTAGCGGTTATAATCATTTATTAATTTTCTGGCAATCCATTATCTATCCATTGTTGAATCATATCAATGGTATTTTGTGGCAATCTCCCTGATGGAGGCATAGCGCCAGGGGCTCCATTTTGACGAGACATCGCATTTAAAATAGCACCAGACCGATTACTCACCTGCTGGTAATTTATTAGTGAGAAAGGCGCGCCGTTTCTTGGCGGGTTGTCATGACAGCCCACACAGCTATTTTGAATTATTGCCCTTACGGTATTTTCATAGGTGATTTCATTACTTTCAGGGCCATCATTGTTTTCTTCTTGCTGGTCGGCAAGAATTAAATCTGCTTCGCTATCATTTGTGCAACTGAAAAAACAGAGTGCAGCTAAAAAGAGTAGCATTAGTTTAGTTGTTTTCATTGTTTTTGTTTTGAATATTAATTTGATGGTTCAAATGAAGAAATATCCCCGTGTATGTGCACTATTAAACTATGTGAGAGGGAATTTTTAGACTTAACAGGGAATATTTAAGCTTGAAAAAACAACAGTAATTCCATTTTTGAAGGTAAATACTGAGCAACTGTTTGTTTTTAAATATTGCTATTTTAGCTGACTGAGTTTTACAACCAAAAAACAACCATGCGCAAAGACCGTTTGTATCTTTCTACATTTTTGGCCATTACCTTTATCTTTTTGGTAATATCAAGTGTGGCGGTCCGCTATTTTGTGAATTTCAGCGTTGACAGAATATTGGAGACCCATCTTGAGTTTAGCAAAAGAGAGGCCCAAGAAGTAGCCTCATTATTAAGCACCCAGTTAAGAAATGGTATTGCCAAGGATACGGTAATTGTTACTTTTCAAGAAAGTATAGAGAATACGAATCAAACAACAGGGTTTGTTAGTATGTTCGATTGGTCCGGAAGGTTCATTTGCCACCCTGATGTTAAAGTCGTTGGCCAAAATATTAGCACTGAAAAATCTTTTGTTTCTTCCGTATCCGATGATTTGACTTCTAAAAAATTCTACGACTTATTAAAGAACAAACAAGAAGAAGTGAGTATTGAAGACTTTGAAGATGGTCTTCAAGAATCTGAAGTAATCAGTATCTATCCGGTTAAGAATTCAGATTGGATTATTGCGGCCCATACCAACACGCAAATTGTAATGGGTCAAATAGAAGACCTAAGAAACAAGTTCTATACAATTTTAGTGATTATGGGTCTGGTGATGGTAGTCGCCTCTGTTGTGACCGTCAGGTTAATCGGCAGTACCTATGAAAAAAGGTTAGAGGCCAATAATCAAAAATTATCCGATGAAGTAATCAATCTCGTAAAATTAAACAGTGCCGTAGATGCATATCAGAAAAAGGTAAGCGTTCAATCAAACCAGCAAGATGGTAACCGTGATGACGAAAACACCTCCAAGAAACGAATATTAACCTACCGAAGAAATGAGCTAAAACCGGTACCAACAGAAGAAATCGCTTATATCTATATGGAAAATACAATTACTTATGTAGTTTGTATAGATGGCAACAGAAGTACATCAAACTCTAGTTTAGATGAACTTTTTTCTAATCTTGACAGAACTTCGTTTTTTAGGGCGAACCGACAGTTTATTGTTGCAATCACGGCTATTGAAAAAATAGTAAAATATGGTAACAACCAGTTAAAAATCTTGGTTAACCCAAATTCTGAGGTAGATATTATTATTAGTAAGAACAAAGCTGCGGAATTTAAGCAGTGGTTAAATCTTTAAAAGTACCGATTGGTGGAAATTTTTATTCCATAGAACAAAAAAGGTTATTATATTTGCACCCGCATTAGGAGAAATGGCAGAGTGGTCGAATGCGGCAGTCTTGAAAACTGTTGAGGGTCAAACCTCCGGGGGTTCGAATCCCTCTTTCTCCGCTGAAAGACCTTTAAAAGGCAACGAAAATCCTCTAAGTCATTGATTTAGAGGATTTTTCATTTTATCCCATTTCATTTGATATCAAATAATAGCATTTAAAAAGGGGCTAATTCGGGGTCACTTAATGAATTAAAAAAAGTTCCACCAGACAATCATAATAAACTGTATATTAAATAGTTACATTTTGTTTTAAGTTATTAATTTTAAGTACATTGGTGGAAATCGTGGAACTTAAAATTATGTCATTAGCAATCTCACTTTTATTTTATATTAAAAAAAGTAAAGCTGACCATACTGGAAAAAACATACCGTAACGTCCCATTATACCAGCACAACAAACTTATGTCATGCCACTTAACACAAAAAAAAGGGTAAGTATTTATTTGGATGGGGGATTTTATGGGGTTTATCAAAGGACAGGATTATCAATATTCGGGAGTACCGTTAGAATTTAGAAATAATGGTTCTATCAAACCCATGTTCTGGATTAATGACTGGAAGATAAAATTAGAGGTACTTTTATTTTGTTCGGCTTTTAACAAAATCCAAAAGTAATGAAAATGCTGGCTCGGTCATTAAATGTCCATAACCATCCAATTCATATAGCTGTATATCTTTATGACCCGCTACTTTCATCATCCGAGAGAAATATGCATTTTCCTCATAGCGTCCTAACAATTCTTTTTCACGGTCACCAGTAATGAGCAATATAGGCGGTGCATCTTTTCGTACATAATACAAAGGAGCCAAACTATCTACAATTGCTCGCTCTTTTGGAATATTGCGCTGTTTTCTAATTTCGAAATGTGTAATCGTATGACCACTCAATGGAATCAGCCCTTTAATTTTATTAGCATCAACATTTAAAGCTTTTAATCTAGAAGTATCCATTACACTCATTAACGCCAAATATCCACCTGCCGAATGACCAGAAATAAATATGTTGTTAGCATCGCCATTATACTTTTCAATAGTATTTAAAACCCATGCAATGGCCAATACGGCGTCGTTTATACATGTTTCTGGTTTCACTTTGGGTGATACGCGATAGTCAACACTTACAATTACATGACCTTTATTCTTTAAAGCCTTAGGAATATCATTATTACCACTAGTTAATCCACCTCCATGAAACCATACAATGACAGGATAACTCCCTTTACTTTTAGCATAGTGGATATCCAATACGTTTTTTTCCTTTTGATATGCTGAAACACTTTCAGTCTTTTGATAGTAAGGTATGTCCTTCTGAGTCTCATAGGCTATTTTTTGGAATGCAAATACACTATTATAAACAAAAAGCAACCCTAATACTAACTTAAATTTCATGCTTAAATTTATCTGTTTTCTGGTAACGGTATACTTTGTTTAGGTGCTTTTTTTATAAGTTTTAAAATAAAACTGTAATTATAGTTTTGTGCTGGGACTCTAAATTCCGGATGTGGTAGAGCTGCCTTAGACCAACTATCATCACCGCCAACACCCATTTGCTTTAAATCAATATTTAGCGTTATTACATTTTCATCTTTTAAATCATAAGTGTGCAGCGCATCATTGATAATTTCTGTAGAATATGGCCAAGCACTCATACTCAAATGTGTTGATAAACCACCTATATATATTCCTTTTCCAGAATCTTCTGTTAGACTCATCCATCGGACATCGGTTTTATTTCCACTTTCTTGTGGACGAATGTAACCTGCATAATCCTCTGCAACCGACTGTTTGTAAAGGCCGACATCAGCACTTAGCTGACGGTCTTGGTAATTTTCATGTGGCCCTTTACCAAAAAATGTCATATTATCTAGAGACTTAGGTATTTTAACCTGCATACCATATTTGGGTAACATTGGAAGTTCAATGCCATCGTCTATTTTGAAATCGTTATCTATATTTACCGTTCCGTTTGCGTAGATAGTATATCTTATAGCTAATGTTGAACTTACGTCTTCTAATCTGAATGTGCTTTTTACGGTAACGTTATTTTTACTGGTTGAAAGTACTTCAAAATTTAAAAGTTTAGCATTCTTCCCTGCATCTTTCCATACACCAAGTGTTTTTTGGGTTTTTCCGCCACCCCTATCATTATCTGTAACAGGACGCCAAAAATTTGGCACTAAAGGGCTTTCAATATATTCTTGTTTTAAATCTTTAAAAGATTCTAGAAGACCATTAGCTTTATTGAATGTAAGGTTAAAATTCTTGCCACTAATTTGAAAACGGTCATCTGTATCACTTAAGGTTAAAGCGTCGCTTTTGTTGTTATCAAATATTTTATCCGATGTCTTAAAAGGCAAATTAAACTGATGCCATGCTACTTCGTGTTCTTCGGGCGCCCATAGTGTTTCATTATTGCGAACGAATGCCACTCTCAAAAAATATTCAGCACCAGCTTTCAACTTCGGCTTTTTAAAAGGAATATTCAGTGTTTTGGCATTATTTGGCTCTAAATTGAAAGACTTTAGCTCACCATTTTGAATCTGAACACCATCTTCTTCAAGTGACCATTTCAACTTAAACTCAATCAGGTTAGTAAAGTCATGGTGGTTTAGTATATTGATGTTCCCATTAGACAGGTCAACAGCTTTAAATGTTATTGGTTGAAACACTTTTTTGACTTCCCAAAGTGCAGGTTTTATCTCTCTATTTGGTCCAACAATACCATTAAGGCAGAAGTTACCACTATTAATTTCTGTATCACCCATATCGCCGCCAAAAGCATAATAGCTTTCGCCATCTTTGTTTTTTTGTAATAAACCTTGGTCTACCCAATCCCAAATATAACCACCAATCATTTGGTCTTCTGCACGTATAGCATCCCAAAACTTAAAGATATTTCCTGTTGAGTTCCCCATACTATGTGCATATTCGCACCATATAATTGGGCGTTGTTCATTTTCTAAATCAGCGATACGTTGCATGTAAGGAATTGAAGCATACATGCGGCTGACCATGTCTACATAATCTGGGTCAGTTCTGAGTTTGCCATCTTTGGTTTCACCATGGTTTTGTGCACCCTCATAATGCACAAACCGAGTATCATCGTAAGTTTGTATCCATTTTGCCATAGCAGCATGGTTATAGCCAGAGCCAGACTCATTACCTAATGACCAAAAAATAATAGAGGGATGATTTTTATCGCGTTCAACCATGCGCACGGAGCGTTCTAAAAAAGCATTAGACCATTCTGTAGTATTACTAAGTTTACCACCAATACCATGCGTTTCGAGATTTGTTTCATCCATAAGGTATATCCCATATTTATCACACAAATCGTACCAACGCTCATCATTTGGGTAATGAGATGTCCTTACTGCATTGATATTAAATTGTTTCATCAATTCAATATCTTTTATCATAGAAGCTTCCGAAATAACTTTACCTGTTTTGGCATCATGGTCGTGACGGTTTACACCATATATTAACACAGATTCACCATTAACCAACAATTGGCTCTTGTCGCTGAATTCAATTTCCCTAAATCCAATTTTTGTACTTCTGGCTTCCATTAGTTGCCCTTCAGGATTTTTTAGCTGAAACACTAATGTGTATAAATTTGGAAATTCTGCGCTCCATTTTTTAGGACCTTTTACAGTGGCACTCATCAACGCAAAAGGTGGTTTACTGCTTTGCGGAAAATATTCCCAATAAATTTTATTGGCATCAATGCTCATTTTGTCATCTTCTACATTAACCAATTTACCATTTGCATCATAAAGCTGTGCAGATAAGGTGTACCTCTTAACATCCACATCTGTAAAACTTTTAATACGCGGTCTTATCTGTAAAAAAGCATCTTTGTAGCTCTCGTCAAAATCCGTTTTAACAAAAAAATCGTAAAGCTGTACTTTTGGTGCTGCAGTAAGATAGACATCCCTATGGATACCACTCAGACGCCAATGATCTTGATCTTCGAGATAAGAACCATCGCTAAACCGAAAGACTTGTACCGCTAAGTCATTTTTACCTATTTTAAGGAATGGTGTGACATCAAAATGTGTTGGCAGGCGACTGTCTTCGCTATAGCCAATTAGTTTTTCGTTTAACCAAACGTAATATGCGGAACTTACACCGCCAAAGGTTAAACTTACTTGCATATCTTTCCAGTTTTCTGATACAGTAAATTGCTTACGGTAACTTCCAGTTGGATTATCTTTATCAGGAACAAATGGTGGGTCTACGGGCTTAAATGGATACACTGTATTTGTGTAAATTGCAGTACCATAGCCTTGTAATTCCCAGTTTGAAGGTACAGGAATAGTTTTCCAATTGGTGTCGTCAAAATTTTGAGTGTAAAATGCTTTTGGTGCCTCTTCTGGTGTTTTTGCAAATGAAAACTTCCAATCACCATTAAGAGGTTGGTAACGAGTTGACGCATTTCGGTCAGCTTTTTTAGCTGCCTCTACTGTAGCATAAGATATTGATGTTGCCTTTGAAGGCATTCTGTTAAATCCAGATACCTGTGGATCTTTCCAAGGCGCCGTTAAATCTTTAAGGTTTTGCGCTATAATGCTATGCTTTGTACTAAAAACGAGCAGAAGCGCTACTACTATTTTAGTGATATAAGCTACTTTTGTTATTTTCATCTGCTTATGTATAGTATTTTTTTAGTCGTGCTTTTATATTCTAGTAACTCATCACGAATTTTTAATTAGTCGCCTTTATAAATTGGATTGGGCTCCGGGAATTTGGCACCAAGTCTATTAAGTTCGGCCTCCATTTTCTCTTTTATGTCTTTTAATTTTTCTGGGGCAGTTGTGGATAGGTCTTTTGTTTCGCTTCTGTCTGTTTTTAGATTGTATAGCTCATATCGGTTGTCTTCATAGAAATGAATAATTTTAAAATCACCATACCTAAAGGCCGTTGCTGGTTTAGCGCGTTGAGGACTATAATGAGGTAAATGCCAAAGTAAGCCACGTTGAGCCATAGAATCTTTTTGTATTAGTGGTAACAGATTTTCACCATCTGTTGGTAAATCTGGGGATGTTGTTATTGCAGTTATTGTATTGAATAGATCTTGTGCAACCACAGGTGTGTCAATTATTTTAGAAGTTTTAAATGTAGATGGCCAACTCATTATTAGAGGTTCTCTAATACCACCTTCATATAAATAACCTTTACCAGCTCTTAACGGTCCATTATCTGTTGGCGGTGTATGCTTGGCAAAAGCTGGGACTTCTCTTACGGACAATCCACCATTATCAGACGTAAATATAACCAACGTATTTTCTGATAGTTTTAAATTTTTTAGTGTGGTTAAAATTCGCCCTACATTAGTATCAATACTTTCAATCATAGCCGCGTAATGTACATTTGGTAATATGGAGTCTTCAGCAGTACCGCGTTTTTTGATATACTTTTCAACTAAACTATCTTTAGCTTCAATAGGTACATGTGGTGAATAGTAGTTAAGACTTAGAAAGAAACTGCTATCTTTTGTTTTTGTAATATAATCAATGGCTTTGTCCGTTAAAACATCGGTTAAATAATCGCCTTCCACGCTATTATCTTGAATTTCTGGTTTTTCGCCAGGCTTAAAAAAGGGATAGAAAAATGAGCGTGGTAGACCGTTGTAGCTTCCAGCGATATTAACATCAAACCCTTGATGTTGTGGTTCAAATTTACCACCGCCCAAATGCCACTTTCCTATAAATCCTGTTTTATAGGCTTTCTTTTTTAAAACTTCTGCCAAAGTGGTAAACTTTAAATCTAAATGTTGACTTATGGGCGGCGTTTTCAATTTTTTATTGGGACCAGCGGGTTGGTTACCATGAATATGCTCTGTAATATTAACACTTATAGGATGTAACCCCGTCATTAATGATGCCCGTGACGGACTACAAAGCGGTGCAGCCGCATAAGCATTTGTGAATTTTATACCCTCATTTGCTAGTTTATCTAAGTTTGGTGTTTGAATAAAATCATTCCCATAAGTACCCAAATCGTGCCAACCCATATCATCAGCTACAATCATTATTATGTTGGGACGACTTGTGTCTGGTTGATTAGACTTATTGGTTTGTTGACAAGACATTACAAATGCAATGCTCACAAGGAAAAGTAAGAGACCTCTGCGATATAAAAAATGTTTCATTAAAAGAATGTTATTTAATTCTCATTCAAAAATATTGAATAGATATATACAAATTGTCCTGCACGTACCTGCGTTATTCCATAAGAAAAAGAACCTATAAATTAATAGTAATATTTCTTTTACATGCGGTTAAGTTTTCTACAATTTGTCTTTGGAATGATCTCCTTTGGGAAGTTCTGCTAATACTTTGAGTTTTAAGCTCTCGCTATGACATCTCACGTATCCATCATTTTTGTACATATACATTTGGTTTTTTGTATACATATTTCAGGACGGGTAATTTTATCGTGTAAAACAATGAAACCATCTCAGCGCATGGAAGAACGCACCATGTTTAAAAAAGACGGAAAATACTATTTAATCATGGATTACGCCTGTTGTTTTTGTAATTATGATTCTGGAGCAAGAGTATATATTTCTGATAGTCCACTGAATGTTTATACACTCACCAGTAATATCAACAGATATGCAAGGTATTCTGCAATTCTCAAAGATGGAGAGACCAGAGTAACCTCATATGAAACATTATCTAAAAAAGATAATAGTTTTGATGCTGTTGAAATAGTATTCGAAACCTCAGTAAATATAGACGGGGACAAACTACAAACATTCACTGGTAACCCGTCCCGAAAATCGTGGAAGTGTTGATAACCTAAAAGTTCATCTAAGTATTGTAACACAAGAGTTTGAAGTTTTTATATGGATCTATAATCAATGGCAAAAAGCTGATGTTAAAAGTCAAAATATTAAAAAATGAGCTCTTAATGAACAGGTTAAGATTAAATTTAAAAACACAAAATCCAACCGTTTTAGAATTATGCCTAAAGCAGCATCTTTCGCTTATGAAAAGTTGTATCTCAATGAAGTTACTGCTAGTATTTCAGATAAATACGTTTCCCTGAGTTAGGCCTAAGTATATATTACTGGGCAAAAAACACCTCAAAAGCCAATCATCCCGGCCCAACAATCTTATGTGAGGAAACTAAATAAAAAAAGGCGAACGGTATATCTCGATTGGAGACCTTTGGGGATCTGCTTCAGATAAAATCAAAGGGTTTGATTATCAGTATTGGAGTGCCCCACAGGAGTTTAACCCAGATGGAACGATACAATCAATGCAATGGACTGATCAATGGTCAAAAGAGATAAAAAATTAGTTCATGGCATTGTCATTCTGGTTGAGCCAATTGGTTTCCAAGACCGATAATAGTGGTAGAAGCTCTAAGCGCAGCTGATCTCAGGGTAAGTACTATTAATACATTTTTACTGACATCGCCAATCCATTCTTTAGTAATCAACCCATACGGTGCTGAAAATAATAATACAAGGCCGTATTTAAACCATTCTAAAAATCAATTCGAATCAATTCGAATCAATTATAATGAACTGAACTGAGGGGGATTCCATATTCAACTCAAACAGAAATTCATCATCAATTGGCTCATTTTGTATCGATTGCAAGGACAAAGTTGTAGGTTTGCTTGCAACAAGTAATTCCTTATATTGTTGCTCATTAGGGTATGCCGGTTTGCCCATCTCGACCCAGGTTTCATAAGGGTTGGTATTCTCCGAGTCAATAACATAGGTTGTTACAGAGGTTTTGTCAAAAGGTAACCCTTTGATTTTTACTTCCAAATCTATGGTCTCAGAATTCATTAAGTACTTTTGCTCTTGGGTAATTTCTGGCATATCCAACTGCGCATTATGGGTATTCGGATCAAAAGAGGTCTTGTTATACACCATGATGACCACAGAGCCATTTTCGTGCTGCGTTGCAAGAACACCGAAATGTTTTTGGTACTTCCTTGGAATTTGGACATCAATATAACTGTCACCCATCAAGGCAACCAACTCCATAACTGAAAATACTGGTTTGGGAATCAGTCTAAATTGCGAAATGTCATCTTCATTTTTGAATAAAACATGTGAGGTTCTGGAGTGCCATCGGCCTAAAAATGCGTGGTCATTGCTGTGAATTCGGTAATTGACACCAGCAGAATCTATGAGTTTTTTTTGGCGAATATCAATATTTTGGCAAACAAACGCAGCATACCAAGCACCTCTTCGCCACCAGAAATCGCGTGACCAACCAGCCATAGGATCCGCCTCATCGTTTATTAAAGAGACATTGATAAATTTTGGATGGTTTTTCTTGATATAATCCACTGTTGCCAGCTCTCTTTTCAACATGTCGAGAGGGTCGTCCTTGATATGTACCGAAATAAAGTCAAGCCGAACACCTCTTTCTCCAGTAAATAGATTCTGTCCTGAATCGCAATGCTTAAGCAATGCCTTAAAAACGGGTACGGTATCATTTGCTGTTCCAGGCCCTCCGAACTTCAACAGATTATCAGCAGACTTTAATCCCTCTGAACAAGCATCATAATAGTTCAGGAAGGTAGGTATGTCGTATTTCCAGAAAAAGTTCAAATCTGGTTCATTGGTCGTTTCGAAATACCACGAACGAACAGTTTCTTTACTATATCTTGATTCAAGATGAAGGGCCAAATCACGTATAAATCGCTTCCAAAGAAAAATTTGTTTCATATCTCTGAAATTGTCAAACTCGTAGGATATGGCGGAATCGTTTTGTCTTCCTAATGATTTTCGGGGTATACCCATTAATTCAAATATCAATTTTAAGTCGTTGCCCACAATTTGATCCAATACAGAATCCAACCTCGACCAATTATAATTGGGATTTTCAGAATTCATATCGTCTACGGATACAAGGCTTAATAGATAATGAGGCCTGATATAACTTATGCCCTTGCGTGGAAGTCTTCCGAAATCTTTCAGAACTTCCCTCATTGCGGGATTGTTAATAAGCTGAGCAGGGGAAAATCCGGTTGAGTGCCAGAAAACCTTTAATTCTTTGGAAGGCTTATTGAAATCAATCAGTATTTCATGCTCATTCTGTCTGGATTTGTTACAACCACTTGTACAAAAAATTAATAATAGAACAATTATAAGAGGGTACCAAAAGGAGAGGATTCGATTTTTTACCATACATCAATTTTTAGAATTTTAAATTAAGAAATTAAAGGACATCTTGAATTATTTAGTAAAATTTAAATCCTGTGATATGAGAAAATGTGTTGATATGAAAAGAAAAACACAATCCACATTTTCTTCATTCGAGTTAACTGCCACTTCATTTGCTTTAACGGGTTGGTCTAATATGCCAGCATTGATTACCTTAACACCGAAACCTTCGATATTTTTTTGAACTGCACTCTGGTAGCCTATCAAACGTTTCTATAGGTCTTCAAACTGATCCCAATAGGTATCTAAACCCATTCAAAATAATCCTCCTTTTATCATTTAATTATAATCGTTTTATGTAATAATTTATTTTAGACTAGCCTAATCCATCTCAAGATTTACAGCGTAGACTTAAACTTTTTAATTCTAATCCTCATTAATATAAGATGGATTTGGCTCAGGATACTTAGCGTCCAATGCATTAAGCATCGCATGCATTTTAATTTTTAAGTCTTCAAGAATCTTTGGGTGGTTATTTATTAAATTATTTTCTTCAGAGATATCTTTTTTTAGGTTATATAATTCGTAACTATTATCCTCATAGAAGTAAATTATTTTCCAATCGCCTTCTCTGTAAGCTGAAAACGGTTTGCTGCCTTGGTGGTTGTAATGTGGTAAATGCCACAAAACGCCTCTTTCGGCAAGTTTTTCATCTTTAAATATTGGCAGTAAACTTCCAACTTAGCAAAGGGTTTGTTTTGTCAATGCCAACGGGATTGTTGAGATATTCAACAATTAGTGCCTCTATTTTAATTGCACTCTGCTCTTGGCAACTTACAACAGAAATTAATATAAGGGTAAAAAGAGTATATTTTAAAGAGAATTTCATTTATCTAAATTTCTTAATATTCATTTCATTGTCTTTTTCCTTCGAATGTATACTTACCTGATTCCAATTTAAAAAGTTGATAATCTTCTTCCAATTCGTTTGGATCCATTTCAATATTATTCACTTTGATTTGACTGAATGTATAAGGAATATAAATTGTTGCTTTAGTCCCTTCTGGAATTTCAACTTTGAGCTTATATATCTCTTTGTTTTCTAGCTCAACTTTAACGTTACCTTTAATACTGGGCACCACAGCTTTTACTTCTTTCAAAAATCCTAATTGTGGTTTAATTTGAAATGTTTTATAACCAGCAGAAGTTGGTGAAACACCAGCCACATATTGTGACAATAAAGTGAGTCCACCGCCACTCCAAGCATGGTTTGTTGTGCCACCGCCAAAACCTTGTTTACCGATACCCCAGCCTTCCCATAAGGTGCTCGTTTCGGTATGAGTTACCATTTTATAAAATCGGTCTTTAAGTCTTTGTAAAGCAAAATTATCATAACCCATTTGAAAAAGTGCTTCAATAACGTATTTTTCCATATATGGACTTGCATGTCTTTCTGTTTGCAGAAAGGTATAAATAGCTTCATACTTATCGTCGTCCGCCAAACCAGCTACTACAGATAAAGCTTGTGACCTATCGTCTGTTTTTCCTTTATAGTCTTTTGACCTGTATGCTGTCCCGTTCCAAAACTGGGTATTGTAGTTTTTTTTAAAAGTTGTCATTTTTGAGAGTGTCGCTTCATACTCAGTTGTTTTTCCAAGAAGCTCAGACATTCTGGCATAACTGTCTAATGCCATGTAGTATTGGCTATTAAATAAGAGTACCATATCTTTATTATCACCCCAATCACCCCAAGTCCAACCTCCTTTTCTAAGCTTCACGGTACCATCTTCTTTTAGCTTCCAAACAGCTAAATATCTGGTAATAGCATCGTAATTATCTGCTATTATTCTTTCATCACCAGTTTGCCAATAATAATTCCAAAAGCCAAAAGCACCAATGCTAGAAAGCATTTGTGTTGGCAACTCATTTTCCCAATTGCCCGCAGGCACAGGTGAAAAAATAGTACTATCTTTTCGTTGCCAGTTCATTAACTCATAGATGCCTTTTTTGGTCAATGCGTCTGACCGTCTATCTAAAGCATAAAATGCTTCGCCGCTTTCTAAAACCACATCACCCCACCACTGCGCACGCTCGCGGTCTGGGCAATCCATATACGTATCGCGCATGGTCACATAAAGCGTTCGTAAGGCTTTGTTCCACAATGAATTGTAAAAAGAGTCGTCGCAAGAAAATTGTCCTACAAATTCAGTATCGTATCCTGTTTCTCTATATTTTACGTCTAAGATTTCTATGCCTTTTGGAAAAAAATAATGCACTTCTTCGCCATTAATCCAACCCAATACTTCGTAATCTTGGACACCGTCTTTGGTGATATATTCTGCTCTTATATTTGGCGGCCCGCCTCCGCGATAATGGTCAGTTCTAATTCCTATGGTTTCACCTTTTATGGCATTAATTTTAAAGTATGGCGTGATATGCGAATTGTATGGCAATTTTAGTTTTAAAGTATCGCCATTTGACATTAGTGGCAATTCAGGATTGTTGAGATACGGTTTTAAACCAAAATCCTTCCATTGAGGTATTGGACGTAACACTGGATTCTTCCAAGCTGATTCTTGAATATCATTAACAACAAGAGCATTGGGCTTGGTAGTGGCATCAAAATTTATGGTTGTAAAATCGAAATTGCCTTTATTAGCATCAAAATGAGTGTTAGACTCCGGCAATCTCCAATTGGGATTCAATTGTTTTGTTTCACCAAATGCTTTATGCGGCCATGCTTTCCAAGTTGTATCTGCTATAATGTTGTATTCTTTTGTTTCAATTTGAAAAGCCAAACCGTTAATTTTAGTATTCTTATGACTGAAACCATCTTTACCGAAGTACTGCACTAAAATGGCTATACAATTTTTTCCTTGCTTGAGGTTTTTAGAAAGATCAACCTGATCATAATAAACTTCATTAGGTGATGGTCCTTGTTTAAGACCACCTTCGCGTACTATTAATTTGCCATTAACCCAAAGCCAATATTTTGAGTCAACTAGTATTTTAGCAATGCTAGTCTCTTGCTCTGGAATTGAATTAATAGTTATATCTTTTCGGTAGACTGTCCAAGCATTTATAGTATCTTTTTGATTTTTAGCCTTAATAACATTTGGCATCCAATGTAGGCCAATAAGTGATTGACCTAAATCCTCGTTAATCTTGTTAAAGTTATTCTTGCATGATACTGTAATGAGCAAGCCTATAAATAAAACACATATTGCTAATCTAGCTGTCATTTTTTTATAGATTTTAATAACCATAGAACTCTATTTATATATTATATGACCTACTAAATAATTGGTTCAAAAATGAAACATTAAAACTAAAATACTACCCTGATGCCAAATTTCTATAACATTGCCAACTTAGATTTATCGACCAATTTATTGCTAATTATCAACTCTCAATTAATCAAAATCAAATGCCAGATTTGGATGAAATTTTAAAAACTAAACCAAATCGGGAAATCTATTTTAAGGTTATGTTAGTTTAGTAAGTTGTAAAAATTACCGAGAATATAAAACTAAACTATCCTGTACTATCTTGAACTATTGACTAACATAAATCATAACTTACTTATGTTATTTATGTACATTATATACTCCTGACCTTAGTCCATAATATCTACAGTACAGTGCAGGATGGTTATTTTACAGTATCAAATTAATTTGGTTGCAGACTTGATAAAATTTTATAAGTTTTAATTATTGAAATCGATTAAAATTTAAAAATTTCACAAATCCTTAATAGTTTATTAACTAACAACTAAAACATGGTGAAATTAAAAATATACTACTTGGTATATCCAAAAATTTGGTTAACTCTCTTACTATTTTCGTTTTTGGTATTTAATGTATCTTCCCAGCAGAGTCCTACTTCTGTTTCTGGAAACATTAAGGATAAATCTGGCTTTCCGATACCTGGAGTCAACATTTATATTGAAGGAACCAATCTCGGTACGCAAAGTGACTTTGACGGAAATTATCAATTCAAAGTAAATAATCTTAATGAGATTATTACTTATTCTTATTTGGGTTACAAAACCCAGAGAATAGCTATTAATGGTAGGACTAAAATCAATTTAATAATGATTGAAGATGTGCAGTCTTTGGATGATGTTGTAGTTATAGGTTATGGTACTAGGAAACGTGAAGACTTGACTGGTGCAGTTTCTACAATTGATGCCAATGGTATCACAGAACAACCTATCACTACTTTTGAACAAGCTCTTTCAGGGCAGGTTTCAGGAGTGCAGTTGCGTCAAAATGGTGCACCAGGAGGAGGACCTGAAATCCTAATCCGTGGCGTTGCCTCCACAGGAGCCAACAACGCACCGTTGTATGTGGTTGATGGGATTCCGTTAGGGAATGTTAATAGCCAACGTAATAACTCTGTACTCAGTTCCATCGACCCGAATAGCATAGAGTCTATTAGTGTATTAAAAGATGCATCAGCAAAAGCCATCTATGGTTCACGTGCTTCTAATGGCGTTATAATCATTACAACCAAAAGGGGCAAAATAGGTAAACCTACTATAATTTTTAGTACTTCAACTGGGTTTCAATCTGTTCCAGAATTTGAACAACCCGATGTCTTAAATGCGGAAGAATTACGACGATTCAGAATAGAATCTTTTGAGGATAGGCTTTTTACTGTAGGTGCATTAGGCCCAAATGAGACGGCTGAGTTAGACCGTTTGATTGCTCTTGGCGATTTGGGAAAAGGTACATATTGGTTCGATGAGATTACTCGAAGCGCACCAATTTCCGAATACAATATAGGTGTCAACGGTGGTTCGGAAAATGTTCGATATAATATTTCAACTAATTACTTGAACCAAGATGGTACATTGATAAACACCAATTTTAAAAGATATAGCATTCGTGCTAATATTGACGTAAACGTGACCGATAAAATCCGATTTGGTATTAACTTGGCACCTACACAAACCATTGCTACAGGTGGCAGAACAGATGCTGGAGGTAATAATTTCAATATATTCGGTGCAGTGCCACTTTCAAGATGGACAGATCCTTCAGCACCTGTAATAGACGAAAATGGTGAATTGACCAATGTATCTAACGGAGATTTAATTGCATTTTACAATGTGAATCCCGTCTATTTGCTGACCGCTAGGGAAGACAATCGACGGACAAACCAATTAATAGCAGGATCATATATTGAGGTAGATTTACTAGAAGGATTAACCGCTAGAACGTTTGGATCTGTTCAGAACACGGATAGGAGAAATATTTTCTTCGAACCTTCTGATTTTCCATCTGCTGGTGCATTGACGCCCAATTTGTTGGGTACAAGACAAGCACGAGCGGGCATAAGTGAGTTAACTAATTTCAATTGGACCTGGCAAAACACCCTTACTTATTCTACCACTATTGCAGATGACCACAAAATTGATGGCTTAATTGGTTTTACGATGGAAAAAAATAGATTTGATAATACAACTATCAACGCTGTTAATCTTATTGATGAATCGATTACGATTCCTAGTTTTGGTAATACGGATCCAGAAAACGTGAATAATTTTAGCGGTGGTGGCAATGCAGGAGGAAATAGCTTAGTTTCACTTTTGGGTCGGTTAGATTACGCCTACAAGAACAAGTATTATGTAACGGGTACCATACGAAGGGATGGCTCTTCAAAATTTGGAGCCAATAACCGTTATGGTAATTTTCCTTCGGTTGCGGCCGCATGGCGTGTATCGAACGAGCTGTTTTGGGAAAGTATAAAAAGTACTGTTTCAGAGTTTAAATTGGAAGGTGGATATGGTATTAGTGGTAGCAATGCCAACATTGGGAATTTTCAAGCACAGGGATCAATTACAAGTGGACCAGATTATCTTTTTGGGGGAGAACTTGCGCCTGGTAGCGCTGTTTCAGCACTTCCCAATTCCTTATTGACCTGGGAAGAGGCCAAAGAACTTAATTTAGGCCTAGATCTTGGTTTTTTGAATAATAAAATTTTCTTAGGTGTTGATTACTACGATATTGAGACCGAAGGATTTCTTTCTGGACTTCCATTACCATCAACATCAGGTTTTGGTAGTATTTTGACCAATTTAGGAAGTATTGAAAACAAAGGTCTTGAAGTTGAACTTCGACTAAAGAATGTACTAGGCGGAAAGGATTTTCAATGGGACGCGAACTTTAATTTTACCCGAAATCGCAGTAAAGTACTCGATCTCGCAGCAGAATCAGGATTTATTAGACGAGGAGCAATTGCCAGAACATTTACCGAAACTAGAGTTGGCGAAGAAGTGGGACTCTACCGAGGGTTTAATGTGACTGGTTTGTTCACCCAAGCTGAAATTGAGGACGCTAGCGTACCAAAGTATCCAGGTGCCGTGGAAGGGTCTCTTAAATTTGAGGATGGTAATGGTGATGGTGTATTAGGCGATGAAGAAGATTTTGTAATCATAGGTAATCCAAATCCAGATTTTATTTATGGTATGGTGCATAATTTCAAGTATAAAAATTTGGATTTAAGAGTCGTCTTTGCGGGTGCGGTTGGCCAACAAATTTTCAATGGCACAAATCAATACAATGGCAATCAAGATGGAGTATTCAATGTGGATAGAAGACAGTTAGAGCGTTGGAGACCAGGTGATGATCCTACAACAACTACAATTCCTGGAACCGCAAGTGAAAGAAGTAGACAAAACTTTCGCTTACCTAACTCCCTCTCTGTAGACGATGCCGATTATTTATGGGTCAGGAACATTACACTAGGCTATACTCTTAGTGGTAATGCAGCAGGCAACGTTTTCAAAAATGCTAGAATATATACCAGTATTCAAAATCCTTTTTTGTTTACAGAATATGATATGGGTAATCCTGAGATTAACCGTTCAGCAGATACGGCTTTAGTTCGAAACGTAAATTACGGAGCGTATCCGATTTCGAGAATTATTACACTTGGCTTTAATGTTACATTCTAAAACTATTGAAATGAAAAATATAGCGATACGATTTATCATAGCATCAACGATTATTGTCTCTTTTAGTGGGTGCGACGACTTTTTGGATGAGGAACCTGAAACATTCCAAACTCCTGAGAATTTCTTTGAAACA
The DNA here is from genome assembly GCF_055693185.1 of Croceitalea sp. W27. NCBI lineage: Bacteria > Pseudomonadati > Bacteroidota > Flavobacteriia > Flavobacteriales > Flavobacteriaceae > Croceitalea > Croceitalea sp. W27. Next base: position 468,542 of record NZ_CM146327.1, read on the forward strand.
GAAGATCAAGTCAACGAGGCGATAGCGGCAATCTACAACACTAACCGTGGACTAATGAATGGAGGTCATTGGCGTTTCGGCGAAAATAGATCTGACAACTCTAGTTTTCAGTTTAATCCCGCAGATCGTGGTGGAATTAACAATGAAGATGTTGACAATTTTCTGATGCTCTCGGCCAACCCCAATCTTTCAGGGTATTGGAACACGAGCTATTCTGGTATTTCTAGAGCTAACTTTGCCTTGGAGAACATAGATAATGTGACTTTTAACAATGAAGCCACTAAGGATGTGAGAAGGGGAGAAATCCTTTTCTTGCGCAGCTGGTTCTATTTCAATCTGGTACAACTTTTTGGAGATGTTCCTTATGTTACCTCAGCAGGAGATTCCCCAGAGGAAATCTTATCAGACGAGTTTCTGGAAAGGATCCCTGTAGATAATGTATACATGAACACCTTAGCGGACGTACAAGAAGCCATCGATTTGTTGCCTAATCCAGAAAATACTGAAAGTGGTCGGGCTACTCGCGGAGCGGCACTTATGCTTAAGGCAAAAATGCATATGGCTCTACAAGAGTTTCAAATGGCAGAAACATTGCTGGAAGAGATGCAAGGTCTAGGTTATTCTTTACAGGCTGACTATGCCAATATTTTTGCGCCAGACAATAAAAATAACAGTGAAATGGTGTTTGAAATACAATATTCTTTTGCTCTAGGACAAGCCTCTAATTTTGTATCTAGGTTTGTTCCTTTTAATAGTGGCAACGACATTTTGGGCGATAGTGGTCCTGCCGGTTCGAGAGCAGGACAAAACCAACCCACGACAGACCTCATCAATCTATACGATTCAGATGATGATCGCTTTGTTCATAATATCTCTTTTTATGATAATGGTACGACTATAGAACCTTGGATGAGCAAATTCAATTATGGTTTTGAAGATGATGGATTACAAGATGTTAATTTCCCGATGTTCCGCTACGCCGATGCATTATTGATGTTGGCGGAGTGTTATGAAGAAACTGGAGGAGGTGACCCTCTACCGCTATTGTTACAGGTCAGGAGCCGATCTATGCCAGATTCAAGTTTAAACACCGAAGAATTATCAGATTTGGGGCAGACCATCGCTGACGAACGGCGAAGGGAACTAGCTTTCGAAAACCACCGCTGGTTCGATTTGCTGCGTACGGGCAAGGCCGTTGAGGTTATGACCGCTCATGGTATAGAACAAAAAGCAGAAAAAACTACAGTTCCAGACCAAGCCTATATCAATATTAGAACTGTATTGGGTATTCCCTTTGGTCAAGTAGAGGAATTTGGTTTTACACAAAATCCAGGCTGGTAATTAAACTGAGCTGTGAAGTAATAGTGCTAATTAATAGACTGCAACAAATCATGTCTGATAGCTATAGGAACAGAGAACTTTTAAAAAAATAAATTTAATTACGGTTCAAGTCTACCTGCCAAACAGATAGGCGATGGAGCTTTTGAATTTCGATTATTGAGTAAAAAATAACAATATGAAAACAAAATTTAATGCCGCGTTAATCCTTTTTTCCATTATATCATTAGTTATTATGTTTGGATGCGATGACGATAATATTATTGTAGATACACCCTACACATTGTTTACGTTTGACGTTGCCGACCTTACGGTTAAGTTTACAAACGGGTCCGTGGATAATCCTGAAAGTTATAGCTGGGATTTTGGGGATGGGCAATCGTCAACTGAAGTAAATCCAATCCACACTTATCAACAAGGTGGTACGTACACTGTTGTATTGACTGCCGCGAACAGTTCAGGAGAAGATCAGTTCAAAAGAGCAGTAACAGTTAATGAACCCTTGCCACCGCTACCAGCTGTAGTTTTTGAATCATTTGACAGCTATAATGCTGATGCTACCTTAGAAGGACAGGGCTCAGCTATGAACGGATGGTCAGGAGCATGGACTAAATTGTCTGGCGATGATGTCAATGTAGTTCCTAGGGGCGTTATCAATAATGATATAGCAGTGGTGACTTCTGGGAATTCTCTGCAATTGGACGCAAGTGGTACTAACACACGATACAAACGTAATTTCTCGACGCCATATGCGGATAACGGAAATACCTATTGGTTTGCCTTTCAGGCAAAATTTGAGAACACAGATCTAGATGGCGGTGAGGTACAAGTCATGTTGATAGATAATGATGCTGAAGCGTTTGGTGCAGGGGGAGGAAATGGACAATTTTTGGGTATAGGTAAAACTATAAACCCAAGTGCTCTAGGTATTATGACCTTTGGGCCATTTAATAACGTTGAGGCAACAACAGTTACAGCTGACGGCACACTATGGTTGGTAGCTAAGATACAGACCAATGGAACCGCTGATCCCGATGTGGTAAAATTGTTTGTAAATCCAACTCCCGGCATTCAACCTGCGGATGGAACAGAAGTAGTGACTTTTAACGCTCCTGAACTTAATGGTGGATGGCAAGGAATTGGTTTTAAATACAGTGGAGGAAATGCTTCAACTGTTCAGATAGATGACATATATGTTGGAAATACGTTTGAGGATGTTACACCTCAAAATTATATGGATCTCCCACCGCCGATAGTTGAATCGTTCGATGACTATACAGTTAATGCAACAGTAGAAGGACAAGGTACTGATACCGACGGATGGGCCGGACCTTGGTCTAAATTAACAGGAGGTGATGTAAATGTTGTTTCTGGAGGAATTGATAATAGCACAATTCCAGTAGTGACTTCAGGAAATTCATTATTACTTGATGCAAGTGTTGGTGCTACTCGTTATAAACGCTTACTATCAGAAGCTTTTGTGGATGATGGCCGTACGTATTGGTTTGCTTTTCAAGCAGAGTTTGATGGTGCAAGCGGCGACACTGGAGAATTAGTGGTCATGCTGGTTGATAATGACTCGGAAAGCTTTGGCGGAAGTGGCGGAAATGGTCAATTTTTGGGTATCGGTAAAACCATAAGCCCTGGTGCTCCTCTTGGGATAATGACTTTTGGACCATTTAACAATGTTAACTCAACAGATGTTACTGTAAACGATGGTCCTCTATGGGTAGTTGCCAAAATTGAAACTAATGGAACCGCAGAGAACGATTTGGTTAGAGTGTTTGTCAATCCTACCCCTGGTACCGCACCTTCAAACGGTACAGAGGCAGTATCTTTTGCTGTACCTGAACTTAATGGTGGCTGGCAGGGAATTGGTTTTAAATTTAACGGAGGAGCTACTACTGCGAAAATCGATGACATTTATTTAGGATATAGTTTTGCCAATGTTACTCCAGAAAATTATTAATAGAACTGGACAGGTATAAATCACTATTTGACTTTTAAGGGTTTGCCTAAGGCGTTGAACTAGATAATTTGGTATCCCTGTTAATAGTCTTAAAACAGTACATAATTATTAGATTTTGCAGTTAGTTAGTTTATTAGCGGCACTTATGATTTAAAATCTTTGGTGCCGTTTTTTATTACGGATTAATTAGACAACGATAATTGTAGGTTAGAACAAACTGTTGTTTGTAAAAGCAGTATTGAATAATGAACAGAAGAGAAAAGGGATAACGAGTGAATTAATTCAATATATTTAGAATTCTTTGTTTCTATCGATAAATCAATTGTTAAACCGAATTTCTATCAATAAAATAGAATGGATTTTTAATTTTGGCTTTTTCTTGGTTTATAATGAGCTCTGCGCCTTGTCTTCCCATAGCATCAAAATCGGTTGTAATTACAGTGATTCCAAGAAGTTCCTTCAACGGAGTATCATTATAACTAATCACACCAATTTCCTTTCCTAAGGTCATATCCTGATCTCGGATCCACTTTACAAGCTTTACTAGGTCACTTTCTTCAATAGTAATAAATAAGTCCCCTTTCTTAAGTATAATTTCATCATAAATTTCATCGATAATATCAAACTCTATATGATTCTCGATGCAGAACTTTCTAAATCCATGTAATATTCGTTTTGGATATGGATATACTGCTTTTTCAGGATAAATTAATATAATCTTTCCATAACGTGCTATTTTTTCAATACCAGATTTTAAAGCTTCGTAAATATCGTTTTCAAAATCTTGATAAATTTCGATAACGTTACGTTCAAAGCTCAATTTGTTATTATCCATAATTACAAGCTTCTCTACTGGGATTCTTTTTATAGATTTTAACACTTCGGGTGTATAACTTGTATGTTTAAGATCATCTGTTTTAAAGTGAGGCATAATGACGTAGTAATCGTATGCACCAATATTTTGTTCCATTAGATTCAAAAAAAGTGACTCGTCACAATGGTAGATGTGAAGATCGGTGTGCCCATCACCTCCCATCTGGTTTATGAAAGCATTATATATTTTTAATTTATATGAACTTAATTTATTGATAAGAAATAGAACATTTATTTTCGCCAAAAGTTCAGTTCGTGAAATGTAATAACCCTTTCCTTGAATAGAACTTATAACCTTTCTTTTTTTCAGAATGTTATAGGCCTTTTCAACTGTGTCCCGTGAGAGGTAAAACTCCTCGCTCAAACCGTTTATAGATGGTATTTTTTGTCCCATTTTAAGATGTCCTCGAGATACATTATAGAGAATGTTATCTACAATTTGTTGATATTTAGGTTTTCTAGATTTAGGGTCTATGGCTATTTGTTCAAAAACGCCCATATATTCTTTCGTTTATGTAATTTAAATGAATCTAATGATATAATTTTTCCTGCCTAAAAATAAGCAACATAAAATCTTAACGGTACAGTGCAGGACAGAAATTTAAAGTTAGGTATTTAATTTAGATGAGATATAAATACGCCTTATTAATGGAAAACGCTTTAAAAAAATTTAAATATGTAGATTATCTATGGGACCAAGACCACGCAGATAGCTTCAATGAGGATCAAGTGGCTTTATTTCTATACCGCTCCAACCTTTTGGGAACCGATTTGCGCATTACCAATTATGGTGGTGGCAACACCAGCTGCAAAACAATTGAAAAAGACCCTCTAACCAATGAAGATACTGAGGTTATGTGGGTTAAAGGTTCTGGCGGAGATATAGGCACATTAACAAGAGCTGGTATTGCTGGTCTCTACGTAAATCGCTTACGCAACCTTAAAAATGTTTATAAAGGTTTACATGATGAAGACCGTATGGTAGGTTTATTTAACCACTGTATTTACGACATAAATAGTAAAACTCCTTCAATAGACACTCCGTTGCACGGCCTTTTACCGTTTAAACATATAGACCATTTACATCCAGATGCTATTATCGCCATTGCCTCAGCAGAAGGTAGCGAACAAATAACAAAAGAAATTTGGGGAGACACAATGGGTTGGGTACCATGGCAACGTCCAGGTTTTGATCTAGGATTGCAATTGGAAAAATGTCTAGAAAAAAACCCAGGTATTAGAGGTATTGTTTTAGGTAGCCATGGTTTATTCACATGGGGAGATACGTCTTTTGAGTGTTACATGAACAGTCTCGAAGTTATAGAAATAGCTTCTAATTATATCGAAGAAAAAATCAAGGAACAAGGAAGTGTTTTTGGCGGACAGAAAATTGAAAGTTTGCCCAAAGACAAACGCTTAAACAAAGCCGCTCAAATAATGCCTCTTCTCAGAGGTTTATGTTCTTCCGAAAATCGAATGATTGGTCATTTTTCAGATAGTGATGTGGTTTTAGAATTCATTAATAGTCATAATTTAGAAAAACTGGCTCCCATGGGCACATCTTGTCCAGACCATTTCTTACGCACAAAAATTCAACCTTTAGTATTACAACTAGATAAAAATGAAGACCTATCAAATGGTGATGCCATTTTAGAAAAATTAAAACCTGCATTTGAAGCTTACAGAGCGGAATATGCATCCTATTATAACACGTGTAAGAAAGACAACAGTCCGGCGATGCGTGACGCCAATCCTGTAATTATCATTTATCCGGGAATTGGTATGTTTAGTTTTGCAAAAGATAAGCAAACAACAAGAGTCGCTAGCGAGTTTTATGTAAATGCCATCAATGTGATGCGCGGAGCTGAAGCCATTTCATCATATACATCTTTACCAAGACAAGAAGCGTTTGATATTGAGTATTGGCTATTAGAAGAAGCTAAACTTTCTAGAATGCCAAAAGAACAACCTCTATCTCGTAAAGTAGCCTTAATTACAGGAGCTGGTGGAGGAATTGGTAAAGCCATTGCAGATAAATTAACTGCAGAAGGAGCGAATGTAGTACTAACAGATATTGCCGAAGATCGATTAATTGAAGCAAATGCGACCTACAAAAGAGATGTGTCTACTTTTGCTGTTTGCGACGTAACTGACAAACACTCTATTGCTGTAGCTTTTGATAAAGCTTGTGTTGAATTTGGTGGTGTGGATATTATAGTGCACAGCGCTGGATTAGCCATTTCCAAACCTTTAGAAGATACTAACGATGAAGATTGGAATATTCTGCAAGATATTTTAGTAAAAGGACAATTTGAATTAGCTAAACAAGCTGTTGCTATTATGAGAAAGCAAAATTTAGGGGGAGACTATATTTCTATTGCTAGTAAAAATGGATTGGTCGCAGGCCCTAATAATGTCGCTTATGGAACAGCAAAAGCTGCACAACAACACATGGTGCGTTTACTCGCTGCTGAACTAGGAAAAGACAAGGTAAGAGTAAATACTGTAAATCCAGACGGAGTTATAGTAGGCAGTAAAATATGGGAAGGTGCTTGGGCAGAAGGACGCGCAAGAGCAAATGGCATATCCGTAGAAGAGTTACCTGCTTTTTATGCAAAACGAAATTTATTAAATGAAATCATTACACCCGATGATATCGCCAACGGTGTCTTTTCATTAGTGGGTATTTTGACCAAAACGACAGGGAATATTGTAAATATAGATGGTGGCATGGCCAATGCTTTTGTAAGATAATTGTTTTGAATACAATTACTTTTAGTTATAATAACTTCCATAGATTAATACCCATATTTATGGAAGTTTCTTTTGTAAAATTATATTTATTCCCAAAAAGAAATACGATAACAAATGCAACTAAACGATCAACACATACAACACACAAATAATAACAAGCTTAAAAATCATAATGAGAATTATACTTTTTTAGCCCATAAACTATCTAAAAGCGATCATAATGTTTCAGAAATCATTTCTAAACTATCTCAATTTCAGGTTGCCATACCAAGTTGGGCGTTAGGTGCTGGTGGAACGCGTTTTGGGAGATTCTCTTACCATGGCGAACCTTCTAATTTGGAACAAAAAATAGAAGATATTGGTATTATTCATGCGCTTACACAAACCGCTGGTGCTGTATCGCTTCATATTCCTTGGGATGCTTCAAACGATTATAATGCAATAAAAGAATTAGCCACATCCTTAGATATTAGATTTGATGCCGTTAATTCTAATACATTTCAAGATCAAGAAGGCGCTAAGGAAAGTTATAAATATGGCTCATTAAGTAATACAAGTAGAGCTGTGCGTGAACAAGCCATAAGGCATAATATTGATGTTATTGACATAGGAAACAAATTGGGGTCCAAAAGCTTAACCGTTTGGTTGGCAGATGGCTCTAGTTTCCCTGGTCAAAACAATTATCAAACTGCATTACAACATACTCAAGACAGTTTAAAATCAATTTATAAACACCTTCCAAGCGACTGGAATATGCTTATTGAATATAAACCTTATGAGCCTAATTTTTATAGTACTGTAATTCAAGATTGGGGCACCTCTTTTATGTTAGCAAATGAATGTGGAGAAAAAGCACTATCACTAGTAGATTTAGGACATCATTTACCTAATAGCAATATTGAACAGATTGTATCTACCTTAATGCTAAAAGGCAAATTAGGTGGCTTTCATTTTAACGACAGTAAATATGGCGATGACGATTTAACGGTTGGCAGTATTAAACCTTATGCCTTATTCCTAATTTTTAATGAATTGGTATATGGGATAAAAAATAATCCTCAAAATCCAGAATTATCTTGGATGATTGATGCAAGTCATAACATAAAAGATCCTCTTGAAGATTTAATTCAATCCCTTGAAGCCATTCAAGAAGCCTATGCAAAAGCACTATTAATAGATCAAGATTCATTGAGAGCTGCGCAGTTAATTAATGATGTCGTTCAGTGTCAAGAAATTCTTCAATCTGCATATCGCACAGATGTTAGACCATTAATTGAGCGTGCTAGATTAAATTCTGGCGGAGCATTAAGTCCAATAGATGCCTATCGTTCCCTAGATATAAGAAATGAATTGATTAAAGAACGTGGAAAACATACAGTGGCTACTGGGCTTTAAAATTAAGGGTATGCAACAAAAAGTTACGGCAATTTTTGATATCGGAAAAACAAATAAAAAATTCTTTCTCTTTGATAAAGATTTTCAGCAAGTCTATAAAGAATATTTTCACTTTGATGAAATTGAAGATGAAGATGGTTTTCCTACTGAAAATTTACCCGCACTTCAAAATTGGCTAAAGACTGTTTTTAATCAAATTTTAAAAAGTGACAAATATGAAGTAAAAACCGTTAATTTTTCATCTTATGGTGCGAGTTTAGTTCATATTGATGAAACCGGGGAACCTTTAACACCCCTTTATAATTACATAAAACCAATAGATCAAAATTTAATCAAAAAATTTTTAAAAACACATGGACCAAAAGAAGAATTTTTAAGAACTACAGGATGTTCGGATTTAAATATGCTAAATTCTGGGCTTCAATTGTATTGGTTAAAGTATGCAAAACCAGAAGTTTTCAAAAAAATAAAATATTCCTTACATCTTCCACAGTATCTAAGTTATGTTTTCACAGGCATTCCTTTAAGTGAATATACAAGTATTGGTTGCCATACTGCATTGTGGGATTATAATAAAAAAGACTACCATAAATGGGTTTATGCTGAAAATCTTAATAAAATATTACCGCCGATTGTTTCTGCAGAAACCAGCATTAATATGAATTACAATGGTAAACGCATTAAAATAGGCGTTGGCATCCATGATAGTTCTGCCGCACTTTTACCCTATGTGAGAAGCATCAAGAAAAAGTTTGCTTTAGTTTCAACGGGCACTTGGAGCATCGTTTTTAATCCCTTTGCAGAGCGACAGGATATTTTAAAAGATAAAGGAAATCAAGCTACAATTAATTATATGCGTATTAATGGCAAACCCGTAGAGACCAGTCAATTATTTTTGGGTAATGAATATAAAGTTCAGGTTCAGAAACTCGATGCCTATTATGGCGTATCAGAAGATTATCATAGACATGTTAAATTCAATTACTACACATATTACGAACTTATAAAAGATTTTGAACCATGCTTTAAATGGGAAAGCATCTCGGTTGAATATGAACCTAAAAAAACAAATTTAGCGTTTGATAAATATGACCATGCTTATCACCAATTAATGATTGAATTAGTTAATCTTCAAATTGAAAGTATAAAAAAAGTGATTGGCACAAGTGATATAAAGCGCATTTATATTGATGGTGGGTTTAGCAAAAACGATTTATATATTAAACTACTATCTCATTACTTTAGAGAGAAGAAATTACGAACAACCGACGCCTCATTAGGATCTGCTCTTGGTGCCGCTATTTCAATTTCGGATAAGAAGTTGAATTCAAAATTTCTCAAAAAAAATTATTCATTAAAAAAACATGTTCCATTTATTATATAATAAATTATGGCATTACAAATTGACACACGCTATCCTTCTGTTGATGACTTAAGAAGGAGAGCTGAAAAAAAAATTCCAAAGTTTGCTTTTGAATATTTAGATGGTGGCTGCAATGAAGATGTCAATATACGTCGAAACACTTCAGAACTAAGGAAAGTTCAATTAAGGCCCAACTATTTAAGATACCATGCTGGCTCTTCACTTAAAACCAAGTTGTTTGGTATAGAATATAATGCGCCATTCGGTATTGCCCCTGTGGGATTACAGGGTCTAATGTGGCCTAATGCACCAGAAATTTTAGCTAAAGCTGCTTTTGAACATAATATTCCTTTTGTGTTAAGCACAGTTTCTACTACTAGTATAGAACGTGCTAGCGAACTCACAGAAGGCAAAGCATGGTTTCAATTATATCATCCAACAGATAATAAATTAAGAGATGACATTATTAAGCGTGCAGAAGCAGCTCATTGTCCTGTTTTAGTAATTCTTTGTGATGTACCGACGTTTGGTTTTAGACCTAGAGATATTAGAAATGGGCTTGCAATGCCACCAAAAATGAACTTAACCAATATTCTACAAGCATTTGGCAGACCAGACTGGAGCTTACAAACTCTAAAACACGGCATTCCAAATTTTGAGGTTTTGAAACCCTATATGCCAAAAGGGTTAGATTTGAAACAATTAGGAAAATTCATGAACGAAACCTTTTCTGGTCGATTAAATGAAGAAAAAATAAAACCAATTCGCGATATGTGGAAAGGTAAACTTGTTCTAAAAGGTGTGGCTTCAGAATATGATGCTGAAGAGGCTATAAGGTTAGGTATCGATGGCATTATAGTTTCTAACCACGGAGGTCGTCAGTTAGACGCTGGCCAGGCGAGTATTAAACCACTTTCTATAATTTCGAAAAAATATGGAGATCAGATAGAAGTGATGATGGACAGCGGAATTCGTTCAGGTTCAGATGTAGCGAGGGCCATGGCATGTGGAGCAAAATTTACTTTTATGGGTAGATCATTTATGTATGGAGTAGCCGCTCTTGGAAAACAAGGAGGCAATCATACCATATCCCTACTAAAAACTGAATTACAACAAGTTATGGAACAACTTTGCTGCGAAAAAACAACAGATTTTCCATATTATTTAATAAAATGATTTATTTAGAATACCGATAAGCAATTAAACCATACTATATGAGTCAAGTAAGTATTGAAGAGGAGATGATTGAGGATATTGCTGGAGGAGAATTTGAAAGAACCCCTGTACCAAAATCCAACCTTAAAGGTTGGAAAAGCTTCATAGGTATGTACGCCGGAGAACATGCTGCAGGCACCGAATTTATGATTGGTCCTTTGTTTTTAACAGCTGGTGTTAGTGCCTTCGATCTTATTGTTGGTTTATTAATCGGAAATCTTTTAGCTGTTATAAGCTGGCGATTTTTAACAGCTGAAATCGCTGTTAAAAACAGACTCACTTTATATTTTCAATTAGAAAAGATTTGCGGCAAAAATTTGGTTACCGTTTATAATCTTGCAAATGGCATTTTGTTTTGCTTTTTAGCAGGTTCCATGATAACCGTATCCGCTACGGCCGTTGGCATTCCATTTGATATGCCAATGCCAAAGTTAACCGATACCATGCCAAATGGTATTACTTGGATTGTTATTGTGGTTTTAATTGGTGCAGTTATTTCTATAATTGCAGCGCGTGGCTATGATACAGTAACGAAAGCCGCTAACTGGATGTCACCAATAATTGTACTGGCATTTATTGCTTGTGGAATAGTAGCTTTAAATCAATTAGATGTCACTAGTTTTTCTGATTTTTGGAATATTTGGGGTGAGGGTTCTGAACCTTTTCCTGGACAGATTAAATTTACCTTTTGGCACGTTGTTATTTGGTCTTGGTTCGCCAATGCCGCTATGCACGTCGGTATGTCCGATTTATCTGTATTTAGATTTGCTAAAAAGGCAAAAGCAGGGTGGGCAACAGCCGCAGGAATGTATGTTGGACATTACATGGCTTGGATAGCCGCTGCCTTATTATATGCAGTTTATTTAAAATCACCAGAAGCACTAAGTTTTTTAAATAACGGTGAAGCTCCACCAGTAGCTCCTGGACCATTAGCACATAATGCTATCGGTATTTTCGGTATTATTGCTGTTGTTTTAGCTGGTTGGACCACAGCAAATCCAACTATCTACAGAGCAGGATTGGCATTTCAAGCCATACTACCAAAATTGTCCACAGCAAAGGTTACCCTTTTGGCAGGTGCTATCGCGACAATCGCTGGTTTATTTCCTGCGTTTGCAATGAAACTTCTCGGCTTTGTGGCATTATATGGCTTTATTTTGGCTCCTTTTGGTGCAGTAATTGTCTTTGAACACTTCTTTCATAAAAAAATAGGAATTATTAAAAATTATGCAGAGACGGCTAATATTTCATTCAATAAATCCGTGTTTTGGGCATGGGCAATAAGCTTTGGTCTATTCTATTTTATCTCAATACAATTTGATGTGTTTTTATCTTTTGTTACGCTACCTGCTTGGTTATTTTGTGGAATTTTGTTTATAGCATTTAGTCGTTACTTTAACAAGAACAAAAGCTAAAAAAATAGTTATCTAATTAACTCTAAGTGACTTTTAAAATTAAACCTCGAAGGATTATAGCTCTAGTCTATAACTTTAAAAGTTTCTTTTAGTTTTGTTTCTGATTTTCCACCCACGAAAACATTAAATTGACCCGGTTCTGCTTCCCACTTTTTATTAGCTGTGTAAAATTGAACATTACCCGATTCAGATCCTAAACGCCAACACTCTAAAATTGTTGGCACGAGTTGCGATAGATAACTTAAATCCATTAGACGGCCATTCATTAAAACTATAACAATATTATTATTAGCCTTTTTATTGCTTCTAATAATTCAATTTGTAGTCCTCAAACCCAATATCTGTCTGACTGCGACCTTCACCAGATTGGTAAGCATCTTCACCAATAGCTAATAAAACGACATCAGCCTTTTTGGCAATTTCAACCGTCTTTTTTATGCCAGACCTATCGATGGTATTAAATTTTATGGAATGTAAAAACTGATTCTCACCTGGTTCAATGGTCGGAATAGTTAAATCAATCCCTTTCTCATAGTAAACAATTGTGTTTTTATCTACGGCAGTCTTTACCCCTTCTAACAATGAAACAGCAGAATTAAACCGCTTCAGCTCTCCAGTTGCCTAAAGGAGTGTCCTTATTATCTGCTAAAGGTCCAATAACAGCAATACTTTTGGTGGCTTTAGAAATAGGCAAAAGATTTTTGTCGTTTTTTAGTAAAACAATAGATTTTTTAGCAACATCTCTAGCTATCTTTAAATGTTCTGTGGTATATAAGAAATCCTTCTCTCGATTCTCATTACAATATTTATAAGGATCAACAAAAAGGCCTAGTTGAAATTTAATACGCAATACGCGCTTTACAGCATTGTCAATAAGCTTTAGAGAGACTTTACCTTCGTTTATCAATACCTTTAAAGAAGCCCCATAGGCATAAGATTCCATATCCATATCCATATCCATATCACTACCTGCATTTAAGGCAATTTCAGATGCATGCTTTTTATCGACTGCATAGCCGTGCGCTTGCATCTCCCGAATATCTCTCCAGTCTGACACTACAAAACCGTTCCAATTCCATTGGCTTTTTAAAAGCTCTCTTTGTAAAACTTTATGACCTATCGCAGGAATACCATCGATATCATTAAAGGCATTTATAAATGTAGCCACTTCATCTTTTGCAGCAGCTTTAAATGGAGTTAATATAACATTGTGTAACTCATGTTCACCAACATTAGCGCTATTTAAGTCCCTACCAGCCTCACCAAAACCATAGCCAGCAAAGTGCTTAGAGAAAGTCGCAATTGCATTGAAATTTTTCGAACTATTGTCCTGGAAACCATTAACTCTTACAACTCCAATTTTTGCAGCTAAGTAAATATCTTCACCGGAGTCTTCAATAATATGTGACCAGCGCACATCTCTTGATGTGTCTAAAATTGGTGTAAATGCCCAATTTAAACCCGAAGCGAAAACCTCTTTTTGACGTCATAGATGCTGACTTTTCAATGATATCTAAATCCCAACTTGTCCTTTCTCCCAAAGGTACAGGGAAAATGGTTTTATAATCATGAATGACATCTTAGCCGAAAATTAATGGAATTTGTAGTCAGATGTTTTCCATAACAATCCTCTATGTTTCACAAATGGAAGGCTCCAATATGATATTGAGCATTGAACCAATTGAGTAATTTTTTGGTCTATCTTCATTAATGCCAAAACAGAATCAATTTTTCGCTCTGTATTTAGATGAATTAAAATAGTTTTGTCCTTTGACTCTATATGATAGTTGTTTTTGATTGGTCTGTTGATGACCATCCAATAAGCAAAAGTATTACTTTATTGACCAGAATTTTTGGCTTTGAAAGTCTATTTGCTTGTATTTTCATAACATTATAAGTTCTCCATACTGAATTAAACTAAAAAATAAAAATTGCTTGATAAGATAATACGATTATCAGCTTTTCAAAGTTTTTGATATTAAGTCAAATCACAAATATGTATTGCTGCAATGTTATTAGCATCCTTTCCTTAGTAGATTTATCTTAACATATTATAGCACAAATAATTAATTTTGAAACACTTCTTATTTTATTGATTATCATCAGAATTACTATATCTACAATTTAGCTAGTTTTAGCAATTTAAATGGTCTAAAACTACAACCCATTATTAATCAACTATAGAAATTTTAAGTGTATTTACAGAAAACTTATTCACAGAGAAAGTAAGAGTTTCTAATGGAGTTTCATAATTTTCAGAAGCAAGCAGTGCTCCGTTATTTGTCTCATCAGTAGCGGTGAGCGAATAACTATCAATGTTAAATCTACCCGAGTCGCCCTTGTTTAGAGTTACTGAAACTTCTCTGTTCTTATTGGAGTAGTTGGTATAATTTAAATAAATTGTGTCCTGTCCCATCTTTCTAAATGCGGTTACCTCTGAGCTATTGCCGAAAACATTTTCATAACCCAAAACATGTGATAATTTGGGTTGTGTAGAGGTTAATTGTTTAAAAGCATAATAGTGTTTGTATGGCACCGGATTTGCAGCTCCCCACTTGACACGAATAAGCCCACCAGGGTGAAATTCGTCCGGATAATTATTCTCAAAATAAAACCAAGAACTAACCCCATTTCTAACTGCAGTACCAAATAAGTTTGACATTGACAGCGCCCCTTTTAATGGCCTATCCGCATAAACGTAATTCAATCCATCACCTCTTAGAGCATGTGTTTCTGATTGATACAAAGGTTTACCTTCAATAGCACTCACAATTTCCGCAAACGTTTGCGTATTAACTCCATTCTCGTATTGGTGCAAAGCCACTATATCTATTTGGCTCCACGCATCTGGATGTTCACTTTTAAAAAAATTCACATAATCAAGACAGCCATTTGTAGAAATAGTACTAGGCCCCATAATTAAAGGAATTGGCATTCCTGTAGTATTGATTAAGGGGTCATTTAGCATTTCTTTAAACTTTGGTACGGCAAACTTAAAGATACGCGCCACAGCTTCTTTTGTATTTCCATTTAGCCCATAATGATATTTTCTAAAGGTTCTGTCTAAATCAGGTTCGTTAACGACATTTAGGATTTCTACAGATACACCACGCTCATCAAATCCTTTAAATAACGCAAAAAACCACTGTGCTAATCGATCGTAAATTAAAGGGTCATCTGTGTTTAACACCTGTAAAACCTCTCCATCAACAATAATCTCTTGCATTAAATCATCAGGGAATTTATTTCCAACTAAAGAGAATTCAATTTCGGGCCTGTACACCTTGGCTGCTTTTATGTAATTTGCTCTTCTATCAAAATAAGGGGGGTCATCAACAGGATAAATTTCAATATAATCTTGTAAAAATTTCATATTACAATCTTTTGCTATCATTTGAATTGCCTCGTCTTGAGCAGCATCATTCATACTATAATGATGCCCCATAAATAATCCTATGGATACTCCTGCCCCAAGAAATTGATGCTTATAATTTTCTACATTTAAAACGATTTCCTGTGTTTCAAAAGTTGGTTGTTGGACACCTCCTGTACTTTCATTATCATTATCCTTTTCACATGACATGAATGCAAGTGCAAGACTAATTAATATTAAAGGTAAATTTGTAGCTGTTTTTATTTTGCCGATTCCCCTTGTTAGCATAGCTTTGAGTTTAAAGATTAGAATTGTTCACTAAAAAATCCTAATCAAATAGATGATTTGGATAGTTTAATGGAAACATAAAATTTCAATTCAACTAATATATTGAGAATCATATGTCTTGGCATCCTGTGGTGTCTTGTATAAGACTATTAAAATTTCAGTAGAATGAGGGTGGGCCAAACTCAACTATAAATAAATAGCCAAATTATTAAAATTATGCTCTTAATCTGTCAGCGGCCTGCTCCGGTGCTGTTATATCATGTTGTGGTGAACCAAACATTTCATAACCAACCATAAACTTTTTTACTGCAGCCTTCTAATTAGCCGTGGATAAAAACTTATGTGCCAATGCCAAAGAACGTTAGGTTTGTTATCGGTTGATGCTTGATGAATTCCGTTAGAATGAGGAAAAGAACATTCAAATAGCTTGTCATATATTTTGATGGTTCTAAAAATGGCGTCTGCAAACACTAAGCTTTCTTTATCAGATAGTTGGTTTATATCTTTTTGCACTCTTTTAAGAACAATCATGTTTTTAAAAGGCCAAGCGCTAATAATGGACATACTTAACATTTCTGCGTCTCCTTTTCATGGTATTATATTATTCAGGCCATTTAAACACTGTAAAAAATCAAAGATGGATAACAAAGGTATTTTATTGTAAAAAAATCTTTCTGGATTTACTGAAGCTCCGTGAGATAAGATTTTGGCACCAAATATAAGTCCACAAAATGATTACGGTCGAAACATTATACCAATATAATGGAAACTTATTTCTTTTCAATTTGAAATAGTTTAAACAACCTACTTAGTAAAATTTAATTTGAGATTATTTATATGAATTTGTAAACGAAACTCATAAAACCTTCCAAAATTCATAAATTTTTATTAAAAAGGAGTGATTTCGGTAGACATAGAAATCAAAACAGCCCCTAAGCCCTATAAATATTATAAAAATGAAAATTTAGATAGTCCCTCTTTCTCCGCAACCTTAAAGCTGCACCCTTGTGGAGCTTTTTTGTTTTTATCTTTATCTCCTAATAATCGAGTAGTCTTACAAAGTGAAAGAAACTAGAATTAACAAATATCTCAGTGAAGTAGGATATTGCTCCAGAAGGGCGGCGGATAAGCTTATTGAGCAAAATAGGATTACCATTAACGGAAAAATTCCCGAATTGGGTACTAAGGTAAAGGAAGGAGATATTGTAAAGGTAGATGGGGAGTCAATTTCTGACCCCAAACAAAAACCAGTATACTTAGCTTTTAACAAGCCTGTTGGTATTGTATGTACTACGGACACACGAGTGGAAAAAGATAATATCATAGATTTTATTAACTACCCTAAACGCATATTTCCTATAGGTAGATTAGATAAGCCAAGTGAGGGTTTGATATTTATGACCAATGATGGAGATATTGTCAATAAAATACTCAGGGCGCGAAATCATCATGAAAAAGAATACTTAGTAACAGTAAATAAGCCTATAACAAGCGATTTTATCGCTAAAATGGAGAATGGAGTACCAATTCTTGATACCGTTACCAGAAAGTGTAAAGTTGAAAAATTATCAGAGAAACAGTTTAAAATAATACTAACGCAAGGGCTAAACCGACAAATTAGAAGAATGTGCGAACATTTGGATTATAGGGTAAGAAAACTAAAGCGTGTTCGTATTATGAATGTGCATTTAGATGTACCTATTGGCAAATGGCGTGATTTGACAAATGCTGAACTAATAGAAATAAATAGGTTGGTTTCAGATTCTTCAAAGACACATTTATAGGGCAAACTACATTCACGTATAGACCAATTAGTCTACTCATGTTAGCAATAACTTCGCTTAAAGACAGAAAAGACCGTTAAAAAGCAAAACCTATGAAAAATTCATAAGTATGGGGTGAAATTCTATGTTGATATTTGTACTGTATTAACGTCCTAAATCTTAATGCTATGAAATCTTCCCCCAAGAACAAATTGACTTTAGTCTTAATCGGATTAGTATTCGCCTTAAATCTAAACGCTCAACGTAAAGTAAGCGAGGCAGACAAAAGAATCGATGATTATTTAGAACTTCTGAAACAAGGTTATTCTGAAATTGAAATCTTTCAAGACCTTGGTAATGTAAACTTTCTTACCGAAAACTATGAAGCTGCCATTTTTTGGTACGAAAAACTACAGAACAGTGTTCAAATCGGTAGTTTGAGTAGCAGTTACCAAGAGCGCTATGAATATGCCCAAGAAAAACTAAAGGGCAACACTACAAATGAAAAAAGAGATTGGGCTACAGCCATAAAAAATGATTATGGCATTGAAAAAAGTATGTCTGAGCAGCAAATAGACATTCCTGCAATAGCGCAAAATACTAAATCATCTTCTTTAAACGAAGAAGGGTTTACTCCGGAAATGAGTATTACTAGAGACGGAAAAACCGCCTATTTTAGTCAAATTAGTTATCTAAAACCAGAGTTTGGGGTGTTTTCAAAAAAAGAACCGGTCCACGTATTGTATAAAGCCAGTAATGTGAACGGTGAGTGGAAAAACATTCAAAAAGTAGCGGTATGTCCGAAATACTATTCTGCTAAACATCCAACAGTTTCGGCTGACGGCAAGCGCTTGTTCTTTGCCTCTAACATGCCGGGCACCTTCGGAAAATATGATATTTATGTATCAGATATCAAAGCCGATGGCAGTGTAGGAATCGCGAAAAACTTGGGCCCAAAAGTAAATACCAAAAAGAACGACCTCTACCCTAACCTTAAAAACGGCACCCTATTGTTTTTTGCCTCTGAAGGCCGAAAAGGCTATGGCGGGCTAGACCTTTTCGCAGTACAGGTAGCCCAAAACACCTTAACAGAATCGGTAAACCTTGGTAGTACCATAAATAGCTCGTCTGATGATTTTTCATTGGCTTTGGTACCTGAAAAAGGAATGGGTTATGTAATGTCCAATAGAGGCAAGAAAAACAAGATAAGCCAAATTGCCATTAGCTATGCCAAACCCGTTGATGCCTCATTAGTCGAAAAAAGCGAAGAAGGCCTTATGCGAGCCTTAAATAATGACAAGGATACTGATTATTCATCTACCGTTTTTGAGGAATAGGCAAATTAAAGCCTAACCAAGAGCTCTTTACCATTTATTTAAAATGGAGACAAAGCATGCTTACAACGTGCTCCAACAGAAATTACCAGTTTCACTTTAAACCCCGAAAAGATGAACTCTTTAAAACAATATTCAAAAATTAGCCTACTGCTTTTGATTGCTCTACTAGCTTCAGAAAACATGTTGGCGCAAGAAACGGAAAGCTCTAATCAATACAATGTAGAAAGCCCATTTCATAATCAATTATTCTTTAATAGGTTCTTAATAAATCCTACATTCTCATTAGTGCGTGAAAACAAATCATATTTAAATGTATTGTTACGTAATCAATACGCAGCTTACGAAAACAATAACCAGAATTATTACTTAGGCTTTAGTAACAAGCTAGATAAGAATACGGCACTAGGCTTGGGGGTCTACGGAAGATGGTCTGGTATCATAGAAGAATTCGGTTTTAATGCCAATTATGCAACAGCAGTACAATTAGGAGAAAAAAGTGCATTGGCCTTTGGTACAAACGTAAATTACCTAAGCCAAGGACTGGCAAAAAACAGAGTGGTAGCAGATGAGAATGACCCTTTGATTCAAGATGCTCGAAAAGAAAATAAGGTAACGGTTGAACCGGGTATTAATTTATCATTGAACAAGTTCGATTTTGGACTTTACTTTAGAGACTTGGTGGTATACAACCAAACAGCAAATGAACTAGAAACCAATATGGGCTTAGAAAGTATTACGGGTACCTTTCAATACAGCCATACCTTCAAAAGAGCTACAGGTTTATTGGCTAACGGTAGATTAATGCCAATGGTACAGGTAGGTGCCAATGCCAACGGAGAACTGTCATACACTGGGGCAGTGCTTTTAGACCTTCCCTCTTTTGGCTGGTTTCAGACCACTTATGATGATTCTTATGGTTTTTCTTCCGGTATTGGGGTAAACTTAAACAAGAAATTATCACTTGGTTATCTTATGGAAAAGAACCTTACCGAAGTTGGCGATAATCTGGGTTGGAACCATGAGCTTTCATTAGCCTACTCTTTTGATGATGACTTACGCGGAGTCGGGATTGATGTAAATATTGCAGAAAATAAATCAGAAGATGCCAGAATCGATGAAGTAGTAAAAAATTATGAAGAACAGATTTTAAACCTTAAAAAAGAATTAACTAAAGGTGCTCCTGCCTTGGTAGATGAAAACTCTGTAGCTTATGAAAATAGACTAATTCTTGATGAACTGATCTTAAGACAAGACTCTATCGAAAAGGCGCGAGATGAAATGTTTGAAAAGCGTTTTGAAACCATGGTGAGACTAATTAGACATGAAATCAAACAAGACCACCAAGAACCAAAGCCTAAAAAACAAACCAAATACGCTAATTCACGTTTAGCCGAAAACACGAACGAAACTAAGAAAAACTACAGGGCAAATTATAGAACGGACCTGTTTGAAAAAACACCTATAAAATCTCAAGATGGTTCAAATGTCGTTGGAGTTGAATCTGGATACTATATGATTGCCAATGTGTTTAAGAATGAAAAATACTTAAACGCTTTCATGGACAACTTAAAGAAAAAGGGATTGAACGCCAAGAAATTCTACAATAAAGAAAACGGGTTGCATTATGTGTATTTGGCAGGATTCAAATCTAAAAGTGAAGCAGCTGATGCTTATGGTAATGACCTTGCCGGAACCTATCAAGAAGACAAGTGGATTATGGAAGTATATAATCCGCTGAATACTGCAACTGCAGATATTACTTTTGAAGAATAATTAACAAGAGCTTACTAATCGGGGTTGATTTTTAGCCATTAATTGTAAGATAGTGGCAGATGCTTTTGTAAAAAGGGTTGACTGGTAATCAACCCTTTTTTCTATTTCAGAATAGTTCATAAATATTATTTTGAAAGAAAAATCCTACAATTTTCTTTTACAGTTCAGAAAAAATTTCTATATTGCCGATGTAAAAGTTACCCAAATGCTTTTAAACCCCGTAAAACCTACAATATGAAGTCTTACTACTACCTCTTCAAAAATCTTACTATTTCAATTTTTCAAATTCACAGAGAGAAGCATCCTTTAGTTATTCTTATAAAGGTATAGCTCTAACGCTATTTCTGCTTTTTGGTCATTTTAAAACTATAGTCGCTTTATTTCGCTATTATGTTTTATTAATGCTCCTCTAATAATTCAAAGATAATTTGTTTGCCACCTATAATTCAAGGTCAAATACCTTGATTTTATCCACGCGAACAACATATTCGATAAGACCTATCTAATACATGGGCAGGTTATCGGTATTGTAAATTTTTAAACACGAATAATGAGTACAACCCCAAATCTTATTTCATATGAAAACAGAAGCATTACGTGTCATCGTTATCGACGGTGATCAAAGCTCACACCTAAAGTATGAGCAGTATTTTGAAACCTTTTACGATTATAAGCTCGTAGGCGCATTTAAATCTGTGCATGACGCATTACAGAATTATCGAAAATACCGACCTGATATCGTTCTTTCAGAAGTATCGTTATTTGGTATTTCTGGAATTGAAGGAATTCAATATTTCAGAAAGAAAGACGAAGCGATCAAGATAATTCTATTGAGTGTAAAAAATGATTTTGATATCGTGAAAAAGGCCTTTAAAGCAGGTGCAAATGGGTATCTTACAAAACCGGTCACCAACGCCAGATTGCTCGAAGCACTTAACTCTGTTAAAGACAACGGTGCTGCCTTAAGTCATGATGTTGCCCGTACCGTAGTAGAAATGTTTCAGAAAAAGAAATATGAATCGCTATCTAAAAGAGAAAATCAGATTGTTGAATACTTAGGGCAAGGCGCTACTTATAAGAGTATCGCCGATAAATTATACGTTACGCCAAGTACCGTTAATTTTCATATTCAAAACATTTATCTCAAACTCAATGTGAACTCAAAATCTGCTGCTTTAGAAAAGCTTCGTATGCTCGAGGCATCTTAAGAGCAATATAATACTAACAAAAAACCCGCAACTTACATTGCGGGTTTTTAATTTATATAGTTTGAAGATGCTTCGATTAACTCAGCATAAGAGGTTCACAAATCTTTGCTTTGCAAAAATTGTTCGCTGCCCTCTAATTTATACCGGTAAAAAAACCCTGACTTAGAATCAGGGCTTTGTATCATCCAATCCTTTTAAGATGCTTCGATTAGCTCAGCATAAGCGACTCACAAATTTTGTTTTATAAAAATTGTTCGCTGCTTACTTGACCTCTTCGAAGTCTACGTCTTCCACATTATCACCTTCTGCTGTTTCGCCTCCAGTGGCATCACCTGCATTTGCAGTTGGGTCACCACCTGCTTGCGCAGCATCTGCTTGTGCTTTGTACATTTCTTCTGAAGCTACTTTCCATGCCTCATTAATTTTGTCCAAGGCAGGCGTAATTACGGCCAAATCTTTACTTTCGTAAGCTTTCTTCAACTCTTCCAAAGCTTCCTCAATTGGTTTTTTCTTATCGTCAGATAGTTTATCACCAAACTCGGTCAATTGCTTTTCTGTTTGAAAAATCATTCCATCGGCTTCATTCAATTTATCCGCAGTCTCTTTTGCTGCCTTATCGGCCTCTGCATTTGCTTCGGCTTCAGCCTTCATTTTTTGGATTTCCTCATCGGTAAGTCCAGAAGACGCTTCAATACGAATATCTTGAGATTTATTAGTCGCTTTGTCCGTTGCAGAAACTTTAATAATTCCGTTCGCATCAATATCAAAGGTCACCTCAATTTGTGGCACACCACGTTGCGCTGGGGGAATACCATCTAAATGGAATCTACCAATAGTTTTATTGTCCGCTGCCATTGGTCGCTCTCCTTGCAGTACGTGAATTTCAACCGAAGGTTGATTATCTGCCGCGGTAGAGAAAACTTGAGACTTCTTTGTTGGGATTGTTGTATTTGCTTCAATCAATTTTGTAGCAACTCCACCCATAGTTTCAATACCAAGTGAAAGTGGCGTAACATCCAATAACAATACATCTTTTACATCTCCTGTTAAAACCCCACCTTGAATTGCAGCACCTACGGCCACTACCTCATCCGGATTAACACCTTTAGAAGGTTTCTTTCCAAAGAATTTTTCAACAGCTTCTTGTACTGCAGGTATTCTAGTAGAACCTCCTACTAAGATGATTTCATCAATGTCACTTTTTGAAAGTCCCGCAGATTTTAAAGCAGTCTGGCATGGCTCAATAGTACGTTTTACCAAATCAGCGATTAGTTGCTCAAACTTGGCTTTCGTCAAAGTGCGCACTAAGTGCTTTGGCCCAGATGCTGTTGCCGTAACGTATGGCAGGTTAATCTCGGTCTGCGCAGAAGAAGATAATTCGATTTTTGCTTTTTCGGCAGCTTCACGCAGTCTTTGCAATGCCATAGCATCTTCACGCAAATCCATGGACTCATCTTTCTTAAACTCCTCTGCCAACCAATCAATAATTTTTTGGTCAACATCATCTCCACCTAAATGCGTATCACCATCTGTAGATAATACCTCAAAAACACCATCGCCTAATTCTAAGATAGACACGTCATGTGTACCACCACCAAAATCGAATACTACAATTTTTTGATCTGTATCTTTTTTATCTAAACCGTACGCTAATGATGCAGCAGTTGGTTCATTTATAATACGTTCAACTGTTAGACCTGCTATCTCACCAGCTTCTTTAGTCGCTTGTCTTTGCGAATCGTTAAAATAAGCTGGAACTGTTATTACAGCTCTTGTAACATCTTGCCCTAAGTAATCTTCTGCTGTTTTCTTCATTTTTTGAAGAATCATGGCAGATAATTCTTGCGGAGAGTACATACGACCATCGATATCTACACGTGGCGTATCATTGTCTCCTTTAACCACTTTATAAGGTACTCTTTTAGCTTCTTTAGAAGACTCAGAGAACTTGTTCCCCATAAATCTTTTGATAGAATAAATGGTTTTGTGTGGATTGGTAACCGCCTGACGTTTTGCAGGGTCCCCTACTTTAATTTCTCCACCTTCCACAAATGCAATAACAGATGGTGTTGTTCTTTTACCTTCTGCGTTTGGGATTACAACGGGCTCGTTACCTTCCATTACGGAAACACAAGAGTTGGTTGTCCCTAAGTCTATTCCGATTATTTTACTCATGTTTATATAGTTATGCTTTTATATTTACTTTTTTGCACTCCCTCTACAAATGTCAATGATTATGCCATTACAATAAATATGACAAGCTGTCAGAAACTGTATGAAAAAAGTTAATGGTACTTCTGTTTTTGCAACCTATATTTGGTAAAACAAACCCAACCAATGGAATGTATCAGTGTTTTTGACATGCTCAAAATTGGCGTAGGTCCGTCAAGTTCGCATACGCTTGGACCATGGAGAGCCGCTGAAAGATGGATTACTGAACTACAAGAAGCAAATACTTTTAGAAATGTTCAAAAAATAGAAGTAATTCTATACGGCTCATTATCATTGACCGGTAAAGGGCATGCTACCGATACTGCTATAGTTCTTGGTTTACTGGGAAAGGACCCTGTTACAATACCTACAAAACAAATTCCAGAACTTATAACAGTTGTAAAGCAACATAAAAAGATACTGTTTGGAGGGGAACTTGAGCTAGCGTTTGATTTCGATTCGGATATCATTTTTAAACGAACGTTTTTGCCTTTTCATGCAAATGGTCTGGAGTTTAAGGCTTATTTAAAAGATGGTAAGATAAGTTCTGAAACCTATTATTCTATTGGCGGAGGCTTTGTGGTTAAGGAAGAGCGTATAAACTCTAAAGAGAACAAAGCCGTTTTCAAAAGTTTTCCCTTTCCTATTAAAACAGGCGCAGAACTTCTGGCTTTTTGCACACAAGAAAACAAACCGATTTCAGCTATAGTTTTAGAGAATGAACGCTCATTACAAAGCGATGCTGAAATTGATAATGGTATCAAACATGTTTGGGATACCATGTTAGAGTGCATGTATACTGGCTCCCATACCGAAGGTGTTTTGCCAGGGGGATTAAATGTTCGCAGGCGGGCATTTGACATTCACCAAAAACTCAAAGGGGAACTCCCCTATTCTACCCCTTTAGATTGGCTGAAAACCATAAGGGAAACCGAAGTAAAATTCAGACAGATTTTAAAATGGGTCAGTTGTTTTGCTTTGGCCGTAAACGAAGTAAATGCCTCTTTAGGGCGAGTTGTTACTGCACCTACAAATGGTAGTGCGGGGGTTATACCCGCTGTATTGATGTACTATTTGGTCATAGAAAACCATGATGGTGACTTTGATGATATCAAGCGATTTTTATTGGTAGCCGGTGAAATAGGCAGCATCTTTAAAAAAGGTGCCACTATATCCGCAGCTATGGGCGGATGCCAAGCTGAAATAGGGGTTTCTTCAGCTATGGCAGCAGGAGCTTTGACCGAATTGATGGGAGGCACACCAGAGCAAGTTTTATGTGCTGCTGAAATTGCCATGGAACATCATTTAGGGCTTACTTGCGACCCTATTGGAGGTTTGGTGCAAGTACCTTGCATTGAACGTAATTCCATGGGGGCCATTAAAGCCATCAATGCGGCAGAACTTGCAATGGACACGGACCCGGCATCGGCAAAAGTACCATTGGACAAGGTCGTAAATACCATGTGGGAAACAGCAAAAGATATGAACAGTAAATACAAAGAGACTTCTGAGGGTGGCTTAGCGGTTGGTGTATTTTTAAGTGATTGTTAGATGAATCTAACCAAAGAAATAAAAGCGGCTATAGACAAAAGCGTTCTCTGTTGGCTCGCAACCGTATCAAAAGATAACATCCCTAACGTCTCTCCAAAAGAAATATTTAACCACTATGGTAAGGATAAAATTATTGTGGCCAATATTGCTTCGCCACAAACTGTAAAAAATATTAAGCAAAACGCAAATGTATGTATTAGCTTTATAGATATTCTATTACAAAAAGGGTTTCAAATTAAGGGGGAAGCAGAAATCATTGATAAAACACATCTAGAATTTTTGGAAATGGAAAAGATATTGACCAAGATGACTAATGGTAAATTTCCTTTTGCAACAATTACAAAAATCAAAGTTCTACAGGTTAAAAAAATTATTGCTCCTAAATATATTTTATATCCAGAGACTACTGAGGAAGAACAGATTAAAAGTGCCAAAAAATTATACGGAATATAGAAACCCATGAAGTTTTTGAAATTAATCATAACTATTTGGTTAAGTGCTTTACCGCAATTAATTTATACGCAACCTAGTGATAGTAATTTAGAGAGAAAAACCTCAAAATTTGAACCGACCGAAGGCAAGTATCTCTTTTTTATTGGTCAGGATATGGGTGCAATTGGCGGTTTGGATAATTACGCCAATGGGTATTGTGATAATTTTGATGTTCCAACGGGCTTTACCCTTTATACAAATGTACGTAATCAGGGTATTAAAACTATTTTCAATTGGGGAGCTGGGGATAATTGTGCTCAATGTATCTTAGAGGATTCTGATTTTAAAAACAGTTTAGTCTCTATCGGTTTATCGTTAGTAAACGATGAAAAAGAAGTAGCAAATGGCAAACGAGATAGCTATATTAAAGAATTAGGAATGTGGATTAAAAGTTTGGGTAAACGCCCAGTTTTTTTAAGAATTGGTTATGAATTCGATGGTTGGGAATGGAATCATTATAACAAACGACATTATTTAAAAGCCTGGAAAAGAATTTACACCATTTTTAATGAAATGAATGTTACCAACGTAGCCCTTGTCTGGCAGTCTAAAGGCTCAGGTTCAAATCAAGGTATTTTGGAAAAATGGTATCCTGGAGATGACCTTGTAGATTGGTGTGGTTATTCCTATTTTGGAAATCCAGATGAGGAAATGTTAACCTTCGCCCGAAAACATAAAAAACCAGTATTCATTGCAGAAGCTGCGCCTGTCTTTGAAGAAGGTAATTTATATTTTGACACGCGTTTTACCAATCCTAAAATAGCTGAAACTGCTTGGACAAAATGGTTTGTGCCTTTTCTAGAAACCTTACATCACAACTCGGATGTGATAAAGGCATTTGGCTATATCAATGCAAATTGGTCGGCCCAATCTATGTGGAAAACAAACCCTGTCTTTAAAAAAGTAGATTCTAGAATACAGGCTAGTGATTTTATTTCTAGAAAATGGGAAAAAGAAATGGCCAAGCCTAAATATTTAAAACCTAATGCTAAATTGTGGCAACGGCTCCACAAACACCCTTAGCCTTTATCTTCTATACACCCTGACCTGCCTCGAGTATCGATTAAGTAAATAATTTTCCAATCACCATCAAAATTCACCATTTGAAAAGAGTTAATGCCGCAATGGCTAAAATTACCATTCAACCAAAATTCATAACCTACCCAGGCATTGGCCATAGTTCGATCCACTTGTATGGACCAAGAAGTTAGCTTTTCCTCAAAGGCTACACTATCGGGTATGCTGGTTATTGAGCTAATGAGCTTACTGATTTTTTCATTCCGAAATAGTGTTTTTCCTTCTTTATTGCGCCCCGTAGTTTGTAAAACAACTTCATTTGCTAAAACACTTTTCATTATAACCGAATCTTGCTTATGAAAGCCCTCGAAAAATCTTTCAACTACTTGTTTAACCGCTTCGGTCTCTGAACGCTGCGCATTACAAAAGGTACACACTAAAAAAAGCAAACTAAAAAGGCCTGTAAGTTTCATTTGATACTATTTCTGATTTTATGTTGTATGCAAGCTACAAGGTAAGAAATAGATTCTTGCTTTCGCAGGAATGACAAAAACTGCTTACATTTAGCCTTCAAATTAGTATGAAATGTCAGTAGCCAAGAAAGAGTATAAGAGAGTAACCGTTAAATCACTGGTTGAAATGAAGCAAAACGGAGAGAAAATCTCTATGCTTACAGCTTATGATTATTCTATGGCCAAAATTGTTGATTCGGCCAATGTCGATGTTATTCTAGTTGGCGATTCTGCTAGTAACGTTATGGCCGGTCATGAGACTACCCTGCCCATAACATTAGACCAAATGATTTATCATGCCAGTTCTGTTGTGCGGGCCGCAAATAGAGCCTTGATTGTTGTTGATATTCCATTTGGAAGCTACCAAAGTGACTCTAAAGAGGCTCTGCGTTCTGCAATACGCATCATGAAAGAAAGTGGCGGGCACGCCGTAAAAGTTGAGGGTGGCGAAGAAATAAAAGACTCTGTTAAACGAATCATAGGAGCTGGAATTCCTGTTATGGGACATTTGGGCTTGACTCCCCAATCAATATATAAGTTTGGAACATATACCGTTCGCGCAAAAGAAGATGCAGAAGCAAAAAAATTAAAAGCTGACGCAAAGCTTTTAGAAAAACTAGGTTGCTTTGGTATTGTATTAGAAAAAATACCCGCAAAGTTAGCTAAAGAAGTTGCAGAAAGTGTTTCTATTCCCGTGATCGGTATAGGTGCAGGAAATGGCGTAGACGGTCAGGTTTTGGTTGTGCATGATGTTTTGGGAATGACCCATGAATTTAATCCGCGTTTTTTAAGGCGCTACATGAACCTTTACGAAGAAATGGGCAACGCCATTTCACAATATGTAGATGACGTAAAAAGTAAAGATTTTCCGAACGAAGAAGAACAGTATTAATCTAAGTCTTTATGCTGCTTAAAAGAAGATTCTTTTTACTATTTCTCTTAATTAGCAATTTTCAACTTAGTATTGCTTCAAAAGCATTATTTGTAGACAATCCTTATCAAAACTTAAAGGTTCTTTTTATTGGTAATAGCCTTACTTATACTAATAATTTACCTGAGCTAGTGAAAAAAGAAGCACTTCTTCAAGATATAAGGCTAGAAATGACCATGATTGCTTATCCAAATTATGCTTTAATTGATCATTTGAATGATGGTGATATTCAAAAATTGATAGCTGAAAATAATTATGATTTCGTAGTAGTTCAGCAGGGGCCTTCCTCGCAGGCCGAAGGAAAAAAAATGTTACTTGAAGATGGTGCAAAAATCAAAAAGCTTTGTCAAGATAATGGAACCGAAATGGTCTATTTTATGGTATGGCCTTCAAAGCAATACTACTACACTTATGATGATGTTATCAAAAATCATATACACGCGGCAACATCCAATGAAGCTCTTTTAGCTCCTGTCGGTGCCGTTTGGAAAATGCATTTCGACAAAACAAATGATTATTCATACTATGGTGCTGATGGTTTCCACCCTTCTTTGATAGGCAGTAAGATAGCAGCTAAGGTTATCAATAAAACAATTTGCAAGCAATCAGCGGTTTATGGCAATAAAGATTAGGTCCTCAGCAAAAAACCTGCAAGTACTTTTTGAGGATAACCATATTATTGTTATCAATAAGAGACCGGGTGATATTGTACAAGGGGACAAAACGGGTGATACCCCATTAAGTGAAGTAGTAAAAAAATACTTGAAAATTAAATATGACAAGCCCGGTAATGTATACTTAGGTGTTGTGCATCGTCTAGACAGACCAACTTCAGGTATCGTAGTATTCGCAAAAACTTCAAAAGTCTTGCCTAGGTTGAATAAACTATTTTCGGAGGGAAAAACACAAAAAATCTATTGGGCTGTGGTTGATAAAGCGCCCGATAATGAAGAAGATACGCTAATACATTGGCTAGTTAGAAATTCTAAACAGAATAAATCTTATGCTCATAAAAGAGAGGTTTCGGGTAGTAAAAGAGCACTACTTGAGTACAAATTGCATACGAAACTGGACAATTATTTTTTGTTAGAGATTAATCTAAAGACAGGCAGGCACCATCAAATTCGCGCCCAACTGGCAGCAATTGGAAGTACTATTAAAGGTGATCTAAAATATGGCGCTGCGCGCAGTAATAAAGACGGAAGTATTCATTTACACTCTAGAAGTCTAACATTTGAGCATCCTGTAAAAAAAGAATCAATTGAATTTACGGCTCCCGCTCCAAATGACCCCATTTGGAACTCCTGTCTTTAAATTTTACCTATTTTTAAGCAAACACATATCATGAAAAAGCTCATCTTATTACTACCGCTAATTTTAGTAAACTCATGTGGAAGTTATAATTCTATAGACAGTTTTTACGAAGCCCACAAAAATGATAATCAGGTAACGGCCATACGCGTACCACAGTTTATGTTTACGTTGGTAAGCGAGATATCGCCTGAAATGAAATCACTGGTAGGGAATACCCGTGATTTGAGATACATGCAATTTCCCAGTAAAACTGAATCTCAAACCAGATTTTTAAATACGCAAATGAACAATTTTGCCAGTAGTTCATTCATAGAAGTGTTCCGTAAAAATGATGAATTAAAGCGTAATGTGGTTTCTATACGCGAAAAACGCGATGTTGTAAAAGAGATTTTAATCTATAACAACGACAATGCGACCGGGTCTTTTCTATATTTTAATGGCAATTTTGACCCTGTAAAAGTTCGTGAACTAGCTAAGAACAATCAATTTGAAGAATTTTCAAAAGGACTTCTTCCTCAAATGAATCTAGGTACTCCCGGTATCTCTCAATAGAAGATTTTAAAGAGAGATTTCAATGCTTAACATCAAGTTCACAAAAACCGCACTTTTTTGTCTTTTAATTTCGTTAACGGTGAAAGGGCAACGAAAAGATCAGGGTATACGATTCATTAATGAAATTACCGCAGATTCTGTTTTCTTTCATTTAGAAAACAACTACTATGCTCCTATCACAATTCAAACTACCCCAAATTTAGAAATGGAAGGTAGAATAAGGGTAAACAAAGCTACTCTAGTCAGTAAACGAGATACACTGTTTAAAACCATTGCAGTACCTCTAAACCTTGTGATTGATACTACTGCTATTGATTATTCACAATTTATTGAATTTAAAGGAAATTTGGGCGATGCAAATTTAACTGAGGACACGAAACATTTGTACGCCCTACCTTTTGAAAAGGGAAAAGCCTATGAAATTATACAAGCAAATTTTGGTCGCGTATCTCATGATAAAAAAACATCTTTTTACGCAATAGATTTTACAATGCCCGAAGGCACCCCAGTTCATGCGGCAAGGGCAGGTATTGTTATAAAAACCCAAGACAAGTATACCGAGCATGGCGGTGAAGAACTAAAATACAAAGCTAATACTATAGCGATTTTTCATGAAGATGGAACCATAGGGCACTATGACCACCTACAACCGCAAGGTGTTTTTGTAAAGCCTGGGGATTACGTAAAAACTGGTCAGTATATTGGTTTATCTGGTTATACAGGATACACAACAAAACCACACTTACATTTTGTAGTGCAGAATGGGAAAAATGAAGCCGTACCAATTTATTTTAAAGGATATAAAAACAAAGTTCTAAAACAAGGTAAACACTACAAAAACAAGAAGTAGTGCTGCTCTATCGGGTAATCGTCAAGGCCTTTTCACGAATTATTTGCCCGACAGGTTTATTATATAGATGACTTTCT
Source organism: Croceitalea sp. W27 (assembly GCF_055693185.1). Lineage (NCBI taxonomy): Bacteria > Pseudomonadati > Bacteroidota > Flavobacteriia > Flavobacteriales > Flavobacteriaceae > Croceitalea > Croceitalea sp. W27. The sequence continues at coordinate 500,113 of NZ_CM146327.1, forward strand.
AACCAAGAAATGATATCCAAATATAAAAATGCGCGTTTTTCATAAGGATGGTCCTCGTATTTTTTGAGCTCTTTATGAAGTTTTAAAAATTCATTGCGGAGTTCATTCGGATAAATGTCCCCTAAGCTTCTTAAGAACTTTATCATTTCTTTTTGCACCGCCTGTAAATCGTTCATCTTCAATAAAAACTTGTACGTGCTTTTTAGCTGAACTTCCAAATGGTAGTCCATACCCGCCTCATAATGGGCAACTAAGCTCAAAACACGTGCAAAACACATAAGATCTTCACGCATCTTAAGGTTTTTGTTAGAGATAATTTTCTTTAGGTAAACAATACAGTTCTTATTATCACCATTTCCAAAATACAAACATGCAATCTTGTAATATAAAAGCATGATATGATGCTGGTCTATTCGGTCTTTGTGCTTGTTGATACCATACTCAACGATATTTACCAGATATAGGCCTTTTTCGAAGGTGCCTTCTAAAAAATGAAGATTTAATTTATTTGAATTGATATATAAAAATGCCAATGAAGAAATATTATCATTCTTTGGAAAATCAGAATTCTGTGTCATTTTTTCCAATCTGTCCAAAGTCTGTTTAAATTGAGAGCGATACTTTACGTAGAACAACGATTCTAGGAGATAATGGTTTCCTTTTAAAAAGAAAACTGGGTTCAAATGAATCATTTCTTCATTCTCATAAAACAAGTCCACCCATTTGCTGGCGTATTTATATGATGATAAAAAGTCTTGGGTCAAAAAACTATACCATAAATGGGCCTTATAAAGCCAAAGCTTCTCACGAAAACCTAATGATTCTATGGCGTAATCGGGCAAATGTGATTCGAAGTAATCCGTTACTTCCTGTAGGTCTTCATCGGTTCTGACATAACCAACTTTAAGCATCATGCCGTATAACTGTAAAGACAAATTAGACAATTTACTGGTCATCACATTATGAGCAGAAAGTTCTTTTGCCTGCAAAGCTAACTCGTCTGCCCTATCAGGTATACTTCTAGTGATATATTGAGTCTCTATTATCTTTTCAAGCTCAACGATTTCATAAGCAACATTTTTTTCTTCATTGTCAATCGCAATATGTTTTGCCTTATCTAAAATCTTCAATGCTTGTTTATAAAGCCCTTTTTGATATAAGATTGTGGCAAAATCCAATTGTTCCCGTATTTGCACCCTGATATTCTGATTTACCGGATTCAGTCGTAAACTCACCAAAATTTGCTTGTACAAATGGGCTTTTAGGTTAGAGAGCTGCGTTTTTTTTACAATTCCACTATCCAGAATTTGAGATTCGCTGTAGACACGCATTTTGTCCATTAAATTGAACAATGCCAAAAACTTAGCATCCGTATTTACCCCCAAACGACCAACATAAAGCTTAAACTGGCGCTTTTCAGATTTTGAAAGTGATTTAACCAGAACAAATAAGGTATCCTTTTGGGTATTTGTCATCGTAAAATAAAACGTTTAAATAATTGTTTTACAGCATTTTAACCTATTCGAAAAACTATTTAACATTGTAATGGAATACAGGTCTATTCAGTTCATGAACTACTGTATTTTATCTTCGTATAGATTCGTTAAAACTACGCAAAATGATGGGTAAAGATAAGGTACAAATTTTTGATACGACCCTTAGGGATGGTGAACAGGTTCCTGGCTGTAAGTTAGATACCAAACAAAAGTTGGTTCTAGCCGAAAGACTAGAAGAGTTAGGTGTTGATATCCTAGAAGCCGGTTTTCCAATTTCAAGCCCTGGTGATTTTAACTCCGTTAACGAAATTAGCAAGATTATCAAAAACGCAACGGTTTGCGGCCTTACACGTGCGGTAGAAAAAGATATTAAAGTTGCCGCCGAAGCACTTCGATATGCCAAAAGACCGAGAATACATACCGGTATAGGGACTTCAGAATCGCATATCAAATATAAATTTAAAACTTCTCAAGAAGAGGTTATCAGAAGAGCTGTGGCAGCCGTAAAATATGCAAAATCATTTGTTGAAGATGTTGAGTTTTTTGCTGAGGATGCTGGAAGAACCGATAATGATTATTTGGCAAGAGTCTGTGAAGCCGTTATTAAGGCGGGGGCAACCGTGCTGAATATACCCGATACAACGGGGTACTGTCTACCAGAAGAATATGGGGCAAAAATCAAGTATCTAAAAGAAAATGTCACTGGTATCGATAAGGCCATTTTATCTTGTCACTGCCATAATGATTTAGGTTTGGCGACTGCTAATTCCATTGCCGGGGCCATAAACGGAGCAAGACAAATAGAATGTACGATTAATGGAATTGGAGAGCGAGCCGGAAACACCTCATTAGAAGAAGTTGTTATGATTTTAAAGCAGCACCCTGACCTAAATTTAGATACTAATATAAACACTAGGCTCCTTTTTGAGACTAGCGGTATGGTATCACAAAAAATGGGAATGCCCGTTCAACCGAACAAAGCTATCGTCGGTACAAACGCATTTGCCCACAGTTCTGGTATTCACCAAGACGGTGTTATAAAGAATCGTGCTACTTATGAAATAATAGATCCTGAAGATGTTGGCGTAAGTGAATCTTCAATAGTTTTGACCGCAAGAAGCGGAAGAGCTGCACTGGCCTACAGAGCTAAGAAAGTTGGTTACGAATTAACAAAATTACAGTTAGACGAAGTCTATGACAATTTTCTAAAATTTGCTGATGTTAAAAAAGAAATAGTAGATTCTGACATTCATGAGATTATTGAAACCAGCAATATAGAATTAGAAAGTCTTGCTTAATGAAGAAAACACTTTTTGATAAGGTTTGGGATGCTCACGTAGTTGAAACTGTCCCAAACGGCCCCCAAATTTTATACATTGATAAGCACTTGATTCACGAGGTAACTAGTCCGCAAGCTTTTGCGGAATTGGAACAACGCGGTATTACCTTAGCAAGACCTGATAAAACAGTCGCGACCGCAGACCACAATGTACCCACTTTAAATCAACACCTAACAATTAAGGATGCTTTATCGCGAAAACAGGTAGAGATGCTAACCAAAAATTGTGCAAATCATGGTGTTACCCTATATGGATTAGGACATAAATATCAAGGGATTGTTCATGTAATGGCGCCAGAGCTTGGTATTACACAACCAGGTATGACTATGGTATGCGGTGACAGCCATACCTCTACACATGGAGCGTTTGGCACAATTGCATTCGGTATAGGTACAAGTCAAGTGGCACAAGTTTTTGCAAGTCAGTGCCTTTTGCTTAACAAGCCAAAGAAAATGCGCGTTACCGTCAATGGAAAACTTAATAAAAACGTATTGCCCAAAGATGTCATCCTATACATTATTGCCCAACTCGGAACGAATTCCGGTACCGGTCATTTTGTAGAATATGCAGGTGACGTCTTTGAAAATATGAGTATGGAAGGGCGCATGACCGTATGTAATATGAGCATTGAAATGGGTGCTCGTGGTGGCATGATAGCGCCGGATGAAACCACATTTGAATACGTCAAAGGCAAAGAATTTGCACCAAAGGGAGACGATTGGGATAAAAAAGTTACGTATTGGAAGACATTGCCAACGGATAAAGATGCTAGTTTTGATACGGAATATCATTTTAATGCGTCGGATATTGCACCTATGATTACTTATGGTACCAATCCTGGTATGGGTATTAAAATAACTGAGAACATTCCTGAAATTGAAGACACCTCTTTCGAAAAAGCACTTACTTATATGGGCTTAAAAAAGGGGCAATCTTTAATTAATCATCCTATAAACTATGTGTTTATCGGAAGTTGTACAAACTCAAGGATCGAAGACTTTAGATTAGCGGCCGCACATATAAAAGGAAAACAAAAAGCAGGCAACGTGACCGCCCTTATAGTGCCTGGTTCGCAACAGGTGGCAAAACAGATAAAAGAAGAAGGTCTACAAGATATATTTGAAACTGCCGGTTTTGAGATTAGGCAATCTGGCTGTTCTGCCTGTTTGGGTATGAACGATGATAAAATACCTGCAGGAGAATATTGTGTTTCTACTTCAAACAGAAATTTCGAAGGAAGACAAGGTCAAGGAGCTCGAACCCTATTGGCCAGTCCATTGGTGGCGGCCTTAACTGCCGTGGAAGGAAAAATTGTGGATGTAACCGAACTTGAAGCAGTATAATGGAAAAGTTTAAAAAATTAATTTCAACCGCGATACCACTTCCAATAGAAAATGTGGATACCGATCAGATAATTCCTGCCCGTTTTTTAAAAGCTACGAGCAAAGTTGGTTTTGGTCAAAATCTTTTTAGAGATTGGCGTTTCAATAAAGATGGAAGTATTAAGGAAGACTTTATACTAAATGACGGGAATTATGTTGGAAGAATTCTTGTAGCCGGTGAAAATTTTGGTTGTGGTTCTAGTAGAGAACATGCCGCATGGGCTTTAGAAGATTATGGTTTTAAAGTTATTGTTTCTAGCTATTTTGCCGATATATTCAAAGGTAATGCCTTAAATAATGGATTACTGCCAATTCAAATTTCAAAAGAAAAGTTGACCGAGCTTTTAGATTATCTAACGAAAAATCCGAAAACCGAGGTCATAGTCGATTTGGAAAATCAAATTTTAAGTTTAGAAGCAATTGAGTTAAAAGAATCCTTTGAGATTGATTCCTATAAAAAGATGTGCCTAATAAATGGCTATGATGACATCGACTTTTTGATGAGTAAAAAACAGACTATTGAGGCGTTTGAAGCGCAAAACCAATAAATCAAATGAATCTAAATATAGCTTTATTACCTGGAGACGGTATTGGACCAGAGGTGTTAAACCAAGCTGTGAAATGTTTACAGGCTGTTGAAGAAACCTTTAACCATACCTTTGTGTATAAAGAAGCTCCGGTAGGTGCAATTGCTATTGATAAAACGGGCAATCCCTTACCAGATAAAACCTTACAACTCTGTAAAGATGCCGATGCTGTGCTGTTCGGTTCTATTGGGGATCCAAAATATGACAATGATCCTAAGGCAAAAGTTCGTCCAGAACAAGGCTTATTAAAATTGCGCAAAGAATTGGGACTTTACACCAATGTAAGGCCTGTAAAGGTTTTTCCGACCTTAATAGGCAAGTCTCCCTTGAAAGAAGAAATTATTTCTGGTACTGATTTCACCATTTATCGTGAATTAACCGGTGGAATATATTTTGGAGAAAAAAAGTTGAATGAAGAAGGCACTATAGCTTCAGATTTATGTGAATATTCTGAAAAAGAAATAAGTAGAATTGCGCATCTAGCTTTTAAAGCGGCAAAGAACAGACGAAATAAACTTACCCTTGTCGATAAGGCTAACGTATTGGAGTCATCTCGGCTTTGGCGCAAGGTGGTTACTAAAATTGGTGAAAGCTATCCAGAAGTAGAATTAGATTTTCTTTTTGTAGATAACGCGGCAATGCAGGTTATTTTAAATCCGAATCAATTTGATGTCGTGCTCACCGAAAATTTATTTGGTGATATTATTTCAGACGAGGCAAGTGTAATTGGTGGGTCTATAGGCTTATTAGCATCGGCGTCCATAGGAGATGAGAATGCCCTTTTCGAGCCAATTCATGGTTCTTATCCGCAAGCAAAAGGCAAAGATATTGCCAACCCTGTTGCATCTATTCTTTCGGCTGCAATGCTTTTAGAACATTTTCAACTCTTTGAAGAAGCAATGGCTATTCGCGAAGCAGTTGACAAAGCATTACAAAAAGGAATTGTTACTCCCGATTTAGATGAAAAAAGCAACTACGGAACAAATCATGTTGGTGATTTTATTGCAGACAATATCGTAGATAATGATGATGATCTTAACATCAACGATGAAAATATTGGTTTAGGAAAATCAACGATTATCTAAATTACTCACTTAACAATTCCGTTAGTGTCTCGTTAAATTCCTTTTTGAATTCTTCATGTTTTTCTAAAGTTGCAGGACCGTTGAAACCTGTATGTATCTTGTGTATATTTCCTTTTTTATCTATGTAAATGGTGGTAGGATAAGACAATACATGATTAAGCATAGGTAATTTTTCATTGGCCAACACCTTATCGGAGCTACCAAATTGGGCCAACAATATTTGATAAGGAACCCCAATCCGCTTTTTTAAACGGTCTATACCTTCAAACGCTTTTTCTTTTGTTTTTGCATATTCAAAAGCCAAAGCAATGACTTTCAAATCAGGGTTTGGGTTGTTCTTAAGATAATCAACGTAAAACTTGGTCTCATCTAAGCAATTCGGACACCATGTACCCATAATCTGTACTAAAACCACCTTATTGGCAAACTCTTTATCTGCCAAACTGGTAAACTTCCCATCCGCATCCGGAAAAGTAAAATCTAGCTTTTCATAACCTTCCTTTATATATGTTAACGTATTTGCATCAGCGAGTTCAAAAGCTTCATTACGCCTCGCTTTAAAGTTTTCAATACTATGGTTGCCAGAGTAAAAAACGCCCCCTAAAGTTGAATCTGTTGCTGTAGCGTTAAAAAGAAAAACATGAGCCCCATCAAAAGTCGATAGTTTTAACTCATTTCCATCTACAACACCTTCTAGGTATCTGTAATCACCTGTATTCGTTCTAAAGGTGCCTATTACCTTATCATCTTCTTGGGTGAAAATTCCTTTTGCTGGGTAAGGACTCTCGCCATCAAAATCGAAGTTAACCTCCCATATTCCTGATAAATTTACTTTAGGCTTTTCTGATACTTTAAAACGAGGTCTGTCCCCAAGTTTTGCGTGAAATGGTACGACCCGATCTAAACTTTCTTTAATAAAATTGCCTTTTATTTCATTTTCGGAAAATTTCCCTGCAATATATCCTTCAAAAATTGGCATCTGAATTTTAATCGAATCCTTATAAAATTCAAACTCATCTATAAGTACTCTTTCATCGGCATTTCTTACCTCCATGGCAAAGCTACCTGCATTCTCCGTTAAAGTGAAATTAAAAGGCAATTGTTGATCTTCGGCGACCTTCATATTGGCCCACCACTCCCCTTCGCTTAATTTTACCTCTTTTTCTTCTTTACAAGAACTAATTACGCTTAAGAGCACTATCAAAATAGACAATCGTTTCATCAACTCATATTTTTTTCAATTATATCGAAAAAATATGGCTCTACTTACATTTTTACCGAAATCTTTGCATAGAAAGTAGATTGAATGTGAGTTGGCAATGTTTTATATTTGCAAACTTTAAAACTGACCAATGAAGATTTCGTATAACTGGTTGAAGCAATTTTTGCAATTGGACTGGGAGGCAGAAAAAACCGGAGAACTTTTAACCGATTTAGGACTCGAGGTTGAAGGTATTTCCAATTTTGAATCTGTTAAGGGAGGCCTTGATGGAGTTGTTGTAGGCCATGTACTTACCTGCGAAAAACACCCGAATGCCGACCGGCTTAAATTAACAACTGTTGATATCGGCCAGCAAGATCCTGTTCAAATCGTTTGTGGCGCGCCGAATGTAGCTTCAGGTCAAAAAGTGCCAGTTGCTACCATAGGCACTATACTTTATACCAATGAAAATGAAGCCTGGCAGATAAAGAAAGGTAAAATAAGAGGTGAGGAAAGTCACGGGATGATATGTGCGGAAGATGAACTTGGTCTCGGAAAAAGTCATGATGGAATCATGGTTCTCGATGAGAAATTGAAACCCGGAACTCCTTGCAAAGATATTTTTGAGATTGAGAATGACCAGGTGCTCGAAATAGGTCTTACGCCCAACCGCTCTGATGCTATGAGTCATTTTGGTGTAGCAAGAGATTTAAAGGCCGGGCTAGAGCAACAAGAAATAACCAAGGAACTTATAACGCCATCGACCAGTACATTTTCTATTGATAATCGTTCATTGAAGTTTGATGTAGAAGTAGAAAATAATGAGCTCGCTCCAAGGTATTGCGGTGTAACCATCAGCAATCTTCTGGTACAAGAATCGCCTACTTGGTTAAAAAACAGATTAAAAGCTATAGGCTTATCGCCCATAAACAATGTGGTGGACATTACCAATTATGTTTTACATGAATTAGGGCAGCCTTTGCACGCCTTTGATGCTGCAAAAGTCAAAGGAAATAAAGTAGTAGTAAAAACATTACCAAAGGGTACCAAATTTACCACACTTGATGATGTTGAAAGAGAACTACATGAAGATGATTTAATGATTTGCGATAACGAAAAACCGATGTGTATTGCAGGAGTTTTTGGCGGCAAACATTCAGGTGTCACCGCAGATACTACTTCTATTTTTCTTGAAAGTGCTTATTTTGATGCTGTTTCCATAAGAAAAACCGCAAAGCGGCACGGACTAAATACCGACGCTTCTTTCAGGTTTGAACGAGGAATAGATATTAAGACTACTGAATACGCCTTAAAACGTGCAGCACTATTGATTAAAGAGGTCGCCGGAGGAGAAATAACCTCCGATATTGTTGATCTATACCCAAAAAAGAAAGATGATTTCCAAGTTTTTTTAACTTTTGAAAAGATTTATAAATTGATAGGTCAAGAAATACCTAAAGACAAAATTAAATCTATTCTAAGCTCACTTGAAATCAAGGTAAATAATGTTACAGAATCTGGTTTAGGGCTTACCATTCCTTCTTACCGTACCGACGTTCAAAGAGAAGTCGACGTAATTGAAGAAATTTTAAGGGTTTACGGGTACAACAACATAGATTACAAAGAAAAATTTACAGCCTCTATCGCTCGAACCTCAAAATTCGAAAATCATAAATTACAAGATGTAATCGGTGACCTGTTGGCGTCTAGAGGTTTTTACGAAATTATGACCAACAGTCTGGTACCTAACGAATCTGATAAAGAAGATTCCAATGTCACTATGCTAAATCCTTTAAGTACAGATTTAGGAGTGCTTCGAGAATCCATGTTATTTTCTGGTTTAACTGCTATTGCGCATAATCAAAATAGGAGAAAGCAGAATTTAAGATTATTTGAATTTGGTAAGACCTATTTGAAACATAACAATGGGTTTCAAGAAGATACCCATCTGTCTTTGTTTGTTACCGGTAATCAGTTCGAAAACAATTGGTCAATGCCCAACACCCCTTCAGGTTTTTATTATCTGAAAGGTATTTCAGAGGCAATTTTGAGAAGAATTGGAGTTCAAGGGTATCGGCAAGTAGAAACTAAGGAAGCACTATTAACCGAGGGCATAGCTTTCGAAAAAGACGGTAAAACAATCGTATCATTAGGTATTGCCAACAAAAGTTTTGTTAACAAGCTTGGTATTAAAAGTGAGGTGCTTTTTGCTGATTTTAATTGGGACTTACTACAATCATTTGCTGCAAGCAATAGTATTTCTTATCAAGAAATTCCGAAATTTCCGGAAGTAAATCGGGACTTTGCATTGTTATTGGACGAAAAAATACCATTTAAAGATTTGCACGACATCGCATTTAAAACCGAGCGGAAGTTTTTGAAAAAAGTAAATTTATTTGATGTTTATACAGGCAAGAACTTACCTGCGGGCAAAAAGTCCTATGCTGTAAGTTTTACGCTGCTAGATACCTCCAAGACCTTAACAGATAAACAAATAGATAAAATTATGTCTAAGCTGCAGAATGTCTACGTTGAGCAGTTGGGAGCAGCGTTAAGATAAATTGCTAAATTCTTGTTGGTGGCAAGATAACACTATCGATTTCGTGCATGACACCGTTACCCCTGGTAGAATCAGCTACAGTTATCATAGCAGAATTACCCATACTATCTGTCAAAATAATGTCAATGCCACGCATTGTAGCGGTTATCTTATCGCCTTGAATAGTTGTGAAAGTCGTTTTTCCTTTGCCCCTACACAAAGCTTTAAGAATACTAGAAGCTGTAAGTTTTCCAGGAACAATGTAATATTTTAAAACTGATTTCAATTGATTCTTGTTGTCGGCATTGAGCATGGCCTCAAGCTTGGTTTTTGGAAGTTTCGAAAACGCGTTATCAGATGGGGCAAAAATGGTGAATGGTCCACTTTCCTCTAACAAATCATTTAAATCCGTAGCATTATAGGCCGCTAGTAAGGTTTTGTGATTGTCAGTCGCTATTGCTTCTTTGATATTGGTGTTTTCCTTTGGGACATATACCCCAGAAGGTATGGCAGCAAGACTTTTATTCTGGGAGAATACAAAGTTAACGGTAACAAATAGTACAACAAAGCAGGTGACAGTTTGGGGGAATTTCATTTAAAAATACTTAGTGTTTCGTTCTATGCCGTTATTGCTATTCATCGATGAAATACCAAAAACATCGGTAAGATAGCTTTTTACTTCATATTTTGGGGGCATGAACCATGTAGTTCATAGAAATTAACAAAATATTAACTTTTTGATATTTGTACCGCTTCGGAAATAAAAATTGTATTTGACTAACTTTGAAAAAAAAGCTAGAAAAAGATGATACTTCCCAAAACTGATATTGAGGATAAGTTACTGCGTACCAAAAACAAATTGGTTTCTAACGATACCATTTTATTGGAAGTGCAGCAACTCTTAGAAAAAGATTTTGAGATAGAAAGCGAAATTGAAAATCGTCTCTCTCAACCTTCAAAAAATGTTGAAAATGCATTTGATTTTGAACTTTTAGAAACTGAGAGAATCTATCACATTGAACAAATCAAAAAAATCTGTACTGATTATCGATTGCGTTTTTTAGACTCTAAATACTTTAAAGGAGAAATTCCGCAAAGCGCGATATCTAAAATTAAACACCTAGAAAAAGCCCACGGAATAAGTTTAGAAGGTTTTAAAATGATGGCACCATCAAAATTATTCAAACTTGAAGATAAGGATGACCCACTTTTATTTGCCCCAATAGGCAACGGTTACTATTATCTGATCCACAAATGGGGCAACGACCTGCATCCTTTAAGAAAGTTATTGGTTTGGCCTTTTAGGGGTATGGTCAATCTTACCATAACCACCTTGATAGTCAGCTATTTTGCCACCTTTTTGGTTCCTGATGGGTTGTTTTCCAAATCAGGTTCAAATGCACAATTCTGGATTTTATTTTTCTTTATGTTCAAAACAATCGGTGCAATTGTTATCTACTATGGTTTTGCACAGGGGAAAAATTTTAACCCGGCAATCTGGAACAGTAAATATTTCAACGCATAGTTAGACCGTTACAGCATACATTTTTTTGCGCTGCTCTTTGATGGATTTATCCGACATATATTCATCAAAGGTCAAGTGCCTATCGATAGTGCCATTTGGCGTCAACTCGATAACTCTTGTAGCCACAGTTTGAACAAACTCATGGTCATGCGTAGTCATTAATATGGTACCCTTAAAGTTTTTAAGGCTGTTGTTAAATGCGGTTATACTTTCTAAATCTAAATGATTGGTGGGCTCGTCTAACAATAATACATTGGCACGTAATAACATCATTCTACTCAACATGCAACGTACTTTTTCTCCCCCTGAAAGCACGGTCGACTTCTTTAGCGCCTCTTCTCCACTAAAGAGCATTTTTCCTAAAAACCCCCTTACGTAAACCTCTTCTCTTTCTTCTTCCGTTTTTGTCCATTGACGCAACCAATCTACCAAATTCATATTGGCATCAAAATATTTTTCATTATCTGCTGGCAAATACGATTGTGTGGTGGTGATGCCCCATTGAAACTTTCCAGAATCAGCTTTTTTATCTCCAGCAATAATTTCATAAAAAGCGGTCGTAGCCCTAGAATCTTTAGAAATAATGGCAACTTTATCCCCTTTAGCAAGGTTAATGTCTATGTTAGCGAACAATAAGTCACCATCTTCAGAACTGGCGGTTAGTTTTTCAACATTTAAAATTTGATCTCCCGCTTCTCGCTCTCTATCGAAAATGATTGCTGGGTATCTTCTACTAGAGGGTTTGATATCATCTACCTTTAATTTATCCAACATCTTTTTACGAGAAGTGGCTTGCTTGCTCTTAGCTACGTTCGCACTGAAACGAGCGATAAACTCTTGCAATTCTTTAGCCTTTTCTTCAGCTTTTTTGTTTTGCTGTGCACGTTGCCTAGACGCCAACTGGCTGCTCTCGTACCAAAATGTATAATTACCCGAGTAAAGGTTAATCTTGCCAAAATCAATATCTGCAATATGCGTACAGACAGCATCTAAAAAGTGTCTGTCGTGTGAAACCACAATAACCGTATTGTCATAATTAGCCAAGAAGTGCTCCAACCAACTTATAGTTTCATAATCCAAATCATTGGTGGGCTCATCCATTATCAGTACATCTGGACTACCGAAAAGCGCTTGAGCAAGTAATACCCTTACTTTTAATTTAGAGTCCATATCCGCCATGGTGGTATAGTGCAAGTCTTCGGTGATGCCCAAGTTTGATAATAGCGCCGCGGCATCACTATCGGCGTTCCAGCCGTTCATTTCTTCAAACTGTACCTGCAACTCCCCTATTTTCTCGGCATTTTCATCGGTATAATCGGCGTACAAGGCATCAATCTGCTTTTTAATTTTAAATAAAGGTTTATTGCCCATAACCACAGTTTCTAGAACAGTAAACTCATCATAAGCATTGTGGTTTTGCTCGAGTATAGACATTCTCTTGCCAGGTTCTAAATGAACATGGCCAGAAGTTGGATCGATTTTATTGGCTAATATTTTTAAAAAAGTAGATTTACCCGCTCCATTGGCTCCTATAATTCCGTAGCAGTTGCCCTCTAAAAAAGCAACATTGACTTCATCAAACAAAACTCTTTTACCGAATTGAACAGATAGATTAGATACTGAAAGCATTTCTCAATTAATTTTTTGCAAAAATAGACAAAATTAATCCCCCCCACCAACTGTATTACTTGAGGAAAAACCTAAAAAAAGTATGGTTTTACAACATTTAACTAGCCATTAACAGCGCACCTTTCTACGGATTATTAGATTTGTTACGATAAGATAATTTATGGAAAGAGCTTTACTCTACCTAACATTTTGTTTTTTAGCCTCTTGCGCTTATAACCCCGATACTGGGAATACGGTTTATTTTGCAGGTGAAATTGTTAACCCAACCAGTGATTATGTCGTTTTGTATAAAAATGACGCCGTAGTAGACTCTGCAAAACTTGATACTAACAATAGATTTTCTTTTTCTTTAGAGAACATAGAAGAAGGGCTGCATCACTTTGATCACACCCCAGAACTGCAATATGTTTATCTCGAAAAAGGGGATAGTTTGATTATACGCCTAAATACGGTTGCTTTTGACGAGTCATTGGTTTTTTCCGGTTCAAATGAAGAGGTCAATAACTTTCTTTTAGAAATGTTCTTGAATTATGAAGATGAAGAACAACTTGTTTACTCTTACTACGCATTAGATCCTGAAAAATTTAGCGGTAAAATAGATTCTTTGCGTCTTCAAAAATTGGAAGAATTAAATACGCTTAACATAGATAAAACCATTTCTAAAGGAGCTTTTGACATGGCCAAGGCCTCAATAGATTATAACAGTTATATCTACAAAGAAAAATATCCTTTTATTCACAAGAAGAAATCTGGTGAAGAAACAATTCATAGACTAGATTCAAGCTTTTACGATTATCGAAAAAATCTAAATATCAATCTTAAAGAGCTTACGTATTTTAGACCCTATTATAATTACGTAAATAATAGATTTGGCAACCTCTCTTATATGGTCTGTGCCCAAAATTGTGGTATGGAGAAAAAAATGTCTTCAAAAGACCATTTGCATTTAAATAAACATAAAATGCACTTGATAGACAGTTTGGTAAAAGAAGAACATTTAAGAAATAACCTTTTTAGAAATGTTGCCATGGATTATTTATTGAAGGTTCATGAGGTAAATAATGAATGTAACCAGTTTATAGACAAGTTTAAAGAACTTTCTGAAAATGAGGCGCATATTGCAGAAATAAATCATCTATATAATGGCATAAAGGCCCTTCAGCCCAAAGAAAGTATTCCTGATTTAGCCATCTTGAGTGTAGAAGGTGATACTGTTCATATGAAGGATATTTCGAAAAATAATCACACTGTTTTTTACTTCTGGACAGGAGATCAAAAACGGCATTTTAGAAATGTTCTACGGCATGTAAAAAAATTAGAAAAACAGCACCCTGAATACCGTTATGTCGGAATCAACCTTAGAACTGCTGAAGACAAATGGCTGTCGATGCTCAATGAACAGGCTATCGACAAGAAGCTTCAATACAGAAGTTTTGATTTTGGTGAAATACAAGAATCATTAATTATCAATAACCTTAGCAAATGTGTTATTACGAAAGATACGGTTATTGTGGATGCTTTCGCCAATGTGTTTACCCGTAACCCATTTGTTGGGCAACAAAAAACCTTGACTGCAAAATAGCCAAGGTTTATCTATCTTATTAAGATTCTTTAAAGTCTAAGAATTTCCTTTTTTATAATCTGCTAAAAACTTCTCTAAACCGATATCTGTTAAAGGGTGTTTTAGAAGACCTTCAATTGAAGATAAGGGTCCGGTCATCACATCTGCACCAAGCTTGGCGCAATCAATTACGTGCATTGTATGCCTTATAGATGCCGCTAATATTTCGGTCTGAAAATTATAGTTGTCATAAATAAGTCGAATCTCTGCAATTAAGTTTAATCCATCGGTAGAGATATCATCCAACCTTCCTAAGAAAGGTGAAACATAAGTGGCTCCTGCTTTTGCGGCCAATAACGCCTGACCAGCTGAAAACACCAAAGTGCAATTGGTTCTAATTCCTTTATCAGAAAAATACTTTAATGCCTTAACTCCTTCTTTTATCATAGGTATTTTCACCACAATCTGGTCGTGAAGCTTGGCCAAGGCCTCCCCTTCTTTTACCATACCATCAAAATCAGTTGATACAACTTCTGCAGAAACATCTCCTTCAACAATATTACAGATATCCACATAATGCTTAAGAATATTATCCGTTCCGGTAATACCTTCTTTTGCCATAAGAGAAGGGTTCGTGGTAACACCATCTAAAACACCTAATTCTTCTGCTTCTTTAATCTGTGCAAGATTTGCTGTATCTATAAAAAATTTCATTCGTTCTTTTTTAAGTTTTTAATTCTTGTAAAACTACAATTTATAATGGTTTAAGAGTAATCTTTCATACAAAGTATCCGGTAATACACTCTTCAAGAAAAGGGAAAATTTTTGTAAAAACACGCCAACCTTATAATGAACCTTCGGATTATTTTTAATAATAATTGAATGTACTTTCTTTGCGACTACAATCGGGTCTTGTGCCCCATCTACATCAGTATTTATCATATCTAAGACTTTGGCATATGATGGATATAAAGAATTGTTATTTGCAGGTGCATGATAACGCCCGGCGGCTATATTGGTAGCAAAATCACCGGGAGCTAAATCGGTTATCTGTATGCCAAAGTCTTTGGTTTCCATTCTTAAAGCTTCAGTTACAAGACTTAAAGCTCCTTTACTGGCCGAATAAATACCACGATAAGGCAAGCCCATGTTTCCTGCAATTGAGGTTATATTTATGATCAACCCCTTTTTTTGACTTCTCATTTGGGGCAGAACCGTCTGAATCATACGAATAGGTCCGTTCAAGTTTGTATCAAAAGCCTTGTTTATTTCAGTAATTGGGGTTTCTTCAATAGGCCCTGTTATACCAACACCTGCATTATTGATAAGCACATCGAGCTTTCCTTCCTTTTCTATAATTCTATTTATGGCAGCCGAGATAGTATCACTTTTGGTCACATCAAGTTCAAGTAATTCAAATTCTTTAAAACCCTCTTGTTTTTTTAAATTTCGGCTGGTTCCATAGACTTTAAAGCCTTTTCCTGTAAGGTAAATACCTATAGCCTTGCCTATTCCGGAAGACCCACCAGTAACCAAAACTACTTTTCTATCCATGATGCAAAAATAGAGAAAACTTAAAGCCTTTGGTTCACTTTTGGGTACAAAAAAAGGCAAGCTACCTACATCGCACCGCTACGACCGCATACCCTTGCTGCGTTCCCACCCTGGGGGATTTTGCAGGAGCTGGTCGTGTAGGACTTGCCAAGGGCAAATATACAATCTTTTAAATTTGTTGCAATCACAAGACATGCTTAATTTGCAGCATATTTAATCCATGAAACATAAAATATACATGAAGGTTTTTCTTGTAAGTATAACTGCTGTTTTTTTTATTGCCTGCGGTGGTTCAAAAGACACTACCAAACTATTTGATATTCAGTTAGAAGGTCAAAAAAAGCAGTTTCAAAAAAATGATAAAGTAGGTATTTCAATACAGAATAAAGAAAACTTCACCATTTCTAAAGTTGAATATGTAATTGATGGAAAAGTTCTTCCTGTCACAGACGGAAAAATAACTTTTAATATTGAAAAACTTGGCAACAAAGTTTTAATCGCCAAAATAGACTACGATGATACCTCTGTAGACATAACCAAAAAAATAAAGGTTTTAGCAGAAAAACCTCCTGAAATTTATACTTATGAAATCGTGAACACTTTTCCCCATGATCAAACCTCTTTCACGCAAGGCTTGGAGTTTAGTAACGATACCTTATATGAGGGCACCGGTCGTAAGGGTCAATCTGTGCTCCGAAAAATTGATTTTAAAACGGGTAAAGTGCTACAAAATGTAGATTTAGACAATTCTGTTTTTGGGGAAGGAATAACAGTAATAAATGATAAAGTGCTACAATTAACCTGGCAAAGCGGTATTGGCTACGTTTACAATCAATCAGATTTAAATAAGGTAGAAACTTTTAGCTATGGAAAGAGTAAAGAAGGCTGGGGATTGTGCAATGACGGACAAAAAATTTTTAAAAGTGATGGAACCGAAAAAATATGGATTCTAGACCCTACAAACTTTACAGAGATAGATTTTATCGAAACCGTGACCAATAAATCTATCTTTAACAAGGCCAATGAATTGGAATATGTAAACGGAAAAATCTATGCCAACGTGTGGCAAAAAGAAAGCATGATGATTATTGATGCCACATCAGGTGCTATCGAAGGGGTGATAAATTTTGGAGGTCTAAAGAAAAAAGTAACGCAACACCCACAACTAGACGTACTTAATGGAGTAGCCTATCACCCAACACGTAAAACCTTTTTCGTTACAGGTAAAAACTGGGATAAGTTGTTTGAGGTCAATATCATTAAAAAGTGATATGAACAGTTATACCATACTAAAAAAAGTATCTCAAAAAGATTTAGATGACTTAAACCATGTTAATAACGTGATCTACGTAGAATGGATTCAGCAGATATCAAAAGAACATTGGCAAGCAGTATCTAAAAAACTTGCTTCGGGCTTTATTTGGGTGGTTAGAAGGCATGACATCACCTATTATGACTCTGCTAAGCTTAACGACGAAATCATAATCACAACCAATATTAAAACTAACAAAGGCCCCATTTCTTTCAGGGAAGTAGAAATGGCAAACAATAAAACGGGAAAAGTGTTGGTTAAATCTATAACAGAGTGGTGTCTATTACATTCTCAGACTTTAAAACCCATACGCGTACCTGATACCATTAAGAACTTATTTTTAGATTCTTGAAAAAAATTAGACTAAAACATATCATAATAGTTTTATTCACTGTCTCATTGGCATTAGGCTCTTCATGCAGAAAAGACTTTGATTTTAAACCCTCAGCAGGAAATCTAGAATTCTCGAAAGACACTGTCTTCTTAGACACTGTTTTCGCAAATATCGGTAGTAGTACCTACTCCTTAAAAGTATATAATCGCTCAAATGATGATATACAGATTCCAACTATAAGTCTTGAAAATGGTCAAGAAAGCAATTATCGTTTAAATGTAGATGGTGCCGCTGGTAAAACCTTTGAAAATGTTCCATTGCTGGCCAAAGACAGTTTGTTCATTTTCGTTGAAGTTACTATTCCCCATGATCAAGTAAATCAAAATGAATTTTTATATACCGATGCTATTCAATTCGGGGCATCGGGCAATACACAAAAAGTAGAATTGGTTACCCTGATTAAAGATGCGGTTTTTTTATACCCGAGGGAATTGGCCGATGGTTCAACCGAATCTTTACTTTTAGGAATTAATGACGAGGGAAATGAAATTAGAATAGAAGGTTTTTTTCTAGAGGATAATGAATTGAATTTTAACAACGAGAAACCTTATGTGGTTTATGGTTATGCAGCAGTTCCGAATGAAAGAGTAGCAACGTTTGAAGCTGGAACAAGGGTTCATTTTCATAAAAATTCAGGGTTACTGGTAAGTCCGGAAGCTTCAATCCTAGTTAATGGAATGTTGAGTACGGATCAAGAGTTATTAGAAAATGAAGTGATATTTGAAGGAGACAGATTAGAGCCAGAATTTTCAGCTATCCCCGGTCAATGGGGAACTATTTGGTTGACAAGAGGTAGCATTGATAATCAACTAAATTATTTAACCATCAAAAATGCTACAGTAGGCCTTTTAGTTGAAGGGAATGGAGATTTTACCAATTCAAATCTAACTGTAAGCAACACCCAAGTTTACAATAGTTTAAGTTTTAATCTACGCACTAAATCTTGTAAAATAAATGCAAACAACCTGGTTTTGGGTAATTCAGGATCCGTATCCGCTTTTCTTAGTCTTGGTGGTGATTACAATTTCAACCACTGTACCATAGCAAATTATTGGCGGAACAGTTTTAGGAATGTCCCCAGTTTAGTAATTACCAACTTTGAAGAAACTGGTTCTGGTGAAATTATAAGCTCAGATTTGATAGGTGCCAATTTTTCAAATTCTATTATTGATGGTAACCGGTCTATAGAGTTAAGTCTTCTAAAGAACGATTCAGCTTTATTTCAATATAACTTTACCAGTTGTGCATTGAAATTTTCCGATACTTCGAATGAGTTCAATGATGACCCCTTGTACGATTTTGACAATGCACTTCTTTTCGATTCAATATTGGTAAACGAAGAGCTACTGTTTCAAAATAGTTTAGAAAATAATTTTTCCTTAATGCAAAATTCGGCAGCTATTGATAACGGAAATATGGAAGCTGCTCAATTATTACCAACGGACATTCTAGGGTTTAACAGAACAAACCTACCAGATATAGGTGCTTACGAGTACATAGAACAAAATTGAAATCAATTCTTTAAAGCGCCTTTTGCAGAAAAACCATAGTTTTTTTAAGGGAAAAACCCAATCTATATTAAAAATCCCTTATTACCTTAGCTATCAACAAATTATGTATGAGCTATCTCTATGCCGTAATAGATTCTCAAGTACCTTCTTGTTTAAAACTAAAGGCACATTTGAGTGATTATAGTGATTTTGAACTAACGAATATAGTTCATGATCACTATGATGGCATGAGCATGATTTTAAAATATTTACCTGATGTAGTTTTTGTAAATCTAACAAAAAGTGATGCAAGCGACATTATTAAAATGATAGGCGAGCTACATCAATATATTCGCAAAATGCCTATTTTTATTGGGTATTCAGAAACCAAGCAATATGCTTATGATGCCCTAAAACAGGGTTTCTTTGATTACTGGTTATTTCCTTACACGGAGTTTGATGTTCGTAAGACAATTTTTAAACTAAGGCGACAACGTCCAAAAGAAAAAACTCCAAGTACTATTTGTTTAAAAACGTATCGCGATTTTCATTATTTGGATACCAGTGAGATTTTATACCTACAAGCCGACAATAATGCTACCGATTTTATTCTCACCGATGGAGATAAGGTTAGTGCTTATAAGACCCTAAAGTCTTTTGAAGAAACATTACCAACCAACTTCATTCGAATACATCAGAGCTATATATTAAATAGTGAGTATGTATCTAGAATTAATTACGGCAAATGTATTTGTACGTTAAGAAATAATTCGAGGGAAATTCCGTTCTCTAAATCCTACAAAACAAAAATTGACGAGTTGCAAACCCTCCTCTCCAATAACGCAATTCAACACGTTAATTAAGAAAATTCTTATAAAACTAGGCAGTTTACTAATAAAACTAGGCAGTTTACTAGTAAGATATTTTCGTTATCCCTGTTCAGCGCCCCAAATATACTTTTACTTCAGTTTTTAAAAGCAATCATATTAACTTATAAAATCAAGAACACATGAAAAAAGTATTAAGTATTTTGGCGATTTTAGTTATGACAGTAGGTTTTTACTCTTGTGAAACGGAAAGCACTACCGAAGAAGAGCAACTTTTAATACAGGCAACAGATGATGATGAATATGGATGTGAGGATGGTGAATGTTAAAAATTAATTAAGAAAATATAAAACCTCAAATGTTAATATTTGGGGTTTTTTTGTATCTTGTAAGTAGTGAATCTATTCTTTATACGATTTATACTACATGCATGAAATGGAAAATCCTTTTATTCTTATCCATAACATATTTTAGTTGCTCTCCAAAATACGAAAAGAATAATGCCTCTTCTGTCAAAGTCATCGATAGCACATCTGTTTTAATCAAAACCGCTATTACTATTGATTCTCTTTCCATACCTGAACGCATGAAGATATTAGCTCAGGCAGAGCTAAGTATTAATAAATATCCTGATAATTTAATCAAAACAAGACTGTTATCTCAACTTTCTATGGCATATAAAGAAATAGGAGATACCATTTCTTTTAGAAAAAAAAATAAATTACTTAGTGATATATCACAAGAGATTAAAGATTTTAAGTCCCACGGAGAAGCCCATTTAGAATTAGCGAAATACTTTCGAAATACTAAACCCGATAGTGCTCTATATCATTATAAAGAAGCCTATACATTGTTTTTAAAGACAGATTTAGATTCGACTTCTAAAAACTATCCTGGCATGGTTTTATACTCTTCCGCTGTTCTAAAGGACAAAAACAAAGATCACGTAGGTGCTGAAAAAGATATCGTAAAGGCCATAAAATTTTATGATAAAAATAATGCTAAAGAAAAATTATTTAGTTCATACAATGTTCTTGCAGTCACTCAAAATGGAATGGCCAAGTATGACAAGGCTTTGGAATATCATCAAAAAGCAAAAGAGTATATCCAATTTTCGAAAGAAAAGCAAAAGTACGCACAAAAGGCCATAAACCTTAACAATATGGCATCTACCAATCTTCGTAAAGGAGATTATTCCGAGGCAATTAGATATTATGAAGAATTAATAAATACAGATAGTTTTTACCAAAAAAGAAAAAAATCATATGCAAAAGCGATAAGTGGTCTGGCTTACGCAAAATTTAAAAACGGTTCTGAAGACTTCGATCAATTGGCAAATGAATACTTAAAATCTAATATGATTTTGGATAGTATCAATAATGTTTCCGATCAAGCCAGAAACTATCAATATTATGCAGAACTTTTAACGAAGCAAGGTAAAATAGATTTAGCAATTGAAAATGCCTTGAAGGCGAAAAAAATTGCCGAAGAAACTTCCAACAATGACCGTCTACTGAGTTCCTTAAAATTTTTAAATGCAACAGACCGAAATAATAGTGCAGAATATGGTAATGCCTACATAAGCCTTAGCGAGCAGTTACAGGCACAAGAGCGAAGTATGCAAGATAAATTTGCGCGAATAGAAATGGAAACCGATGAGGTAATAGAAGAAAATGTATCCCTGTCCAAGCAAAAAGAAACATTAATAGGTCTTGGTATTGCCTTGCTACTTATGGGTTTTGGAACAATTGTAATCATAATTCAAAGGTCAAATAATCAGAGACTTAAATTCCAACAAACGCAACAAGAAAGTAATCAAGAAATTTATAATCTAATGCTTTCACAACAAGGCAAATTTCAAGAAGGTAAACAATTGGAACAGAAACGTATTTCTGAGGAAATACACGACGGTATTTTAGGTCAAATGCTCGGTGTACGCCTAATATTAAGTGGCTTAAACGAACGAAATGACGAATCGGCAATAGAGCAACGGGCAGAATTAATAGAAAAACTAAGAGAATTGGAAGAAGAGATGAGAACAATCTCTCACGAACTAAATAATGCCGCTTACAAAAAAATCAATAACTTTATCATAGCTGTTCAAGATTTAATCACAACGGCAAGTTCATCATCAAAAATTGAGATTTTATTTGATTTTACAGAATCTTTTGATTGGGATAGGCTTGACGGAGACATTAAAATAAATACCTATAGAATAATTCAAGAGTGCATACAAAATTGTATAAAACATTCTAGATGTACTAAAATAAATGTAAGCTTGAATACTAAGGACAATGAAATTATTTTAAAAATTAAAGACGATGGTGTAGGTTTTAATGTTAAAAAAGGTAAAAGAGGTATTGGCCTAAGAAATATAACCTCTAGGATAGACAAAATCAACGGAAATCTTAAAATAAAGAGTGGCTTAGGCACGGGGACGGAAATTAAGATTAGAATACCTTTACCTGAATTAAGAACAAAAGAGACAATAATATCCGAAGAAAGAAAAGCTTTGGAAGCATAAAGTAGAATTTTATGAAGACATTACGAATTTTAGCAATCGATGATCACGAAATGACCATGTTGGGCTACAAGTTTATTCTTGAAAGAATTTCTTTTGATGACCATACTATTATTGTAGATACGGCAAATTCATTTAAAAGTGGTAGAGAAAAAATCGAAGAATCCGTAAACTCTTTTAAGTATGATATCATATTCTTAGATGTGCAATTATACCCTCCTAACGAAAACCAACCACATACTGGTGAAGACCTGGGCATATTGGCGCGAAAATTGGTTCCTGAATCCAAGGTTATTTTTATGTCCTCGTTTAGTGATAACCACAGAATAAATAGTATTTTGAAGTCGGTAGACCCAGATGGTTACATGGTGAAAACAGATATTGACCCAAAGTCTTTAGAAGATGCAGTAAAGACCGTGACCTTTCAACCTCCATATTATTCATCAAAAGCTTTAGCCGCCATTAGAAAAAGGATGTCTACAACCATTTCACTTGATGATAATGATAAAAAGATATTGTATCATTTATCAATAGGCACAAAGACTAAAGATTTAGAACAACATGTAGAACTATCAGCCTCTTCAATAGAGAATAGAAAAAGGCATCTTAAATCACTTTTCGGAACGGAAAAAGAAAACGATTTAGCGCTAATTTTAGCGGCTAAAAATAGAGGGTTTATATAAAATGCCATTCATCGATGTTTTTTCACACTTCAATACCTAATACTGTTATTTCATTTTTTTTAACATAATATTAACATAAATAGCGGTTAATTATGGAAAAACCACAATTTTTTTATGGTTTTACTACAGCTCCTTATGCTAAATTCGAATTAACTTTATTAAACGAATTAAGCTGGATGCAATCAAACCAAAATACCAATACCAACAAAGAAGGGAATACTTCTAAAGACTATCTAGGGATAAACGGAATTGAGTACTTCAAGAAAAGTCTTGAAAAATACTTTTTTGCTGAAGCATCCGTAAAATTAGATACTTCTAAAACCGACTCTAAGTATCACTTGATTATTGGATTGAACTGTAATTTTGGGCTCACCGAAAGCCTATTCCATTTAAATAGCGGCAATTGGGGAGGTTTTTGTAAAAATAGTACCGACCTTGAATATTCAGGTTTTGAATTGGCCGTAGCGGATTTACAAGATGAAAACCAAGTTGAAATAATCGTTGAGGAAATCGCTATACATTTTAAGGACACTTCAATATTTATCACAAAGATTCCGAATCAGGATATTACAGACCAACTATGCGCTATCTTGAGTTCGGTCAGTGAAAATTTTGTGCATTTTACGAGGGGTCTTACCGAAATGCCCTATGAGATTTTCATACCTGTTTTTGAAGAAACTTCAGAAGAAAACAGCACCATATCTTGGGCCAAAGCTAAAATTAGAACAAGTTATTTTAGCTATTGGGGTATGTATTTTCATTCAGAAGTAGACCAAGACTCATTGGTTTACGACCTGAAAAACAAAACCATCATTGATGGAGACTTTTTTCTTTTGAACAAAGAATAAAAAACTATCCCAAAAAAATTCCTCTTCCTAACTAGTCATTAAACAAAGGCTTAGCCGCCATCAAAGTATTAACTTTTTCTTTAACCGATTGTATGATTTTTTCGTTCTCTGCGTTGAGAAGAACCTCGTCAATATAGGCTACAATGGTTTCCATATCTTCCTCTTTTAATCCACGAGTGGTAATAGCAGGCGTTCCAAAACGCACACCCGAAGTTATAAATGGTGATTGATCATCAAATGGAACCATATTTTTGTTAGCGGTAATATCAGCCTTTTCTAAAGCTTTTTCTGCGTCCTTACCGGTAATATTCTTATTTCTTAAATCAATTAGCATCATATGATTATCGGTACCACCAGAGATTACCTTATACTCTTTTGCCATGAAAGCTTTTGCCATTGCCTCTGCATTTTTCTTGACCTGAATCATGTAATGTAAAAAATCATCTGAAAGCGCTTCTCCAAAAGCAACCGCCTTGGCAGCAATAATATGCTCTAAAGGCCCTCCTTGGTTTCCTGGAAAAACAGCCAAATCTAACAAAGCGGACATCTTACGTAAGTTTCCGTTCTTAAGTCGTATTCCAAAAGGATTCTCGAAATTTTCACCCATCAAAATAAGTCCGCCCCTTGGTCCCCGAAGGGTTTTGTGGGTAGTAGTGGTAACAATATGGCAATGAGGAATAGGATCGTTCAAAATACCTTTGGCTATTAAACCAGATGGATGCGAAATATCTGCCAATAGTAGCGCACCAACGCCATCCGCAATCTCCCTGAAACGCTTAAAATCCATATCCCTTGAATATGCTGATGCTCCTGCAATAATCATTTTTGGTTTTTCCTTTTCAGCTATTTCTTGAATCTTATCATAATTCAATGTTCCGGTCTCTTCATCAACACCATAAAAAACAGGATTGTATAACCTTCCTGAAAAATTAACTGGTGAACCATGCGTCAAATGACCTCCATGAGATAAATCAAAACCTAAAATTGTATCACCAGGTTTCAAACAAGCATGATAAACAGAGGCATTTGCTTGAGAACCCGAATGCGGCTGCACATTCGCATAGACCGCTCCAAAAAGCTCTTTGGCCCTATCAATCGCCAATTGCTCAACTTCATCAACAACTTCGCAACCGCCGTAATAGCGCTTACCAGGGTAACCCTCAGCATACTTATTGGTCAATACAGAACCCGCTGCTTCCATTACTTGCGGGCTTGTAAAATTTTCAGAAGCTATTAGTTCTATACCACGGGTCTGTCGTTGTTTTTCTTCTTGAATAAGGTTGAAGATGCGCTCGTCTCTTTGCATTTTATAAACATTTAAGGGGCAAAAATACAAATTGAAGTAATGATTATAGTAGTTGTAAAAACATATTTCTGTGATTTTATCCAACAAAAATTAACAATTTCAAATCTATTACAAAAAATTGATTATCAATTAATTATATATAAAATATACTACATGCCTCTCTTTAACGTTTATCAAAAAAGCAATTTTGGCATAGCTATTGAAAATATATGCCTAAACCATTAAATCAAAAGCCATGAAAAAATCTTTACTCATTATGACATTGTTAGCTTTGGCTGCCTGCGGAGGAGTCAAGAAAACACAAGAGGCTTTAAATAGCGGTAATTATACTACGGCTATGAACAAGGCCATAAAAGAACTCTCGGATAACAAGACAAAAAAAGGGCATCAACAATATGTGCTATTGTTGGAAGAAGCTTTTGCAAAAAACAAACAAAGAGAGCTTGAAAGAATATCTTTTTTAGAAAAAGATGGTAACCCTGCCAATTTAGAAACTATTTACAGAACATATTTGCAATTAAAGAAAATGCAAAATAGAATTAGACCGCTTCTGCCATTGCCTGTTTATGATGAAGACAGAGAGGCAGCGTTCAATTTTAAAAACTATGATTCTAAAATTCTAGATACTAAAGCTGAATTATCTGAATATTTATACGTCAATGCAACGGATTTACTAAAAAATGCTCGTAATAAATATGATTTTAGAAAAGCGTATGATGGTTATAAATATTTAAACGATATCAATCCTGGTTATGGCAATACTGCAGCAAAAATGGAGGAAGCGTACCAAAAAGGATTGGATTATGTTAAAATTGAACTTAAAAACGATACGCAACAGATAATTCCAGAGCGTTTAGAAGAAGAATTACTTGACTTTAATTCTTACGGCATAGACAATTTTTGGACCCAGTTTCACACAAATCCTTTAGAGTCTATAAAATATGACTATGCAATGAATTTAGATTTTAGAGAGATAAACATCTCACCTGAACAGACAAATGAGAAACAAATCATTAAAGAAAAAGAGATTAGAGACGGTTATGATTATGTTTTAGATGCCAATGGCAATGTTGCCAAAGACAGTTTAGGAAACGATATTAAGATTGAAAGATTCAAAAAAGTAAGATGTAGTTTTTACCAGTTCACGCAGTTCAAAAGCGCTCAGATTGGGGCTAGAGTAAGCTTTACAGACTTACAAAATGGTCAAGAAATTAACTCCTACCCTATTTCAAGTGAGTTTGTATTTGAACATATTTATGCAAATTACGATGGCGACAGACGCGCTTTAGACAATGACCTTATTGCCTTTCTTGATTTAGCTGCAGTTTCTTTTCCAAGCAACGAACAAATGGTTTATGATGCGGGGGAAGATTTAAAAGCCCGATTAAAAAATGTAGTGCGAAAACACAGTTTCAACTAAAATTAAAAGCCCGGGAATTTCCCGGGCTTTTTTTATATATAGTCTTCTAAATTTACTTCAGAAATCGAACCATGTGATACGTGAGATACAGTAACCCCATTCTTGACGATCAGTAATTGTGGTGATTGATGAATTACTTGAAACTTTATCGCCACTTCGTTCGAAACATCCCTATGGGTATGAAGGTCCAAAAAATAGAGATCCAACTGGTTTTCCTTAAACTCATAATTATCCACAAACATGTTTAGAACCATTCTACTAATGCCACAGGTAGTCGAATGCTTAAAGATTACCTGTGCTTTCCCTTTTGATTTTATTTCAATTTCGTTCAGTTGTTCAATTGACTGAAGCGGAATCCATGGTAAAATTTTATCCTCCTTTTTAGATTCCGAACTGCCACCAAAAATACCTCCAAATAAACCCATACCTTATTTTTTTGATTAGGTCGAAAATAACAGCATTACTTACAGATACAGACAAAATGTCCTTTATTTTCAATGCTTTAACGTCATTTTGACTGACTTTTTAATTGGTAAGGTTGTTGCCCTTCCATTTCAAAATAATTGAAATGAATTTTAACAATTTTACTATAAAATCACAAGAAGCCCTTCAACAAGCGCAGCAAATTACGCAAGGTTTTGGGCATCAACAAATAGAAAACGAACATCTTTTTAAGGCAATAACCGAGATAGATGAAAATGTCTTGCCATTTATTTTGAAAAAACTCAATGTAAATGCGACCCTTATCAATCAGGTATTAGAAAAAGAACTGCAAAGCTATGCGAAAGTTTCCGGTAGTGAAATTATGCTTTCAAGGGAGGCAAACAAGACCTTAACCGAAGCTTCTATCATTGCAAAAAAAATGGATGACGATTATGTTTCCATAGAACATTTAGTTCTGGCAATTTTTAAATCGAAAAGTAAAATAAGTCAGATTCTTAAAGACAACGGAGTTACGGAAAAAGACCTAACAAAAGCAATCGAAGAACTACGAAAAGGTGGAAGAGTAACTTCACAAAGTGCCGAAGACACTTATAATTCTTTGGATAAATATGCAAAAAACCTAAACTCCCTTGCCGATTCTGGAAAGTTAGACCCTGTTATTGGCAGAGACGAAGAAATAAGAAGAATTCTACAAATACTCTCAAGAAGAACAAAAAATAATCCTATGTTGGTTGGTGAGCCTGGTGTTGGCAAAACAGCCATTGCAGAGGGCCTAGCGCATCGAATAGTTCAAGGTGATGTGCCAGAGAACCTTAAAGAAAAGATTATATATTCTTTGGATATGGGGGCACTGATTGCTGGTGCAAAGTACAAAGGCGAATTTGAAGAACGCCTAAAGTCTGTCATTAAAGAAGTAACTTCTTCAGATGGTGATATTGTTCTCTTTATTGATGAAATCCATACCCTAGTGGGTGCTGGTGGTGGTCAAGGTGCTATGGATGCCGCTAACATTTTAAAACCTGCTTTGGCTAGGGGCGAATTACGTGCTATCGGCGCTACCACTCTGGACGAGTATCAAAAATATTTTGAAAAAGACAAAGCATTAGAAAGACGTTTTCAAAAAGTCGTTGTAGATGAACCCGATACAGAAAGTGCGATTTCAATCTTAAGGGGTATCAAAGAAAAATATGAAGCACATCATAAAGTACGTATTAAAGATGAGGCGGTGATTTCAGCTGTTGAGCTATCACAACGTTACATCACCAATCGCTTTTTACCGGACAAGGCTATTGATTTAATTGATGAAGCGGCATCGAAGTTACGAATGGAAATCAACTCCAAACCAGAAGAACTCGATGTGCTGGATAGAAAAATAATGCAACTCGAAATTGAAATTGAAGCAATTAAGAGAGAGAATGATAGCGTAAAGTTAAAAGCCTTGAATCTAGAGTTGGCCAATTTTAAGGAACAACGAAATGAAATCTTTGCCAAGTGGGAAAGCGAAAAAACCGTTGTCGATAATATTCAAAAGACAAAACAAGATATTGAAGCTTATAAGCTTGATGCTGAAAGGGCTGAACGAAATGGTGACTACGGCAAGGTGGCTGAATTACGTTATGGAAAAATTAAAGAAGCGCAAGAACAGTTAGATAAGCTTAATCTTGAGTTACAAGAACAACAAAAAAGCAGCACCCTTATAAAAGAGGAAGTTACAAATGAGGACATTGCCGAGGTAGTTGCCAAATGGACTGGGATTCCTGTAACAAAAATGCTTCAGAGCGAACGTGAAAAGTTATTGCGACTAGAGGATGTTCTTCGTAAAAGAGTTGTTGGTCAAGAAGAGGCTATCGAAGTCGTATCTGATGCAATAAGACGCAGTAGAGCTGGTTTGCAAGACACTAAAAAACCTATTGGGTCATTTATGTTCTTAGGTACTACGGGAGTTGGTAAAACCGAATTGGCAAAAACCTTAGCGGCATATTTGTTCGATGATGAAAACGCAATGACGAGAATAGATATGAGCGAATATCAAGAGCGTCATGCAGTAAGCAGGCTCGTCGGAGCACCTCCAGGCTATGTGGGTTATGATGAAGGTGGACAATTGACCGAAGCAGTGCGCAGAAGACCCTATTCCGTAATCCTTTTAGATGAAATTGAAAAAGCCCACCCAGATACTTTTAACATATTGTTACAGGTATTGGATGAGGGTAGGCTTACCGACAATAAAGGGCGTATTGCAGATTTTAAGAACTGTATAATCATCATGACCAGTAATATGGGAAGTCATATTATTCAAGAGAAATTTGAAAATAATAGCGATTTACACAGCGCTACTGAAGCAGCTAGAGTTGATGTTTTGGGACTTCTAAAAAAGACCATTCGTCCAGAGTTCTTAAATAGGATTGATGACATCATCATGTTTACCCCACTGAACAGGGCAAACATCAAGCAAATAGTTGGTATTCAATTAGACCAGCTCAAAAAAATGCTGCTTAAGCAGAACATCACACTAGATGCCACAGACCAAGCAATCGCTTACCTAGGTAACAAAGGGTTTGATGCGCAGTATGGTGCCAGACCGATAAAGCGTTTGATTCAGAAAGAGGTTTTGAACAAACTTTCCAAAGAGCTTTTAGCGGGAACCATTAAAAGTGAGAGTATAATTCTAATAGATTCATTCGATGAAAAGCTAGTATTTAGAAATCAGAATGAACTAGTCGATTAATTACAATATTTAGTTTCTTTTCAAAGGGCATCCCAATTGGATGACCTTTTTAATACCATGCAGTATATATTTTTTCTATATTAGCTAGTAACAAACCAGTATTCATGTCTACCAAAGCCGAACGCACTACACAGTATATTATAGAAACTGTGGCTCCCATTTTTAACAAACATGGCTATGTTGGCACTAGCATGAGTCATTTAACCGAGGCTACTGGGCTTACGAAAGGCGCTATTTATGGTAATTTTGAAAATAAAGAAGCTTTAGCTTTAGAGGCCTTCAAGTATAACAGAAACCTTCTGTTGGGTAAGATTGATGATTTGTTAGACGCGAATGGGGACTCGTTAGATAAAGTATATGCCCTCATAAATTTCTACAGGCAGTACGATGTTTTCACCATGCAAATGGGCGGTTGTCCCATTTTAAATATTGGTGTTGATGCACAACATAATAATTCGTTGTTAGTGGCCGCTAACAAAGAAACTATAAAAGAGATTGAAGGTAAAATTGCTTTAGTTATTGAAAATGGCGTTAAAGCTGATGAAATGAAAATTCCTGTTCCTCCCTTACAATTTGCCAAACAACTTTACACGATACTTCAGGGCGCTGTTGCTATGGCTACTATGACAAGGGATAGAAAATACTTAGTGAACACAATGGCTTATTTAGAACTTTTGGTTCAAAAAGAAATTAAAAAATAAAAACTATGCTCAGCTTACACAAACTATTTTCTTTAAAAACCATTAAATCTCTTAAACTTGGTTTTTATTTAGGAATTCTTTCTCTTTTAATCTTTTTAGGCTGCAACAATAAAAACGCAGAGCCCGTGAAAGACCCGATTATATCAACCTTTTATTTAATACGGCATGCGGAAAAAGACAGAACAGACCCCACCAATAAAGACCCTGAATTAAATCAAGATGGTTTGGGCAGGGCTATA
The DNA here is from genome assembly GCF_055693185.1 of Croceitalea sp. W27. Classification (NCBI taxonomy): domain Bacteria; kingdom Pseudomonadati; phylum Bacteroidota; class Flavobacteriia; order Flavobacteriales; family Flavobacteriaceae; genus Croceitalea; species Croceitalea sp. W27. The sequence goes on from NZ_CM146327.1 coordinate 530,922, forward strand.
AAATGGGCAGAGGTTTTTGAACCGATTGATTTAGACATCATATATTCGACCAACTATGAGCGCACTTCTATGACAGCTGCTCCTACTTCGGTTAAAAAAAATATTGATGTTACTTATTACAACCCAAGCGAAATTGATATTGAGGCTTTGAAAGAAAAAAATCTAAGCAAAAATGTCTTGATAGTCGGTCACAGTAATACCACGCCGGCGTTGGTAAACAAACTACTTGGTTTTGAAAAATATGAAGCTATGGATGATACCGACAATGGCAGTCTTTTTATAGTTCGCTTTGTTGATAGCGTGGCTACGGACATTAGACTCAATATGAACTAACCTTTATACTATCTAATTCAATTTTCGAAAGTAGTTCCAATCCACCTGATTGAAATAGGCTATCCATTTCAAAGATAGAAACAGATTTTTCTTTAGGCTTTAAATTGTTATAGTCAACAAAGCGTATTCCTTCAACATAGCGCTCATTATAGGCCTGCCTAAAGCGTATGCCTCCTCCATCTACATGAAACTCGTAAGCCAAAAAGTCTGGTTTAAAAGTGCTTTTGTTGAACCAATACAGATAGATGTCATCAAAATCTTCACCACCATTGTTTTGGTCAAATGTAACTTTTAGTTTATAATACAAGATATCATTTATGGCTATTTCTCCTAAAAGTTCCTTTTTTACGGCATCATCATTCAATCCAAAAGGCAGTCTGGCAAAATAATGAACAGAATTTACGGAGTTCGCATATCTATTTGCTATAGAATCCGATATGGTAATTAAACTATCATTAAAAAAACGTTGAAAGTCATTGTGAGTTTTCACATCTGTAATGCGAAGCGAATCCGCATAAGTAATCCGTTTGAGTATTTTCTTTCCGTCCATTACTTCAGACACATATTTTTTGTCCCTAAAAACAAAGGAAACTTTTCTCGTACTATGTAATTCTCCACCACTAACTGCAATGGCCTTGTCAATAATCTCTTGTGCTGTTAGTTTTTTGTCTGTGGTTTCGGCGCAAGACGCCAATACTACTATTGATAATAAAAGAATAGTTTTTTTCATGAGATGTATGTCGTAAAACAAGCTTTAATAACTACAAAAATAGGTGCAATACTTTTAGAGTTCTTATTTTTGCAAGGCATGCAAAAAAAAATAAATATTAAAAACAGGCGCGCCAAGTTCGATTATGAAATCTTGGATAAATATACGGCGGGAATTGTTTTGGGCGGTACCGAAATTAAATCGATACGACTGGGTAAAGCTTCATTATCACAAAGTTTTTGTGAGTTTAACGATGCGGGCGAGCTTTTTGTAGTAAACATGCAGATAGATGAGTACAGCTATGGTGGACACTATAATCATAAACCAAAAGCCACACGAAAACTTCTATTAAATAAAAAAGAACTTAAAAAACTACGGAGGGAGGTCACTACTTCTGGCAATACTATTGTACCTATCAATCTTTTTTTGAATGATAGAGGACTGGCAAAAATGAATATAGGTCTTGCTAAAGGAAAAAAAGAATATGATAAGCGTGAAACCATTAAAGACCGAGAGAGTAAGCGTAATCTATCCCGATTAAAAAAGAGCTTTAATACTTAATTTTTATTTTCCAAAAGAGGAACAAATCTAAAATTTCCAAATTCCTTTTTTTCAAATTCCTTTTCAGATTTACGAACAAACAAGGTCATTACTTGTTCATCTACTCCAACAGGAATGACCAATCTACCGCCTATTTTTAATTGAGATAACAAGGGTTTAGGCACCAAGGGCGCGCCAGCAGTAACGATAATACCATCAAAAGGTGCCTCTTCGGGCAGGCCTTTATAACCATCACCGAAAATAATTTTCTTCGGGCGATAGCCCATTTTATTAAAGAAGAGTTTTGTTTTTTTGAAGAGCTCTTGTTGGCGTTCAATAGTATAGACTTTTGCTTTTAAATTTAATAAGATCGCGGTTTGATAGCCACTACCTGTTCCTATTTCTAATACTTTATGGTTTGGTCTTAATTTTAAAAGTTCCGTCTGAAAGGCCACGGTATAAGGTTGAGAAATAGTCTGCTCCGCACCAATAGGAAAAGCCTTATCTTGATAGGCATGTGCTTCAAAACTACTGTCTAAGAATAAATGTCTTGGTATTTGTTTAATGGCCTCCAAAACCTTTATATCGGTAACACCTTGGGATGCAACAATTTCGGCAAGCTTATTGCGCATCCCCCTATGTTTAAAAGTATCTTGCATGATTTAGTTTGGTTCACGAATTTAAAAAGTTCTGGGCTAACTTCCGCAAAACGCTATCGCAAATTGATGCTATATCCGTATTTTTGAAGAAACTCGATTGTATGTTGAAAGTTGGTGTTCTTGGTGCCGGCCATTTAGGGAAAATCCATTTGAGATTACTCCATCAATCTCAAAAATATGAACTAATTGGTTTTTATGATGCAGATGAAATTAACGGGAAAAAAGTTAGTGATGAATTCGGATATTCTTATTTCGATAATATCAATAAATTAATAGATAACGTCGATGTTGTAGATATTGTAACGCCCACCCTATCGCACTATGAATGTGCTAAGAAAGCCGTTGAAAAAGGAAAACATATCTTTATAGAAAAACCCATCACAAATACTTTGGAAGAGGCTGAATCTTTGGTGGATTTGGCTAAAAAACATAACATAAAAGGCCAGGTTGGGCATGTTGAACGTTTTAATCCCGCATTTATAGCAGTAAAAGACAAGATTCAGAATCCAATGTTTATTGAAACACACAGGCTTGCCGAATTTAATCCTAGGGGTACTGATGTTCCCGTAGTATTAGATTTAATGATTCATGATATCGATGCTATTTTAAGTGTTGTTGGCTCAAATGTAAAGCGCGTAAACGCAAGTGGAGTTTCCGTTATTAGCAACTCACCAGACATTGCCAATGCACGTATCGAATTTGAAAACGGTTGTGTGGCTAACCTAACTGCGAGTAGAATTTCACTCAAAAACATGAGAAAATCACGTTTCTTTCAAAAAGATGCCTATATCTCAGTAGATTTTTTGGAGAAAAAAGTTGAAGTAGTTAAAATGAAAGATGCACCAGAAAGTCCCGGTGACTTTGATATGATATTACAGAATGCCGAAGGCGTAAAAAAACAGATCTATTTTGAAAATCCTGAAATAGATACCAACAATGCTATTCTAGATGAGTTGGAGACTTTTGCTGACGCCATAAATACCAATACAGAGCCTATAGTTTCCCTTACCCAAGGCACAAATGCCCTGCGGGTTGCTTTACAGGTGATAGAGGCTTTTAAAAATTAAAACTCCCGCACTAGCGGAAATAAATACAAACTATTTTTATGAATACAATAGCTGTTATAGGTGCTGGAACAATGGGAAACGGAATCGCCCATGTTTTTGCCCAAAATGGACTACAAGTACATCTAGTAGATATCTCTCAAGATTCGTTGGACAAAGGGATTGCGACTATCACCAAAAATTTGGATAGAATGGTGGCAAAAGAACGGATATCAAACGATGACAAGAAAAATACACTTTCAAACATTACCACTTTTACCGATTTGAGAAGTGGAGTCGACGAAACTGACCTAGTTGTTGAAGCAGCCACTGAAAACCTGAATATCAAGCTTGATATTTTTAAACAACTCGATACAATATGTGACCCTAAAACAATTTTAGCGACCAATACCTCTTCGATTTCTATTACACAAATAGGAGCGGCTACCGAACGCCCCGATAAAGTAATCGGAATGCATTTCATGAATCCCGTGCCTATCATGAAACTGGTGGAAATCATAAGAGGCTATAGTACTTCCGATGAAGTCACAAATACCATTATGGAACTTTCTAAACAACTGGGCAAGACACCTACAGAAGTAAACGATTATCCAGGGTTCGTGGCCAATAGAATTTTAATGCCCATGCTCAACGAAGCTATTGAAACCTTATACAATGGCGTAGCAGGTGTTAATGAAATTGATACCGTAATGAAATTGGGTATGGCCCACCCTATGGGGCCCTTGCAATTAGCAGATTTTATAGGTTTAGATGTTTGCCTATCAATATTGAATGTAATGTATGAAGGATTTAAAAACCCAAAATATGCGCCTTGTCCCCTTCTTGTAAATATGGTCATGGCTGGTAAATTGGGCGTAAAGTCAGGGGAAGGTTTTTATGATTATGCGGAATCAAGGAAAGCAGAAAAAGTATCATCTCAATTTAGCTAGTGTAAATGGCTACGATAAAACCATTTAAAGCTATACGGCCAGCTAGGGATAAAGTGGCATTTGTAGCTTCTTGTTCGTATGAAGAATATCAAGAAGAAGAACTTCAGTCTATCTTAAAGTTCAATCCCTTCTCCTTTTTACACATTATTAATCCAGGATTTAAATTCGATAAATCCATTTCGGGTAAAGAGCGTTTCAAACTTGTGCATAATAGATATTTGGAGTTTCTTGAGGATGCCATTTTTGAAAAAGACGAAGCCCCGAGTCTTTACCTCTATAAAATAACCAACGAAAATTTTAGTAGTCTAGGGCTGTTTTGTGCAACCAGTGTTCAAGATTATAAGGATAACATTATCAAAAAACACGAAGATACCATTGAAAAAAGGGAAATCCTTTTTGCAGACTATCTTAAAACGGTTGGTTTCAATGCCGAACCTGTTTTAATGACCTATAAAGACGATAAAGTTATCGCCAGTATTTTAGAAAGAGAAGTGCAAAAGGTTCCGATTTATAATTTTACCACAACGGATAAAGTTCAGCATCAACTCTGGAAAATCTCTAAAAAAGAGACTATTTCGGCCATAGAAGATGCGTTTTATAAAATGGATGCGCTTTATATTGCTGACGGGCATCATCGAAGTGCTTCTTCATGTCTTTTGGCACAGGCTTCTAGCAAAGCAAATAAAGATCATTCGGGTAAGGAATCCTATAATTTTTTTATGAGCTATTTGATTCCGGAGTCAGAAGTTAAAATCTATGAGTTCAACCGTATGGTCAAAGATTTAAATGGACTTTCAAAGGAAGAATTTCTAATTCAATTAGATACTTATTATCGCATTGAAAAAAGAGATGACGGTATATACAAACCAAGCAAAAAACACCACTTTAGCATGTATTTAGACGGTGAGTTTTATTCGCTTTACCTGCGCAAAAAAGTATATCAATTTTCCGATGCTTTAAGTGAATTGGATACCCAAATTCTTTATAAAACTATCTTAGAGCCTGTTTTGGGAATTTCGGACTTAAGAAATGACAAACGAATCGCCTATGGTTATGGAAAATATAACCTCATTAAAATGAAAAATAATATTGACAATGGTGATTTTGCAGTTGGGTTCGGTTTGGTGCCCATTACGGTAAATGAAATAAAAGCTATTGCTGATGCTGGTTTGGTTATGCCTCCCAAAAGCACCTATATAGAGCCCAAATTAAGAAGTGGTTTAGCAATTTACGAAATATAAAATCTTACATGTCAATTACAAAAAACTTAAATGAAATAAGAACCTCTATTCCAGACAAGGTGACCCTTATTGCTGTCTCGAAAACAAAGCCTAATGAAGACTTGTTAGAAGCATATAATGCAGGCCAACGTGTTTTTGGCGAAAACAAAGTGCAAGAGATGACTCAAAAATGGGAAACACTACCAAAAGATATAGCTTGGCATATGATTGGCCATCTTCAACGCAATAAAGTCAAGTATATGGCAGAATTTGTTTCCTTGGTGCATGGGGTAGATAGTTTTAGACTACTTAAAGAGATTAACAAACAAGGTGCTAAATGCAATCGTACCATTGATTGTCTTCTACAGATGCATATAGCGGAAGAGGATACCAAATTTGGCTTAGACGAAAAGGAGCTTTATGAAATAGTTGATTCCGAGGAATTTAAATCCATGGAAAATATTAAGATTAAAGGCTTAATGGGAATGGCGACTTTTACGGATGATACTGGTCAAATCAGAAAAGAGTTCAAGTCTTTAAAAAAGACATTTGATAACTTAAAACAGCAACTTACCCATATAGATACCTTATCAATGGGCATGAGCGGCGACTATAAAATTGCCATTGAAGAAGGAAGCACTATGGTGCGTGTAGGAAGTAGTATCTTTGGAGCCAGAAATTATTCTTAACACAATTGCAAAGTTCATGTATGCCATTCTGGATATAGAAAGCACTGGCGGAAAATATAATGAGGAAGGCATAATGGAAATTGCAATCCATCGTTTTGACGGTCATAAGGTTGTCGATAAATTTATTAGCCTTATTAATCCCGAGCGAGACATTCAACCCTTTGTGGTTAATCTTACCGGAATAAACAATAAAATGTTGATTACGGCCCCAAAATTTCACGAGGTTGCCAAACGTATTGTTGAGATAACCGAAGATGCCGTTCTTGTAGCCCATAACGCGCAATTTGACTACCGCATCTTGCGCACTGAATTCCGTAGGCTAGGCTATGATTTTCAGCGAAAAACATTGTGTACGGTAGATTTATCAAAAAAATTGATTCCTGAAGCGGAATCACATAGTCTTGGAAAACTAGTACGTTCTTTAGGGATCGCAGTTAGTGATAGACATAGGGCAAACGGCGATGCTTTGGCAACGCTTAAGCTTTTTAAATTACTCCTGAACAAAGATTCGAATAAAACCATTATCACAGAGGTAATACGAGAAGAGACTTTAGGAGAACTTTCTGCCAAACAGTTAGACATTGTAGATGTGCTTCCTTCAGAAACGGGGGTGTACTATATGCACGACAAGAATGGAGAAATACTTTTTATTGGGAAGTCAAAAAATATAAAAAAGAGAGTAAATCAACATTTCACCAATGTTGGTTCACTTGCCAGAAAACTTCAAAAAGAAACCAAGAAAGTCACCTTTGAAAAGACTGGCAGTGAACTTATTGCCCTGCTCAAAGAGCATCATGAGATAAAAAAAAATAGTCCGACCTATAACGACAAAAGAAGACGTAAGGGGTTCTCACACGGCATTTATGCATTCGAGAGTGCCTCTGGCCTTCTATCATTAAAGCCTGAAAGGGCCTATGGCCAGGCCAAGCGTTTAGGGAGTTTCAATAGCATGCGGGCTACACAAAATTTTTTGGTTAAAGTCATTGATGAATTCGAGCTGACCGAAATACGAGATAATAATAAAGTCTTAGAGGCCTTTGAAAAATACAGTATCGACAATAGAGATGTTATCGTTTTAGACAGAGGGCGAGAACTTGGCGAACAAAGTGCAATCTTAATTAAGAACGGTTGTTTGAGCGGTATTGCATTTGTAGATTTAAATCATCAACTAAATAATATTCATATCTTAGAATCCATAATTACTCCAATGCAAGGTGATGAATATTCAACTTTCATCATAGAGTCTTATTTGCGCAAGCGGAACCGAATAAAAATTATAGAACTAAACCAATAATCGTTGAAAGAACACAAGGTACAATCTGGATGGCGACATAGGCTTCATGAGGTGATTTATGAAGCTGATACACCTGCCGGCAAATACTTTGATATTGTATTGTTCTTTTTAATTATTGTCAGCGTTTTACTGGTAATGCTTGAGAGTGTTGACGAGATTGATGCAAAATACCATAGTCTATTAGCGACTTTTGAATGGATAATTACCATCTTCTTTTCTTTTGAATATATCGCAAGAATTATAAGTATTAAAAAGCCCTTTAAGTACATCTTTAGTTTTTATGGTATAATAGATTTTATATCGACCATACCGCTATATCTTTCTTATATTTTCGCCGGTTCGCAAGTTTTATTGGCCGTCAGGGCTTTTAGACTATTACGTATATTTCGTATTCTAAAATTAGTTAAGTTTTTAGGGGAGGCTTCACAACTTAATGCTGCCTTAAAGGCCAGTAGAGCCAAAATTGCTGTTTTTATCTATGTTGTTTTGATTCTTTCTGTAATTATGGGTACGGTCATGTATCTTATTGAGAGCGACGAAGCAGGATTTACTAGCATTCCAAGAAGTATTTATTGGACCATTGTTACTCTGACCACCGTTGGCTATGGTGATATTGCACCGCAAACCAATTTGGGTCAGTTCATTGCCACTATTATTATGATTTTAGGTTATGGCATTATAGCAGTACCCACTGGTATTGTCACTGTTGAGTTTTCAAAACATGGCAAAAAGAACAAAAATAATATGAGTGTCGTGCATACAAATACGCAAGCATGCCCAACGTGCACCGCTGAAGGTCACAGAGATAATGCCAAGCATTGCTATAATTGCGGAGATGAATTATGAGTGCCAAACTATTGATAGCTGTTGTTGGACCAACAGCAATAGGAAAAACAAAACTAGCTATTGCCCTAGCACAGCATTATAATACAGAGATTTTATCGGCAGATTCCCGACAGTTTTTTAAAGAAATGCAAATCGGAACTGCGGTTCCGTCCTTCGAAGAACTAGAAAGTGTCAAACATCATTTCATTCAGCATAAAAGAATTTTCGAACCATATTCCGTCGGGGATTTTGAGCGGGATGCGCTGAAATGTATAAATCAGCTGTTCCTTACCAAAGACGTAGTTGTCCTTGTTGGGGGCAGCGGACTTTATGTTGATGCCGTAGTCAACGGACTTGATGATTTTCCGCAAGTGCATCATGACATACGTAAAGTACTTAAAACCGACCTTGAGAACAAAGGAATAAAGTATTTACAGAATAAATTGAAGGAATTGGACCCTGATTACTATCAAAAAGTAGATTTAGAAAATTCTCATCGATTAATTCGTAGTCTTGAAATATGTATCGGTACAGGAAAACCATACTCCTCATTTTTAAAACAAAAGAAGAATGAACGCCATTTCAAAACGGCTTATATCGGTATTCTTGCTGAACGAGAGGTAATCTATGATAGAATAAATAGAAGGGTAGATTCAATGATACAAGAAGGATTGCTAAAGGAAGCCGAATCGTTGCATGTGCACAAAAACCTTAACGCCTTACAAACTGTTGGTTATAAAGAACTTTTCGATTTTATGGATGGTAAATATTCTTTGAATAAAGCTGTTGAAGAAATCAAAAAAAACACGAGAAGATTTGCCAAGCGCCAGCTTACATGGTATCGTAAAAATACAAGTATATTTTGGGTAGCTTTTGATGCTGAACAAAATGCTATTTTAGATAGTTTTAAAAAACATTTAAAAGCAGTCTTTCATGCGTAAAACCATATTTTTTGTGATGGGTGTCTCGGGAACAGGAAAGACAACAATCGGAAAACTCTTGGCAAAAGAAATCCATATGCCTTTTTTTGATGGAGACGACTACCATCCAGAAGAAAATATAAAAAAAATGGCCTCTGGCAATGCACTAAATGATGATGATAGATTCAATTGGTTGGCCGAACTTAATAAACTCGCCATAGAGAATAAAACACGAGGGGCAGTAATAGCCTGTTCCGCCTTAAGGGAAAAATATAGAAAGCAATTACGCAATGGTATTGAGTCGGAAACGGTCTTTGTATACTTAAACGGAACGTATTCAGAGGTGAAATCGAGACTTGAAAATCGAAAAGGGCACTTTATGCCGCTTGAACTTCTAAAATCTCAATTTGCGACCTTAGAACCTCCAACAAATCAAATTGTTGTAGCAATAAGCAAACGACCAGACGAAATTATAAACGATATTTTAAATCAACTACAATGATAGAAACCAACTTGATTTTAGCTGTGCTGACAGGTATTGCCATTCTTTTGTTTTTAATTCTAAGGTTAAAAATCAATGCATTTATAGCTTTGTTGGTGGGTAGTATAGTTGTTGGTCTAATAGCTGGCCTAGATGCTTCTCAGATTATAAAGACGATACAAGAAGGAATGGGGAACACACTTGGTTTTGTTGCGACCGTTGTTGGTTTAGGCGCAATGTTCGGAGCCATTCTAGAAGCTTCTGGTGGTGCAAAAGCTATTGCAAATTTTATGATTTCGAAATTCGGAATTAAAAACGCCCCTGCCGCAATGGTAGTTTCTGGATTTTTAATTGCCATTCCGGTATTTTTTGATGTCGCATTTATCATTTTAGTTCCGATGATTTATGCCTTACAGCGCAAAACAGGAAAGTCTTTATTGCTTTACGCTATTCCGCTTTTAGCAGGTTTGGCAATTACACATGCATTTATACCCCCTACTCCCGGTCCAATAGCGGTAGCTGACATTATAGGCGCTGAACTCGGTTGGGTTATCTTGGTAGGTTTTATAGTAGGCATACCCACGGCCTTGGTTAGTGGTTTAATTTTCGGAAAACGCATTTCAAAAAAAATACATGTTGAAGCTCCAAAAGAAGTTGTTAAAGATGAAAATGTGGCATTACCGAATATTGGATTAACACTGCTCATTATAGCCATACCTATTCTTTTAATTCTTCTTAATACGGTATCTACCAGTGGTATTCTCGGTACAGCACATAAAAGTGTTTTAAATTTTATAGCACTTGTTGGGCATCCTTTTTCTGCACTTATCATTGCAAATTTTTTGGCTTGGTATTTTTTTGGTATTAGAAGAGGATACACGAAGGAGCAATTATTTAAAATTACGGGAAAGTCTTTAGCACCGGCAGGCACCATTATTCTCTTAACGGGTGCAGGGGGTGTTTTTAAACAAGTATTGACCAATACTGGGGCCGGAGAACTCTTAGCTACTTCATTGAGCAATGTAGGTTTTCCGATTCTGGCATTTGCCTTCGTTAGTGCGGCAATTGTTAGAATAATTCAGGGGTCTTCTACGGTAGCAATGATAACTGCTGCTGGATTGGTGTCCCCTTTATTGATAAATGCAGATTTAAGCTCTATTCAATCAGCATGTATGGTAATTGCCATTGCTTCTGGGGCAAGTATATTCTCTCATGTAAACGATAGTGGTTTTTGGCTTGTTGGCCAATACCTTGGAATCTCTGAAAAACAAACCTTTAAGTCTTGGACGATGATGACCACAATTTTAGCTATGACGGGAATGGTGGCCGTTTCACTTCTTTATATGATAGTATAAAAAAAACCGCCTTTTGGCGGTTTCTGTATTTCAAATTAAAATCCTGTTTTATTCGCCTTCTACCTTTACCACTAAACGGAATCCTTCACCGTGAATATTCAAAATTTCAACAACATCGTCACGTTTTAGGTATTTACGAAGCTTGGCGATATAAACATCCATACTCCTAGAAGTAAAGTAGTTATCGTCTCTCCATATTTTTGTCAAGGCCAATTCCCTAGGCATCAAATCGTTTTCATGTAAGGCCAAAAGTCGTAATAACTCATTCTCTTTAGGTGAGAGCTTAATAGGCTCTTCTTCTTTGTATTTTAGAAAACGAAGTTTAGAATTCAAATGAAAGTTTCCGATTTTAAATTCGAACTGCTTGCTATCTGCTAGGGTATTAGAGGCTTTTCTCTGAAGTATTGCTTTAAGTTTCATCAATAATACCTCAGAGTCAAATGGTTTATTTAAATAATCATCCGCGCCCGCCTTATATCCTTTAAGAACATCTTCTTTCATTGTTTTGGCGGTCAGAAATACTATAGGCACATTTTCATTCTTTTCTCGAATTTCCTTAGCTAGTGTAAAACCATCTTTATAAGGCATCATAACATCTAAAATACAGACATCATAATTATCTTTCTTGAATTTTTCAAAACCCTCCATTCCGTTTTTTGCAAGAACAACATCAAAATCATTCATCTGCAAATAATCTTTCAAAACGATTCCAAAGTTTGGATCGTCTTCCACCAAAAGTATTTTCTTGTTTTCCGTTTCCATATTTTTTTAAATTAAAGGTAGTTTAATATAAAAAGTGCTTCCTTTTCCTTTTTCACTCTCAACATAAACCTCACCTTGGTGATCATCAATTATTTTCTTCACATATGCCAAGCCTAAACCATGACCCTTTACATTGTGTATATTACCTGTGTGTTCTCTATAGAACTTTTCAAAAACTTTTTTTAACACGACCTTACTCATACCTGAGCCTTGGTCTTGTACTTTTATTATAATGCTATTTTTCGCCTTTTCTGTAAAGACATCTATTTTTGGTGCCTCTGGAGAATATTTAACCGCATTGTCCAATACATTGACAATTACATTGGTAAAATGCATTTCATTTGCCAAAACATCAGACCTTTCTGCCTTTAAATGCGTTTTCACATAACCACCCCTATCTTCAACAATCAATTCTACATGGGCTATGGCATCATTTATTATGTCGTGGGCATCTACCCTATCTTTACTAATGTCCAATTGATTTTTTTCAAGCTTGGATATTCGTAATACATTTTCCACCTGGGCATGCATTCTTTTATTCTCATCTCTAATCATCCCAAGATACCTCAGTACTTTATCTTTGTCATCAATCGACTTCGGGTTTCTTATTGCCTCAACAGCCAAGTTAATCGTAGCAATAGGCGTTTTAAACTCATGTGTCATATTATTGATGAAATCAGATTTTATTTCAGATATCTGCTTTTGCTGTATCAATTGATAAATGGCACTTGAATAGGCAATTATGATTACCAAAACAAAAATCAATGACAACACGGCCATGGTCATAATGCTACCCATTAGGAATTTCTTTTTATTAGGAAAAGAAATCAATAAAGCAAAATCTGTAACGCCTTCACTATCCCTAAAAATGGGCGTGTCATAAATTGAGGTGTTTTTAAACTTGAATTTCTTAGACTTTATTTTAGTAGGAAAACCACTGCTGTAAACTCCATATTCAAAATCAATATCGATACCTCTATTTTCAAGCTCTCTGTTCAATAAAAGTTCAATTTCTTGCTTAGAGACCCTATCATGTATTGGTACTTTTTTAGCCCTCTCCCTAAAAACATCATCAAAGGCAGCTTTCTCCATTTGGGTAAGCCCCCCTATTCTTTCCATTTTTTGGATTGGTGTCAAGGCATATCTTTTGCCGTCCAAACCAAATTCTTCTTTAAGGACCGTTGTTGTTCTTTTACTCGATAAATTTATTATCGAGGTAGAGTCACTATCTCCAGAATTGTCAAAGAACATTGAAGAGGTTCCATAATCCTCTTCTAAAATTCCATGAGAATAAAATCTAAGCTCATCAGAATTTAAATCTCGGTCAACAAAAAAAATGCTTTTATACTGCGACGACCGAGGCACCTTGGCGCTATCAACGTAGGTTGCTACTCTATCATTATAATCTCTTCTCTCCCTGCTTTCTACCCTATCCGCAACCTTATCTAAAACATCTTCAACCGCATTCGAAAATTGCTCTTCCTTATCTTCAACAGACTGCTTGATCCAATAGACCTGAACAGAGATGATTCCAATAAGCGAGAGGCTCATTAAGATGACGAGAAGAACAAAACGCTTCTTGTTCATTATGGTAAAATTAGAAATTTAACATTTAGACCATTTCCCGTTTAACCTAACCTTAACAAAAATGTTAAAATTCTGCGGTTAATTGGCTTCCGCCAGTAGTTGGTCGTGAATTTGTTTTATACTTTCAGAAGTCTTTTTTAAATCAATATTTTCAACAAGATAATCGGCCATTCCGCTTTTTTCTTCATCGGTCAATTGATTGTGTATTCTATCTAAAACGGCACTTTCATCTACTTCATCCCTATCCATGACCCTTGCTATTCGAACAGACACAGGGGCGGTAACCAATATTATTTTATCATAATTACCTTGGGCCTTATTCTCAAAAATGAGCGCCGTTTCTTGTATTACGTAAGGGGCGTCTTGTTCTGCACACCAATCTTTAAAATGCTTTTTTACCTTAGGATGAACAATTGCATTAAGTTGAGATAGCAGATCGTCATCTTTGAAAACCTTACTTGAAATATAATCGCGATTCAATACTTTTCCCTTATAAGCTTTTTTCCCTAATAGCTTTATTAAGGAATCCCTGATGGGTTTCGAAGTATTCATGAGGTTTTTAGCCTCTTTATCAGAATCATATACCGGAACTCCCAATTCCTTAAAAAGTTTAGCTATTGTACTTTTTCCACTTCCAATACCTCCTGTCAAACCTACAATCATAGTTTTTCTAAAACAAATTCAACTTTGCCGGTCAATAATTGTACCGAATAGATGTTCGCAGGTGTTCGCTTAAGCTGAACGTTTAGGTATTTTGATTCTTTATTTAATAAAGAATTGTAATCGACGACTACCTCAAAGTCAGAAAGTTTCATAGTTTTTAAACTTTCTAAACTTGCCTTGCATACCAGTTCTATTTTATTTGGAAAGGTTTTAATTCGATAGCCCTCTGGGATATTAACCGAACTTAAAGGAATCTCGAAGGCTCTTTCTGAAAATTCTACAATCTTACCTGAAACCTCAACAACTTCTTGAAGCAATATGGTATTATCGGTAGTCTCAGGCTTTATCAACAGCAGTTTCTCCGAAAAATCATTTGACAATCCTGTTAAAACCAATGGCGCTGTATAAACCTCGTTTATTTTAGCAATTTCTTTGGCAGGGCCTTTAATGGAAACCGTTTTAGGCTCTAAAATTAATCCTCCATCTAAAATATGGTTTGAAGCTACATCAATAGTGATGTTCGGGTTAATGGCCACTTCTTTTGTCGCTACCTTATACAGATCAATGAAAAAAGTATCTTTTTCAAGTTCTAGTAAAGATACGGTGTTCGAAAGCTGGCGTTCAAACTGCACTTTTAATTCCGTGTCCGTTAAAAAGTAATCATTGTCTTCATTGTTCACTTCTTGCAGGTTAACTCTAATTTTTCCCTTGGTAATGCCATATCCCAAAAACTGAAATCCGCTCGCCCTAATTTTAGCAACTACATAATCAGTTTCCTTTGTATTTAATAAAAGAGAATCTGGAAATTTTGTATACACCAATTCGAAATTTGCACGGGACTCATACGACTCGGATAACTTGCTAATACTCCAAGCTAAAGTAGAACATGCCAAAAACAAAAGGAATATTTTTACCTTTCTCTGATTAAGACCACCTAGGATTTTTTTTAGCACAACTCTATTGTTTCTTAAAGAATAGCTTTGGAAATAATTCCTCGGCCGGTTTAGTGTTAAAGTTAAGCAAGAAGGTCGACTTTAAAAAACCCCAACCATAACCAAAAAACTGGATTAGAGTTGCAAAAATTGAAAGTAATGCAATTGCTAAATTGCGATTCTTTAAAAGAGAATCTATAAAAATTAAAGCGAAATAGATACTATAACACCATAAAGGCCATGAAAACGCCATGGCATAAAGTATAATCGAAAACAACAATCCTAGAATAAAAAAAGTTGGAAACCAATAGGTCAACTTAGCAGTGCCTGGATGCCATTTATTTAGAATCGGTCGAACCATTCCGAACTTATGAACTTGTTTATAAAACTTGCTCCAATCTATTCTGCGCTTATGATACACGAATGCCTCAGGAAACAAACGTGATGTATAGCCCGCTTTCCAAATTCTAAATGTTAAGTCTGGGTCTTCACCTGGATGAATATTACCGAAACCTTGTGTCGCCTCAAAAGCTTCTTTAGAAATACCCATATTAAAACTACGCGGTTGAAACTTATCCAGAGCTTTTTTGTTACCGCGAATACCACCAGTAGTAAACAATGAGGTCATTACGTAATTTATTGCCTTCTGAACTAATGAAAATGACTCATGCGCAGCATCAGGCCCACCGTAACAATGCACAAATTCATCTTCGAGCTCTCTCGTTGCTTCTTTTAAATACTGTGGAGGAATAATACAATCTGAATCTAAAACAATAAAATAATTGCCTTTTGCATGTCGCATACCATAGTTTCTAGAATCTCCAGGACCGGTATTATCCTTTTCATAATATGAAATCTGAAGCTGCTCTTTAAAGGACTCTATAACACTGGCAGAACTTAATGTAGAACCATCTTCAATTATGACAACTTCAAAAGAGCGGTCAAAATCTTGCTTTGAAAGGCTCTCCAGTAATTCTTGAACCTCATCAGGTCTATTGTAAACAGGAATGATGAATGAAAAACTTAAATCAAGCATACGTATATAAATACGAAAGCCATCCTATTCTGGATGGCTTTCAAAAAAATTAAATCGTATTATTCAGTGAACTCGTCAATAACCTCTTGACTAACGCCGGTGTTAGAGAAACCACCATCATGAAACAAGTTCTGCATGGTCACCTTCTTGGTTAAATCAGAGAACAAGGAAATGGTATAATCTGCACAATCGCCTGCAGTGGCATTACCTAGAGGAGACATTTTTTCGGCATAACTGATAAAGCCATCAAAGCCTTTAACACCTTGCCCAGCAGTTGTTGGTGTTGGCGATTGAGAAATTGTATTTACGCGCACCTTTTTCTCTTTACCAAAAAAGTATCCAAAGCTACGTGCCACAGACTCTAAATAAGCCTTGTTGTCAGCCATATCGTTATAGTCAGGAAAAGTGCGTTGCGCCGCCATATAGGTCAAGGCCACTATGCTACCCCATTCATTCATAGCATTTGCTTTGTAGAGTGATTGCATCACTTTATGAAAGGAAAGTGCAGAAACATCCCAACCCTTGGTTGTAAAATCATATTTTTCATCTGTATATGCACGTCCTTTTCTAACGTTGACAGACATACCAATAGAATGTAAAACGAAATCCAGCTTACCTCCTAAAATTTCCACCGATTTAGAAACCAAATTTTCTAAATCTTCTTCATTGGTAGCATCAGCCGGAATAATTTCTGAGCCCGTTTTTTCCGCTAAAGTCTTTATTTGGCCCATTCGCATAGCGATTGGCGCATTGGTCAAAACAAAAGTACCACCTTCTTCATGAACTCGTTCAGCGGTTTTCCATGCAATAGAATTTTCATCTAATGCTCCAAAAATGATTCCTCTTTTTCCTTTTAACAAATTATACCCCATGTATTTTTATTGTTGGTTTAGGCGGCAAAGATAACAATTTGGGTATTGATTTAGTAGCTGTGCGAAACCAAATAATGGTTAGACTAACTATTAGACTCCAACAACTCCCTTGCATGGGCTATAGCAGAACTAGAAAGAGATTTTCCTCCCAGCATTTCTGCCAGCTCACTTACCCGCTCTTCTTGGCTTAACCGTTTCATATGCGTTGTTGTGCTAGCGTCACCTTCTTCTTTAAAAACCTTAAATTGATACACTCCTTTAGACGCCACTTGAGGAAGATGAGTAATAGAGAATACCTGCATGTTTGAACTCATTTCTTGCATGATTTCGCCCATTTTATTAGAAATTTCTCCAGAAACCCCAGTATCAATTTCATCGAACATCAAAGTGGGTAAATGTTCATATTCTGCCAAAATTGATTTTATGGTCAACATTATTCGAGAAAGCTCACCTCCGGAAGCTACCTTCTTTAATTCACCATAGGTACTGCCCTTATTTGCGGAAAAAAGAAAGGTAAGCTCATCTTTACCGTTTGATTTGAAATTTTCAGCTGGTGTAATAGCAATTTTAAAGGTTGCCGAGGCCATACCCAAAGCCGCAAGCTTTTCTTGAAGCAATGATTTCAACTTCGGAATAATAGCATTACGCCTTTCACCAATTTCTTTGGCAATTGCATTTAAAGCGTCTTCACTTTCTGAAACGGCATTTTGCTTTTCTCTAATTCTAGACTCGATATTAACAGATGCATCAACTTTAACTTCTAAATCTTCCCTTATTATCAGTAACTCTTCGACAGATGCAACTTGATGTTTTTTAAACAAGTTATGTAATAACTGTAACTGGTTATTCACTTCTTCTAAGCGCATTGGGTTAGCTTCTACCGTCTCTTGCTGCACTTCTAACTCACTGGCAATATCTGCAACTTCAATGGCAATTGATTGCACCCTTTCGTTTATCTGCTCGAACTGTTTTCCAAAACCCGTTAATTTTTGTGTTGCTTGTTGCAATTGGGCAACACTGTTTAGTATACCTACCTGTTCTGAATTAAAAAGTTGATACGCGCTGGATAATTGCTCGAGTATCGTTTCGACATTATTGAGCTGTTCATACTCCGTTTCCAAGGTCTCTTGTATTCCGGGTTGCAAAGGAGCACTTTCCAATTCTTTAAATAAGAAACTGTTGTAATCTAGGTCTTTGTCCGCATTGGTTTGAAAATCAAGCAATTCATGCAATTCCCTTAAGATGCTTTGATGGACTTTTAGTTTTGAAGAATAGTTTTCTAAGTCTTGGGCATTCTCCGCTAGGGCATCGATAACTTTCATCTGAAAGTCATTTTCAGTCAAGCGCAAGGTTTGATGCTGAGAATGAACATCTACCAGGCGTTCTCCTAAACCAGAAAGAATATCTAAGGTAACGGGAGTATCGTTAATAAAAGCACGAGACTTGCCACTGGGCAATATCTCACGTCTTAAAATTGACTGATTTTCATAATCTAAATCATGAGTCTCAAAAAATGAACCCAGATTATAGCGCGCGATTTCAAAAGAAGCCTCGATAATACATTTTTCTTCTTTCTTTTTTAAAGAAGATAAGTCCGCCCTTTTTCCTAAAACCAATGAAAGTCCTCCTAAAAGGATAGATTTTCCAGCCCCTGTTTCACCGGTAATGGTAGTAAACCCTTTAGTAAACGAAACGTTTAAATCGTCTATTAAAGCGTAGTTTTTGATAGAAAGGTGCGTAAGCAATGTGTGTTAATTTAGAACGCAAAGATATATGTTCTAAGCAAAAAAATACTAGTAGCTTATCTGACTCCAAGTATTGGAATAAAATGGCGCTACATTATTCAGGGTTTCTTTAAGTTTCACAATATCGACCTTAGGACCATCAGAGAAAATATTTTGAATTTCTTCAGATTTAGCGTCAAAAAAGGTTTGAATCAAGAATGCATTAGGTCTTCTTTTGATAAGCGTTTCAAATAAACGCAAACTACCTGAAATCACCTGCTTACCGGTACTATTATTGTCTCCTAAAATATCCATACCCTTTCGATGGTAGTTGTACATGGCAATGCGATATTCCCTAAAGGTATTAGAAAGTAAATTATCCACTAAATCAAAGCGGGTTCTATTATCTTGTGCGGATTGCGACCAACCTGCAAAATTACTGCCTTGAGCTTGGGTCACAATATTCTGTGCTTGTCTATAATAATCGTCGCCACCTTGTAAAGAAAATGTATCAGCGTCTAAACCTAACATAATATAGACATAATACGAAATCACCCCCACCAAATTAGAATCAAAGCTATTGGTGTTAAATATTAGGGGTTGAAATTCTTGATACCTAAAGTTGAATGAATTGTCTTTATAATTGAAAATGGGCGTCTCATATGAAGTATTATAGACCGGTCTAGAGGATTGTAATTGTATCGTAGCATCAAAACGGTCACCTTCTCCTTTAGTAATGGTAATGAACATTCTGGAGTTCAACTTTTCGTTTTCTTTAAAAGTACGATTGGTCCATTTTGTTTTGTTTACAAAATCGTTCAAAGAACGTTCGAGGGTTTTAAACACTTCAGGGCGTGTTTGTAAGACTTGGTCACCGTTTACGGTAATTTCACAGTTCAACTCTTGACCAATGACTATGGACGAAAAAAGCAAACAGTTCAAAAAGAAAAAATACCTACCCATGAATTCTTATAATGATTTCTGACCAGATGTCTGTGGCAACTTCAGACTTTGTCTTTAATTCAAACGCTTTTACCTTAGAATTCTTATCAATGAAGGTTATTTTATTCGTGGTTCCGCCAAAACCTGCTCCTTTGTCTTGTAAAGAATTCAAAACAATGGCATCTAAATTTTTACGTTGTAACTTATTTTTCGCGTTTGCCTCTTCATTTTCGGTCTCCAAGGCAAAACCGACCAAGTATTGATTTTTCTTTTGCTCGCCCATTGATAACAAAATGTCTTTTGTTCGCACTAAGTCAATCTGCAATCCTTCTCCTTGTTTCTTAATTTTTTGTTCTGAGATTGATTTAGGGCGATAATCGGCAACGGCAGCTGCACTTATCGCAACTTCTACTTCTGAATAATATTTATGAACTGCAGTATACATTTCTTCAGCAGTTGTAACCCTAATCAATTCAATTCCATCGTGCGCTACTGATAAACTTGTTGGACCGGAAATCAAAAAGACCTGAGCACCCAAATCAGCTGCTCTTTTAGCCAATTCGAAGCCCATAGTACCAGAAGAACGATTTCCTAAAAAACGAACAGGGTCGATGGCCTCATGTGTAGGCCCAGCGGTAATCAAAACTTTCTTGTTATATAGCGGTAATCCTTCAGCTAGATGCTTTTGCAAAAAAGAAATAATATTTTCCGGTTCGGCCATACGGCCTTCGCCTACCAGTCCACTTGCCAATTCTCCAGATTCAGCCGGAATCATCACATTTTCAAAGCTTTGCAGCTTGTCTAAAGAAGTTTTGGTCGAAGGATGCTTGTACATGTCCAAATCCATCGCCGGAGCATAATAAACAGGACATTTGGCAGAAAGGTAGGTAGCAAGCAATAGATTATCACAGGTACCATTTGCCATTTTAGAAAGGGTGTTCGCAGTTGCCGGGGCAATTAAAAAAACATCTGCCCAGAGACCTAAGTCTACATGATTGTTCCATGATAGACTTCCGTCGGTTTCGTTTACAAAATCGGATAAAACCGGATTCTTAGAGAGGGTAGAAAGTGTTAGCGGAGAAACAAAAGAGCTGGCGCTTTGGGTCATTACAATTTTGACCGTAGCGCCAGCTTTTATAAGTAATCTAACAAGAAAGGTTGTTTTATAAGCAGCAATCCCTCCGGTAATACCTAAAAGGACATTTTTACCACTTAACATAACTAAGCGTCTTTCTCAGTGTTTCTATAATAAATTTTGTCTTCTAACCATTCGTGAACGGCAAGTGCATGTGGTTTAGGAAGTTTCTCATAGAACTTAGAGACTTCAATCTGCTCTTTGTTTTCAAAAACTTCTTCTAAACTGTCACTGTAAGTAGCAAACTCCTCTAATTTTTCTAAGAGTTCTTTCTTGATTTCAGAGTTGATTTGAATCGCTCTTTTAGAAGCTATAGAAATAGCTTCATATATGTTGTCGGTTTTCTCGTCGAACTCGTTTTTATTATGAGTTACAGTAGTAACCGGAGCTTTGGTGTTTTTTAAATCGTTCATTTTATTTTCTATTATAAATCTTATTTGGCGTTCTCTTGAAAGCCTTCTAATTCTTTTGTTATTTTTTCGTAGAGATTTGTAGCCTCTTTGTCATACTTTGTTTCAGGATAGGATTTCTTTAAGGCATTGTAGGCTTCCATTGCTTCTTTCAAACGTTCTTGCATACGCTGCGGTGTACTATTGAATGCCAAGTTAGCTGAGGCCTTTACCCTATAGTAAAAAGCATCTTCACGATACTCAGAACCTGGGTTGTCAGCAATAAAATTATCCAAGGCAGCGATTGCCGAAACCAAGATGGGGTAATTAAATTCCCCCAACTTATCAAACTGTTTTGCAATCTCTATCTCCTTCTTTTCTTTTTTCGTGGTCAATTCCTGCGCCATGGTGTTAGCATCTGCAAAAAACTCAGATTCAGGATAGGTGTTTATAAACGTTTGCAGTTTACTAAGGGCTTTATCAGTGTCCGTTTGATCCAAACTATACTTAGGTGACAACTCATAATAACTTTTAGCTCCTAAATAAGACGCTTCTTGAATTTTATCGCTCTTTGGATAGGATTTGATGAACCTCTCAAATTGGTAACCGGACAAGTAGTAATCACCTGTTTTGAAATACGTGTTGGCAAAGAAGAACATTACACGTTCCCCTTGGGGTTTACCTACGTATTTAGGTGCAATTTGTTCAAACAGTCTTTTAGCGCGTTTGTAATCCCCTTCATTATAGAACTTTTCGGCCATATCATACTTAGCCTTAATATCCGTGTTTTTGAGTACCTTTTGGTACTCATTACATGAAACTAAAAAGATAACAGAAAAAAGTAAAGGTAAAATAGACCTCATTGTCAAAAATATTTGGCAAAATTAGTGATTATCAATGGATATAAAAAAAATAGTTGCACGCACAAACATATGCCCTCAGAAAGGCAATACCAATAGTTTTAGCGAAGATTTAACTATGCGAAACCTCAGCGGTTTCCAAAGTATTTAAAAAGTGCTTGATTTTTACCTTTAATTCTGGGCTTGCATCCATCAATGGTAATCTCACATGAGCATCGCATATCCCCAAATGTTCAAATATGGTTTTAATTCCAGCAGGATTACCTTCTTCAAAAATTAGATGCATCCCATTGAGAAGGGCATGATGGATTTCATAAGCTGCATCCGAATTGCCTTGCAAACCATACCGAATCAATCTTGAAAAAGAATTGGGAAGTCCTTGTCCCAAAACTGATATCACCCCTGCCCCACCTGCCAAAACAGTTGGCAAAGCGGTAAAATCATCGCCGGAAATCACCATGAAATCAGTTGGTTTTTGCTCTAAAATGGCATCTATTTGTACCATATCACCACAAGCCTCTTTTATGGCTATGACATTATTACAGTCCCGAGCTATTCTTAGGGTCGTTTCGGGCAACATATTACTGCCGGTTCTAGAAGGTACATTATAAAGAATTATAGGGATGGGAGATGTCTTGGAAATTGCCTTAAAATGTTGATATATACCTTCTTGGGTAGGTTTATTGTAGTAGGGTGAAACAGAAAGTATCGCCGTGAATTCTTCCAAATCGGATTCGGCCAATTCTTCAATAATTGCCCCAGTATTATTTCCACCTATACCAACAACCAAGGGCAACCTACCTGCATTAGCGTTTATTACAGTCTTCTTAACGAGTTCTTTTTCGGTTTTAGACAAGGTCGCAGATTCTGCCGTGGTTCCTAAAACCACCAAATAATCTATACCTCCAGCGATGCAATGCTCAACAATACGTTCTAGAGCCCTAGTGTCTATTGAAAAATCTTTTTTAAAAGGAGTAACCAATGCCACACCTGTACCCATCAATGCTTCCATTACTATAATTCGTTAAGAACCTTTAAATATTTTTTCAACTCTGCCCTAAACACATCAAAGTTGCTTACAGCGGTATCAAAAATTAAATCATTCAATTTCGTATCCACCGAAGGAAAACCAACTTTTATTCTAGCGTTTGTACGCGCCGTCAATAAGTTTAGTACAAGCTTATCATCTGTATAATAGTTAATAAGCACATCATACTCCCTATCAACAAACTCTGAAACAAACCCGTTTTCAATTGTACCGTTCCATCCTAAATCTTTATCAGTGCAAAACTGAATTCCGAATGGCGAATGCGCGGCTTCATCTTTTTTATAGCCAATAATTTTCACCCCATTTGGCTGTAATGAAAAATCACTTATCAACTTGTTGAATGCCTCAGGGTCAGGAAATTTATCCATATCAACGATGCATCCTATTGAGGTAACACCAGCTTTTCGACTACTAAACGGTTTAGGTTTTTTTAATTCGTCTTCTAAATATTTAAGTCCGGATTTGACTTTAAATTTATCTTGAATTGCCCTGAATATCATTTGAACTTGCGCATTTACACAAAGGTAATTAATATCCTAGCAATCTTTCAGCAAAGATAATTAACATTAATTGTTTAAAAATAAACAATATGTTATATTTGCAACATTTATTCATTCATCACTTACTCCCTTTCATACAAGTTTAGTTTACAACTACACATTTTTGATATGATTCTGTAGGATTATCATTAACTTAAAATTCTTAATTAAAAAAGCATCTGAATATGGCAGAAGTACCTATTTTTTGGGATCCCAAAGGCATTGAACTCAACCAACTGGGCAAGAAGAGTAAATCTGGGGATCCTGCGGACGGAGATACCCCTTATGTTAGAATGCCCATTCGCATGTTAGGCATAGACACCCCAGAAACAAGTTATTTAGGGGGTGAGTCTACCGCAAATGCAAAATTGGGTGAGCTAAAAACCTTTTTGGAAAGCGGCAATTTTGATTCTTGGATAGATTCTGGGTTGAAGGCCCTATTGCTGCCAAAACTTAATAATGCCGGTACTTTACAGATTACACAAGGTCTTGCGGCCAAAGAGTTTTTTAGACAGCTCATGAACCAAAGATTACAAAAACCAAACGGAACCAACCGTAGTCTTTTTGTACGATCCGCAGATGAGCATTTTGATCGTTATGGCAGGCTTCTAGCTTACGTTGCCCCCAGTTATACCAAAACTGAGCTTTCATCGGTTACCGCGGATGAACGAAAAACATTCAATCTGTTATTGTTAGAGTCTGGCTGGGCCTCTTCCATACTAATTTACCCGAATCTACCAAAGAATTCAGATCTACTTCTGGCGAGGTTAGGAACAAAAAATGCCCTTGAAAATAACCTTGGGGCTTGGGCCGATTCTAAAATGCTTACCGCATATGAATACAGAATGTGCATGAAACTGCATCAACAGTGTAAAAAGGCTAAAGCATCAGAAGGCTTTTTTATTAATGAAAGTAGCTGGGTGCAACGTTATTGTGTTGACATGACCAGCCTAAAAATCTATAATCCGCAACGCTACTATAAAGTAAAACCTTATAATCGTTTGTTTATCTGGGGAGATGATGTTAGAAAAGCTGTTGGAGAATTAAATCTGCAGGCCGGAGAGTAAATTTTAGCTACCGAGAACATTAAATCATTTCGATAAAAGTGATTCTATAATTTCCTTAATCTCATCTTGAATAGATAGCTTAGGAAATGGTTTGCCAGCCCGCCCATACCAGTAATCGGCATTAAACTTGTCCCCTTCTGCGCGGTGTAGATAAGCATGAATCCAACTACCTATCGGAGTATGAAGGTCTTGGGCAATATCATGAGATGCTTCCCAATCATTATTTGAGGCATACCAAAGAGCTTGTAGTGCCCAAGACCATTCTGTATCCGGCATTTCTTCGGTCAATGTTCTTGTAAAATCATCGTAATTCTGAGGTGTCATTTTATAAAGTTAAGGCCGCAACCAAATATCAGGATTCAAATAAAATATTTTTTTCCAGCCTTGCACGGCATTATCGTCCCATAAGGCAAAATATGGAAAGGGGGTCGTAATGGCGTAATGTAGATGTGGTGGCTTGCCCTTCGCGTTTCCGGTATCGCCAACGGCACCAATAACCGAACCCCTTTTCAAAGGTTTCAGAGGAAAAGTTTCAATTCTATCTAAATGTGCATAGTAATGAAATCGCCACTTGGGGCCTAGAACCATAACGGACTTCCCTCCTTTTCCACCGTCAAAGGTATACACTACAATTCCGTTAGTAGATGCCACAACTGGTGTTCCTTTTTCCGCAAAAATGTCAATCCCCTTATGCGTAATAGAACTCCCCCACGGGTAGGCCCAAAAAGATTTTTCATCCCAACTTTTTAAATCCGCGTTCTCTACGGGAATTATCATTTTCTGAGGCACCACAAAACCCAAAAGTAAAATGAGCATCGGCGCCCAAAACCATTTTTTAAAATAACGATAGCGTACTAAAAAGGCAAAGCTTGATAGTAGTACATACCAAAATCTTCTTGTCGTGTTTGTAATCATTTACGGTTGAAGGCTATTTTCATTTCAACTTCAAAAATCTTTCTCTAAATTAGGCGATATGATTCGATATTCGCTACTCCTTATTCTATTTGTTCTATTTCAATTCACCTCTTGTAAGACTTATGGTCCTTCTGCAACTTATAGCAGCCCTGAGGTTTTAGAAATTGACTACTCAAACCTGAATCACTGGGCCGCCCATCCAGATAAAAGGGATAACGCAGATAAAATTCCAGGGTCTGACAGAACTGCATCATCAAATTTGAAAGCAGATGTTTTTTTTATCCATCCAACAATATATAGAAGTAAAGGGAAAAATCTTCCTTGGAACCCAAGTATATCAAATAAAGAATTAAATAACCAGGTCGATGCGTCTACCATTCTATTTCAAGCCAGCGCATTCAATGCTGCCGGACGTGTTTTTGCGCCGCGCTATCGGCAAGCACATCTGGTTAGCTATAGCACATCTGATAAAGAATCAGCAAAAAAAGCATTTGCATTGGCCTACAACGATGTAAAAAATGCCTTTGAACACTACCTTAAATACTATAATAATGGTAGGCCCGTAATCATTGCAGGACATAGTCAAGGAACAACCCATGCAGGACCGCTAATCAAAGAATTTTTTGATAACACATCGTTACAGCAGCAATTAGTAGCTGCATACCTCATTGGCATGCCAGTGACCAAGGACTATTTCAAAACTATTTTTCCTTGTGAAAGCGCAACCGAACTGGGCTGCTTTATTTCGTGGAGAACCTTCAAAAGAAACTACATTCCAGATGACAGACCTGTCGACGATTCTATTCTGGTCACCAATCCTTTAAACTGGACAACGGATACTACCTATGTTTCAAAAAACCAAAACTTGGGGGCTGTACTCAGAGATTTTAATCGAATACTTCCAAGACGTGTAGACGCTCAAGTTCGCGAGGGTATTCTATGGGCAACAAAACCAAAGTTTCCTTGGAGCTTTTTATATCGAAGTAAAAATTACCATATCGCAGATATCAATTTCTACTACATGAATATTAAGGAGAATGCCGAAAGAAGAGTAAAAGTTTATCTAGACGCCAAAAACTAACTATGAAACCTTATTACCTCAAATTAACGCTATTCTTTTTAGCACTAAGCACAAATGGTTTTTCGCAAGAAACTTTTGATATTCAATTTCCTCAAGGCGAGAGAAGCATTGTTTGTCAACGGTGCTTTCAGGCCTTTGCCCAAAAACCCAAGGAAGTAGGTTTTTCAATTAAGATGGACAAAACCAATACGCTCTATTTTGAGGTGAACGATAAGAAATGGTTTAACCTCTTGTTTAAAAACGCAGGTGATGGTATTGCCGTAGATGTCGTTTCAAAAGATAGGTATGGTTGTCTCGAAGTACTGCCAGAGTTACAGCAAATACGGGGTGAACTTCTAAAACCAGTTTACGCCCCTGAGTTAAAAAAAACCCTTCGCCCAGCTGAGAACAATAAATTTAGAGCTCGGGTCGGACGCTTGCCAGATTCATACAAGACTAAAGAAGTTGAATTTAACATCCTCTTTTTAACAGATAAGAACCTTTGTCAATACTACACTATTTTCAACCTAGAATCCTACCAATGGGATTTGTTGGATATGGGCATGTATCTAGACTCTATAATCTACAAGACCAAGTTAAGTGCCAAAGTGAACGATGACCAGTATTCGCTCAAACAAAAAACACTCACGTTTACCATTCCTTTTGAAAAGAATAAATCTATCTATTCTCAAGAGGATATAAAACCCCTTTACGATTCGCTCAGATTAACTGATTTCAATATCAAAAAAATTGATATAAAGGCTTATGCCTCAGTAGAAGGCAATGCCGAACGTAACCTAAAACTACAACAAGAAAGGGCATCAAGCATAGTGAAAGCCATGCAGGCTTTTCAAGAGCCCACAATAGAAACAAAAGTTTCTACATCTGAAAACTGGGTAGAGTTCTTGAATGATATTACCGGAACGAACTTTGATTCTTTTAAATCGCTGACCAAAGCCGAGGTAAAACAAAAACTAACTGGTAGCACTGCACAAGAATTAGAGAAATACCTTCGAAACCATAGAAAAGCAGTTGTTCGTTTAGAATTGGAACACATAGATAAATACAAGGATATGGCTACAGAAGTCATTATTAGTTTATTTAATCAAGCAATTGGTGACGACAATCTAGACGAAGCAACTACCCTGCAAAACTCGATTTTTGAACGCTTAAAAGACAAAGAAGCAAATCCGGATGTATTATCCACTATGGAAATACCTAGGCAACTTAAATATGCTCCTTTTTTCAATAAAAATTCGGCTTTTAGATATTTAAAAGATGAGAGAAACCTTCTTATTGCCTATAAAGAACTCCAAGCGCTTGAAAAGCTAGCCCCCAAGGATAAAAAAATCAAGTATAACCTTGCCGCCTTAAAAATGCGTATTTGGCGCTATAATGTAGAACCCGTAAAACAGGAAAATTTTAAGAGCGAACTCTTAAACCTAAAAAAGTACGGCATTAACCAAAAGTTAATCAATCGTATGCTAGTGAACTATCATATTATTAAAAGTGAACTGTTTATGCGTGAACGCGACTATGTCAATAAAGACAAGTCCGTTAAGTACATTGTTGAAAATTATAAAAACGTTCCGCTCCAAGATTATGATTACCTAAGTCTTGCCCAGTTTTTGACCTATTATGCCGACCTTAAGGCTGCCGAAAATTTACTGCAACCAAAAATGAAGACCGTAGACGTTGATGAAAATCTGTTGTTTTACTATCTAAACCTTACATTGGTGAATAAAGAAATCATTCAAAATCCTGAGTATCGCACCATCATGCTCAATGCCATTAACCTAAACAAAGAACGATTCTGTAGGCTTTTCAATGCATCCAATGAAGGTGGTGTAACCTTTCAGCTTTTGGAAGATGATTATTTACATGACACCTATTGTGAGAGTTGTGAGGATTAGGTGGTTTTGTCATTCCTGCGAAAGCAGGAATCTAATTAATCATAAACTGTGGATTCCTGCTTTCGCAGGAATGACAATTAAAATAACCTTCTTACTAATAAAAACACAACAATAAATCCAAAAGTAAATATGAAGTAGAGAATATAAGTTAATATCGTTCGTAAAACAACTGATGATAAGCTAAGTCCAATAAAAAATTGACGAAATACCCAAAACGTGTAACCCATAGAAATCAATATCGGTAACACTTCTAAATAGTATACATCAATAAATATAAGTAAAGTAAAAAAGACAATATAGAGTATTGTCTGTTGTCCGCTCAGATAAGCATTTAAAGCTACATGCTCTAAATAATTAAATTTTAAACCCATAAAAGAAACGTAGGACGCTAAGGAATACATGGGTAAAAAAAGTAATGTTGCGTAAGCATAATTATCTGCCAACCAATTTAAGGTAGCAACTATTCTATTTGACTTTTCGTAATCAACAGATTCCTTTGATAAATCTGTAACTGCTGCCGAAGCACCCTCCGTAAAATATCCAAGTATGGTATCAAAATCAACATAACGTGATAAAAGAAAGTAAATCGTAGACAACATGAAAAGAAATGCGATAGGTTTAAAATGATTTCTTCGTTTTCCTTCTAAATATTCTCGTATACTATGACCGGGTCTAGTGAAAAGTTGTTTAATCGTAAATAAAAATCCGCGATTAACTTGAAAAATACTATCTGAAAGTTCATTCAAAAGACCCTTTAAATTAATTCTGTCAACCTTTGTGCTTTGAGCGCAAATAGGACAGTAAGATTCATTAGCGACATTTCCACAATTCTTACATTCCATACCATTCAAGTTTTACTAAACCATGTTCAAAAACTCCTGCTCAGAAATAATAGGCACCCCGAGCCCTTCGGCCTTTGTTTTTTTGCTTGGCCCCATATTAGCCCCGGCTACTAAATAGGTGGTTTTAGAAGATATGGAAGAAGAAACCTTACCTCCATTATCTTCTATCAATTTTTTAAGCTCTGTACGACCAATAGTTTCAAATACTCCAGAAACCACAAAAGTTTTTCCTTTTAAGGTGTCCGATTGATTTTGTAGTTGCTCTTCAGATAACGAAAATTGCAGACCATATGATTTTAATCGCTCAACAATCCGTTGATTGGTTTCATCACTAAAAAATTGTACCACACTTTCCGCTATTCTTTCACCTATTTCATCAACAGCCACCAACTCTTCTACAGTAGCTACCATCAATGCATCAATATTTTTATAAGCTTTAGCCAGTTTCTTTGCTACGGTTTCCCCAACATAGCGTATCCCTAATCCAAACAAAACACGTTCAAAAGGAATTGCTTTTGAAGCCGCTACCCCGTTCACTAAATTTTCTGCGGATTTCTCCGCCATACGTTCCAAAGGCATAACCTGCTCTTTAGTAAGGGTATATAAATCAGCATAGTTGCTAATCAAGCCCTCTTTAAACAATAACTCTACAGTCTCACCTCCTAAGCCTTCTATATCCATCGCTTTACGCGAAATAAAATGTTGAATGCGACCCGTAATCTGTGGTGGACAGCCAGAGTCATTCGGGCAAAAATGCTGAGCTTCCCCTTCCTTCCGAATCAGCACTGTATCGCATTCGGGGCAATTTGTTCTATAAATAGTCGGCTGGGAATCAATTGGGCGTTTCGTGAAATCTACTGAAATTATTTTTGGTATAATCTCCCCGCCCTTTTCAACAAATACCGTATCTCCTTCACGAATATCCAGTTTTGCTATTTGATCGGCATTATGCAAAGAGGCTCTTTTTACGGTGGTACCCGCCAGTAAAACGGGTTCTAAATTTGCTACTGGGGTTATCGCACCTGTTCTACCTACTTGATAGGTAATCTCGTTCAATACAGTAGAAACCTGCTCCGCCTTGAATTTATAGGCCATTGCCCATCTTGGTGCCTTGGCCGTATACCCTAATTCGTCTTGATGTCTTAAACTATTGACCTTAACGACTACGCCATCGGTCTCATAGGGTAAATCGTGACGCTTAACATCCCAATCTTCAACAAACTGCATTACTTCATCTGTAGTTTTGCAGAGCTTCGCTACGGTGGGCACTTTAAAGCCCCATTCGCGTGCTTTTTCGA
Source organism: Croceitalea sp. W27 (assembly GCF_055693185.1). Lineage (NCBI taxonomy): Bacteria > Pseudomonadati > Bacteroidota > Flavobacteriia > Flavobacteriales > Flavobacteriaceae > Croceitalea > Croceitalea sp. W27. The sequence continues at coordinate 561,524 of NZ_CM146327.1, forward strand.
GCATGTCAAATTGAGAGTCGAAATTCAAATTCTTACCGACTATACTATATAACAGGCATTCTAAAGGGCGCTTAGCCACAATAGCGCTGTCTTGAAGTTTTAGGCTGCCAGATGCTGTATTTCTTGGATTCATATAGGCTTCTTCACCATTGGCCAAACGCTCTTGATTCATTTTGGCAAAACCCTCTAGGGTAAGGATGATTTCACCTCTAATATCAAACTTTGCTGGGTAATCGCCCTTCAATTGAAGTGGCACCGATTTTATTGTTTTAATATTTGCGGTAACATTATCACCTTGAAATCCATCGCCCCTGGTTACTGCTCGAACCAATTTTCCCTCTTCATAAGTTAAACTTATAGATGCGCCATCATATTTTAATTCACAGGTAAAGGCCACCTCAACATCTCCTAAAATACGTTGAATACGTTTTTCCCAATCCTCCAAATCTTCCTTAGAATAGGAGTTATCCAAAGAGTACATTCTAGACTCATGAACTATAGTTTCAAAATTCTTGGTTACTGCCCCACCAACCCTTAAAGTAGGAGAAGATTCATCATAGAACTCTGGATATTGCTCTTCTAAGACCTGAAGTTCTTTCAGCTTTATATCAAAATCATAATCTGAAATAGTAGGATCGTCCAAAACATAATAGTTGTAATTATGTTCTCTTAGTTCATCGCGAAGGCTCTCTATTTTATCTTTAACGTTCATTACGTCTGTTCTTTGGTTAACCATTTTGGTACTGGAATTGGTTTGTAAGCAGCCATTTTATGCAATAAATCAGGAATTGTGCTTGCCACCAAAATCATATCAAGATTGATTTGCTTTACAAATTCTTGGTGTACCATGTGTTGCATCATACTTAAAAGTGCATCATAAAACCCGTTTGTATTTAAAATGCCGATAGGATATTGGTGCAAACCTAATTGTGCCCATGTAAGCATTTCAAAAAACTCTTCTAAAGTTCCATATCCGCCGGGAAGCATTATGATTCCATCAGATAGCTCGTGCATCTTGAGCTTGCGCTCATGCATATCTAGGGTGACAATCAGCTCGGTCAGTTCAGGGTGATAAACTTCTTTTTTCATTAAAAACTTTGGAATTACTCCAATAACCTCCCCCTTATTAGCTAGCGCACCTGATGCTACCTGGCCCATAATTCCGATTTTTGCGCCGCCATATATCAATTTGATGTTAGACTCAGCAAAAGCTTTACCTAGCGCAAATGCATCTTGGGCGTACTTTTTATCGACTCCTTCACTACTGCCACAAAACACTACAACACTTTTCATTGTTCTTTTTTTATACCACGAAGCATACGCGTGTTTTCAAAAATATCTTTTTTCAAGCTTACGTCACAAAAATTTTCATCTTCAAATAAATCCTTGGTTTCTTCAGCTAAGTATTGATTGAGTTCAGCATAAATTTTTCCGTTTCTCACCAAATGGGTATCCGAAAATTGAGCGATTGCTTTATAGAATATAAGGGCATTATTATCAGGCACGAACAAAGCTAAAGAAGGCTCGTGTTTTTTAACATTATTCTTAATCTCCTTTTTTTCAAGCTCTCGAACATAAGGCGGGTTGGAAACAATAATATCAAAGTTTGCATCGAGCCTGAGGCTCTCATCTAAAACATCACCTTGAACAAATTCAATTTCAACAGTATTTAATATCGCATTCTCTTGTGCTAAGCCAAGGGCCTCGGGTGAAATATCTAAGGCCGTTACTTTAGCATATGGTAAAGCTTTGGCAAGAGCAATTGCAATGCAACCGCTCCCAGTTCCAATATCTAAAATGTTGATATGCCCAAGGTTTAAGTTTTGTACGTCCTCCAATATCCAGGTTACCAGTTCTTCGGTCTCTGATCTAGGGATAAGTACATTTTTATTTACTTTTAAGTTTGCATCCATAAAGTGTGCCTCCCCTAAAATGTATTGAATAGGTATTTCAAGTTTTAGTTGTGCCAGTGCGTCAAAAAAAGGTTGTTCTTCTTCTTTACTAATAGCAAGTTGTGGCTGCATTACCAAGGCGAACCTCTCTAGTCTCAAATGTTTTTCTAACAAAAGGTAGAAAAAAGTGGCTACCTCTTCTTTAGGGTAAAGGGCATCCAATTCAAGATGAAATATGTTTTTGATTTCAGATACGATCATGTCAAGGTTTTAAGCATCCAAACAGGGCAGGAATAGTGACCAGTGTCCCCCAGTGGTTTTTCAATATATTCAAAACCATTTTTTAAGTATAGTTTCTGGGCCGCTTTCATGTAAGGCATGGTTTCTATGTAGCATTGTTCATAGCCAAAGAATTTTGCACGATCCAAGCAGGTTTCAATCATTTGGGCACCTAAGCCCTTACCTCGTGCACTTTCTAAGAAATACATTTTTTGTAGCTCGCAGATATTGCCTTCATAATTTTCTAATTGTGCAATACCTGCACACCCGATGATAACGCCGTTTTCCTCTAAGACAAAATAAGTGGCCCTTGGTTTGTCGTAGGCCTCGAACATTGTGTCTAGCATTTTATCGGCATACGCGGTACCAACTTTGGGCACACCTAAATCTTCTAAAACCTTACGGATTACTTTAGCAACTTCTTGGTTATCATTTAAAGTTATTTCCCGAATATTGACTGACTGCATTTTGAAATTTATTATGCTACTTTTATGACGTGAATATAGATGAAAAATACATGTTGCGCTGTATCCAATTGGCCAAAAATGGATTAGGCACTACAGCTCCCAATCCAATGGTCGGTTGCGTAATTATTCACAAAGAAAAAAATATCGGAGAAGGATATACCAGCCCTTATGGCGGGCCACACGCAGAAGTGAACGCAATCAACGCTGTAAAAAACAAAGCAGTACTATCTGCATCAACATTATACGTCACCTTAGAACCATGTGCGCATTTTGGCAAAACGCCACCTTGTGTTAATCTCATTTTAAAATATAAGATTCCACGAGTGGTAATCGGACTTCAAGATCCGAACAAAAAAGTAGCTGGCAAGAGCATTGAAATGCTTAGAGATACTGGTTGTGAAGTTAACATTGGTGTTTTAGAAAAGGAATGCCGTGAGCACCATAAGCGATTTTTAAGTGCTCAAGAAAAACAAAGACCTTATATCATATTAAAATGGGCAGAAACCATAAATGGTTTTATCGCTCCGGTTAACGCCATCCGTAAAAAAGAACCCGAACCCTATTGGATTACCAATCCGTATTCCAAACAACTGGTGCACAAATGGCGCACCCAAGAGCAGGCAATCTTAGTTGGAACAACTACCGTTTTAGCCGATAACCCAAAGCTCACTGCAAGAACTTGGAAGGGTCAAAACCCTGTAAGGGTAGTTATAGACAAAGATTTAAAGATACCCGCTAATTATCACATATTCGATGGTTCTGTAAAGACCATTATTATTACTACGATAAATGATACTTCAAAATTTATCGATAGTGTCTCATATGAAACTGCAACCTTTAAAAACTTACCAAAAGAAATTTGCGATATACTCTACAAACATGAAATAAATAGTGTTTTTGTAGAAGGTGGTGCCCAGACATTACAAGCTTTTATTGATACTAATCTTTGGGATGAAGCCAGAATTTTTAAAGGAAATATCACTTTTGCAAATGGAATTAAAGCTCCAAGTATAACAGGAAAACAGATAGCCGAAAAACGAATTTTAGAGGACAATTTGAGAATACTTAAAAATGATTAAAAACCTGATACTTGATTTTGGCGATATTTTTATCAACCTAGACAAATCTGCGACGGCAAGGGCCATGAAAGCTTTCGGGTTTGAAGAAATAACCCCAGAATTAGATACATTGTTCAAAGACTATGAAAAAGGCTTGATTACTACCGAGTCTTTTTTAAATACAACCCAACTGCTATTTCCAAAAGCAACAAGAGAAGATTTAATAGACGCATGGAACGGGATTTTATTGAATTTTCCCGATTATCGTTTAGAATTTATTGAAGAATTGGCACTACTAAAAAAGTATCGCTTGTTTTTATTGAGTAATACCAATGAACTTCATATTGATCATGTTAAAGAACAGATGGGAGTCTCAAAATATAATAGTTTTAAAAACTGTTTTGAAGTTTTTTACCTTTCTAACGAAATGGGGATGCGAAAACCAGATGCTGAAATATTTCAATTTGTATTGAAAAAGAACGGATTGATAACTGAAGAAACCCTTTTTGTAGATGACACAAAAGAAAATACAGATGCCGCCGCCGAATTAGGCATTAAAATCTGGCATTTAAATGTTGGTCAAGAAGATATTACTTCATTAAAATCGAAACTGAAATGTTAGACCTTATTCTGAGTGTACTCTGCTCAAGCTTAATATTTGTGATCTTCAAGCTTTTCGATGTTTTTAAAATTCAGACGCTTTATGCCATAATCACTAACTACATTGTGGCCTGCTGTACCGGATTATTATTTTATGAAGAAAAAATTAGTGTAACCCAGGTATACCATTCAGATTGGTTTTGGGGAACGCTTGCTTTAGGAGTACTTTTCATCATTGTATTTAACATCATGGCAAAAACTTCTCAGCAAGTAGGGGTGGCAGTAGCCTCTGTAGCTACAAAAATGTCATTGGTTATACCCGTTTTTGTAGGGATTTTAGCTTACAAAGAGTCTTTATCCACCTTAAAAGTGATTGGTATTTTGTTAGCACTGGCAGCAGTTTATTTTGCATCGGTAAAAGAAAATACGATTTCGTTTTCAAAGAAAACGCTTTTGCTTCCTGTTTTAGTTTTCTTGGGCTCCGGGGTAATAGATGCAAGTATCAATTATTTTAGGGAGACCAAATTAAGTAGCACCGAGTTTCCGCTATTTTCTGCCACCGTATTTGCCGCGGCAGCCACTACAGGCTTATTATTTATCATACTAAAGTCTTCAAAAGCTCCACTTAAAGTAAATTTTCGAAATGTTTTGGGAGGAATTGCACTTGGGATACCCAATTACTTTTCGATTTTCTTTTTATTACGTGCTCTTCAACATGATACCCTAAATAGTGCTTCGGTCTTTACCATAAATAATGTAGCTATTGTTATGTTCTCGACACTTTTAGGTATCGTGCTGTTCAAAGAGAAACTAAACCCAAAAAATTGGGGCGGAATTGTCTTAGCAGTCATTAGTATTTTATTGGTAGCGCTATTTTAATGGAGAAAGATTCTTACAAAACAGTAGCAAAAGCTTCAAATGAAGTACTTTTTAAGGATAGAAAAAGTAAATTTTTCGGGTACGTATTTCCAATCAACACAGAAGATGAGGTGAAACCCATCATTACTGCTTTAAAAAAGAAATACCATACTGCCAATCATGTATGTTATGCATGGCAACTAGGCACTGACACCATATCTTATAGAGCCAATGATGATGGAGAGCCGAATAACTCGGCGGGCATGCCTATTTATGGTCAAATTCAGGCCTTTGAACTCACTAATGTGCTAGTAGCCGTTGTTCGCTTTTTTGGCGGAACTAAGCTTGGGGTTGGCGGATTAGTACAGGCCTATAAAACATCGGCACAATTGGCCATTGAATCAGCTTCAATTGCTGAAAAACTGATTGAAGTACAATTAAAAATTGTATTTGATTACCCCGAAATGGATATTGTAATGCGAATTTTAAAACAACATAACGTTCATATCCTATCTCAAAAGCTAGAACTAAATTGCGAATTACTTGTAACGGTTAGAAGAGGTGCGTATGAAATGATTCAAAAAAGATTTGACGAGCTTCATAAAATCTCCATTTCAAAAATTCATTAAAAATGCAATTTATCGAGAATATAATCGGGACATTTCATCGGTTTATTTTTCGCTTTATCCATAAAAGCCAAAACCGTATTTGCCTCAACTAACAATACCCTAGTTTCATTATAGATTTTATAGTCAAATTCAATCTTCACCATAGGCTTTTTTCGAAGTGTAGTTTCTACTGTAATCAAATCATCATATTTGGCAGATTTTAAGTACTTTAATTGTAAGTTTATTACTGGTAAAAGTACTCCGTTTTCTTCCATTGATTTATATGTTACGCCCAAATCCCTTAGCCACTCTACTCTTCCCATTTCAAGGTACTGCGCATAGTTGCCATGATAGACAATACCCATCTGATCTGTTTCACCGTATCGTACCCGAAAAGAAAGTTTGTGATTTCTCATGTTTTTAACTGAAAAAGTATATATTTATAGGCTTTGATTTCCTGACCGGAACATGCGAAAAAAAAAGTATAAATTCAACCTGTAATCATTTTTTTTTTAGGTTTTTTGTTCACATATTTGTCGCACCTATTTTTACAGGGAAACATCTAAAGTTTTTCTAAAACTTATAATACTAACCAACAAACAAAGGAACAATTTTTATGAGTGTTACTGCATCTTCCGTTTGGAACAACTGTTTGGCTTTTATCGAAGATAATATCCAACCGCAGGCATTCAAAACTTGGTTTTTGCCAATAATTCCCGTTAGGTTAACCGACAACGCATTGAGTATTCAGGTACCGAGTAAATTCTTTTACGAATGGCTTGAAGAACACTATGTTAAGCTCTTAAAAGTAGCGTTGACCAAAGAGTTGGGTGCCAACGCCAAACTGGTTTACATTATTAAGATGGAGAACAAGTATGGTAACAACGAGCCTTTTACCGAAAAAATACCAAGTTCAAATCGCTCAGCTATGGCGCCACAAGAACTTGATGTTCCTATAACTTCGAAAAATCCGGAATTAAAGAATCCGTTCGTGATTCCTGGCATACGAAATATTAAAATTGAATCTCAATTAAACCCTAATTATAATTTCGAGAATTTCTTAGAAGGTGATTCAAATAGGCTTGCAAGATCAGCTGGAATGGCCGTCGCCAACAAACCCGGAGGCACTTCATTTAATCCACTATTGATTTTTGGTGGGGTTGGGTTAGGAAAAACACATTTGGCCCATGCCATTGGTGTTGAAATAAAAGATAAATATCCCGAACGTACCGTTCTGTACATTTCTGCGGAAAAATTTACCCAGCAATATATTGAGTCTGTAAAAAAGAATACTCGTAACGACTTTATACATTTCTATCAGTTAATCGATGTCTTACTAATAGACGATGTTCAATTTTTGTCAGGAAAATCGGGGACTCAAGACGTGTTCTTCCACATTTTCAATCATTTGCACCAAAATGGCAAGCAGGTTATCTTAACATCTGATAAGGCACCGGTAGATATGCAAGATATCGAACAACGTTTACTGTCGCGTTTCAAGTGGGGGCTATCAGCAGAATTGCAAGCTCCGGACTATGAAACCAGGGTTTCTATCCTTAAGAACAAGCTTTACAGAGATGGTGTTGAAATGCCCGATGACATTATTGACCATGTTGCTAAAAACATTAAAACCAACATCAGGGAGCTAGAGGGTGCCATTATTTCTTTAATTGCCCAATCTTCATTCAATAAAAGAGAAGTTACTCTTGAACTTGCACAGCAGGTCGTAGAAAAGTTCGTAAAGAATACAAAGCGTGAAGTTTCTATAGACTACATTCAAAAAGTAGTCTCCGATTATTTTGAAATGGATGTTGCCACGCTTCAATCAAAAACAAGAAAGCGTCATATCGTACAGGCGAGACAATTGGCCATGTTCTTTGCTAAAAAGTTTACAAAAGCTTCTTTGGCAAGCATAGGTTCTCAGATTGGAAAACGTGATCATGCCACAGTTCTGCATGCTTGTAAAACAGTTGACAATCTAGCTGAAACCGACAAGCAGTTCAGAAAGTACATTGAAGACCTTAATAAGAAGTTTACCTAATCACTTTAAGCATGACCAAAGTTTTGATGGTGTGCCTTGGTAATATCTGCAGGTCTCCATTGGCTGAGGGTATATTACAATCAAAGACAAATGCTGCTACTGTTTATGTTGATTCTGCCGGCACAGCTGGCTTTCACGTGGGTAACAGGCCAGACCAACGTTCTATAGCCGTTGCAAAAAAATACGGAATAGATATTTCAACCCAAACTTGCAGAAAATTCTCTTCAGCGGACTTTGAGATATTTGACCTTATTTATGTTATGGATGAGAATAATTATGCTAATGTAATTGTCAAAACTTCAAATGATAGTCAAAGGGATAAAGTAAAATTACTTTTGAGTGAAATTAATGGTGAACTAAAAGAGGTTCCAGATCCGTACTATGGCGGTTCCGATGGATTTGAAAATGTATTTCGACTTATTGAAGAAGCCTGCAATACCATAGCTGAAAAACTTAACGGAAATGCAAACAACTAACCCCAATAGCACTTTTGGCAAACTATATTTAATTCCAAGTACCTTGGGAGACAGCCCTCCACTTGAAGTCTTGCCAATATCAATAAAAAGGGCAATAGAGAATATTGACCACTACATCGCCGAAAACGAAAAGACGGCAAGAAAGTTCATTAAGGCCGTGAGTGCCAACAAATCACAGCCGGAACTACATTTTGAGACCTTAAATAAATTTACCGACCCCTCCGAACTCCCCAACTATCTTAGCCCCTGTCTTCAAGGATTGGATGTCGGACTATTATCGGAAGCCGGTTGCCCTGCAATTGCCGACCCTGGCGCAAATGTTGTGCGTATAGCCCATGATAAAAAAATTCAGGTAGTGCCTTTAGTTGGGCCTTCTTCAATTTTATTGGCAATGATGGCTAGTGGTATGAACGGGCAAAATTTTGCCTTTAATGGATATCTGCCCATAGACAACAGCGAGCGCAGAAGCGTTATTAAAAAATTTGAACGTAGATCAAAAGAAACCGGTCAATCTCAGATTTTTATAGAAACCCCTTATAGAAACGATAAACTACTAACCGAACTACTAAAAGTACTTCAACCTCATACACAATTGTGTGTAGCGGCCAACATCAGTCTTCAAACCGAAACGATATACACCAAATCTATCGGCGATTGGCGAAAAGTAACGATAGATTTGCACAAAAGACCTACCATCTTTATTATTCAAGCATAAAAAAATCCCAAAGCAAAAATTGCTTCAGGATTTTCTATTGTTCTCGTATCGCGCTAAATTTTCGGGTTATGTACCGATTTTATCATCGAAATATCATAACCATTGAATTTCTTCACATAATAAGCAATGGTGCTACCGTAAGCATCTGAAAAGTCTGTCTTTCCATAAGACCTAAGGTACTTTTTCACATTGCCAGCTCCGGCAAGGTGCGCTGCAGCTACAATTCCCGATTCTGAAATAATCGTTCCATTGATACGTTTTCCTACAAACCTTTTGATATCTCTTCTTAATATCCATTTGTTTCTGGAGACATTCAATTCAAAAACATTCTCTTGAAGAACTGGGTCGTTCAAAAACTTCTTGGTATCATGAACTCCTAACAGTTTTAATGTATTAGCACCAAATTGATACTTACCTAAGTATCCTAGAGTATTAACAACACCATATTGTCCTTGTGATTCTTTAAAAGCGATAGCCTCTTTAAAACCCTGAAAACCGTTCTTTAAGAAAATAGTGTTTGTGTCATACGTCTCTGTTGATTCTTGCGCCTTAGGAAATGCTAAATGAGTGTTCTCAACTACCCTTGCACTTTCTGGAAGCATAACAACTTCAACATTCTGATTAGTTATGTTTTTTCCAAAACTGGTCAAAACCACAATAATTACCAGATGACCTAAAAAACTGATCCATCTTTTCATAATTCAAAATTTTAATTTCTACGGTAATACGCAGATTTAAATTTGAGGGGGCAAATATAGTGGGGGAAGTTTGTTGATTGATGTTAAAGCTCCTAAGATTTTCTTAAAACATACCCAAATTACGTTAACAGGTGAGATTTAATCGCCAAAACGAGCTTATCTCTTGATTCTCTGATTGTTCAACCATCGGATATACTGCTCTTTATTACGGTTATGTTGCGCCAAGGTCTTGGCAAACATGTGGTATCCGAAGTTTGAAACGTCTGCAACAAAGAATAAATACTCATGTTTTTCAGGATTTAAAACTGCGTTTATAGAAGAAATATCTGGCATTGTAATGGGCCCAGGAGGCAAACCGCTGTTTTTATAGGTGTTATATGGAGAGTCCATTTCTAAATCTCGGTAAAGCACTCTTTTAATAATGGTATCATAATTTCCTGTCTCTTTTTTAATCGCATAGATAACTGTAGGGTCCGCCTGAAGTGGAATACCTTTTCTTAGGCGATTCAAATATACCCCTGCTACTTTTGGGCGTTCATCTACTTTAGCCGTCTCTTTTTGCACTATTGCTGCAAGTGCCGATACTTTCATGGGGCTAAGATCAAGTGCTTCGGCCTTAGCTTTTCGTTCATCATTCCAAAAACGATTATATTCTTTAAGCATTCGCTTACGAAAACCTACTGCATTTGTATTCCAAAAAAATTCGTAGGTATTGGGTAAGTATAGCGATAGTTTGGTGTCGTCGTTAAAGTTGTTCGCGCTTAAAAAATCAGCTTCATTAAATGCTTTTACAAGAGAGATACTATCGGCTTCAATCTGCGCGGCAATTCTACCTGCCAAAGCTTCAACAGTCTCTTGATTATTGAAAGAAACCTTTATAGCAATATTGTTACTTCGTAAAGAATTGACAATATCATTATTATTCATCCCTTTAGCAATCCCATATTTACCCCCCTTTATATTTGAAGTATATCCTTTGCGTTGTGCTACCGCCTCAAAAGTACTCCAGTCTTTTAACAAAGGGGTCAGTTGCTCTTTTACCTGGCCAATAGTGGCATCCGAAGGAATAAAAATGTAAGCTTCCTCGTTATCAAAACTGGTGTTTGGTGAAAAAATAGCCCCATAAATAGTGTAGGCAAAGTAGCCACAGATCACCAGTCCTAAAATAGCAGTTGCCCAAATTACTTTTTTTAAATTCTTCAAGATTTTACTTTTTGATATAAAAATTCATTTTTAAAGGTTCCGTCCGTCAAAATCCAATCCTTTTTAATTCCAACTTTTTGGAAGCCCTTCTTTTCAAAAAGCCGAATACTAGGTGCGTTCGTCTCTAAAATATTGGCGTATAATTGATGTAGATTCAACGTAGTGAAAACATAGTTGGATACTAGATCTAAAGCCTCTTCCCCTACCCCTTTATTTCTATTCTTTTCTTCCATTATAATGATCCCTACCCCAGCCCTCAAGTTTTTTGGGTCAAAATCGAATAAATCAATAAGTCCGATAACAAAGTCTTCAGTATTACAGATACACAAACGCAATTGCTTGACCTCATAAATATCTCGATGGGCATTATCTAAATACAGCTGCAATACCCCTTTCGAGTAAGGGGCTAATGTGCCACTAACTTCCCAAACCTCCGTATTATTTTCTAATTGATATAAAAAATCAAGATCTTGTTTTTCAAGGGCCCTCAGATAAATATTTTCACCTTTTAGACCTAGCATGAAATTTCTCCTTTAAACACAAAATTTGCAGCACCAATAAGATATACGTCAGTATACTTTCCTTCATTTTCAAAAAAAGTTACCTGTAGTTTGCCTCCTTCTGTATTTATATGAATATGGTTTTGTTCGGTTACTTTTGCTTTATGCATAGCTAAAGCAACAGCCGTAACACCAGTGCCACAAGAGAGAGTTTCATCCTCAACACCACGTTCATACGTACGTATTTGAAAAGTATTGGAGTTTACTGGGGACACAAAATTGATATTACTACCTTCTTTTCCATATATGCCATAGCGGAGCTTAGCGCCTTCTTTTGCAACGTCTAATTTAGCCAGGTCTTTCACAATTTGTACATGATGTGGCGAACCCGTATCTAAAAAAATATACTTCTCTTTCTCTTTGACCTCATCTACATCTATCATCTGTAGGGTAACCAAATCTTTATTGATAGTAGCCGCATGAAGGCCATCTATGGCATTGAAAGTAGTATCATTCTCAATCACCCCTAGTTTTTTTGCAAAAGCAACAATGCAACGCCCACCATTGCCACACATGGTGCTTTCATTGCCGTCGGAATTGTAATAGACCATCTTAAAATCTGACAATTCGTCATTTTCTAACAGAATTAGTCCGTCGGCTCCAATGCCAAATTTTCTGTCACATAAAAAAGCAACCAATTTGGTATTGTTTTTGGGAAATAATTGCTGACGATTATCAATAAGCACAAAATCGTTTCCTGTGCCTTGATATTTGTAAAATTGAAGTTGCAAATCCAAATCCATCGGGTAAAGATACTATATTCTTTAAGGATTTTTTTGCAGTTAAAAGAGCGTTAAACTGTTAAAATGAACTTTTAATTTCGACTACTTTTAGGAAAGCTAAATGTTAAAATAAAACTTTGAATATGAAAAGAACAGCAAATTTATTCGTAGTTGCCCTTTTAGCCGGGGGAATAACCTTAGGGGCCTACAAGTTATTTTTTGAAAAAGAAACTTACAATTACTTATCAGATGACAATACCGCTTCATTTGTGACCACGAGCAATCTTAGCACTTCTGCGAGAGGTGCCGGCATTAATGAGGTAGACTTTACCATAGCGGCCGAAAAAACTGTGAATGCCGTGGTTCACGTCAAAAATATGACACTTGTTGAACGAAATCCCGTAGCGCAGTTCTTCTATGGCTCGGAAGCCACCCAAAGACCTCAAGTAGGTACTGGATCTGGTGTTATCATTTCCCCTGACGGGTATATTGTTACCAACAACCATGTTATTGATAGAGCTACAAAAATTGAAGTTACCTTAAATAACAATAAAAGTTACGAGGCCGAAGTAGTTGGGGCCGACGCGAATTCAGACATTGCGCTATTAAAAATCGATGTTGAAAATCTGCCCTATTTAGCATTTGGAGATTCGGACAATGCCAAAATTGGAGAGTGGGTTCTTGCCGTTGGCAATCCTTTTAATTTAACTTCCACGGTAACCGCAGGTATAGTTAGTGCAAAAGCGCGCTCTTTATCGGTAGCGCGAAATCAGTCTTTCATACAAACAGATGCGGCCGTAAACCCAGGCAATAGTGGTGGTGCATTAGTGAACACCAATGGTGATTTAATCGGCATCAATACAGCAATAACTTCACAAACTGGTTCGTATGTAGGTTATTCGTTTGCTGTACCAAGTAATATTGCTAAAAAAGTAGTCGATGATTTATTGGAATTTGGTAATGTTCAAAAGGGAATTTTAGGAGTAAATACAGTACCAGAAAATTCAAAACAAGCCTTGGAGCTTGGCATCAATGAGATTCAAGGGGTATATATCGCTGGTATTGCGGACGAATCAGGTGCTGAAGAAGCTGGCCTTAAGGTTGAAGATGTCATTAAACAAGTTGACAACGTTAGGGTTACCAAATTCTCAGAGTTAACAGGATATCTTTCCGCTAAGCGCCCAGGGGACGAGGTTGAAGTAACTATAGATAGAAATGGTAAAAAAATGGTGTTACCTGTTGTCTTAAAGAAAAATCAAACAGCGGACATGCCTGTAATGGGATTCCGGGTTAAAAATCTTTCTGAAAAAGACAAAAAACAATACAATCTTAAAGAAGGGGTTAAAATTATTGACGTACCACAACAATATGTGAATTATGATTTGATAGGAAAGGTAATTATTAAAGTTGACGATGATAAAGTCAACGATATTGACGATGCCAAAGCTATTTTTAGTAAAATATCAAGATATGGCTCTACCAGTATAACTTTAATGACCGAAGACGGAGAACGAGAAAGACTTATTTTTCAATAAATAGCAAATAACAATTAGCTAAAAAAGCGCCTCCAATGAGGCGCTTTTTATTTATCAAATATTCCTTTTACGAAAACGTTTGAAATAACTACTTTTGCGAAAAATTTAAACAACCAGTACTCCAGTTATGAGTGATATTAAATCTTACGAAAAAGAATTGGCATTTCAAGCAGATAGACGAAAGGCTACTACCGAATTCATAAAGTTGATAAGTGATTTATGGTATGATAAGTCCATCGAAGTAGTGCTTTTTAAAAATCAGGTAATCGATAAAAATGTAAGTGATATTATCAATTTGCATGAATATGCTGGAGAGTTTGTTCAAAAACCGATTTCCATTTTTGATTCGGTCGAGCTTTTAAGAGCCATAAACGATATTAATATGCCAGCTGCAAAACTGGATATTGGTAAGCTTACCTATGAATACCATTCACAAGAAAATAGCCACTTAAACGTAAAAGCATTTGTATTAGATAAGCTTAATGATTCGCAAGATTCAAAAGATATTAAACCAAAAGACGTGGTTTTATACGGTTTTGGCAGAATAGGCCGCTTATTGGCAAGAGAATTAATGGCCAAGACGGGCAAGGGCAACCAGTTAAGGTTAAGAGCAATTGTCACTCGCGGAGAAATAAGTGATGCTGTTTTAGAAAAAAGAGCTGCCCTAATGCGCACCGACTCCGTTCATGGGCAATTCAGCGGAACGGTGGAAATCGACTCTAAAAAACAGGCTTTATTAATCAATGGCACTACGGTTTACATCATAAGTGCAGATAAACCAGAAAGTATCGATTATACCAAATATGGTATTTACAATGCTTTGATTATAGACAATACAGGAGCGTTCAGAGATAAAAAAGCGCTTTCAAGACATCTAGAAGCCAAAGGAGCCAACAGAGTATTGCTTACCGCACCAGGTAAAGAAATTCCAAATATCGTTCACGGTGTTAACCACAAAGAATATGACCCTGATACTACAAAGATTTTTTCAGCGGCATCATGCACAACCAATGCCATTACCCCAATTTTAAAGGTAATTGAAGATTCTTTGGGCATAAAAAAGGGTCACTTAGAAACTATACATGCCTATACCAACGACCAAAACTTGGTCGATAATATGCACTCAAAATACCGTCGTGGTAGAGCTGCAGCTTTAAACATGGTAATTACAGAAACGGGCGCTGGCAAAGCGGTTGCAAAGGCATTACCTTCTTTAGAAGGCAAATTGACTTCAAACGCTATTCGTGTTCCCGTACCGAATGGTTCATTGGCTATTTTGAATTTAGAAGTCAAAAACAAAACATCGCAAGAAGCTGTAAATACCATTCTTAAAAAGTATGCACTTGAAGGTGATCTGGTAGAACAAATAAAATACTCGTTAAGTAATGAATTGGTCTCTTCTGATATTGTAGGTACATCGGCACCTTCTATTTATGACAGTAGAGCGACATTAATTTCCGGTGATGGCAAAAACATTGTGCTTTATATCTGGTATGATAACGAATTCGGGTACTCTCATCAGGTAATTAGGCTAGCAAAGTACATCGCTAAAGTAAGACGCTATACCTATTATTAGAATAAATTTAAAAAGAGATAAATTCATTTTTTTGGTGATTTATTTTATTGGTGTACCTTCGTTTTGCTCTAAATCTAAAGTAAAAGTAGAACTCCTATGAAAAAAATTATGATTCTCTTAGGTGGATTATTATTAGCAATAAACCCACTTAAAGCCCAAGACGAAACTGCATCTAAAAACGAAGACACTAGTATCAGCGGTCAATTTGAGACCATTATTAGAAAGTCTACCAATTACAGACAAGCTGGTAAAAGATACGAGGTTGTTCGTTTATTAGAACTGGAAGCGCTCAGAAAGAATATTCTCGATTCCATTTCTACCGCCAATGCCACTATTATTGGTCTTAGGGCCACAATAGCAGAAAATGAAACTTCGATAAGCTCTCTGAATACCAAATTGGATGAGACTACAAAGAATCTCAATCAATTGACCGAAGAAAAGGATAGTATGTCCTTTTTCGGTGCCATGGTCTCCAAGGGTACTTATAAAATTATTGTCTGGTCTATTATTTTTGGTCTGTTGGCCTTTTTGTTATTCTTTATTTACCGTTTTAAAAACAGTAACTTTTTAACACAACAAGCAAAATCTGCGCTTGCTGATGTTGAAGCGGAGTTTGAACAACATCGTAGAAGATCTCTGGAAAGAGAGCAAAAGATAAGTCGGGAATTGCAAGACGAAATCAACAAAAACAAAAAAGGGGCCTAACCCATTTACATGAACATTATACGTGCCACAAAAGAACATATTCCTTTAGTGGTGACCTTGTTTGATGAATATCGGGTGTTCTACCAACAGACTTCCGACAAAAAAAGTGCCTTTACTTTTTTGGAGAAACGTTTAGAATTGAATGAGTCTATTCTATTTATCGCTGTAGAAAAGGATACTCCTATTGGATTTACCCAACTATACACCTCTTTCTCATCTGTATCAATGGAAGCCTTTTATATTTTAAACGATTTATATGTAAGTCCTTCACATAGAGGAAAAGGAGTTGGTCGGGCATTATTAAATAAAGCAAAAGAACAATGCCTTCTCATGGCCTATAAAGGTGTTAGGTTAGAAACTGGTGTTGAAAACCCTGCGCAACATTTATATGAAAGATTAGGTTGGCAAAAAGACAGCAAACATTTTCATTATTTTTGGTCAGCCATAAAACCTGAATAATAGCCTACTTTTACACCATATAAGTACCTATCATGCGCATTGATATTATTACTGTTTTACCAGAGTTACTTAAGAGTCCTTTTGAAGCTTCTATCTTAAAACGAGCTATTGAAAAAGGGCTCGTGGAAGTACATTTGCACAATCTAAGAGATTTCTCTTTAGGAAATTACAACCAAGTTGATGATTACCAATTTGGTGGAGGGGCTGGAATGGTGCTTATGGCCGAGCCTATAGATAAGTGTATTTCTAAACTAAAAGAAGAAAGAGACTACGACGAGGTCATTTATATGTCACCCGATGGTGCTACCCTGAATCAAGGTATGGCGAACGGATTATCACTAAAGAAAAACATTATTATACTATGTGGCCATTACAAAGGAGTGGACCAGCGTGTTCGAGATCTTTTTATTACGAAAGAAATTTCTATAGGTGATTATGTATTATCCGGAGGTGAACTTGCCGCCGCTGTGCTATCTGATGCTGTAATTAGATTGCTTCCGGGGGTTTTAAATGATGAAACTTCAGCTTTAACAGATACCTTTCAAGACAATCTATTGGCGCCCCCCGTCTATACCAGACCATCAAACTACAAAGGTCATAAAGTGCCAGATGTATTATTGAGCGGTAATTTCCCCAAAATAGAAAAATGGCGAGAAGAACAGGCATTAAAAAGAACTGAAACTTTACGACCTGATTTATTAGAATAATATGACTTTTGACCCTATTTATGTTGTAGGCGGTATTTTAGGAGGCCTGTCACAATTACTATTACTGGTATTTTGCATTGTTCTAGTCTTTAAGATTAAAAATACCGCTACCGTATTAATGTTAGCGGGAAGCATTCTTACCATATTATTTTACGTATTGAATATCATATGGACCACCATAGCAGCTACTAATGGCCCTGAAGCCGTTGCTAAATCGGTTGCTTTATTAAATGTTCTCCAAAATATACCCCCGGTAATTTTTGTAATTGGTTTTTCGCTATTCGTTAAAAACCATATAAAGAAAAACTAGTAGATGAAGCTAAAAAAATCTCAAAACTATTGTCAGTTTTAAATTAAGAACTATTTTTGCACTCCATTAAAGTTAACCTCTGACGAACGTCGTGAATGTTGATTTTAAAAAACACTTAAATTGATTCGAAATGGAATCGCTAATAAAATTTGTAGAAAACGAATTCGTAGAAAAGAAAGAATTTCCAAAGTTCTCTTCCGGTGATACTATCACTGTGTACTACGAAATTAAAGAAGGTGACAAAACAAGAACCCAGTTCTTTAAAGGAGTTGTCATTCAGCGTCGCGGTAGTGGTGCGACGGAAACCTTTACCATAAGAAAAATGTCCGGTACTGTAGGTGTTGAGCGTATCTTCCCAGTTAACATGCCTGCACTTCAAAAGATAGAATTAAACAAAAGAGGTAAAGTTAGAAGGTCAAGAATCTTTTACTTTAGAGGCCTTACCGGTAAGAAAGCAAGGATTAAGGAAATTCGTTCTTAAGCTTACTTTTAATAAAACCATAAAGCATCCTTTAATTAAGGATGCTTTTTTTATGAACAATTGTTAACAACCATAGTTCATAATATGTTGATTTTTAGTTGCTTATAATATACTACCATTTCAAAATAAACAGTACATTTATCTAAGAATTAAAAAAGATGGTAACAGATTTTTAGATTCTTTTTAAAGTTGACGTTCTTTAAAATATTGTTCGCTTAATTTAATTGGTAACACTACTAATCTTAAGATAAGCTTGTCGATAGACAGTGCTCAGGCAAAAGAAATCGACAAATATGGTTTTTGTGTGCTATTGGAAGAGCGATTTTCCTTTATGACAAAAATTAAAGAACAATAACCAGATACACTCTTGTGGTTTGATTGAAAAATTAAAAGCAAAGTTAATCTAAACGTTGAAACACTTGCCTAAATGTGGCCCAAGGCCGAAACTGCGATGGCAACATACGGTTTAAAGTTTATGAAGTGTTTGCAAAAAGCCATATCAAAGTATTCGTACGATGATATGGCTTTTATTGTTTTTGTACTCCATTCATATTCCCTTAGAATAACCTTAGCTAAAATCGTATATTTGCACCGCTAAAATTAATTCTAAGCAATGGCAAAAATACTTTATACCAAGACCGATGAGGCCCCATCATTGGCAACCCAATCTTTTCTACCTATAGTCAAAGCATTTACAAGCACCGCCAATATTTCAATTGAAACTAGAGATATTTCTCTTGCTGGCAGAATAATTGCTTCTTTTCCAGAGTTTTTGAAAGAAGAACAGAGAATTTCCAATGATTTAGAGGACTTAGGGGAAATTGCTAAAACTCCAGAGGCCAACATTATAAAGTTACCAAATATTAGTGCCTCTGTGCCTCAATTATCCGAAGCAATAGAAGAACTTCAAAAATTGGGCTATAACATTCCGAACTATCCGTCTTCACCTAAAACGGACGAAGAAAAAGAGATAAGACTTCGTTTTGATAAAATAAAAGGAAGCGCCGTAAACCCTGTATTACGAGAAGGTAATTCTGATAGGCGCGCACCAAAGGCGATAAAGAACTACGCCAAAAAGAACCCACATAAAATGGGGGTTTGGTCCAAAGATTCTAAAACCCATGTCGCTACAATGTCTTCTGGGGATTTTAGGTCTAATGAAAAATCCCTGACCGTAAATGAGGAAAAAGAAGTTGCTATTGTTCTAGAAAATAATAACGGAAATAAGACGACACTAAAGCCAAGTATCGAGCTCCAAAAAGGAGAAATCATTGACGCTACCGTTCTAAGTAAGAATGCCTTGAAAACATTCTTGAAAAACGAAGTGAAAGATGCCAAAGAAAATGATGTACTACTTTCTTTTCATCTGAAAGCGACCATGATGAAGGTTTCCGACCCGATTATTTTTGGGCATGCTTTAGAAACTTATTTTAGCGATGTCTTCGAAAAATATGCCGATACCTTTAAAAAACTAGGTGTTAATGCAAACAACGGACTTGAAAGTCTATTTGATAAGCTTGAAAGTTTACCCGCAACGGAAAAAACTGAAATTACTGAAGCAATAAAAGAGACCATTCACCATGGGCCAGATTTAGCAATGGTAAATTCCGATAAAGGAATTACAAATCTGCATGTACCAAGTGATATCATTATCGATGCTTCAATGCCGGCGATGATCCGTAATTCGGGGCAGATGTGGGATAAAAATGGCGCATCAAAAGATACTAAAGCTGTAATTCCTGATAGCAGCTACGCCGGCATCTACCAAGCTACTATTGACTTTTGCAAAGAACACGGTGCTTTTGACCCTACAACAATGGGTACCGTACCTAATGTTGGACTAATGGCCCAAAAAGCGGAAGAATATGGTTCACACGATAAAACTTTCGAAATAAAAGAAGCTGGAACCGTAGCGGTAATCGATACTAAAACTGGTGAGAAATTAATTGAACATAAGGCAGAAGAAGGTGATATCTGGAGAATGTGTCAAGTAAAGGATGCACCTATTCAAGATTGGGTAAAACTAGCCGTAACAAGAGCTAAGGCTTCAAAAACACCCGCTGTATTTTGGTTAGACGAAACAAGAGCTCATGACACAGAGTTAATAAAAAAAGTTAATGCTTATTTACCAAATCATGATACTTCTGGGCTTGAGTTGCATATTCTTTCTCCCACTGAGGCAACCTTATTTACTTTAAAAAGAATCAAAGAAGGAAAAGATACCATATCCGTATCTGGAAATGTACTGCGAGATTACCTAACCGATCTATTCCCTATTCTAGAGGTGGGTACTAGTGCCAAAATGCTTTCTATCGTGCCTTTAATGAACGGTGGCGGTCTGTTTGAAACTGGCGCCGGAGGTTCTGCACCAAAGCACGTTGAGCAATTTCTTGATGAAGGCCATCTTAGATGGGACTCATTGGGTGAGTTTTTAGCGCTTGGAGTTTCATTGGACCACTATGGTGAGAAAAACGACAATAAAAAAGCACAGGTTTTGGCAGAAGCTCTTGATGAAGCCACTGAAAAATTCTTGGATAATGATAAGTCACCTTCAAGAAAAGTTAATGAACTGGATACAAGGGGCAGTCATTTTTATCTCGCTATGTACTGGGCAGAGGCATTGGCAAATCAAACCAACGATCAAGATTTAAGGGGAAAGTTCTCTAAAATAGATACTATTTTTAAAGAAAAAGAGAGCGAGATTCTTAAAGAGTTAATTGATGCCCAAGGAAAACCCATTGACATTGGCGGTTATTATTTACCTAATGATGTAAAGGCTGCTAGTGCTATGAGGCCTAGCAGTAGCTTCAATGAAATTTTAAAAACAATTGCAGAATAGTTTTGTGATTTTTGGTTTGACATACAGTTTAAGACTGTATTTTATTCCTTATTTTTAAGGAAATCATCAATCAAATGCCAAAAATTCGCTCGGTACTGCTTTTAGTATCACTGCTATTTTCTCTTTTTTCCTTTTCACAACAACGTTTTACCATTAGTGGTACCATAACGGAAGCCTCAAGTAATGAAACTCTAATAGGGGTTACCGTTGCGATACCTGAACTTCGCACTGGCACAACCACCAATGAATATGGTTTTTACTCTATTTCCCTGCCACAGGGGGATTATAATGTAATGGTAAGCTATCTAGGATTTAAGGATATCTCTCAAAAGGTTAACCTTAACACGAATCAAAAAATCAATTTTAAACTAGAAGAAGAAGCCGAACAATTAGAGGAGGTAATTGTTTCAGAGGATGCCGAACGTTTAGATATTAGAAAGCCCCAAATGAGCGTAAATGCTTTAAAGGTGCAAACTATCAAAAAAATACCTGTGGTACTGGGTGAGGCCGATGTTATCAAATCACTGCTATTACTACCTGGAGTAACTAGCGCAGGAGAGGCTTCGTCTGGTTTTAATGTTCGTGGCGGAGCAGTAGATCAAAATCTGATTCTTTTAGATGAAGCCATTATTTTTAATTCATCACATTTATTTGGGTTCTTTTCTGTCTTTAATCCAGATGCGATCAAAGACATAAAACTGTTCAAAGGAGGCATACCATCGAGATATGGCGGTAGGGTTTCTTCTGTATTAGAAATTTTTCAGAGAGAGGGCAATAGTAAGGAAACCAAAGTAACCGGTGGTATTGGTGCCGTTGCTAGCAGACTGCTCATTGAGGGGCCAATCATTAAAGACCGAACCGCTTTCTTGGCAGGAGGAAGAGCTTCTTACGCACACTTGTTTCTTCCGCTATTCGATGTGAATAACAAGGCCTATTTTTATGATGTCAACACCAAAATCAGTCATAAGATAAATGACAGAAACAGCGTTTATCTATCCGGGTATTTCGGAAGAGATGTATTTAGTATTAACGACAGTTTCGTAAACGTATATGGTAACGCAGTAGGTAATTTTAGGTGGAATCATTTGTTTTCGGAAAAACTCTTTTCGAACTTATCATTAATCTATTCTGACTATTTCTATGGCTTGGAGTTGGATTTTGTTGGTTTCGAGTGGGATTCGGGAATCCGGAATTTTAATTTAAAGTATGATTTAAAACATTACATAAACGATAAGCTTCAAATCAATTACGGATTAAACAATATCTATTATGTTTTTAATCCAGGTAAAATCATACCCAACAGCCCAGAATCAGGTATTGTTGCTGACCAACTTACCAAAAAGTATGCTAACGAAGCGGCCGCATATGTTGATGTTGAGCAAAAAGTCTCCGATAACTTGAGTATTAATTATGGCTTACGTGTTAGTCATTTTAATAGGCTCGGGCAAGATGAGCTATTTGTCTATCAAAATAACCAACCCGTGCTCTTTGATCCCTTTCAATTGGTTTATAGAGAGGCCACTCCTATTGATACTATTACCCCTGGTAGAAGTACAAACCTGGCGACATTTACAAATTTAGAACCCAGAATATCGCTGGCCTATACTTTAAACGAGAAAAACTCAATAAAAGCCAGCTATACCAGACTTGCTCAATATTTACATCTATTGTCAAACACAAGCTCCCCTACTCCATTGGATGTTTGGGCCCCTAGCGGACCGTTTATTGAACCTCAGTTACTTGACCAATATGCGCTTGGTTACTTCAAGAATGTTAATAATGGCGAATATTCTCTTGAAGTAGAAGGTTTTTATAAGGATATAGACAACCGTATCGATTATATAGATGGTGCCGATTTAATTGCGAATGATGCTATTGAACAGGTTATCCTAAACGGTGAGGCAAGAGCATACGGACTGGAGTTTTTATTACGAAAAAACGAAGGTAGGTTTCAAGGCTGGTTGGCCTATACACTTTCAAAATCGGAACAGCGAACCCCTGGTCGCCCCGCGGTAGTCGATAATGGTAGGTCTAACCTAGAGTCGGGTATAAATTTTGGGGAATGGTACAACACCCCCTATGACAAAACACATGATATCGCTTTGTATGGTAATTTTGAATTGAATGAAAAATGGAGCTTTAATTCTAATTTTATCTTTCAAACAGGTCAGCCTACTAACTTTCCAGTAGGACAATTCGAGTTTGAAGGATTGGTAGTTCCGTTTTTTGGACTGCGCAATCAAACAAGGCTGCCTAACTATCATAGATTAGATATTGCCGCGACTTTAAGTCCTAAAAAGAACAAAAACCGCAGTTTTCAATCAGAATGGATATTTAGTGTTTATAACGTATACAATAGAATGAATGCAGCATCAATTAATTTTAGGCAAAATCAAGACACTGGTAGAAACGAGGCTATTAGAACTTCAATATTTGGTGTTGTTCCCTCAATCACTTATAATTTCAAATTCTAACCATGAAAAAGATATCATATTTATACTTGCTGGCTTTTTTTATTACTTCATGTGAGGATGTTGTAGATGTTGATTTGCCTCAAACCGAATCTAGATTGATTGTAAACGCCGTATTTAGGGTTGAAATAACCGAAGAATTTGTACCTGTTGAAGTACGCGTTTCCGAAACCTCAAGTTTTTTTGAACAGAACGAGCCTACCGAATTATCCAGTGCAATTATTTTTTATGGTATTCCTCTTGAAGATGACCCTAATCTTTTTGAAGAAGTCTTTAGTTCTTCATTGGCCGAATCACAACCGGGCAGTGGAATTTATATTCCTGATCCAACTTTTGACAGAGACCAACGTATTAGAACTACTTCTCTGGAACCAGGCATGGTTTTTCAATTAATTATGGAACATAATGGCAATAGATACTTTGCACGAACTACCTACACTCCTACAGTACCTATCGACAATTTGGTTCAAGGCAACGAAACCCTATTTGATGAAGATGATAAAGAAGTCTTGGTTACATTTACTGACACTCCGAATGAGGACAATTACTATATTTTTGATTTTGATTTTAATGAATTTCTAGCTTTAGATGATCAATTTATCGATGGCCAAGAATTTCAATTTTCATATTTCTACGACAAAAGCCTAGAACCTGGTGATGAGGTAGAAATTAGTATTCTGGGTGCAGACCAACAATTTTATAATTATATGGATTTGCTACTAGTACAGACCGAAAACACAGGGGGTGTATTCGAAACCCCAGCTGCAACTGTTAGAGGTAATGTTTTCGATATTACGGGTATAGACAACGATTCTATTTTTGACAATGTAGAAAGGCCTGAGAATTTTCCTTTGGGCTACTTCGCCGTCGTTCAAGAGTTTAAAGAATCGCTTGTTATAGAGTAATTACAAAAGTGCGTTTAGTAGTAAAACCACTACCAAGCCAGTTAATCCTTGAAATAAGGTTGCCATAGTATGCCCTTTTAATGCAGTTTTTACGTCCATATTTGAAAACTGCGAAACTACCCAAAAATAGCTGTCATTAATATGTGAAACGGTCATTGCACCGGCTCCAATGGCTAATACTACCAGAGCTTTGTTGGTGATATTGACTAATCCGAAAGTTTCTAAAAGTGGGGCAATTATTGCAGCCGTTGTTATTATAGCAACTGTTGATGACCCTTGAGCAGTTTTTAATAAAGCAGCTATTAGAAAACAAATCAATAAACCTCCATACCCTGATGTTGATTCTAAATTGATTAGTTCATTAACATCTATTGTTCTTAATATAGCTCCAAAAGCTCCACCAGCACCAGTTATTAAAATTATTAGTCCTGCTTGCTTTAGGGAACTTGTTATCCACTGATTCTTAATTTTTGAATCTATTGATTTTGCCAGAGGAAATGAAAGAAAAACACCTATTAACAACGCAACAATAGGATTTCCTAAAAAAGAAAATAGTTTAAAAAAAAATTCCTCCCCAAAAGGCTTTGTAGGATAGTCTCCAATAGATTTTAAAGCAATAAGAATTACAGGTATAATTATGGGTAAAAACGCCTGAAACGGAGAAACAACATACTTGGCTTCTTTCTCCTCTATCGGTTTTTCATCTTTTTTAGTGATTATTGCGCTTTCCTTTAAAGACTTCCCAATAAAAATTGCCCATAGATATCCTGCCAATGATACCGGAATTGCAACTACCAAACCCAATAAAAGTACAGTACCCAAATCCGCTTCCAATATAGCGGCAGCAGCCAATGGGCCAGGTGTTGGAGGCACAAAAACATGCGCCGCATACAAGCCTGTGGCCAAAGCAACTGCAAATACCAGAGCGGAAATGCCCGTCTTCTTACTTAACGCTTTATTCAAAGAAGAAAGAATGATAAAACCGGAATCACAGAAAACCGGAATAGAAATCATAAAACCTGCCAGATTGAGTGCTAACGGAGAACGTTTGAGCCCAATCCATTTTAAAACCGTATTTGCCAAGACTGTGGTACTCCCTGTTTTTTCTAAAAAAACACCAATTATAGTTCCGAAGGCAATTATAAGCCCGATACTGGATAGTGTTTTACCAAACCCTTCACTGATAATTTTCATTATAACGTCAGGAGATAGTCCTAACAGAAATCCTGAAAATATGGCAGCTATTGTAAGTGATAAAACTGGGTGCATTTTAAAGCGTACCGTAGCTACAACTATAAATACAATCACCAAAAGAAGTAGTGCTAGATCCATTAGAAAACAACAAATAAGTTCGTTTTTCTAAATATAAAGTATTCTAGCTAAATTTGAATTCTATGAAAACAGATAAAGAATTATTGGTTAAAGGAATCAAATCTTTTGCGTTAACCGCAGGAACAATGTTTTTGGCCCCGATAATTTTATATCAAGCCTTTAAGAATACCGATAAGCCCTTGTTTATTCCTGTACTCATAGTTGGTATTATTGTGGCAATTTTAGCTGTATACTTGGGTTTTCGGTCCGTAAACATTATTATGAATGCGGTCTTTGGCAAAAAAGACTAATCCTTGGTTTTGGGGGAGTCGTTTTTCCACTTATTGCTAAGCATAGCAAAATCATAATCAAGAACGGACTTTTGTCGCTCTAATTTATCGTAGGTAAAAGCACGCTGTAGAATATCCTCGATAAGGTAGTCTTCATGAACCTCTTCGGGTCTAAACTCTTCTTTTAAGCTTATCTTAAAGGCTTTTGCCGTTGTATTATACCAAAAAGCCCGCCATCCACTTCGTAGCTCTTTTACCAAATCAAATGCCGTAGAACCTGTTTGTCTGTGAATTAGTTTGACCAAAATTTGACCTTCGGTACGCGTCAATTTTTTGAGCTCGGCAGAAAACTCTCCTTCAATATACTTTTGTACCTTCTTGGTATATCGCTTTTGCTGACGCTTCTTTTTGATTTTTGTAAGGCTATCGTTCAATTCTACCAATCTTTCAGAAGCTAACTTCGCGTAGGGATACACTTTGATGGTTTTTCTTCTTAGAATGTAATATCTAAGTTTCTCTTTCTTATCGGCGAACTCAAGTTTACCAAAAATATAAACTTCATCTAAAGGAATTGAGCTCTGTAAAATAGAGTCTCCTTCAAATCGAATGTAATAGTCGGTAATAGTATCCTGCTCTTTTTCTTCTTGGGAAAAGCCCAAGAAAAAAGTAAAAAGCATTAGAAATGAAAATACATCTCGTACCATAATCATAGGTTTTCAAAAACCTTGTCAAAAGTAATAATAATGGCAATGTTATATTATTAAATAAAAGTGAATATTACTATGTTTGTAGCTCAAAACACACCTATGAGTTCAAAGAAAATTATCACTGATAAGTCTTTAAAATTTTTTGAAAAATACCTTAACAATGCGTCACCGACAGGATACGAGTGGGAAGGACAAAAAATTTGGATGGACTACCTAAAACCCTATGTTGATGAATTTATAACGGACACCTACGGTACTGCCGTAGCGGTAATAAATCCTGAAGCTAAATACAGGGTGGTTATCGAAGGTCACTCAGATGAGATTTCTTGGTATGTAAACTACATTTCTGACAATGGTCTTCTTTATGTGATTAGAAATGGTGGTAGTGACCACCAAATAGCCCCATCAAAATGGGTGAACATACATACTAAAAATGGTATTGTTAAAGGTGTTTTTGGTTGGCCAGCCATACATACCAGAAGAAATGGTAAAGAGGAGCCACCTAAACTAGACAATATCTGTATAGATATAGGGGCCAAAGACAAAGAAGAAGTAGAAAAGATGGGCGTTCATGTGGGTTGTGTCATCACCTATCCTGATGAATTTCACGTACTGAACAAAGACAAATTTGTCTGTAGGGCACTTGACAACCGTGCTGGTGGTTTTATGATTGCCGAAGTAGCGCGTTTACTGCATGAAAACAAGGTGAAATTACCTTATGGACTTTACATTACAAACTCCGTTCAAGAAGAAATAGGCTTACGTGGTGCAGAAATGATAACCCAGACCATAAAGCCAAACGTTGCCATCGTCACCGATGTTACCCATGATACGAGTACCCCAATGATTGATAAAAAAGTACAAGGAGACACTCAGATTGGCAAGGGGCCAGTAATTTCTTATGCCCCTGCCGTTCAACAAAAGTTAAGGGAACGTATATTAGAAACTGCTGAGGCCAAGAAAATACCGTTTCAACGCTCAGCATCTTCAAGGGCAACCGGAACAGATACTGACGCTTTTGCTTATAGTAACGGTGGAGTTGCCTCTGCACTAATCTCCTTACCACTTCGATATATGCACACAACAGTTGAAACAGTGCACAAAGAAGACGTAGAAAATGTTATCCGGCTGATTTATGAAACATTGTTGACTATAAAAGATGGGGAAACCTTTAGTTATTTTGAAGACTAAATGACTTCATCATTAAGGTATTTGTCATGGATGAATTGATCGATATACTTGATGAGAATGGAAATTCAACCGGAGAAACGGCACTAAAATCCAAGGCACATATAGAAGGTTTATTCCATCCAACCATTCATGTTTGGTTTTATACTATAGATGGAAAAATACTGCTGCAACAACGTGGAAAAAACAAAGAGACCTATCCTTTAAAATGGGATGTATCCGTTGCTGGTCATATTGCCGCTGGCGAAAGTCCAGAAATTGGGGCTTTTAGGGAAGTAGAAGAAGAAATAGGCATTCAGATTCAAACAGATAAGCTTGAAAAAATAGGCATTCGAAAAAAGGAAAAAAAACATGACAATGGCATTTGGGATAGAGAATTCACCCATATTTTTCTATACCTACTAGATGAGAACACTCAGCTCACTAAACAAGATTCAGAAGTCGAGGCTTTAAAATGGGTCTCTCTAAATGAATTTAAGTTTTTAGTAGAAAATGAAGACGGAGGCCTTATATCATCTGCAAAAGAAAGGTATTTCGAAATTATAAAAACTATTACCTCAAAGCTTTAAGCTATCGATTATTGCATCGAGAGCGTCTAAACTGTATGAGCTTTGCTCGCCTGTTTTCATATTTTTAACAATACACTTGCCAGTTTCTAACTCTTTTTGACCTATTAAAATGACAAAAGGAACATTGCGTTTATCGGCATATTTAAATTGCTTTTGAACTTTGGTATTTGACGGATATAAGTCAGCCTTCAACCCTTGTTCTCTTAATTGTCCGATTAACTTCAAGGCGGCTAGACTCTCTTTTTCTCCAAAATTTAAGCACAACACTTGTAAAGATTGGTTTATCTCCGCAGGAAATAAACCCAACTCTTCTAAGACGAGGTAAATTCTATCCAACCCAAAAGAAATACCTACGCCACTTACATCTTTTAAACCAAAAATACCCGTAAGATCATCATAACGACCACCACCACCAATGGAACCCATTTGAACGCCTTTTGGTGCTGAAACTTCAAAGATAGCTCCTGTATAATAGTTCAAACCTCTCGCTAAAGTTACGTCTAAAGCTAGATTTGCAGATTTTAGTCCTAATTCAGTAACCGTGTTAATAATCTCCCTTAATTCGTTAATTCCGGCTAGTCCAATCTCAGAATCTGTTAATAAAACTTCCAGTTGGTTTAATTGCTCAGCTGCATTACCTGACATTGAGAATAATGGGGCCGCTTTTTGTATAGCCAATTCAGAAATGCCCTTGCCCAGCATTTCTTCTTTTACTTTGGCTTCCCCAATTTTATCAAGTTTATCCAAAGCCACAGTGAAATCTACCAACAAATGTTGGGCTCCTATGACCTCAGCAATACCGGATAATATTTTACGATTATTAATTTTAATAATAGTGCCTTTTAGCCCTAAACTATTAAAAACAGCATCATACAGCTGAACTAGTTCTACCTCTTGCAATAGGGAGTTCGCACCAACAACATCGGCATCACACTGGTAAAACTCTCTAAAGCGTCCTTTTTGAGGGCGGTCTGCACGCCAAACTGGTTGTATTTGATATCGTTTAAAAGGAAAATCTATGTCGTTCTGGTGCATCACTACATAACGCGCAAAGGGCACTGTGAGATCGTAACGAAGTGCCTTTTCCGTAATTTTGGGGGCGATGGAAGTTGAGTTTTTAGAACTATAAGTGATATCGTCAACTTTAGAGATAAAGTCCCCAGAGTTAAGAATCTTAAAAATCAGTCTATCACCTTCATCACCATATTTTCCAAGCAAAGTATCCGAGTTTTCAAAACTTGGCGTTTCTATGGGTTGAAAACCAAAAAGTTCAAACTGGTTTTTTATAATGTCAAAAATATAATTCCTCTTTGCCAGTTCTTGTGGAGAAAAATCTCTTGTGCCTTTTGGGATGCTTGGTTTTTGTGCCATGTAACTAATCTATCCTGCAAATATAGGACTCCCCCCCTTGCCTACCAAAGCTTGAACTACTAGCGGTCAACTTAGTCTGTAAAAGGATAAATCATTTAATTAAAACCTCTGCAACCGTTTTATCTGAAAATAAAATTTTTGCGGTCGCTGGCTTTATTTTTTTACTCCCTAAATATAGAATGGGTATGTGCAAGGTTGTATAAGGTTTTATAAAGATAGGTCGGTCGCAATAATCATGTTCAGACCTAAAATCTGATGCCCCGATTCCAAAGAAATCGATTTTAACAATAAACTTGCCTACATTGCCCTTGTCAAGAGTTATGGGAATCTTTAGTTTAGTCCGCCCTTTTGCTCTAATCTTTTTTGGTGTTTTTGGTCTACTCGAAATTAGTGCTTTACCTTCAGGTTTTTTAGAACCTAGAGCTTCTAAATTGTGCTGCCTGCCTCCACCTAAATTGGTTGACCCTGATAGAACAAAAATACCGTCACCAGATACTATTGCCTGTGTTCCATGTCTTTTATGGTTTAAATCTGGCCAGCGCGACCACTCCTGAGATCTTGGATCATAGGCCTCGGTTATTTCTAGGGCATCAGTTCGTGTTATACCATAAACCTCTTGGTCTTTAACCTCTCCGCCGATAACCACCAAGTGACTTCTAAAGTTCACCGTGGGAGCTCCCGCCCTTGGGGTAGGAATATTTTGATTTGATGGTAAGGTTCTCCAAGTATTTCTTTCTAAATCATACACATCTACCTCAGCAATCGTTGGTATAAATGTACCTCCTTGCCCACCAGATAGCCTACCTCCTGCGGCGTATAAGTTATTTTCAATTACCACTCCGAAAAAGTGGTCTCTAGATCTTGGTGCATTTTCCAATATTTTCCATTCACCAGTTGCTGGATTATAACTATCCAACCAGGGTACAAAACCTCCATTATGGCCTTTCGTGTTTCCGGCCAAAACATAGAAATTATCTTTAAAAACTACCAGTCCTGCAGCGCCTCTTCTTCTTTCCCTTGGAATTTGAGGCCCTTTAGTCCATTTTAAGGTTGTAGGGTCAAAGGCCCATATATATTTTTCAGGTATTTCATTTGGGTAATCATTTGTATTAAAAGCTCCTATTACCCATATTAGTCCGCCATAAACAGTAGCTTGAAAATGATTGAAGCTTTTTGGGGCATTGTTTTCTAAAGCCGTCCATTCATTCGATTTGTAGTCATATACATCAATGGTTCTTGCATTTTCTCGCCCTCCCATGAGATAAAATTTATTTCCGGCTTGCACCAAAGAATTCTCATGCCGAGCTGTATATGCTTCGCTTTCATCCAGATTATGCCATGATAGGTTTAGAGAATCTTGAATCTGAAAATGGCTAAAACTAGCCAAAAGATTTTGAGTGCATATAAATGCAATTAAAAGAACTTTGAGTTTGCGAGGTGAATACATCTTGGCATCAATATTTAACCAAGCAATGTATTTTTTGAAATGATGCTAGAGCAAAACAAAAGGTTTTTTATGTAGGACTCACATCTATAATGTTCTCAAACCACTGGTATAGCTCACCTTTTGTGATTACGGCACCTTGCTGTATTAAATTAAATTTATCTAAGTTTTTATCTTCAGAATATGCTTTTGATGCGGTTAAGTACTCTACGAAATCTGACTGAAAGTTTCTTTTAAACCAGTCAAAACCGATTTTCGTGCGCAAATCGATTTCTGGATTAAGCACTTTTACCGAAAGGAGTTTCATTTCTTTTTCGGTAAGGGCAAAGAGATGCATTTGTAATTCTGAAATGTTCTCTAGGTACTTGACTTTGGTAAGCACACCTTCCCATACCAAGTCACTGAATACGTCCAACTCTTCTTCTGCAACCTCGGGCTTGTTTGCTTTTATTTGGGCCCATTCATCTGCTGTAATAGATTGTGTTGCTAAAAAGTTAATAAATTCAGGGTGTAGTTCTTCTAACTGTTCTTTAGATAATCTTCTGTATTTCATTTCTGTAAACTAAAAAAGAGCTATGAAAAACATAGCTCTTTATACATTAATACTCTAAAAGAGAATTATTTTGCTTCTGCGATAACTTCAAAAGGGAAATCAACAATAACTTCTCTGTGTAATCTTATCTGCGCATTATAAGGTCCTACTCTTTTAACGGTACCACCTTGAATACTGATAAACTTTTTATCAATAGCTTGGCCAGACTTGTCAAGAGCTACAGCTAAATCTATGCTTGTTACCGATCCAAACAATTTATCGCCAGCACCTGTCTTTGCTGGAATCTTGATCTCTAACTCTTTAAGAGCATTGGCAACTTTTTGTGCCTCATCGATTACCTTTTTCTCTTTGTGGGCACGCTGCTTTAAATTTTCTGCTAAAACTTTTTTAGCTGACGGAGTAGCCAATGCAGCTAAACCTTGTGGAATTAAGAAGTTTCTTCCGTAGCCGTTTTTAACGGTAACCAAATCATCCTTAAAACCTAAATCTTGTACATCTTGTTTTAATATAAGTTCCATTTTTCCGTCTTTATTATTTTAACATATCACCTACGTATGGCATCAATGCCAAATGACGTGCACGCTTTACCGCTTGTGCAACTTTTCTTTGATACTTTAATGAAGTACCTGTTAATCTTCTTGGTAAAAGTTTACCTTGTTCATTAACCAACTTCATTAAGAAATCTGGATCTTTGTAATCGATGTACTTAATGCCAGACTTTTTAAAACGGCAATACTTCTTTTGTTTTGACGTCTCTATATTTAAAGGAGTAAGATATCTAATCTCGCCATCCTTTTTTGATTTTGCTTGTTGTTGTAATGTTGACATGGTTACGCCTTAGTTTTAAGTTTTGTTCTTCTTCTCTCTGCCCAAGCAACCGCGTGCTTGTCAAGTTTTACAGTCAAGAAACGCATAATACGCTCATCTCTTCTAAATTCTAACTCGTAAGGACCTATGGCCTCACCTGGAGCTGCAAATTCGAATAAGTGGTAAAATCCACTTTTCTTGTTCTGTATTGGATAGGCTAATTTTTTAAGCCCCCAATTTTCTTTGGCTACCATTTTGGCACCACTCTTAATTAAGAAATCTTCAAATTTCTTAACTGTTTCCTCTATCTGAGTATCAGATAAAACGGGATTCAAAATGAAAACAGTTTCGTAATGGTTCATATTATATATTTATTTAAGGAGCGCAAAAGTAAACATAATTGTTTCTATTCACAAGAAATCTAAAAAATGTTCGTTATAAGTGCAAACATATCAATAACAGTTATTAACAATTTGAACCATAAACAACCCTACATCACGTCTATTACCAATTACACAACAGATTATGCAATGTTTACATCTTTTGTTGCATCTCATCGTGTTTTTTATGTAATTTGCCGATGATTTAACCCCACAAATCACCCCATTTATGAAACTAAAAAGTATTATTGTAGATGACTCCTCCATGCAGCGTATGGCTGTCGCGAAGTTAGTCAACAATCACCCACATCTTGCATTAGTGGCAGAGTACAGCAACGCTATCGAAGCCAAAAACGGCCTCAAGAATAATGAGGTTGACTTAATCTTCTTAGACGTTGAAATGCCTATTATTAGTGGTTTTGACTTATTGGAAGCTTTGGAGAATCCACCTCAGGTAATTTTAATCACCGGTAAACCGGATTATGCGCTAAGAGCATTCGATTACGATGTTACCGATTACCTACACAAACCTATTACACTTGCGCGTTTTGAAGCCTCTGTTAAAAGAGCAGTGTCAAAATACGAGCAAATCCACAGAGTTGATGAAGATGAGGAGCATATCTTTGTAAAGAGCAACCTCAAAAAACGTAAGGTTATCCTTAATGATATCAAATGGATAGAAGCCCTTGGTGATTATATAAAATTAGTTACCGATGAAGCCAATATTGTTATTCTTTCAACAATGAAATCTTTTGAGCAGCAATTGCCTGCCGAAAAGTTCTTAAGAATACACAAATCTTATATTGTTAATCTTGAGAAAATCGAGAAATTCAACAGTAAGAATGTTGAAGTGGGGGGAAGACAGATACCTTTAAGCAGAAACAAAAAGACAGAGCTTGCAGAAGCACTGGCAAACGTATAGTTAAATGTGGTCTACATTGTAGATTACCTTAACACTCTTATATTGTGAAATAGCATTAAAAGACTTTTCAATTCTTTTAATGCTATTTTTTGTTTGGGCCACCGGCTTTTCTTTTTGCACCTTTAAAATGATGTTCTTAAGATACAAGCGTCTAATTCTTGAAACTACTGGAAATTCAGGGCCTAAAACAGTGTCTTTTAACACATTTCTTAAAGAGTTTGCAAACCATTGCGAAGCTTCGTTCAGTTTGTTGTAATCTTTGTCTTTAAGGGTAATTTTGATGATTCTTAGCTCTGGTGGGTAGTTATACTGTTCGCGTTCGTAAATCTGTTCTTCATACATTTTTTCATAATCCGTACTGGATACTTGCTGTAATATTTGGTGATAGGGGTTATAGGTCTGTATTAAAACCTTACCTCTCTTTTTTGTCCGTCCTGCCCTACCTGCAACTTGGGTCAATAATTGAAAACTGCGCTCGTGCGCTCTATAATCTGGAAAATTCAGCAAACTATCGGCGTTCATGATACCGACAAGGCTTACATTTCTAAAATCAAGCCCTTTGGTAACCATTTGAGTACCTACCAAAATATCCATTTCTTGCTGTTCAAAAGAAGTAATTATCTTTTCATAAGCGTATTTACCACGGGTAGTATCCAAATCCATACGACCTACTTTAGCTTCAGGAAAAAGTAGCTCTAATTCTTGCTGCACTTGTTCCGTTCCAAATCCCTTTTTATCTAAAGTACTATTACCACAAGCTTCACAGGCCAATTGTAGAGCCATATAATAACCGCAATAATGGCATCTAAGTTGATTCTTGAACTGATGATAGGTCAAACTCACATCACAGTTCGGACACTGCGATGAATGACCACAAGCGGTACATTCTATAATCGGCGCAAAACCACGTCTATTTTGAAATAGTATTATTTGCTCACCTTCATTTAGCGCTTCCGATATCGTTTCTTGTAAACGTTCCGAAAAATGACCTTTCATACGTTTTTTACGGGTAGCCTCCTTAATATCGACCAATTCTATCTCTGGCATCAAAACACTGCCATAGCGCTGCTTCATTTCTGCCAGACCATATTTGCCTTTTTTTGCGTTTTTATAGCTTTCAATGCTTGGCGTTGCAGAACCCAGAACACATTTACAATTCTGAAAATTTGCCAATACTATGGCAGCGTCTCTCGCATGATAACGCGGAGCTGGGTCGAACTGTTTAAATGAAGACTCATGTTCTTCGTCAACAACGATAAGACCTAGCTTAGAAAAAGGTAAAAACAAAGCAGACCTTGCCCCTATCACAATCTGGGCTTTCTCTTGGTGATTTAATACATTGTTCCAAGTCTCAACACGTTCATGTATACTGTATTTTGAATGGTAAACCGCTACTTTATTTCCGAAATAAGCCTGTAACCGGTTGATAAGTTGCGAAGTCAGTGCAATTTCAGGCAGTAGATAAAGAGCTTGTTTACCTTCACTTAGAACCTGCTCTATTAATTTAATGTATACCTCGGTCTTACCCGAAGAGGTTACCCCATAAAGCAGGCAAACCTTATTGTCTTGAAAACTGTTTTGTATTGTTTCAAAAGCTTTTTGTTGCTCGTTATTTAGGCTTATTTGCCCCTGTATTTGACCAGAACCGTCATAACCAACCCTATCTGTTTTAATCTGATACTCATCTAAAATTCCTTTAGCAATAAGGGATTTTATGACGGCTTTTGAACCTCCACTCTCTTTCTCTAAGTCTGTAACTTTAATAGGTTTTTTTGTTTTGGCCTGTAATGAAAATAGTGAAAGTACAACCTGACTTTGTTTGGGAGCCCTTGTCAAACTGTTCAGTAATTCCTCTAATTTTTCTTCTGAATCATACGCCTCGCCTAAACGCACATACCTGACCAATTTAGGTTTGTACTGCTCGTAAATCTCCTCTTTTAGCTGGATTGCTCTTTTTTCGACAAGTTTGTTTACAAACGGAAGTACATTTTTCCGGTCAACAATAGCTACAATCTCACTAATTTTTAAGGCAGATTGATGTCGAAGGGCTTCTAAAATCAAGAATTCCTCATCCTTTAATTGCGATTCGTCAATTTCCTCTATTCTATTCGGCAAAACTAAGGTTTCACTCTCCAATAAAAAGGCAGAAGGCAAAGCACTGCGCACTACTTCCCCAAGGGTACACATGTAATAATCGGCTATCCACTGCCAATGTTTTAATTGAACAGCGGTAACAATGGGCCTATCGTCTAAAATTTGATGAATTTCCTTTGGTTCATAAACTTGAGGAGGGGAATTATGAATTCTGTAGACCAGAGCAGTATAAATCTTTGATTTTCCAAAAGGAACGGCAACACGCATACCCACTTTTAAAAAATCTGATTCCTGCTCAGAAATTTTATAGGTAAAAAGCTTCTCCAAGGGAATGGGAAGCACAACGTCTATAAAATGTTCCATGTTAAACTATTCTTGAAACCTAAGCCAAGTTTGTGTGCGATATAAAAAAGCGAGATAACCTCTGACCTTCAACTTATCCGGGTCATCTGGGTCTAGCCATATTTTGCCTCGAAAAGTCATAGCTTGTTCTGGGTCAAAAAGTTTTTTACCCTTATAAACCCCTTTATCGGTCTCTTTGAATGAAAAAATAATCTGCATTCCCTCAACGGGTTTATCCTTCAATTCTCCTTCACATTTAATGCAAAGGGCATTTTCCTTTCCTTTTTCCAATATTTTAAGCACCCTGCCCTGCAACAAACCATCTTCTTTATAAAGTTCTACGATAGCTTTGGTAATTCCGTTTCTGTCATCAATAGTTCTCCATTTGCCCACAATGCTTTGTGAGAAAAGCAATTGAATATTAAGGCATACTATTACTAGGCTAAAACAATGTCTAATTCTCAATTTTTTCTTCTTTTAAGTTTCTGGCAACACTTTTTCTCATAGAAGACAATGTTGCATTTAATTCAAATCCTAATAGCAGAATATTAGAATTAAGCCAAATAAACACCATTAAAATTAATAATCCTCCTAAAGCCCCATACAATTCGTTGTAACGGGCAAATTTTTCAACATAAACTCCGAATAAGTAAGAGGTTAAAACGAACAGAAGTGTAGTCATTAAGGCGCCTGCTGAAAAAAAGCGAGCTTTTCTACCTTCTACGGTTCCGAAATAATAAAGTATGGCCGTTGTTATGTACGAAAAGAGCATAAAGAATAAAACCTTTGCAACCTGTATACCTAGGTAATCACCTTCTTTTACATCATATCCATATGCCTTTCCAAAATATTCTGAAGTGTACTCTACAACGTAAAATTCAACATAAACAAAAACAACCGCCCCTACTATCAACAAAATTGAAAGTAAAAGACCCACCATTAAAGCATAGATATACTGCCTAAAAAAATTTCTCGTCAATTCTATATGATAAGAATTTTCAAACCCACTAAATATGGCGTTCACTCCATTCGCCACTAAAAAGATAGAGATGATAAAAGCTGAGGATAAAAGACCTCCTCTTTTTTGGTCCTTTATTTGTTGATAGATATCACTAAAATAATCACTGGTTGCAGAGGGCAGAAAAGATTCTAAAAAAATAAGGAACTGAGCGTCAAAACCTTCATTTCCGGCACTCACGTAAGGCACCACAAAGGGGATTAGGGTAACAAAAAAAATCATAAGCGGAAAAAGCGCCATAAAAAGACTGAAAGCAATCGAACTGGCCCTTGTAGATAGGGTGCCCTGAACAATGCCCACAATGTAAATTTCAATTAAATCATAAAGCGAAAGACCTTCGAAAGCAGGTAGTTTTACCTTTTTAAGTAAACGTACCAGTAAATTAACAACCGGGATTTTATCTAATCTTTGCTCAATGGATTCGGACATTTAAACGGCTTTTAAGCTAAGATCCATATTATAAACTGAATGGGTTAGGGCCCCAGAAGAAATATAGTCTACTCCACATTCTGCATAAGCTCTAATGGTTTTCTCATTAATACCCCCAGAAGACTCGGTCAAACACTTGCCGTTAATTAAAGCAACGGCTTTTCGAGTGTCTTCGTAATTAAAATTATCGATTAAAATTCTATAAACCCCTTCAGAAGCTATAATCTCTTTTATTTCTCCTAAGTTTCTAGCTTCAACAATAATTTTTAAATCCCTTCCGGTTTCCTTTAGGTAAGCCTTGGTCTTGTTGATTGCTTTAGTCAATCCGCCAGCAAAATCGATATGATTATCCTTCAACATTATCATGTCATATAAGGCGAAGCGATGATTTTCTCCTCCCCCAATCTTAACGGCCCATTTTTCGAGAGCTCGAATACCCGGAGTTGTCTTTCTGGTATCTAAAATTTTGGTGCCCGTACCTTTCAAAAGACCTACAAAAAAATTCGTTTTAGTGGCAATAGCGCTCATTCGCTGCATTGCATTTAAAACCAAACGTTCCGCTTTTAAAATACTTTGTGAACTTCCGGAGACATAAAAAGCAATATCTCCGTGTTCCACCATATCGCCATCTTTTAAAAGTTCTTCAATTTTTAGATTTTCATCAACATATTTAAAAACTTGTTTTGCAAAATCAATACCTGCTATCACACCTGTATCTTTAACCAAAAGCTTAGCTTTACCTGTGGCGGAATCAGGTATACATGCTAACGAACTATGGTCTCCGTCACCTACGTCTTCGCGAATGGCATTTGCAATAATTAACTGCAGTTCTTTATTAAATTGTTTTTCTGAAATCATTGTTGCAATCGAATTTGAGCTAAAATACTAAAAACGGAATCGAAAACAGTGTCGCATACAAATACTACTTTTGAAAAAATAATAAAAGTCTGTGACCATACAATTAATCGCCATAGGAAAAACCGATAATACGGAATTGCAAAACTTAATTGCAGATTACGTAAAAAGACTCGGTCATTACATTAAGTTTGAGCTCGACATTATTCCTGACCTGAAAAATGCCAAAAACCTATCGGAAGAACAGCAAAAACAGAAAGAAGGAGAGCTTATTCTCAAAAAAATCACCACTTCTGACATTCTTGTAGTATTGGATGAAAAGGGAAAGCAATTTTCAAGTAAAGAATTCGCTGACGGCCTACAAAAGCGTATGAACAGCGGAATTAAAAAACTAATTTTTACAATTGGCGGACCTTATGGGTTTAGTGATGAGGTATACTCAAGAGCCAACCAAAAAATAAGTCTTTCAAAGATGACCTTCTCGCACCAAATGGTACGCTTATTTGTTGTCGAACAAATCTATAGAGCCTTTACCATTCTTAGAAACGAACCCTACCATCATGATTAAATTTATACTTATAATACTTGTTGGAGCATTCTTCGTTTGGATAGCTAAAAAAAATAGAACTAATGCGAATGAAAATGCTCAGGTCTCAAACGCTAAATATTGGATATGGTTTGTTGTCGGGTTACTGTATATCGGGGTTGGATTCTATTACTTGGTGGGCGTTTTGATTAACTAAATGAGGAAGTCTTCTGTTCTACTAAATTCTACTTCTACTAATAAAGAACTCTAAATTTGATTGTATGTTCAACACTTTTTAAGGCCTTAATCACTTCTTTGTTATATTCTTTATCTAAATCTGAAATTACATAACCAACCTCAGGGTCTGTAGAAAGATACTGCCCGGTAATATTCATTTCGTATTTCGCCAAAACCTCATTGATTTTTGCCATTACGCCAGGTACATTCTTATGAATATGTAGAAAACGATGCGCCTTATTTTGTTTTGGTAATCGAATGTTGGGGAAATTTACAGCATCGACCGTGTTACCAGAATTAATATAATCCATAA
The DNA here is from genome assembly GCF_055693185.1 of Croceitalea sp. W27. Classification (NCBI taxonomy): domain Bacteria; kingdom Pseudomonadati; phylum Bacteroidota; class Flavobacteriia; order Flavobacteriales; family Flavobacteriaceae; genus Croceitalea; species Croceitalea sp. W27. The sequence continues at coordinate 601,045 of NZ_CM146327.1, forward strand.
TTTTATTGGGCACAAAGTCGGCAATATCACGCTGTGCTTCTTCCGTACTTCCTCCAATATGAGGGGTAAGTATCACATTTTCTAAACCTTGCAATTCAGTTGTAAATTCACCATTTGCCCTAGGCTCTTCTGGGTAAACATCAACCGCGGCACCTCCAAGCTTACCGCTTTTAAGTGCATTTGCCAAGGCCGGAATGTCTACAACAAAACCACGAGCAAGATTTATTAGAATTGCCCCATCGCGCATTTGGTTAATTTCTCGTTCACCTATAAAATTCTTATTTGCTTTGTTGTCATCGATATGAAGGGTAACCACATCGGAAACCGACAATAAATCTTCCAGTGAGCTACATTTAATAGCGTTTCCTAATGCTAATTGGTCAGCGACATCATAGTAATATACTCGCATACCAATGGCTTCGGCCAAGACAGAAAGTTGTTTGCCAATATTTCCATAACCTACAATTCCTAAATTCTTGCCTCGTACTTCTTGAGAGTTCAATGCAGTTTTAAACCATTGTCCCCTGTGAATTTCAGAACTTCGCGCAAATATGCTTCGTTTTAGCATTATAATTTGGCCAATTGCCAACTCTACCACCGACCTGGTATTACTATATGGTGCATTAAAAACAACTACGCCTTTCTTTTTTGCCGCTTCTAAGGCGATTTGCGTGGTACCAATACAAAAAGCCCCAACAGCCAACAATTTATCGGCAGCTTCCAATACTTTTTCGGTCACCTGAGTCTTCGAACGAATACCCAGTACATGTACTCCTTTAATGCGCTCAACAAGCTCCTCTTCAGGAATGCTATGCTTTACCAATTCTACAGAGAAACCATCTTCCGATAGATTTTCAAAAGCATCTGGATGCACATTTTCCAACAAAAGAATTTTTATTCTGTTTTTAGGGTATGATACTTTTCTTGGTAAATCGTTCACAAATAAAAATTCATTAAGGTTAGGAGTAATAAAATCGGCATTTTCCGTAGCTTTCTCACGATGAACGTTTTCGGTATAGGCGAAAAACTTATCTGCTATACCCGCCTCTCGCATGACATAATCACTATACCCATCGCCAATAACCTGAACTTCACCGTCAAGGTTCAAGGTTTTTAAGCATTCAATCTTACCATTATGCGAAGAGAGTACATTGGTTTCATCAAAACCTACAATGTTTCCATCTTCGTCAAACTTAAAGGTATTGGCATACACACGTTCTGAAGGAATATCATAAGCTGCCACAATGGGGTCAATAAACTCTTTAAAACCACAAGAGATCACATAAATATCATCAGCATATTCTTGAAAAAACTCTTTGTTTTCCTCAATGGATTTGGAGATTTTCTGCTTTAATTCCGAAACAAGGCCTTCTAAATCATCTTTATGGGCGTTTAGTAACTTAATTCTGCGCTCCAAAGACTCTGTAAAAGAAATGTCACCATCAATACCAAGATTGGTAATATCTTGTATTTCTTTTAGTACTTCATCTTTGTTGGCTTTATTTCTAAGCGTCATTTCCGCCAATACATCCAGGGCTTCGACACGAGTTAAAGTACTATCAAAATCAAAAACGTATTTCCTTCCTTCCTCAACCATTATTGCTGACAATTAAAGGCTAAAAATAAACATTAAATCCAACGGGGGATTTGAACCTTTAAAAAAAAATGTTTTGTTTCAGAATTCGTCAAAAACACTAAAATATCATCATTAAAAAGCGGCTAAAAAAACGAAAATGATATTTTCGACATTTCAAAAGTCATTAAAACCACCTTCTTGTTGATTTTAAATAAAGCTTATAGTCTTTTCCAAAAATTTTGAGGAGTGCTTCTTCCTCCTGTTTAATCTGAAAATGGTTCATGTAGTACACAAAACCAGCCAAAATCAAGGTATTGAATGCATTACTTAACTTCAAGGCAAAAGCAATCAAAAAAAGTAACATTCCCAAGTACATCGGGTTTCTGGTAAACCGAAATATCCCACTGGTTACCAAAACATTGGCCTTTTCTGGATTCAAAGGATCTACGGTGGTCTTTTTTCTATAAAACTGGATGATGGCGATACTAACTACCAAAAAGCCTAGACCAAGCACAACGAAGGCCAAAATTTCACGGCCAAAAAACTCAAACTCGCCTACTGGCAGGTATTTGGCCAGTAAAAAAAGGGCTGATCCAAAAATCAAAGCAACCAACGCCGGTGGTATTTTAAATTTCATGGCCCTAAAATACTACTTTAGCAATCAAATTATAGTTGGAACTTATGGAATTGGTTTTTGCCACCCACAATCAAAATAAATTTGAAGAGGTACTAAAGCTTATACCGAAACACATTAAACTTTTATCATTAGATATGATTGATTGCTTTGATGAAATCGAAGAAACAGGAAAAACACTTAAAGAAAACGCAAAAATAAAGGCAGATTTTGTTTCCAGAAACTATGGTTATAACTGTTTTTCTGATGATACAGGCCTTCTAGTGGATGCTTTGAACGGCGAACCTGGTGTGTATACCGCTAGATATGGTGGTTTAACAAAAGACGCCAATGCCAATATGGATAAGCTACTTTCTAACCTCGAAGGCAATAAAAATAGAAAGGCCCACTTTAAGACCGCTATAGCCTTGAACATAGATTCAAACTCCTATATTTTTGAAGGAATTGTAGAAGGTACTATTGCCAAAGACAAGCGGGGTGAAAAAGGCTTTGGTTATGACCCAGTATTTATTCCTAACGGCTATCAAAAAACCTTTGCTGAATTACCTTTGGCAATTAAAAATGAGATAAGTCATCGTGGTAGGGCCATTCAAAAACTTATTTCTTTTCTGCAAAGTAGTTAAGCCATAATCATGGTAATTTGAATAAATACTGGTTAACAAATTAATTAACAGTACCTTTGCCGAAAATTTAACGCCGCCGGTATGGCAGGTGTTGTCATGAGCCTCGGTTTATAGGAAACAATCGCTCTATTCAACACACATATTTGCGATTACTATAAATATTATGTCAAAATTTGAAAGTTTGGGGCTTCAAAAGTCCCTTTTGTCTGCTATTACAGATTTAGGATTTGAAAATCCTTCCGAAGTTCAAGAAAAAGCAATTCCAATTTTATTAGAAGATGATACTGATCTAGTCGCCTTGGCTCAGACCGGCACGGGTAAAACAGCCGCCTTTGGCTTTCCGCTTATTCAAAAAATTGATTCAGCAAGCAGAACTACCCAGGGCTTAATATTATCGCCTACTAGAGAACTATGCTTGCAGATTACTAATGAGATGCAACTCTATTCAAAATATGAAAAAGGAGTTAACATCGTTGCCATTTACGGAGGGGCAAGTATTTCAGATCAAGCGAGACAAATTAAAAAGGGAGCTCAGATTGTTGTAGCTACTCCCGGTCGTATGAAAGATATGATCGGGCGAGGTATGGTCGATATTTCTAAAATAGACTACTGTATTCTTGATGAAGCAGATGAAATGTTAAATATGGGATTCTTTGAAGACATTAAAGATATCCTCTCCAATACTCCTAAAGAAAAATCTACGTGGTTATTCTCGGCAACCATGCCGAGAGAAGTCTCTACTATCGCCAAAAAGTTTATGCACAGCCCAAAAGAAATTACGGTTGGTGCAAAAAACTCTGGTGCAAGCACCGTTCAGCATGAATATTACGTTGTCAGTGGCCGTGACCGTTACCCTGCATTGAAACGTTTGGCAGATGCCAATCCAGGCATCTTCTCGGTTATTTTTTGCAGAACAAAGCGCGATACCCAAAGGGTCGCTGAAAAGTTGATAGAAGATGGTTATAATGCTGGCGCACTACATGGTGACTTAAGTCAAAATCAGCGTGACCTGGTGATGAATTCCTTCCGTAAAAAACAAATACAAATGCTTGTGGCTACAGATGTAGCCGCGCGTGGTATTGATGTAGATGATATTACCCACGTTATAAATTACCAATTACCAGATGAAATCGAAACCTATACCCATAGAAGTGGTCGTACAGGTAGGGCCGGAAAATCTGGTATTTCAATGGTTATTGTTACGCGTAGTGAAATGCGAAAAATCAAGGCTATTGAGCGCAAAATCGGACAAGAATTCTTGGAGATGAAAATCCCTACCGGGATACAAATCTGTGAAATTCAACTGTATCACTTGGTTAACAAAATTAAAGAAACCAAGGTCAATGAAGAGATTGATGTTTATCTACCCGCCATCAATAATGTTCTTGAAGGAATAGATAGAGACGAACTTATTAAAAAAATAGTTTCTGTAGAATTTACACGCTTCTTTACGTATTATAACAAAACAAGAGATCTTAATTCAGATGACAGGTCTAATAAAAGAGAGCGTGGTGAATCTCGTGATTCCGGCGAAATTCCAAAAGACGGTTCAGTTCGCTATTTCATTAATGTTGGTGAACGTGACAACTATGATTGGATGTCTCTAAAAGACTTTTTAAGAGATACTTTAGATTTGGATAAAGATGATATCTACAAGGTAGATACCAAGGATACTTTCTCTTTTTTCAATACAGACGCTAAGTTTACCCCACTTATTTTAGAAACCTTTTCAGATTTTAAAGTCGATGGTCGTTTTGTCAACGTTGAAGTTTCAAAGAACCCTGGAGGCAGTGGACGCGGTGGCGGACGAAACAGAGGTAGTGGAGGTGGAAGAAGAGACCGCAAAAAAGGTGGTTTTGGCGGTGGCGGAAGAAAAGACCGTAATTCTTCTTTTAAAGGTGGTAAAAGCGGTGGAGGTAAAAGCAAGAGTAAAAAGAATAAGGGGTTCTATTAGTTAAGAGCTTCCCAAAATGTCTATATAATCTTAGCTTTATTTTCTTTGTTTCGTATTTTTAGCGGAGAAAATTGCTTCATGAAGAAACTTTTACCCCTTGTTTTAGTGTTATGCTGCTTTGTCGGTTTTGCCCAAGAAGAAAACGAAATGGAGCAAGAGCTTCAAGCTACAGTAATAAATGCTCAGACTGATTTTCCTTTAGAAAGCGTTCATGTTATTAACCTGAATAAAGTAAAAGGAACTATTACCAATAAAAAAGGGGAATTTACTATAACAGCATCGGTGAACGATACGCTGTACCTCACCTATTTAGGTTTTAAACCTCAAAAAGTCAAGGTCACCAATGATATGTTCAAATTTGAGGATACCAAAATTTCTTTGACCGAACTAGCCTTTGCGCTAGAGGGGGTTACGGTAAGACCATACCAGTTAACAGGATATCTCGAAATCGATGTGAAAAATCTTCCCATCAACGATGCATACCAGTATAGTATCTCGGGACTTAATAAGAGTTATGAGGCCGGTAATAAAAACCCTAGTGCCGTCACAAAAGTTCTTGGTGCTATTTTAAATCCTGCAGATTTATTGCGCAATCTTTTTGGTAAAAAACCACGTCAAATGCGAAAGTTGCAGCAAATGAAACAAGACGACGATATTCGCAATTTGCTGGCATCTAAATTCGACAGAGAAACACTCACCGAGTTATTACAAATAGAAAAAATGGACATTGATGACATTTTGAACAACTGCAATTACTCCAAATCATTTATCACCACAGCAAACGACCTTCAGATTTTAGACGCCATCAGCAGCTGTTATGAAGAATATAAAGTTCTGAATAGGAAGTAGTTCCAATCCTAAAATCATTAGATATTAAAAGCTTCACTGCAAGGGTTAATGTCGATATAAATAAATTTTATATTTCCGTAAGCATTTTATAGCTTTAAACAAATTCCCTGAAGATGAAAAAACTACTTATCGCATTGTCGATGTTGTGCTTTGTTGTTGGTTGTAAAAAAGTTCAAAAGCCAGCTATTGAAGAGTCAAAAGAAATTGCTGAAGTGAAGGAAACAGTAGAAAACAACAAACCATTTTTTTGGGAAGGTGCTAACATTTATTTTTTATTAACGGATCGCTTCAAAAATGGAAATCCGGATAATGATGTTAATTTCTCTAGAACAGATTCTACTGCTGTATTAAGAGGTTTTGAGGGCGGCGATATTGCAGGAATCACCCAAAAGATAGAAGAAGGATACTTTACGGACCTTGGTATTAATGCCATTTGGTTTACCCCTGTTGTTGAACAGGTTCATGGTGTTGTAGATGAGGGAACCGGAAAAACCTACGGATACCATGGCTATTGGACAAAAGATTGGACCGCCATCGATCCCAATTTTGGTGACAAACAAGAACTAAAAAAACTTGTAAAAACCGCGCACGCAAAGGGAATTAGAATATTGCTCGATGTAGTATTGAATCACACAGGCCCGGTAACCGAAATGGACCCTGTATGGCCTGATAATTGGGTAAGAACGGGGCCTCCTTGTGAGTTTACTACTTATGAAAACACTACGGCCTGTACTCTGGTCAAAAACCTACCCGATATTTTAACGGAATCGGATGAACCCGTTGAGTTACCTGATGCACTTCTTGCAAAATGGAAAGAAGAAGGTCGCTTGAGCCAAGAATTGGATGAGCTGCATTTATTCTTCGAGAGAACCGGATATCCAAGGGCACCCCGCTTTTACATTATAAAATGGTTAACCGACTACATTAATGAATTTGGGGTAGATGGTTTTCGAGTAGATACCGTTAAGCATGTCAATGAAAATGCATGGGCAGAACTGAGAAAAGAAGCTGATTATGCCTTTGAAACATGGAAAAAGAAGCATCCTGATGAAGTATTGGATAATAATCCTTTTTACATGGTGGGCGAAGTATACAATTATGGCATTTCTTCAGGTAGGCTGTTCGACTTTGGAGATAAAAAAGTAGATTACTATGAAAATGGTTTCAAAAGCCTCATCAATTTTGAGTTAAAAACAGACGCTGCCAAAGATTATGATGCCATTTTTAAAAAGTACAATTACTTGCTTAACACCAAGTTAAATGGAAAAAGTGTGGTAAATTATCTAACATCACATGATGATGGAAGCCCATTTGATAAGGAGCGTAAAAAACCTTTTCACTCGGCAAATGTATTATTATTGACTCCGGGAGCCTCACAGGTATATTATGGTGACGAGACTTCTCGACCTTTAATTATAGAAGGCACAGAAGGTGATGCCACCTTGCGTTCATTTATGAATTGGGAAGATTTAGATAGTATTCCTAAGATTAAAAAAATTCATAAGCACTGGCAAAAATTGGGGCAATTTAGAGCCAATCACCCAGCTATCGGCGCCGGTAAGCATAAGCGCTTGGCAAAAGCACCATACGTATTTTCTAGAATGTACATCAATGGTGATTATAAGGATAAAGTAGCCGTTGGCCTCGACTTGCCCAAAGGCAAAAAATCTTTGTGGGTCAAAGGTTTTTTTGGTGAAGGCACTAAGTTATACGATACCTATTCCGAGACCGAAGTTGTCGTAAAAAACGGTAAAGTTATTTTAGAAAACGATTTTGATACCGCACTCTTGGAATTGATGGAGTAAAATCAAGCAATCTTATTTAAATAGTGAACAATGCGTAAAATAACCATTTTGGCCACCTTACTTTTTTGTTTTGTAAGTTTAAATGGCCAAACCAATTCTTACAAGGTTTCATTTGATAATGCTGTTCATCACGAGGGTGAGTTCATTTTGACTTTTCCAAAGATAACCACAGATACCTTGTCTGTGCGTATGGCCAATAGTTCTCCTGGCAGGTACGCTTTTCACTCCTTTGCAAAAAACGTTTACGATTTTAAGGCAATGGATAGCAAGGGGAAAGAAATTTCTTTTCATAGGCCAAACCCTTATCAATGGGACATTTACGGTCACGATGGAGAAGTAAGCATTCAATATACTTTATTTGCAAATCGCGGAGATGGTACCTACTCACAGATCGATAAAACCCATGCACATCTGAACATTCCTGCAAGTTTTATGTTTGCCCCTTCGTTAGAGAATCGCCCTATCGAAATTTCTTTTGATACTCCCGAAGACTATAAATGGAAAGTTGCTACGCAATTAAAAAAACAAAAAGAGAACTTATATTGGGCTCCCGACCTTTACTATTTTATGGATAGCCCCATAGAGCTAAGTAATTATGGGCTTAGAGCTTTCGAAATAAATTCAAACGGAAAAAGTCAAAACATACGCTTTGTTTTGCACCATAACGGCAGCGAGGATGAATTAAATCAATACTTCGAAAGTGTAAAACGCATTGTAAAAGAACAGGAAAAGGTTTTTGGCGAACTACCGGATTTTGACTTTGATGAATATACTTTCTTAGCCTGTTATATGCCTAACGTAAATGGAGATGGTATGGAACATCGTAATTCGACCATATTAACTTCAACAAGAACTTTAGCAAATGGAGGACTCCAAAGAAACCTTGGCACAGTATCGCATGAATTCTTTCATGCATGGAATGTAGAACGTATTCGGCCAAAATCGTTGGAGCCTTTTGATTTTGACAATGTAGATATGAGCGGAGAACTTTGGTTTGCCGAAGGTTTTACCTCATACTACACTAACTTAATTCTTTGTAGGGCCGGTCTGATAACGCCTGAAGAGTATGTTTCTGGATTAAACGGCGCTTTTAATTATGTCTGGAACTCTAATGGCACTAAGTTTTTCAACCCAATTGAAATGAGCTATCAGGCCCCATTTGTAGATGCGGCAACTTCTCTAGACCCACAAAATAGAAATAACACCTTTATTTCATATTACTCTTATGGCAGTGTTCTTGGACTTGCTTTAGATCTCTCTTTAAGAAAAAAGAACTTGAATTTAGACGATTTCTTTAAAGAGGTTTGGGGCAAATTTGGTAAAAAGGAGATGCCCTATACCATTAAAGACTTACATCTCACTTTAAATGCGTATGCCGGAAAATCTTTTGGAGACGATTTTTTTGAAAATTACATCTACCAAAGTAACATGCCAGATTACAAAACCCTATTTGCAAATGTTGGTTTAAAAATGACCCAAGATACTGAAACGGGGTATTTTGGAGGTGTTATAGCTAAAAATACTATCAACAATAATACCCTAGTCGATTCGCCTGCCTATACTGCCGGATTAGAAAAAGGCGATGTAATTTTAATTGTCAACGATATTCCAATGGTAGGCTCAACAAACTTTTCTGATTTTTTAAAATCTACTCAGAACGGAGATAAATTAAGGCTAACCTATAGCCGCCAGGGCAAAGTGCAAAAAACAGAAGTAACCCTCACAAAAGACCCTAAATACGCAATTACTCTTGATGATGAAGCCTCTAAAGAGGTCATTTTAAATCGAAAAAAATGGCTAAAACAATAGACTATTCTGGGGGTGAATGCAATGCTATTCTATTTCCTTCAGAATCATGAAACAATCCCATAAAACCAATTTCATCACTAATTTTAGTTTTGGGCTGTAAGATTCTACCCCCGGCACTTTCTATTCTATCTAGCGCATTTTGCAAGTCGTCGCAAGAAAAATAAATAAGTACACCTTCCTTGCGATTCGGTATATACCACTCTGGTTGCAGGATTAAAGAGCCTGAGGCACCGGGTTTTCCATTTTCAGAAGGGAGCCAACCCATAAGGGTACCCCCAAAATCTTGAATGGTAATTTTAATTTCGAAAACAGCCTCATAAAAATCTCTGGCCCGAGCCATATTGGTTACAGGAATCTCTACCCATCCTATTAAATTTTGTTCCATAGTAACTTATTATTTTTCCATCAATGCCTTAAAACTTGCTAATCCTTCCTCAAAATCCTTCCCAACGGTTTTATCCATACTAAAGAATAACATAAAAATACTGAAGGGAAACTTATTATTTCCAGAGAACCCCCATGTAACTTTAGTTGAAGAACTTGTATCATCTTCAACATTGAAATAACAATCTGCTTCAGATTTCCATGGCTTAAAAAAACGGAGCTTTCCCTCTACTCTTTTATTTTCTATAATCTTAGTAATCTCTTGTTCTCCTTCACCTACATCCTTTTTGCCGACCCAAGCACTCTTTGCACCAACTTCACCATCTATTCCGGTAAATTCTTTTTTCATATTGGGGTCTTTCTTTTCCCATGGAGACCATTTTTCTTGCTCTTTAAGAGATCTTAAAGACTTGAAAACTTCATTTTTCGGTTTGTTTACTATCACAGAACGTGATACATCATAAGCTTTTGGCGCAATCATGCCTAAAATTAAAATAAGCAATACAATGCCACCAAGAATGTAGAGAAATGTCATCATCTTGTTTTATTTATTGGTTATTTAAATGTACAAAAAGATGATTTATTGAAAGTAACGACCGATAATGCCTTCCACATTATTGATGGATTTTTTAGTCCAATCCAACTTCTTTTCTAGAATTTCCATATCGGATAGTTGCCATGGAAGCTTAGATTTACGTAAGTCATCACAAAGCTCTTGAATAATAATGGCCGCAGAAACCGAAATATTTAAACTTTCTGAAAACCCCACCATAGGTATTTTGAGAAACCCATCCGCTTTTTTTAAGACCTCATCACTTAATCCTTCTTTTTCGGTACCAAAGAATAAAGCCGTTTTAGTTCTAATCTTAAAGTTCGCTAAAAGATTTGAACTATTATGGGGAGTAGTGGCAATAATCTGATACCCATCATCTTTTAAACTACGAATACAATCACCAGTAGTTTGGTAACGTGAGACATCTATCCATTGTTCCGCGCCCATTGCAATATTTTTATCCAATCGTTTTCCAAACCGGTCTTCTACCACATGTACATTTTGAACACCAAAAGCATCGCAACTTCGTATAACAGCACTTGTATTGTGCAACTGATAAACATCTTCAATTGCGACTGTGATAAAACGGGTTCGGTTTGCGAGTACCTGCATAAAACGTTGCTTTCTTTCTTCAGAAAGAAATTCTTCTAAATACGATAACAAATCATGATCGAATTGCATAAGGCAATATAATAAAAACTGAAAATGCTAATTTTGAATTTATGGAGAAGCAAAAAATAGTAGTATTGACTGGAGCCGGAATGAGCGCCGAGAGTGGTCTAAAAACTTTTAGAGACGCCAACGGACTATGGGAGGGGCACGATGTCATGGAAGTTGCCTCACCCGAAGGTTTTGCTAAAAATCCGGAATTAGTATTCGAGTTTTACAATCAACGTAGAAGACAATTATTACAGGTCAAACCAAATGATGGACATCATGCTTTGGTAAAGTTAGAAAGTCATTTTGAAGTCTCTATAATCACACAGAATGTAGATAACCTACATGAACAAGCTGGAAGTACCAATGTACTTCATTTACATGGAGAACTGTTAAAAGTTAGAAGCATTGTTGATGAAAGCGCTGTGCAGGACTGGACTATAGATTTAAACTTAGGTGATACCGATAGTAATGGAAATCAACTTAGGCCCCATATCGTTTGGTTTGGCGAAATGGTGCCTATGCTAGAACCTTCCATAGAAATAACATCTCAATCAGAAGTTCTCATCATTATTGGCACCTCAATGCAGGTATATCCAGCGGCCAGTTTGGCGAATTATGCCCCTCAAGGAATACCAATTTATTTTATTGACCCAAAACCAAGTGTAAACCCATCGGATTATACCAATTTGAAAGTCATTGAAGAAAATGCTTCTGTTGGTGTTCCTATGTTGGTATCTAAATTAATAGAAAATAATTCCGCACTTTAATGACCGCTGATGAACTACATACAAGACTAAATTCAGGTCGTTTATCAAAAGAAAAGATTATGCTTTTGGTCAGTGAATTAGCTCATTTTCCTGAGTTGGTAGGTACGCTTATACAGGCCATTTGGATAGAGGATAAAGAAGGTACCTTTAACGCAAGTTGGGTTTTTGACCATTTAATGCGCAAAAACCTGAGCTTGCTACTGCCCTATTCTAAAGATTTTACCAATGGATTACAAAACCTGAATTCAGAATCTTGTATTAGGCCAATTGCCCATGTTTGTGAGTTATTGGTTTTAGCAAAATATAAAAAACAAGACCCAGAGTATATTGCAGGTTTGGATAAAGCTTCTCTTGAGAAAATTGTTAGTGCCTGTTTTGATTGGTTGATAGGTTCTCGAAAAGTAGCTGCCAAGGTATTTGCAATGACAAGCTTACTATATTTGGGAACAGAGTTTAAATGGATTCATCCTGAACTGGAGCCCATTCTAGAAAATTCCATTCATTCGGGAACTATTGGGTACAAAAATAGAGCGCAGAAAACACTACTAGCTCTTAAAGCGTTAGGTAGTAGGCAGTAAATTAAAAATATTATAACTAACAACTGATTACTGACTACTGATAATTATCTTTGCCGCTTAAATATTGTAAGATGTCTTTAAATCAATTGAACGCTATATCTCCGATTGACGGTCGTTACCGTGGTAAAACAGAAGCTTTAGGAAATTATTTTTCTGAGGAAGCCCTAATTAAATATAGAGTTCAGGTTGAAATCGAATATTTTATAGCACTTTGTGAAATTCCACTACCACAACTATCAGGTTTTGACACTTCGAAATTTTCTGCGCTTCAAAAAATCTATCAAAATTTTTCATCAGAAGATGCCTTGGCAATAAAAGAAATTGAGAAGACTACAAATCATGATGTCAAAGCGGTAGAATATTTTATTAAAAAGAAGTTTGATGAGTTGGGTTTAAGTGATCATAAAGAGTTTATTCATTTTGGATTGACATCACAAGACATTAACAATACTGCCGTTCCTTTTTCTATAAAGGCTGCAATGAACGATGTTTATGTGCCAGTATATTTTGAGGTTTTTGAAAAATTAAAAAGTCTGGCAACCGAGTGGAATGACATTCCAATGCTTGCCAGGACTCATGGTCAACCAGCCTCCCCTACCCGTTTGGGAAAAGAAATTGAGGTCTACGTAGAACGATTAAAGCAACAGTTTGATTTACTAAATGACATTCCTTCGGCAGCTAAATTTGGCGGAGCCACAGGGAACTATAATGCCCACCAAGTCGCTTACCCATCAATTGATTGGAGGTCGTTCGGAAAAGAATTTGTACAAGAAAAATTAGGCCTTCATCATTCCTTTCCAACTACTCAAATTGAGCATTATGATCATATGGCCGCGCTATTTGATTGCTTAAAGCGAATCAATACCATCACAATTGATTTAAATAGAGATATGTGGACTTATATTTCTATGGATTATTTTAAACAAAAAATTAAAAAGGGAGAAGTTGGTTCTTCTGCTATGCCCCATAAAGTAAACCCTATCGATTTTGAAAATTCTGAAGGTAATTTAGGCTTAGCTAATGCTTTATTTGAACATTTATCTGCAAAATTACCTATCTCTAGATTACAGCGTGATTTAACTGACAGCACCGTTTTACGTAATGTAGGGGTGCCATTTGCGCACACATTGGTTGCATTTCAATCTACTTTAAAGGGCTTAAATAAATTGGTATTAAATGCTGATAAATTCGAAGAAGATTTAGAAAATAATTGGGCGGTTGTAGCAGAGGCTATCCAGACAATTTTAAGAAGAGAAGGATACCCTAACCCTTATGAAGCTTTAAAAGGATTGACACGTACCAACGAAAAAATCAATCAAGCTTCAATAGCTAATTTTATCGAAACCCTAGAGGTTTCTGATACTATCAAAAAAGAACTAAAGCAGATTACTCCTGCTAACTATACAGGGATTTAATCTGATAAATTTCGAACTGTCTTCCTGAGCGGAGTCTAAGGAAAAGGGAGGATTTGTTGTCAGTATTCCAGATATCACCTTCAAAATGACTACTCAAAACAAAAAGACCGCTAAAAAAGCGGTCTTTTACTATATAAATCTATTTATTGATTTGAACTTCATGTGGGTAAGGAATTTCAATGCCTGCTTTATCCAGTGCTTCTTTCGTTCCTTCAACAGTTCCAAAATACACGTCCCAATAATCCTCAGGTTTACAGAAAGGACGTACGGCCAAGTTCACAGAGCTATCAGCAAGTTCTTCGACATTTACAGATGGTGCCGGGTCTTGCAATACCTTAGGATTGGATTTCAACATTTCTAAAAGAACTTCTTTGGTCTTTTTAATATCAGAACCATAGTCGACCCCAACGACTGTGTCTACACGCATTTTACCTTCTGCAGTATAGTTTATGATATTTCCATTAGCCATGGCGCCATTAGGTACTATTGCCAACTTATTTTGTGGAGTGATTAATTTAGTGGTGAAAATTTCAATCTCCTTTACAGAACCTAGAACGCCTTGTGCTTCGACCAAGTCTCCAATTTTATAAGGCTTGAATATCATCAATAATACCCCTCCGGCGAAGTTGGACAAAGAACCCTGCAAGGCCAAACCGACCGCTAAACCTGCCGCTGCAATAACTGCGGCTAAACTGGTGGTTTCAACTCCAAGCGTAGATATAACGGTTATAATCAAAAATATCTTAAGCCCCCAAGAAACAAGGTTAGTTAAAAATTTCTGCAATGAGAGGTCGTATGTACCCTTCGCCATAACTTTTTTAACTGCACCCACAATTTTTTTAATTATCCAAGAACCGATAATATAAATTAGAATTGCTTTTAATACCGGCACGCCATATGTTTCAATGTATCCGATAATAGTTTCCATTGATAAATTTTCCATAATATTTTTAGGTTTTTAAAGTGTTCTATTTTCTATGACACTAAAAATACTAAGAAGGTCACTAATACTTCAAACAGAATTTGTTTTAAACAAAAAAAACCCTGAATCATAACTATGGTCCAGGATTTTTAAAAGAATGGTAGTTTGGTTTACCCCTTTAAAAATTTTCCTATTTCTCCTAATCCTTCTCCTTTATAATCAGATTTTTGGATCGCTTGCATCAGCTGCATAACATCAGCAGGGTTCATATCCTTGCCAAGCACACGAACCAAAGCGAATCCCTGTTCTTTACTGTCACCGTAAATGATAACTTCGTCAATGGCATCATCATCACCTAAATATTTCACGACTCCTTTGCCATAGCCAGAATTGATTTTCATCAACTCGATAAAGTTTTCGTTCTTTAAAATCTCTTTAACCTTGGCTTTTTCTAGCTTATACTCAGCAACATTATCAGAAGTCTTCTTAAAAGCAAGTAAGTTGAACTTTTTTAATGATGATACTGCTTTCTTTTGTTTATCTGTAAGTTCGACCTCATCCATTTTTAAGATACTGGCGGGAATATCCAAAGAAATAAAATTCGGGTTTTCTTTATTGTCGACATAATATTCTTGAAGACTTTGTTGCGATGAGCAGCCTGCTAAAAAAACAAAAGCTAGGCTGAACATATATTTTACTAATTGTTTCATTTTGTGTTTTTTGATTGGTTATTACTTACCCTTTTCACTAGCTTTTTTCAGTGATGGATGTAGTTGCATCTTATTTACTAAAGCCCCTATTTTGTCGAGCTCAATTTTTCCATTCATGGTAACAAGCACAGTTTCTGGTGTCTTATCGCTTTTGCTATCAATGCCCGTAACAAACATAAAGAGTTGGCTCACCACGTTATCGTTATTAGTGCTCTTAACGTAGAAATCTACCTGGGCATCCTCATCACGAACACGCATTAACTCTTCCATTGAAGATTTTTTAAGATATGATTTTACGGTCTGTTTCATATCAGTTGAAGCAGCCCTATTCTCTGAGATATAAATCTTGATCTCATTGATATTCTCTGCAAGGTCCACAAAATCTCTAGCTTCTTTGCTTTTTTCGTTTGCAGACATACTAGCTACAATACCTAGCATGCTTTTATTTATTGTAAGTGTTCCAACATTATCGGAATCTATATACTTATCAAAGGCTTTTTGGGCAAATGTGCTTGTAGCGAATGTTAATGCTATAATTGATAAAACTAATTTCTTCATTTCTGTTTTTTTTGATTGAATTAAAACAATGAACAATTCCTTTTTGAATTGTTCATTGTTCTGTGTTTAATGATTGATGGTTGTTCTATTGTTTTTTACCCGCTTCGTTTAACTCTTTAGGTAAATTCATTTTGTTTGTAAGCGAACTGATTTTATTCAAATCAATATCTCCAGTTAAGCTTAACAAAACAGTTTCAAACTTTCTACCGTTAGCTTCTATTTCTTTAATACCCGTCATAAACATTAATAGCTCTCTAACATGGTCTGCGTCTTTACCTTCTTTAATATAGAATTTAATATTGGCGTCCTTGTCTTTTACACGCATTAACTCTTCCATTTTATTTCCGGATAAGTACTTCGTCACAGAACCTTTCATATCATCTCCAATAGACTTGTTATCTGTTGTAAATACTTTAAGCCCAGTTACGCTAGTTGCAATATCCATAAAGTCTTGAGACTCTTTATCTTCCATGTCAATATCCATTTTTGCCAAAAGTTCAAAGGCCTTTTTAGAGACGACGACTGTCGTTACATCTTCTAAGTCTTCATACTTGTCAAATAGTGATTGTGAAAATCCGGCTAATGGTAAAACTGCGGTCAATAGAATTAATATACTTTTTTTCATGTTTTCTAAATTTTAATTGTCGTTGTAAATTTTTGATGTTGTCGCTTCAAACTCCTTTAGGTAAGTTATTTTTTCGGTGCCTTTACCAAAATTTACCGCAAGTAGATTCAAAGCTTCTTTTGTTTGCTGATAGGCAAGCTCAGCCTCTTTTCTATCTTGGTAATCCTGATATTTTTCAGGACCAAAATAGATTCCAAGGAATAATACGGCCACTGCTGCAACGGAAATCCATTTGTAATTGAAGTTTCTTCTAGTGTTTAATGGAACCTGCTTGGTGTACTGTTCTTCTTTGGCTTTAGAAAAGCAACTGAACATCGGTCTGTATTGTTCAAGATGTGTTGCAACACTTTCTTGTGCAAAATACGTTCGTAATGTTTCTTCTTCAGCAACCGTAGTGGCGGCTTCAAAATACTTTTCCAATAAATTTTCTATGTTCTTATCCAACTCCATAGTTATGTTTTTCAATCAATTTTTCTCTAACTGTTTTTCTTGCTCTTGATAGGGCGACACGAACGGCTGTGTTTTTCATATCCAACAATTCGCATATTTCTTCAAAGTCATACTGCTCTACATCCCTTAGCTGGAGTACCATTTTTTGCTGTTCTGGTAATTCTTCCATGATTCGTTCCACCCAATCAACACTATCTTCTGCTTCTAGTTGCTGTTGTAAAGATGTTCTTTCATCACTATAGTTACTGTGTACTAATTTTAAATTACTAGCTTGTTTCGATTTTAATCTATCCAAACAAAAATTCTTTGTCATCGTCATTGCAAAGGCTTCTACATTATTGTATTTGGCCATCGCGTCATTCTTAGACCAGAGTTTTAATAAAATCTCTTGCGTAGCATCTTCGGCTTCCTCTCTAGAGACCAGCAATCTTTTGGCCATTCTATACAGTTTATCCTTAAAAGGCATTACCAAGTTTAAAAACTCACTCTGTTTCATTTTGGTTGTTAGGTTGTTAAAAGCACTTTTTTGATGCTTATACTAGGAAGACGACGTATGACGAATTTTGTTACAAAAAATTTTTATTTCCTCTAGTTGTAAGTAAATTAGGGTTTTTAAAACTAAAGTTGTTAGTAAAGAATTACTGTTATAATTACTTTTTGGAATACTAATTGCATTGAAAACGAAAAACAAGCTATGAAAAAAATTATTTTATTATTTGTCGGTGCTTCCCTATTATTAGTCTCTTGTAATAAAGATGATGATAATCCGCCAACTGAAATACCGCAAGGACCTGGAAATGTAGAACTTCAAAATGAAATTAATGATTTTGTCTGGCGAGGACTTAATTATTGGTACTTCTGGCAGGGCGACAAAGAGGATTTAGCGGATGATAGATTCAGTAATACTGACGAACTGAATACTTTTTTAAATGGTTTTGATAATCCTCAAGACTTATTCAATTCCCTACTGTTTCAGCCGGGAGTTGTCGATGATTTTTCTTGGTACATTAGTGATGTTGAAGAACAATTAAACAGTTTTAGGGGAATACAAGAATCTTATGGCATTAATTTTCCAAGACCCGCTGTTTTTCGTGTAAATGAGAACTCTAACGATGTTGTAGTTCTTATTGGATATGTTGTCCCTAACTCCCCGGCGGCAAATGCTGGACTAAAAAGAGGAGATTTAGTTTACAAAGTTGATGGTGTTCAACTGACCTCAGATGATTTTTCTGCAATTAACAATCTTTTTATCAATCCAAATATTTCACTGGAGATAGCGAACATTGAAAATGGTCAACTTGCCCCTATAACGGGCGAGTTTGCAATGACAGCGGAGCTAATAACAGAAAATCCTGTTCATTATCATGATATTATTGAAGAGGGAGGTAAAAAAATTGGTTATTTGGTATACAATGGTTTTAGAAATACTTTCAATGGAGAACTCAATGAGGTATTTGGGATTTTTAAAAATGAAGGTATTGATGAACTTATTTTGGACATGAGATACAACGGGGGGGGGTCTGTGTTAACATCAGCTTATCTGGCCAGCATGATTAATGGAACAGTACAGGCTGATAATGACGCCTTTGCCAAACTCCAGTATAATGAAAAAAGAGATGCTCAAGAAGGTTTCACATTTACTTTTTTCGATGAAGTAAGATTATATGACAAACAAACTAGTAATCAAACAGGAACTGAGAATGCGAACAGATTAACAAATTTAAATAGACTTTTTGTTATTGGTGGGCAAAGAACTGCCTCGGCAAGTGAAATGATTATCAATGGCCTTAGACCTTATATGCAAGTTGTTCATGTAGGCGAAACTACTGTGGGTAAAAATGAAGGTTCCATAACTGTAGTGGATTCTGGAGTTCCCTTTACCAATTTAAACAGTAGGAATTCAAATCACACTGTTGGAATGCAACCTATTGTATTTCAAATTTTCAACAGTTTAAATCAAAGTGATTATACCTTAGGGTTTGAACCTGATGTCTTAGTACGGGAATCAGATTTTGTAGCGGACATTAAACCTTTTGGCGACCCAACTGAAGGGCTTCTACGAGCTACTTTAGATATTATATCAGGAGCTTCGAGCAAAGCAAAATCCTTCTCGAACGAGACCTTTAATTTTAATGCTATTAAAGATGGTATTCAATTTCCTCAATTCACAAATGAGATGTATCTTATGGATGAGGAAATTAATGTGATGAAGAGGTAATAAATAAAATTAAAAAGCGGCCGAGTGGCCGCTTTTTTTTATAGTGTTAGACTTAATCCTAGGCTATAATTTCTTCCTCGAGTGGTATAGCCAATAATTTCTTCATAATGCGTATTGAAGATATTGGTTATATTAAAAAAGACCTTTAGTTTATTGTTTTTAAATCGGTGGCCCAAATAAAAATCTACTAAAGAATAAGCATTTAAGTCGATATTCTGAAATGTACTAAAATCGGTATCCTCCCTACTGCCAACATATTGATAATTAACAGAAGCGTTCGTTTTAGCGGACAATGTGTAATTTAATGCTGCGTTGGCCCTATGTTTAGGCAGACGTACGCGATTTCCTTCTTTAAGCTCCGTAAAGGTATAGTTTGCAGAAAAATTGAAGTCCTTAAATAACTCAGAAGCTATTTCAAACTCAGCCCCTTGAACTTTAGCATCACTTTCCGCATTTCTATATTGAGAAACAAAGTTTACCGGATCTATAGTTGTAAAAAGCACCGTATTTTTTTCATTTCGGTTAAAATAGACACTACTAAATCTAAACTTCTTCCCAAGATTCCATTCAAAACCACCTTCCAGAGTTCGGTTTTCTTCTGGCTGCAAATCTTGGTTTCCAAAAGTACCGTCAAACAACTGAAATAAACTAGGTGCTATAAAAGAGGTGCTATAAGAACCTAAAAATTTACCATATCCGTTACCTAACTCAAAAGTGTAAGAAGGGTTAAAATTATAAGTAAGCTGACTTCCATACTCGCTGTGGTTATTTAATCGAGTTCCTGCGTTAAGGTTAAAACCAAAATCAGAGACGTATACAACATTTACATATGGGTCACTATTTGTATAAGTAACTTCTTCAGCGAAAAGCGTCTCATTCTTTTGGTAGTTAAAACCAACTATGGTATATAATTTTTCATCAAAAACATATTTATTAAATACATCAACGATATAGCCTTTAGATTCAAACTGAGAAGGAAAGTCGGAAATCGTTTCCCTATCAATACTGCTTATACTTGCATTTAACGTAACACTACCATTCTTGTACTTTAATTCTGGGCTAATACCAAAACGTAATTGTTCTGAAACTGACTCATCATTAGTATCTGCAAATTGAAACAATGGTGCTGGAAAGCCATCAATAGCCGTGTTGTACTTGTCTAAACTTCCGAAAATTTTAATATTAAAATTTTCTGAGAAGGCATAACCTAGTTTTACGTTGGTATTGATTCTTGAAAAGGGGTCTTCTTCGGTGTTTGTTCCTGAAGCTGCAGATAGTCCATCCGCGAATTGATTTGCAAAGCCTATAGCATAACTAAATTTTGACAGTGTACCATTTAAGTTTACCGCATTATTAAAATTAGATATGGTTTTATTGTCTTCATTCTGAGAAGCATTAGTACCCATAACTGAACTTACACTCAAAGCTATCTTATCCTTTGAAGCTTTCTTTGTACTAATACTAATTACTGCTGTAGCAGCAGAATTACCATATAAAGTACTTGCCGCTCCTTTAATTATTTCAATACTTTCAATGGTATTTAAATCTAATAACCTTAAATCAAAATCATTGGCGATTTGTGAAGGGTCATTTACTTGTATACCGTCGATTAAGACCAAAACTTGTCTATTGTTTCCTCCGCGGATAAAATAGCCTAAATTTTGTCCAGCAACACTTCTGCTACCGTTAATTTCGATTCCACTTTTGGTGTTGATAATTTCTGCAACTGTTCTCCCTTGACTTCGTTCCAACTCCTCAGCCGTGATTTTAATTACTGTCTTACCAGAATTTTCGCGTTTTAAAGTAAATCTTGAGTCACTTATAACAACTTCATCTAGCTCTTGTACTGCGGTCGAGTCTTTCTCTTGTGCAGTCAACATTGCACCTAGCAATAAGCTGGCACAAAACATTACATACTTTTTGTTCATTTTTAATTGGTTGCTCGGAAAAGCGATAGGTCACCCTTACGCAAACTTTTATCCCGAAAGTTTAACATTGTTTGTGCGAATTTGGCAGGTCTCCTGGCTTGCGGTCCGTTATTCTGCCTTCCCATCTCGATACGAATCGCTACAGTGGCATGAAGAAAATAACAGCTTGTCATTAACAAGATGCTGAATCAAGTTCAGCACATACTTACAGTTGCGGGAACAGCTCCGGTTTTTCACCGGATTCCCTTTTAATCAAACAAGATAAATTCTTGTTTAAACCAAAATTCAATGCGAAAGTAATGATTATGGCCTTTTCAGTGAAAGCCATATCCATTTTATTTCTATCACTAACAAATAAGCTTAAATTTGAAACCATGAAACTAAAACGTACCAAAAACTTTTACCTATACCTTCTGTTAGTTATAATTTTCGTTGGCTGTACCGAGAAGAAAAAAGAACTTCCAGTACAAAAAACGGTTGCCAAGACTAAGGTGAACTATGCCACCGGTTTTACTATTGAAGCCAATGAAAACTACACAATTTTAACGGTGTCAGAGCCTTGGCCTGGGGCCAATAAAGCTTATTCATATGCTTTTATTCCGCAAGAAAAACTGCCCGTGGTAAGCTACCCTAAAAATGCTTACGACGCCGTTGTTGTAACGCCCATCAAAAATTTTATAACCACGTCTACAACACATATTCCTGCGATTGAAGCTTTGCATGGTCTTGATAGGTTAATAGGTTTTCCAAATACAAAATACATTTCTTCAATGCCTGCCAGAGCTTTGATTGCTGATAAAAAAATTAAAGAATTGGGGGCTAATGAAAGTTTAAACACAGAAATGGTACTTGAATTGGCGCCAGATGTCATTGTAGGTTTTGGTATCAATAATGAGAAGAGCTCTTATGAGGTTTTGGAAAAAGCAAACATTCCAGTCATATTCAATGGAGATTGGATGGAGAAAACGCCCTTAGGGAAAGCGGAATGGATCAAGTTTTTTGGTGTTCTTTTAGGACAAGAAAAAAAGGCCGACAGTATCTTTAATGCTATTGCTGTGGAGTATGAAAAAGTGAAAAATATTGCCGAAAAAGTGAACAACAAGCCAACTGTTCTAAGTGGGGCACTTTTCAAGGACGTTTGGTATTTACCAGCTGGAGAAAGCTGGGCTTCAAAATTTTTGGAAGACTCCAACGTAAATTATTTGTGGAAAGAAACAACTGGCTCAGGGAGTCTATCCCTTAGTCTAGAGAGTGTTCTAGAAAAAGGAAGCAAGGCCGAATTTTGGATTTCCCCATCACAGTTTACGACTTATGAAGAAATGAACAAAGCCAATTCGCACTACGGGCAATTTTCCGCATTTAAAAACAAACAAATCTATACTTTCGCAGCTACCAAGGGCATCACTGGCGGGTTATTATATTACGAACTAGCTCCACAAAGACCTGATCTGGTCTTAAAGGATTTAGTCCACATTTTTCATCCTGATCTCTTACCTGATTATAACCCATACTTTTTTACACCGTTACAGTAATGCCTAAAGTGAAGTCATATCGGTTTTCATTTATTCTATTGCTTTGTCTATTGTTAGTTTCGTGGTTTTTAAATATTAGTTTTGGATCAGTTTCCATTCCCTTAGAAGCGACATTTTCAGCACTGTTTGGTGGTAAACTATCCGTTGAGTCTTGGGAATACATCATCTGGAGTTATAGAGTGCCCAAGGCCGTTACCGCGATTTTGGTTGGCGGTGGTTTAGCGCTAAGTGGATTGCTGATGCAGACCCTGTTTCGAAATCCGTTAGCAGGTCCTTTTGTTTTGGGTATCAGCTCAGGTGCAAGTTTAGGGGCAGCAATACTACTTTTGGGTGCTTCACTTTTAAGTGGCTTGGCTGTATTTAGCTTTCTCAATGATATCTCCCTGATTATTGCAGCTAGTTTAGGTAGTTTCTTGGTACTATTAGTGGTAATGCTAGTCGCCAATCGTGTTCGAGATACTATGGCATTATTGATCATAGGATTAATGTTTGGTAGCGTAACTTCTGCCATTGTTAGTGTATTGGCCTATTTCTCAGATGCAGAACAGCTACAACGCTTTATTTTCTGGTCTTATGGAAGCGTAGGCAACCTTTCTTGGAATCAGGTCTTACTTTTAGCTGGTTTTGTCTTTATTGGAGTGCTGTTAAGTGTAGTATCCATAAAAAAACTGAATGCCTTTTTACTTGGTGAAAATTATGCCCAAAGTCTTGGGGTTTCTTTAAAAAAATCGCGATTGATAATCATCACCGCAACAGGCTTGCTTGCTGGTGCAATAACCGCTTTTGCTGGCCCGATTGCATTTGTTGGTCTGGCTATACCGCATCTTACCCGACAGCTCTTTAACACTATGGAACATAAGGTTTTGGTGCCCGCCGTTTTTATGTATGGTGCCATTTTAATGCTCATTTGTGATAGCATTGCGCAATTACCAAATTCCGCAAGCGTACTCCCGATTAATGCCATAACTTCACTAATAGGGGCTCCAGTAGTGATTTGGTTGCTGGTTAGAAAACGAAAACTATTTTTCTAATGGAAGAACAAAAAATAACCATTGAAGCCAAAAAGCTATCCATTGGATACAGGAATATTGAAGTTGCTGGCAACATCAATTTTAAGCTACATTCTAAAGAATTATGTGCTATAATTGGTGTAAACGGAGTCGGAAAATCAACCCTATTACGAACTTTGGGTAAACTTCAACCAAAATTAGCTGGTCATATTTTTATTGAACAGCAACCTCTTGAAGATTATTCTCCATTAGATTTTGCCAAACAGACCAGTCTTGTGCTTACAGAACCTATTGCTTCTAAAAACCTCACAATATCGGAGTTAATTACACTAGGCAGACAGCCCTATACCAATTGGTTAGGCAGTTTAACCTTAAAAGACAAAAAGCACATTACTGAAAGTATCTCGAATTTTGAACTTGAATCCTTCAAAGAAAAAAAGTGCCATGAACTTAGTGATGGACAATTGCAACGTGTATTAATTGCAAGAGCAATGGCACAAGATACTCCGTTAATTTTATTGGACGAACCTACAACACATTTAGACTTATACCATAAGGTTCAAATTCTAAAACTATTGCAACAGTTAGCGCATCAATATCACAAAACCATTGTTTTTACGACCCATGAAATTGATTTGGCCATTCAATTATGCGATAAAATATTGGTGTTGGACGGAAAAGAAAATCATTTTGGTTCACCCTGTGAACTCATTGAACAAGGATGTTTTACTAACTTATTCCCACCTGAAATGATTCATTTTGATGAAAAAACAGGGTCTTTTAAAGTGAATAAGTCATTTTAAAGTCATTTCGAACCGAATGATAGAAGTGTGAGAAATCTATCTTTAGATTCCTCGTCGCTACGCTCTGTCGGAATGACATAAATACTATCTTTACCCTACAAAATTCATTATGAGTACCGAATTAATTTATGTTTTTATTGGTCTACTGGCAACCGTTCTAGGTGTTGCCTTTGGCATTTATATTCAACGTTTGAAAACAAAGTCGAGCCAAAGCGAACTGGAAGCTGAAAACAGACAATTACAGTCTTCGATTTCTTCTTTAAATGAAAAATTGATTCAAGATAACGAAGAAAAAAGGCACTTACAAGCCGAGAAAGAAAGTCTCGGTCAAAATTATGTGCGTCTAGAGGCAGTAAATGAAAATTTGCAACGTGTAAATACCGAACAAAAAGAGGAAGTAGAAAAACTACAGGAAAAATTTACCAAAGAGTTCGAAAATTTGGCCAACAAAATTCTCGATGAAAAAAGCAATAAGTTCACTGAGCAAAATCAAAAAAACATCAAGCAGATTTTAAGTCCGCTTCAAGAAAAAATACAGTTATTCGAAAAGAAGGTAGAGGCCACACAAAAAGAAAACATCAGCATACATTCCGCTTTAAAAGAACAATTGTTAAACCTACAGAATCAGAATCTTAAAATAACACAAGAAGCTGAAAATCTCACGAAAGCACTTAAGGGAGATAGCAAAATGCAAGGTAATTGGGGTGAATTGGTATTGGAACGCGTTTTAGAAAAATCAGGTTTAGAAAAAGACCGCGAGTATAGTGTTCAACAAAGTTTTACCAGAGAAGATGGTACCCGAGTTTTGCCTGATGTTATCATTCATTTACCCGATGGTAAAAAAATGGTAGTGGATTCCAAGGTTTCCCTTACCGACTATGAGCGTTTTGTAAACGCCGACGATGAACTAAAGGAACGTCACTTAAAAGACCATATCAACTCGCTTCGCAAACATGTTGAACAACTTTCAGCCAAAAAGTACGAAGATCTGTATGAAATGGAGAGTCCAGATTTTGTATTGCTCTTTGTTCCCATAGAACCTGCATTTGCCGTTGCGATAAATCAAGACAATTCGCTTTACAACAAAGCTTTTGAGCAAAATATTGTAATTGTAACCCCATCTACCCTATTAGCAACGCTAAGGACCATCGATACGATGTGGAACAATGAGAAACAACAAAAAAATGCTATTGAAATTGCCAGGCAAGCTGGGGCTTTATATGATAAGTTTGAAGGTTTTGTTACCGATTTGACCAAGGTGGGTAAAAAGATGGATGAGGCCAAAACAGAATACCGAGGTGCCATGAATAAGTTAGTAGAAGGTCGTGGTAATATTGTCACAAGCATTGAAAAACTTAAAAAAATGGGCGCTAAGGCTAAAAAGTCCATTCCAGAGCCTATTCTTAAAAGGGCCGAGGAAGATTACCTGCCTACCGACGAGGCAGGTTTTAATACAGAAGAAGAACAGTCACAACTAGAATTGTAACATGCGAAAAATACTATTTATACTTATATCGGTTATTCTATTTGGCATTGCAGCATATTTTGCTTTTGTATATTATGTTCCCTTTAGTGAGGGTTACCGTTCTGGTGAACTTATAAAATTCAGTAGAAAAGGGGTTATTGTAAAAACTTGGGAGGGAGAGATTA
Organism: Croceitalea sp. W27; assembly: GCF_055693185.1. Lineage (NCBI taxonomy): Bacteria > Pseudomonadati > Bacteroidota > Flavobacteriia > Flavobacteriales > Flavobacteriaceae > Croceitalea > Croceitalea sp. W27. The sequence continues at coordinate 627,058 of NZ_CM146327.1, forward strand.
GTCAAGGTATTTCAGGTGCACAAATTTTTGAGTTTTCGGTCGAAGACAACAAAAAAGATGTAATTGAAAAGCTCAAAGACTTTCAAGGGCAATATGTAAAAGTGACCTATAAAGAGCGTTATTCCTCTTTTTTCTGGTTAGGAGATACCAAATACTTTATTACCGAAGTTGAACAAGAAAAATCACCTCATTTTGGCAACTAAAAACCCTTCGTTTAAAACAGCTAAAGAGTCGCGTGTTTCCATCACAGAATTGATGCTTCCATCACATTCTAATTTTGGGGGCAAAGTGCACGGTGGTTATATCTTAAATCTAATGGACCAGATTGCTTTTGCCTGTGCCAGCAAGCATTCGCAACGCTATTGCGTTACCGCTTCGGTAAATAGAGTTGATTTTTTAAATCCTATTGAAGTGGGCGAATTGGTTACCCTAAAAGCTTCCATAAACTATACAGGGCGAACCTCAATGGTAGTAGGTGTTCGGGTCGAATCTGAAAATATAACTACTGGGGAGACCAAACATTGCAACTCTTCTTATTTTACCATGGTTGCCAAAGATGATTCTGGCAAAAGTATTGCTATACCAGGCTTAGTAATCAAAGATAAACAAGGTATGCGACGTTTTGCCCGCAGTAAAGAGCGCAAACTATCTGCCTATGACCGAGATAGTAAATACCAGTCTCAAAAGTTTAAAGTTGATGACTATATAGCGTATTTAGAGGGAGAAAATCTTAAGATGGATTTAGATTGATCCTGCTGCTTCCTCATCCATGAACCAAGTTAGTTTTCCTGACTTAGGTGCAACTAAAGTAGCTGGATAAGACTTAAAGTTTCCATTCTTATTGTGAATTTCATCAACTTTTTCGGCCTTATTTTTTCCTGTTACCAAAAAAACAACTTCTTTGGCAGTATTGATAACTGCTCCGTTTATAGAAACCCGTTTCTGCCCCGAGTCAGGGTGTGTCGCTACAACGCAATGGTCTTTTGAATGCCATAAATCGATCTCATGAGGAAAAATAGAAGCTGTATGGCCATCATCTCCCATACCTAGAATTACAAGGTCAAACTGTGGAATACCCTCTACCCTATCCAAATTAATTTCTAATAGATTACTATATCGCATAGCTTCTCCCTTAGGTTCGTTCTCCCCCAAAATTCTATGGATGTTTTCTTTCGGAAGCTCAATCTTTGAAAACAGATGTTCATGGGTCATTTTATAGTTGCTTTGGTCATCTGTTGGTGCGACACAACGTTCATCACCCCAATAAAAATGAATATTGGACCAGTCAATTTTGTTTCCGTATTTAGAAGCCAAAACGTCAAAAACGATTTTTGGAGTGCTTCCGCCCGAAAGCGCTACATGGAAATCATTTTTATCAGCGACCAAATCTGCAAAGTAGTTACAGAATTCATGGGCTACTTCAATCTTGTCTTTATAAATCTTTACTTCCAAATTACTAGCTTTAAGAGGTCTCGACTTAAGTTTATCTTGAGCTCAGCCGAAAGGCTCGACCTGACATTATATTGACTTGCTTCTTACTGCTTACCGAAACTAGCAAATCACACAATAGCCCGGGTCGTCGGCCAAATTCTCACCTGGGTTTCGCCAATACCCGATACCATCTATTAGTTCATCGGCATTCTCTGGCCCCCAAACCCCCGCTGCATAACCATACATACGAACATCTTTACCATTTTTCCAATATTCTAAAATGGGATCTACAAATTCCCAAGCTGCCTCTACCTCATCGGCACGTGCATACAACGTAGCATCACCTTGCATGGCATCCAACAAAAGACGCTCATAGGCTTCCATAACATGTGTTTCTGCCAAGCTTGAGTAGTAAAAATCAAGATTTGCACGTTCTACCTTAAAGCCCTGTCCTGGTACTTTTACCCCAAACTTCATTAATATTCCTTCATCGGGTTGTATACGTATCACCAGTTTATTATCCTTATTATTTAATCCGGAATCTTGAAAAATCTGGTGGTGCGGTGCTTTAAAATGAATGACCACCTCTGTTACCTTTGTAGGCATACGCTTTGCGGTTCGCACATAGAAGGGCACATCTTTCCATCTCCAATTATCTACAAAAAACTTAATAGCTGCGTAGGTTTCAGTGGTAGAATCAGCACTCACTCCCTCCTCTTCACGATACCCTTTCACTTTTTCTCCATTAATTGTAGAGGCCATATACTGCCCTCTAATCGTATGGTCATGAAGGGTTTCTTCATCTTTCATAATACGTAGCGATTTCAAGGCCTTTACCTTTTCGTTGCGAATTTCTTCCGGTTGGTCACCAATCGGAGGTTCCATTACAATCAAGGAAACTATTTGGAGCAAATGGTTTTGAAACATATCTCGTAAAGCTCCAGATTTATCATAATAGCCACCCCGCTTTTCTACACCAACACTCTCGGCATTTGTGATTTCTACATGGTGAATATAGTTTCTATTCCAAAGTGGTTCAAAAATACTGTTGGCAAAACGCGTCACTAAAAGGTTTTGAACCGTTTCTTTACCTAAATAATGATCAATACGGTAAATCTGTGGTTCGGTAAAATATTTCTGTAAACCGGCGTTCAAAGCTTTTCCGGTCTCCAAACTATAGCCAAAGGGTTTTTCAACTATCAAACGTTTCCAACCATTATTCTGCGTGTTCAATCCCGCATCGGCCAAGTTCTTAGCGATAGGTTCATACAAAGTAGGTGGCGTTGACAAATAATACATAATGTTGCCACCGGTCTTGTATTTATTGTTCAAATCTTCGACACGTTTTCTAAGCCTACTGTAATCGGTATCGTAATCGCTTCCTAAATCTTCATAAAAGAAGGTATTGGCAAATTCTTCGATTTCCTTATCCGATTTCTGCTTGAATTTTTCTTTTAGGTACTTACTCTCCAATACGACCTTCTTTCTAAAAGCAGTATCTGTCATGTCACTTCTACTGGCTCCTAAGACGATAAAGTTTTTTGGTAATTGATTGGCGTTAAAAAGATTAAATAACGAAGGAACCAACTTTCGAGCTGTTAAATCTCCAGAGGCGCCAAATATCACAAGCATTTGGTTTTCTGTTTTCTTCATAGAAAGCACAATAGATTATTTGAGCGTAACGAATATAAGGTTTATTTTAGGTTCGGCTAAAGTGCTACAACACACTTTATGCTTTCTTAATAACAACTTATAGCATGGCAAATACATACGATTTCGGATTGGTAGGATTAGGGGTAATGGGACGAAACTTTATTCTGAATGTAGCTGATAATGGCTTTAGCGCTTTTGGGAACGATTTAGATCAAGAAAAGGTAAGTGCCCTGATTGAAGAAGGTGGTGATGTCGATAAGGTAAATGCAACGACCGATGCAAAAGTATTTGTTGAAGCCTTAAGCCAACCACGAAAAATTATGCTTTTGGTACCTGCCGGTAAAATAGTGGATGCCGTAATTGAAAATTTACTGCCTCTACTGGACGAAGGTGACATCATCATCGATGGTGGAAATTCGTTTTACACCGATACCGATAGGCGCGAAGCCTATTTAAAGGATAAGGGTATAAACTTTTTTGGCGCGGGTGTTTCCGGAGGTGCCAAAGGAGCTCGGCGAGGCCCGAGTATTATGCCTGGAGGTTCACGTGAAGCCTACCAGCATGTAAAACCTATTTTTGAAGCCGTATCGGCTAAATATAAAGGCGAGCCTTGTGTAACCTATCTAGGCCCAAAATCTGCAGGCAACTATGTTAAAATGGTGCATAATGGCATAGAATATGGTTTAATGCAGTTGACTTCTGAGATTTATGACCTTTTGAAAAAAGCAGGTGGACTAAGTAATCAAGAACTGCATAATACGTTTGCAGAATGGAACAAAGGCCGTTTGCAATCTTTTTTAGTTGAAATTACGTCGGAAATTTTAGCTCAAAAAGATGATTTAACGGATGGGGACTTGGTGGACATGATTCTTGATAAAGCCAAACAAAAGGGCACAGGAAAATGGACATCTCAGAACGCCATGGACTTGGGTATTCCTGTTCCTACGATTGATATTGCGGTAAGCATGCGTGAAATATCGGCCTTAAAAGATGAGCGTATTAAAGCGGATGAATTATACGATAGACCTTCACCCAAAGCAGTAAATAAAGCTGACTTTGTTAGCAAAGCCGAAGAAGCGCTTTATTTTGCCTTTATCATGGCCTACGCCCAAGGAATGCATCAATTGGCTGATGCCAGTAAAGAATATGGTTACGAATTGGATTTAGGTGAAATTGCCAAGATTTGGCGAGCAGGTTGTATTATTAGGGCAGGGCTGTTGGCAGATATTACCGATGCTTTTAAAGCAGATAAAAAGCTGCCAAACCTTTTGTTATCCAACTCGTTTGTTCAAAAAGTACAAAGCACAGTTAGTTCTGCACGAGAATTGGTGAGTTACGGAGCTGAGAACGGTATTCCGTTACCAGGGCTTTCAAATTCTCTTACCTATTTTGATGCGTATACCTCTTCTCGCCTGCCGCTAAACCTAATACAAGGGCAGCGCGATTATTTTGGTTCACATACCTATGAACGAATAGATCGAGAAGGTATTTTTCATACGGAGTGGGAGAAAGAGTGATTCAAGATTAGAAATAAACAAACTAGTACTTTTATCACAACGTTATGAAGAAGTAGACTAAAATTGACCTAATAGAGAATATGATATATGAATTTCTTACAAATAGCAAAAAAACTGAAAAGGTAAATTTTCTGAAACTACTTGTTTTAATATGTCTTTTTATTTTTTGTTTTGCTTGTAATACTAAAGAAGATAAAAAAAGTAACGTCTATCCTTTTATCACATCTTCTGAACCTATTCGCATAGTCAGTGTCAACGATGGTAATTCAATTCAATCTTTATGGAATAATTCAAGACATTTTCCAAACTCTGTTTCTGTCATAGAACTTTCGCCAGACAGACCACCTTTTACTAAAACTGTGGAAAACGCTGCGCCAAACACATTTGCTGGAGCGCCTTACGGAGTTACCATATCGAATGGTCGTTATGCTTTCATCCCAAATCATCCATTTGGAGCATCTAATAGTGTAAGTGACGAATCTAGTATAATTACTGTTGTAGATTTAGATACGGACAAACTGTCGACTATAAAAACTTTCGAAATGCCTAATCACGCTTGGCAAGTGATGTCACATCCTGATGACAAACGGGTTATAGCAATTAGCGACCATCAATTTCACCTGTTTCAGATGAATGGAAACCAGCCTGAATTAATATCTCAAAGCGAACCATCTGAATTATATTTTACATCTTTTGCTATCAGTCCGAACGGAACATCAATAATCGCAACCGCAGCAGAACGTCTTGATTATTCGACACCTGTGGAACTGCACCTTTTTAAGTTATCTGATAATTCAATTCAACATATCACGGAAATCGAAATCCAACAAAATATTGGTAAAATTGACCAACCTTTCGCACCTCGTTTCAGCCCAGATGGAAAACGAATTCTTGTCTTAAATGGACTTGGTATTGCGGGAAAACCACCACTTGACGATATACTAAATATTAATATGACAACCTCGCCACCCAAAGTTACAGAGGTTATCAAAAATGTGGCACAAGGTCTCGAAAGTCTTGCTTTTCATCCAAGTGGACGATTTGCCGTCGTGACCTGTATTGACGGACCATACATTGGTCATTTGGCTTTAGTCGACCTCACATCATCGCCAATGCGAATACTTAATTATCAAACTGTTGAATTCGTTCCTCAAGGAATTGAATTTAGCCCAGATGGTAAGATGTTATTCGTACAGTCAACCACAGCGAGTCATTTAAGCGTTTATGAAGTCGATGGATTTAATATAAATAAAAGTCCTTATATATTGAAAACAGGTGAAGGACCAGCATCCTTGACAGTAATTAAACGAAATCAGAATTAACGAGGAAATCTCGCATTGTATTAATAATAATACCAGTGAATAACAAAGAACTGAGGTAAAAAATAAGTCTTTTCTTCTTTAATTTGAGACATTATTATTCCAGGCACATAGCTTCGAAAAACAGCTAGTAACTCAACTTCTTGTTACCAAAGGCGACAAACAAAATCACTACTTTTTTTAACATAAAAATATTTAATGTATATCATATTAAATATAAATAAAAATTTATGACCTGTTTTTCTAACCTTTGTAAAAACAAAAGCAAAGTCATATGAAAAATAGTTTTGTATTAGCATCAGAAAAGAATTTGTCTTCGGCCAAAACCACAAAGATTGCTATCGCCAAAGGTGATGGTATTGGTCCGGAAATAATGAGGGCTACCTTAAAAATTATGGAAGCGGCCGGAGCGAATATTGAAACCGAGACCATGGAAATTGGCGAACAGGTTTACTTGTCCGGTAATAGCTCTGGTATAACAGAAGCCTCTTGGGATGCTATTTCAAGAAACAAGGTTATTTTAAAAGCCCCTATTACTACGCCACAAGGCAAAGGTTATAAAAGTCTTAATGTAACGCTAAGAAAGTCTCTTGGGCTTTTCGCTAATGTAAGACCGGTAAGTGCACTACATCCTTTTGTGAAGACCAATTTTCCAAACATGGACATTGTGGTCATCAGGGAAAACGAAGAAGATCTATATGCAGGCATTGAGCACAGACAAACCGAAGACGTAGTACAATGCCTTAAACTAATTACCAGACCGGGTTGTGAAAAGATTGTGCGTTATGCTTTTGAGTATGCCAAGGCATACAATAGAAAAAAGGTGACCTGTATGGTTAAGGACAATATCATGAAGTTAACAGATGGTCTTTTCCACACTGTTTTTAAAGAAATTGCCAAAGAATACCCAGAGATAGAAAGTAACTCTCAAATTATAGATATAGGTTCTGCTAAAATTGCGGCGGCTCCAGAAAATTTTGATGTAATTGTCACGTCTAATCTTTACGGAGATATCATCTCTGACATTGTCGCAGAAATTGGAGGTTCCGTAGGCATGGCGGGCTCTGCAAATATTGGAAAGAACGTTGCGATGTTTGAGGCAATTCACGGTTCTGCCCCTGATATTGCCGGGAAGAAAATTGCGAATCCTTCCGGACTATTAAACGCTGCTACCCTAATGCTAGCACATATTGGCCAAACAGAAGTTGCGGATAAGATTAAAAACGCTTGGTTGTCGACTTTGGAAGATGGAATCCATACCGCGGATGTATATCAAGAAAACATAAGTAGCAAAAAAGTCAATACAGAAGAGTTTGCAGATGCCATTATTGAGCGTCTAGGGAAAACACCTAAGAATTTACCCGTAAGTACACTGTCAAAAGGTTCAGGAACGATAACTATTCCAGAATACAAAAGACAAGAATCCACTAAAGAGCTAGTTGGTGTTGATGTCTTTATCGATTGGAAAGGAAATGACCCACAAATAATAGGAGAAGGATTAAGTAGTATTAATTCACACAACCTGAAACTAAAAATGATTACCAATAGAGGTGTTAAGGTCTTCCCGAACGGATTAAAGGAGACCTATTGCACAGACCATTGGAGATGTCGTTTTGTGGCAAATGCCGCAAATATTCAAACCAAAGAGCCCAAATACGAAAATGTAGAGTACGAGCAAGTAATTGCTTTGCTATCTAAATTACACCAAAATGATTTTGATGTAATTAAAACAGAAAATCTATATGAGTTCGACGGCAAAAGAGGTTTCTCTTTGGGCCAAGGAGAGTAGAATTATTTTTATTAGCTAAAAAAACCCTTTGCAATATAAAATTGCAAAGGGTTTTTAAATTAGAGTTCTTCTATCAATTATTTGCTCAAATACATCTTTCGTCTCGAGTATAAATTGTAGAAATCATCGTCTTTTAGACTGTCAATAAACAAGATACTTTCTCCTGTACTCTTCATCTCAGGACCTAAATTTTTATTCACATTAGGAAACTTATTAAATGAGAATACCGGTTGTTTTATGGCATAACCCTCTAGTTGTGGGTTAAAATTAAAGTCCTTCACCTTTTTCTCGCCCAACATTACCTTGGTCGCATAATTCACGTAAGGCTCTTTATAGGCCTTTGCTATAAATGGTACAGTACGAGAAGCCCTTGGGTTCGCTTCAATTATATAGACCATATCGTCTTTTACTGCAAACTGAATATTGATCAACCCAACCGTATTTAAAGCCAAGGCAATCTTTTTGGTATGGTCTTTTATTTGCTGCATTACAAACTCGCCAAGATTAAATGGCGGCAAGGTCGCATTAGAATCGCCTGAGTGAATGCCACATGGTTCTATATGCTCCATGATACCGATGATGTAAACATCTTCTCCATCACATATGGCATCTGCTTCCGCTTCTATCGCTCCATCCAAATAATGATCTAATAGCAGCTTATTTCCAGGAATGCTACGTAACAAGTCTACTACGTGTGCCTCTAAATCTTGTTTGTTAATGACAATTTTCATTCCCTGGCCCCCTAAAACATATGAAGGCCGTACTAGTAATGGAAAGCCTAGTTCATCAGCAAGCTGCAGGGCTTCATCAGCACTTTCGGCCACGCCAAATCTTGGATAAGGAATGTTATTCTCTTTTAATAAGGTTGAGAAGCTACCGCGATCTTCAGCCAAATCTAAAGATTCGAAGCTGGTGCCGATAATCTTAATACCGTACTTCGAAAGTTTTTCCGCCAGCTTCAGTGCCGTTTGCCCACCTAGCTGTACAATTACACCTTCAGGTTTCTCATGCAAAATAATATCGTAGATATGCTCCCAGAAAACCGGTTCAAAATAAAGCTTATCGGCCGTATCAAAATCTGTTGATACCGTTTCAGGATTACAGTTGATCATTATGGTCTCATAACCACATTCCGCCGCGGCCAACACCCCATGCACGCAGCAGTAGTCAAACTCTATCCCCTGTCCTATTCGGTTTGGACCTGAACCTAATACGACAATCTTTTTCTTGTCCGTAACCACGCTGTCGTTGGCCACATATCTAGTGCCGTCTGCTGTTTCTATTTCTTCTTCAAAGGTAGAATAGTAATAAGGTGTCATTGCCTTGAACTCGGCGGCACAGGTATCTACCAATTTATAGACCCTGTTTATGTTTTGTTCGGTACGTTTTGCATGCACTTCGCTTTCATAGCAATCGAGCATATGGGCTATTTGTCTATCGGCAAAGCCTTTTTGCTTTGCTTCGAGCAGTAGCTCCTTTGGTAGATTAGCTACAGAATATTTAGAGATTTCTTGTTCCAATAAATGCAGTTCTTCATATTGTTTTAAGAACCACATGTCAATCTTGGTAATCTCATGAATTCGACTTAAAGGAATGCCCATTTGTATCGCATCATAAATCACGAAAACACGATCCCAACTGGGTATGGTCAATTTTTGGATAATGGTATCGTATTCTTTATAGCCCTTACCGTCCGCACCTAATCCATTACGCTTTATTTCAAGGGATTGCGTTGCCTTATGTAAAGCTTCTTGAAAAGAACGCCCAATACCCATTACCTCCCCTACGGCCTTCATTTGAAGTCCTAAAGTTCTATCTGAACCTTCAAACTTATCAAAATTCCAACGTGGAATTTTTACGATCACGTAGTCTAAGGTGGGTTCAAATAAAGCAGATGTTGATTGTGTAATCTGATTTTGCAATTCATCAAGCGAATATCCGATGGCTAATTTTGCGGCCACTTTTGCAATAGGATATCCCGTTGCTTTTGAAGCAAGTGCAGACGAACGGGATACTCTTGGGTTAATCTCAATCGCAATAATCTCTTCTTCTTCATCTGGACTAACGGCGAATTGCACGTTACAACCTCCGGCAAAATCACCGATACTGCGCATCATATGAATTGCCATATCACGCATTCGCTGATAGGTCCTGTCCGATAGCGTCATAGCCGGTGCCACGGTTATAGAGTCTCCCGTATGAATACCCATAGGGTCCATATTTTCGATAGCACAAATTATTACTACATTATCATTCTTATCACGAAGCAACTCCAGCTCATATTCTTTCCAGCCCATCATGGCCTTGTCTATCATTACCTCATGAATAGGAGATACTTCTAGACCGTGACTCAACAAATTATCAAAATCTTTTGGGTCATGCACTATAGAGGCGCCCGCTCCACCAAGTGTAAAAGAAGCCCTTATAACCAATGGAAAACCAAACTCTTGTGCAATTTCTTTTCCTTTTAAAAATGAGGTAGCGGTCGCCTGCGGAGCCATGCCAACCCCTATTTTCCCCATAAGTTCACGGAATTTCTCTCGGTCTTCAGTAATGTTTATTGCATCAATATCAACACCAATAATTTCAACATCAAAGTCTTCCCAAATTCCTTTTTCATCAGCCTCAATACAAAGGTTTAATGCCGTTTGTCCTCCCATAGTAGGTAAAACCGCATCTATATTCGGATGATTTTTTAAAATTTCAATTATCGATTTTGTAGTTAAGGGCTTTAAATAAATATGGTCCGCCATCACCGGGTCGGTCATGATAGTGGCCGGATTACTGTTTATTAAAATGGTTTCTATTCCATCTTCTTTTAACGAACGTAATGCTTGTGATCCAGAATAATCAAACTCACAGGCTTGTCCGATAACAATAGGCCCAGAACCTATAATCAAAATCGATTTAATGTCTTCTCTTTTTGGCATTTTAGAAAGGGTTACTCGTTTAAAAATTTAAAAATAGGTCAAAAAAAAGGTGCTAAACTTGAAAAAGTAGCACCTTTAATTAAAAGTTATTGACAGTCATTATTTCTTGTGTCGTGGCTCAGACGAGACAGTCAGTTTTTTTCTTCCTTTTGCTCTTCTACTAGCAAGAACTTTTCTACCATTGGCAGTAGCCATGCGCTCTCTAAAACCATGTTTGTTTCTTCTTTTTCTTTTTGAAGGCTGATATGTTCTTTTCATTTCGAAGTTTATATAAAAATATCCTTAAAGGATACTCAATTTCCGGGCGCAAATATACAAAGAGTTTTTGCTTTGACAAATGGTTTCTAAAAAATGTTTGTGTTAGTTTTGCTATTCCGTAAAAGAATAAAATAATAGTATGAAACATTATAAGGCAATACCGTTTCTAATATCTTTTTTAGTTGTGTTCGCCGTTGGGGCGCAAAGCACTTTAAACTATAATCTTGAAAAGGGTTCGGTTTTTAAAGTAGAACAGAAAGCAAAGCAGTTGATCACGCAAAAGCTTGAAGGTACTACACATGAAATGACCAATGATTTAACCGGTCTTTACGATTTTGAGGTGGTTGGAGTCGATGATCAGGGTTATGACCTTATATTGATGTTTAAAGATTTTGCCTTAAAATCAAATTCTAGTATACAAGGTGTTTTAATGGATGTAAAGGCTTCCGTTTTGGTAGAAGGTGATATTATGTCAGAAATGTTTCATTCTCTAATCGGTCATGAGCTCGCCATGCGAATGAACAAAAATGGTTCGGTCGTTTCAGTAGAAGGTGGTGACGAACTTATTACTAAAATGATTTCTGCTGCAGGTATAGAAGATGAATTCACAACCAATGTCATGCGCAAATCACTCGACAAAGAATTTAGCTCTAACGGGTTGGCAAAGAGTTTTGAGCAAATGACCTTCTTCTATCCAGATAACGAGGTAGCCGTCGGAGATACTTGGGAAAATACGTATACCGGAAAGCTATCCGCTAATAATACCTTTAAATTAGAAAAAATAGAGAACGACATCACTTCTATTACCGGTACGTCAGCTATTGTACTAAACACCGAAGAATCGGGCGCAATAATGTCTCTTAGTGGTTCACAAGAAACTGCTATTCAGGCAAATTCGGCCACCGGTTTCATTCAAAAAGTCATGATTTCAAGCCTCGCTGAGGGAACTACAAAAATGTCTCAAATGGGCGATGTTGAAATACCTACAACCATTGAATCTACAATTACTTACGAATTACAAGAAAACTAATCTATGTTCAATAAAAACCTAAAACTAATTATAGCTGTTCTAATTATAGGCTATGCCGTTTATCAGTTCATTGAGGGGTATATCGGGAACGGTATCTTTTTCATTTTACTTTCTTTGATTTTTATTTTCCTCTACTTTAGAAATGAAATTATTTTGTTGGCCTTCCTTAGAATGCGCAAACAGGATATGGAGGGCACTGAAAAATGGCTTACAAAAATCAAGAATCCGGAAGCAGCACTTACCACCAAACAACAAGGGTATTATAATTACTTACACGGAATTATATTCTCACAGAAAAACCTGACCACTGCCGAAAAGTACTTTAAAAAAGCACTCAAACTTGGGCTTACTATGGACTATGATGTGGCTATGGCGAAATTAAGCTTGGCCGGAATCTCGATGCAAAAACGTAGAAAAAGGGAAGCAACCCAATTGTTGCAGGAAGCAAAGAAATTGGATAAAAACAATATGCTAACAGAACAGATTAAGATTATGCAGCAGCAGATGAAGAAAATCTAAAGCAAAGGTGCCAATAATCTACTAAAAGATTCTTGTAGCTTTCTAGATAGGCCGCGTTCTTCCCAACGTTCTGCATCAACCTCTTCGCAGTCTTTTAAATCATTATGAAAAACTGCTGCCAGTTTCTCATTTACCGGTGCATTGTAGATTAAAGCATTCACCTCGAAATTTATAGATAGACTTCTGTAATCTAAATTCGCCGTTCCAATGGTGGAGAACACATCATCTATCAGCATGGTTTTAGCATGCACGAATCCTTTCTTGTACCTAAAAATACGCATACCAGAGTTTAAACATTGAGCTATATAAGAATCTGTTGCGTATTGTGCTGGCCATGAATCAGATTCGTACGGAATTATCATACGAACATCAACACCACTTCGTGCTGCCGTAGTCAAGGCGGTTAAAATGGAATCGTTAGGTATAAAATAAGGTGAGGTAATATAAATGCGCTCATTGGCCATATTCACTGCACAAAAGATAGCCTCCATGATATTGGCCCAATCGCTATCAGGTCCGCTAGCGGCTATCTGAACGGCCACCGGTATATTCGTGCTCGATTTCACCTTTGGAAATAGCTGCTGCTGTATTTCTAAATTATCATTGGACACAAAACCCCAACTTAATAGAAATAAGGACTGTAACGAACCTACGGCGCCACCAACCAATCGCACATGGGTATCTCTCCAAAACCGCTCGTTATCGTAAGAATTATCATATTTTTTTTCAATGTTAATTCCTCCCAAATAACCAATTTCTCCATCTATTACGACAATTTTTCTATGGTTTCGATAATTGAGCTTACTGGTAGAATTTGAAAATATTACAGGCATGAAAGGATGATGGTCAACACCACATCGTGTCATTCGCTTTTTTGTTTTTGAAGAAATAGAACTTCCGACATCGTCATATATCAGCCGTACCTTGACCCCTTCCTCAGCTTTTTTACAAAGTAAATTGATGATTTCCGCTCCTAATTCGTCATCCACCAAAACAAAATATTCTAAATGAATATGGTTCTTGGCATTGGTCAAATCGGCCCTTAGTTTTTCAAACTTTTCTTCCCCATTGGTCAAAAGCTCTAAATCGTTATCAAAAGAGAGAACTGCCCTTTCATTGTTTCTTAGAAGCTCATAAATCTTGGCTATTCCCTCGCCATATTCTTCTTCAAAATCTTCTCTTTCTTCAGCATCTAAATGAAATTTTTTACGCCATTGTCTTATGCTGTTGTTGTCAAGAATGTACTTCTTTTCAAAAATCTTTGATTTCCGATAATCTTGACCAAAGAGATAATAGACCAATAAGCCCAAAAATGGAAATATGGCCAACGCAAAAATATAAGAAAGGGTCTTTACCGGATTCTTGTTCTTTAAAAGAATAAGAATGGAGAAAATAATGACCAAGACATAGTTAATTCCTAAAAGAATGCTCCAGAGGTTATCTTTTAGGTAAGCCCACATTACTTGCTCTCTCTGTAATAGCCTTTATTAGGTATTTCGATAACATACTTCTTACCAGAAGCATTGTTCAAGTGTGCTTCGCGCAACCAAGGGTTGTGTCGCTTTAAAATTTTATAGTTGATTTCGTACAATGAAGCGAAATCGGCCCAATCAGCTACGGGCTTAGTTACTTCTACCGTAAAAGTTGGTACGGCATCATATAAATCATCTTTTTCGACATCAAACCCATATTTATCAGGATTGGAAATAATTTCTTTTATCGCCATAATTCGAAACACATAACGCCCCGTTTCTTGACCTAACAGCAGATCATAATAATCATCAACTTTTTGAATGTTCATATATTTCTGAATTCCACCTGGCCCAGCATTATAAGCAGCGGCAGTAAGTGTCCAACTACCAAAACGATTTTTCCATTTGTTCAGGTAATCACAAGCAACTTGAGTGGATTTTTCAATATGATAACGCTCATCGACATTGGTGTTTACCTCAAGTCCATATTCTTTTCCGGTAGCTTTCATAATCTGCCAAAACCCGGTTGCCCCGGCTGGTGAAACTACATTTGTTAGTCCGCTCTCGGCAACCGCCAGATATTTAAAATCATCAGGGATTCCGTTTTTGGCCAATATAGGCTCAATGATCGGAAAGTATTTATTGGCGCGCTTCATTAATAATAGCGCATTAGACTGCCAGTACGTATTGACCAAAAACTCGCGATCAACACGCTCCAATATTTCAGGGTCATTTAAAGGTACCGCTTCACCGGCAAAATTTAAATCTTCGGGAATTTCAATGGCGGTGATTTGATAACCGCTACTTACATTTTTATTGGCCTTTTCTTGATGTTCTTTTAAGACCATTTCGTTTTGGGTAGGCTTTTCTTGAACGGCATAAATTAGGCTTCCAACAACAAACAAAAACCCGATACCGGCCAATATATTTTTAAGATGTTTCATGAGTAAAAATTAATTCAATACTACTATAATACAAAAATAGAACTGTTTTATTCCAAAATTAGTGTAGGTAAGTGTTCATTAAACCATTTTGCCCGATGAATAATCATGGTATGGGTGCCATTTTTAACTTTTATGCAATGTTTTATATTCGAAATAGGAAAAACAGCATCCTTCTCTCCATGAATATGAATAAGGTTTTCGGGAGGTGAAGCTTGCCTCCAATTAACGATTTGGTCGATAGACCAGTCAATGTAATACTTATCTCGAATAGAAAGATATTGTTCGTAAAGGTGTAGCCGCTTGGTTACGGTTTCGCCAAAGGCATATTTAGCCAATAATTCCACATTATTCACTAAACCTGTTGGCAGTAATTTATGCACCTTGGTGTATTTTGCGAATAGCATACGTTTTGGCAGCTCAGTATGTGATTTTACGCAGGATATTGCAATTACTTTTCTGGCAGGTTTAAGTTTGGCCATTTCTTGTACCAGTATGCCTCCAAAAGAAACCCCGATAAGAACAGGGTCGTCATGAAGTATCTGTGCGCACATTTGTTGGGCATAAGCCGAAAGACTCATGCCCTTTTCAGGTATGTGCCAATCTAACTTGGTAATAGAAAATTGTTCTTTCGGTAAATCGATACCATCAAAAATAGATGAATTTGCAGCCATCCCAGGCATTAGGTAAATGGGTATCACACTATCCCTCATATTGTACAGATGGTCGATTTTGCTAGGAATTTAGTCAAATTTTAAGTACTTTTGTCATCCGTTTGTATTTTGCCCCAATTGTTTATACAAACCTAACCATTGTTTATCATTGCAAAATTACGATTTAAAGCATTTCGTAATTTTTTTATCTAGCACCAAAATAAAACTAAAATTGTATGACTGATATGGAAATTAAGGACAACAGTTTCTTACGCCAATTTGAGGTGAAAATTGATGGGCATTTAGCAAAAATTGAATACTCTTCGCAAGAGCGAAAAGTATTTTTGACCAAACTAGTGGTTCCGGAAGAAATTACACAAGAAGGCTTTAAAGAAAATTTTATCAAGAGTGTACTTAACCACATTCAAGAGCAAAATTTACGTGTGGTACCTACAAGTCCGCACATCGCCGGTTTCTTAAGAAAGAATAGGCAGTACAAAGAAATGCTTCCTGTAGGAATCAGAATCTAACAAAAATTTAAAACCTCTCGAATGAGAGGTTTTTTTATGCCTTATCCTAACCTGTTCTCGATACTATTTTTGCTCCTCAAAAATCACTCGAACTGAAATTTAGCTATATCCAGAAATTTCTACAGTACTTTCTATAAATTCAAACCGTACCAATCCATCTTCATCGATATCGGTAAGTTCAACTTTATGTAAGGTATTTACCAATTCAGGATTCCAAGGTGCCTTTACCTTAACATAGTTCTCCGTAAACCCGTGAATGTAACCGGCTTTATTCTCACCTTCAAAAAGTACGGTACGTGTAGTATTTAGTTGACTTTCATAAAAAGCCCGGCGTTTTTTTGCGGATAAACCTCTTAGCATTTTACTTCGCTTACTTCTGATATTTTTAGGAACTACATCCTCCATCGTCGCAGCGACGGTATTATCTCTTTCCGAATACGTAAAAACGTGCAGGTACGAAATGTCCAATTCGTTCAAAAAATTGTAGGTTTCAAGAAAATGCTCATCGGTTTCACCGGGAAAGCCCACGATAACATCAACCCCAATACACGCATGTGGCATTACGGTCTTAATTCGTTTTACCCTGTCTACATATAGATTCGAAAGGTAACGTCTGCGCATGAGCTTTAAGATAGCATCGCTTCCACTTTGTAAGGGTATATGAAAGTGTGGTACAAAGGCATTGCTTTGGGCTACAAAATCTATCGTCTCATTTTTCAAGAGGTTGGGTTCGATAGAAGATATTCGCAACCTCGCTATACCAGCTACTTCATCAAGCGCTTTTACCAAATCTAGAAAAGTGTGTTCGTGTTTTTTATTGCCGAATTCACCTTTGCCGTAGTCTCCAATATTGACCCCGGTAAGTACAATTTCCTTTATGCCTTTTGAAGCTATTTCATAAGCGTTTTTCAGCACATTATCCAAAGCATCACTACGTGATATGCCACGCGCTAGCGGAATTGTACAATAGGTGCATTTATAATCGCAACCATCTTGCACTTTTAAAAATGCACGTGTTCTATCCCCAATTGCATAACTACCTACATAAAAATCGGCTTCTTCAATCTCACAAGAATGTACTTCGCCCCTCTCATTTTTAGAAAGGTCGTTTAGGTAGTCGGTTATCTTAAACTTTTCTGTGGCACCCAAGACCAAATCTACCCCGTCTACTGTCGCCAATTGTTCCGGTTTTAACTGTGCATAACAACCTACCGCGGCCACAAAGGCATCAGGATTTGCTTTTTGCGCTTGCTTTACGATGGTTTTAAAACGTTTATCCGCATTTTCGGTAACCGAACAAGTATTGATTACATAAATGTCGGCAGATTCAGAAAAGTCAACACGGTCAAAACCCTCAGCTTCAAAACTTCTGGCAATCGTAGAAGTTTCAGAGAAATTAAGCTTACAACCTAAAGTGTAAAAAGCGACTTTTTTGCTCATCTATGCCCTATTATTTTTAAGGATGGCAAAGATAGTAAATAGTTAAATGTTAATTCTTTGACCGGAGAACATTGATCGTTAGAAATGCTTTGTACGAAGATTTGGTTACTCTGTATTAAGACCTAGTGCACCTTTTTTTGTTGAGGCACCAATGAATGGTCATAAGTATTAGACACATTAATTACAATGCGCCTATAGTCAAACAACGGCGCTATATCACTCTTATCTTTAACTTCTAAAATTAAGTGTAACTGTTTGGAGGCGGCACCGGAAGGAACTGAAAGAAAGGTTTTAGAACTTTTTGGATCGTCAATGAACACCTCACCTGCATAATTGCCGGCTTCTTTATAAATCCACCAATAAAACTCTAAATCATCTCCATCCACATCATTTGAAAACGAAGCGTCCAATATTATTTTTTCTCCAGGCAAAGCTTTTAAGTATAGAATACCGTCTCCTTCATCGCCATTAAAAACAGCTTTTGGGTGATGATTGGCTTCTTCAAAAGATTTTACACACCAATCCATACGACACTTGAAATCATTGAACATAGCTTCGCGCCATCGCCAAACCGGAACATAATCACCAAAATATGTTTTTCCATCTTTATCATTTTTCCAAACATCGCTTACTTCTCTATGCATGTAAAAAGGTGCGCTTTTCAATTCATCTTCATAAATACCAAGGTGGCGCGACCAAAAATCTGCAACTTTTACTTCAGTGAAGCGTCCTCCCCATCCACCCCATGATGGATGACCTATTTCTGATAAACCTTTATTCACCAAACCCATCCAAGGTATAGTACCTCCACCCTCCATAAAACCCAATATGTCTGTCCCTGTAAAACGACGTTCTGGATATAATGCTCCCAAAGGGCCATGATTTTTCATAACATTTTCTTTAAGCCACGCTAACTGGCCATATGAAGAGTTTTCATATCCATCCAAAAAATTTGGACCTAATTCAGAAGTCGTATCTCCCTTTTTTGTCCCAGGGCCTCCATAAGCATAGGTCTGATAATTACTCCGTATCCAATTAATATTGGGAAAACGATTACAAATCCATGCACCCGCATTGTCTTGCGCTCCATTTTCAAATACCCAAATTTTCTCTAGCAAAGCATCCAACTCATTTTTTGTGTGGGATTTTTTGTAATCTTGAAGTGCTTGAGCCAAGGTATTTGAACCTGCATTGACCACAATCCATAAGGGCCTATTATCGTTCTTTTCAAATGCTTTCACCAATAACCTAGACCCTTCACTTTGCTTGTGTTCTCCAACACCATCAATTCCATATTCTGACTGTCCTGCACCTACGATAGAACGGAGATAATCCGGTGAAGGCCATCCCTCCGCATGTTTTTTCAAATTGGACAACACCTTTTCATAAGCGTCGATAATATCATTAAAGAGTTCAGGATGGGTGATGCGTCGATATTCTAATTTAGATTCTGGTCTTAAAAACTTTCCTGTTACTGCAATAAGCCCCTCTAAATCGAACTCATTTGAACAAACAGCCATATGTAGCATCTGCTGCATTTCATCTGGTTCATTACCCATATCTGCCAAGATAATCAAGCGCTGTTGCTGTCCGTTCAGTAAAATAGGCAGTATAAATACCAAAACAGCAAAAAACAATTTGATATTGCTTTGACCACTACAAATCCGACACATAATATTTGGTGAAGAAAATTATTATTTATTTAAAAAATCACTAGGGTAAAAGTAGACGTAAATAAGAATAATAACCGTAACTCTTGATTCAAAAGCTATCATAAATAGATTAAAATGCTCTTGAATGAATTATGTATTATTCATGCCCAACTAAGAATTAAGCAAAGAATTGGAAAGAGAAATAATTTATTTTTAAATCCTTTTAAAACTTAATAATTCCGCCACTTAGCCGTATCCTCAAAAACATGCTCTAGAATATCTTTTTCGGTAGCATCAAAATTCACTTTTCTGCGCCCCATCATAGCGGTGGCAGTTTCAAAAGCTTTATTGGTTCGATATTCGGTAAAGCCAGAGACCCCGCCCCAGCTATAACTCGGTATAAAATTACGTGGAAAACCGCTACCAAAAATATTGGCACTCACCCCGATAACGGTACCTGTATTAAACATCGTATTAATACCGCATTTGCTATGATCGCCCATCATTAGCCCACAAAATTGGAGTCCGGTTTTGGCAAAACCTTCGGTTTCATAACTCCATAGCCGCACGGGTGCGTAATTATTTTTAAGGTTAGAGGTATTGGTGTCGGCACCCAAATTACACCACTCCCCTAACACCGAATTGCCTAGAAAGCCTTCATGTCCTTTGTTTGAATAGGCGAACAGTACTGCATTACTAACCTCACCCCCTACCTTGCAATATGGGCCAAAAGTAGAAGCCCCATAAATCTTTGAGCCCATTTTTAAAACCGCATTATCACAAAGTGCCAAAGCGCCCCGTACAATGCTACCTTCCATAATTTCAGCGTTCTTACCAACATAAATAGGACCTGTTTCGGCGTTTAAAATACTGCAACTCACTTTTGCCCCTTCTTCTAAAAAAATCTGCGCTGCATTGATAACGGTATTACTTTTGGCAATAGGCTGACTTTTCCTTCCCTTGGTCAGTAATTCGAAATCAGCGGTAATGGCCTCATGATTTTTAGAAAAAATATCCCATGTGTTTTTAACCGTAATCAGTTCATCTTCGAAAACTTTAGTGTTATATTCAGAAGGATTGAACTCTTTTTTCGGGTCATCGGTGACATAGGCGATAATAACACCATCAGATGTAATAGCCTCCTTATTCTTTAAATTTTTTATTAGTTCTACCAGTTTAGCATTGGGTAAATAGGAAGCACTGATGACCGTATTCTCACTTTTACAATGCATCGGAAACTTTTGTGCTAAATAAGTTTCTGTATGATAACTACAGCTAGTGCTGAGCCATTTATCCCATTTTTCTCTAATGGTCAATATACCGATACGAATTTCCGCCACTGGCCTTGTATAGGTAAATGGTAATAAAGCATTTCTATTGAGACCGTCGGAAAGGATAAAATTCATAGTGCACATTTTAGCTAAAGTGATACGCCCTTAATATATAATTACGGCATAAGGTGTAAAAATAAAAAACGCCCTTGAAAGAAATCAAGGACGTTTGAATTATATTTTTTTAGAAAGCGGCTACTATTCGGCTTACTTTTCTTTTTTATCGAATTTCTTGTATTTGTTCTTGAACTTGTCAATTCTACCAGCTGTATCGATAAGTTTTGTTTTTCCAGTATAGAAAGGGTGCGAAGTTCTAGAAATCTCCAACTTGATTAATGGGTACTCAACACCATCTACGGTAATGTTTTCTTTTGCTTCCGCAGTGGATTTGGTAATAAAAACATCGTCGTTCGACATGTCTTTAAAAGCAACCAATCTATAGCTTTCTGGGTGTATACCTTGTTTCATTGTATTTTTTGTTTTCATACACCCATTCCGACAGGCGTATATTTTGAGGGTGCAAATTTAATGATTTCTATGAATAGTACAACTTCTAGTTACTAAAAAAGAAAAAAATGTACTTTTAGATGTAACAAAATCAAGTTAGTTGTCACTAACAGCATGTAAATAACCAACTAAAAGTTTATACAATGGAAGAAAACAATCTTAAAACTAGAAAGTTCGCACTACAATTTGGCCTTATCGGCGGTCTTGTCAACGTTGTCTTTGGTGTTATGCTTTTCTCAATGGATATGCATTATGAACGCAGTTTTGCTATACAAGGGGTGCAATTTGCAGTTTTAGCTCTATTTGTAATCATCGCAATTATTCAATTTAAAAAAGCCAACGGAGGATTCCTAAAAATAGGGCAAGCAGTGAAGCTTGGCGCTGGAGTCGGCCTAATTGCGGCTGTCATCGGAACCATCTATTTTTTGGTGCTATCAAATGTTATAGAACCGGATTATATGGCCAAAGCTACCGAGATAGCAAAGGTTGATGCTTTTGAAAAGAATCCTAAAATGACACAAGAACAATGGGATCAAGGTGTGGAGATTCAAAATAAGTTCTTTCCTGTTTTTTTAGCTGTCGGTGTAATTTTTAGTGCTCTTTTCGGTTTGGTCGTGGGCTTAATCACTGGTTTAATTGCCAAGAAAGAAGCACCCGCTTACTAAACAAAAAGTACTATTTTTGAAAGGAATTCCAGAAAACAACAATGCAATTATCCATTGTAATTCCTTTACTTAACGAAAAAGAATCACTCATAGAATTACATGATTGGATTGCGCAAACCATGCAATCCAATCATTTTTTATATGAAATCATCTTTATTGATGATGGGAGTACTGATGGTTCTTGGGAGACCATCGAAAAACTTTCTGCAGAACATACTTCGGTAAAAGGCATACGTTTTCTTAAAAATTACGGCAAATCACAGGCCTTACATGCGGGCTTTGCCCAGGCACAAGGTGAGGTGGTCATTACCATGGATGCCGACCTTCAAGATAATCCAGAGGAAATTCCTGAACTATACAACCTCATAAAAAATGAGGGGTTTGACTTAATTTCTGGTTGGAAAAAGAAACGCTACGATTCAGTACTTTCAAAAAACATGCCCTCTAAGCTGTTTAATTGGGCGGCCAGAAAAACATCTGGGCTTAAATTGCACGATTTCAATTGTGGCTTAAAGGCCTATCATAGCAAGGTGGTCAAGAACATTGAGGTTTCTGGCGATATGCATCGCTATATTCCTGTATTGGCCAAAAACGCTGGTTTTCAAAGAATTGGAGAAAAAGTGGTACAGCACCAAGCCCGAAAATATGGAACTACCAAGTTCGGTGCAGAACGCTTTATAAATGGGTTTTTAGACTTGATGACCATTTGGTTCGTTTCAAAATTTGGCCGTCAACCCATGCATCTTTTCGGTGCCTTGGGCGTTCTTATGTTCTTTGTAGGCTTTGCATTTTCTATTTATTTGGGCATAGACAAGCTTTTTATCCATAAAACAGGAAGATTAATAACGGATAGACCTCAATTTTATATCGCCCTAACTTCAATGATTATTGGCACGCAGTTCTTTTTAGCTGGTTTTTTAGGAGAAATCATGGTACGCTCAAAGAAAAATGAGAATACTTATGCGATTTCTAAAAAAATCAACCTTTAAAAAGAAGAAAAACAACAATCTTTGTACTTTTAAAAACACCAAAAAACTATACAAATGGATGTTCTAAGCACCGCCAAATCTTGGCTAACTGATTTCTTCGATATAGAGACCAAAAAAGAGATTCAAGATTTACTACAAAACAATACCCAAGAACTTGAGGAACGTTTCTATAAAAACCTAGAATTTGGTACTGGTGGTATGCGAGGTGTTATGGGTGTTGGCACCAATAGAATCAACAAATATACCTTGGGCAAGAGTACCCAAGGACTCAGCAATTACCTAAAAAAAACATACAAAGGTCAAGAGATTAAAGTAGTTATCGCATATGATTGCCGTCATAATAGTGATACCTTATCGCAAGTTGTGGCCGAAGTGCTTTCTGCTAACGGCATCAAGGTTTTTCGTTTTTCCGCTTTGCGCACTACCCCTGAACTGTCTTTTGCCGTACGTCATTTAAATTGCCACGCGGGTATTGTACTGACCGCTTCGCATAATCCGCCAGAATATAATGGATACAAGGTCTATTGGACGGATGGCGGACAAATTGTACCCCCCGAAGACGGTGAGATTATTGCTGAGATTGATTCGCTCTCTTTTGAAGATATAAAGTTTGATGCCAATCATAACCTAATTGAAGCCATAGACAAAGAAGTTGATGAAGCTTTTTTTAATGAATCTGTGAAAAACGGAAATTTTAATGCAGCAGGTAAAGATGATTTCAAAATTGTTTTCACTTCTATCCACGGGACTTCTATTACAGCTATACCAGAGGTTTTAAAACTAGCGGGGTATAACAATGTAACCGTTATTGAAGAACAAGCAGAACCGAATGGAGACTTCCCTACGGTCAAATCTCCAAACCCTGAAGAGCCAGAAGCTTTGGCCATGGCGATTGCAAGAGCAGAAGAAATTGGCGCCGATATGGTAGTAGGTACTGACCCTGACAGTGACCGCTTAGGTATTGCTGTACGCAACCTAGATGGTGAAATGGAGCTTCTCAATGGCAACCAGACCATGGTGCTAATGACCAAGTTTTTATTGGACCAATACAAAGCAAAAGGTTTTAAAGGCAATGAATTTATTGCCACAACTATCGTTTCTACGCCAATGATGGAGCAAATGGCAAAAGCTTATGGTGTTGAATTTAAAACGGCCTTAACAGGATTTAAATGGATCGGTAAAATGATAAAAGACTTTCCTAAATCGACTTTTGTCGGTGGTGGCGAAGAAAGTTTTGGATATATGGTTGGGGATTTTGTACGTGATAAAGACGCCGTAACCTCTACCCTACTCGCCTGTGAGATTGGAGCCCAAGCAAAAGCAAATGGAAGTAGTTTTTACAAAGATTTGATTGATGCTTATGTAGAATTTGGTTTTTACAAAGAGAAATTGATATCTATTACTAAAAAAGGAATGAGCGGTGCCGAAGAAATCAAGCAAATGCTTAAGGATTTTAAAGAAAACCCTGTAGATAGTGTCCAAGGCTCAAAAGTGTTGTGGATAGAAGATTACAATACGTCGATTTCGAAAAATGTACAAACTGGAGAAGAAAAGGCAATTGATCTACCAAAATCCAACGTTTTGATTTATGAAACAGAAGATGGTACGCGTATTGCTGCGCGACCAAGCGGAACAGAACCCAAGGTTAAATTTTACATAAGCACTAACACAACATTAACCAAAGCCGAGGATTTTAAATCCGTAAATTCGCAGTTAGATTCCAAGTTAGAGGGAATCGTTTCTGAACTGAATTTATAGTGAATGAACTACTTTAAAAAGATTTTACGGTTTGCGATACCCTATCGCAAATACGGATTTCTAAATATTTTCTTTAATATTCTCTACGCCTTGTTTAGTGCACTATCATTTGCGGCGCTTATTCCAATGTTAGATGTGCTTTTTAAACCTGAGCAAAAGGTTTATGCAGAGCCTGTTTATAAGGGCTTTTCAGGGTTAAAGGACTACCTGCAAGAATATATTAATTATCGTGTAACTGCGTATTCAGGTGATGACGATATGAAAGGACTCGTTCTTGTTGTTGGATTGGTCTTGGTCTTGTTTCTTTTTAAAAATGTATTCAACTATTTAGCGATGTTTTTCATCACTTTTCTTAGAAATGGAGTACTAAAAGACATTCGCAATAATATGTACAAAAAGATTGTGGATTTGCCCATCTCTTTCTTTTCTGAAAAACGTAAAGGTGATGTCATTGCACGAATCACCTCTGATGTACTTGAGATTCAACATTCTTTCCTATCCGTATTGGAGTTAATAGTAAGAGAACCTCTTACCATACTTTTTACTATTCTTATCATGTTCGGTATAAGCGCAAAGCTTACCATTTTTGTTTTTGTTTTTATCCCGATTGCTGGTATGATTATTTCAAGAATTGGAAAGTCTTTAAAAAAGAAATCCGATAGGGTTCAAAAAGAACAGGGGGAATTCTTATCTATTGTAGAAGAAACTTTGGGCGGTCTTAGAGTTATTAAAGCATTCAATTCTGAATCTCGATTTTATAGAACATTTAAAAATTCTACTGAGCGTTTCTTTAGGTTTTCCAATAGTTTGTTGAACAGGCAGAACTTGGCATCACCTACCGGTGAATTTTTGGGTATACTGGTTATAGGGGTTTTACTATGGTTTGGTGGTAAAATGGTTTTAGTGGACAAAACCTTGGATGCTTCTTCCTTTATAGCCTATATGGGTCTTGCCTATAACATTTTAACTCCGGCAAAGGCAATTAGTAAAGCTTCATATGGGGTTAAAAAAGGAAACGCGGCAGCAGAACGTGTTTTAGATATTCTCGAAACAGAAAATCCAATTAAAGATGTATCAGATTCTTTAACAAAAGAAACGTTTGAAGAAAGCATATATCTAAACAAGATTTCTTTTAAATACGAGGAAGATTATGTACTTAAAGACTTCACCCTAAACGTAAAAAAAGGGCAAACCGTTGCGCTAGTGGGCCAATCTGGAAGCGGAAAAAGTACAATAGCCAATTTGGTGACACGTTTTTACGATGTAAATAAAGGTGAAATTTTAATTGATGGCATAAATATCAAAAACATCAAAAAGAAATCCCTGCGAGGTCTTATGGGTTTGGTTACGCAAGATTCCATCCTATTTAATGATTCCGTTAAAAAGAATATTGGCCTAGGTAAGGAAAATGCTACTGATGAAGAAATCATAGAGGCCGCTAAGATTGCCAATGCCCATGATTTTATTATGGAATTGCCGGAAGGATACAATACCAATATTGGCGATAGTGGCAATAAATTAAGTGGTGGTCAAAAACAACGCCTATCCATAGCTAGGGCTGTTTTAAAGAACCCGCCTATTATGATTCTGGATGAGGCAACTTCTGCTCTCGATACCGAAAGTGAACGTCTAGTGCAAGACGCTTTAGAAAAAATGATGCGCAATCGAACTTCAATTGTAATAGCACATCGTCTTTCAACGATACAAAGTGCCGATTGTATTGTTGTTTTGAACAAAGGGGAGATTATGGAGCAAGGCACGCATGATGAGTTAATGAAGTCTGGCAAAGGCTACAAGAAACTTGTTCAGATGCAGAATATGGGTTAATCTACCGGTCCAATAAAGACAAGTGTTTAAGCATCAAACTAAACCTTTTAGTAATTTAGTAGTCATAGTACGAAACGATCCTGCTTTTTGATTGCTGAACAGACCTTAGTAAACGAACTGAAAAACAAAAACACTCAGGCAAAAGCCTTTGAGGTGCTAGTCGATGCATACAAAGAACGTTTGTATTGGCATATTCGTAGAATAGTCTTGAACCATGATGACGCCGACGATGTACTACAAAACACCTTTATAAAGGTGTACAGAAGCATTGAAGGTTTTAAAGGAGAAAGCAAGCTGTATTCTTGGATGTATCGGATTGCAACCAATGAGTCTTTAAGTTTTTTAAAACAAAAATCTCGGAAATTAGGGGTAAGCAACGAAGAACTGCAAGAGCACCTTATTGAAAATTTACAGGCCGATGTTTATTTTGAAGGTGAAGAAATTCAGTTGAAACTTCAGAAAGCGCTGGCAAAGCTTCCTGAAAAACAAAAACTGGTATTTAATATGAAATACTATCAAGAAATGAAATATGAAGAGATTTCCGAAATCTTGGAAACATCAGTTGGAGGACTGAAAGCATCATATCATTTAGCAGTAAAAAAAATTGAAACGTATCTTAGAGCAGATTAAACCTTTTAGACCTATTAATGTCTAATAATTGAAATGAAAAAGAACCACAAAAATCCACACAAAACACCTAAAGGCTATTTTAATAGCTTTAATGAACGGTTGATGGATAAAATCGCTAAGGAAGAATCCAATATTCCCAAAAACGATGGCTTTTCCTTGCCTGAGACTTATTTTGATACGTTCAATAGCACTGTTTCCGATAAGGTGAAACCTAAGGTTGTACAATTACACTCTTATAGAAAGTACTATTACGCAGTGGCCTCGGTAGCAGCAATTGTGCTAATGGTCGTTTTCTTTAATCAAAATAGCAATCAGGCTAAGTTTGACTTTGAGGATTTGGCTTCTAATGAAATAGATGCTTATTTTGATAAAACCGATTTAGAATTCAGCTCATATGAATTAGCTGAAGTTATAAATCTTGACAACGTATCCGTATTGGATATTACGGATGCTAATAATACTGAGGAAGGTGAACTAATTCTAGATTACTTGAATGAAACCACTGATGAAATTGAAGACCTAAATTTAGATTATGATGAATTTGAATAAGATAGCTGTCTTACTTGCCTTATGGTGTACGGTTTTGAGTATTTCGGCTCAAGGACCGGGACCAGGCAGAGAACGTATAAAAACCTTAAAAGTAGCTTACTTAACAGAACAGTTAAGTTTAAGTAGCAAAGAGGCACAAAATTTTTGGCCGGTTTATAATGCGCACGAAGAAAAGATGGATGAGTTCCGTATTCAAGAGCGGCGGCAGTTTGGTGGGCATTTTGCTGATTTATCGGCTATTACCGATGATGAAGCAGAAAAATTACTTTCTAAATTTATAGACTTACAAGTAAAAAAACGTGAAATGGAAAGCGAATACCTTACCAATTTGAAAGGTGTGCTGTCTGCAAAGAAAATCATCAAATTGTTCAAGGCAGAGGATGGCTTTAAAAAGAAACTACTCCAACAATATCGCAGAAGAAGAAACGGACAATAATTTTTTACGTTTCGATAAAACGTTTAAAAAAGGGGCCAATTGGCCCCTTTTTTAATTAAACCATCTCTTTAAATCAGGGTCATAGATACATAAACCCATAAAAATCTACATTATGAAAAGTCTTAAAATCTTATTTCTTGTAATGGCCTTGTTCGGGGCAATGATTACTCTAAGCGCACAAAAAACAGTCGTTAAGGTCTATCCAAAACATGGCACAATTGTAAAAACAGTCAAAAAACCTCGAGTGGTTGTCCATAAAAAAACCAACTTCTATTTTTCTGATGGGGTCTGGTACAAAGCAAGAGGAAGAAACTATGTAGTTTGTGCGGCTCCTTTAGGTGTAAAAGTGAGAAATCTACCAAGAGGTAACAAAGTTGTTGTTATAAATGGAAGAAAATTATATAAGTACAAGGGAATATGGTACAAAAAATCTGGTCGTAATTACATTGTAGTCAATGTTTAATTTTTGATTAGAATTACAAATTATTAGAAAATGGAGCAACTTAAGTTGCTCCATCTTTTTTTATATACGACAAAATGCAGCTTGTTTCGGTAAGTGGTATTTTGATTTAAAAACGTTTGTCGAAGATAAAATACACTTTATCTGAACAACTGTTTTACAACGAGTTTTTTAAATCGCTAAACGACCAAAATCGCCTTCAACAAGGGCTCTGGGTTAATTTTACAATGTAAAAATAACCCAAGTCATGAAAACAGTATTCACTTTTATCTTCTTCTTCATCATCGGAGCGACAGCTATGGCCCAAAGCCCTAGCAAAGAAGTTAAGGTTGAAACATTGACTTACGAAATTGTCATCGATATCAAAATAGAAAAGGCAACCGTTGTGAAAACAAATACCGTTGCAAGAGTTTACAAATTCAAGAACACAAGGGTAAAAAAAGAATTGTCCTTTACCACTAAAAGAAATAAAGCCAAAATCGCTTAATTTTTTTTCTACTGTTTAAAAACAAGCTTGGCTATACGATTCTTCCCTGCCGCGTAGGCTACAGATTCATTTAAGAAACGAATCGTATAAAAACCTTCATCGCTAAGTTGTTTCCATGAAGTTCCACCATCATTGGAATAATCAATCCCGGTAAAACCAACAGCAACTAAATCTTGTCCGCCAGAACCCGGAAAGTATTGTACACAACTTTTATAGCCGGAAGCTTTACCGTCGGCCACGGACAGCCATACGGCACCACCATCGGTAGTCAGAATCTTATTGGCTTTGTTCGCTTCAGGTTCGGTAAAATCACCGCCAATACCATAACCAGTTTTTTTATCATAAAAATCAATGGAATAGATGCCCTGGGTTTCTTTATCTTGAATGATTGGTGTTTTTTTAGATGACCAGCTTTCACCTTTATCTAACGAATAAAATATTCTACCGCCAGTAGTGGCCACCCAAGTATGCGGTCCAATAATTTCAATATTGGTATTACTAGCTGCAAATGCACCTTCTAAACCTTCAGATTCAGGTAACAGGTCACATGGGGTTTTGGTCCAGGTATTACCACCATCTCTAGTAATAATAATACTCAAACAGCCATTCATGGTATCGCCAATGGCAATACCCTCTTTATCGTTCCAAAATTTCATGGCATCATAAAATACGCCTTCACCTTCTTCCATATACACCAAATCCATCTTGCCATTGTCCCCAGTTTTATAAAGCAAGGCCGGATTTCCAATAGAAAGCATGAAAAAATCCGTTGATGTATGCGCAACTGCTCTAAATTCTGGAATACTGGTATGGTATTTCATGGTATTTGTGCGCACTTTTCCAGTAGGTATATCAACCGTGCCATACATTCCGTTGCTCCCGCCAAAAGCCAAGGTATTGGCATCTAAAAATTCAATGGCCCGTATACTTACAGAATCTTTAAAAACTGTTTCAATATCAAGAGCAGTATACTGATTTGATTTAGGTTTAGATTGGCAGCCTATCAAAATGCCACTAAAAATCATTAAAAAGAAGTATTTTTTCATAGTATCAAAAATAAGGAACAAACCCTACCTTTGCACCCTTATTTATAAACCATGCGTTTACACAGAAATTTGGTATTTGCCGTTATTGATGCCCTTGGCATGATTTTCAATGAAAATGAATATGCTGACAAGGTTATTGAAAAAGTATTGCGTTATGATAAGCGCTGGGGTGCACGTGACCGTGGTTTTATTGCAGAAACTACTTATGACATTGTTCGTTGGAAGCGCCTGTATACTGAAATTGCTGAGGTAAATGCACCTTATTCCCGTCAAAACTTGTTCCGCCTTTTTGCCGTTTGGTGCGTGCTTAAAGGTATTGAACTGCCAGATTGGAAACAATTAGAAGAAACTCCCGAACGACGCATTAAAGGTAGGTTCGATGAGTTATCCAAAATTCGAAAATTTAGGGAATCCATACCGGATTGGATGGATGAACGCGGCGCAAAAGCTCTGGGTAACGATTTATGGACCAAAGAAATTGCCGCTTTAAACGCCCAAGCCGAAGTTATTCTCAGAACCAATACCTTAAAAACTTCAAAAGAAAAACTTCGTGCAGCTTTAAAGGCCGAAGAAATAGAAACCGAAACTATTTCTGGAGTCAAAGATGCGCTAAAACTGGTAGTACGCAAAAATGTTTTTGTAACCCAAGCTTTTAAAAATGGATTATTTGAAGTTCAAGATGCTTCATCACAACTCGTCGCTCCATATTTAGAAGTTGGGCCCGGTCAACGTGTTATAGATGCTTGTGCCGGCGCTGGAGGTAAAACCTTGCACTTAGCCTCGCTAATGGAAAATAAGGGGCAACTTATTGCTATGGATATCTATGAGAGTAAACTTAAAAAACTAAAAGTTCGTACACGAAGAAATGGAGTTCATAATGTAGATACAAGGGCTATAGAGTCTACTAAAGTGATTAAAAAATTATATAATTCTGCGGACCGTTTGCTTTTAGATGCCCCATGTTCTGGTTTAGGGGTAATTCGTCGTAACCCAGATTCTAAATGGAAACTACAACCCGAGTTTATAGATAAAATAAAAGGAGTGCAAGGTGACATTCTTAGAAGCTACTCTAAAATGGTAAAGCCTGGCGGCAAGATGGTCTATGCCACTTGCTCCATATTGCCAGAAGAAAACTCTGAACAAGTACAGTCATTTTTAGCTTCAGAAGAGGGTTCAAACTTCACTTTTGAAAAAGAGCAAAACATCTATGCCTCTGAACATGGTTTTGACGGCTTTTACATGGCTTTACTAACTAAAAAATAGATTGATATTTTAGAGTTTTCTTAAGTATTTAAGATCTCTAGGCTAAGTACCTTTGAAAACAACCTGACCAAGGAAAATTAGCGTTAACATGACCGGAATAAAAAAATCCCTTGGTATTCTATTGGCACTAAGCTGCGCAAATTGTTTAGCACAAGATATTTACACCTACAAAAAAGGTGACTATAGCGGAATTGGAAAATGGTACCATGGCAGGGAAATTGCCCATGTCATGGGCTACCAAGGTATGACTTGGCTCGAGCGTACTGAACGTGAAGCGGAAGAAAATACTGAGAAGTTACTTGAGAATATGAACATTTTAGCTACCGATAATATTGCCGATATTGGGGCTGGTTCTGGGTACCACGTATTTAAAATGGCCAAGATAGCCTCCAAAGGAACTATTTATGCAGTTGATATTCAAGATGAGATGCTGGCTGCCATGAAAGAAAAAAGAGTTAATGGAGAATTCAAAAATATAGTCTTAGTAAAAGGAAGCGAGAAAAGTGTGAATCTTGCACCAGATTCAGTGGATAAAGTGCTTATTGTAGATGTCTACCATGAAATGAGTTTCCCTTATGAAATGATGCTATCCATAAAAAAGGCTATGCGAAATAATGGAAGGTTATTTTTAATCGAATATCGCGGTGAAGATGCCAAAGTACCTATCAAAAAACTCCACAAAATGACTGAAAATCAAGCTGTAAAAGAATTGAAAGGCCTAGGATTCACATTAGAAAAAAATATGGATAACCTACCTTGGCAACATTGTATGATTTTCACAAAAAACTAATGAAATCAGTAGTAATCTTATTCATTTTAACCAGTACTATGTCCGCTCAAACTATTGTTGATTTTAAAGAAAACCCTACTGTTAAAAATTGGTTTGTTGTAGATGATGTCGTGATGGGTGGGCGTTCTTCAGGAAATTTCGAAGTAACCGATGATGGTTATGGGAAATTTTCAGGAGAAGTTTCTTTGGAAAATAACGGCGGATTCTCTTCAGTCCGTTATAACATGGAAACTATAAAAATTAATCCCACAAGCAAATTGCTTATTAAGCTCAAGGGTGATGGAAAAAGCTATCAATTTAGAGTTAAAGCTAATAGGGACGATTATTACAGTTATATCACTAAATTTAATACTACGGGCAAATGGCAAAGCTTAGAGTTCACCTTGGCCGACCTCTACCCAACTTTTCGTGGTAGAAAATTAGACTTTCCAAATTTTGACAAAACAAACCTAGAAGAACTCAGGTTTTTAATTGGTAATAAAAAAGCGCAAAATTTTGAATTGTTCATCAAATCAATTCAAATTATCAAAGCATTAGATTGAAGAAATAGACTTGAGAAACTATCAACAACTTTAGTTAAAAACTGTTTTAAACTCTCACTTTAAAAGGAGTAAAAAATCGTAAATTTGCGTTTTCTTAATCTGTACAATAGATAGGCACTTATGATTCACTTCTTTGGGGATATTGCGACTAAAGTTTTCGCTGTCCAAACTGCTCAAGAAATCACCTCTGAAAATGAAAAAAAATTATCTTGGTTATTCGGTAACCAACCAAAAATAAACGCGGCGTCTCTGGACGCCTTTTTTGTTGGCCCACGTGCCGCGATGGTTACCCCTTGGAGTACCAATGCCACAGAAATCACACAAAATATGGGCATTGAAGGGATAATTCGTATTGAAGAATTTAAAGCGGTAGAGGAAAATTCTACCGATTTTGATCCCATGCTACTCCAAAAGTACAGTGGGCTACATCAAGATATTTATACAATTGATGTTATCCCTGAGGCAATTCTACCTATTGATGATATTGCTGCTTATAACCAACAAGAAGGTTTGGCACTAAGTGATGACGAAGTTGATTATTTGGAAAATCTTTCAAAAAATATTGGTCGTAAACTTACAGATTCAGAAGTGTTTGGTTTTAGTCAGGTAAACTCTGAGCATTGCCGGCATAAGATTTTCAATGGCACTTTTGTAATTGATGGTGAAGAAATGCCAACTTCCTTGTTCAAACTGATTAAAAAAACATCAGCTGAAAATCCCAATGATATCGTATCTGCCTACAAGGACAATGTAGCTTTTATAAAAGGCCCAAAAGTGGTACAATTTGCCCCAAAAACTGCTGACAAGCCTGACTTTTACGAAGAACAGGAGTTTGATTCCGTATTATCGTTAAAAGCAGAGACACATAACTTCCCAACTACGGTAGAACCTTTTAATGGCGCTGCCACTGGTTCGGGTGGTGAAATTCGTGACCGTCTTGCCGGTGGAAAAGGCTCATTACCTTTAGCGGGAACTGCAGTGTATATGACTGCATATTCGCGTTTGGAAGAAAATAGGGAATGGGAAAATGCTTTTCCAGCAAGACCATGGCTCTACCAGACCCCTATGGATATTTTGATTAAAGCTTCAAATGGAGCTTCGGACTTTGGAAACAAATTTGGGCAGCCCTTAATAGCAGGCTCTGTGCTTACGTTTGAACACCATGAAGACAATAAAAATCTAGGTTACGACAAAGTCATTATGCAAGCAGGCGGTATTGGCTATGGCAAAGCGGAACAAGCATTAAAGGATACGCCCAACAAAGGTGATAAAATCGTAATTCTTGGTGGTGACAATTATCGAATTGGTATGGGTGGAGCAGCCGTTTCTAGCGCAGATACCGGAGAGTTTGAATCCGCAATTGAATTAAACGCTGTACAACGTTCTAATCCAGAAATGCAAAAACGCGCAGCTAATGCCATAAGAGGCATGGTAGAAAGCCATGATAATCCGATTGTTTCCATTCACGACCATGGTGCAGGCGGGCATTTGAATTGTCTTTCGGAACTGGTAGAAGATACTGGCGGCCAAATCGATTTAGATAAATTACCCGTTGGTGACCCTACCCTATCTGCCAAAGAAATTATTGGCAACGAAAGTCAGGAACGTATGGGCTTGGTCATTGGCGAAAAAGATACAGACCTCTTAAAACGAATTGCCGACCGAGAACGCTCCCCTATGTACGAAGTAGGCGAAGTAACCGGCGAACATCGATTTACCTTTGAGTCTAAAACAACTCGTGAAAAACCAATGGATTTAGCACTCTCCGATATGTTCGGAAGTTCACCAAAGACCATTATGGAAGACTCCAAAGTCGAAGTACATTATAAAGATGCTAGCTATTCTTTGGAGCATTTTCATGACTATCTAAATCAAGTTTTACAATTAGAAGCTGTTGCGTGCAAAGATTGGCTCACCAACAAAGTTGACCGCTGTGTGGGCGGTAAAGTAGCTAAGCAACAATGTGCAGGCCCATTGCAGCTGCCTTTGAACAATGTTGGCGTAATGGCGCTAGATTTTAAAGGTAAAGAAGGAATTGCCACAAGTATTGGACATTCACCCGTTTCAGGACTAATAGACCCGATTGCTGGAAGCAGAAATAGTATTGCCGAAGCTTTAACGAATCTAGTTTGGGCACCGATTAAAGATGGCATACAGTCTGTTTCACTTTCGGCGAATTGGATGTGGCCCTGTAAAAATGAAGGAGAAGATGCCCGTTTATATGAGGCCGTACAAGCGATTTCGGACTTTTCTATTGCCTTAGGCATTAATGTACCAACTGGGAAAGATTCTCTTTCTATGAAGCAGAAATACAAAGACCAAGAGGTTATTGCCCCTGGTACTGTAGTGATTTCGGCAGCTGCAAATTGCAACGATATCACTAAAATTGTAGAACCTGTTTTACAAAAAGATGGCGGAGCTATTTATTACATCAATCTATCTAAAGACACCTTTAAACTTGGTGGTTCTTCTTTTGGTCAAATATTAAACAGTATTGGTAGCGAAGCACCAAGCATCATGGATGCGGCTTATTTCAAAACAGCTTTTAACACCATACAGAAACTGATTGTTGACGGACACATTCTTGCTGGCCATGATATTGGTTCTGGTGGATTAATTACAACATTATTAGAACTATGCTTTGCTGACAATAATTTGGGTGCTGAACTCGATTTAAGTCCATTGGGAGAGCAAGATGTCATAAAAGTGCTGTTTGCTGAAAATATTGGCCTTGTTATTCAGACCAAAGATGCTGCCACTGAAAAATTGATGGAATCAGTTGGATTAGATTTCTACAAACTTGGTCATGTCATTGAAGAAGGAGAGCTACGTCTCAAAAATAACGGGGTAGAAATAGGTTTAAATGTTAACTCCCTTCGTGATACTTGGTTTAAGACTTCGTATTTATTGGACAATAAACAAACGGCTAATGGTTTGGCAAAAGACCGTTATAACAACTACAAGGTACAGTCTTTAAACTATGCTTTCCCTGATAACTTTAACGGGAAACAACCCATCACTTCAAGCGGAGTTGAGAAACCAAAAGCAGCCATTCTTCGTGAAAAAGGAAGTAACTCCGAACGTGAAATGGCAAATGCCATGTTTTTAGCTGGTTTTGATGTAAAAGATGTTCACATGACTGATTTGATATCCGGTCGGGAAACTTTGGAAGACATTCAGTTTTTAGGTGCTGTGGGCGGATTCTCAAACTCCGATGTGCTAGGCAGTGCAAAAGGCTGGGCAGGGGCTATCAAATACAATGAAAAAGCGAACAAAGTCATCAACGATTTCTTCGCACGACCTGACACCCTATCTATCGGTATCTGTAATGGTTGCCAGTTGTTTATGGAATTGGACCTCATCAATCCCGAGCACAAAACGCACGGAAAGATGACCTACAATGATTCTGGAAAACATGAGAGTAATTTTACTTCGGTAGAAATTCAAAAGAATAATTCTGTAATGCTTTCTAATCTTGAAGGGGCTAAGCTAGGTGTATGGATTTCACATGGGGAAGGTAAATTCAGTCTGCCACTCTCCGAAGAAAACTATGATATTGTTGCCAAATACGGTTACGAAGGGTATCCGGCGAATCCTAACGGAAGCGATTTTAACACCGCTATGCTTTGTGACAAAACGGGGAGACATTTGGTAACCATGCCACATATAGAAAGGTCAATTTTTCCTTGGAACTGGGCGCATTACCCAAAAGACAAGCAAGACGACAAAGTTTCACCTTGGTTACAAGCTTTTGTTAATGCTAGGGAGTGGGTTGTTGAAAATTCGTAATTTGAAGGTACTAACAAACAACCTAGAAACATGAATAATCAATCACCAACAGTAGACAGAAGAAATTTCATTAAAAAATCATCATTACTAACTCTTGGTGCTTTCGGTACCACTGGGGTGATGGCTGCGCCGCATTTACAACCTTTACCAAGTTTCACCCAAGATAGTGATATTAATATTGTCGGCCCTAAAGAGGGTTATACACCACAGGTAGGAACTTTAGTTTCTATGATGAATTGGATGCGCATGGTTATTCTATCTCCGGTTAAGAATATGAGTATTTCAGACCTTGATTATCTAGTCGATGATGAAGCAAATAGTATTGGGGCTATGTTAATGCACCTAGCAGCTACGGAACGTTTTTATCAAATTCACACATTTGAAAACAAAAAATGGGGCGATTGGTCTAAAGAAGATTCCGAGAAATGGTCAGTTGCTTCAGGATTGGGCGCAAAAGCTAGAAAAGAAATAAAAGGCAAACCATACGAATACTATTTAGAAGAGATGACAAAGGTTCGTGACTTTACACTAGCGGAATTTAAAAAACGTGACGATGATTGGTTGATGAAGGTGGATAAGGAATTTCCGTGGGGGGCGACCAATAATTACTGCAAATGGTTTCATGTGTGCGAACATGAATCCAACCATAATGGACAATTTAAATTTATCAAGTCAAGAATAGTTTAAGTAATGACTATTCGTCCAGCAAAAAAAGATGATGTTGTCGCCATTGTCGAAATGATTGCCAATGATAAATTAGGTATGCTAAGGGAAATTTTTAAAATCCCGCTTCCGGATAGCTATTACGAGGCATTTCACAATATTGCTTCCGACCCGAATCAAGAATTAGTAGTGCTAGAAAATGAATCTCAAATTGTAATTGGTACTTTACAACTCTCTTTTATTCAATACTTGACTTATCAAGGAGGCATTCGCGCTCAAATTGAAGCCGTTAGAATTCATGAAGAACATAGGGGAAAAGGTATTGGTCAACGACTTTTTAAATGGGCAATAGCAAGAGCTAAAGAAAAGAGAGCCCATGTTGTTCAACTGACAACGGATAAAAAGAGGCCTGAAGCATTGCACTTTTATGAAAAACTTGGTTTTAAAGCCACCCATGCAGGAATGAAACTTCATTTACCATAAGATTGGCAATTATTTGGCTTGGTTTTTAGAGATGTCATTTTAAAATCCCGCTTGCTTTCCCTATTTTGCAATTACTTAATAGAAACTTGGTATGCAAACGGTAACTAGACTCTTCGATTTTCCTTATTATCAATTAGAAAAATTCAATTTAAAAAAGGCTCTAGTATCCAAAATAGATGGGAGATGGGTGTCTACCTCCTCCCAAGAGTACATAAATCAGGCAAATGCCATAAGCAGGGGTTTATTACGATTGGGTGTCAAACCAAATGATAAAATTGCCATCATCTCGATGACAAATAGAACGGAGTGGAATATCTGTGATATTGGCATTTTACAAGTAGGGGCTCAAAACGTGCCTATCTATCCTACAATTTCAGAAGACGACTATGAATATGTGCTTAATCACTCAGAAGCAAAATATTGTTTTGTTTCTTGCCAAGAAGTTCTAGATAAAGTACTTGCCATTAGTGGTAAACTGAAAAAATTAAAAGATGTGTTTTCCTTTGATGACTTACCCAATTGTGAAAATTGGGGCAAAGTATTAGAAAAAGGCAAAGACACCAGTAATCAAGACGAAGTTGAGGCTAGAAAAGCTGCCGTACAACCTCAAGACTTGGCCACTTTAATATACACCTCTGGCACAACTGGCAGACCAAAAGGGGTTATGTTGTCGCACAACAACATTGTATCGAATGTTATTGCGAGTAAAGAGCGAGTTCCCTTCCAAGCGGGGGACAGCTCCCTTAGCTTCTTACCAGTTTGTCATATTTTCGAGCGTATGATACTTTACTTATATCAGTATTGCGGTATTCAAATTCATTTTGCTGAGGGCTTGGATAAAATAAGTGACAATCTAAAAGAGGTCAAACCAGAAGTGATGACGGTAGTACCTAGATTGCTTGAAAAAGTATATGATTCCATCATCGCGAAAGGAACCGCCCTCGAAGGCATCAAGAAAAAATTATTCTTTTGGGCCGTTGAACTAGGGCTTAAATATGAACCGTATGGTCAAAATGGCTGGTGGTACGAAAAACAGCTAGGTCTGGCCCGAAAACTAATGTTTAGCAAATGGCAAGAAGGTCTCGGTGGTAATCTGACTACGATGGTCTCTGGCAGTGCAGCATTGCAGACCAGGTTAAGCCGAGTATTTGGTGCAGCGGGTATACCAGTAATGGAAGGCTATGGTTTAACGGAAACCTCTCCCGTAATCTCAGTAAATCAAGAAGAAAGCAAAGGTTGGAAAATCGGTTCGGTAGGTCGCATCATAAATGATGTAGAAGTAAAGATTGCAGAAGATGGGGAGATTCTTTGTAAAGGACCGAACGTAATGATGGGATATTATAAAGACCCTGAAAAGACAGCTGAGGTTCTTAAAAATGGATATTTCCATACTGGGGATATTGGTGAAATAGATGACGATGGATTTTTAAGAATTACCGACCGCAAAAAAGAAATGTTCAAAACTTCAGGTGGTAAATACGTCGCCCCTCAACTTTTAGAAAACAGATTTAAACAATCTCGTTTTATTGACCAGATTATGGTCGTAGGCGAAGGAGAAAAAATGCCTGCTGCTTTGATACAACCTAATTTTGAATTTTTATATTCTTGGGCAGAAAGAAACAACATATCCGTTGGTGAAAATTCAGATATTGTGCTGAATGAAAAAGTTATAGACAGAATTCAAGAAGAAATAGATTCGGCCAATGAAGACTTTGCAAAATGGGAAAAAGTAAAACAGTTTAGACTTACCCCCGATGTTTGGAGTATTGATGACGGTCATCTTACACCTACAATGAAGCTTAGAAGAAAAATTGTAAAAGAAAAGTACATCGAACTGTATAACGATATTTACAATCATTAATGGATTTTGAAAAGTATACTACTAAAAAACTAAAAACCTTACTGGGAGTTCTCTTGGGAATTGCAATCGTAGGTGTTATACTTTTTTGTTTTTTGATTGGGGTAAGCCTTTATGGAATAGGAAATGGAAAAGATGGTATCTTTCTAGCCATAACACCAGCATTGTTATTCCCATCAGTTTTACTACCGTTGCTATTTGCTTTTCTAATTAATAAAGAAATTAGGAAAAGAGAGGTCGGGTAAGCCTTAAAGTTTCAATGTACTCTTTATACAAAACACCCATTTTCATCTTTAAATTTATTATGCATGCATAATAAATTTTCCTATATTTGGTATCGATTTTTATTCTATGAAAGATTTAACCATCGACTATGCCTTAAGAGCAACCTGGCAGGCAGTTATCAAAATGTATAACGAAGAAGCTAAAAACTATGGCCTCACCATGGCAATAGGTTTTACCTTGTTAAGTATTGACCCGAAAAAAGGAACACCAAGTACAGCGCTTGGGCCAAAAATGGGTATGGAGTCTACCAGTCTTTCTAGAATATTAAAAAGTATTGAAGAAAAGGGCTATATCGAAAGAAGACCCAACCCGAATGATGGTAGAGGCGTGTTAATTCATTTAACATCGCTTGGGCTTGCGAAAAGAAAAGATTCGAAAGAAGTAGTACTTCGATTTAATGAGGCCGTAAAAGATGATATTTCAGAAGAAGATTTAACGGGTTTTTTCAATACCATTGAGGTTATCAATAAATTGATTTTAGACAAAAAAATATACTCAAAAACAACAACTAATTAACACGTATAAATGAAAAGGCATATCAATAAAGTAGCCGTCATTGGTTCTGGTATTATGGGAAGTGGCATCGCTTGCCACTTTGCCAACATTGGTGTTGAGGTCTTATTGCTTGACATTGTCCCTAGAGAATTAAATGACAAAGAAAAAGCTAAGGGTCTTTCTCTTGAAGACAAAGTAGTTCGTAATCGTTTAGTAAACGATTCGTTGACAGCTGCATTAAAATCAAAGCCCTCTCCTATTTACCATCAAAAATTTGCTGGTAGAATCACTACTGGAAATTTAGAAGATGATATTGCTAAAGTTTCTGCTGTAGACTGGATTATTGAGGTGGTTGTAGAAAGACTGGATATTAAAAAAATAGTTTTTGAGAATTTAGAAAAACATAGAACTCCTGGTACCTTAATTACATCGAACACCTCCGGTATTCCTATCAATTTTATGAGCGAGGGCAGAAGTGATGATTTTCAAAAGCATTTTTGTGGAACGCACTTTTTTAACCCAGCACGATACTTAAAACTATTCGAGATTATTCCAGGTCCCAAAACTTCTTCAGAAGTATTGGAATTTTTAAACGGCTATGGAGAGCAATTCTTAGGTAAAACCTCGGTAGTGGCCAAAGATACCCCAGCCTTTATCGGTAACCGTATCGGTATTTTCAGTATTCAGAGCCTTTTCCATGCGGTTAAGGAAATGGGTATGACCGTTGAAGAGGTCGATAAACTTACAGGTCCGGTTATTGGTAGACCAAAATCAGCGACGTTTAGAACGGTTGATGTAGTTGGTTTGGATACTTTAGTACATGTTGCTAATGGAATTGCAGAAAATTGTAAAGATGACGAACGTCATGCTTTATTTTCCCTACCAGATTTCATCTCCACAATGATGGAAAACAAATGGCTGGGCAGCAAGTCTGGGCAAGGGTTCTACAAAAAATCAAAAGACGCCAAGGGTAAGACTGAAATCTTGACACTTGACTTGGACACGATGGAATATCGATCTAAAAAAGGTGCAAAGTTTGCAACATTGGAGCTTACGAAAACTATTGATAATGTAGTTGATAGATTTGCTGTTTTATGTGGAGGAAAAGATAAGGCT
This sequence comes from Croceitalea sp. W27, assembly GCF_055693185.1. Taxonomy (NCBI): domain Bacteria; kingdom Pseudomonadati; phylum Bacteroidota; class Flavobacteriia; order Flavobacteriales; family Flavobacteriaceae; genus Croceitalea; species Croceitalea sp. W27. The sequence goes on from NZ_CM146327.1 coordinate 668,161, forward strand.
GGGGAGTTTTATCGTAAGAGTTTTGGTGCGCTATTCGCTTATGTTTCACATCGTATTCCAGAAATCACCGACGACCTCTATAAAATAGACGACGCTATGAAGGCTGGTTTCGGTTGGGAACATGGCCCATTCCAAATATGGGATGCTGTAGGATTGGATAAAGGTTTAGAGTTTATTGCTGCTGAAAATCAAGAGGCTGCCTCTTGGGTAGCAGAAATGAAAGCCACAGGCATTACTTCATTTTACACTGTAAAAGATGGTGCTACTTACTTCTATGATATTCCTAAAAAAGAGATGGTTAAAATTCCTGGACAGGATGCCTTCATCATTTTAGATAATATCAGAAAATCAAAAGAAGTCTTTAAAAATAACGGTGTGGTTGTCGAAGATTTAGGAGATGGCATTTTAAATGTTGAGTTCCAATCTAAGATGAATACCATTGGTGGCGATGTTTTGGCCGGATTAAACAAAGCCATTGACTTGGCCGAGAAAGATTATCAAGGTCTAGTAGTTGGTAATCAGGCTGCTAATTTCTCTGTTGGTGCCAATATCGGAATGATTTTCATGATGGCCGTCGAGCAAGAGTATGATGAGCTAAATATGGCCATAAAAATGTTCCAAGATACCATGATGCGCATGCGTTATTCGTCTATTCCGACGGTGTCTGCCCCACATGGCATGACTTTAGGTGGAGGTTGTGAACTTTCATTGCATGCAGACAAAGTAGTTGCTGCAGCTGAAACATATATTGGTCTAGTAGAGTTCGGAGTTGGAGTTATTCCTGGTGGTGGAGGTTCTAAAGAATTTGCTTTACGAGCATCAGATTCTTTTAGAAAGGGTGATGTTGAATTAAATATTTTGCAAGAGTACTTTTTAACTATTGGAATGGCAAAAGTATCCACTTCAGCCTATGAAGCTTATGACCTAGGTATTCTTCAAAAAGGAAAAGATATTGTTGTAGTTAACAAAGACAGACAAATCGCGACTGCCAAAGCGCATGCTAAATTAATGGCTGAAGCGGGCTACACAAAACCACCAACCAGAAAAGATGTTAAGGTACTCGGTAAGCAGGCCTTAGGTATGTTTTTAGTTGGAACTGATTCTATGGAAGCAAGCAATTACATTAGTGAGCACGACAAAAAAATCGCAAATAAGCTAGCTTATGTTATGGCAGGTGGTGATTTATCTGAACCGACCTACGTTTCTGAACAATACCTTCTTGATATTGAGAGAGAAGCGTTCTTATCGCTCTGTACCGAACGTAAAACATTAGAGCGTATTCAGCACATGTTAAAAACTGGTAAACCATTGCGAAACTAGTTTCGTAGTATTGAGAAATGAGTAATTAAGAACTGAGATGCACAAAGTTGAAAATCTTAAAATTTGGAGAAAAGCAATAGAACTCGTAAAAAAGGTCTACTTGCTTATTTCTGAATTGCCAAAAGATGAAAAATACGGACTGGTCTCTCAAATTAAAAGAAGTTCAGTATCAATTCCTTCTAACATAGCTGAAGGGGCTGGTAGAAATTCTAATAAAGAGTTTAAACATTTCTTGAGTATAACAAATGGCTCTGCTTATGAGCTTCAAACCCAATTAACACTTACAATTGAATTAAAACTATTAACTAAAGAAAAAGTACAACCATTAATAGATAATTGTATTGAACTACAAAAAATGAATTATTCATTTCAGCAGAAACTATAACTCAGTACTAAAATCTATTTACTCAATACTAATAGCAAATGAAAACAGCATATATAGTTAAAGGATATCGCACAGCGGTTGGCAAAGCTCCTAAAGGTGTATTCCGTTTTAAAAGAACAGACGAATTGGCCGCGGAGACTATTGAACACATGATGAAAGAGCTACCCCAATTGGATAAAAAAAGGATAGACGATGTTATTGTTGGCAACGCTATGCCTGAAGGGTCGCAGGGCTTGAATATGGCACGTTTGATTTCTTTAATGGGATTAGACATTGTTGATGTTCCGGGTGTAACGGTAAACAGATTCTGCTCCTCAGGAATTGAGACTATTGGTATTGCAACAGCAAAAATTCAGGCAGGGATGGCAGATTGCATCATCGCTGGAGGCGCTGAAAGCATGAGTTCAGTACCTATGACGGGGTATAAAACGGAATTAAATTATGACATTGTTAAAGCAGGTCATGAGGATTACTACTGGGGAATGGGAAATACTGCAGAAGCAGTAGCTCAAGAATACAAAGTGACTCGTGAAGACCAAGATGAGTTTGCCTACAACTCGCACATGAAAGCTTTAAAGGCACAAGCCGAAGACCGTTTTCAACAGCAAATTGTGCCTATTGAAGTAGAACAAACCTTTATAGGGCCTGATGGCAAGAAAACATCCAAGAAGTATACAGTGACTAAAGACGAAGGTCCCAGAAAAGGAACTTCAACAACGGTATTGAACAAATTACGTCCTGTTTTTGCCGCCAATGGTAGTGTTACTGCTGGTAATTCATCTCAAATGAGTGATGGCGCAGCCTTTGTAATGGTCATGAGTGAAGAAATGGTGAAAGAGCTAAACCTAGAACCGATTGCAAGACTGGTGAATTATGCCGCAGCGGGTGTTCCGCCAAGAATTATGGGCATAGGTCCGGTCGCCGCAGTTCCCAAAGCGCTGAAGCAAGCCGGCTTAAAGCAAGATGACATTGAACTTATTGAGCTTAATGAAGCTTTTGCTTCGCAGTCTTTAGCAGTTATACGTGAATTAGGTCTAAACCAAGACATCGTTAATGTAAATGGTGGTGCCATTGCGCTGGGGCATCCTTTAGGTTGCACTGGAGCCAAACTGTCTGTTCAGTTGTTTGACGAAATGCGTAAACGTAATATGCAAGGAAAATACGGTATGGTTACGATGTGCGTTGGAACTGGTCAAGGAGCTGCTGGAATTTTTGAATTTTTGAATTAGATAAAAAAATAGTTATGAGTACGGATACAATGCAAAAAGAAATTCTTCGTGGAGGACAATTTCTTGTAAAAGAAACAAACTGTGAAGATGTTTTTACGTTAGAAGATTTAAATGAAGAGCAGCGCATGATGCGCGAAAGCACCAAGGAGTTTGTAGATAGGGAGCTTTGGGCGCATTGGGAACGATTTGAAAATAAGGATTATGGTTTCACTGAAGAAACCATGCGCAAAGCTGGCGAGCTTGGTTTACTAAGCGTGGCTGTTCCAGAATCATACGGTGGCATGGGAATGGGATTTGTTTCTACCATGTTAGTTTGTGATTATATCTCTGGCGCAACTGGTTCTTTTAGCACAGCCTTTGGTGCACATACCGGTATTGGCACAATGCCCATTACCTTGTACGGCACAGAAGAACAAAAACAAAAATATGTTCCAAAATTAGCCTCTGGCGAATGGTTCGGTGCTTACTGTTTGACCGAACCTGGTGCAGGTTCAGATGCAAATTCTGGTAAAACAAAAGCAGTTCTTTCTGAAGATGGTAAACATTATCTGATATCAGGTCAAAAAATGTGGATATCCAATGCTGGTTTTTGCAGCTTATTTATTGTTTTTGCACGTATCGGTGATGATAAAAATATTACAGGCTTTATTGTTGAGAATGACCCATCAAATGGAATTTCTCTTGGCGATGAAGAAAAAAAGTTAGGTATACATGCCTCTTCTACACGTCAAGTTTTCTTCAACGAAACTAAAGTACCTGTTGAGAACATGCTATCTGAGCGTGGCAATGGCTTTAAAATAGCTATGAATGCTTTAAACGTTGGGCGAATAAAGCTAGCTGCCGCTTGTTTAGATGCGCAACGAAGGGTGATTAATGAAGCGACCAAATATGCAAACGAACGTATTCAGTTCAAAACGCCTATTATGAATTTTGGTGCTATAAAAGCGAAAATCGCTGATATGGCCACCAACGTTTATGTAGATGAATCAGCGTCATATAGAGCTGCCAAAAATATTGAGGATAGAATCGCGATAAGAGAAGCTGAAGGAAATACACATCAAGAGGCCGAATTAAAAGGCGTAGAGGAGTATGCCATTGAATGTTCTATTCTTAAAGTAGCAGTTTCAGAACACGTGCAACAAACCACTGATGAAGGGATCCAAATTTTTGGGGGAATGGGCTTCAGCGCAGATACCCCGATGGAATCTGCATGGAGAGATGCCCGGATTTCTAGAATTTACGAGGGTACCAATGAAATCAATAGAATGTTAGCTGTTGGAATGCTGGTTAAAAAAGCTATGAAAGGCCATGTTGATTTATTGGGTCCGGCCACAGCAGTTGGTGAAGAACTAATGGGAATACCTTCTTTTGATAGCCCGGACTTTTCGGAACTTTTCGCCGAAGAAAAAGACCTAATCAAAAGGCTTAAAAAAGTATTTTTGATGGTGGCTGGTAGTGCAGTACAGAAGTTTGGGCCTAAATTAGAAGAGCATCAGCAATTGTTGATGTCAGCTTCAGATATTTTAATTCAGGTTTATTTAGCGGAATCCGCTATACTGAGAACCGAAAAGAATGCCAAACGCTTTGGTGAAGAAGCTCAGGCTACCCAAATTGCAATGTCTAAACTTTATCTGTATAGAGCTACGGACACAGTTGTTCAAAAAGGAAAAGAAGCTATTGTATCATTCGTCGAAGGTGACGAGCAAAAAATGATGCTAATGGGCCTTAAACGTTTTACGAAATATACAAATCAACCCAACGTAGTAGCATTGCGCACTCAAATTGCGGATAAAGTCGCTGCCGATAATGGGTATACCTTTGACTAATTCAAATAGCTTGAGACAGAAGCTGAAGAGACCGCCTCCATTGAGGCGGTTTTTTTGTTTATTGGTTTGTCTAAATAGAACACTAGGGTTAACCCTAATTTTATTTTTAGCATTTCACCCGTAAAAACGTATCTTTTAAGTGTTCTACTTTTGATAAACAACTTAATACTCAAAACGTGCGTTTTAAAATTAAAATATTTTTGTTATTAACATTATCTATATTCAGTCAGCTTTTTTCTCAAGAGCGTAAGACAGATAGTCTCATACAAGCCCTAAAAAATGTCAAATCAATTGGCGAAAAACTTTCCTTATTTGATGCAATAACAAAAGAGTACATTAATATTGATATTGAACTTTCAACCACTTACAATGATTCTTTGTTTTTTTTAAGTAACCAGTTAAACAATAAAGAAATGGAAATGTCTTCCATTTTGAACAAAGCTGTTATAGCAAGAATGAATGGTAATTATGCAGATGGAATTGCCCCTATAAAAACGTATATTAACTATAAAGAAAGTAAGAACGATAGTAGTGGCTTATGCACTGGATACTATCAACTTGCTTCTTTGAACGTATACTTAAGTCAATATGAAAGTGCTATTTCAAACTATGTAAAATCCCTGTCATACTTGGATAAAACAGATATTAAGCAACAGGGTAAAATATTGAATGGGATGGGTATTGTATTCCGTCAAACTAGCCAATATGAAAAAGCAAAGGAAACCTATAAAAAGTCAATAAAGCTTTCTATAAAAGCAAAAGATTCCAACAATCTGGGAATAGCATATAATAGCTTGGGTATTGCTTTAAAAGAGCAAGATAGCATAGATAAAGCAATGTATTATTTTAAAAAATCTTTAAACATTGCAGAACTGACTGGAAACATGAGATTAATGGGCTACCAATATAGAAATATTGGAATTGTGCATGTTCTTAATGAAAATTATGAAAGTGCCGTTCCTTATTTAGAAAAGGGATTGAGTATCAGAAAGAAAATGGGTAACGAACAAACGATAGCAGGGTCTCTTTCTGATTTAGCAAATGTTTATATAGAAACGGGGAAACTAAACCAAGCTGAAAAACTGTTGGATGATGCTACAAACATTTTCAAAAAGTCAGGAAATCTCTCAGGAGAAAATACTATGTACTACTACTATGGCGCTCTTGAAGCGAAACGTGGTAATGCAAAAAAAGCTTTTGATTATATAGATCGTCACCATCTCACCAGAGATAGCCTTGAAAATATTGAGCTTCAGGAAAGAATTAATGATATTTCAATTAAATATGATTCGGAAAAAAAAGAACGTGAAATTGCCGAACAACAAATGACCATTGCAAAACAGGAACTTTCTCTGGCAGAAAAACAGCGGCAATTGGCCCTTTGGGGTGGTTTGGGAGGTGTTTTGGCAATAATTTTAGCTGTTAGCTTTTGGTTGAACAAAGAGGGCCAAAAAAGAAAGGAACAAGAAATTACGAACCTCAAAAACCAACATGAAATCATTCGATTGGAGTCACTGGTTTCCGGTGAAGAGAAAGAACGAATCCGGTTGGCACAAGACCTGCATGATGGTATCAATGGCGATTTATCTGTAATCAAGTTCAAGGTTGACTCCTTAGGTCGCAAAAAACTAAATAAAGGCGAACTGGAGACTGTTGAAAATACATTGGGCATGCTTGATAATGCCATTGATCAGGTACGTCGCATTTCGCACAATTTAGCGCCACCATCCCTACAGAACTTTAACCTCAACGAGGCCATACAGCAGCATTTGAGAAAAATTCAACTGGCCCACCAAATGGACATTGATTTTCAAACCTTTGGCCAGGTCCCCAACTTTTCAACGGAACAGGAAACCGCCCTGTACCGTATTGTTCAGGAATTGTTGAACAATATCGTAAAACACGCCGAAGCTACGGAAACTTTAGTTCAACTCAATCATACCGAAGAATTCACTCAATTGGTCATTGAGGACAATGGAAAGGGGTTTGACACTAAAATCTCCCAAAACGGAATCGGTCTCCAAAACATCGCTTCTCGGGTTGCATTTTTAAAAGGGGATCTCAACATAGAATCCTCGGGTGAAGGAAGTACCTTCACCATCACCCTCTCCAAAGCTAATATCACATGATTCAAGTAGGTATTTTAGATGACCATGAAATGATTTTAGAAGGTTTAGCGACCATGCTTTCCGAGTTTGATGACATTCGGGTAACTGGTAGCTGGACCAATCCTGTTTTATGTCAAGAAGCTTTACGAAAAATGAGGCCAAATGTGCTTCTTTTAGATATAAACTTAAAAACGGCCAATGGTATTGAACTCTGTGCGATTCTAACGGAGCAGTATCCACAAATGTATGTCATAGCGGTTTCTAATTACAACGAGTCCGGATTTATAAAGAACATGCTCCGTAACGGGGCAAAAAGCTACTTATTAAAGAACACCAATAAAAACGAACTGACCCAGGCTATAAGAAGTGTCAGTAAGGGCAATCAGTTTTTACCAAGGTCAATTGAAAATATCTTATTGCAAGAATCTTTAGGAGTTGCAAAACCTAAAACTTCCATCCCTAAACTGACCCGTCGAGAAAAGGAAATTCTACAACATATCTCTGAAGAATTCACCAATGCCGAGATTGCGGAAAAACTGTTCGTAAGTATAAAAACTATAGAAAGTCACCGAACAAACCTATTATCCAAATTTGGTGCAAAAAATACTGCAGGCCTCATAAAGGCGGCTATGAATGCAGGACTTATCTCTTAACTATCACAAACCTAGGGTAAACCCTATATATCTTTTTCCGTCTTTTTACTGATATGCCGCTTGCCTTCATTTTAGACCTTGGCTTCATAATTAGAAACCATAACAAAAATGAAAAAGATTCTATCAATTTTTACACTAATAGTCGTTTTAGGCTGTAGTAAAGAAGATTCCTCTTCAGAACCAGAAAACAGACCACCAGGAGATTTTACCATAACTACGTCTGTTAATTTAGATACGGTAACTATAAACTGGACGACAGCTACAGATCCAGATGGCGATACTGTAAGTTACTCGGTTGAATTAGATGGAAACAACATTCTTGCCAATAGTTCGGAAAGAACAATAAGTCAAGATGGATTAGATTATAGCACCTCATATTCTGGTAAAGTAATAGCAAAAGATTCAGAGGGGTTAAGTACTGAGAAAACATTTTCATTTACTACAAGTGAAGAACCAAACAGCTCACCACTATCCGCTGTATTAAAAACGCCAGAAAATCAATTAAAAAGTGTCGTCTTACTACCGGAACTTACATGGGAGCAAGCCACAGACCCTGACGGAGATACTGTTGTCTATGATGTTTATTTAGATACCACTACCGACCCTACCACACTTATTAGCTCGGAGCAAACTCCAATAACGCATACACTTACGACTAGTTTAGAATTGGATACTACCTATTACTGGAAAGTAGTTGCAAAAGACGGTCGTGGTGGTGAATCTACTAGTGAAATTTTTGTATTTTCAACCAATGTTGCACCAACAGTTCCTGTACTGGTTACCCCTGAAGACAATACTCAAAATCTTCCTCTTAAACCAAATCTGTCTTGGAACACTGTTTCAGATCCAGATAATGATGCGGTTACGTATGATGTTATTTTAGATACCGATGCAAACCCATCAACCAAAATAGCAGAGGGCATATCTAGTACGAATTATACCATAGCTCAAGATCTTGAAAATGAAACCCGATACTATTGGAAAATCATTGCTTCGGACGGTAAAGAAGGAGAAACGGAAAGCGAAGTACGTTCTTTTGTAACACGCGGTATGGCTAGTGCTACACAAGTTGTTGAATCTGCTGATTTTAATATTAGGTACGGGCATACCTCAGTGGTGTTTAATAATAAAATGTGGGTAATTGCTGGTGTTGGCTGTTGTGGAAACTCCTATAGCGATGTCTGGTCTAGTGATGATGGAGAGAATTGGACCTTGGTAACTGAAACTGCACCTTTTGGAAAACGGTGGGAACACGCCTCTGTGATTTTTGATAACAAAATGTGGGTAATAGGTGGGCGATCTGCTTTTAACGATGCAGGTCTTAAAAATGACGTATGGTATACCGAAGATGGGGAAAACTGGGTGGAAGCTACAGCCTCTGCGCAATTTACACCACGGTACATTCCCCAAATTCTTAGTTATGATAATAAGTTGTTTTTAATTGGCGGGCGAGATGCGTCATCTACTGCTGACAATGAAGTTTGGAGTAGTGAAGATGGTGTCACATGGACATTACTTCAAGACAATGCCAATTTTTGTTGTAGAGGCTTCAAGGCATCGGTATTTCAAAACAAAATGTGGTATATAGCAGGCTTTAGCAAGAATATTTATAGTTCTACCAATGGTATTACGTGGAGTTTAGTTACATCTGAGGCAGAATTTGATGTGCGTGTTTTGCACTCTACTGTGGTATTTAATAATAGGCTATGGCTAATAGCAGGACGTAGAGAAAATAGTAGTAGAACAAATGATGCATGGTATAGTGATGACGGTGTTAATTGGATCCAAGCGAATTCCAATCTAGGGTTTGGTGCTCGCTCTTCCCATACATCTGTAGTGTTCGATAATAAAATCTGGGTTATTGCCGGTGATAATAATGGTACAGCAGCTTACAATGACGTGTGGACAATAGAACAAAACTAATAAGGCAATGAAAAAAAGTAATATAGCAATCATGATAGGCATCTTTGCATGCCTATCATGCTCAAAAGAAGAAACAATTACAATAGCTCCAGAACCAGAAATAATTGTTGAAGAAAACGATGAAAGAGCAAATAATGCGGCACCCTTAAAAGTCGAAATTGTTAGCCCTATAAATGATGAAGTCGTGCAGCAATTTTTGGAGGTCATGCTTAGCTGGGAAGGTAAGGATCCCGACGAGAACGATACTTTAAAATATACCTTGTTGTTTGGTCAAGACCCTACTGCTTTAGAGGTTTTAGCCACAGAAATTGAAGTGGAAAATTTCATTTTAGAACGCCTAATAACAGGAGAAACTTACTACTGGCAAATACAATCCACCGATTCAAAAGGCGCAACGAGCCTATCGGATTTAAGTGGTTTTAAAGTGTATGAAAAAGTATTTGAGGGAGATTATGTCATAAGCGATCAAGCAACCGCAGCTATATTTTCCACAGAAGGGTATACCCGTGTAACCGGGTCATTACAATTAAATGGTGAAAACATTGATATTACCGGACTGGCAAACCTTAATCATATCGAAAAAGGGCTATTAATAGTCAATACAAATCTTTTTGATTTAACTGGTTTACATCATCTGATAAACGCAAGTAGTTTAACCATAATCAACAATCCTGTTTTAAAACAAGTTGAAGCACTCCAAGGTGTCCGTGATTTCAATATCGGTATATCTATAGCAAACAATACCGTTTTAAGTAGTCTAGAGGGCATTAAAGCGAGTAATTCTCTTGAAAGGAATTTAGAAATTATAAACAATCCTGCAATTTCCGATCTATCGGTGTTTGCTAATGTAGCAGCAGTAGGAGGACAACTGTTTATAGCAGAAAACAACAGCTTAACTAACCTTGCTGGTTTAGAAAATGTTCGAGAGGTTGGTGATTTCGTAACGATTGATCAAAACGAAAATTTATCAAGTTTAAATGGTCTAAATAATCTTGAGACCATACTAGGAGACCTTAGCATATTGGAGAACAAAAATCTAAAAGACCTAAGCGCATTGAGCCAATTAAAGCGTACCAGAAACCTTATCATATTTAATAATGATAGCTTAGATGAACTTTCCGATTTTTCCCTTCTAGAAAGTGTGGAAATTGAACTTATCATAGAAGGCAATAAAGATCTTGAAACTATAAAAGGGTTTGACAATCTCAAAAATGTACAATTCGTTCAGATTGCAACAAATCCAAATCTTCTTGAAATAACTGGGTTTAATGAAATTAACATTCTAAAGAATGGCCTTAGAATCTATCAAAATCCGGCGTTAACGATCTTTAATGCTTTCGATACGCTTGAGGAAGGCTCTATTGGAGTAACTAACTTAGATAAACTTAGAACAATCAGTTTCCCTAAACTTAGAACAAGTGACGGCATATTGCTACAAAACAATAATAGTTTAGAAAACTTTGAAGCAAACAACTTAACTTATGCTAATCAAATAGTTATAACGGTTCAACCCAGCTTAACGAGTTTTGGACTAGCCGTTCTTGAAAACGTTGGAAACGGATCTATAAACATATCTGAAAACGAGAAGCTCTCCAATTTTTGTAGCCTTATTGGCTATGCAAAAATAGCTCTCGAAGAAGGTGAAGAAGGTCAGGATATCCTTATTAGGGATAACGCCTATAACCCCACCATTAGAATGATTGCAGCAGGGGATTGCAAACGTTAATACAATTCAAAGAAAACTTCATAAATCTATAATCAGCAGTTATAAAACGCCGCTTCATTTTCAACATTTAAAAAACTTAAAAAATGACAAAGAATTTAATTTTAATAGGTCTATTTCTAATTTTTGGTTTAGGGCTACAAACTACAAGCGCCCAACAAAATAAGATTAACAAAATACGTAGTGCACCATTACATTCCGGGGAATCTAGAACCTACGAAGCCCCTTATAAAAACATGGTAAAATACGCACGAGAAGCTACAACAGAGGCGGGTCTTAGTATTGAATCTTCAGAAAAGATTGATGATGCCACCTATATGATTATTGGCAAAGCAAAAGCTTCAGCTTGGAGTTGGGGAGAATTGGTTCGGGTAGTGCTTATTGATAATGCAGACAAAGTAACTGTGCGTGTTTACTCAAAACGCGCCATTAAAATTAATGTTACAGCCAAAGGTAACTATACCAATACCATCCTTTCTAATATTGAGGCTAAGATTGATTTTGAAACAGAATAATAAGCACTTAGATATACAGTAATTCATAGAATAAATATTACTGATTAATAGAATTATCATATTTGACCATTTCAAGTAGCACGAGACAATGACTGTAAAAACCGCTTTAATTAAGGCGGTTTTTTTGTATATATACGTTACTTTCCGCGACTAAGACTTTAATTTTGTGATATGGGCAATTCTTTATTAAAAAAACTATATTCTCCCGAAGAATTTAAAAAGCAGGGAGAAAAATTACTTACAGAAATTACTACTCATATTTCCAAAACTACGACCGGTAAAAGCTCAAAAACTTTAACCTGGAATACACCTGACAAAGAGTTACTATTTTGGAAAACCTTTTTAAAAGAAGGAAAAGAAGACGATTTCTTTCCTGAAATACTGAACCGTACAACACATACACATCACCCTAAGTATGTTGGGCATCAAGTATCCGCACCGGCCCCAATAACCTTGCTTACGGCAATGACAAGTGCCCTTTTGAATAATGGTATGGCGGTTTATGAAATGGGTATGGCACCTTCTGCTATAGAGAAAGTGGTCACGGGTATTATTTGTGATAAAATAGGTTATGATGACCAATCAAGTGGTTTATTGACCTCCGGAGGAACTTTGGCCAACTTAACTGCATTGTTATCTGCTAGAAAAGCAAAAATTCCTCATGATATTTGGAATGAAGGTTATAATAAGCCTTTAGGTATTATGGTTTGTGAACAGGCGCATTACTGCATAGACAGAGCAGCAAAAATTATGGGCTTGGGTGAAAAAGGTATTGTAAAAATACCATCTAAAACCAATTTTTCGATGGATATTTCACAATTAGAAGTATCATACCAAGCGGCAACGGAAAAAGGAATTAAGGTTTTTGCTATTGTAGGTAGCGCACCTTCTACGGCAACAGGAGCTTATGATGATTTAAACGCAATAGCCAATTTTGCCAGTGAAAAAGATATATGGTTTCATGTAGACGGCGCACATGGAGGTGCAGCTATTTTTTCAGATAAATATAAACACTTGCTAAGTGGCATAGAAAAATCTGATTCCGTGGTCATCGATGGGCATAAAATGATGTTAATGCCTACTATTACCACAGCCCTGCTTTTTAAGAATAAATTACATGCACAGCATACCTTTAGCCAAAAAGCTGACTATTTGTTAAATGATGAAGTTGAAGAAGATTGGATAAATAGTGGTAAAAAGACTTTTGAGTGTACCAAAACCATGATGTGTATGCACTGGTACATTCTTTTTAAATTTTATGGCGAAAAAGTATTCAATGAGTATGTGACACGACAATATGATTTGGCCAAAGACTTTGAGGAAATTCTTGTTGCCGACCCAAATTTTGAACTAGCCGCTTCTCCCATGTCCAATATTCTTTGTTTTAGATATCTAGACTCCTCAAAAAATGATAAAGATTTAAACGATTTGAATGCAAGAATACGCCAAAATCTATTAGAAGATGGAGAGTTCTACTTAGTGCAAACTAGACTTTCGGGAGTTCATTATCTCAGGACTTCTTTAATGAATCCATTTACGACCATTCATCATCTAACAGCGCTTTTAAGTAAAATAAAAGAAGTTGCGCTCACAATAAAGTAATCTGTGGTTAGCGTAAAAAATGATATCTTCATATGGTAACTAGAGGTTTCATCGCAATTAATTATGTCTTAAAATGATTTTAAAAGAAATAGGGTTGTGCCTTGTTTTAGGTTTTTCGTTTTTATTGAATGCCCAACCTAGCACTGAGGTATATGTTTTTGACTTAAGCATTGAAGGCAACAATGTACTTCTGTCTAATCCAAAAAATATATCCAACAACGATGGTTATGATAATCAGCCATCTTTTCTTAATGATACAGCTATTCTGTTTGCCTCTACAAGGTCAGATCAAACGGATATTAGATTATTCGATATTGAAGCAGGTAGCATTAGTTCTTGGATTACGGATACCCCTACGGGAAGCGAGTATTCTCCATTAAAAATTCCGAATAAAAATGCCGTATCTGCCATTCGTTTAGATTTAGATGGCTTGCAACGACTTTATGAATACGATATCCGAAACGGAAATTCAAAACCAATTTTAAAAGATCTGAAAGTTGGGTATCACGTTTGGTATACTGATCATATTTTAGTTTCAACCGTTTTGATTGAAAACAGAATGGATTTGGTTGTTAGTAACCTAAAGGATAAAACCAATTACACTATTCAGAAAAATGTAGGTCGAAGTCTTTCAAAAATTCCCAATTCTGATTTAATAAGTTTTGTGAGTAAAACGGGTAAGGCTTGGCAAATAAAATCGTTGAACCCTATTACCGGGGCGACACAAAACATAGCAAATACATTTCAAAAATCTGAGGACATTTGTTGGTTGAACGATGGTAGTATCCTAACCGGCTATGATAAATCCATTCTAAGAATTCATCCAAAATCAGATGCACAATGGGAGCCTATACAAGTTTTTAAAGAACAAGAGATTAATAACATAAGCCGAATTGCTGTCAGTGAAAATTCTAAAAGACTAGCGTTTGTAGCTGAGGAATCGCCGGCTAAAATTGTCCAAAAACAGTTAGACGCCTATAATGCCCGAGATATTGATGCCTTTATGGCTACCTATACAAACTCCGTAATAGTTGTAAATTTTCCTGATAAGGAATTGTTTAAAGGGCAAGAGAAAATGCGCGAAAGTTACGCAGCTTATTTTGAATCGACTCCAGACCTGAACTGTAAAATTATAAATCGAATAGTCATCGGAAACAAGGTTATCGATGAAGAATACATAACCGCAAATGGTAGAAATTTTAGCGCCGTCGCTATTTATGAAGTAGAAAACGGTAAAATTTCCAAAGTCACATTTATTCAGTAATTTTCCTAGGTGAAATTTGCACACAATATTTCTCGAATTGAAGCTTTCAGTGATGCGGTTTTTGCTTTTGCTGCAACGCTGCTGGTAGTTTCGCTCGGCGTAGAGAATTCTGATTCTATCATCGAAGTAGATTTTAAGTCCTTTATAAGTTTTGCAGTAAGTTTTTTTGTACTTGTAATGCTCTGGTATCTCCATTATAACTTTTTTAGAAGAACGGATTATATGGACAATACCATTATTGCGATTAACGCTGTTTTGCTCTTTGTTGTATTATATTACGTATTTCCATTAAAATCATTAATCAATTCTTGGTTTATGACCAAGGGGATGACTCCAGATAAACTTGCCAGCCTCTTTGAGCTCTACGGAATAGGCTTTGCGCTTATTTTTATTTGTTTGTCCCTAATGTATTTTAGAGCATTTAAAAAGACCAGACATTTAGAGCAGGCCATGACATTGCTTTTTTATACGCGCCATTTCGCCATATTTGTCGCAGTGGCACTGCTTTCAATAGGCGTCGCTTACGTACAAATTGGATTAAATTTTGGCTTACCAGGTATCATCTATAGCCTACTAGGCCCTTTTTGCGCACTACACAGCTATCTATTTTTCAAAAAATTTAAAATCAGTTAGAATGAAGAAACTACTTTTTATCGGGCTATTGTTTATCGGCCTAAATTTAACGGCCCAAACAGATTCTCGAATCTATGATATCATTAATGCCGTATCAGCTGAACGAATAGAAAGCGATGTTACTACCTTGGCAAATTTTGGTACCAGACATACCTTAAGTGATACCATATCAGAAACAAGAGGTATTGGTGCAGCGAGAAGGTGGATAAAAAGTGAGTTCGATAAAATTTCTGCTGATTGCTCAAACTGCCTTACTGTTTTTTATCAAAAAGACCTCGTTAAAAAAGGAGAGAACCAACGCATTATTAAAGATGTCTGGGTCGTAAATGTAGTAGCAATACAAAAGGGGACCAAATATCCGAATAGATATATCATTATGAGTGGCGACATCGATTCAAGGGTTAGCGACCCTACTGACTTCGAGTCAGACTCACCAGGGGCAAATGATAATGCAAGTGGCATGGCCGGCACGATTGAGGCTGCACGGGTACTTTCAAAATATAAATTTGAAAGCAGCGTCATTTATCTAGGTCTATCAGGGGAAGAACAGGGTCTTTTTGGAGGCAAAGGGCTGGCTGCCTTCGCTAAGGAAAAAGGTTGGGACATTATTGGTATTATCAACAACGATATGATCGGTAACATAAAAGGAGTAGATGGTGTGGTAAGTAATCGTGACTTTCGTATTTTCTCCGAGCCTGTACCCCCAACCGAAACCGAAAGACAGCGCCGAGCTAGACGTTTTTATGGAGGTGAGGTAGATGGCATTTCACGTCAACTTGCTCGTTATGTTCATAAAACTACAAAAACGTATATGCCCGAAATGAACCCGACCATGATTTACAGATTAGACAGGTTTGGTCGCGGTGGACATCATCGCCCTTTTAACGATGCTGGGTATGCAGGAATCAGAATCATGGAATCACATGAAAACTATACACAGCAGCACCAAGATATTCGGGTAGAAAACGGTATTGCCTACGGAGATGTGTTGGAACATGTGAATTTTGAATACGCAAAAAAACTCACAGCGGTAAATGCCATTAATCTGGCTTCTATTGCATGGGCGCCACCTGCACCGGAAACCGTTGAAATAGGAGGTATTGTAGAACCTTCTGCCAAACTAAAATGGAATAAGGTTGATGGTGCCAAGGGATATAAAATTTACTGGCGAGAGACTACTTCCCCTACCTGGGATAATTCAAGATATGTAGGCAACCTTATAGAAGCCGCACTTGATGGAATAGTTATCGATAATTACTTCTTTGGCGTGGCCTCGGTGGGAGCAGACGGCCATGAAAGCATGGTGGTTTTTCCTAATAAAATTTTTAGATAAAATAAAAGAATGAAGAAAATAGTAGTTGCATTTTTAATCGTTGGAAACCTTCTTGCCCAAGAGGATAAAAGTTTTACCAAAGCAGATTATTTAAGAGGTAGCATTACCCCAGAACGTGAATGGTGGGATTTGAATTACTATCATTTAGACATCGAAGTAGAGCCTGATAAAAAATATATTTCAGGAAAAAATACCATTCGCTACAAAGTGCTAAAATCGGAACAAGTGATGCAAATTGACTTGCAGCCACCTATGAAAATTGAAAAAATTCTCAGTGAAGGAAAAGAAGTGGCCTTTAAAAGTAGTGGCAATGTACATTTGGTATTACTAGATGAAAAACAAGAAGTAGGTGATTTTAACGAAATCGAAGTATACTATTCCGGGTATCCAAAAGAAGCGGTTCGCGCGCCTTGGGATGGTGGATTCTCATGGAAAAAAGATGGTAATGGCAATGATTTTATAGCTACTTCATGTCAAGGTTTAGGCGCAAGCGTTTGGTGGCCAAACAAAGACCATATGTACGATGAAGTTGATAGTATGGCCATTAGTGTAACTGCACCTAAAAATCTAATGGATGTCTCTAATGGAAGGTTGCGTTCGGTAAAGGATAACGGTGACACCAAAACTTATCATTGGTTCGTAAATAATCCTATAAATAACTATGGTGTAAACGTTAATCTGGCAGATTATGTCCATTTTGATGAAAAATATCAAGGTGAAAAAGGGGAACTGGATTTAGATTATTATGTACTTAGAGATAATCTAAAAAAGGCAAAAAAACAGTTTACACAAACTTCAAAAATGATGGAGGCCTTTGAGCACTGGTTCGGCCCCTACCCTTTTTATGAAGACGGTTTTAAATTGGTTGAAGTACCATATTTAGGTATGGAGCACCAAAGTTCCGTAACCTATGGTAATCAGTACATGAACGGATATTTAGGCAATGACCTTTCTGGTACCGGATGGGGGCTGAAATTTGATTTTATAATCATACACGAAGCGGGTCATGAATGGTTTGCCAATAATATTACCTATAAGGATATCGCTGATATGTGGGTGCACGAAGGTTTTACGGCCTATTCTGAAAATCTATATTTAGACTATCATTTTGGCAAAGAAGCTGCTGCAGATTATGTTATTGGCACCAGAGCCAATATAAGAAATGACAAACCTATTATTGGGCGTTATAACCTGAACAAACGGGGTTCTGGCGACATGTATTACAAAGGGGCGAATATTCTTCATACCATAAGACAGCTCATTGAGGATGATGAAAAGTGGCGCCAAATTCTTAGGGGACTAAATAAAGAGTTTTATCACCAAACGGTTACCACAGAACAAATCGAGTCTTATATATCAAAAGAAACGGGGATAGATTTAACCGAGTTTTTTGAACAATATTTAAGAACAACCATGATTCCGAAGTTGGAGTATAAAATCGACGGTAAAAATTTAAAATATCGCTATACCGATATCATCAAAGGTTTTGATATGCCCGTTCGCGTTGCGATTGACAAAAAAGAAAAATGGTTATTTCCGACTGCTGACTGGAAAACGGAAGAATTTAGCGGTAAAGAACTCATCGTAGACCGTAATTTTTACATTGATAGCGAAGCACTCTAATGAAGGTTTATTTTCCGCAATGGCAAGGTTCTGGAATTGGAACGAACATCGAACCAGGAGCCAAAGCGGTATTGAATTTTTTAAACGATGATGACTTTTTAGAGATACCATTATCTAAAATTGAAGCAGGGCCTCAAGGAAAACAGCTTTATGCCATCAATAACTATGAGGCGATTGTTGAACAACTAACACGTTTCAAAGAAATTTTAAAAACTGAGCAGCCAAATACCTTAAAAACCATAGGCGGTGATTGTGGTTTAGAGATAGTGCCTGTCTCTTATCTCAACAAAAAGTATCCAAACTTGGGGGTCATTTGGTTCGATGCCCATGCAGACATCAATAAACCTTGTGACTCTGCTAGCTGTAACTTTCATGGGATGCCTTTACGAACTTTATTAGGTGAAGGTGAACCATATATGAATTCGCTCTTATCATCTACAATTTTAGCATCACAGATCCATTATGTTGGCTTGCGTGATATTGATGAACCAGAGCAATTAAGAATTAATGAAGGAAATATTTATGCTCCAAAAACGCTGAACATTCCTGAATTAATTCAAACCCTCAAGGATAAAGAAATTAAACATTTATACCTGCATTTCGATTTTGATTGCTTAGAACCAAACGACTATAATAAAACCTATTATCAGGTTCCAAATGGTCTAAAAATCAAAGACGCCGAAGAATGTATTGTAAGGCTACAAGAACAATTTGAAATTGTCGGAAGTAGTGTTTTAGAATCTATAACAACAAAAACGGAAGAATTAGCCCCAATAAGCAAGATTATTAAGCTTTTAATGCACTAAAAATGAAGGTAAAAGTAGGCTTGGTTCAAGACAGTCCTGTTTTCTTTGATAAAGAAAGAACGTTGGACAAAATGGAAGCACTAATAAAAAACGGTGCTGCAAAGGGTTGTAATCTGCTTGTATTTCCAGAGTCATTTGTTCCAGGGTATCCCAGGGGCTTTTTGTTTGGCGCCAGAGTAGGCAGCAGAACCGCCGAAGGCAAAGCATTATATGCCAAATACTACAAAAACAGCATGTCGCTTGATGGTAAGGAGATGACGAAATTGCTATCATTGGCAAAAGAGCACAATTTATATTTGGTTGTAGGTATTACAGAAAAACAGGAAAAGCACAATAGTCTGTATTGCAGTATGGTCTATATTTCTCCTACAGATGGTTTGCTAGGTGTGCACAGAAAAATAAAACCCACAGGAACAGAACGGGTTATCTGGGCCGAAGCAGCAGGTGAATCTCTGGTCAGCTTTGACACAAAAATTGGAAAGCTAGGAGGGCTTATCTGTTGGGAAAACTATATGCCCCTTGCCCGAATGTCTATGTTTAAAAAAGGAGTTGAAATTTATATCGCACCCACCGCTGATTCTAGAGAAGAATGGACTGCCACTATGAAACATATTGCTCTTGAAGGAAGATGTTTTGTGTTAGGGTGCAATCAATATTTTACAAAATCAATGTACCCCGAAGAATATCAGGCTTTAGCACAAGGTGAACCGGAAGATATGTGCCCCGGGGGCAGTATTATAGTATCGCCATTTGGTAAAGTTTTAGCTGGTCCGCTTTTTGGGAAAGCCGATTTGCTGATGGCCGAGTTGGACTTAGACGAGATTATAAATAGCAAAATGGATTTTGATGTAAACGGACACTATAGCAGAAAAGATATTTTTGATTTTAAGGTAAATAATCAGCCCGAAATACAAAAAGAAAAAAACCTCTAGCATATCAATCTGAAATTCAACTATGCCGTTAAGAGTTAAAGACCAACTTGAAAGAACACTCAGCTTTAAAAAATATCCAAGTCGTATCGTTTCATTAAATCCTTCTCAAACCAAAACTATTGTCCGCTTGGGCTTAGAAGAACAATTGGTCGGAGTCACAAAATTTTGTGTACATCCTAAACATCTAAGAAAGAACAAAGTAGTAGTTGGCGGCACTAAAAAAGTTAATTTCGATACGATTCGAGAACTAAAACCAGATGTCATTCTGTGTAATAAAGAGGAGAACACACAAGAAATCGTTTCCACTTTAGAAAAAGAGTTCCCCGTCCATGTTACCAATGTTGAGACTATTTCACATGCACTGGAGATGATTGTACAATACGGCACACTCTTCAATAAAGAAACTAATGCTCAAGAAATTTGTGCTCAAATAAATGAACAACTACAAAAGTTCAACCTGAATATAAAAGGTCTTCATTACAAAAGAACGGCCTATCTTATTTGGAGAGACCCATACATGGCTGTTGGCAGCAGTACGTTTATCAATGAGATGCTGACTCTTAACAGGCTAAAAAATGTCTATCACGAAAAAGAAAGGTATCCTGAAATAACACTTGAAAACTTGGCAAAACTAAACCTTGATTATATACTACTATCGTCTGAACCTTTTCCGTTTAAAACGATACATAAAGAAGAATTAGAGAAAAAATTTCCTGAAGTGACCATTAAATTAGTTGATGGTGAATACTTCTCTTGGTACGGTTCCCGATTACTTAAAGCTTTTCATTATTTTAATGAGCTACAAAAAGAACTTTAAAAGATTAGTCAATGGAAAAGCAAGAACTCTATTTCAAAAATGATAAAGAGTTCAGGCAGTGGTTACAAAAAAATTATAGCTTGTCTGAGGGTATTTATCTAATATTCTATAAAATCTCCCATGAAATGCCAAGTATGCGCTGGGAAGAAGCCGTGCGAGTGGCGCTTTGCTATGGCTGGATAGACAGCACTGTAAAGAGTTTAGGCAACGGTAAACGCAAACAATATTTTTGCCCAAGAAAACCAAAAAGTGTTTGGAGCAAAGTGAATAAAAATCATTTAAGAGAACTGGAGAAGGCAGGCCTTATTCATGAAAGTGGATATAATGCTATTAAAATTGCAAAAGATAACGGCTCGTGGGAAGCTTTAGATGATGTGGAGAATGGAGTAATACCAAGTGATTTACAACAAGCATTTGAGCAAAACCGAAAAGCTCTAGAAAACTATGAGAACTATACACAAGGACAGCGTAAGAGCTATCTGTATTGGTTAAACCAAGCTAAAAGAGAAGAAACGAGGCAAAAACGAATTACAGAGATAATTTCACTATGTGAGAAGGGGGTGAAATCGAGAAATACCCGATAATTATTTTTGATACAAGCGATAATAGGTAAATGCCGCTATAGCACCTATTGAAGAAAAGCCGGTAAGCATCCAAAATACATATCGATGCCCTTGTTCACCAGGATAAGTATCAAGAAAGTAACCGTATGCAGGGCCTGCAAAAATATCAGGGGTGTAGCCTACCAAAGAAATTAAACCAACTGCCGTACCGGTAAGAACAAGTGGAATTCTACCTTCTTTCATAACACCAAAGTACAAGGCCCGTGCCGCATATACGCCCATAGCGATAATAACCACTGCCATAAAAAATAAAATCGTTGTTGAAGGCGCAATACTACCGGAAGTATAAAGTACACCTGCCACTATACAAAGCACCAAACTTAAGAACAACCAAAACGTAATTTTAAATCGATCTACGATAAGCCCGACCAAAATGCCTGTTGTGGGTCTTAAAAATTGAAGAAAAGTACCTACTTGAGCTGATTCGACCTGATTATAAAGCATAACTTCATTTGCAAATTGTGAGACCACATCGGTAATTTTATAACCAACATAAGCACAGAGAATAATTACCATTAACAACCATACCGAGGGTAATCTTAATACTTCTTTAATCTGCACAAAGGTTATACGCTCCAATAAAATTTTTCTTTCATCAATGCCTGATTTCATAAACACCCAAACCAATATGCCTATTAGCGTTATTATGATAGCAGATGTATATAAAACATAAGTAAATGCTTCCTGTCTTTCGACCAAAGATGATTCGCTCACATCATTCTTCAAGAAAAGAGAGAAAATAAACACCCCAAGCAGCCCGAATAAAAATCCGGTAAGTCCCCTACCCCCATCCAATAGCCCAAATGCTTTACCTTGCGAAGTATCGCCGCCCCAAACTCTTGTGGCCTTTATCATTGGCGCCCAAAACAAAAAAATAGTAGTGAAGCCCCAGTATCCGTAGAGTAATTGTAATGTTCCAAAAGATGGGTAGGTAGCAAATAAAACTCCCCCTAAAGCGGTCATCCACAATGCGATAGCAATCAATTTTCGGGGAGGGAATTTATCCGCTAAAGGACCACCAAGAAGGTATGAGGGAACAGCAACTAAGCCATAAATAGAAAAACAAAGCCCAAGCTCTACATTACCCAACTCAAAAACTTCTAAAACCGTAGGTCTAAATATCCTCGGGAGTACAAAAGGCAAAATAAATACCGCTTCACCCGCTAAAATCAACAATAAGAGGTAAATCCAACTTGGTTTTTTCATAGTGGGCCTACCTATCTTTTGGATGAATATTTTTATTCGTTTCTTTTAAATCTTTAAATGTTTTAAGATTAACGGGCTTATATACGCGGTTTCCTTTAGAAGGGTGCTTCAGCAATCCTTCTTTTGGTCTTATCGGTCTTTTTTCAAAACCTCCGCCACAATTGGGGCAGACATTTTCTAAAATTCCATTCACGCAATTCATACAAAATGTACATTCATAAGTACAAATCATGGCATCCTCACTATGGGGTGGTAAGGGGCTATCACAATTTTCACAGGTTGGTCGTAATTCAAGCATAAAATTGATTTGTTCCCTAAAGTTAAGGATAAAGAAATGCACTTAAAATTAAAGACTCCTTTTCCCTATCTTTAGTCGACTAATTAACTTCCATAATGAAAAGAATATGTATCCTTTTGGTGTTACTAACATCGATAAGCCTTTTTGCACAAGAAGAAAAGAAAAAAGATAAAAAATGGGATGTTACCAACCCAGGGGAATCCTTTAATTTTAAAGACTATCCAGTTGCAACAGATGAAGGTACGTGGATGAATCTGGACGTTAGTCCCGATGGAAAAACAATCGTCTTTGATCTTTTGGGCGATATCTATAAAATGCCCATAACAGGTGGAAAAGCAACGGCACTACGTAGCGGAATTCCTTTTGAGGTACAACCACGATTTAGCCCTGACGGAAAACATATTGCTTTTACCTCAGATGCGGGTGGCGGTGATAACCTTTGGGTGATGAAAAGCGATGGTTCAGATGCAAAACAAGTGACCAAAGAAAGTTTTCGTTTGCTAAATAATGCGTATTGGACCCCAGATGGTAATTATTTAATAGGTCGCAAACACTTTACTTCGCAGCGCTCTCTTGGTGCAGGAGAACTTTGGCAATATCATATCACCGGAGGCTCTGGGCTTCAAATCACCAAACGAAAGAACGATCAGCAAAATCTGGGTGAGCCCTGTGTTTCACCTGATGGCAAGTATGTCTATTATAGCGAAGATGTATACCCAGGTGGCTATTTTCAATACAATATGGATCCTAATAGTCAAATCTACGTTATTAAGCGCTATGATTTTGAAACAGGAAAAACAATAACCATAACCGGCGGTCCCGGTGGTGCAGTTAGGCCTCAGCTTTCTAGAGATGGCTCAAAACTTGCTTTTGTAAAGCGTGTACGTACCAAATCCGTACTCTTTTTACATGATTTGGAAACTGGTGAAGAATGGCCACTTTTTGACGGTTTAAGCAAAGACCAACAAGAGGCATGGGCAATTTTTGGCGTTTACCCAAATTTTAACTGGACACCAGATGATAAAGCGATTGTGTTTTGGAGTGGTGGAAAAATACATAAGATAGATGTGAATTCTCTAGAAGTCACAAATATTCCGTTTCAGGTAGCAAACAACATCAAAATTGCAGAGCGCGTTCATTTCAATTCCCCGGTGGCGCCTGATAATTTTGAGGCCAAAGTGATTCGCCATGCAGTTACTTCCCCTGACGGAAAAACTTTGGTGTTTACAGCAGTTGGGCATTTGTGGAGCAAGAAACTGCCTAATGGCAAACCAAAACGTTTGACCAGTAATACAGATTTTGAAGCCGAGCCTGCCTTTTCGCCTAATGGAAAAGAATTGGTCTTTGTTACTTGGAACGATGAAAACCTGGGCGCCATCCACAAGATGCCCGTAACTGGAGGAGCTTCAACAAAATTGACCACAGAAAAGGGTATTTACAGAACACCTAGTTTTAGCCCATCCGGAAACCTAATCACCTACAGAAAAGAAGGCGGAAATAACGATCAGGGAAGAACCTTTACCAAAAAAACAGGCATTTATACCATCAACAGCGATGGAAGCAATCAGAAATGGGTTTCAAAAGAAGGAGAGTACCCTACGTTTACCAAAGATGGAAAGCGGATTTTTTATCAAACTGGCGGCACCTATTTTGGTAATTTGACCAAAAGTTTAAAATCGGTAGACCTTAACGGTAAAGAAGCGCGTAACCACGTTAAATCTAAATATGCAAACAGATTGGTTCCGAGTCCTGATAACAAATGGATTGCCTTTACCAACTTACATAAAGCCTATATATCGCACCGCTAGTAATGACCGGCAAGACCATTGATTTGGATAACAACTCAAAATTTGTTCCTGTTTCCCAGCTATCAAAAGATGCCGGCATCAATCTACATTGGTCGAAAGACAGTCAAAAAATTATGTGGACCTTGGGAGACGAATATTTCTCAAACAACATGAAAGACAGGTATACCTTTTTACCAGGCTCTCCGGAAAAGGTAGCAAAGCCCGATTCTACAGGAATCAAAGTTGGACTTCAATTAAAACATCATAAACCTTCTGGAAAGATAGCTTTTACCAATGCCCGAATCATTACTATGGAAGGTGATGTGGTTATTGAAAATGGAACTATCATCATTAATGAAAACCGAATTGAACAACTGGGAGCATCTTCTGATATTTCAGTGCCGAATAATGCTAAAGTATTTGATGTTTCAGGTAAAACAATAATGCCGGGCATTGTTGATGCGCATGCACATGTTGGCGGATTTAGATATGGACTAACCACGCAAAAACACTGGCAACTCTATGCCAATCTTGCTTTTGGGGTTACCACTTCACATGACCCCTCGGCCAATTCAGAGTCTATTTTTACAATGTCTGAATTGATTAAAACTGGAGAAATGATAGGCCCACGTCTCTACTCCACCGGTATCATATTGTATGGGGCAGATGGTGATTTTAAAGCCGTTATTAACAACCTCGATGATGCACGTTCCTCCATCCGTAGAACAAAGGCCTATGGGGCCAAATCCGTCAAGAGTTATAACCAACCAAGGCGTGAACAACGCCAACAAGTAATGCAAGCTGCCCGAGAATTGGGCATTAATGTGGTACCTGAAGGTGGTTCT
This sequence comes from Croceitalea sp. W27, assembly GCF_055693185.1. Lineage (NCBI taxonomy): Bacteria > Pseudomonadati > Bacteroidota > Flavobacteriia > Flavobacteriales > Flavobacteriaceae > Croceitalea > Croceitalea sp. W27. The sequence continues at coordinate 693,612 of NZ_CM146327.1, forward strand.
ACTTTTTACCATAATATGAGTATGCTTATGGACGGTCACACCGGAGTGGAACATAATATTCCTGTTGCTCCTGTATACAAAGACGTTATCGAACTATGGAAAAACAGTACATCAGGCTATACCCCAACGCTTATTGTCAACTACGGCGGACTCAATGGAGAATACTGGTTCTACCAAAAGGATAATGTTTGGGAGAACGAGAAACTACTAAAATATACCCCTAGAGGGTTGGTAGATGCGCGTTCTAGACATCGGACCATGGTGCCCGATGAAGAATATGAAAACGGACATATTCTAGTCTCTAAAGATGCGACCGCATTGACCAATAATGGGGTTAAAGTAAATTTAGGGGCTCACGGTCAGTTACAGGGGCTTGGCGCACATTGGGAGCTCTGGTTATTACATCAAGGTGGCATGACCAATATGCAGGCTTTAAGGGCTGCAACACTAAATGGCGCTGAATACATAGGCGCAGGTGGTGAAATTGGGTCTTTAAAAGTTGGCAAACTTGCCGATTTAATTGTTTTGGATAAAAATCCGTTAGAAGATATTAAGAATACCGAAACTGTAAGGTACACTATGGTGAATGGCCGTTTGTTTGATACGGACACCATGAATGAAATCGGAAATAAAGAAGAAAACCGAGGCCAATTTTGGTGGGAAAACAACAAGTACAACCAAGCCTTTCCATGGCACGAAGCTTCAAAGAGTTTTACTGTGCCAGGTTGTGGTTGTGAGTTAGGGCATCAATAAACGATTCAAACAAAACGGGCTTAAATAAATTACTATAAAACCCGCAACACGCTGCATAAAATTGTTGGATTTAATAGTACTTTCGCACTTGTCGTAGCAAAAGTGCAAGCTAGCGTGTTTCCGTTATTGTAGGGTTGTTAAGGCGCCTCAAATGTCAAAATTACCCAAAGAAAACCAGTTTTTAGACCTATCGGATTATGGCAGGCCAATAGCCGTAATCATCGCAAAATCGCTAAAAAATACTGCTTTTACCCCTATTCATGTTACTATTGGTTTCGTTATTTGTGGTCTGCTTGCCATTTACTGCATTTTAAACCAGCATTATTGGGCAACGGCGTTCTTTTTGGTTTTAAAATCCATTCTAGATGCGGCTGACGGAGAATTGGCACGCGTCAAAAAAACCCCGTCATACACAGGCAGATATCTCGATTCTGTTTCTGACATCATCTTAAACTTGCTCCTTTTAATAACGATTTGGTACGTTACCGATAGTTCATTACTCTACACACTCTTAGCTTTTGTTGGTATTCAATTACAAGGTACCTTATATAATTATTATTACGTTATTCTCAGAAACAAACACGATGGCGATACTACAAGTAGGGTTTTTGAAAATAACCCACCTATAGCTATGGAAGGTGAAAAGCAAATAAACGTGGATATCCTTTTTGGGCTTTACACTTTTTTTTACGGTGCTTTTGATAAGATTATTTATACCCTCGATAAAAAGGCTTCAGAGAGCAAAAAATTGCCCAATTGGCTAATGACCGCTGTTTCTACTTTTGGTCTTGGTTTTCAATTGTTATTGATAGGCCTCATGTTGGTCTTAGGGTTTAAACAATACATCATACCTTTTTTTATTGGGTATTCCATATTTATTCTAGTTTTTATTGGGCTTCGTCGCTATATTAACCGATAGTCATTATCTTGTAATCAACTCTTTTTTGCAAATCTTATGCGTACCGTTTTTCTCTTTTTGGGGTGTCTACTTTTATGGGGTTGCCCTCCGTTGCCAGATAAGTCTGATATCATCATTAAAAACGTAAACCTTATCGATATTGTAACAGGCACTATTGAAAAGAAAGATATTTTTATTACCGATGGCCGCATTACGCAAATCATTACAAAAGGCGAAGAACCAGCTTATTACAAGACAACTACTAAGATTATTAACGCGAAAGGAAAATATGCCTTGCCCGGCTTTTGGGACAATCATGTGCATTTTCGAGGTGGTGATTCTTTAATCGATGCCAATAAAAACTTATTAAAGCTTTTTATTGCAAACGGAATTACCACGGTTCGTGATGCAGGTGGCGATTTAACCCCATCGGTAATGGAATGGAAAGCAGCGATTGAAAAAGAGGAGCTCTTGGGTCCAACGATTTTTACTTCAGGTCCTAAACTAGATGGCTCCAATGCTACCTGGGCAGGTTCTTTGGTGGTAGAAAATGATAATGACATTAAGAAAGCACTGGACTCCTTACAAAACATACCAACAGATTATGTAAAACTCTATGATAGCCGCATCAGTGAGAGCGCCTATTTAAAAACAATTATTGAGGCCGAAAAACGGGGAATTATTACTTCGGGTCATATGCCCTTTACTGTTGAATTAAATGATGCCATTGATGCTGGCATCGATGGTATCGAGCACCTTTATTATATCATGAAAGGCTGTTCAAGAGAAGAAGCGCAGATTACCGAAAAACTACGTAAAAAGGAAATAGGTTTTTGGGAGGCCATGCCAGCTTTGCAAGCTTCCTATTCCGAGGCAGTAGCTGCAACTACTTTTAGTAAAATGAAAGAAAAGCAAGTATACTCCATTCCTACCCTTCATATTGGCAAAGTATTGAGTTATTTAGATGAAGTTGACCACTCACAAGATGATTATCTAAAGTATATGGGCGGTGGTATCATTAAAACCTATGAAGGTAGAATAAACCGTGTTAAAAATTCGAGTCCAGAAACCATTCAAAACCGAAAAGAATTGGATGCTTTTTTTGGAAAACTAGCAAAAACCATGTCCGATGCTGGTGTATCACTTTTAGCAGGTTCAGATAGTGGCGCTTTTAACTCGTACACCTACCCCGGAATTTCTTTACATCAAGAATTGGAAGCAATGGTCGCTGTGGGCATTTCTCCCTTGCAAGCCATACAGAATTCGGCCTACAAAGGATCCCAGTTTTTACAAAAAGACACAGATTATGGTCGTTTGTTAGAGGGTAATATTGCTGATATTATCATACTTAATGCCAACCCTTTAGAGAACATTACCCAAACCCGAAACCTTGCCTTTGTTATAAAAGGCAATCAGGTTTTGAACAAAAAAGATTTAGCCGCACTTTTAGCTTCTGCGATACATAACAACTAATATTGTTCCAATGAAAAAAACAACACTATTCCTCATAACAATTATCTTAAGTTCTTGCGGACAGTCGCAACAAAAAGTAAGTCCTACGGCAACCCTACTTTCCAATGTTCATATTGTGGATGTTGTTGATGGAGAAGTGATTCGAAACCAACACATAATCATCGATTCCGCAAAGATTCAAGCTATTCTAGCCGAAGTCCCAAATGCAGACCAATATCAAAACGTGGTCAATGGTAAGAATGGATATGTAATACCGGGTCTTGCGGAAATGCACGCCCATATTCCGCAACCCAATACCCCAAGAGAGCGGTTAGAAGAAGTTCTTTTTCTTTATCTGTCCAATGGTATTACTACAATTAGGGGTATGCTCGGTCATGAGACCCATTTAACGCTCCGCGAAGATGTTGCAAACGGTAAAGTTCTGGGTCCAAGAATTTTTACCTCTAGCCCATCCCTTAATGGAAATTCTGTAACATCCAAAGAGGAAGCTATCAATAAGGTAACGGCTTACAAAAAAGCAGGTTTCGATTTTTTAAAGATTCATCCTGGTATACAACGTGAGGTTTTTGACCAAGTAGTTACAACAGCCAATGAGGTAGGAATCCCTTTTGCAGGTCATGTTCCAGTAGATGTTGGTATTAGGCATGCCCTAAAAAGTAATTATGCTTCTATTGATCATATCGACGGTTTTTTAGAAGGTCTGGTTCCTGAATCTAAAAACGTAGACCCAACAACAAATGGTTTCTTTGGTTATGCTTTTACACCACTAGCAAATACTGCCAATATTAATGAACTGGTTTCCCTTTCCAAAAAACATAAAGTTTGGATAGTACCTACACAAAGTCTTTTTGAACGTTGGTTCGCACCTATTACTGCTGATGAATTATTAAAGCAACCCGAAATGAAATATATGCCAAAAGCCACCTTGGCAAATTGGAAACAAACTAAGGAGCGTTACATGGGGGACAATAGTTTTTCTGTGGAGCAATGGCAGCAATTTGATAGTATTAGAAAACAATTGTTAGCGGCATTAAATAAAAACGGACATGGAATTTTGTTAGGTTCTGATGCTCCGCAACTTTTTAACGTTCCTGGTTTTTCCATTCATCATGAGATTGATGGCATGTTAGGTTCAGGAATGACTCCAAAGGATATTCTAAAATCTGGAACGCTTAACCCAGCTATATTCTTTGATAAGGAAGACACTTTTGGACAAGTAAAAGAAGGTTTGGTAGCAGATTTAGTTTTGCTTAAAGCTAACCCCTTAGAGGATTTAAAAGCGCTAAAAACCATACAAGCTGTGATTTTAAAAGGACAGGTTATTACGAAAACAGAAATCGAAGAACGGCTTGAAAAAATTGCTGAAAATGCTTTGAGATAACGGCCAAGTGTATGGGCCGGACACAGCGATAGCAAGTCTGATCTCGTATACATTGTTGTGCTTTCGTTACTTTTCTTTATTCTGTTCCAATTCCTTTTTTAGTTCTGTTAATCTTCTTTGAATGGAATTTACCATTGTAAGTTTTGAATGTATGTTACCTGCAAGATAATTCAGGTTACTTTTAAGTTCTGAATCCTTCAATAAGTTTGTTAAGACGATGTTTGCTTCTTTTTCATTAAGAACTATTTGACAATTTTCTGGAAGTTTAATAGATAAACTATTCTTTGTTTCTATTATGATGTCTCCACAATTGATTCTAATTTCTTCTTGAATGTTATTTGGCATTTTTCTTCTCAAATATTCTCTATAACTGTTTTGATAATTGGCTGTGTTTGAATTTGACCAATTTGATTCATAAAAGTTTATTAGCCTTGTTCTTAATTCGTAATTGTTTATGAGATTAATTTGCCCTGAATTTTTAAGTTCTTTATATGTTGAAGCCGGCTGTCTCGCATCAATATCCTGACTTGCTTGGTAAAAATCAATAAGACTTTGATTGGGCATATTAAGAGCCAAATCAGGGTTTAAGAAGTGTTGCTGGACTCTGTTAGTAAAATCCTTGACTTGCTTGTTATAGTGTATATAATTATCAATAAATGATATTTCTTCATTTATATCATCTAAAAGTCTCGTAATAAACAAACTTTCCGATTTAGTTGCATTGTTAATAATGAAGGGTTTTATGGAGTTCCAATTTACCTCCTCACGTTTTAGGTATTTGGTCTCTAGTTTTTCGAATAAATCATTATAGAAAAATGTAATGCTATCCTTAACCGTATGCAGTTTATTTTGTCCCTGTATATTTAGTGTTATAAATAAAAAGCCAAGTAAGGTAATCCTAAGTAATGTTTTCATAAAAAAATTATTATTATGAAGACAAAACTAATTTAGGAATAGGTTGTTTCTATTAAAAAAAGGCGGAAGAATGTCCATAAAAAAAATATTGGACGTATTATTTTTTAAGTGTTGACTTGTACTGAGAAGGTGTTAATCCGGTAAATTTCTTGAACACAGCATTAAAAGAAGATTTAGAACTAAAACCAGCATTTTCAGCGATAGCTACAAGGGTATATTTCTTTTGGTCATCGGATTGTAACTGTTTTTTTACTTTTTCTACTCTTTGTTGGTTGATATAATCAGAAAACGTCATATCAAAAGTTTCGTGTATGTATAAAGACAACTCTTTTTCTGTTACATTTAATAAGGAAGCAAAATCAGATACCTTTAAACTCTTATTAGTAAATATTTCTTCTTTCGCTATATAATCTTCAAATTTATGAGCTAAAGAATGTGATGATTTTGAGGTGTTATTGCTATGCTGCTTTAAGCTAAATTCGTTAAATAAGAATTGTGATTTTGTGAGTGATTCTAATCCAACCCAATAGATATATATGGTGTTTATGACCAAAATAATCAAGTAAAGTTGGCCATTATCTTGCAGACCTGCGATAGTAACAAGAACTTGATGTATTAAATTCAGTATTGTGAATGCAGCGAAGACATAAGAAAATTTTAGTAGCCAATTCCAATTTTTCCGAACCTTGTGTAAGCCCTTAAGTTCTGTACTATTTCTTCTTAAGAAACGTATGCCAAAAAAGACTAATACAAGATTAAAAATTAAATATGCGAATTCATTGTAAACAAAAAAGCCTGTTTTGTATACATTAAAAAAAATATCCTTATCTATACCAGTATGAAGATTCACGTACCAATACGTTCTTAGAACACCATAAAATAAAGCTGGTAGAAATAAAAGATATTCTTTTTTAAGAATTGTGTTTTTATCCTTGAATACTTGGGATTTTATATAGAAATAAAATCCTACTCCAATTAGGTATTTATATGGAAACGGAAATGAACTTACCGGTATACCTGCAAACTTTTCTATACCAAGAATGTGAAAAGCATAAATCAGATTAAAAAAAGATAGCGAAAAAAGAAACAAAGCATAAAAAATAAATGCTCTTTGGTTTTCCTTTTTCTTAAAAGAGAAAAACAAGCATAATGCAAAGCCTTGTATAGCCCCAAAGAGAATGATACTATTTATTAATGAAATATTGATTTTCTAGTTAAGTTTATTGTTTTTCAATTTAATTTAGAAAAGAGTTGTTTTTTATCTCAGTTCTTTGTTGGCTTTAGTTTTTTGCAAATTCAATTAATGGATTAATATTTCCATTATCAGCTTGCTTAAGTGAATTTATATATTCTTTCCTTATTTCGTCAGCTCTGACCATATTTGATTGGTGCCACGTAAAAATCTCTTTCTTAAATATTGATTCCATTATTATATCTGCCATCATTCTTGAATGTCTTCCATTCCCATTGGGAAAACAATGAATAGAAACTATTCGATGTTTGAATCTGATTGCAATTTCTTCTGGCGAATAAGTTTTATTCTCAATCCAATATTTTGTATCCTCCAATAGATTTTTTAACTCTACTGCAATTTGGATCCATGGAATACCAATGTTTTTTTCAGTCCTTCTGAATTCACCTGCCCATTTCCATACATCTCCATACATTCGTTTATGCAGATCTTTGACAAATTTTTCTGTGAGTATTTTTTCGCGTTTCAAATTTGCATGAATAGTCCATTCAACCGCTTTTTCAATATTCAATTGTTCAAATTCGTCCAGTTCGCCTTGGGTTGTAATTGTTTTTATTTTCAACCCTTCCTTTTCCTCTTCTTCTAATGGTGTTTGTCCGTCTTTATAGTTGAATTCTAATCCCATAATGACCTTCTCATTTCTCGTTTTATTTCTTGAGCAAGTTCATTTATAGTTTTGGCTATCTTTTCATCTCCAATTCCCTGATCCTCTAGTTTCATATTTTGATTTGTCCGCAACACAATCTTTTGGGCCAGTTTCTCCGCTTTAATTTGTATTAAATCGTTGATGGTCCCATTTTTTGGGACCAGTGCATATACCAATTTTAAGTCCATTGCATTGGCTACATCTTTTAAGGAGTTAAGCGTTATCCCACCGTTAGCTTCACTTTCTTCAATTCTTCTTACTCCTTGTCTTGTTATATTTAACTTGGTCCCAAGTTGAGCCATAGTCATGTTGAGTGTGGTCCGAATTGTATTTATCCATCCACGTTCTGGGACCAGGACTTTTCTAGATTCTGAGAATGGTTGTAGTTTTTGGTCCAATTGCTCAATTAGAAGTTTTTGCTTGCTCCTCATTTTATGTAAATATTTGAGTTTACAAATAAAACTTTTTGTAAACATATATAGTTACAAATATATTAAAATGTAAATACATAAGTTTACATAAAACAAAAAAAGTAAACTTTAAAGTTTACTTTAGAGGATTGACTAAATTAAAGCTAACGTCGGGGTGAACGTGGCCAAATTACTTTTAGGCTCTTGATGACGTACGTTTTCATTCCGCACGTACCGCAGCTAAAGCTGTCTAATTATGCCTTTGCGCAGCAATTAAAGTGATTTGGTTTAGCCCGGCGATGGAGTACACTTTCCATGGGGCGGGGCTTTGCGTTTTTTGCAAAGTATAGCCACATGGGTCAGCTTTAGCTGAATATACTCCATCAATTCGCTAAACGTACTAGTACGTTTAATTCTTATATATGTGTAATTTACATAGTCAAAAACAACTGTTGTCTACTAAAGAAGAAAAATACTGGTCACAGCGCTACCAAGAAGAACGTACAGGTTGGAATATCGGTTATCCTTCTACACCGTTAAAAACCTATATAGACCAATTAGAAGCTAAGTCCATAGAAATTCTAATTCCCGGAGCTGGTAATGCCTACGAGGCCGAATACTTATGGCAGCAGGGTTTTATCAATGTGTTTGTTATGGATATCTCTCCAATTCCTCTAAACCGTTTTCAAAAGCGAAATCCAGATTTTCCAAGTCAACAATTGCTTCAAGAAGATTTTTTCAATCATAAAAACCAGTACGACCTCATCTTTGAGCAAACCTTCTTCTGTTCTTTTCTACCCACAGCTAAAAAGCGTTTTGCCTATGCCAAGCACATGAACACACTTTTAAAACCATCAGGCAAATTAGTAGGCCTTTGGTTTGATATTCCGCTTACGGGAAATATGGAAAAACGTCCTTTTGGGGGGGACAAATTGCTTTATCTAAAATACTTGACCAAACATTTAAACGCGGTAACTTTCGAAAGGTGTTACAATTCCATTCCCCCACGGCAAGGCAATGAACTGTTCGGAATTTTTACCAAAAAGCAAGCATAAACCCACGGCGTCAGGTCGAGCGGAGTCTAGACCTCTTTAGAGCATCTATCTATAAAAGCTTCTCCATTTTGATTTATCTTGAGTAAAGTCAAAAAACTCGAAGTGACATTGCCCATATTTGTTGATGCTTAAAGTACAAGTGCTAAGAATTTATATCGAACCCGCCTTATTTAGATTTTCGTTTTACTAAATCACCAACCCCAATTCCCACCTTATAAAAAATAAATAAGAACAAGCAAAAAAGGCTTCCAAATGCTATGGGGATTATGGCTCCAAAGGTAAATGAAGAACCTAAAACCCAACCTAACAAGTATTCTGCTTTATACAAGGGCTTAAAGAAGGCCAGAATAAATAAAGAACCCATTATATAATCTATAATGTCAACCTCATTCATAAAACAGATAGCTATAGAGATTGCAACTAGTGCCGAAGCTAAAAATGACAAAACAACTTGCTGTAACTTCTCTTTACTATTTGGTCTATCAATTCTTTTATGTATTCGGTATAATAAAAAATAAGTGAAAAAGGGAAGCACTAAGCCTCCCATCCAATTGGGAATACCGGGCATGTCCTTGCTATGAAATAAGTAGTGAGTAGGAATACCACCATGGAAATAATCCCAAGCGATATGTCCCCAAACTAGAAATGTTACAAGTACGGTAATTAAAATACGGCGATTTAGACCTAATTTAAGCGTCATGATTTTTCGGTTTTGATCGATTTGATATAGTAGACGTCAACTTTCCTTTTTCGTTACCAATTCTCTTCGAAAGTGTAAATTTCTATTAACACCTTTTTAAGATATCGCACTAGCCTTTTGGTTATCTTTAGGCGACTAATTCCAACTAATTCCGATAATGAAAAAATTACTACTTCTAGCCCTAGTTTTGGCTTCAACTTCTCTATTTGCCCAAGAATTTACAATGGACCTTGTTCAAGACCTAAAACCACGGAACATTGGCCCTGGCGGTATGAGTGGCCGTGTTACCGCAATTGACGTGGTCACGGAAAATCCAGATGTCATGTACGCAGGTACGGCCTCTGGTGGTCTTTGGAAATCTACTTCGGGCGGTATCAAATGGGATCCTATTTTTGACAAAGAACTTACTGCCTCAATCGGTGCCGTAGCTATACAACAATCTAACCCTTCCGTTATTTGGGTAGGTACTGGAGAAGGTAATCCGCGTAACAGTTTAAATGGTGGTTTTGGGGTTTACAAGTCTTTGGATGGTGGTAAAACCTGGAAAGCCATGGGCTTGGAAAAAACCAGACATATTCATCGTGTGGTTATCGACCCTACGGACCCTAATACGGTTTATGTGGGCGCTATTGGTTCCCCTTGGGGCGTTCACCCAGAACGAGGGGTTTATAAAACTACGGATGGCGGCCAAACTTGGGAGAAAATTCTATTTGTAAACAATAAAACGGGGGTTGCCGATTTGGTAATGGACCCAACAAATCCGAATAAATTAATCGCGGCCATGTGGGAACATAAACGTGATCCTTGGTTCTTTAAATCTGGTGGTGAAGGCAGTGGTCTGCATATGACGCACGATGGCGGTAAAACGTGGAAGAAACTAACTGATGAAGATGGCCTGCCAAAAGGCGAGTTAGGTCGTATCGGTATTACCATAGCTAAAAACAAGCCCAATATTGTATATGCTTTGGTCGAAGCGAAAAAGAATGCCCTATACAAATCTGAGGACGGCGGTTTTAAATGGAAAAAAATAAATGATAAAAGTGATATCGGTAATAGACCTTTTTACTATTCAGATATTCATGTAGACCCAGAGAATGAAAACCGGGTGTTTTCGGTGTTTACCTACGTAAACGTTTCTGAAGATGGCGGCAAAAACTTTAAGGAGTTAATGCCGGCTTATGGCGTGGACAACGGGGTACACCCAGACCACCATGCCTGGTGGATTCACCCAAATAATGGCCAATTCATGATTGACGGGAATGATGGGGGAATGAATATTACCAAAGATGGCGGTAAAACATGGCGTTTTATTGGTAATCTTCCTGTCGCACAGTTTTATCACATTAATGTAGATAATGAATACCCCTACAATGTGTATGGAGGAATGCAAGATAACGGTTCTTGGAGAGGGCCTGCCTATGTTTGGAGAGCACAAGGGATACGCAACAGCTACTGGCAGGAGATTGCCTTTGGCGATGGTTTTGATGTAGTACCAGATTTAGATGATAACCAATTTGGTTATGCCATGAGCCAGCAAGGATTTGTATCAAGATACGATTGGAAAACAGGTAACAACTACATCGTTCGCCCTACGCCACCAGATGCGGAAACAAAACTTCGTTTTAACTGGAATGCCGGTATTGGGCAAGACCCCTATGATAACAGTACAGTTTATTTTGGTAGTCAGTTTGTACATAAATCCACCGATAAAGGTTTGACATGGGAGGTTATTTCTCCAGATTTGACAACCAATGACCCAGAAAAACAAAAACAGAGCGAAAGTGGTGGACTAACAATGGATGCTACAGGTGCAGAAAACCATTGTACGATTCTAGTCATAGAACCTTCACCTGTTGAAAAAGATATGCTTTGGGTAGGTACCGATGATGGTCGTGTTCATGTAACTCAGAATGGAGGCGCCAACTGGGTCGATGTTACCAAAAATATTAAAGGGCTACCAGCAGGAAGTTGGATTCCTCAAATAAAAGCTTCCACCAAAAATAAAGGAGAAGCTTTACTCATAGCTAATGATTACCGTAGGTTCAACTATACACCTTACGCTTACAGAACTAGAGATTATGGTAAAACTTGGACACGTATTGTTGATGCGAATGACGTGGAAAGCTATACCTTATCGATTGTTGAAGACCCTGTTAACTCGAATTTGGTGTTCTTGGGTACGGATGATGGTCTTTATATTTCTTTTGATGCCGGAAACAAATGGCAAAAGTGGACGGAAGGCTTCCCAACTGTTTCCACTAAAGATTTGGTGATTCAGCCACGAGAACATGATTTGGTGATTGGAACTTTTGGTCGTGCGGCATGGGTTCTAGACGATATTCGCCCTTTAAGAGCATTGGCATCCAACAAAAATATTTTACAAAAAGACATCAAACTATTTGATAGTCCTGATGGATATCTTGCAGCTTATCAGCAGCCTACTGGCAGTCGTTTTGGTGGAGATGCGCTATACAATGCCGAAAACAGAAAATATGGCGCTATGATTACTTATTACCTAAAGGAAGGTAAAAAGGAAATGAAAGAAGATAAAAAAGAAGGTGACGAAAAGGATAAAGATGAAAACAGTGAAGATGAAAAAACAGATAATAAAAAAGAATTGACCGATGTTCAGAAAAAGGATTCCGTACAGTTCGATTTTTATGATGGTACCCGTTTAATAAGAACCCTAAAATATAAAACGCCTGAAAAAGCCGGATTCCATAGAATTTATTGGAACATGGACGAAAAAGGGCCGGACAGACCTGCACGAAAAATTAGTAAAAACAAACGTGAAAGAGGCGGAACCGAAGTGAAACCTGGTACTTATAAAGTAAAAGTGAGCTTTGGTGAAGCTACCGATTCTACAAGAGTCACCGTAAAGACCGACCCGAGACTCAATGTATCAATAGCTTCTATAAATGAAGTTTACGAGCATAGTAAAAAGTTGGAAGGCTACACGCAAACGGCAGCAGATGCGGTAAAACAGTTGGTCAAAAACAAAGATTTGGCCAATAAATTCTCAAAGGAGATGAAAACCTTGGATAAAGACAAGTACAAAGACCAAATAAAAGCTTCCGGTGCTATTATTAAAGCTATCGATTCCGTCGTAGCAATTTATATTGGTAAAGAGGATAAAAGACAGGGTATTACCCGTAATCCAGAAATCAACGTGATGCAGCGAATCGGTAATGCCAGTTTTTATGTAGGTACACGAAAATCTGGCCTTACAAAAACCGAAAAAGACCTTATTAAATACTCTGAAGATGATTTAAAATCCGCTTTGGATAAAACGAACTCCTTTTTCAATGAAAAATGGAAAGCCTATCGTGAATCGATAGAAGCACTAGACCTGTCACCGTTTAAGGAAACAGAAACATTTACAATCAATTAAAAAACAACGCATGAAAAAAACGATTTTAGTACTACTTGCAATTACTCTTTTCTGGTGCTGTAAAGAAGAAAAAGCTGCGCCATCTGTGGCAGACACGATGAAAACGTATACCATCGCACAAATGATGGATAATGAAGCTGTAGGCGGTGGGAGTTTTTCGCCTGATAAGTCAAAATTACTAATCTCAAGTAACCGTTCCGGAATTTATAATATGTATACCGTTTCCACTGAAGACGGAGAGATGTTGCCTGTTAGTCAATCGGACAGTTCTTCTGTATTTGCAACCTCCTATTTCCCCAATGATGAACGTATGCTTTTCCGTATGGATGGTAATGGAGACGAGATTTATCATATTTATCTTAGAGAAGAAGACGGAAGTCATAGAGATTTAACTCCTTTTGAGGGGGCAAGAGCTGGTTTCTCTGGATGGACAGATGACAAAAAAAGTTTTTTGTTTTCGTCCAATAAAAGAGACCCGAGGTATACCGATTTATATGAAATGGATATCGAAACCTTTACACCAAAAATGCTTTATAAGAATGAAGATGGGTATTTTATCGGGGGGCTTTCTGACGATAAAAAGTATTTAGCGCTTATAAAACCCATTAATACCAGTGACTCTGATTTGTTTCTATATGACATGTCGACCAAGGCATTGACCAAAATAAACAAAAACCAGAGCGCCAATAGTCCACAAGACTATTCTCCAGATGGAGCTTCTTTATACTATACGACCGATGATGGTGGAGAGTTTGCACAACTAATGAAATACAATATCGCCGATGGAACAAGTGAAAAGGTGTTGTCTAAAGATTGGGATATTATGGGTAGTTACTTTACCGATTCAGGTAAATATCGCGTAACCTATATCAATGAAGATGCAAAAAACACCATCGAAGTAATGGATGTCGCTTCTGGGGAAAATATTGATTTGCCCTCTTTTGACAACATGGATATCACCAATGTCTCCTTCTCTAGAGATGAAAAATCGATGCGTTTCTATGCCGGTGGTTCACATACGCCTTCTAATCTTTTTGTTTATGACTTAGAAAGTAAAAAACAGGCGAAACTTACCGATGTATTGAATGATGAAATACAGCCAGAGGATTTGGTAAATGCAGCGGTAATTCGCTATCCTTCCTTTGATGGGGTAGAAATTCCTGCAATTTATTACAAGCCGCACCAAGCGTCCGCAGAAAACAAAGTTCCCGCTTTGGTTTGGGTGCATGGTGGTCCTGGGGGGCAATCCAGACAAGGCTTTAATTCTTTTCTGCAATATATGGTCCATGGTTACGCCGTCTTAGCGGTAAATAACCGCGGTAGCAGTGGTTATGGCAAAACCTTTTATCAAATGGATGATTTAAATCATGGTGATAAAGATTTAAAAGATTGCATAGAAGGTAAAAACTGGCTCGCTAGTCAGTCAGAAATAGACCCGAACAAAATTGGAATCATCGGGGGTTCTTATGGTGGTTACATGACCATGGCTGCATTGACCTACGCTCCAGAAGAATTTAATGTAGGGGTCAATTTGTTTGGTGTTACCAATTGGATCCGAACTTTAAGAAGTATCCCGCCATGGTGGGAAGCCCAAAAAGAGGCACTTTATAAAGAATTGGGTGACCCAAATAGCGTAGACTCTGTTCGTTTGCGAAAAATCTCTCCATTATTCCATACAGATAAAGTAACCAAACCTTTAATTGTACTTCAGGGCTCTAAAGATCCAAGGGTTCTTCAAGTGGAGTCCGACGAAATCGTAGCAGGGGTGCGTAAAAATGGGGTTCCCGTAGAATATGTTCTGTTTGAAGATGAAGGCCATGGGTTTGTAAAAAAAGAAAATCAAATTAAAGCCTATAGTGAAGTCTTAAAGTTTTTAGATGTTCATTTAAAGGGTGAAAAAGTAACCCCTATCAAAGACGGCGATATTTAATATTTTTAAAAACGAGAAAATTCGTCACCCTCCTTATACCGCAGGAGGGTGATTTATTAGGCAATCATATGAGAAAATTATTGGTCTTTTTTTTATTGGCGACTCTTAGCGCAAACGCGCAGCAAACAGGGGAAAACGAAACGGGAATTTGGTATATGTATTTTGGCATGAACAAAATAGCGGAACGCTGGAGCCTGCATACAGAAGCACAATTTCGTTACTACGAGACATCTGGCAATTTTAATCAGCTACTCCTTAGAACCGGGGCAAATTATCATATCAACCAAAACGCAATAGCAACTTTAGGTTATGCCTATATCGATACTGATTCCACGTTTGAAGAAAGCCCTAAAGATGCAAATGCCCTAGAACATCGTATTTTTCAGCAATTCATTCTAAAAAATAAAGTTTGGGAATTCCTTTTTGAACATCGTTATCGATTGGAACAACGTTTTATCTCACAAACAGACATTCTTAGTGACCCTGAGATAGATTTGGACAGAACAGAACATCGTGCGCGATATCGAATTCAAGCAACTCTCCCGCTTACAGATACCTTTTTCTTGAATTTTTATGATGAATTGTTTATCAATTTACAGGATAATTTGTTTGGTCAAAATCGCTTGTACGGTGCATTTGGTATTCATATCACAGAAAATAGTAGTATTCAGCTAGGTTGGCTTAGAAACCAATTCTCCAATGCGGTTTTTGACCGTTTTCAGATAGGATTCTTCTTTAATCCCGACCTACGTAAAAAATCAAAATCATGAATCTCCAAAAAGTAAGTTTTAAAAATAAAGCAGGGCAGTCATTAGTTGGTCGTTTAGAATTGCCTGCAGATAGACACCCTCATAATTTTGTGCTTTTTGCGCATTGCTTTACTTGTAACAAAAACTTGCTTGCAGTAAAAAATATCAGTAAATCTCTTACTTCTAACGGTTTTGGAGTATTGCGTTTTGATTTTACAGGTTTAGGAGAAAGTGATGGTGATTTTGCCGACACCAACTTTTCTGGCAATGTCGAAGATTTAATTGCCGCAGCCAACTTTTTAAAAGAAAACTATACCGCCCCTACCCTGCTCATTGGACATTCTTTAGGTGGCGCGGCCGTTGTGTTTGCAGCTGGTGAAATTCCTTCTGTACAGGCCGTTACTACGGTTGGTGCCCCATCCAATCCTATACATGTAAAGCATCTTTTAAAAAGTGGTCTCGAAGAAATTAAAAAAGAAGGCGAAGCCGTAATCAATCTTGGAGGGCGAGATTTCAAAATAAAAAAGCAATTTGTAGATGATCTGGAAACTAAATCTTTACCTGAAACTGCTAAAAATTTAAGAAAGCCATTACTCGTTATGCACTCTCCGCAAGATGACACCGTGGGAATTAAAAATGCCGAAGAAATCTATATCGCCGCACATCATCCTAAAAGTTTTGTCTCTTTAGACGGCGCCGACCATTTGTTGACAAGAAAAGAAGATTCAGCTTATGTGGGCGATGTCATTGCAGCATGGGCAAAAAGATACCTCAATTGCGATATTCCGGATAAAAGTTTAAAAACAAAACATCAAGTTGCGGCCAGTTTAGATGCCGAAGATGGTTTTACAACAAGACTTAAAGTAGGCAATCATTATATGACTGCAGATGAGCCAACCAGTTTTGGGGGTAATGATTTTGGGCCTTCACCATATGAATATGTCTCAGCTGGCCTTTCTGCATGCACCGTGATGACCATTCAGATGTACGCCAAACGAAAGGGTTGGCAAATTGATAACGTTGAAGTTCATACCTCTTATAGTAAATCTCATGCCCAAGATTGCGAAAATTGTGAAGACAGTACGGCAAAAATTGACACTTTTGAACGTGAAATTAAATTAACCGGAAATCTGGATGAAAAACAAAAAGCGAGAATCATGCAGATTGTCGATAAATGTCCCGTGCATAAGACACTTCATAGTGAAACTCAGGTGATAACCAAGCTCATTGCGTGATGCAAAGCCCTGTTTTTGAAATTTCAATAACCGGAAGTTTCTACACATTATTACTTCCTGAGGATATTATTAAGCCTTTTCTAGAAAAAAACTTAAAAAGAGTAAAAGCAAAGGCAAGTTTTCAAGGCAAAGAAATTTGGTTTCATGGGGCCATTCAAAAAAGAAATGGTAATCATTACATGATGTTCGGTAAACGCTATCAAAAAGAATTAGGTGTCTTTCCTAATGATTATTTTGAGCTACAATTTTTTGAAGACACTTCTAAATATGGTGTTGAGCTTCCTGAAGAATTTGAAGCAGTAATGCTTAGTGATTATGAAGCCTATCAAATTTTTGAATCACTTACCGACGGCAGAAAGCGTGGTCTTATATACGCCATAGCGCGCTATAAAAATCAGCAGACCCGAATCGACAAAACCCTGCTTCTTTGTGAGAACCTCAAACGTGGTATTCGCGACCCTAGAGAAATGCTAAAATCTCTTTAAAAATACCCAAAGTTTCACAGTTTTATAGAATTAAGCTTTATATTCCAAGCTAATTAAAAAGCTAATTCATGACAAAATGTTTAAAAGCTTTCAGCCTTGTTTTTTTATTTGCTGTTAGCGCTTTCGCTCAAACCGATACCGGGTTACCGAACACTACCATTCCTGAAGGTAATATACCGACCGATCCTAATGTAAAAGTTGGTAAACTTGATAACGGTTTAACTTACTATATCAGAAATAATGGTAAACCTGAAGATAAAGTAGAATTACGTTTAGCTGTAAATGCAGGTTCTATTATGGAGACGGACCGCCAATTAGGTTTGGCCCATTTCATGGAACATATGAATTTTAATGGCACTAAGAATTTTGAAAAAAACGACTTGGTAGATTACCTACAAAGTATCGGAGTAAAGTTTGGTGCAGATTTGAATGCCTATACCAGTTTTGATGAAACCGTATATATTTTGCCTATCCCAAGTGATGACCCTGAGAAACTTGAAAAAGGTTTTCAAATTCTAGAAGATTGGGCACATAACACCACTTTGTCTGAAGAAGCCATAGATGGTGAACGAGGTGTTGTTTTAGAAGAGTTACGCCTTAGATTGGGTGCCAATGAGCGTATGCAACGCGTTACGCTACCTAAGATGATGTATGGTTCTAAATATGCAGACCGACTGCCTATTGGCACCAAAGAAAATCTAGAGAATTTTTCTTATGATGATGTTCGTGATTATTATAATACATGGTATCGACCTGATTTAATGGCTGTTGTTGCCGTTGGAGATTTGGATGTCACAACCATGGAACAAAAAATAAAAGACCATTTTTCTGGAATTTCGAAAGCAAAAAACCCTGTAAAGAGAGAAGCTTATGAGCTACCCAACCATGAAGAGACTTTTATTGCCATTGCATCTGATAAAGAAGCTGCTTTCAGTCGCGTTCAGGTAATGTACAAAGATAGGTACGAAGCTCCTGAGGTTAAAACGGTTAGTGATTACCGAGAATCCCTGGTGAAAAATCTATTTTCAACGCTTATTAACAACCGCTTGAATGAATTGAGAAATAGTGCAAATCCACCTTTTGTTTTTGGTTTTTCATATTATGGAGGAACCTTCGCCAGAACTAAAAATGCATATCAATCCATAGCTAATACCAGTCCTGACGGACAACTTAAAGGCCTCCGTGCTATTTTAGAAGAAAATGAGAGAGTCAAACGTTTCGGATTTCAAGAAGGAGAATTCGATCGTGCAAAAAAGAGTCTTTTAGCACGTCTAGAAAAACAATTTAATGATAGGGATAAACAAGAAAGCGGTAGAATAGTCGGGTCTTATGTAAGCAACTATTTAGATAATACACCGATACCTGGTATCGAGTGGTCTTTTGATATGACCAAAAAATTACTGCCTACTATAAAATTGGAAGAAATAGGGGCTTTGATCAATGACTTTTTACATGATGACAACCGGGTTATTATTTTAACAGGCCCAGAAAAAGAAGGCTTAAAACAAGTAACCGAAGAAGAAGTAAAGGCACTTTTAAATGAAATTCAAACTGCCGACATCAAGGGTTACGAAGATGAGGCGGTAAGAAATGAGTTAATTGAAAAAATCCCGACCCCAGGTGCCATTTCAAAAACGACCCAGAATGAAAAATTAGGAACTACAACACTTGTTCTTAGCAATGGCGCTACCCTAACCTATAAAAAAACCGATTTTAAAAATGATGAAGTGCTATTTAGAGCTTATAGTCCGGGGGGTACAAGTTTGTACTCCGATGAAGATTTTTTAGCAACGTCTTTCGCAAACGGTGGACTTTCTCAAGCAGGTATTGGCGGTTTATCTTTAACCGACATCAATAAATTCATGAGTGGTAAGATTGCCAATGTTTCACCCTCTATTGGAAGTTTTAGCGAAAATTTTAGAGGTTCAGCTGCACCTAAAGACCTAGAAACCTTATTTCAAATGGTTCATCTATACTTTACTGCATTAAATAAAGATGATGAAGCCTATAACTCCTTTATTACGAAGCAAAAGAGCTTTTTAGGCAACCTTATGGCCAATCCACAGTTCTATTTTCAAGATCAAATCGGTAAAATCAGAAATGAAGGAAATTCTAGGTATACCGGTTTCCCTACTGCTGAAAAAATGGATGCAGCCGACTATGATTTAGCCTATAAAAAATATCAAGAACGCTTTGCAGATGCTGGAGATTTTCATTATTTCTTAGTAGGTAATGTAGCTGAAGCACAAGTTGCAGATTTTGCCAAAAAATATTTGGCTTCTTTACCTGGCACGAACAGTAATGAAAAATTTGTTCCCACAAAGTTCAGAAGAAAAGATGCATTTCAAAAACACATTGTAAACCGAGGTAAAGACCCTAAAAGTAATGTATCTATCGTTTGGGAAGAAGAGATTCCTTATGATGGTAAAACGGCTTTGGCCGTTGCTGCCCTAGGTGAAGTATTAACCATTAAGTTGGTAGAGAAATTACGTGAAGAAGAAGGTGGTGTTTATGGTGTTGGTGCGCGAGGTAGTTTAAGTAAAATATCCTTCTCAAATCTAACCTTTAGTATTTCATTCCCATGTGGCCCCGAAAATGTAGACAAACTTGTGGCCGCAGCCTTGGCCGAAGTGGAAAAGATCAAGAATGAAGGAGTTTCCGATGAGGATATGGCAAAAGTAAAGGAGACCTATCTAGTGCAACGCAAAGAGGCCATTAAAACCAACAAGTTTTGGTTAGATAATCTCTTAACCGCACACCAAGAAAATAGAGACCCAAATGCTATGCTATCTTATGAAGACAAAGTAAAAAAGCTGAAGCCAAGTGATTTACAAAAAGTTGCTAAAACTTACCTTGACGAAAATTATTTCTTGGGCATCTTAATGCCTGAAGAAGCAAAATAAAAGCGGTCATTGTACTGTAAAAAGACCATCTATCGATGGTCTTTTTTTATTCTAAATACATCTAGATGCTATGAAAACTATGGACGCTCTCGATATATTCTGTAAATTAGTGCCAAACCTATAAAACGTTTACGATGAAAAACATAAAACTAGCTACACTAGTACTTTTGATAACGGTATCATACCAATGTAAAGATTTCAAAAAAGGCTATGAAGATGGAAAAAAGGCAGCGGAAGAAGCTGCAGCAGCTAAGGAAGCAATGAAAGAGGTCACCGAAGAAGTGAATACTATTAAATTCACGATGGAACCTAAAAATGATAGCGGTATTAGCGGAGAAGTCACCTTTACCGAAGAAAATGGTGAGGTGAAAATGATGGCCTCCCTTTCAGGTCTAACCGAAGGTGAACATGCGATACATATTCACGAAAAAGCAGATTGCTCTTCAGCTGACGGAAAGTCTACAGGAGGACATTGGAATCCAACTTTTCAACCTCATGCAGCATGGGGCGCCGAAGGCGGATACCACAAAGGCGATATCGGAAATTTTGACGCTGATGCGGAAGGAAACGCCAGTATCGAATTTGAAACTAGCGAATGGTGCATTGGATGTGATGATGAAACCAAAAATATTGTTGGCAAAGCGGTAATTGTACACCAAGGTGTAGATGATTTTACCTCGCAGCCCAGTGGCGCAGCAGGTGCAAGAGTTGCATGTACCGGTATTATCCAATAAAAAAGAACTTAGAAAGCGTTTAAAAAAGGCTTCCATAAAGGAAGCCTTTTTTATATTTGTGCAACAACACTATGGATCTGGATTTAATCATACAAAAATTTCAAAATAAAGAAGTCCCGGCTTTTGAAAAATTGTATGCGATGTACTCAGAAAACATATTGGGAGTCATCAATACCATAGTACAAGAACCCGAAAGAGCCCAAGAAATATGTCAAGATGTGTTCATGAAAATCTGGGACAAATCAGATACATATAATGCATCAAAAGGTCGTTTTTTTACATGGATATTAAATATAGCACGAAACGCCGCTATCGACGAAGTGCGTTCTAAATCCTTTAAGCAGCAAAAGAGAAACCTAAGCACAGATTACTTCGTAGATATTTTAGAGGGCAGTGAAGATTTAAATAGTAAAATGGATACTATCGGCTTAAAAAGTTTACTGCAGAATCTTAAGGAGAAGTGTATTCAAATCATAAGTTTACTGTATTTTCAAGGGTTTACCCAAAAAGAGGCCGCTGAAGAATTAGATATTCCAATTGGAACGGTAAAAACACGTAATAGAAGTTGTATTTCTCAGATACGAGAAAATATGAACAAATAAATGGATATAGAAAAGTACATAGCATCAGGTATCTTGGAACTTTATGTTGCAGGCTTACTCTCTGAGGAAGAAAACCTAGAGGTGCATGCTAACGTGCAAAACCATCCAGAAATTAAAGCTGAAGTAGAAGCTATTGAGGCTTCAATTCTTGAGGTAACAAGAAAACTATCTCCTGGTCTTTCGAATACCGGTTTTGATGCTATTAAATCAGACATTGAAAAAGTAATACCCATAGCCCCTAAAGAAAAGTCAACAAAACCTTGGGCAAGCTATTTGGGCTGGGCAGCATCGTTGATTTTTGCCCTAGGTTTAATTTGGATGTATCTCGAAAATGATAAACTCAAATCGGAAATTGAAATTACCAATCAACAAAAGCAAACTTTAGAAGAGCAAATCATAGAAGCCAGAGAAGAAGTAGCAGGAACATCAACTATGCTCGAGGAACTTAGAGATAAAAATGTTACCGTTGTTAGTCTAGGTGGCCAAGCAGCATCACCAACGTCTTTTGCAAAAGCATACTGGAATACGGAAGAACAAAAAGTATATATAGATGCCCAGGGCTTACCTGAACCGCCGCCAGGATTCACCTATCAAGTTTGGTCTTTAAAATTAAATCCTCTGACGCCTACCAGTGTCGGTTTGTTAGCTGATTTTTCCGATAATACCGCTCGTATTTTTGAATTGCCCAACAATAATGACACCGAAGCATTCGGTATCACCCTAGAACCAGAAGGCGGAAGCGAATCTCCAACCTTAGAACAACTTTATACCTTGGGGGCGGTAGCCTCTTAACGATGAACTTAGCTCAAAAAAAACCGGCTTTACTTTTAGTCGATATTCAAAAAGGATTCGAAAATGAAGCCCATTGGGGCGGAAACCGAAATAATAGAGATGCTGAAGAAAAATGTGCTTTGCTACTTGAAAAATGGCGTAGTCTCAAACTACCTGTATTTCATGTAATGCATGGCTCTCAAGATTCTAACTCTCCCTTACACCCTACCAAGCCAGGCTTTGAGTTACATGATTTGATAAAACCAAATCAAGATGAACCGCTTATCGTCAAAGATGTAAATAGTGCTTTCATTGGAACGGATCTAGAGAACCAATTGAAGGAAAAAAATATTTCTACCTTAGTTATCGTTGGTTTAACAACAAATCATTGCATTTCTACCACAACTCGCATGGCCGGAAATTTAGATTTTAAAACGTATTTAGTTTCAGATGCCACCGCAACTTTTGATAGAATCGGGTTGAATGGCGAAGTTTTCGATGCAGAGCTCATACATCAAACTGCATTGGCAAGTCTCAATGAAGAATTTGCAACGGTCGTAACTATGAATTCCCTTCTAAACGATTTGTAGCAATATATTTCTCTACAGCGCAGAAAATAAAAATCCAATTAATAATTTTTAGTATTTTTCAGCCATGGATATAAAGAAAATTTTTGGTACAGTTTTGACACTGGCAGGTATAGGTGGTTTAATTTACACTGCCATTTTATACGGAAACGGAAGTGAGAATACCAGAGCGATGGTGATTTATGGCATTTTAGGGGCTTTGTTCTTCTTTTCAGGAATAGGTTTGATTAGAAATACTTCTAAAAGCAGCTAACCTATAGATCTTTTTTTTTGCGATGAATTCGCATTGCTTTTACAATCCAATTTGGTAAGGGTTTTCCGAGCGTTCTATGCTTTAGATTAATAAAAATTCCGAGTTTTTTACTAATAGGAACTTTATGGGTTTCGACCACTTCTATCAATGTGCCATCGGGGTCTTCGATATAACCGAAACGTCCGGAAGCCTCACCCATATCAAAGCTATTGGCGCTATCTACTGTAAAAGGGTGTCCAAGACGTTCTGACTTCTTTTTGAGCTCATCCATACCCGAAACGTCAAAACACAGATGAATATAGCCTAAATCGCCCCACAATCTGTTCTTATATATTTTGTTGGGCCCTCGCTCTAAACATAATATTAATTCTAATTGAAAAGGCCCTAAAAGCTTTCCAAAACCTCCTACCCTAGTTCTATTGCGGGCAAGCAATACCCTCCTAAATTTTTGTGTACCTCCTGGAAGGTTTTCAAACTCTTTAAAAACACCGACCTCATCGAAAGCAATAGCATCTAAACCAAAAAGTGTTTGGTAAAACTTTATTGACTTTTGCATGTCAGAAACT
This sequence comes from Croceitalea sp. W27, assembly GCF_055693185.1. Classification (NCBI taxonomy): domain Bacteria; kingdom Pseudomonadati; phylum Bacteroidota; class Flavobacteriia; order Flavobacteriales; family Flavobacteriaceae; genus Croceitalea; species Croceitalea sp. W27. The sequence goes on from NZ_CM146327.1 coordinate 717,301, forward strand.
CCTATCATGGCGCCCATAACACCTCCTTTTCCATCGCTACCTTTAGAAAACGCATAAGAATCTTTGACCACTTGTATCCAATTGCCCCAAGAATCTTTGGTATAAGTAGTTTCAGAAATGTTTCCGTTACGCAGTTTCATCATATTTATACCTAAATCCCCCAATTTAAAATCGGAAGCCTGGGCCAAAGGCTTTCTATTTGTAAATTGCCATATTTCTAGACCGCCTCCGCCGCGCATATTCATAGCAAGTAACGCGTAACGTTGCATAACCTCATCATTGGTATATTGCGTCATTAACTTAGCTTCTGACCTATCTTCAAAGACCAGAAGGTCAAAACCATAGTTGTTTTTATACCAATTGAACGCTTGCTTAGCATTGGCCACCCCAATTCCAATCTGCTGAATTCCGTTTATGATGTAGTTCAAATCTTCTGAGGCTTATGTTGATAGGGTAAACGTAACAGTCTATTGTGCAACCTTTTAAGCTTTTCGGGTGCCAGACCCAATCTAAAAAGAAGCACGAGTAAAAAGTTGGTGAGATTTACTCTTAAGTAAGAATTATTCTGGTATTTTCTTGAGGAAACCACCAAGTCATTTTTCACGATTTTATACGGAACTTGCAGGGCTTTCATTCTTTTAAAGAATTCAAAGTCTTCCATAAGCACCTGCTTTTCGTTAAAACCACCTAGGGTTTCAAAAACGGATTTTTTAATAAATAGACACTGGTCGCCGCCGCCTGTAAATATGCCGTCTTTAGAGGTAAAAGAAGCATTTAAATTTAAAAAGAAGCTTTCTTTATCAAACTTATACGAGAAAAATCCCGCATCGTTTCCATTTTCAATGGTTCGTTTAATGTCAGCGAAAAAATCTATCGGAGGTTTTACATCCGCATGTAAAAAAACCAAGATTTCTCCTTTTGCCAACGCGGCCCCTTTATTCATTTGAACGGCTCGCCCTTTTTTTTCGCAACAGAGATATTTTACCATTTCAAAACCCAATATCGCTTGAGAATCATCGGCGTTATCCTTTGATAAACAGACCAAAACCTCAACATTAAACCCTGCTGCCAGCTGTGATAATTTAGGCAGTAATGCTTCTAAATTAACCTTTTCGTTATGTGCAGGAACAATTACACTGATCATTGTTGAGAATGCTTTGAACTATTTACGTAATTTAGGTATTTAAGGTTTGAAAAAGAACAAGTGAAAGATTGGTACATATTTAACGACAAAACCTTAGCTAAGAAATTTCCGTACATATTAGCGAATCTAACAAGAAATAAAATGAAAAATAACGTAATCTTCCTACTTTTTTTAGTCTTACTAAGCTGCTGCAAGGTTAAGGAGGCTCCCCTTAAAAATTCTGGCATAAAAACCACAGATTTTAACAAGCTATCAGAGCAGTTTCTAGAATTTGCTCGAGACGGAAAAGATACCAAGGGTATTCAAGAGCAATTGGCCACGACCACTTTAAAAGAATTAAGTGATGCTTTAGAAACGGATGAACAAAAATTTGCCTTTTGGATAAACATTTACAACGCTTACATACAGGTGATTCTTAAAGAAAACCCTGAATTTTATAATGACCGTAGAGATTTCTTTTCTAAAGAACAGATTACAATTGCGGGTGAAACCGTGGCTTTTGCCAAAATTGAACACGGAATCATTAGAAAATCGCAATGGGAGCTGGGCCTAGGTTATTTTAGAACTTGGTTTCCCGATAAGTTTGAACGAAAATTACGTGTCAACAAACGTGATTACCGCATTCACTTTGCACTTAATTGCGGAGCAAAGGATTGTCCGCCGGTAGCTATTTACACCCCAAAGCGAATTAAAGAACAATTGGAGAAAGGTACCGAGATATATTTAAAAAGAACTTCCGATTATGACGCGTCTAAAAATGAAGTTGGTGTAACTTCTTTATTTAGCTGGTTTAGAGGAGACTTCGGCGGTAAAAACGGTGTCAAAAAAATATTGAAAGAACAAGGTATTATTAAAGATACCAAAGGAGTAGACTTATCGTATAAGAACTATGATTGGACCTTGGAACTAGATAATTTTATTGATCTTTAAATTAAAAAGCTTCTCGTATCGTAAAATAAAGATTTCCACCTTCTGCGGTATATCCATAATCCACACGAATACGTATACCGTCTTTTTTGTTTATAATGTATCGAAGCCCCAAACCGGCCGCATTGCGATATCTTGAAGCGAACAAATCGCTGAAGTTCGAAGCTACCGTTCCCGTAGAGCCGAAAACGGCTCCTCCAAATCTTCCTGAGATAGGAAAACGATATTCCAACACCGTACTAAGCTCGGCATTGTCTTGATAACGTCTATCATTAAAGCCTCTTGTGCGGTTAGAGCCTAAGTAATTAAGATTAAAAAACGGGGTTCCTTCTCCGTTATTCGCAATGAAAAGATTAGCCGCTAAAATATGTTTCCCTTTAATAGTTTTATAGAACCTATTATCTAAACTGAATTTGGAATACGAGAAAGAAGAGCCCAAAAACTTCGCTGCCGAAAACACACTACCCTGAATAAAAAAACCTTTGGTCGGATAAAAAATATTATCGCGAGAATCATAAAAAGCTTGAACACCAATATTCGATACAGTACCTCTCCCCTCTTTGCCAATAACGTCTGAGGCCTCTAAAATTCCGCCTTCAGTAATACCTAAATTTGAGAAGATATCGAGCTCATAACCTACGCCTAAGGATATATTTGGCAAAACTTCTTTGAGAATAGAAAATCGAAATCTGGGAAAAGTTACGTCGTAAGTATCAAAATCCGCTTCGTCTGAGTTTACACCCACCCCATAAAAATTATAGAAATATTTATAAAAACCAAGTTCACCAACAATACGCCATTTCTCATTATCCCAATACAATTCGTAGGGTGCAAAGACAAGTAGCTGATTTTTTGTAGTATAGCTCACACCTAATTGAGCTGATGATGGCCTGCTCGTTTCAAGTTCATCTTTAAATCGAAAAGTGGCGATACCAAGTCCGCCGAAACCTAGACCTGTTTCCGGCAGATAAAAGACTACGGGTAGCGCGGTAAGATTGAAATTCTTGATTGAATCTTGTTTGACACCTTGGGTATTCGTCTGACCAAAGATAGCAGTGCCGAATAGAACAAAAATTAAAGTCAAAATGCCTAAAGTATAGCTTCTCATTTTTACAAGGTACATATCTCAGGTCAAGTACTAAAATTAGAACCTAAAAAGCTCTCCGACAATATCGGAGAGCTACTTAAAAACAACTAAACATCCTACAATCGGATATCTTATAAACTTAAAATTTCATTTTTAGATGCGGGACCCAATTCATAAACAGCCCCTAAAAGTTCTTGCTTTAAGGCATCTACCTTTTCTAACTGGTTATTAGCCTTATAAATTTCGGCGGCCTGATATAAAATGGCCGGTTCAAAGGTTTTGCCTTTTACACGATTCTCCACAACCTCTAAGGCGGCCTGATATTTGCCCATTTTATAATATGTTTGGGCCAAAAGGCCATAAGCCTCGGGAGTTGGCCTATTCATTACTTCTTTTAAGGCCAGGTTTAATGCTTTTTCATACTGCTCTGTATGGTTTAGGTAAAATTCTACTTGATAAGCATTATACATATCTCCATAAGCATGTGCTTCTGATTTAATAGCCGTGTAATATTTATCCATATTTTCTATTACGGCCACTTCATTATTCATGAATTCGGAAATTTCTGCCATTAATAAATAATAATCTGGAGCATTATAATTTTCCGTAATCGCATCCAATATCCGAAGTGCTTCTTTTCCATTTTTCTCATAGGAAAAGACAATCCAAGCGATACCTTTTTTAGCGTACGCATTTTGGGGGTCGAGCTCTAATGTTTTTAGATAATAATTATAGGATTCTTTTATTCTACCTGCATGACCATAATAATCGGCAATATTGCTATATGACCAAAGTAGAAGTGTTTTGTTTTTAGATGATTCTGCTTTTGCCATGGCCTTTTCCATGAAAGTTATAGTGGTATCAAGGTCTCCCTTGTAATCGTTCCATTTTGCAATTCGGATGAGGTATCCAAAGCTGGACATGTCTTTAATACTGTCTAAGTAGGCTTCCGCTTTTTTGTAGTTGCCCAGTTCCATATGAACGTCAAAAAGAAGGCTTTGTGTTTCCGTTTTTCCTCCGCCAATTTTTGAAGCCTCTTCAGCAAGTGTGAGTGCCTCCTTAAAACGGTGTTGTGAAATATAATTGCGTGCTAAAGCTCTTCGATACCCCGCTTTATTCATATTAGCAATTTCAACGGCTTTCACTAAAGCTTTTTCGGCTTTCTTTAAATACGTAATTTCACCTGTTTTTTTAAAGAAACGATTGTATTCGCCCGCAATGTTAGAGAAACTTAATAATTGAACACTGTCCGGTTTTATCTTTGAATTCCATAATTCAAAATGTTTTGAAGTTGTTTCCACTTGGTTAGGAGACAAATAGGCCTCGTAGTCTTTTGAATTGGTCGCAAATTTTGTATTTGTAACGTTGCAAGAAACGATAAGTAGCACAGCTATACTATAAACTATGTTTTTCATTGTAGTAATTTTAGTTGTTAAAAAAGAAGGAGAGTTCTTTAAAACTCCCCTTCTACCTCCTTTTCATAGCATACATCATCTTACTCAGGAGACCCTATATAAGGGAATGTAGTAGTAATATTATCTGCGGTGAGCCCAACACCGTCGGTGACTAACTGTGGTAAACCTCCTTCACCATTAAAGCGTGCACCGTCGCGACCTCCAAAAAGAAGAATAAGCGAAATATCAATCACATCATCTTGTAATTTTCTGCCAGTAAAACCAACAGGTACGCTGCCGTCAAAATAAACCGTTTGTGCATCTGGAGCAACTTCTAAAACATCGGTAGCCAGTACACTGGTTAATATTTCCGCGGTCACATCAAAACCAAGAATACCGCTTAAAATATTAGGTTCATAGTCTACATCTTCTGCTGTTAGCCCTAACGCTATTGCATAGGCATCATGTAATGCCTCTAAACGTTCTTGGTATGCCATTTGAAAAGCAGCTCCCTGATTTGCTGGAATTGAAATATTGTGTGCATCCTTTGCATCACCGTCGGCACCTAACACCGTATTGATTCCCGGACGACCCATATGGTCTACTTGAGCAAATGTTCCTGAAAAATCTGGCCTTACTACCATCATGTCGTCATCCATCATCATATCATCATCATTATTGCAACTTACCACTACAAAAGACAGTAATAACCCTACAAATATGTGTTTTATACTATTTAATTTCATGTTCTTAGTTTTTAGATTGTAATTACTGTTTTCTGTTTGTCGTTATCCAAGTTTTATAAACTGGCAGCCCTATTACATTGGTCCCAGTAGCCTCACCTATCATGCTATTCGGTATTTCAATTGCAATGGACATTGTATTTGCGCCGTCAAAAGTATCTTCCCCCGGCACATTAAAACCGCTATTATCCATAGGGCTAGGAGCTAAAACCTCATTAAAACGGAAAAAGTCGAAAAAGAAAGGATCTTGTCGTGGACCTGCAAAAAGCGATACACCTTCTGAGGTCGTTTCTGTTATAGCCGAAGTAGCAGAGATTTCGACATCGCCTAGAGGGCTGTCTACTAAAACTTGACTATTAAGCCCCGTTTGATCAGGGGTAACAGGGCCAAAGAAATACATTCTACCATCTCGAGGAATAGCCTGTATAACCATGTCTTCGGTAAAATCACCATCTAAATCAATGTTTATTTCTGTTAAAACATCTTCGTCAAATGTTCCGTAAGCCAATCCGTCCACTACATTAGACTGCAGGTCAACTATAAAAACTGTATTATCTGAGCCCATAGTAGGCTCAAACGCAAAATAGTCGGCAATATCGGCTGTTGTTCCCATACTAGCCGGTGCGTCAATGTGGTCTGCAGCAACAAAAATGCCCGTTGCGAGGGCCAACAGCCCAAAACCAGTGAAAAACTTAGTTGTTTTTTTCATTTCTTATAATTGTTTGAAGATTAATACAACCCTACCTACGGGACATCACAGTTAGGGGTTTGGTTTAAAATGTTAAAATTGTCTTAATGAAAATTCTAGCTAAGAATCATATACTTTGTATAGAAGTGTAGGTGAAGTCCTATATTTTCATTTTCTTTGAGTTTTAATTAACCTTCCTTATGAACCCTTCAGCCTCAGGATGGATTTCTAAATTTGGCTCTTTAGCAGATGAATACTCCGAAGCTTACAAAGATTTTGACGCCCTTTATGATGACCTTTTATTAAACGGGTTTATTTATGGTGTGCATTTGGCCGTACCTTCATTTATAGAAACGGAGCATAAATTATCTGAAGACGAAGTAGCAAAAATCAATCTGTTATCCGCGCTATACTACTCCTATCGCTTTGATACGGGTAACATTAATTTTGAAGAGTTTGTAAATACTGTATTTAGCTATTACAATACCCTAGACCTAGGAAAAATTTCTTTTTTAAATAAAATACTTACAGGAAGTAAGACAGATGCCCAGTTAGAGCAATTGATAGATTCAAGAATCTATTTGAATGGCAATATATTTAACAGAGCATTCGGAAATAGCATCACCAATTCACTGCTTTTTATAGATGTTTTGTTATTTAGGGCCTATCTATCGGATAAAACCAATTTGATTCGGCATGCGCAGCTGTTGGAATATGTGACCGTAAATATCGCTTATCAGGCCTTGAATTCTAAAAAAACGCGTAAGTCAGATGAAAAACTAATTCAACTTCTTGCTTCTTCATTAACCTATGTTGATATCGAAAATGCAAATTTTGAAAATAACGATCTAAACATTCTTTACACTAACTTTACCTTCTGCGAAAAAAAATACCTACTCGATATCGCTTGCCTGACCGTTTGGGAAGACCACTCATTAGACTATACGGAATCAGAGTACATAGACCGTCTTGGGAAGGACCTAAATCATGAAAAAAATACCATCGAAAATGCATTAAAAAATGTGCGGATTTTCTTTGAAGAAAATTTTGAACAAATACCCTATTTAAAGGACACCAATTTGGCTTCTAAATTCTACGATGGAATGACGAAAAATGTCAGTAAAATAATTCTAAGAAATAGTAAAAGATTAAAGAAAGAATTGTCTGAAAGTAAAGAATTGGTTTTATTATTGACAAAAGCTACCACTAAAGAATTAAATGAAGAGGAGCGAAAAAAAATACAATTACAATTACTGGATATTTTTAAATCTATTCCCTCATTAGCTATTTTTATATTGCCCGGAGGAGCCGTTTTATTGCCTATCTTTATAAAATTAATACCGAAATTATTGCCCTCTGCATTTGATGACAATCGTATTGATGAAAAGTAGCAAAAATCTCAAAAAAAGCTACTATAAGAAAAATCTATTGATAGCTTTAATCTGTTTTAAATCAATATTTTAAATATTATTATTCTAACCAAAGCTTAAAATCTTTGACGCGCTCTCTACTAACGATGATTTCTTGCTCTTTAAAGTGGTTCAGCTTGATTTGAAGCCTTGAATTGGTGTACGAAATAATGTCATTAATGTGGTTAATGTTTACATAGAATTTTCGGCTTACCCTAAAAAATATTTTTGGGGCCAGCTCTTCTTCCAAATTCTCTAAAGTGGTATCCAACAAATAATTTCTACCATCTATAGTTGCGGCATAAGTACCTTTGTTCTCGCTGTAAAAACATTCAACCTCATCTGCGTTAATGATTTTTAAGTGCTGCCCTACCCTAGCCGTAAATCGTTTTTTATACTCCCTTTCCAAGGGGTTTACAAGTAGCTTTTTTATATCTTCAAAATCTACCGAAATTCTATCTTTTTCAGGCTTAAAATCACGGTACTTTTTTACCGCTTTTTCTAGGTCTTCATCATCAATGGGTTTTAACAAATAATCAATGCTATTTAACTTAAAAGCTTGTAGTGCATATTCGTCAAAAGCGGTAGTAAATATGATGGCACTTTTAACCTCGATAACATCAAAAATTTCAAATGAAAGTCCATCTGAAAGTTGAATGTCTAAAAATATCAGTTCGGGGTGTTCATTGTTTTGAAACCACTCGATAGATTCTTCTACCGAATGCAACATTGTAGAAACTTGAACATCAAGTTCGGCCAATAGCCTGGCCAATCTTCTTGCCGCCGGTTTTTCGTCTTCTATTACAATTACGTTCATTATAGCTTTCTATTGGTTTGCTAAACGATAAATATAGCGCACTAACGATATCTTTCAGTTTCCTCTTTATCTTTTTTAATAAATTTCTGGATTTGCCTTTCTTCCCACTTTTTAAACGGACTATTCATGAAAACAGAAGCTGCATGTATCAGCACAACTATACCCCATATAATCGGAGTTCCAAAAAGGTTCCAATTAATCCACTCTAAAAACTCTGGATTGCCAAGCGCCTCTTTACTTAAAAGAATAAATGTCACCCTGCCCGAAAGTATAAGCAGCATGGCACTTACCAGAATATAAGCCGTTAGATGTTTATAAAACGATTTTAGTTTTCTCACCCTCTCTTTTGCTCTAATGAGAGGACTAATTGATGGTTTATTTTCAGTTGTCATTTTGTGAATTTATCAGCTTCTTCCTTATCTTTTTCTATATACTTTTCTATCTGGCGTTGCTCCCAATCCTTATTGAAAAAAGGATTTAACCTAAATACCTTTGAAGCATGAAAAAACAAGCCTATACCCCAGAAAAACAAGGTGAAAAAATGTTCAATCTGCCAGAAACCGCTGCCATTGTATCCACTTTGTATAAAAATATTTACTAAAATAAAAGCATTGATCACCGTGTAAATGGTGGCATGTATATAAAATCCTTTGAGCTCATCCACCCTCTTTTTTGCTTTAGCGTACTTATCCGTATTATAATTTTTCATGATTACCTCCATTTTTCCTGTTCTTCCTGCTTTTCCATATACTCCTTGATTTTTCTTTGCTCCCATTCTTTATTAAAGAAAGGGTTGAGATTAAATGTACGTGAAGCATGGGCCAAAATACCTATACCCCAGCCAAAAGCAGCCCATAAAAACCACATATATCGCCATCCATCGACCCAATAGTTTAATACAGCTAGACTGCCTATTACCAAAATGTAAGAGGTTAAATGACCGTAGAACTTTTTTAGCTCTTCAACACGTTCTTTTGCTCGTTGGTATTTGCTTTCGGCTCTATTGGTTTCCATTTTAACTTGTTTTGATTGCCCTTTTGATTAAAATTACAAATAGTTTAAAAATTATCTTTTTCCATGAATTGTCTTACTTTTTGTTCTTCCCAGTCTTTTCCGAATAAAATAGTTGCGCCAAAAAGTCTTATAGCCCTTAAAATGGTCAAGACTACAACGCCGAAAACTACCCATAAAAACCAGGGATGACTCCATTCGTTAAGGTAATAATTAATAGCACCTGTTATTAGAATCGCCAACAAACCTCTTAAAGCTTGTCCATAAAACCGCTTTAGTTTGGCAACTCTATCTAATACCCTTCTATATTTAGTGTCATTTGTATTGAATTCCATAATAATTGTTTTTAACCTGAATAGTTACCCAGATGAATAGTGTTTAGTTACAGTTTTTAGAACTCATCGCTGTTCATTAATTCTTTAATTTTTCGTTGTTCCCAGCTTTTCCCAAACAATGGATTATAACCAAAAGCGCATATTCCATGAAATAAAAGCCCAAGACCCCAACCTAATGCCGGAAATATAACCCATGGGAAATCCGTGGTTTGATAATTTAAATATGCCAGAAGGGGAATAACAAGTGCGTAAGCCGTTAGATTACTGTAAAATCCCTTTATTTCTTCCACACGCTCTTTTGCTTTTTGATATCTGAGGTCGTCTCTATTTTCCATCTTTTTATGTTTTTTAATTACATATCAAATGTCTTAATAGATAGGGGGTTTTAAAAAACTGTGTGACCGAATTGTATTTTTTTAAGGATGGATTGTGATTTTGAACTTGAACTTTAAAAATCCTCCTTATCCATAAGCTCCTTGATCTTCTTTTCTTGCCATTTTTTACCCCAAAGTGGATTGTAGCCAAAAGCCTCCATAGCATGGGCGGTAAGACCAAAACCCCAACCAAGTGTAGGGAAAATCGCCCATAAGAAATCCGTAGTTCTAAGGTTTAGCCACCACAGAAAGGGTATAACAATTAAATAGGCGAAAAGATTACTGTAAAACCCTTTTATCGCATCTACGCGTTCTTTTGCTTTTAGGTAGCGCTTTTCTTCAATATGTGTTTCTTGGGTTTCGAGTATGGATACTTTTTTACTCAACATGGGCAAAGCAACGCTGAACTCATCAGTTTTTTTGTCTATACTTACCTTTCTATCGGTGAGAATATCATAGCGCTGCCTAATATTCTGCAGACCAACACCACTACTTTCTTTGACGACCTGTTTCTCTTGAAGATTGTTCTTTACAACAAGATTACCATTCTCTTCAAAAACGCTTATACGTAAAGGTCTTGACGAAGTAACTACATTATGTTTGACCGCATTTTCGAGTAGCAACTGAAGTGAGAGGGGAACTATTTTAGCTTCAGGGTCTGAAGATGCCTCAGGAATCTCAAAAACGATACTATCTTCAAAACGCATTTTTAGTAACCGAACGTAAGTTCTTGCGAAATTCAATTCTTCATCAACCGTTACCAAGTCTTTGTTCTTCTGCTCTAACACATAGCGATATACTTTTGATAACGAAGTGGTAAATTTTTGGGCCTGATGTGGATCTTCTTCTATTAAACTGGTTAACACATTTAAGCTATTGAACAAAAAGTGTGGGTCTAACTGGTTTTTTAAAGCATCAAAACGTGCAGATGCCGTACCTGCAATTATCTTTTGTTCTTTGACCTGCTTTTTCTGAAGGGCCCTGTAAAAATAGAAGGCATGTATAAAAAGCGAAGCGATTAGGGTTATAATCAGTGCTATCAGATAGGGTGTAAATTCTTCTTTTTCAATGAACTCACCCAATGACCTACCAGTATAATAAAACGTTAGAAAATATCGGAGAATCGCAAAAACAACAATGGTGATTACTATAGAACCTATTGCGCCGAACCATAAGCGTTTTTTAGGGTCTTTTTCCCAATCGTATTTTAAGCTTATACCATCGTAATAATAGGAGTTGGCAGCAGTAAGGGCTAGTGAAAATATAAAGCTTATAATAATCTGCCTTATCGCATTTTCGATACTATAATCACCATCATTAAAAATGAAAATATTCATTAAAGAGATAAAGACCGTTATAATCAACGAAACCTTAAGAACCTTAATAAAATTCTTCATAAATTATGATTTACATTCTTCAGCAATCTGCTCAGCACGTTCTTTACCCCAGTTAGGATGAAATTCTGTTTCTGGTTTAAAAGTAGCAAAAAGTTGTAAAGCCCTTTCAATATCTTTACAATAAGGCGTGGTATCCTTACCAAAATAGCGTGCTGTTCCCATATCCCACTCTGCCTTTCCGAACACGACTCTCGGGTTGTTTGGAGCCAGTTCAGCCGCTTTTTGATAAAGTTGTACATTCTTTCCTGAAAGCGTCATTCCGTAAGTAGCCCCATCGAAGGCCATCCAGGCGGTATTTATCATTGCTTCTTGCACTAGAATTTCAGCGTTGTCAGGAGAAATGTTTTTTGCATTATCAATATATTCTTTGGCCTTTTTCAGTTGCATTCTTAGTTTTTGTTCGTCTTTTTCACCAAAAGAGGCCGTTGTATTGACCATGGCTACGTAATAATACGGCAACCAATTATCCATTTCGGCCGTGGCGATTCGTTCGAACATATTCGATGCCTCCACAATCTTTTGTTCGGACCATAATTCCATTGCCTTTTGCATGCCCTTGGAATATTGATCTTGAGCCTTTAAACTTGATATTGTTAGAAATAATAAAAGTAGTGTAAGTCTTCTCATCGTATTGTAGTTTTATAGTTGTTGATTTTTCTTATTATTGATTTTAATGAAACATTGATTTCATGACAAATATGATTCTGAATTATCTCTTTAAACAATATGGATTACCCAACTGTAAATTCTGAGGGATGAACCGTCGTTTAAAGATTATCTAGTTGATTACTCTTTTTATCGGTGCTAATGGTCCAAAAGAAGCCTACAAAGAAAAAACTATCGGCTGCGGGTCTAATCGTCTGCCTTTCAAAAACACCATCAACATTAGGGGCGTTGGCATACTGATAATTGTTTACATTATTGAAACCTAGAACATTGTTTACAGAGAAATACAAAATCTTCTGCTGATCTATGAGATAGGCCCAATTAAAACTAAGATTGTTAAAGGCCTTAGTCTTTTCAGCCAGAAATTCTGCTGTATTGGGGTTATCATAAGGTCTGCCCGAAGCATAGTTATAAGAAAGCCCAATTTGAGATCTTAGTTTGTTTACCCACTTTTTGGTGACAATTGAAATGTTATGCTTAGGCGCAAAATTAGGTGTAGCACGCTCCCTGAAATTTCTAAAATCTCGTTTCGTATTTAGATAGCTGTAAGAAGCCCAATAATCAAAGTCTTTAATGCTTTTGTTATCTCTCCAAAAAATATCCAATCCGCTAGCATACCCATCGCCTAAATTGTTGAACTGCGAATCAAATTGAGGCATTTCTGTGTTGTATTTTACCAAACCATCATAAGCTTTATGGTACGCTTCAGCCCTAAAGGTTTTTCCATTAGCGACATATTGATAGTTAAGAATATAATGAGACGTTTTCTCGACATTTAAATTTTGATCATATCTAAGAATATTACTTTGGGGGGTTTGATAGAAATTGCCATAGGCAAAAGAAAATTGCCCATTTTCGCTGCTTTGGTATGCTAAGGATACTCTTGGAGAAAAATTAAATTGATTTAAAACGGAAGTATTATCTACCCGGGCGCCCAATTTCATAGCAAATTTATTGCTGAAGAATACATCACTTTCTACAAAACCTGCTAGCAACTGGTCATCGTAAGCACTTTTAAACTGCATGCCATCAGGCGTTCTAAAGGTTTCTTCAAAGTCTATATTAAATAGTTCAGTGCCAAATTGAAGATTGAATCGGTTACTAAAAGTCTTTTTCAATTTTAGTTTTAGGTGTGAACCGGTTTCTTTGATATCAATTGTGTTTTCAAATAGGCCAATCTCATTCGTATCCCACGAGACACTCGCACCTGAGGTTAAAGTCCAATCGTTTGCAAAAAAGTGTTTGTACGAAGAATTGAAGTAAAGGTTATTGTTCGTCAGCTCAAAACGTACAAATTCTTCAAAATTGATATTCTCTTGCTCAATGTCAAGATTAGCGTGGTTAAAGCCCGTGTAAAGCTTGAATATACCTTTCTCTCCTTTACTTCTGAAGACTGCCTCACCAGAGATAGATTCGTACGGACTGTTCCAACGAATACCCTGATTAGACGGTATTAATGATTCATAAGGTGCAAGATTGATGTATTGGGTATTAAAACTCAAAGATTCGTCACCCCAAATTTCGGTATGACCCACTCCCCCGCCAACTGACATGATTGAAATATCCGTTTTCTCCTGATCAGGAACATCGGTTGTGTTCATTAGAAGTACGCTTGATAAGGCTTGGCCATATTCCGCTGAATATCCCCCGGTACTAAAGGTAATCCCTTTAAATAGAAAAGGAGAAAATCTTCCCCTAGTGGGTATATTATTGGCCGTCGCATTAAAAGGCTGAAACACCCGAAGACCGTCAATAAAAACTTGTGTTTCACCGGCATCGCCACCCCTTACGAATAAACGTCCGTCTTCATTTACAGTACTGGTGCCTGGTAAAGTCTGCAGTGCTGCCACAAAATCACCTGCTGCCCCTGCCGTAGTTACAATGTCTAACGGTTTAAGAACGGAAACTTTTGAATTGTCGCCTGCCTCAAATGTTCCGGCGGTGAGTGTTACACCAGTAAGCGAATTTACCGCTTCTAAAAGCCTAATATTCAAATTTTTGAGATAAGAAACATCGCCTATCTCGTAATGTGGTTCATAGGACAACATGGAAATTATAAGGGTTTGTGTGCCCGTTTCAGAGGTTTCAAAAGAGAATTTACCATTATCGTCGGTAGAAGAACCATCATAGGTGCCTTCTAAATACACATTGGCACCCGCCACTGGCACGTTTGATTTATCGGTGACTGTTCCATTGATGGTAAGTTGTGCTGATGAGACAGAGGCCATCAGAAAAAGAAGGCTAAACGTAATTTGGTTTTTCATATTCATCGTTTTTGATTGACAGGTCAAAAGTCGAAAGACATGTGTTCTTTGGGCAATAAGAATTACCCAACTGTAATTTTATGCGACTGGATTGTTACAAATTCCAGTACCTTCGCCACTGATAAAATAATATGACATTTAAAGACCTCGGCCTTGCCGAACCCATACTAAAAGCTTTAGAAACCGAAGGCTATACACATCCTACCCCGATTCAATCACAAGCAATCCCAATTTTACTAAAAGGAAAAGACCTTTTAGGTGTAGCGCAAACCGGCACTGGTAAAACCGCTGCATTCGGTATTCCTATCTTGCATCATTTGTTTCTTGCAAAAAATCAGCAAGAGCGAAGAAGAAGCATAAAGGCTTTGGTGGTCACCCCCACTCGAGAACTGGCCATACAAATAGGTGAAAGTTTTACGGCCTATGGTAGGCATACCGGATTAAGGAATACAGTAATTTTTGGCGGGGTAAAACAAGGCAAGCAGGTAAATACCCTTAAAAATGGCGTAGACATTTTAATTGCTACCCCAGGGCGTCTGTTAGATTTAATGAATCAAGGATTTATATCGCTACAGGATATCGAATATGCCGTGCTTGATGAAGCGGACCAGATGCTGGATATGGGGTTTATTCATGATATCAAAAAAATCATAGCCAAGCTACCCCCTAAACGCCAATCACTGTTTTTTTCTGCAACAATGCCCAAAACCATTGTTGAACTTTCAAGAAAAATATTGGGAGATTTTGAACAGGTGACCATAAAACCGCAACAAGCGACCGCAGAGAAAGTGGAGCAGGGTGTTTATTTTGTGAGCAAATCTGATAAACCCAAACTTTTAGTGCATATACTACAAGATAAAACCAAAGAATCTGTATTGGTATTCTCAAGAACCAAGCACGGTGCCAATAAAATTGTTAAAAAGTTGGCCCAAGCGGATATCGAATCTGCGGCAATACATGGTAATAAATCACAGACTGCACGCCAAAAAGCTTTAGGTGCCTTTAAGGAAGGACAGCTAAAAGTACTGGTAGCGACCGATATTGCCGCCCGTGGAATCGATGTTGAAGAGCTTTCTTTGGTTGTCAATTACGATTTACCCAATGTACCTGAAACATACGTGCATCGTATCGGAAGAACGGGGCGTGCAAGTGCTAGTGGGATAGCATTGTCTTTTTGTGAGGTTGAGGAGCGACCGTACTTAAGGGATATTGAAAAGTTGATAAAGCAAGAAGTACCTCGAATTGCCGAGAACCCTTATGTTGACGATTCTAAAGAACCTGCAAATCCAAAACAGGTTAAAAAGCCCAACAACTCTGGTAATAGAAACCGTAATAAAAATCGCAACAAGTCCAGAAATCAGAATCATCGAGGTCGAAATTCAAGAAATAAAAACGGCCAGAATCGCAGCGCTTCTGGCGAATAATGTTTTTTTATTTTAGTATTCATGAAAAGACAGTTATTAATTTATGGCAGTGGTCGCCATACCGTACCTTTCTTAAAGTATATGGCACAAATGACCGGAAAAGAAAATCCGAACATTTGTTTTATACCCACCGCCAGCGGAGATGATGAGGGCTATATTGCCAGGTTTTATGAGGTTTGTAGCCAAATTAAGGTGAAACCTCATGTTTTAAAGGTTTGGATAAACTCTTATGACCAAAAGGAAACCTTTGAGGCCATTATCAATAAAATGGATGCCATCGTAGTCGGAGGAGGAAACACCTTAAACATGCTAGCTATATGGAAAGCCCAGGGTATTGATGTTCTCTTGCGCAAAGCTTATGAGCATGGTACCGTGATGGGAGGTGGTAGTGCAGGCTCTTTATGTTGGACCAGCGGCGGAACTACAGACTCGCGGCCAGTAGAACTTAGTATTGTAGAAGGATTAGCTTTTATAAAGAAAAGCCATTGCCCGCATTACAACTCAGAAAAGTCTCGAAGACCGCTTTATCATAAAAATATTTTAGAAGGAAAATTAGCCGATGGTTACGCCTGTGATGACCGTTCAGCAATTCATTTTATTAATGAAAAGGTAGAAAATTCCGTGGCTTTAGATAGCGACAATCACTCGTACTACGTTTACAAAAAAAATGGAACAATTTACGAGGATAGAATTCCGGGTGAAGTAATTGGTCAATCATCAACAAAACAGGACTAATATGGGTATATTTTGGGATTTATTGCAGCAAGACGAACTAGAAAAGCAACAACAACAAGCCGACAATATTGAAGACCGCGTTACACATTTAGAGCTTGAACTTGAAAAAACTAGAGCCTTGCTTAAAAAAACATTGGTCGCTTTAGAAGAACATTTGAATAAAGATATTGATGGCGATGGGCAGACAGGTTAACGTCTTATTTCAGTATCTTTAAAAGGCAATGTTTCATCGATCATCATTAAAAAACGAAATCCGGAATACTCTTGTCATCTATTTGTTGACATGGCTTGGTGTTTTTATACTGGTTACAAGCATAATTTCACGAGGCAAACGAACATTTTATGAGGCGGCCGGTTTGTTTCTCGAATTCTTGTCAAATTCTAGTTTTATTGTAGCCATTCATATGCTTTTTGCAGTGGCTTTAGTTCTTTTCTTAATTATTAGATACTTTATCAGAACCTATAAAAAGAAAGGTGCTAAAATTGCCCTTAAACAATTGGCCATTCGGTTTCTCTCCCCCGTACTTATCGTTTTTATTGTGTTTAAAACTTTGATTTTCGCCAATTCTAACGAAAACTATGCTTATGATTGGGCAGAACATTTTATGAATAACAAAGGTGCGCCCAATGCTTTGTACGACGTAGACAAAATGCATCGTGGCATGAGTACTTTTGGCTGGGGTTCGGTAGACAATGAAATTGCTACCGATGCCCTTATTAAAGCCAATATAGAATGGGTTGCCGTTATTCCGTTTATCGATCAAGAAGATGAAACCTCTAAAACCGTTAGAAGACCTGTAGACGCCGATGCCCCATGGCTGTATAGAGATTCTGTTTTTATAAAGTCTATAAAGGCGATGCATGAAAAAGGGCTACATGTACAATTAAAGCCACACTTATGGACCTTTAGCGGTTGGCGGGCGAATCTTAGCTTAGCCTCGGACGCAGAATGGGATACTTGGTTCGACTCATATGAAAATTATATGTTGTACTATGCGCGTTTCGCAGAACATACAGGGGTTGAATTATTATGTGTTGGCACCGAGCTTAAGACATCGATAAAAAAACAACCCGAACGCTGGAAAAAACTCATACAGAAAATAAGGGAAATTTATTCAGGGAAGTTAACCTATGCCGCAAATTGGCATGACGAATATGAATATATCGATTTTTGGGGAGATTTAGATTATATAGGAATTCAGGCCTATTTTCCCCTTACAAAAAACAAAAGTCCTGATTTGGAAACTATAGAAAAAGGTTGGGACAGGCATATCGCTAAACTTGAGAAACTGCACCTAACCTACAAAAAACCGATTCTATTTACCGAGGTCGGATATAAAAGTGATGTTTCGGCTACCATAAAGCCGTGGGAGTGGGGTTCAAATTTTGGAATTTTATATAACAAGAAATCTGATAAAACCCAACAGCTCGCTTTTGAGGCATTATTTAACAAACTATGGCGTAAAGATTGGTTTGCAGGAGTTTATATTTGGCAATGGGACCACCGGAGTACCGAAGAGGGGGCTGCAAAAAATTTAGACTTTTCCCCTCGTTTTAAACCCGCTGAAAACGTAATCGCAAAATGGTTTGGTAAAGTTGTTAAAAAAGAGAAGCTATGAACACAATTGATATTATTACCCTTATTGCAATAATCCTATTTGCCCGACTTGGTTTTAGACTCTATTCGAAATATCAAGAAATGAAGAAAGAGAACAAAGATAAGTTCGACTAGTTTTAACTCTTGTAGGTGCTGTGAGCTCCTAATTTTACTTCAAAAATTATACTTTACTCCTGATAGAACTAAAAAAAGTCAAGTTTTAATGAGGATATTTTCATTTTTGGTTGTTCTATATACATAACCTTAATAGAAAGAGTACTTAACCTCTTAAAAACAATTAAAACACGTAAAATGAAAAAGAATTTAATTTTTAGTTTTTTCCTGGTTTCAGCCTTACTTTTTATAGGCTGCTCAGAAGATTCAAATACCAATAGCGAAACAGGCAGATTAAGTGTACGCTTAACTGACGCCCCTTTTCCGTATGCTCTGGTAGCCGAGGCAAATGTGACGATTTTCAAGATTGAGGCGAGGCTTCAATCTGATGACGATGAAGAAAATGATGACTCTTCTTTTGTCGTATTAATGGAAGATGAGATAGATACCAACCTTTTGGAACTGACCAATGGTGTTACCGAACAATTGGCCAATATAGAAGTGCCTGTCGGGACCTATGATTTATTTAGGGTATATGTAAGAGGTGTAAATGTGGTATTGACCGATGGTAGAACATTTGATTTAAAGGTGCCAAGTGGTGAACAGAGTGGTATAAAAGTATTTATCAAGCCTGGCCTTACCGTCGCAGGCGGGCTTTCTTCAGATTTACTGTTAGATTTTGATGTAAGTCGCTCTTTTGTGGCAAAAGGAAATACGAAAAGAGTTGATGGTATCAACGGGTTCAATTTTAAACCAGTCATAAAAGCAAGTAACATTACTACCTCAGGTACCCTTGCCGGCACAATCACAACAATAACCGAGGATGTGGAAACAGCCCTAGAAGGAGCTCAAATTTCAGTAATCGTTGCAGACACTATAAACACCTCTGCATTTTCAGATGTGGATGGAAATTATATGATCATGGGTCTCAACCAAGGAACTTATAAGGCTATAACCGAGTTGGAAGGATATATAGCCAGCGACACGGTGGAAGTTCAAATAGTAGCATCTAACAAAACCATTCAAAATTTTATTTTAGAGGAAGAAGCTAATTAAACTTATACCCATTAAAAAAATTAAGGCTCGGCAAATTTTGTCGGGCCTTTTTCATTAATATTGATATGAATTTTCTTTTAGAGCCTAATATAAACCGTATG
This sequence comes from Croceitalea sp. W27, assembly GCF_055693185.1. Taxonomy (NCBI): domain Bacteria; kingdom Pseudomonadati; phylum Bacteroidota; class Flavobacteriia; order Flavobacteriales; family Flavobacteriaceae; genus Croceitalea; species Croceitalea sp. W27. Next base: position 736,584 of record NZ_CM146327.1, read on the forward strand.
TATATACCACACTATTACAAAAATGAAAACATAGCAGAGGTAAAAAAGTTTATTCAAGAAAATAGTTTTGGTATTCTTGTAAATCAAGTGGATGGAAAACCATGGGCAACACATATTCCTTTAGCGTTGGATCATGATGAAGATGGAAAGGCTATTTTGGTAAGCCATATTTCAAAGGTGAATCCGCAATGGAAAGAATTTGAAAAGCAACCCGAAGTATTATGCATATTCAATGGCCCCCATTCGTATATCTCATCATCATGGTATAACGAGGAAGAGGTGCCAACTTGGGATTATATCGCAGTGCATGTATATGGAAAATTATCAATTCTTAGCGAAGAAGAAGTTATGCAATCGTTACATAAGCTGGTGAACAAGTATGAAAAAGAGTCTGAAAATCCCGTTTCGCTGCATGATATGTCTTCTAAGACCTTGAAACAAGTAAAAGGTGTGGTAGGCTTCAAAATTGAGATAAGAGATATTCAAGCCGCTTTTAAACTTTCACAAACGAGGCAACAAGACCACGCTGCGATAATTAAAAATTTAAATGCCAAAGATGTAACAGCACAAGAAATTGCAAGACATATTGAAAAGCAATCTAATTTAAAATAAACGAATCATGTTGAATAGTAAATTTTGGCAAGCTTTTTTTGCCTTGACCCCTATCATAGTTTTCTTTGGATTTTTTATAGTCTACTTTTTATTTATTTTCTCCATATTCTCAAATATCGAAGACTTTGAAGCAAATGGAAATATTTCCACTTCTTTAATCTTTGGAAATATTGTCTGGTTTTTTGCCTTTATTATTTTGACCATTTTAATTTCATTTGGCAGTCTTATCTTTTACATCGTCCACGCCGTACAAAACCCCAATCTAAAAGAAAACAACTTATTGGTTGTTTGGGTCTTACTTTTTGTATTCGTTAGCGGAATAGGTCAACTGATTTATTGGCTGGTCGAAATCGTGGGCAAAAGAAAAAGCTTGACTACTTAGCAGGTGCGTACTTCAAACAAGAAAAATATTGTCATTGTGCCTTTTGAAAGTATGTATAGTCGGGCTTTCAAAGATTTAAACCAATGGTGGATCGAGAAGTATTTTAAGATGGAGGAAGCCGATTACAAATCGCTAGACAATCCTCAAAGTCATATTATCGATAATGGTGGTTACATTGCTGTGGCGCTACAAAATGAGAAACCTGTGGGTGTTTGCGCACTTATTAAAATGCAAAATACGGGCTATGATTATGAGTTGTCAAAAATGGGTGTTTCGCCAAAGGTACATGGAAAAGGTATTGGTCATTTACTTGCTACTTGCATCATTGAAAAAGCTAAGGAATTGGGTGCCAAGAAACTATTTCTTGAAACGCATACCTCTTTAGTACCGGCAATCAATTTATATAAGAAACTAGGCTTTAAAGAAATAAAAGGAGTAGCTACACCTTACGAACGTTCGGACTATCAAATGGGTCTGGAACTCTAAATCAGTTCTTGGTCGGAGCAAAATGACTTGAACCAATAACAAAATGCTCATTATCTTTGGGGTAAAGCCCAAAGAAAAAGGCTTCCTCCACTCCATTATTATATTTTAACGTGATGGTATATCCATCAATTTCATAAGTACCTGCAGAGGTACTCTTTGAGAAAATAGGCTTCCAATCGGTATTGCCTCCTTTTATTGTTTTCCAAGCGAATCGACCTTGCTGGTCAAAAACAACGGTACTGGCGTTAATCACGGTTGCTCCTCCAAACCCATCTGAAGTATTATACCTGCCGGACAGTTTGAAACTCTTAGAAGCCGAACGGACCTTGAACCATTTTTTCCAATCGTACGTCTTTCTCTTTCTTGGATCGGTAACATAGAGTATGTTTCCTTGTTTCTTCCATCTTCGCCATTTTTTCGGATTCTTTCTTTTTGACTCGGCAATATTCAATCCATTCAAAGGTTCGGATGGATTGGTGAAAATATCTCCATTATTGTAAAGCACGCTCACATCATTTGCTACGTATACCCCATTTAAACCATATTTGGTTGCTGTTCTCAGTATAATGTCATTCACCTTTTCGGTGGTATTGCCATTTGGTGACGGCTTTTTAACAGTCGGGGGTGTCGTATTTATTTCTTTTACTACTGTAGTATCATCAACCTCAGAAGGTTCTGAAGTAAACTCACCAGAGTTTCTTAATAAGGATGCCGCTATTTTTTGTATTTCCGTGCTTTTCTTTTTCGATAACTCAAATACAGTGGCTACCCATAAAGCCCTAACAATCATAGCGTCATACTTTTCTTGTTTTTGGCTTGAACTTAGCCCAGCATCTATCCTGCCTTTAGCATAATCAGATTTTGTTTTTTCGTAAATTTCCTTGACCTTATCTTCGGTAAAAGTGGTGGCAGAAACCGTTTCCCTTAATACTATATCATAAAAAGCTGCAACCGTCGGCAACTCATAAGGTTGCCAGCCATACTTTTTAGCGGCATCTTCATAAATCCCAAAACTATTGTTTGAATTGAATACCAAGCCTGTCATAAAACGATATTTCTGAGGGGTTTGCTCCTTTAATTCTTTCCAAACAGTCTTTCGTATTTGACTTCTTAATGTGGTATTCGGGAAGTACGAATTTTGACAAAATCCGTTAACACCAAAAAAAAGAAAGTATACCAAAAGTGTTTTTTGAATGTTGACCGACTTCATGGCTATAATTTTTAAATAAGGTAACAAAAATGAGACCATATTACAATTCATCTATAAATTACTACAGTTCAGTAATACACATTAGAAATTTAAAACTCCTAGTTGCACTTTTGGTTCGTCATTAACAATCAAAACAAATAAAAAAATGAAAAACTTAGCACTTACTTTAGGAATATTACTTATCGCTTTTACTGCTAAAGCCCAGCAAGAAACTGTTACTATTAAAGTGACCATTGAAAATGTTTTAAACGATAATGGAAGCGTATTGGCTTCACTACATAACACCGATACATTTATGAAAGGAGCTGGAGTTATCGATTTAAAGGAGACAGCAAAAAAGGGCGCGATTACATTGAGCTTCGAAAACGTAGAACCAGGCACTTACGCCATTATGGTGCTGCATGACGAAAATAATAATCAAAGAATGGATTTTGAGGCTAATGGAATGCCAAAAGAAAACTATGGAATGTCAAACAATGTAATGGTGATGGGTCCACCAACATTCGCCGATGCAAAATTTGAAGTTACAAATGAAGATATGGACTTAACAATTAGGTTTTAGCATTAAAAAATTCATCAATCACTAAAGAAAGCCCAGAATTATCTGGGCTTTTTTCATTAGAACATATTCATACTTATTAGAGGTTGCAATAAGTTTTATCAATGGTTTTTCGTATTTTTATTCTTTAAAGTTATAGCTAATGACAATCACCCAATTACAGTATGTTTTAGCAGTTGCCGAGTACCAGAATTTCACCCTCGCAGCGCAGAAGAGCTTTGTCACCCAGCCTACCTTGAGTATGCAAGTGCAAAAGCTGGAGGATGAACTGGATGTATTACTTTTTGATAGAAGTAAAAAGCCTATCGCTATTACCGAAGTTGGTAAAAAAATAGTTGCGCAAGCAAAAAATATTGTAGCAGAAGCCGAACGTATTAAAGATATCGTAGATCAAGACAAAGGATTTATCGGCGGTGACTTTACCCTGGGAATTATTCCTACGGTAATGCCAACTTTGCTTCCTATGTTTTTACCCACTTTTATTAAAAAATATCCCAAAGTAAATCTGATCATAAAAGAACAGGCCACTGATACCCTAATAAGAAACATTCAAGATGGGCATATAGATGCGGCCATAGCGGCCACACCGTTAGAGATAGAATTTATTAAAGAGAGACCTCTATATTATGAACCTTTTGTAGGTTATGTACCTCCTAATCACCGCCTTTCCGGTTCAAAAGAGTTAGCCACAGATGATTTGGAAATCAATGATGTGCTTTTGCTTCAAGATGGGCATTGTTTTAGGGATGGTGTCATAAATCTATGCAAATCACCAAAAAATAGAACCACGGATCATTTTCAAATCGAAAGTGGAAGCTTTGAAACTTTGGTAAATCTCTCCAATGAAGGTATGGGTATGACATTACTGCCGTATTTGAACACTTTGGAGCTTGATGACAAAAAGAAAAAAAACTTAAAGCATTTTAAAAAACCATCTCCCGCCCGTGAAATTAGTTTGATCTATCATAAAAGTGAATTAAAAATTCAGATAACCGAAGCCCTAAAAGATGTAATAGCTTCAATAGTTCGTGGCGCAATCACTTTTCAAGATGTAAAAATTATAAGTCCTTTAAATAAATAAACTATTAATTGATCCGCTTATACCGAAAAGAACATTCTTCTATACACCCTATAAAACCTAAAATAAGCTTTCCCTCTTGTAAAGAGCCCCTATAATTGTTGGTTTCTGAAAAACGTATCGAAATACCATCTTCTTCAATCTTGTAAATACCTATTTGCCCATTTTCAGAATTACTTACTTCCACAAAACCATTTGGCTTGAATTCTATAATAGGTCCATCGGTAACATTAGACCAATCGACCGGCCCACCAGGACTTATCTTGGTAGCTTCAAGCTGCCATTTTCCAATAATATTTACGCCAGAAAGTTCTACCGTGCGCAGCTCACTTTCAGAACAACTTAAACTAAACAGTATTAAAAAGAGACAACTATATTTCATACATCTTTTTAGTAAGAAGCATATTCTCTGAAAAGGTTGCGCGATTGAACTAAAAAGCCACCCGTTTGGGTGGCTTTATTTATGCTTTTAATAATAATAAACTTTGATGTAACTCTGGTTTGTCATCGATAAATTGTTTTAACCAGATTTTTAACTCTTCAATTTCTTGTGGTAATAGTAAAGAAATCGCTTTTTTCACTTCTTTTGCGAATAATCTCGCATCAAAACTAACCTTTTGCAAGACAGTCTTGGTGTATTCCAACATAGCTCTAGCCATAATGTCAAAAATGATTATTTATGTTATTAGGTTCTGTACTAAGTTACCTATAAAAGGTATATCTTGAATTATTATAACAGTTAAATATTGGATAAATTGTTGTTAAAGTCGATAAAATACATCTTTCAAATAGCTTTAAGCCAGTCTGTTATGTGTAAATTTTTGCTTCCGATAATATTATCTATAGTGCTTTCGGCATGCACCGCTGCACGATTACCTGAGGTAAAAAGACAAATAACCGCAGAGCTAGAGCGCGAACAATATAGTGAGCAATTCACAGGTCTTTTGGTGATTGACCCCCAAACAAAGGACACTATTATCGCCAAAAATTCCGCTAAATATTTTATACCCGCTAGTACCGTCAAACTTTTTACTTTGTATGCGGCGAACAAACTTTTAAACGATAAAATACCAAGCCTAAATTATGTTGAAAGCAATGATTCGATATATATAAAAGGTACCGGTGACCCAACTTGGCTTCATCCTTATTTTAAGGATAGTACGGCACTATCCTTTTTAAAAAATACGCCAAAACCTGTAGTGCTTTATCTAGATAATTTTGAAGATGGTCCGTTTGGACCTGGATGGGCCTGGGAAGATTATCAATACTATTTTTCCCCCGAGCTCGGGCCTATGCCCTTATATGGAAATGTAGTTACGATTTATGAGGACGAGACCTTAGAAGTTTCTCCAAGTGATTTTGCCCAACATATAAAAAGGAGCAAACCAACAAAGCTCCGGGCATTGCATAAAAATGAATTTACCATACCAAAGTTTCTAAAAGACACTTTACAAATACCTTTCATAACAAGCCCTGAAATAACAAAAAAATTCCTTCAAAAAAGTCTTAAAAGAGAAATCTATCTTTCAAAGAAACCTAGTAACGAACCTTATGAAGTGCTCTATGGTATTGCTACTGATTCCCTCTTCAAAAGAATGTTATACGAGAGTGATAATTTCATAGCTGAGCAATTAATGCTCTTAGCCTCTTCTACCCTATCCGATAGCCTAAGTTTTAAGAATACGAGAAATTTTATTCTAGACAACCACCTTTCTAATTTGAGACAAGAACCCCGATGGGTAGATGGATCCGGATTATCAAGATATAACTTGTTTACACCAGAATCCATGGTCAGCGTATTGCATAAGCTTTATGCTGAAATAGACAGAAAACGTTTGTTTGACTTGCTTCCCGCATGGAACAGTAATGGAACGGTTAAAAAACCGAATTCAACGACCGAGTATTTTATTTTTGCTAAATCGGGTTCTATGGGGAATACCTATAATTTAAGTGGATACTTAAAAACCAAATCTGGAAGGATTTTCATCTTCAGTTTCATGAACAACCATTTTAGGATTCCTTCTAAAGAAGTACGTTTACAAATAGAAAAGACCCTCACTTCACTTCATGATGCCTATTGATTTTATTTTCATCTGCGTAGAAAGCAAACTTTGTAAGCAACACTTTTAGTTTTGGTGATATATACGTCTCACAAAAAGGTTTTTCAGGGTTGGAATAAAAATAATCTTGAAACGCTTCTTGAGAGGGTTTAAAGGCTTTAAAATGGCAAACTTTAGTAATTAGATTTTGGCCAAAATCAGACTGCAGTTCCTTCAAATATGATTCTGCATAACCGAACATACCATCATTAAAAGTATAAATAGCTGAACGATATTTTCTTCGCATAGCATGGGCAGAGGTACTCTTGTGGGTACGTAAGTGAACTTCAATAAGAACTTTTAAGGGTATTTCTTCGGCATTGTAGCTTACGATTACGGCTTCTGAAAAAGAACTATTCTCATCTTCCCCTGCTATAAAACCTTGTTCTACTTTATGCACCCCTTTGAGCGATTGAAAAACGGCTTCTGTGCACCAATGACAGCCACCACCAAAACCTATTTTAGTTATTCTTAGCACTTTTATGTAGTCGTAAAAAACTCACCCAAATAACGAATTGATTTGCGCATATTGCAACAGGAGTATGGTTTTCGCATCACAAATCTCACCAGATTTTATCATTTCGAGCGCCTTGGTAAATGGCAATTCTAGAACCTCGATATTCTCCGTTTCATTCTCAGCACCACCACCCTCACTAACTTTCATTTTTTCTTCATAAGCGCCAATAAACAAATACAAAATTTCGGTTACTGAACCTGGCGACATATACGTTTCAAAAACGCGCTGAACATTGTCAATTTTATAGCCCGTTTCCTCTTCAGTTTCTTTTCTGATACAATCCTCAGGATTATCACCATCTAACAGACCTGCACAAACTTCTATCATCATTCCATCCTTATTACCATTAACATAGGTTGGCATTCTAAACTGTTTGGTCAATACAACCGTTCCTTTATGCGTATTGTACAATAAAATACCGGCACCATTACCACGGTCATAAGCTTCACGATGTTGTGTTTCCCAACTACCATCGCTTTTTTGGTAATCAAAAGTGAACTTATTTAGTGTATACCAGTTATCTGACAACAACTCTTTTTTAATATTCTTTATCTTCTCGTTTTTCAAGTATCTTTTTTTATCTGTTATACCGTTACGGCTTTATTCAAATACCTGCGAAATGGAAGCATCTCTTTGTACACCCCAACTACCATTTCTTCAAAATCATCTTTTAGTACTTCGTTTGTGGAAAACTCCATGGCCACGGCGAAGGTTTTGTTCCGCAATAAATCAATATGAGGATGATCATTGGAAAACCCTTTAGGCGAATTCGTCAATTTTACATCGTCGTAAAGTCCACCAAAAGTCTGCTTAAAGGATTCTTTGTTTAAAATCTTTTTTAGCTCTTCCCCATCATAGTCGATTGCCTCACGAATACTTCTTAGCCTCTTTGGGTCAGGGCGCCATAAACCTCCAGCAAACATGCAACGTTCAATACCAATTTCAATATAAAAGTCTCCTGTATTGGGGCGTTTATCCAATCCTGCTCCAAAATGGTCTTTATAAATTGGTTTATTGGGGTGGAACATTAAGTTATTATTGATACGATTGATGCCTTTTTTACCAGGGGTGTCATAATATTCGTCATCAATGGCGGCAAGCTTGGTATTTATCATATCTAACCACTCAATAAAATCATTGCGCACCTCTTTGTACCATTTGCGATTGGCATCCATCCATTCTTTTGAATTATTTTTTTGAAGCGCTTTTAGAAAGTTGATCTGGTTTTTAAAATCCATAAAACGAACATAATAAAAAACACCCCTAAAGTTTCTTTTAGGGGTGAAAAATCCTCCAATTTTTAACTAACTATTTTTAAAATCCGCGGTCGCCCATTGCAATATCTCCTAAAGTGCCCAAAATACTTCCCTCGCCTTTGTCCTTACCTCCTCTAGGTATAGCAGCCAAAACACGACCTGCTAATCTACTAAACGGTAAAGACTGTACGTATACCGTACCCGGACCTTGTAAAGTAGCGAAGAAAAGCCCCTCTCCCCCGAAAACGGTATTTTTAATTCCACCTACAAATTCAATATTATAATCCACGGTGTGTGAGAACCCAACAATGCAGCCCGTATCCACTTTTAAGACCTCGCCCGCAGCCAGTTCTTTTTTTGCCATGGTACCACCGGCATGTACAAAAGCCATACCATCACCTTCTAATTTTTGCATGATAAAACCTTCTCCACCGAATAGGCCACGTCCAAGACGTTTTGAAAATTCGATACCAACGGAAACACCTTTGGCCGCACATAAAAAGGCATCTTTCTGACAAATAAATTTTCCTCCTTTTTCTGATAAATCTATGGGTAAAATTTTACCAGGGTATGGGGAAGCAAAACTTACTTTCTTTTTGCCCCGCCCTATATTTAGAAAGGCCGTCATAAAAAGGCTTTCACCGGTTAGCATTCGTTTGCCCGCGGAGAATATTTTGCCCAAAACACCCTTATCTTGATTAGAACCATCGCCAAAAATAGTATCCATTTTAATGTCGGTATCCATCATCATAAAGCTACCGGCTTCAGCTACAACTGCTTCTTGAGGGTCAAGCTCTAACTCTACATACTGCATTTCTTCTCCAAAGATTTCGTAATCTATTTCGTGTGCGTTCATAATATATGTTTTTTGTTGATAATTGTTAGTTGTAAATTTTTAAATATTGTTACATCGAACTATCCAAAAAATAAAAAAAGCATCCGCCACAGACGGATGCTTTTTGCATACTATTAATTTGTAAATAATTTAAGAATTATCGACTACATCGGCATCGGGTGCATTTTTCTTTACAGAGGCAATTCCGTTTTCCATGGCGTCATTAGAGGAGTACATCTCGCTTTTACCAATTACTTGGCCATTCGTTGCATTTAAAGTAAAAAATGGGCTTCCATCTTTTGCAACCTTACGCTCAAAACGAGCGTCATCTTGAGAATTCTTTCTAACGGATTCTATTCCATTTTTACATCCATCTTTACTTTCATAAGACTGACTTGTTAATATCACCTGACCGTTACCCGCTTTGAGGTTGAACATTGTTTTACCTGAACTACCCGTTTTAATTTCGAATTTTCCCATGTTATATTTTCAATTTATTGTTACAATTGATTTTGAAATTACTAAAAAGATTGTGAATTGCCCAAAATTCGAACTAACTCTTTAGCCTAACCGTCCATTCAAAGTTGAACGTGCTTACCACAATTCCCTCTTTATTTACTCCTACAGCCTTCATCCAAATGGTTTGTCCATCTCCAGTTGCGATTGTTCTTTCTAAGGCCTGGGCTATTAAATGACCATCTTCACAAGTAAACGTAATCTTACCGGTTGCTTTCTTTGAAAAGTTCGCATTATTATTTTGAACGAGCATTGATATTTTTTTACCCGTATTCCTAATTTGAGCGCTTACCATGGCACCCGTGGTCAGTTCTGCAGCCATGCCTTGTACGGCCCAAAACATCGACTTAAAAGGGTTTTGGTTGAACCATCTATGGGTAACTGTTGCTACGGCTTTCTTTTCATCCAAATATTTTAAACGTACACCACACCACCACGCAGATGGTAATTTAAAAAACGTAAACGTATTGATTTTACTAGTGTTAACAGCCATATTCAGTTTATAAGTTCTTCAAAAATACTCAAAATATATAGTATTTAAATATGTTAAATAAATGTTAATATTAAGTACTATGTGTTGCATAGTACCATCTTTTGGATATATATTTGCATGGTAAGCTATTAGGTTAGCTATTTAATCAACACAAATCATCAATCAATCCTGAGCGGCATAACAGGGTAAAAAAACGAATCATGACCGAATCATTAACCAAACACGAGCGAAATTTATCTGCCATCATTCACGCATCTACTTTTTCGAAGTATTTTGTTCCTTTTGGCAATTTTATCTTTCCGCTTATTTTATGGACAGCAAATAAAAAAGAATACAGTTTTGTAGATTATAATGGAAAACAGGCTTTAAACTTTCAGATAAGCATGTTACTTTATTCTGTCGTGGCAGGTTTAATCAGCATTCCGTTTTTTGTTGGATTCTTGCCCGATTTGTTCGATGGAAACTTTTTTAGCTTGAATAGACTAAATAACCTGAATAATCTAGACATTCATATTAGTAGTGACGATTTCCGGTTTGGTCGTTGGTTATGGCCCGCCGGTATTACTGGGGTGCTACAAGCCGGACTCGTCATTGTGAATGTCGTTTACACCATTTTGGCCACCATAAGAACCAATGAAGGTCAAACTTTTAAATACCCGTTCACTATAAAATTTATTAAATAAAAAAAGGAGTTTAATCATCAATCAAAAAACGAAAACATCAATCAACCAAAAAACGTTTCCGTGTCCGCTGCTCATCACAGCGGATAGGCACGGAGGCAAAAACGAACAGTTAATCAGACACCGGACCGGGTTCGGCAAAATTAGACCCACAAAATTATGAACATAGAAAACACAAAAGCACAAATGCGCAAAGGGGTTCTAGAGTATTGCATTTTGTCCATTTTAAAAGATAAGGATAAATATGCATCAGAAATTCTAGGAGCCTTAAAAGACGCTAAGATGCTAGTAGTAGAGGGCACTATCTACCCTTTGCTTACAAGGCTCAAAAATGCAGGTTTGCTCAACTACCGTTGGGAAGAATCTACCTCTGGGCCACCACGAAAATATTATGCACTCACCGAAACGGGCCAGTTATTTCTTAACGAACTTAACGGCACGTGGGATGAACTTAGAAACGCAGTGAACTTAGTAACCAACACAAAACAATCAGCAACAAAATGAACAAGACAGTAAACATAAATCTAGCAAATACGCTCTTTCATATCGATGATGAGGCGTATAATAAGCTTAGGCGTTACTTAGAGTCTATAAAACGATCATTCTCAGGTACCGCAGGAAGCGATGAAATTATAGCAGATATAGAAGCCCGTGTCGCCGAACTTTTCCTTGAAAAAATGGAGAACGAGCGTCAGGTAATTACCCAAAAAGAAGTAGACGCGGTAATCACTATAATGGGGCAGCCTGAAGATTATATGGTCGATGAAGATATCTTTGAAGACCAGCCTAGAACATCAGAAGCTAAATCTCAAACGAAAGCCAAGAAATTATATCGCGATGTAGAACAAAAATACATCGGCGGGGTATGTTCCGGTCTTGAGTACTATTTAGGTTTCGATGCTGTATGGATCAGGTTGATTTTTATCCTTTTGGCGGTATTTACAGGCTTTGGATTTATAGCCTATATTTTACTTTGGATTTTGGTTCCCGAAGCATCATCAACTTCGCAGAAGTTGGATATGACGGGAAAGCCTATAAACATCAGCAATATAGAACGCAAAGTTAAAGAGGGGTTTGATGATGTTTCTGACGCAGTCAAAAGTGTAGACTACGAAAAAGTAGGCAACAAGGTTAAAAGCGGCTCCAAAACCTTTTTTGATACTATAGGTGATATTATCATGTTCTTTTTTAAAGTATTTGGTAAATTCATTGGCATACTCTTGATCATAATTGGCGCCACTTCGCTTATAGGATTATTTATTGCACTATTCTCTGTTGGTATTATAGATGCGGTACATTTTCCAGGCGTAGACTTTTATGAAATAGTAAATACCACTGGTTCGCCGGTTTGGTTAATTTCATTGCTCTTGTTTTTTGCCGTTGGTATTCCATTTTTCTTTGTGTTGTACCTAGGACTAAAAATCTTGGTTACCAATCTAAAGTCTATAGGAAACATAGCAAAATTCTCTTTATTGGGCTTATGGTTAATTTCAATTGGGGTCTTAGCAGCTTTAGGTATACGTCAGGCAGCAGAATTTGCGACTGTTGGCAGTATTAACGAAAAATCAGAGTTAGTAGTTACAGATTTAAACGATACTATACGTATTAGAATGAAAGAGAATGAATATGAGTATGGTTCAGATAGAATTCACTTTGGTCGCATGGTATTGTCTTATGATGAGAATGATAACCCAATTTTAGTATCCGATGATGTGCGCTTTAATATTAAAAAGTCAGATGATTCGATTGTTCGCATAAATGTGCGCAAAGATAGTCATGGCAGTACCTTTCAAGTAGCTAGAGATAAGGCAAAAGAGGTTTCGTATGGGTATACGGTTTCAGGCAATGAAATTGTTTTAGATGATTATTTGACCACCTCAACAGCAAATAAAGCAAGACAACAAGAGGTTCGCTCTACCATTTACATTCCTGCCGGAAGTTACATCTCATTCGATGAATCTACCAAGAGACATATTGGTCGTAGTACAAAAAATGATCGTGACTATTACAGAAGTAGTATCGCAGATCATACTTGGTTAATGAGCGACGATGGAGAGTTACAATGCCATGAATGTCCTATTGAAGAAGATGACCAAGACTGGAATCACGACGATGACGGAAACGGTAAAATAATCATTAATAAAGACGGAATTGACATTGACATTAATGACGAACAAGATTCTTTTGAAATGAAAATTGATGAAGATGGCGTTCAAATAAAGGCAGAAGAAAAAAACTAATTACAATTCGGTCACTCGATACGACAATTGGGTGACTTTTATAAAAAAACAACAAACAAAAACACGAATTTTAATCAATCTAAAAAACAACAATCATGACAACACTAGTAAGAATTGCAATTGGCCTTGTTTTGGCGCTATTTGCTTCATCATGCGTCAATATCAGCTTTGGTGATGGCAAAAAAGGAAATGGAGTGGTTACCGAAGAAACCAGAAAGATTACGGAAGAGTTTACAGAAATATCCGCGGCCGAAGGCCTTGATGTTTTTGTTACGCAAGGTGATGAATTTAAGATTCTGGTCGAGGCCGATGAAAATGTAATCGAGCTTATTGCAACCGATATCAAAGAGGGAAAACTTAGAGTGCACACTTTGGAAAATATTGGAAGGGCAACTAAAAATATTTATGTCTCTCTACCAGAAATAACAGTGCTTAAAAGTTCAAGTGGTGCAGACCTTATCGCGCAAAATGAAATTAAAACCGAAAAACTTGATTTAGATGCAAGCAGTGGCTCGGATATAGAGGTTGAAGTGGTTGCTGCAGAAATTGAAGCAGATGCCAGTAGTGGTGCCGATATAAAGATATCTGGCCGTGCGGAAGTTTTTTATGCTAATGCCAGTAGCGGTGCGGATATCAAGGCACGAGCTTTACTTACCAAACGTTGTAATGCTGACGCAAGTAGCGGTTCTGATATTTCGGTCAATGTTTCAGAATCTTTAACGGCCAATGCCAGTAGTGGTGCCGACATTTCATATTCAGGAGATGCACAGGTTTCAAAGAAAAAATCAGCTGCGGGCAGTGTACATAAGTACTAAAAACATCAAACCGATCTAACCTTCTAAAAACCTCAAGTTAAACTTGAGGTTTTTTGTTTTTACTGTAGCCTAAAAAAGCTATTGGTCCAATTTATTGGCTTCATAATTAAGTGTTTAACAATTTTTTGTACCTTAAAAGAACTTTATTGCTCACTTAAAACTATCGACCATGAAAAATCTCCTCACCTCCGTTTTTTTACTTGTAGTTCTCGTGTCTTTCACCATGCTTACCTCAGCCAAACCTAACCCTAATTATCATTCCATTGAAGGCACTTGGGAATTGGAAAGCTTTTACAATTATGATGACGGCGAAAACGTATCGGACACTCTACCAAAAGAAGCAGGTTACCGACAAGTTAAAATGTATTACAATGGTAAAATAATGTGGTCGCGTTATGTACCGGAAGAACCTAACGGAAGGTTTGGTTATGGGTCTTACAAGATTACGGACGACCAACTGATAGAAACACTTGAATATGGTGATGCGGAAATGATGAAAGCTATGGATACCATGCGGGTGTTTACATTTGATCTTGTTCTAAAAGACGATACCTACAGCCAAATAAATATTGATGAAGAAGGTAACCGAACTTTTTCAGAAAATTATAAGCGTATCGATTAAGCTTCATACTTTTTAGCTTTACTTTTTGCCCGCGAACAAAACGCGATAGCTAAACAAAACCTATTACAAGGCCCACATTAAGATGGGTTACTTTTGATTTGTCAAAATTTTATTAACTTTACTACAATATTTGAAAGAATTTTCGTTCATATATTGAACCCAACTATAACTGACTATTCCTTCTAAATTCTACCTATGAGAAATTTATTTGGATTATTGTTATTGCTTTTTGTAACCATATCAGCAACCACTAACAATTCAAAACAGGAATCTAAAGAACAAAAATCTATCAATGGCACTTGGGAATTGGCTAGTCATTATCTCTATGATGGGGTCAATGTGACCGATACCATCTTAGAAGAAAGTACGGGTGCCCGTCAAATCAAAATGTATAATAACAATAAAGTAATGTGGACCAGAATAGTGCCTTCCGTATCAGCAGAATGGTTTGGTTATGGTTCCTATAGAACTACCAAAAACAGGCTTTTTGAGACCTTAGAATATGGTTCTTCTACAATGATGGATATGATGGATAGTATTCAAGTGTTTGAATTTGAACTTATTTTTAATGAGGATTCCTTTAGTCAGATTACTTTAGATGGTGATGGTAAACGAGTACATTCAGAAAACTATATAAGAATAGACTAATAAAAAAGCCGCACTCTATAATGCGGCCTTGTTATTTCAAAAAAAGTTATTCCTAATCCCAGCGGGCAGTAACTTCTTCCGTTGAACCTACTTCCGCTAAATATCGTTCTGCATCTAAAGCTGCCATACAACCTGTTCCTGCAGCAGTTACCGCTTGTCTATATTCTTTGTCTTGCACATCTCCGCTAGCAAACACTCCCGGTTTATTTGTCTTGGTCGATTTGCCTTGGGTAATAATATACCCGGTATCGTCCATATCTATCTGACCTTTAAAAATATCAGTATTTGGTTTATGCCCAATGGCGATGAATAAACCCGTAATTCCAATATCCTCTTTCTCACCGGTTTTATTATTGACCATTCTAAGCCCTTCAACAACCTGATCTCCTAAAACCTCATCTACTTCCGTATTGTAACGTACCTCTATGTTCTCTAAACTATTGACACGATGCTGCATTGCTTTTGAAGCCCGCATATGGTCTTTTCTGACCAACATGGTAACTTTGTTACAAATATTTGCCAAATACGAGGCTTCTTCGGCAGCTGTATCACCTGCACCTACAATTGCCACGTCTTGCCCTTTATAAAAGAATCCATCACAAACGGCGCAGGCAGAAACGCCCCCACCACGCAATTTTTGTTCGCTCGGAATATTTAGATATTTTGCAGTGGCACCAGTAGAAATTATAATACTTTCCGCTTCAATAGTTTTATCATTGTCGACAACAACTTTATGTATTCCTCCTATCTCATCGCTGAAGTCTACCGAAGTCACCATGCCTATTCTTACTTCGGTTCCAAAACGTTCTGCCTGTTGTTGTAATTGTACCATCATTGTGGGTCCGTCTATTCCCTCCGGATATCCTGGAAAATTATCTACTTCGGTGGTAGTCGTTAGTTGTCCGCCTGGTTCCATACCGGTATACATTACGGGCTTTAAATCTGCTCTAGCGGCATAAATAGCTGCAGTATATCCTGCAGGTCCAGAGCCTATAATTAATGTTTTTAATCTTTCTATTTGTTCTGACATAACTAAAATATCCTCTAAAATTCTGTAACTACAAAAGTAGGTTTTTTGGTCAAAACCTTACAAAAAGCTATTAAAGCTTATAAACAAATAAGAACAATTGAGCAATACTTTACAGAACCACAGAAATTACTAAATGTATTATACTACAGCAAGGGTTTATAAACCAAAGCTTTTATTTCTATTAACAGGTTAGGGTGTGGTAGTTGATGCACGGCAACTGTAGTTCTGGTTGGCCCGGTACTATCAAAAAATTGTCCGTATACCTCGTTGTAACCTTTAAAATCATCCATATCTACCAAAAAAGTGGTAATATCCACTACATCTTTTAAGGATGCATCCATATTTTGGATTAAGGCTTCAATATTCTTGATCACGGCATGGGTCTGTAATTTTATATCGAGGTCCCAGGAACCATCTTCTTTTTTTGTAGCCCCAATATGGGTATCATCTGGCCTGCGACTACTCGTGCCCGAGACAAAAATATAATCGCCTACCCTCTTCATATGCGGATAATTACCTAATGGTTTGGCTTTGTCCTTAATCGTTTTACTGCCCATTTTTTTATTTTATATGGTCAACTGCTTCACTTGTTCATAAATAGTCTCTATAGGTATAGTATCCCAGTCTACAGACGAACAGATTTTCAGTAACAACTCATCTTGTTTTCGACCTCGTATCATAGCCTCATGGTATGGTAGGTCTTCTTGAAAAGTAACCAAAGAATATTTGGAATAATAGTCGGGATAGGTCTGTTCTAATTTCATTTCTATGGTGCGTTTTCGAATAAAAATCTCATCAGAGACCTTATCCTGCATTTCATAAAAATTATCAACTGCTAAATCTGCAATGGCATTTGTATTATGAACCCTTATTTCTTGAAATTTTTGAAATGCCTTTTCAAAATCATCATTGCATTCATCTAAAGTCTCGTCAAAAATACGCACATCCTCAAAAGAAGCATTCATTCCTTGACCGTAAAAAGGAACAATGGCATGCGCAGCGTCGCCCATTATCAAAGTTTTCCCGAAAGCCTGCCAAGGATAGCACTTTATGGTACCTAACATTCCGACGGGATTATTAAAATACTCTTCGGCCAAATTGGGGAAATGCTGTAAACTATCAGGGTAGTATTTCTTAAAAAAATCAACTACTTTCTCCTTAGTGTTCAAAGTATTAAAACCGCCTTCGCCTTCATAGGGGTGAAATAGTGTAACCGTAAAACTACCATCTAAATTAGGCAGTGCAATCATCATAAATTTACCTCGTGGCCAAATATGTAGCGCGTTTTTTTCTATTCGATAACCGCCTTCATCAGTAGCAGGTATTTCTAATTCTTTATATCCTGAACGAAGAAAATTCTGAGAATAATTGAACAAAAGCTCGGGCGTTCTTGCCATCATGCTCTTTCTGACTATAGAGCCTGCTCCATCTGTCCCTAAAATAACATCGGCTTTAACCGTTATTGCCTTTCCATCTTTATCGACAAATTCGGCAACGGCGTTGTCTAAGTCGATATGTTTGCATTTAGAATCGAAATGGATGTTCACATTATCAAATTCATCGGCTTTATCCAACAAGGTAATATTGAGGCCTGTTCTAGAAACCGAGTTTATTCTTTCCCCTTCCCTACCGCTGTAACTTGAAAAACGTTCTTCTCCGTTAATACTATGAATCATACGACCATCCATACCTATGCATTCTTCAAGTATTTCTTCTTTAAAACCAGCACTCTTAATTGCCTTAAGTCCACGGTCTGATAGCGCCAAATTTATGGAGCGACCGCCGGCAAGAGGCGTTTTTCGCATATCTGGCAGGCGTTCGTATACTTCAACGTTATGCCCCCTTTGCGCCATGCGAATTGCCAATAAAGAACCACACAACCCAGCGCCAACTATTACTATTTTTTTAGTCTCCTTCATTGGTTAGTATCTAATTCTTCTTTTAAAATCATAACAAAATGATATACGTCTTGGTAAGAGTTATACAAGGGGGCCGGAGCTATTCGGATCACATTTGGTTCACGCCAATCAGCAATGACACCTCTTTTTGTTATTGCTTCGAACACCTTTTTACCTTCTTTTCTAATTAACTGAAGGGATAGTTGACAACCACGTTCCTCAGGATTTTTAG
This sequence comes from Croceitalea sp. W27, assembly GCF_055693185.1. Lineage (NCBI taxonomy): Bacteria > Pseudomonadati > Bacteroidota > Flavobacteriia > Flavobacteriales > Flavobacteriaceae > Croceitalea > Croceitalea sp. W27. The sequence continues at coordinate 754,792 of NZ_CM146327.1, forward strand.
GAGTGATAATTTCGACCTCGTTTTCCAAAAAATAGTTCAATAAATACTCTAAATAACCTGTAAGTTGAATTGATTTTTTATGAAGTTTTTCCATACCTACCTCATCAAAAATATCGAGTGAGGCCTTTATTGCGGCCAGGGATAAAATAGGCGGATTACTCAACTGCCAACCTTCGGCCCCGGCAATAGGGCTAAACTCATCGCGCATGCCAAAACGAGTCGCTTTATCATGACCCCACCAACCTGCAAATCGCGGCAAATCAAAAGACCTTGCGTGCCGTTCGTGTATAAAACAACCACCTACACTGCCAGGGCCACTATTCAAATACTTATAGGTGCACCACGCTGCAAAATCTATATTGGAATCATGTAGTTCTAGCTTTAAATTACCAGCGCCGTGCGCCAGATCAATACCTACCATGCAACCTTTATTGTGACCTAATTCAGCTATACGTTTAATATTAAAAACCTGACCTGTGTAATAATTCGGACAACCAATAAGAATTAGGGCGATTTCATTTCCTTCCGTCTCAATTTTGCGTTCAATATCCTCAGGTCTTAGAAGTGTTTCACCGTTTCTTGGTTTGAGTTCTAATAGGCCATCTGGATATCCATGAAATTTTAATTGTGATTCTACTGCATACCTATCGGAAGGAAAAGCATCGGACTCTATTAAAATCTTATAACGCTCTTTGGTAGGTCTATAAAATGTCGCCATTAATAAATGTAGGTTGACACTCAAAGTATTCATAACCACCACTTCAATGGGCTTGGCACCCACTATTCTGGCCATCTTCTCGGTTAAAAACTCATGGTAAGGCAACCATGGGTTCTTTGCATTTAAATGTCCCTCTACACCATAATTTGCCCAATCATCCAACTCTTGTTGAACATATTCCTTTGTTATCTTTGGCTGTAGCCCCAAAGAATTGCCACATAAATACGTGTGCAATGCTCCATTTTCTTGTTTGGGAATATGAAATTTTTTCCTGTAAGAACCCAATTCGTCTTGCGCATCTTGTTCTTGAGCGTAAGCCAAGCTATGCTTCATTATATCTTTTTCTTAACTCTGTTATAAAAGGCATCAATATTATCTCCGCACAACCATCTTGCAACGTTTTTATCCCAAATTTCTTCGTGCTGTTTTTCAGTGATGATTGCTTCCTCTACTGCTAAATCCAATAATTTACCTGGGTACGATGATTGCTTTTCGCTCTCCATTTCCCCTAGTGGATAAGGATCATCCAATCCAAGTATTAACTGATCCGTTCCTTTTTGACGGCGTACCATCAACTCAAATGAAATAGTATCATGCACGAGTGTATCAAAATAAATATTTGGATGACCTAGGGCTTTTCTTGGGCGCGACTGTCCTTCAAAAAGGTCTGGTCTACCATCGAATCCTTGTGTTCTTCTGCCAATATTCAAGTGATTTAGTTGACCACCATGAGCAAAGCAAACCCGTATATCAGGATACTTGTCATACAAACCGTCTAAAGTGTAAAAGTGGTAGGCATCTGCGCACTGCGCCAACATCCAAACCAAGTGAAAACGCCAAGATTGGTTTTCTAGTTGAATAAATTTTTCTCCATCGTATGGATGAATTTCAATGGCCAGTTTAAATTTGTTGGCCAGTTCAAAAATTGGTGCTGTCTCTTTATCAAAAATTCCGCGCCAGGTGCCTATAGAATCCATATAATGCGTTGGCAAACACAATACCTGCATGCCAAGTTCTTCAACGCAACGCTCTATTTCCCAACATGCCCCATCAATAAAGCCAGCGTGTACAACAAAGCCACAAGTAAATTTTGTAGGATGATCGTGCTGCACTTTTGCATTAAAATCATTTTGAAATCTTAAGGCATATTTCATATCTCGAATACGGAGCCCATTTCCATACAATTGTGAAAGATTCAACACTACGGCATGATCAATTTTGTTGCGGTCCATCCATTGTAGCTTCTCATCTAAGAAAAAACTGGAATCCGTTACAGGACGTTTCCATCCTTTTTGTAACATATGCTGCCTATCCTCATCTATCCAAAAAATTTCTTTTTCTTTTAGATATGCCGGTATTTGTTCAGGATAGGGCAAAAGATGGGAATGTCCGTTAATTCTCATAAGTCTTTATTTGGGTGATTGCATCTTGGTACCACAATTATCACAGGTTTTCAATTCTTCATTCGAATAAAACCTATCAAAAATAACTGGCATATCTGTCTCTATATTATCTAGCTTAAAGGGTTCTCTGTAAAGCTCATTATCACAATTTTCGCAAAACCAAGCTAAACCATCCATCATATCATCGGATCGTTTTTGTTCGATAACCAAACCCACGGTATTAGCACCGCGTTGAGGAGAGTGTGGGATGTTTGGAGGTAGATAGTAGATTTCTCCTTCCCTGATATGCACATCTTCAGGAGAACCGTTCACCATCAATTTTAAAACAATATCTCCCTCAACCTGATAAAAGAATTCTGGCGTTTCGTTTAAATGGTAATCTTTTCTTGAATTTGGCCCACCAACGACCATAACAATGTAATCTTCATTATAGATAGCTTTATTACCAACCGGAGGCTTTAAAAACTCACGATTATCATCTATCCACTTTTTAAAATTAATTGGGCTGAATGTTTTAGACATGATAGTTATTTTTTAAAAATTGACCTTTATTTCAATATGCAATGCAAACGTTTTTGGGTTCGGTAAAAAAGCGTAAGGCTTCAAAACCACCTTCTCTACCAACACCGGAATTTTTCATTCCTCCAAACGGAGTTCTCAAATCTCTTAGCAACCACGTATTTACCCAAATAATACCAGCTTCAACCTTATTTGACAAACGATGTGCCCTACTCAAATTCTCGGTCCATATGGTTGCCGCTAGGCCGTACTCATTGTTATTTGCCATATTAAGAACTTCCTCTTCAGTTTCAAAAGGTATTAGCGTAACAACTGGGCCAAAAATTTCTTCTCTATTTGTTCTACAATTGCTAGGTAGACCTTCAATAATTGTCGGCTCAATAAACCATCCATTTTCATTACCTGTAGGCCGTACCGAATTTCCACCTGCAAGTATGTCCCCTCCCTCCTCTTTCGCCAAGTCAATGTAAGACATAATTTTATCAAAATGGTCTTTAGAAACTATAGCTCCTATTTTGGTGGCAGCATCTAACGGATTGCCTACTTTGAGTTCTTTCGTTTTTTTAATGAAATCACGTTTAAATTTTTCGTAGATAATCTTTTCTACAAAAATTTTTGAACCGCATAAACAAATTTGACCTTGATTGGAAAAAGAGGAGCGCAACGTGGTTTGTAACATCTTGTCATAATCACAATCTGCAAAAATGATATTTGGATTTTTACCACCCATTTCCAAAGAATACTTCTTAAATAAGGGTGCAGCCTTCATTGCAATATCGGCGCCGACCTTTGTACTTCCGGTAAAAGAAATTGCCTTGATATCTTTATGAGCGCTTAAAACCCTGCCTGTATCTTTACCTTGCCCGTGCACAATATTCAGCACTCCGGCTGGCAATCCTGATTTGATGACGATTTTTGAAAGCAAGTAGGCCGTCATCGGGGTTACTTCAGACGGTTTTGCCACTACTGTATTCCCGGCAGCTAAAGCAGGAGCGATCTTCCAAGTAAATAGATATAAAGGTAGATTCCAAGGTGATATACAAGCTACTGGCCCTAGTGGTCTTCTTAACGTATAATTAATTGCCTGTTCGTTCATTTCATGCGCTTCGGAGGCAAATTGCATGATTGCGGTGGCAAAAAACCGCATGTTACTTGCAGCACGAGGTATATCTACCATTTTTGCCAGCCAAAGCGGCTTTCCATTATCTATAGACTCTGCAAGGGTCAGTTCTTCTAGTTCATCTTCAATAGCTTGACTGATTTTCATCAAATAATCATGTCGTTCTTCAACTGTTGTTGCAGACCAAGAAGGGTATGCTTTTTTAGCGGCAGAAACCGCCTCTTCAATATCTTCCTTTTTAGAGTCAGGAACCGTTGCATATACTTCACCGGTTGCAGGATTAAAAACATCTAATACAGCCCCTGCTCTAGCGTTTTTAAATATTCCCCCTATATAGTTCTGTATAGTTTCCATTTCAGCTATTATTTTGCAGTAAAAGAAAAACTTAGTTCTTGTTTTAAATCTGGTGGCAAATCGGATAACTCAGAGCGGGGAATTAACAAGGTGGAAATGTTGTGTAAATCTCCAAAAAACTTATGCTTTTGTGCTGTTTCATTTAAATAATCATGTCCACTTGAACCTCCTGTGCCAATCTTTTTACCTAGCATTCTCAATACCATTTGCGCATGTCGGTAACGCCATGTGGTGAATTTACTATCTATTTCCATTAATTTGGATAGCAATTTAAAAGGAAGATGCAAAATAGGCTCGTCTCGGTATAAATTTATAAATAATGCGGCAACGGTAGCATCATAAGAAAATCTCAGCTCCCCTGCGGCCTTTAACTTCTTATGGATTTTTTTATCTAAAACAGATTGAAAATAAGTGTCTTTCGAACCCAGCATTTTTAAACGCATTTTCTTTTCTGCCTCTTGTAAGTATGAAGATGTTTTTATCGCTTCTTGTTCTTTTTTAACCATTTTATCGACGGCCACTTCATAACTTTCTAAAAAGGCGAATTTGCCAAATTGTATAAATGGGGTACGTTCTAACCATTTCTCAATAGCATCAAATAGGGTTCCATTCGCGTAAATAGCATCTAAACGTTCTTGCTGTTCTTTAGGAAAAAAAGCTGCATAGTGGTGATTATTATAGGTAATGCGTTCTTCTTCGGGCAAACCCAATAAGCTTTCGACCAATCGAAACTGAAAACTCTGAAACCCTGAAGCCGGAAAAAGATAGTTTCTAAAATCCAAAAAATCCAATGGTGTCATAGTCTCCATAATCTCGATTTGTTGAATCAACAAATCCATTATTTTCTCGATACGCTCTATTCTTGAAACTACGGTACCAACACTGCGTTCATCTACCTGCTCATTACCGAACATGGTTAAGATAGAGGCCAACTCATGAACAATCTGTTTAAACCATAGTTCATAGGCCTGATGGGTAATAATAAAAAGCATTTCTTCATGCGCTGGGGCTCCTATTGCCTCGCTTCGCGGATGTTGGGCCTCTAAAATTTTATCCAATTCCAAATAATCATGGTAATGAATGGTGCTGTATTTTTTGGAATTGTTTTGTCCCTTCATGTTATATTCAATTTAAAATCACCTATATTTTTTTGGATTTGCAAAGCCCCTTTTTGCAGTTTTTTTACATAGTTCGGAAGTTCCTCTTTTTTAAATCTATTGGCGGGGCCTGCAGCGCTTAAACTAGCGACAATCTCATTTTTCTGATTTAGAATGGGGACAGCTACACAAATCAACCCTATTTCAAACTCTTCATAATCGACAGCATAGCCATCCTTTTTTATTTTTTTGAGTTCTTCTTTCAGCTGCCCGCATTCGGTTATTGTATTTTCCGTGTACCTTTTCAATCTTTGGACAAAACGATTTTCATCATAAGAAGAAAAAGCAAGGAGCACTTTTCCTAAACTTGTCGCATGTGCAGGACTATAAGACCCTATCGTTGTGCTAATTCTTAGACCTTGCGGACTTTCAACCTTATCCACATAGTACACTTGTTCATCTTTAAACACTGCAATATGCACAGTCTCAGTAATACTTTTTGCCACCTCCATTAATACAGGATGGGTTTTATCTGTAAAAGCAGATTTAATTCTAACTCGATTACCAAGTTCAAATAGTTTCAGCCCAAGACCATATTTTCCAGAAACTGGATCTTGATACATAATTCCTCTTTTTTGCATATCTGAAAGAAAGCGATAAACCGTACTCTTACTTGCATCAAGTTCTTTGGCCAGTTCAGTAACACTCCACTCCGCTCGGTCAACCGTAAAATACTCCAGTATCGCAAAGGTTTTATCGACGGAACTTTTAAGTTCTTTAAGAACAGCCATAAATTTTTAATTTACTTTCAATGTTGCGACGCCAAGTTGCTCTACCTCAACTGCTACAACATCATTCTTATGCACATATACTGCTGGGGTAGCCGCACCCGCCAGAATAACCATGTTTTTCTTTAAATCAACATTGTACTGTTTTGCCAAACGAAAAGCTTCTAACAACGAGTTCAATGGATTACCTAAAATTGCCTTAGAATTTCCGCTTTGCACAAGTTGATTATTTACCATCATCTTAATTTCCAAATTTGACGCATCAATTGAAAAATCTTTCCACTCACCAAGCACATAGGCAGATGAAGAACAATTATCGGCTATAACATCTTCTAAAGAAAATTTAAAATTCTTGTATCTAGAATCTATAATCTCAATAGCCGCAGCAACGTTAGATACGTATTCAAGTACATTATCGTTCGTCACATTTTGATCAACATCCTTTTTTAAAAGATAGGCCACCTCAGGTTCGGCTCTTGGATGAATAAATCTTTTACTATCTAAACATCCATGATTTTCAATTTCCATCTTATCGGTAAGTCTGCCCCAAATTAAATCATGGACTCCCATTTGTTCCATCTTCGCCTTGCTGGTAAACCCAAGTTTAATACCCGAAAGAACTTCTCCCCTTTGCATTCGCAAGTTAATTGCGGCTTCTTGAATCTCATAGGCGTCACCCAATGATAGCTCAGCACGTTCACTTAATTGTGGTATGGGAGCTGCATTTTTTACAGCATCATCTAAAATCTCGGGAAACTCAACAATATTTTGTTTCATTATATGAAATACAATTTTATTATATGAAAATAAATAAAAAAATGTCATCTGCCTAATCGAGAATCAAATTTTTAGAATAGAAATAGTATTAAATTCTACTATTGGCGGGTTTATAAGGAACAGATTTAATTACAGTGGATTCTACTTTAATTCAACTACTCTGATAATTAAGAGATGTTTAAAAATCAAGTAGTAAAAATAAAAACCCCGCTAATCTATAAACTAGCAGGTTATTAGTGCGTTATAAAATAATTTGAAGAAATGCTACTATTACATCTATCTCTATGATTTTCATTTTTCACTTACATATTAAGTAGTCTCCTCCATTGCCTTTTTACGACAAATAATTACAATTAATCAATCATTTAGTTACGAATTAATATTATAATAAAAGCACTTACTCTATGATAAACTCAGATCTACGATTGATATCATGTTCCTCATTTGTACAATCAATCCCATTCGTGCATCTGTTCAATAATTGCTTCTCACCATAACCTTTAGCTTTAAGCCTACTTGAACTTATGCCTTTGTTTACCAAATAGTTTAATGTAGCCTTAGCGCGTCTTTTCGAAAGGCTCAGGTTATAACTATCATCTCCTCTACTATCCGTATGTGACTTAATAGTAATTTTAGATTTTGGAAATTGACGCATATAGTCCCGAACTTTTTCCAGTTCGACTATGGCATCGGGTCTTATTGCTGATCTGTCCAAGTCAAAATAGATAGGCTTGAGTTCTAATAATTTTGCAAGGTCTGTTCCTTCTTTTGCTTGTTTTTCTTCAGGTTTCAGCAACAGTTCCAGGTTGTTGATATCTTTCGATGTTTTAAGGTTGAACTGTGTCTTACCGTCATCGAAGCCCCGTTTTGTACCTACAATAGTGTAATCTTTGCCATCGCATTCGAAAGCGGCCGAGAATTCCCCTTTTTCATTTGATTTTGTGGAAGTGATAACATTACCGTTGGTCCCAAAAACCTCTACACTGGTATTTGCCAAAATGCTGCCGTCGTTTCTATTTTTTACAATACCCGAGATATTCGAAATACACTTGAATACCAGAGGTTCGGTTTCCTGAAAAGAATAGATATCATCACTTCCCAATCCATTAGGTCTGTTCGAAGCAAAATATCCCTTTTTGCTTTCCGTATCAATAATAAAAGAAAAATCGTCCTCATCACTATTTACAGGTTCTCCCAAGTTCAGTACGTCTTTTGGTCGATTGGGCAGTATTTCCGAAGCAAAAACATCTAGACCGCCCAGACCGGGATGACCGTCGGAAGCAAAGTATAAGATATCATTGTCTGTAATGAAAGGGAAGGTCTCCCTACCTTCGGTATTAATTTCCGGCCCAAGGTTAACGGGCTCGCCAAAGTTACCGTCATCGAATAGTTCTACAACCCATATGTCAGAAGCCCCGAACGTACCCGGTCTATCGGATGCAAAGAAAAGTTTCTTTTCATCACGGTCCAATGTGGGGTGGGCCGTAGAATAATCATCTCCATTGAAAGGCAACGCTACGATGTTTTTCCATTCTCCTTCAACAAGATCGGCCCTAAAGATTTTCAACCTGCTAACGCCTTTTTTGTCCCTTGAGAATCGTCTGCCATTATCAGAATTGTTCCTGGTAAAATAAATAGTCTTTCCATCTTTTGTGAATACAGTAGAAGATTCGTGGGTCTTGGCGTTCAGTTTTTTGGAAAAACGTTTTGGGTTATCGGCATTACCGTTTTCATCCATGGTTCCTGAAAATAAATTCAGGAAGGGAGTATCGTTCCATTCATGGATTCTTCGTGTGGCAATACCAGTGTCCCTGGCACTGGAGAAAACCAATTGATTTCCGAAAAACGAGGGTGCAAAATCCGAACTTTTAGAGTTGATGTCCGCTAATGATATTTCATAACGCCCAGAACGCTTTTTGATATCCTCTAGATAATTTCTGTTGTTTGTAAATTTTGATGCTCTTCCGTCAACCTTGGACCTTTTTATGAACTGTTCCATCCATTGATGGGATTCTTCATATTCCTTTAAACTTTTAAGACTCTGGGCATACCTGAAATAATAGTTGGCTTTGATCTGTACAGAATCCATAGTAAAGAGTTGTCCGTACCACTTGGCAGCCTCTTCATAATTGGCATTCAGATAGTTGGCGTTACCAAGGTTCTGAAAAATCTCTTGGCTGGTGTAACCCGCTTCGACCATATCTTCATAGGTGCCAATCGCATCTTGATAGGCAAAAGCTTCATAATCGATTTTGGCCCTTTTGGCCTTTTCATTTTTCTGCGCATTTCCCGAGACGATGCTAAGTATGATGAGTAGGGCAGGTATATATCTTAGTTTTGTCATTTTAAAAGAATCTAGGGGTTACTACTTTTCTATACCGGGTCAAAAACTCATATCTCAAGAATACCTCGAAAGAGCCATCGTTAAAAGCGGTATTGCCCAACTCAGTGGTTTCGCGGTCATATGCCAGGCCCAGCATGAATTGGTCGCTTAGCTGTATACCCACCAAAGCACTGAGGGCAGCACTCCATCTGTACGCGGCCCCAAAAGAGAACTTATCCCTCAATAAAAAATTGGCGGAAAGGTCTGCCTGTAATGGAGCACCTTGAACCGCCTTAAAAAGAACCGCCGGTTTAAACTTCCAATCTTGGTTCAATTCAAAAACATACCCAGAAATCAGATACCAGTTCATACGCTCTTGTGCTAGAAACGAGGAGCCCCCTGTTTCCCCCAATCGATCAAAATGTTCCGTTTCCAAAAAGTTGGGTACTGAAAGTCCAGCATAGAACCTATCCGTATGATAATAAACTCCAGCTCCAAAATTTGGAGAGAACTTTTTATCGATGTTTGGGGGAGCGCCTGCACTCCCCTCGGCTTGAAAGTTGCGAAGTTGATTAAAATCTACATTGAGAAAATGCCCTCCTGCCTTTAGACCAAAGGAAAGTTTTCCTTGATAAGAAGTAGGTATGGTGTATGAGAATGCACCATCAAAATAGGTGTCTTGATTGGTTCCGTTACCAATTTCATCATTTACAATTGACAATCCGATACCTACCCTTCGAGAAACAGGGGTGTTAAAGTTTAAGGTCTGTGTTGTAGGTGCACCGTCTAATCCTACCCATTGCGAACGATGTAATGCAGCTATGCTAAAAACGCCCCTTGAACCGGCATATGCAGGGTTAACCGACAGGGTATTGTACATGTATTGCGTATACTGTGCATCTTGCTGCCCATATATTCCGGCCGAAATCGTAAACAGTAATACTAAAGTGATATATATATGTTTCATGGTTTTCACGCTAAAATTTATTATCGATTGATGTATAGATATCCTGCTCTGGATTTTCCTTCGCCGTTTACTAAATATTTTATTACATAATAGTAAACCCCTACAGGTAGCTGATCATTCTCTTGAATCGTTGCCCTACCATTGGAAATACCTGTAAAAACATTACCTCTATTGTCATACCCCTTGGTCTCGAAAACCTTTACACCCCAGCGGTTATAAATTTCAACGGTATTATCGGGGAAGTTTTCGATATTTCTTATGATGAATGCGCCTTGATTCAGATTTGGATCAACCAAATCGTTCTCGATATCGATATCACAAGCGGCACCTTGCGGTGGCGTTCCACCAATGGAATCACATGAATCTAATGGGTTTGTACCATCAGCTACCTCTTGACCATCATTGATACCATCTCCATCTGAATCCGGATTATTTGGGTCTGTTTCACCTTCGTCGACCGAACCGTTGCCATTTACATCTTCTTCATCATTCGTCAATCCATCTTCATCACAATCACTTGTGCCTAACGGTGTTCCACCACTAGAATCGCAATCATCCAAAGGATTAGTGTTATCAATAACTTCTTGGCCGTCATTGATACCGTCTCCATCAGAATCAGGATTGTTAGGATCAGTACCCAACGTAGCTTCTTCGGCATCGGTCAATCCATCTCCATCACTATCACAAGCACTGTTTGAACTGTTCGGGTCACAAGCATTTAATGGATCACTTGTTCCGTTAGGTGATTCACCTGTACTCGGGTCATCAACATTATTCACCTCTTCACCATCGGTAAGTCCATCACCATCCGTATCCGGATTATTGGGGTCCGTGCCCAATACGGCTTCTTCACCATTTGTTAAACCGTCTCCATCAGCATCACATAAGGCATCCGAATTATCAGGATCACATGGATTTAATGGGTCACTATTGCCGTTAGGTGATTCACCCGTACTTGGGTCATCAACATTATTCACCTCTTCACCATCGGTGAGTCCATCCCCGTCAGAATCAGGATTGTTAGGGTCAGTACCCAATATAGCTTCTTCACCATCCGTTAGGCCATCACCATCAGAATCACATAAGGCGTTCGAATTATCAGGATCACAAGCATTTAATGGGTCACTGGTGCCGTTAGGTGATTCACCTGTACTCGGGTCATCAACATCATTCACCTCTTCACCATCGGTGAGACCATCACCGTCAGAATCAGGATTGTTAGGGTCTGTGCCAATTGCAATTTCTTCGCCATCCGTTAGTCCATCACCATCCGTATCGCATAAAGCGTCCGTGTTATCAGGGTCACATGGGTTTAATGGATCGCTTGTTCCGTTAGGAGATTCACCTGTACTCGGGTCATCAACATTATTCACCTCTTCGCCATCGGTGAGACCATCACCATCAGAATCAGGATTGTTAGGGTCCGTGCCAATTGCAATTTCTTCGCCATCCGTTAGTCCATCACCATCCGTATCGCATAAAGCGTCCGTATTATCAGGGTCACATGGACTTAATGGGTCACTGGTGCCATTAGGAGATTCACTCGTACTCGGGTCATCCACATTATTCACCTCTTCACCATCGGTGAGTCCATCACCATCAGAATCAGGATTGTTCGGGTTTGTGCCAATAGCAATTTCTTCACCATCCGTTAGGCCATCGCCATCTGTATCGCAAAGAGCATCCGAATTGTTAGGGTCACACGGATTTAATGGGTCGCTTGTTCCGTTAGGAGATTCGCCCGTACTCGGGTCATCCACATTATTCACCTCTTCACCGTCGGTCAGCCCGTCACCATCAGAATCTGGATTGTTAGGGTCTGTACCGGCATTGGTTTCTTCATCATTGGTCAATCCATCGTTATCACAATCTGAAGCACCTGTTGGTGTACCACCAATAGAATCACAAGAATCGTTGGGATCTGTGTTATCGCTAAGTACTTCTTGACCGTCGTCAATACCGTCACCATCAGTATCTGCTATATCTGGGTTTGTACCCAAAGCCGATTCTTGGTCGTTGGTCAATCCATCATTGTCACAATCGCTTGTACCTAAAGGTATACCGCCAACCGAATCACAATCGTCCAATGGATCGGTTCCGTCAACATTTACTTCTTGGCCATCATTTATTCCATCACCATCGCTGTCAGGGTTATTTGGATCTGTACCTGCAGTTGTCTCATCAGCATTGGTAAGGCCGTCATTGTCACAATCACTTGTGCCCAATGGAGTTCCACCGTTTGAATTACAATCGTCCAGTGGGTCGCTGCCATCGACATTGGCTTCTTGCCCATCATCGATACCATCCCCATCGGTATCAGGATTTTCAGGGTCGGTACCCAAAATAGTTTCTTCATCATTGGTTAGGCCATCATTATCACAATCTGTAGTGCCAAGAGGGGTGCCACCTAAAGAACTACAAGAATCATTAGGGTCCGTACCATCCAAAGCTTCTTGACCATCACTTATACCATCGCCATCAGAGTCTATATTGTCTGGATCGGTCAAATTTCCATTTGGATCTGCAGGAGTCGAAGGGTCATCAACACCAGTGGTCTCTTCAGCATAGGTTAGCCCATCATTATCACAATCGCTTGTGCCAACAGGCTGCCAATTTGGATCAGACCTTGGAATACAAGGGTCTGCAGGGGCGGGATCATCTACATCACAAATATTGTCTCCATCGGTATCTACACAAGTGGGTATACTAATAAATACGGTAGCCGTGTCACATACTGTACCATTGCAGACTTCATAGATCACCGTAACCGTAGAATCGTCTTCAGCTGCAATCGCCGTATAGGTAAGTTCACCCGTGGCTTGATCGATACTTATTGTTCCTGCAGCAGTGCCAGTACCCAAGTCGGTAATAGTGCTACCCGCCAAGAAATCGTCATTTATTAGAATATTAATGGTCTTTGGAACGCCCACATCTGCTGTAGTATTGTCATCTACGGCTGTTCCAACCCCAGGGTTCGGATCGGTACCATTAGGGTTACCATCTCCATCACAATCACTTGTAGCCAATGGTGTGCCACCCACCGAGTCACAATCATCATTAGGATTTGTGCCATCCAAGGCTTCTTGACCATCACTTATACCGTCACCATCGGTATCGGCATTATTAGGATCTGTTGTATTACCATTAGGGTTAGCAGGGGTCGAAACATCATCTACACCGGTGGTTTCCTCATCACTCGTCAATCCATCATTATCGCAATCACTGGTTCCAAGTGGCGTTCCTCCAAAAGCATCACAATCATTATTAGGGTCGGTACCATCCAAGGCTTCTTGACCATCAGAAATACCATCACCATCTGTATCAACCACATTAGGGTCTGTTGTATTACCATTAGGATTTGCTGGAGTACTAGGATCATCCACACCTGTCGTTTCCTCATCATTGGTCAAACCGTCACCATCACAATCCGCTGTACCTAAGGGAGTACCGCCTACCGAATCGCAAGAATTATTAGGGTCGGTACCATCAAGGGCTTCTTGGCCGTCAGAAATGCCATCTCCATCCGTATCCGCGATATTTGGATTTGTGGAAATACCATTAGGATTGGCCGGGGTGCTAGGGTCATCGACTCCTGTAATCTCTTCACTATTGGTGAGTCCGTCACCATCACAATCACTTGTTCCTAAAGGCATACCGCCGACAGAATCACACGAATCATTGGGGTCTGTACCATCCAAGGCTTCTTGACCATCAGAAATACCGTCCCCATCAGTATCCGTTAGATTTGGGTCTGTAGTATTTCCATTAGGGTTTGCAGGAGTTGACGGGTCATCTACTCCTGTAGTCTCTTCATCATTGGTTAAACCGTCGTTATCGCAATCACTGGTTCCTTGTGGTGTTCCGCCGATTGAATCACAATCGTTATTCGGATTTGTGCCGTCCAAAGCTTCTTGACCATCGCTTATACCATCACCATCCGTATCTGCAAGCATAGGATCGGTTATGTTACCGCTTGGATTTGCAGGCGTACTTGGGTCATCGATACCCGTAGTCTCTTCATCGTAGGTTAAACCGTCACCATCACAGTCACTAGTACCGACCGGTTGCCAATCTGGATTACTCATAGGAACACAGGGGTCATTAGGTGCTGGGTCATCCACATCACAAATATTGTCACCATCTGCATCCGCACAGGCAGGAATGGTAATGAACACTGTTGCCGTGGCACAGACCGTTCCATTACAAACCTCATAATTTACGGTGACCGTATTATTGTCTTCTGCAGCCGTTGCAGTATAGGTTAACTCGCCTGTAGCCTGATTTATAACAATGGTTCCCGAGGCCGTACCCGTACCCAAATCTGTAATGGTACTACCGGCCAAGAAGTCATCGTTAAACAATATGTCAATTGTTTTTGCAATACCAACATCTGCCGTAGTATTGTCGTCGACAGCGGTCGCCGTATCAGGATTGGGGTCCGTACTGGTCGGATTACCGTCGCCATCACAATCGCTATCTGGTAGCGGTGTTCCTCCAATGGCATCGCAATCATCATTAGGATCTGTGCCATCCAAAGCTTCTTGACCATCACTGATACCATCACCATCGGTATCCGCTACTGCTGGGTCAGTGATTTCTCCATTAGGATTCGCTGGGGTTGATGGATCATCTACGCCTGTAGTTTCTTCATCATTGGTCAACCCATCGTTATCACAATCTGCCGTACCTGGAGGGGTACCGCCCAATGAACTGCAAGAATCATTAGGATCTGTATTGTCCAAGGCTTCCTGACCATCGGAAATTCCATCACCATCGGTGTCAGCGCTGTTCGGGTCCGTGGTGTTTCCATCAGGGTTGGCAGGTGTACTTGGATCATCTACACCCGTAGTTTCTTCATCATTTGTTAGCCCATCACCATCGCAATCTTCACTGCCCAGTGGTGTACCACCGACCGAGTCACAAGAATTATTGGGATTTGTACCATCCAAGGCTTCTTGACCATCTGGAATACCATCTCCATCGGTATCCGCTAGATTTGGATCTGAAGTGTTACCATTAGGGTCAGCAGGGGTAGAAGGATCGTCTACACCCGTAGTTTCCTCATCATTGGTCAAACCGTCGCCATCACAATCGGCTGTTCCAAGCGGTGCGCCACCAACCGAATCACACGAATTATTAGGGTCCGTGCCATCTAAGGCCTCTTGACCGTCAGTTATAGTGTCTCCGTCAGTATCTGCATTGTCAGGGTTGGTTATCTCGCCATTAGGGTCTGCTGGCGTTGCTGGGTCATCCACACCTGTTGTTTCTTCATCATTGGTCAAACCATCATTGTCGCAATCACTTGTTCCTAATGGTGTACCTCTATTCGAGTCACAGTCATCCAATGGGTCGGTGCCGTCTACGTTTACTTCATCACCATCGAATATGCCATCACCATCAGTGTCGGGATTGTTAGGATCAGTACCGGCGATGAACTCATCATCATTAATAAGGCCATCGTTATCACAATCACCTGTTGCCAACGGAATACCCCCTATGGATGAACAGTCATCGTTAGGGTCGGTACCATCCAAGGCTTCTTGACCATCAGAAATTCCATCACCATCGGTATCGGTAAGCGTAGGGTCTGTGGTATTTCCATTAGGGTTTGCTGGTGTACCAGGGTCATCCACACCTGTAGTCTCTTCATCATCGGTCAAACCATCATTGTCACAATCATTGGTGCCCTGAGGTTGCCAATTTGGATTAGATCTTGGCTCACATGGGTCGTTTATAGTCTCTGGGGTTTCATCAGCATCACAAATGTTGTCGCCATCAGTATCAACACATGCAGGTACCGTAACAAAAAGAGTTGCCGTATCACAAACACTACCATTACAAACCTGATAATTTATGGTAACGGTGGAATTATTATCTGCCAAGACCGGTGTATAAGTTATTTCACCTGTTGCTTGGTCTATCGATACCGTACCGTTGGCATTACCGGTATTTAAATCTGTTATGGTACTGCCAACCAAAAAGTCATCATTGACCAACACGTTAATGGTTCTCGGAACCCCGATATCAGCCGTTGTGTTATCGTCTTGGGCTACGGGATTTGTTCTATTGGGATCGGTAACATCTGGATTACCATCATTATCAGAATCGATATCTAGAAAATCAGGACTACCATCGGTATCAGTATCCACAGGCACAAAACTTACCCCTGCGCCGTCAACACCACCATCTTCCGCTTCATCAGGAACTCCATTAGCACCCGTTGCGCCATCAACTTGGCCATCGTTATCAGCATCTGTTAAACCAGCACCACTTTCAATTACATCATAAATACCATCGCCATCACTTTCCAAATCCAAATGGTTTGGTAAGCCGTCAAGGTCAAAATCGTAGGCATCTGGTATACCATCTCCATTGGTGTCGGTATAATCTGTTGTAGAACCATCTCCTGCAGTACCATTATCATTGGCATCAGAAAAGTTGGGTACTCCATCACCATCAGCATCTCCAAATGGATCAAGGCCATTATGTTCTTCCGTATCTAGAATGCCATCATTATCATCGTCTAAATCATCTGTATCGACCACTCCATCGCCATCGGCATCTTTAACATCGCGATAATCAACATCACCACCGCCATTTACATCGCCATCGGCATCGGGCAGAGCAGAAGGAGTTGTGCCGTTTTGTGCCGCACCATCCGCTGAAACGCCATCAGGCACATTGTCAAAACTGTCATCTATGCCATCGAAATCAGAATCATTGCCTGAAGCCGTTGTTCCTCCAAAAGCTTCGGAGGTATCGCTATCACCATCATTATCACTATCGGTATCTAAATAATCGGGTACGATGTCGCTATTGATTAGTGCGCCGTCCGAGTTTATTACCTCCGTATTATCGATCCCATCACCATAAGCAATATCGATTCCGTTAAAATCTACATTTCCACTCGGTGGTATGTAGCCTAAGGTAGATTGTGCCTCTACATTATCAGGAATACCATCGTTGTCTGAATCGAGATCATAAGCATTGGGAATATTATCGCCGTCTGCATCAAACTCGGGTTGCACATTGCCATCAGCATTGCCTATTGCAGCATTGTCATCGTCATCATCAATTGAAGCGGGAACCCCATCACCATCTAAATCCGCATTTGGGTTTAATCCGTTGTTTTCTGCGGTATCTAAAATACCATCATTATCATCATCTAAATCGATGCTATTATCAACACCATCGCCATCCCAATCCAGTGGGTTGGCCTGAATCTCGCAGCCAAAACCATCATTTTGACCTGAATCATCTGCTATAAATACCTTTGTAAAGTCTGTGCCATCAGTTGCATTGGCAACATCGGTAATTCGGTAAATATCACCGTTGCCATTGTTAAAAGCGTATAAGTTGCCATCACGGTCTTGCCAGACCGCACCAAACGAATTACTGGTAATTGGGTCGGTATTGGTTGTTGCATTGGCTTCGGTTAAATCAAAACGTTCTGAAAAACCTGATGTCAAATTTACTT
This sequence comes from Croceitalea sp. W27, assembly GCF_055693185.1. Taxonomy (NCBI): domain Bacteria; kingdom Pseudomonadati; phylum Bacteroidota; class Flavobacteriia; order Flavobacteriales; family Flavobacteriaceae; genus Croceitalea; species Croceitalea sp. W27. Next base: position 772,335 of record NZ_CM146327.1, read on the forward strand.
TTGTTAACCGTATTACCCCAGCATTGGTTCTTGAAATACCATATACAAAACCATCTAACAGGGCAAAGTCCGCCGCTCCTGAAAACGTACCGGTAATAGGCTGATTTGTTGCAGTTATTGTAGCTGGGTAACTAGATATGTTCGCTACCTGAAAGGTGACAATGTTACCTCCATTGATGTAACCCACCTTATCCTCAAAAGCAAAAAGGGAAAAAGTTGAGCCAGCTGCTGCACCACTTATATTTATTTGACCGATAAAATTGAAATTCGAAGGGTCATATACTCTTAGCGTACTACTACCGCTTGTAGGAAATGAATAGACCAATTGTGAAGCTGCGTTATAAGCAGAATTTGTAGCTGAAGCATTGGTTACCCCTTCCAAAGTACCAATTTGCACATATTCTTGAATAAAGGGATTGAATCTATAGACCTCGGCCGTACTGTTTCCACCATTCCCGCGGGTCTGATATAAAGTGTTGATTATTCCACAATCGATAGATCCCGTAAAGTTGTCCCTGAAGTCTACATTACCTCCGGTCGCTACGTCGCCATCAGAATCAGGGAAATTATCCAATTGTGTGTCATCGAAAGCTCCATTTGGGTCTGAAAAGTCATCAGCCGGATTATCTACCGCGCTGTCAAGGCCATTAGTACCAACATCGCCATTTAAAACAAGACCAGCTTCTACGGTATCATTTCCGCCTTCGTTATCGGAATCTAAATCTAAAAAGTCTGGATTATCGGTACCATCGGTATTTACCGCGGCTATTCCGCTGCCATAGGCAGAATCTAAACCACCATTTGCAGCGGCATCTCCATTTGGGGGAATATAACCTGCAGTACTTTGAGCTTCAATATTATCAGGTATACCGTCACCATCACTATCTAAATCTAAATGATTAGGAATTCCATCACCGTCAAAATCATACACATCTGGTATACCATCGTTGTTTGCATCGGTGTAATCTGTGGTCGAGCCATCACCGGTTCCATCGTCCGTGGTATCCTCAAAATTCAATATACCATCACCGTCCTCATCTCCAAAAGCATTATTGCCATCAACATATTCATCCGCATCGGCCAAACCATCACCATCATCGTCTAAATCTGAAGCATCATCTATACTATCACCATCTGTATCCGCAGGTGGCGCGGCGCATGCCGTAAATGTTGCTGCATCAGTTACGTCTGCATTTGTTCCTGTATACCCGTCGGTGTTACCTGTAACACGTCCATTATTGGCATCGTATCCCGTTCCGGCCAGCTCGCCTGGTGTTGTTGTACTCTCGGTAAACCCTGCCTCTAAAACATCGGCACAACCATCACCGTCGGCATCAGTATCTATATGGTCTTCAATGCCATCTAAATCTGTATCGAAATTATCATTGATGCCGTCTGAGTTCGAATCTACAAACCCTGGAAAATCCGTATCTTGATAGTCTGGCACGCCATCACCGTCAGAATCAGCGTTAGGATCAACCCCTCCGGGTGTTTCTTCGATATCTAAAATACCATCGTTGTCATCATCTTCATCATTGGCATCGGTAACACCGTCACCATCAATATCAGATGAGGCAAAAACAGCTGCTGTAAATTGGTCATCGTCACTCGCTATAGTACCACCATCAACTCCAGCGACATCTGAAGCGGAGCCCCCTAGCGCAGAAGATGGCGAACTTGCGGTTGCCACGGCCAGTCTAAAATTTTGTGTTGTGGTAATGCCTATATCTGAAAGTGGTACATACCAATCAATAAAAATGGGGTCGTCACCAGCACAACCAGGATTTGTGTTCAGCGCATCGGAGCGCTGACTATTGCTCGCCGGGTCATAGGTACCAATATTCGTTCCGCTCGTAGTGCCGTCTACATTTTCGACCAAAACATCATTATTATTTCCACTACCATAGATAACCTCAATTTCAAAACCAGGATTTCCCGCTACGCTATTAGGGTCTGAGGGGCCAAAAGCAAAATCGGTGTCAAATAAAAAACTATACCCAAAGGCACCATTGGCTTGTCGGGCTATTCGCAATCTAAATAGCATTAATTCATCCCCGTTATCAGGTATACCATCAGGGTCGGAGATATAATAATACCCTCCGGCAGAACCGGTGGCGGAATCTCCCATAATATCCGATGGCCCACATGAAGCACCCGTCTGTTGGTCAGAGTTCGGCTCTGGAGTTAGCTCGGGTACCGCAATAAATGGCAACTCAAATTCAGGCAGCTCATGCCCGCCGGTGAATGCCGATCCAGATGCTGTAATCCAACCGTCTCCGTTTGGATCCATTGGATTAGTACTTGGCGAAGCTGGAGAATATATTTGACCAGGTGTCTGTGCAGTAAGTGATGGAATCGCTATAACACTAAAGAAAATAAGTAAGAATCTTAAACGACAAAGACTGCTCTGATTAGTCTTGGGGAACTTTTTCATAATACCGAAATGGTTTGTTAGTTATTCTACCGATGAATACCTACGAAGTAGATAACCCAAAGGTTTATTTTTTCAAAAACAAAATATATTCTTTGTTGTCAACTCAGATAAAACAGTGGTAATAGCAGTATTACTATTGGTTTAACAATTAGAAACAACAATGAAAATAAGGTCACACGTACCTCAAACTTTATTTATTTGGAAAGATTAGCTAATGGTTTATTAAAATTAGGATATTTCTTGCATAAAATGAAGAAAAAGAACTGAAAAATGAAGTATAATAAACAGCAGTAAAGTTTGATTTTTACCTCAACGTTAGGGCATACTTTGTGAATGAAAAGAACTTTTTACATTATGATAATTAAAATTACTCTTCGAAGTAAAAAATGTATGACCAGTGGTCATTAAAATTACATGAGTACAGAAAAAATAAAAAACCCTGCTAATCAATAAATTAGCAGGGCAATGAAGTCCGCCAAAAGGCGGTTCGTCGGGATGACAGTCCTAAAGGAATAACTATATATTATTGACTGTCAATTAATTACTATGCTAATTTCATACTATACACCGTATTGCAATTTTAAATACAAATAGATGTAAAATGTTGTAATCTTTACTAATCAAATATACTAAAATTAATAGGCTTTTTTGTTTGGCATACTTAACCCATATTCATAATCCCAAGAGTAACCTTGGTATTATCTTTAATATATTTAAGGGTGTGGTTTGGATAAATTATAATCGCTTTTTAACTAATAAGCCTATAAACACTAAAAATGAAAGTATAGATGTAGACTGGTTTCGAAAAAGAAAGACTGCCCCTGAATATAGACTATGTCCTGAAGAGTATTTGTTAAAGTTGGAATTTTACGGTTCACTTAAAAGCGAGTGAAAGTCTCTCGGAATTGAAATTCAGTTCGAAAAAGAAAAACTGACTGAATTACAAAACGCAATAAACGGAATTCCAAAAGGGAATAGAGATTTTGCAAGTTCAGATCAAAATGAGGAGAACATTTTGTACTTCTGGTGGAATTTAGAATGATAAAAAACCAGTGCATAACAAAGTATATATCTCATTGCGGGTCCGATGGTTAATCGAATTTTATTTCTTACAAGTATATTTCCATTCTTCAGAATAAACGTAACTTAAATCCCGCAAAGAAGCCATACACAATACCGATGATGTAGCATTCGCGTGCTTTGTCAGATTGTTCAAAAGGATTTTGCTATATTTCCGTTGAAATCACAGAACTATGTTTAGCGCTGTAGTTGTGAGTAAGCTTAAAAAAATCTCGAACCAAAAATTAAATATGGAAATATAATAGTATTTGGAGCAAGTAGCGGACTTGGAAAAGCTGTATCCGAACATTTGTCAGACAATTGCGAAAATCTATATACCGTCTCACGTAGAAATCCTAATATTGGTAAATGGATAAAAACTGATTTAAGTAATTCAGAAGAAATCGTAAATTTAACTGAAAAATTAAAGGGAATTACAGTTGACGGACTTTTATATCTAGGCGGTACTTGGGAAAATAATGCCTTTACAAAGGAATACGATTTTAAAAACTGTTCTGATAACGATATTGAAAATGTTATTAAAGTAAACTTAATTGCACCAATTAAAATCGTGAAGTATCTTTTGCCAAATCTAGAAAAATCTACTAACTCGAAAATTATTTTAATGGGTGCTTTATCAGGATTGGACAATTTTCCAAGTCCAGAAGTTGCTAATTCATCTTCCAAATTTGGACTAAGAGGTGTTGCACATTCTTTAAGGCAAACTTTGAACTCACTTGAAATCGGAATAACAGTTATTAATGCTGGAAATATAGCAACCCTAGAAGTTTTAGACGATTTGCAAAATTCAAGCCTTGACGAATCAAACGCAATTCCTATGTATGATTATCTGAACATTATCGAATTGATTTTAAATTTGAGCAAAAACAATACAATAAAGGAAATTGATTTAACAAATACAAAGGGAAAGAGGGCGTAAAAGCAAGCTCACAACAATGTATGAAAAATAGTGCAATAAGTGCTTAATCAAAAGTTCTATGCGTATTTTACCAAGGTACCAAATTTTTTAAATTTGGTATATTAAAACGAAAAAAATTAAATAACAAAATTTAAAAATTCGGCTCTAAATCATCCGAAAAGTACAGCTTACAACTGCCCTACTTTTCTTATACAAGAACGTTACAAATAATAAAAAAATGAAGCATTTAGTTACAATCTCAATTGGGCTACTGATAGGCTCAGCGCTACATTCACAAAGAATATTTCAGAATTGCGATTCAAAGTATGGGCTGATTAATGCCAAAAGGCAAATACTATACCCAGCTGAACTGGATGACTTAAAATATGCTAATGACAATTTAGTTGGAATGTCTAATGGGAAATACGGGATTATCAAACGGAGTGATGGCTCAACAGTATTGAAATTCGATTATGATAAAATTGAGTATGTCCGCCACAAAACTAATTTTGATGATAATAATAAAAGTGAAGTTTACTTCATTTCAAAAAATGGGAATAAAGCTAATTTGCTTAACAAAGAGGGAAAGAAATTGTTGAAGAAAAGTTTTACAAACATAGAAATATACATGCAATATCCCATTGCGTATTTCATCGCCAAAAGGAAGAACAGATACTATCTGTTAACAGGTCAAGGTGATTACTTTAATAACCTGTCATACTTAGATATAAAAATCAGAAAAAAGATATCTCAAAATATTTTGATATTGTTCAATAAAGAAAATGTCAAATCAGTACTAGAAGATAATAAGATAAGAATATTCAAGGAATCTGATTTTGAAAGTAATACTTTTTCTATTAGTAGTAATAGTGAGGTATCAGATGAAATTGTGTTTGAAGAGACAATTACAGATGAACCTTTAATGAACGAATCCTCAAAGGCACTTTATCAAAAAACAATAGAAAAATTAAATGAGTTCGAAATATACCAGGATACAAGGACAAATAAGTATGGTATAAAAAAAGAAAATGAGATTTTATTAAAGCCAGAAAAATATACATTTCTAAAATTTTATCAAACTTCCCATGACAAAGCTCCTTTAGTGATAACGAGGAATGAAAAGATGAAATATGGATTGGAAAATCTAATGGGGCATATTCTTTTAAGCAGTGAATTTTCCCAAATGGAAATTCAGTATCCCTTTACTCTAAAGGTAACAACAGATTGTGGAAGTGTAGGAGATTTTCTTTATAAGGAAGATGGTTCCTCAATCTTATACTTGCCTGAATAAAAAGAACTATGTTCCAAAATCATATGACAGTTAAAAACAGACATAAGAAGTTCATAAAAGCAGTATGTGAAACTGAAATAGTTTGCGGATTGAAAAACAAAGATGAATTTGCAACATCAAGTTCAGTTCATTATAATGACGAAGATGGAGAGCCGGTTAGAACGATTTGCTTTTGGGCTTAAAAGGCAAGGGCCAAGTCCTGTTTAAAAGACGGATGGAAAAACTATAAACCAACTGAAATTCCATTATCTGAATTTATGAAAAACTGGTCGTGATGTAATGGATAGTAATTCTGTAGAGGCTCAATGGAAGCAAAATAAACCCCGTATTTATTGGAAACAAGCGTGCCAGGCATTTTTGATGTTCGAAGTGGTGTTATGAATAGGGTAGCTTCAGCCGTGGGAGAGGAATCAATGTCCATCAGTATGGTACATAAGTATCTAAACGATAATTAGATTAAAGACCAAAATCTATATAAGCGCTTCAAAAAATTATCTTTGTCTCAGTTGATTGGTTGGCACTAATTTTGATATAAATTGAAATAAAGGAATGCTATCTATAGTATCCAAATAAAGTAGTTCAGTAATCTTTGATGGCATTTAGTTTTTTAAATACGCTTCTGTTAGTTGGTACAATACAGGGTTTAATTACCTCGATTGTACTGTTTAACTTAAAATCGCACAAGAATGCGGATACTATTCTTTCAGCGCTCATTTTTTTGATTTCATTGGCTTGTCTAAACATTTATCTTCTTGAAACGATAGAAGAAGCTTCGATGCTATGGAATATTATAGAAGCTATTGTTCCTTTGGTCATTATAATGCCCATTGGCCCATTGGTATATTTTTATGTGAAATCAACATTAGGATACCCCGACTTTAAACTAGAAAAAAAAGACCGTGTCCATTTCTATAGTACTTTATTGGATCTTATACCTTATGTAGCCGCCGCCATATATATTACAGGTGGTTTGTTAGGTATTTTTAGTCATAAAAGTAATGCGCAGTGGGCTAATTTTATTCAAACGTATCAAGTGTATGTTGATATTCCTAGATGGCTTTCTCTAACCATTTATATATATCTGACTTTTAAAATAATAAGCCTCCATGAAGAGAATAAAAGGGCTAAGAAGGTGCTAAAACGGGCTAAAAGATTTACTATCGGATTTTCGATATTTGCCGCAGTATGGCTCATCCATCTAATACCTTATATAATTCCCTTTTCGTCTAATGCTTTGTTAAGTTTAGTGGGTTGGTATCCTATTTACATTCCGCTTATCATATTAGTGTACTGGATAGGGAACAACGGAATTATTATCAGCGTAAACACTTATCGTAAAACGCTAAATGTTAATGAACTTTCGCATGAAACTATAAAAAGAACTATGACCGCTCTACAGAAAGTAATGGAAGAAGATCAGCTGTTTTTGGACCCCTCCCTAAAATTGAATGATATTGTAACACACACCAATATTAAACAGAAAACTATTTCTACAGTTTTAAACCAGTATAAGGGTAAAACCTTCAATGAATTTGTGAATGGTTATAGAATTGAAAAATTTAAATCAAGACTTCTAAAAGAAAAATTTGAAGATTTGACGATAACTGGTATTGCCTTTGAGTGTGGTTTTAATTCGCAAGCAACATTTCAACGAACTTTTAAATCAATCACACAACAGTCACCGAGTGAGTTTCTGCAAAAACATAGCAAGAATACGGGTGAAAGTTATTCTCAAATCTAGATTTGGGTAGACACGTGGATACTTCTTTTGCTTCATTTGCAAAAAATAGAGCAAATGAAGAATATTTTAGCTTGTCTTTTTTTGGTGTTGATTTCTTTTAAATCTACCAGTCAAGAAAACAAAAAAATAAGTAAGGAAATTGAGCGGTACCTTTCAAGTCGCTATAAAGAGAACCAGCCAGGTATTGCGGTACTTGTTTCAAAGAATGATAAAATTCTTTACAAGAACGGATTCGGAATGGCCAATTTAGAATGGCAAATTCCAGTAGAAACAAATACGGTATTTCAAATAGGTTCTGTTACAAAATTGTTTACAGCTTTGGCAATTCTTCAACTTGTCGAAAAAGAAAAACTCGTATTGACGGACAGCATACAAAAATACATTCCCACTTTTCCAAACAAAGGTTATTCAATTACAATTGAACAATTGTTAACACATTCTTCTGGCATAAAAGATTATATGCAAATGGATTCTGCGGATCCGTTTATAATGCGAAAAGATTTTACTATTCGTGAAGTAATTGACTTTTTTAAAGAAGAGCCATTGGCGTTTGAACCTGGTACAAGATCGTCTTACAGCAGTTCAGGCACTTTTTTATTGGGATCTATTATTGAAAATGTATCTGGAATGTCATATCAGCAGTATATCGAAGAACATATTTTTAAAAAGGCAGATATGACCAATTCGTATTATGGAGCTAATTCAAAGGTTATTCCGAATCGGGCTACTAGTTACGCTTTAGAAAAAGGCGACTACGTAAAAGGAGCGTATCGAAGTATGACGATTCCGTATTCTGCCGGAGCTTTATTATCGACCGTCGAAGATATGTATAAATGGCATCGGGCCTTATACAACTACGAATTACTAGGTGAAGAACTATTGACAAAAGCTACGACCACATCTATTTTAAAGAATGGTAACAAAGGAATTTTCGGTTATGGTGGATGGTTTGTGAATCATCTACAACTAAAGGGCAACAATGCTACGCTTGCGCATAGTGGTGGTATTTCGTCATTTAATTCATTTTTAATGTACATGCCCAATGAAGACATTTTTGTCGTTGTTTTATCCAATTTTAAAAATTCAAAAGTTCAAGAAATTACAGAAGACCTTTCAACGTTGGCCCTGGGTGAAGAACTAGCTTCAAACAACATCAACGAAGATTTGTCAAACTCTTTTAAGGGAAGATATAAGCCATCGGACGGTAGCTCAAAGATTGTAGAAATTAAAGAAATAGAAAAAAAACTAATTTTTGATATGGTCGGTAAGTTCAGATTAGAACTTGTTTCATTGACACAAAATACTTTTTTATTGAAAAATGCAAGACCGAAAGCTACCTTAGAATTTATTCAAGACCAAAGTGGAAATACCACAAAGTTAATTGTCAATCAGGGTGAGCCCTATGAATGGATTAAAATTAAGTAGTTACGAACACATCATTTGCAATTGGGTAAAAACCACAAAGACAAAATCTAATCTTTAGACTTAAGGGTGCTTAAATTTTTATATTCCATTAGTTTTTGAAATATTAATTCAAAAGATGTTTTTTTAGAAAAGCAATGATGAGATTTTGTTGTAGTTTATAGTTCTGTCGTTTGTGAAACCCATGCCCTTCATCTTTGGCCATTAAAAACCATACATCCTTGTTTTTTTGATTTAAAGATTCAAACATTTGAACCGACTCTTTGTAGTTTACCCTAGGGTCATTAAACCCCTGAACAATTAATAATGGGGAATCTATTCGTTGTACATTGGTGAGCGGAGAAATTTCGCTTAAAAAGTTTCGCATATTTTCTATGCGCTCGTCACCAAACTCTACCCGTCTTAAATCCCTGCGGTAATCACGGGTATTTTCAAGATAACTTACCCAATTGGAAATTCCAACAATATCGATTCCACATTTTAACCGTTGCGGATATTTCGCCAATGATGCCAAGACCACATAACCACCATACGATTCTCCATAAATTGACACGTTCTGTTCATCTAAGTTTTTTTCATTCTTTATCCAATCCAACAGCGCTCCAACATCTGCAATGGCATTTTCTCGATTCCAGGTGTCATCAGCCTTCATATATGATTTTCCATAGCCATTCGAACCCCTGATGTTGGGAATTATTACGGTTATACCCAATTCATTGACCAAGTACTGGTAAAAACTATTGAATCGAGGTCGTATTTGATATTCTGGTCCGCCATGAATGTCGATAAAAACCGGGGAGGGCTGTGCACTTCTTTGAGGTTTGTATATAAAAGCAGGAATAGTATTTTCAATTCCTTTAGATGTATCCACGCTTTTAAAAGTAAAAGGTTCGGCAGTTACAAAAGTCATAGCGTCAACAGGTAATTTCCCCTTTCTCGCATATTGCTTTAAAGTTTTGTTTTTAATGTCATAACAGAAAACTTTGCGATAAAAGGTGCTGGTATAAAAATTGAACCCAATTTTTGTTCCGTTGTTAGCTATCACTAGATTATCGAGAATTCCAATAGGGAAATCAGCAACCTTTTGATATTTCAAGGTTTTCAGGTCCAAAATATATAGTTTTGAAAACCCATTTTCATTTGTGCTGAATGCCGCTATTTTTCCGTATTCGTCAACGGTCAATGCTTCTATATCCCAGGGAATATCGCTTGTTATTCTCTTAAATCTTTTTTTGTTCAAATCATAATGGGTAAGTTCCAGAAATTCTGAGAATTCATCTGATACAATGAGGCAAGCGTTTTGATTGGGGATAAATTTCGCATCTGAATAAGCAATATCACTTTTGGTCGAATTGATTTGAGTACTATGGCCAGACACATCATTGATAAGATAGAGCATCTTGTTATTTTCAGAAATGACCTTTGCCGCTAATACCAAGCCTTTTTCGGCACTCCAATCATATAGTTGGCCGTCATCTGAAAAGTCTTGAAATACTAATTTCTCATTATCTAAATTGGTAAGGGACTTAAAATATAAATCTACTTCCTTAGCATTTCTTTTGTTCGACTTATAGGCCAATCGATTACTATCTGGTGACCAGAAAGGGTCATAACTTTTGTCCCCTTTCGTGGATATTTCGATAGCTTTATTTGTCTTAATATCAAATAGGAAAATCTGATAATCTTCATTGCCATCTTCATCTTCTAGATATAAAAACTTACGTTGGTCAGGTGATAAGTACGAGCTTAGATAAGAGTCAAATTTTTCATATTCTTTGATTTCTGAGTTGTATCTTTTCATGGCATAGATAACCTTGCCACCATTAAATAACATCTTCTTGCCATTTCTACTCCACCCTATAAAGGGAGGAAAATTGATAGTACTCCTATAGGTATTTAGATTGTGGTGTTCTGCGGATAGATCTGTAGAATCAATACCATAAGAGATAATATTGCTTTTTTGAGAATAGGTTTGGATACACAGAAGTAGGGTAAGAAATATTGTTAAATTGACTTTCATTTTTAATACGGTTCAAAGATTGTGTTCAAAACTAAATGCTTTATTGGGGAATAAGGTGCCACATTAAATTTGGCACCCTTTTTAGGTTAAAGGTGTATAAAGGCTACTTTCGTGTTTGCTCAAGTAGGACTTTTGGGTTACTAATGAGTTCTACATAAGGAACCTGTCATTTGTTTGGTTTCTCGCGATTTATGAACTTATGTCAGGTTGAGCGGGGTCGAAACCTCTTTAAAGGTACATTCTTTCAAGCTCTTGACTGCGCTCGGGGTGACAACTGTCTGTTTTCGTTGACATTTGTTCTCTTTTGGACTGACTGTTACATCGAACACGTGTTAATTAAGTTAACCTATGCACCAAATACTATTTCTTGTCATAAGGAATGTAGTTGGACCATTCTGATGGAGTATATTTATCAGCTATGGCGCTCTCCAACAATTCTTTATAGATGCTTTCCCCATTATCAGAGTTGGTCATAATCAGCATGCCCTTGCCCAATTCTGGAAACAGTATGGAATAATGTTGAAATCCGTCCCCATGGCCTCCTTTAGAAACTGCTTTTCCGTACGGTGTTTCAAAATAGACCCATCCCAATCCACAGCTCAGATTAATGGTATCGTACTTGGTCGTGGTGGTTGCCGCATCAGGTCCGAAGTGTTTTAAAGAATAAATTCTAATCTGAGAGCTAAAAATCTCATCATAAGATGCTTTACTAAGAAGCTCTTGATTCAAGATAGCCGTTAAAAATTTGATATAATCACTTGCCGTGGTTTCTAAGGTACTACCTGACCTTGGTTCATTATCGATGTCTTTGCCATACTTTTTTCCATCAGTCATATGACCATAGGCAAAATCTTTTTCAAATCTTGGTATCCATTGGTACGAAGAGTTATTCATTTGTAAGGGTTCGAAGATAATTTCTTGTGCAAGTTCTTCCAGTCCTTTTCCAGTCAGTTTTTCCAATACGACCTGTAGATAAACAAAACCTTCGCCGCTATAGCCATACTTTGACCCCGGAGCATTATTCACCCTTAATTTTCGGTCTGATTCAAAAAATCGCCAATTGGCAAAACCCGTTGTGTGTGCCAAGCACATTCTGGCCGTTATTTTATGGTATAGACTGTCTGTTTGTAAATCAGAATAATTATCATGCCAACGTGTTTGAGGTTCATATTCGTGTATTTTTTTAGGAAGATATGATTCCAAAGGTGTATCCAAATCAATAACATTGTCTTCGACCAATTTCATGACCAAAACACTAAAAACCGCTTTGCTCAAAGAAGCTCCGTAAATGTTCGTAGAGTCTGTAAGAATTGATTTCTTCTGAAAATCTTTGTATCCGAAGGTGTTTTGATAGACGGGTTGCTTATTATCGAAGATAGCAACTGCCACTCCTTGCACTTGGGCATCGGTAACAAGCTGATTGATTTTTTTGGTCAAAGAATCCTTTGAAATTTCGGTACCGTCCAAACGGCTGATTCCCTCGGTCTTTTGCGGGACGCAATTTGCAAAGGCCAATAAGGTAAATAACAGCAGTACGTATTTTACGGTTTTACTCTCCTTGAATTTTAGAAATGGTATGGCCAATGGATAATAACATTTATATTCTTTTATGGCATAGATGAGATTTGCTAAAACAATCAAGATACAGAGCGGGACGACCGAAATAAAAATGATAAAACCCCATTTTTCTATGGTCAGCAATGCCACAAATGCTATTGCATATAATAACAAAACTGTGATATGAAAATTAATTACTTTGGCACCATGCCTGTCATAGAGGACGTTATCCTCTCTTTTATGGATCCATAAAAACAAAGGAAAAAGAACATTGCAGAAAGGCAGCACAAAACCTAATAAAGGGGTACCGTGTAAAAGTAGCAACCACTTTTTTTGGATTGCCTCCTCTTTGGGGTTTTCCAGATTCAACAATTCGTCTACATTAATATCGAGTGCGGTAGCTAACATTTTAATGGTCTGTAAATGTGGATTTACATCTCCTTTCTCGATTCGCTGAATAGTGCGCACTGTAACCTCGGTCTTAGCAGAAAGCTCCTCTTGTGAATAGCCTTTGAGCTTTCTCTGGTAGATGAGGTTTTTTCCTATTGATTGATTTTTCATTGATTAATAATTTTGTTAAGACAAAACTATGAACATAGTGTTACTATATAGGCGACATTTAGATGTCATGTTTGTGTCATTTGCGACTTTATAAAAGAATGTGATAAAAACTAAGAACAATTTATTCTGAACTATAAAATTAAATCATGTCTTCGTTTAACAATCAATTATTGAAATTAGAACCAATATTTAGTATCCAGATGTTTCATATAACAATTATTATAGTTGCATAGGGAAAAAATCTATTTGCATTTTTGATTTATTCTTTTTGTAAAAATTAGAAAACTCCCAAAAGTAATACCGATGAATACAGATTCCAGAATAAAAGAATAACGATGTTAATCTCCAATATTTTCGGTTTTAATTTGTCAAATTGAAAATCCTTGACTATACCTCTATGCTTTTGAAGCAAAAAATATAACTAAAACTTTATTTCAGTAAACTGTATCCAACCCAAACCCTTTTCACGAATATATATAATTCAAAATTTCTTATGACTTTTCTTCTAATTAATAAAAAATCTTCAACAGCAAGCGAAACTTCGTTTCGTGCTGCAAGCCCAAATCCTTTAGACGCTCTAAAAAGTATTAAGCGGACAGTTTAGTAGCTCATCTTTCTTCTTCTAGGCCTACTTGTTTATCTTAATAAGGCTAAAGAATTATTACTCGTGATCGTTGAGTCCTAGGTATATGAATCTTTCTTTCTCTTCACCAAGCTTTTCAGCAAAATTCATCTCCGAGAAATAGTCTTGGTTAAGCCTTCTACTTAGTTCTAGGTTTCAACAATAACATGGAAAAGTTAAAGGAATAATTAACGAGTCACAGGATCTATTAGTATTTCTTCGAGCTTACCTTCTAATAATTTCCTCCGATTTATTTATTTCTATACTTTTTTAGCATAGGGCATAGCATATGCTATGTTTAAACCAAGCTATTTCGTTTTATTTATTTTAACATATTTTTAACTAATTAAAAAGGTCTATTTTACTCAAATTCAAGTTATTCTTAAATAAAATCACAATTTTTACAAACTATATTGTTTTCAACCTCTAGACCATTAACAGACTTAAAAATGCTTTTTCAGAAAACAAGGCTTAACAAAATCCTATTTTTGTTATGCATCTTCACTTTGACCAGTATTTCTTCTTTGGCAAAATCAGATACAGAAAAAAAAGGTCTCATAAGAAAGGCCGAGAAGAAAGTAGATTCGCTTTGCGATGCTTTCGGAAAGCATATGGGCTCCAATACCAAAAAAGCCTTGGCGGTTTCCATGGAAGCACTGACATTGGCCGATAGTATAGGTTATACCTTTGGCCGCATCAACGCTAAACGTAAAATAGCGGATAGTTACTTCATAAGCGGTGAGTATGAAAAAGCCTTGACCTACGCATTTGAAGGATTAAATAATGTAAAAGTTGCCCTTGCAAATGGTGACCTGGACAAATCCGACAAAGAGTATAAATCATTAATGGCCAAAACACAACGTTCCATCGGCCTTATCTACTCAGCTTTAGACTACCATTCGTTAGCCTTAAAATATTATGGGAAAGCAGAAAAGATTTTTCTTCAACAAAAAAATGCTGAATATGCTCTAGCCAAAATTTACTCAAATAAGGCAGTGGTATATATAGACAACAAAGAAATGGAGTTTGCAGAAACCATGTTGTTAAAGGCCAATACTATTTTTAAACAACAAAAAGACCCAAATGCCAAAACGAGTTTGGCCAGTAATTACACCAACCTATCCGTTATTCATCAATATTTAAAAAATTCAAATCTAAGAATAGCATATTTGGATAGTGCTACCCAAATTTTTAAAAAATTCAAAGTTTATGGCGCATTAATCAGCACAATGCACAACCAGGCCATTTATTCTTTAAGCCAGCATGATTATGAAGGTGCCCATTCCGCTTTGGGAAAAGCAGAAATAGAATTAAAAGTATTTAAGAACAAGCTTCTTCTTAGCAGGAATACTTTTTTAAGAGCAAAAACATATGGATTACAGGGTAAGGTAGCGCTCGCCGAAAAAATCATGGTCGATGAGCTCAAAAATGCCAGAGCTTTGTTGTTCACCTCCAATGCTGAAGATATTTGTAAAAGCCTAATTCAGCTTTATGACCATCAAAATAATACTGAAAATCTTATTAAATATAAAAGCATTCTATTAGATCTTCAGGCCAATAAGGAACAATATCAAGATAAAAAGGCTATTCTCGAAGAAAAGTATGCCAAGCAGTTTGACGAACAGGCCGATCTTTTTGATTTCAAAGAAAATCTCTATAAAAAGTCAAGTGGAATCGTTATCGCCATTTTTGGGCTTTTGGCCGCACAATTGATAGCGTTAATTATTCTGTTCAACAGAAAAAAATCAATTACATTAAATCAAATCTAATTGTTTTGTTTCAAAATATTTTCATATTCTCACTTTTAAAAAAAACCTATTTTACGGTCGCGGTCTTACTTTTTACGATTGTAGCCGGCATACTTTCAGGGATTTTCAATTGGCTCACGATTGATGATAGCATCTATTACATGCAATTGGCCATTTTCACTTTGACCTCGCTATCGGTTATTTTATTGATTGTATTTATTCTACCGGAAGTTTTCACCTCATTTTTTAGCACTGCTTGGAAAACCAAGGGTTTCTTTTTGTTGTTCGCATTGGTATGTGGTTTGGCCCTTGCCAAATTCGGGGTCTATGCCCTGCAATATGAATTGTCTTTCTTTAATCCTTTATGGATTAAATTTCTAGGTATCGAAGTGTTGATAGTGTTGGCGTCATTGCTTGTTTTTAGGGCTAGAACTCTTGATGCAGGGGCGAACATAGATATGGAAGATTCTCAAGAATTTGAAAAACCAAAGGAACAACTCACCATAAAAGGAGAATTGCTCAATGAAAATTTTACTTTACCAGTAGAAGAACTGCTTTACATCAAGTCTAGTGATAATTATTCTGAGTTTTATTTTAACACCTCTGAGGGAATGCAACACAAACTCATGCGACTCACATTAAAGAGTGTTGAAGAACAAATTCCGTACGACTATATGGTACGGAGCCACAATTCTTATATTGTGAATATGACCCAAATAAAATCGATTACCGGAAATGTGAACAATAGCAAATTGCACTTTAAAAACCAAGACCTGAGTCTTCCGGTTTCGAGAAGCAGGCGTGATGAAGTAATCCGTGTTTTAAAAGCTTTAGTTGATTAATCGCAATATTCCCTTCTTTTCTTTAAGAATATCGTTTGTTTTGGGATGAATGACAAGAAAATTGTCATTCATCCCAAAACCTTGTCACCAACCACAGAATCTTGTAGCTGCCTACAAAATCATTGCCTTCTACTATTTATAAACCAATCTTTGGCTCTAAACAAATTAAAACTAAAAAATCATGAAATCAATTTTACACTTTACAAAACAATTTACAACCAACTCAAAACTCGTTCTGGCATTTACTGCCTTTGCTGTTTTTACGATAACAGAGATGCATGCACAGCCTTTTAGGGCAGAGCTTCCGTCAAAGAGTTTAGGGTTATTACTGAAGGCCACGGAAGGGGGCGACATCTCACCCTACATTCTTTTTGATTCACAAAATGCCGACAGTGATGCGACTGCACTTTTCTTGCAGCGTCAAGAAGGGAATGACTTAATTTTTAGGGGCTACACCAGTATACCCGGCAAAAAATTTGCCAATCAACGTATGTTAATGAAAATGGCAGCCAATGGCAATATTGGTGTTTTTCAAAACGATCCTTTAGAACGTTTTCATGTAAATGGCAATGTACGATCCGACAAAGAATTCATCACACGTGGAAAAAATGGCCAAGCCAACTTTCATTCCCGCTTTGGCAGTGATGGCACCAACCACAGAATTGAATTACGAACAGGGGATACCCCTTACATTGATTTTTCTAATAACGTCGCCAATACGGCGGAAGCTGATTATGATGCCAGAATCGTTTTAGAGAACGAAAACGTATTGGCAGTTAAAGGAGCCCGTCTTGCTATTGGCAATACGATTGCCCCTGTAGGGTATAATCTTGCGGTAGAGGGAAAGGCCTTGGCCACTGGTATGAAAATACAATCTGTCGACAATTGGCCCGATTATGTGTTTGAAGCCGATTACGAACTAAGTCCTTTAAGCGAGCTGGAAGATTTTATCAAAACCAACAAACATTTGCCCAATGTACCTTCAGCAGCACAAGTAGCGCAAGAAAAAGGTTTTGAAGTTGCCACGATTAACAAGGCCTTATTGGAAAAGGTCGAAGAACTGACCCTATATACCATAGCGCAAGAGAAAAAAATAGCAGCGCAACAAGAGCAATTAACCGCTTTGATGACTAAGGTAGACCAACTGATTGAAAAAAAGTAAAGAAAATAACCCTTTATTTTGATAATTGGACATCAAAAAACCGTCAGTTCGAGTTTTTTCCAAAGGAATAAGTACCTGCCTGCCGGCAGGCAGGTCGAAAACAAGGTTTTTGGTTCTAAAATTCTGATTCTCGATACAATTTTTCTGAACTGGATTCAGAAAAACCACTCGAATTGACGCTTTTTATTCAAAATATACAACGGGTTAACATATTTCATTCGAGATGTAGCCCCTATAAAGCTTAGGTAGCTGCATCCCATAAAAAACAAATAATATGAAACAAATACAAATCGATATAGACCGTAAGGGTTTAGTGCAGGTCATCTTTGTGCTATTGCTTCTTTTGAGTATTGGCACCTTACAGGCACAAGAAAAAAAAACCCAGTACGAAGTACGCCCCGGGGAACCCATTTCAGCAACGTTGAAGACTTTAGAAGTCATTTATGTGTTGGAAGCCGTTGTGGATCAAAAGGAAGAGACCTTAGCGCTTAATCTTTCCGTTTATCCCAATCCGACCACCTCGCAGTTCAATGTTAATATTGAACAGCAAGGAGCCATTAAGCAGTTATTTTTTTACACCATGAATGGCAGCAGGGTGAGCGCGCCACAACTAAGGTCAACAGCCTATAGCAGCACCCATGATGTAGCACGCTTACCAAACGGTATGTACCTCGTAGTCATTGAACTGGAAAATGGCGAACGAATCACCAAGAAAATTATTAAAAATTAAAGCTCGAGTATTATGAAAAATATAAATATTATGAGAACTCTGTTCATTCTACTATTTGGTCTCTTAGTCCTCCAAACAGCTAAAGCACAAGACAATCCCCGAGGACCGATTTTTGAGTATTTTCGCGCTAGGGCATATAATATTGATTTTAGTTTCGAAAATGTAAAGTCTGAAGGAGTATTAGGGGATGGTATTAGATATAGAAAAGGTAATAGTGTTGTCTACTTGTTTGATGATGGCAAAAATGGTATTGCTTTTGAGGGAGACATAACAACTCCTGATATACAGGAATTCTTTGAACGGTATGAAAGGGGTATCAACGCCACCCCAGAAATCATCGCTCTTTCAAGAACGGCATATGCCATTCAAAACCGGGCTCTGGGCAATGTTGCCCGTGACGACGTAAAATTCTTTGATATTGGAGGCAATCTTATTACAGATGATAATTTTTTTAATTCGGGTGGCCTAATTAGCAGGGCTGAAACAAATGTTCCGGTAATTTCAAATGTCTTTAAAAGTATCACAAGACCCGGAGCCGAGTTAAATTTGGATGCCGCAGGGAAACCGGTAAACCCTTCTTTCTTTATATCAGGCTTTACTGCTAAATTAGGCTATGCCAATTTTAATTGGAACAATCTCATTGCACTTCCCGAACTTTCAGAACTAACCGACGAACTCACTGATCTCAGATTCCTTTATGAGGATTTACCATTAATTGGAGAATCAGGAGATATTATACAAGCTTTTATTGGTTTGTTCGATAAGACTGGTTCGGCTGGAGGTATAAATTTTGCAACGGAACTAACAAGTCTATATAACAAATTTGCCAACGAACAAGGTTATGACAACGAGGAAAGAACTTTTGGTATAAGAGTTGCTCAAAATGAAGACGCATCAAAATTATTAGAAAACGTTGCTGGAAGCGTAACTGTTGTCAAAATAAATCAATTTAGGGAATTAACTGGAATTCTTTCTCCCAAAGGAACCTCATCAAAGCCACTGAACAATGTCAAATCAACGACTAAAGTTCCGGGGAATCCAAAAAGCAAGGGTACCGATTATGCAAACTCTGGTGTGGATACCTTTAAATATGGGGGCGTCCAAATTGAACGAAGAGATAATAATGGTGCTGGCGGTGATAACGAATGGGAATATAATGGTGTATCTAGTACTACCTTAGGTCGAAATATTGACATATGGGATAATAGAAGTAGGGACCAACATACGCTATGGTTGCAAATTGATTATAACGCCTTAGATGCAGAGGTCAATGCCCTTAACGTTCGCTTATTTAATGGTGAAGACCTTCCTTTAGGTCTTGGGGTATCTTCAAACCCCAATATCCGATTTGCCCCACTTGCCACAGATTACTTATTAAACCGTGCCAGAGTAAATGGATTGGATATAGAGTCAGCATATAAAGAGAATATTGCAGAAGCATTTGATAACACGATTCGGTTGAGAAGAAATGGTGAACCAATTAACGCTGGCAGCGGTAATAATGACAGTGATGGAGATAATGGAGATGGTTTGCCTATAGATAATACCGATGACTTCAATTTTCCCAACCCACCAGATGACCCCAATGATTTTCCTGATAATAACTGTGACAGTGTCAATGTAATTTGTGGCAGTCGATCAAGCAATGAGGGCACATCAACCTCCTCCTTGTCATTGGTGCCCGATATTGTAATTACAAAAGAGGGTTTAAAAAACGCCAATTTTTTCGAAAGTATTTTAAAAAGAAATCATGTTAATGCGAAAAGCGTACTCTTAAAAATGTTTCATCAAGCCCTTGCCGTTCCCCACCAAAAACAAGCTTTGGTAGTGGGCAATAAAGTTGTCAATGTGCCCCAAGCTGAATTATTTCAGTATACCTACGCGGCAGCCTCACTAGCACAATACCAACTACAGACGTTCATGAACAATACAATAGAGGAGTTAAATGCTACCGATGTATGGTTGAGCATGCTACGGAAGGAAGATAATGTAATCTATAACAATATCGTAGCAAAACTCAAAGCGTTTTATGCCTCAGAAAATGGAGTTACCGATGGTTCGGTGTTTATCGCTCCCCAATTGAACTTTGAGTTGTCCATCACCCCAAAAGTTATCGTTAATAACGAAACTACCTTATCCATTAAAGAAACAACCTATGACATTGACATCGTGCTTACAAAAGCGCGTCTAGCCCTAGGGGTTGACAGCGATAAAGACTTAAAAGTTGATCTAGGGGTGATTCTCAATGAAGAAGAACTACAGTTTATACTGGATACCTGGAGCCGTGATGAAAACCAAGATGGCATCATCGACCATGGTTTTGTGATATGGTTGCAAGAACAGTTGTACAATATAAAAAATGGGTTCTCCAATGTATTAGTAGATGGAAAATATTTTCGCTATGCAGCCTTTAATCAGGTCATCTTGCCTCTTGCTGCCGCCGAATTCTACAAACAACAGCTGAAAGCCAATACCGAAATAGGCGCTTATTCCCCAGAACTTCTGGCTATAATCGATGAGGACAATTTAAGAGATCGAGATTTAATGGCACAAAAAACCATCAAGTTCGACCGACACACCGCGCTTTTAACGGAGTACCATTACACCGATGGGACGAACAAAGATGAAGACATCATTTTCCATCCGTCCCATACTAAAGTGTTTTGGAACCCTGTGACCTTGGTGCATAAAGGCACTGTGAAAGAGAAAAAAAGTACTCCAATCGCAACTAATATAATGCCTGAATCATTGGCTATTTCATTAGATTTTTCCAATGTCGGTTTTGATTTAAAACCTGATGTGTTGATGTTGGGTATAGGTAGTGCAGGTAAAATTACACTCACTAATACGACAAACAATGTATTGGCACCAGCGACCTATGTTTTGACCACCAGTACGTCTGAAGATGCTCTATATTTTGATGTAGCCAAATTTGATGTGCCCGAAATGGCTATAGGAAATACCGTAGAACTGTTTTTTGATTATACAGCCACGGCTGCCGATAGCGAGTCACAAAATATGGAAGAGTTCAGATTACATAAAGTTGGTGATTTTAACAATATTCTTTTTAGAAGAGATTTTCTTATTCAAGAAAACATTATAGAAGCAATTGATTTAAATTCTTTTTGTGAAGAATTACGGGGTTCTTATGCAACTATTTCTAATGAAGAGCTTGTTTTGGCAGGGGGAACCGTCTTATCAGGTAATATTATCGAAAGTACAGGCAAACTCACCATTAAAGCAATCGATGCCATCGACTTAACAATAGGGTTTGATGCGAAACCAGGGGCAACTGTAGATTTTGCCTTGACCGATTGTAGCGAAGTGAAAAACATAACTATATCGACTATCCAAAACAATTTACAATAATTACAATGTAAATAGCATTCTATGAGAAAAGGTATGCCCCCGATACCTTTTTCAAGATACCAAGGCAAGTTTGTGCTTGCCTTGGTTTTCTATACGATTTAAAGTAGTGTGTACCCCAGCCTTACCACAAAAAGACCTATGACCAACTAAAGAAACTACTGTAAACTAAAATCGTTATGCTGATTTATACCGCAAATACCGAAACAATACTAGTTGACCTTATACTGTTGGTTGTTGTATTGGTAATCATCTTGGCTACTATAAGCATCTTTAAAAAGTATAAAGAATGATTTATTATATTGCCCTCACCATCTCTTCTTTCTTTTAAAAAACCGCACAATTAACAAATGAACAATCACTTTTTTCCTTACAACAATTAAAAAATTAGAATTAAATTCTTTCCTTTTAAATTGTGTTTTCCAATTGTTGCAAATTTAAGGTTGATTAATATCTTACATTAATCTTATGTAAATTAAAATTCTCTTAGAGTATCTTCTAAAAAATAATATAACGCCCTATTACAAATTATAGAATTACGAGAAAATTTTAATGAATTTTTGGTGAAAATTTTTTAGACGGTTTAAACAAAAGCACCAAGAATTGTTTTGCTATTATCTATATTTTTGGGTAGATTGTATTTAGCTAAAGTTGACTTGTGTTACTCGGTGACACTGTCAAAAATAAATATGTGCAACAACCTCATAGAACAAATTGGTCAAGCATACCGTACTTTGTTTAGCAGGTCTTTCTCAATTGAGTAGAAAAAATGAAAGAAATTCAAATATTATCTAATTCTGAAATATTATCCGCAACTCTTTTTGAAGGTATTAAAAATGATTCCGTATTAATTATTGCTTCTGCTACTGGTGTTAAACAAGAATATTACCAAAAATTTGCTCAATTTACAGCTCGTCACGGTATTTCTGTCGTAACTTTTGACTACAATGGTATTGGCCGCTCCTTAAAAAAACCAATTAGAAAACTTAAAAATAATGCGGCAGATTGGGGTAAAAATGATCTAGAAAGTATTATCCAATATGTAATAAAACATTATCCAAAATCGAAAAAAGTAATACTTGGGCATAGCATTGGAGGCCAATTAATTGGACTTTCAAAATCATCAGTAGAGTTAGATAAAATAGTTTTAGTAGCAGCACAATCTGGTTACTGGAAGTTTTGGAAGGGTCTAGGTAGAATTAAAATGTGGCTTAATTGGTACATTCTTTTTCCTTTACTGCTTAACATGTTTGGGTATTTGAAATCTAAGAAAATTAGTGGAATGGAAAATCTTCCAAAAAATGTTGCAAATCAATGGCGAAATTGGGGTAAGAACTATAATTATATTCTTGGTGATACGTCAATAAAGAATACATACTACAATAAAATAAAGGCAGATGTTACTGCCTTCAATATTGAAGATGATAATTTTGCTCCGATGGATGCCGTTCAATGGATGACCACGCAATATAAAATTGCAACAAAGAAGTCAATTTATCTTAAACCCAATGATTTTGAGGTCGAAAAAATTGGCCATTTTGGAGTATTTAATGAAAGGTTCAATAATTCAATTTGGACTCAAATATTGAACGAGATAAAATATTGAGCCACTAACGTTGGCTACTCTCTAATCTATTAGAAGTGCTAAAATGAATTCAAAATTTATTGAAATATCAAAGTTCTTTGAAACAGAATATCCTTTAAACAAAGATGGTCTTCAAGAAATGCTTTCCCTATTCCAAAAAAAAACTTTTAAAAAAGGAAGTCGTATTCTTTACGATGGTATGGAAGAAAGACAGCTTCGATTTTTAAACAGTGGTGTTATAAGAGAATTTTATACATCGCTTGATAAAGAAACCAATATAAATTTTTATACAAAACCACAATTCATTACTGATTTATATTCTTTTAACAATGACGCAAAAACAAAAAAAAACCAAGAAAGTATAACTGAAATAGAACTTATAAGTGTAGAAAAAGAAGCTTTTCGTACTTTACTTGATAAATATGAATGTGGTAAATCTTTTATGTATATATCGTTTCAAAAATTACTTCGACAAAAAGAACTTTTAGAATATAATAGAATTACAAAAACGGCTGAAGAATTATATAAAGAACTATTCATTTATAAACCTAGCTGGTTAGAAAAAATACCCCAATATCATCTTGCATTATATCTAAACATTACACCGGAAACCTTAAGTAGAATTAGAAAGCGTATTTCTTGATTCAAATCAATGGAGATTGTTGTTTTGAGTCTCATCTTTATAAATAAAATTATAAACGATGAAAATACATCACATAAGAAATGCAACAATGGTTTTGGAAACCAATAGCAAGATTATTCTAATTGATCCAATGTTAGGCTCAAAAGGCACTGCTGGTCCTCCGTTTACATTTTTTAGATTTAAACCACAACGAAACCCTATTCTGGATCTACCAGATAATGCAATGAAAATTGTTGAGAAAACTACTCATTGTTTAATCACGCATCTACATCCAGATCATTTAGATAAAGTAGGTCAAAAATTCTTAAAAGAGAATGAAACTCCTGTCATTTGTAGCATTAAAGATGCAGCCACCCTTAAAAAGAGAGGGTTAAATGTAACTCAAACCGTGGATTATTGGAGCCAAACACCTTTTCTTGAAGGAACAATCGAGGGTATTCCGGCGAAACATGGTTATGGCTTTATATCCAAACCTGCAGGTAATGTAATGGGATTCTATATTAAATTACCCAATCAACCCTCTTTATATTTAAGCTCAGATACAATTTATACAGATGATGTAAATAAAGTTCTAAAAGAATACCAACCAAATATTAGTGTAGTAGCTTCTGGATCAGCTCAATTTGATGTTTTCAAACCTTTATTGATGACGATAGGAGATATTGTTCGTTTTGTTCAAAACGCTCCTGGGAAAGTTATTGCAAATCATTTAGAGGCAGTCAATCATTGTCCTACTACAAGAAAACAATTAAGCAATGAGTTAAGTAAGAATAAACTGCTACAAAAAACATATATTCCGAATGATGGAGAAGCCATTGAATTTGAATAAAGCCAGCTACAGAAGACGGTTAATTTGCAGTCTACATTAAAGGTGCGTGGTAAACCTAGGGAGGTTATTTAATAGTATTTATTTTTCTTATTTGCTGAGAGGCTTGCTTTACCAGATAGTTCGGGATAACTAAAAACAATAAATTTCTCGATACCTCCATGCCGACAGTTTTATGAGTGGCTTCATCTCAACTACTCACCGGAAATTTACTTCCGGAATAAGTACCATCACTATCCCAAAACATCTTAGTCATTTGAAATGAATAGTTGACTACATCGTAATCTTCCATACCTACAACACCAATGTAAATATTGAAACTATTTAAGATGAAAATTCATTTAAAAATAGTAAAGTAAGTGACCAGTTTTTGTGGAGAACATCCAAATATTAAATAAAAGTGTAAAGACTACCTTATCTCGTCCTATTTTAGGAATTACAACAATAGGTTTAAGTTATAAAAGAGTTCTACCATAAGTAAATATTACCATACATCAATTTTTAGGACTTCTTTTTAATATAGTTTTGTTTTTTTAATCAAATCATTCTCAAAATGAAAAAAATAACAACAATTTTAATTGCAATTACTATGTTTTCTTCTTGTGGTAAAAACAAGAAAGAGAGTAAGCCTATTGAACAAAAATTAAATAGTAACACTGAAAAAAGCGCAACAATGAAAAAAGTATTATTTGTATTGACAAGTCATGAGGATTTAGGAAATACTGGAGTAAAAACTGGTTTTTGGATTGAGGAATTCGCAGCACCTTATTATTTATTAAAAGATGAAGGAATAGAAATTACTTTAGCATCACCTAAAGGAGGGCAGCCTCCAATTGACCCAAAAAGTAATGAGCCTGATTTTCAAACTCCGGCAACCGTAAGGTTTAATAAGGATAAAGAAACTCAAGAAATCTTATCTAAAACAATAAAATTAGAAACAGTAAATCAAGCAGATTATGATGCCGTTTTTTATCCTGGAGGACACGGACCTTTATGGGATTTAGCCGAAGATAAAAATTCAATCGCTTTAATTGAAGATTTTTATAAAAATAATAAACCTGTTGCTGCCGTTTGTCACGCTCCAGCTATTTTTAAACACACAAAAAACACTGATGGAACATCTTTGGTCAATGGAAAAAAAGTAACAGGATTTTCAAATAAAGAAGAAGAAGCTGTTCAATTAACTTCCGTTGTACCATTTTTAGTCGAAGACATGTTAAAAAGCAATGGTGGAATTTATTCTAAAAAGGCTGACTGGAGTCCAAATGCAGTTGAAGATGGTTTATTAATAACTGGGCAGAATCCTGCGTCTTCAGAATTAGTTGCTGAAATCTTATTGGAAAAACTACAATAAAAACTGTTTACAATACAATCAGTATGAAATAGCGATTTGGGTTATGCCTCAAGTCGCTATTATTTTTTGTTGTTTTTAAAATATATTTATTTGTTCGCTACAAAAAGGTCTCGTCAACTAAAACAAATTGCATGACAGATGCGTTGTATACTTTTTGAAAAGAACATGGTTGTGAGAAAAATACTTAATTCACAGAAAACATAGAGTATATATGAGCGTTTAAAGATGACCTTTACGTTTATATAGATTTAGAAACATAATCAAAGTATTTTTAAAACTCTAAATAATTCTACAGAATTTAAAGGTACAATCTTGAGAGAGTAAAAATAGTCAAGATATTAACCACTTACTAAATATTTAATGCACACATAAAAACCCCAGATTTAATTGATAATCTGGGGTTTAGAGTCACAGATTGGAGGGCGCCATTCTGTTTCTGCCATGCATAAGTAGGTATAGTTCAATTAAAATTGGTTATTTGGGAATTGCAAAGCAGGTTAATTAATATGTTGTTTATTATCATCAAATTGGTCTCTTTTATTTATACTACAAATTAATGACTATAGTCTGGGCATTAAAAGTGAGTTTTAGTATTCGGTGAGTTATAAAGACTATTTGGGATACCAATGACCAATTAACAAATCCATTAATTTAATGTAGCTAAGAAGTGCGTTTAACTGCTACTTATTTTAATTGAACTAACTGGAATCAAAGTTTTCTTAAAAACAAAAATATAGAGGAGGTTATCAGTTTCCTTTATTAAATCATCAATTTCGATTTCCAAGCCAAAAACGTACCTCAATAAGCTTTCAAAACATAAATTCTCCGTTATATTGAGATAGGCAGATGGCGGCTTTTAAGGAAATTAAAAAACGCAAAGAATAAAACATTCATTGCGTTTGAACTAAAAAATTATGAAATGAATCCTATATTTTAGCCTAGGTTCTGTTTGAAACTAGCAAAAGGCAAATTACAATTATGAATCTTTCAGAAAATAAGGTTGAAAATGAAAATGGTTTTGTCAATTTCAATTCAAATTTTGATTAATTTGAAATATATTCTTAAATGACTTTATCTGCACTTTCTTAAAAGAGTATGGCTTTACATGATTAATGTTAAAGTTAAATAATTTCTCCAACAAATTTCAAAACGTTAAAACAATACTTTTTTCATCAACTATTTTTCGCAAATTTCTTATTGCATAACGCATTCTACCAAGTGCTGTATTAATGCTTATATCTAAATCTTCCGAAATATCTTTAAAGCTAAAACCTTCATAGATACGTAACATCAAAACCTTTCTTTGATCTAGTGGTAATTCTTCAATTAATAGATGTAGGGTATCATTTATTTCCCCGACTATCATATTCTTTTCGCGTGTTGGTTTGCCGTCACTAATTGTTGCAAAAATGTCATACTCACAAATAGATTCAAATTTTGACATTCTCTTGTGTTTTCTAAAATAATCTATGATAATGTTACCGGCTATTTTCTTTAGCCAAGGGTAAAACTTACCTTCTTCTCTATATTTTCCACCCTTTAAATTTCTAATTGCTTTGATAAAAGTATCTTGGAAGATATCGTTGCTTACCTCCTTGTTTTTAATCTTAGAGTTTATAAATGAAAAAAGTTTTCTGTCATATTTATAAATAAGGGTTTCCAAGGCATTTTCATCCCCATTAATGTATTTGTTCACTAGTTTTGAATCTTCCATCTTTTTTGAGTTATAGTTAATATTAAAGTAAGGGTGTAATTCTGCTATTACATGTAGCATTTGAATTCAAAGTAAAGCCTAAGAAAGGTTATAAAGAAAAGGCTTTTATTTGCTAGTGCTTTTAAATTATTATTGAGCACTATTTTGAATTATTCGGAAGACACCTTAGGGATTTAGACAACCCGCTTAGATAGAAATAGAACCGTGTTGACCTGAAATTCTGCAAGCATAGCTTAACCGTAATTGGTTCTTATAAAGAGCGATAAAAACTAAATGTAAGACAGAGAATACTACTATTCGAACCACACAACTTTTAATGAAAGGTCTGGTAGCCATTAGTGTATATCAAAATTAAAAAATATACAGTTTCTATAATTATAATCTAAATTTAGAAAAGATTGAAACATCTTCTTTTTAACACAACTTAATTTTCTCAGATAGAAAAGGTTTAATCATTAAAATTTGTGCTGACTATTTGCTCTGAATTGTATATTTCCATAACCCACTTTTTTCCTTGATACTTTTTTTGAAGATTTGAAGCTATAGCATTATGTGCATCATCAATAGTATCAAATGATGCAATAAAAACATAGTTCATTCCATTTTGTTTATTAAAAAAGTAATCTACCTCTATCTCTTTCTTTCTTTGATTTTCAATAAAAGCGTCCAAGTATTTTTTAGTCTTAAACACATTTATAATAACATAAAAACCAGATTTCATTGCAACTAGATTTGAATTGGTCACCTCTCTATTGTGCAAAGCCTTATTTGCTTTAATTGGGCTTTCAAATTTCTTCGACCCTATCTTACTTTTTGAGGTTCTAGGTGATTTTTTAGCATCTCTAAATTTGGAGGTAGTGTTAGAAGTTACCTGAGTTTTTCGGTCAATTTCATTTCTAAGAAGTCTAACGATATTCTCGAATCTTTTTTCGAATAACTCATTTCGCTTGGTCTCTAAGGAGTCTTGCCTTTGCATTAATTCATCCAGAATCAGCCTATTTTGTTGAGCTAAATTGGTCTCTAAATCTTTGGGGCTATTTTTTTCAGATTGTAATTTTAAAATTTGCTCTTCATAATTTTTAACAATGTTGTCTATTTTGGCATCGGATGAGCTTGACGATTTTATGTAATCAGATGATATTTGGTCCTTAAAAGTATATGCAAGGGATAATTCATGATTCCAACCCAAATTAGCGCCTACTTGGTCAATATCTTTCTCCATTAAATATCCAAGAGAAAGTTTTTTGCTTATACCTACACCCATACCTAGTGAAAACCCATAAAAGTCATCAATTGAAGATTGCAACCATCCATAATCAGGAAGTTCAAGTAATAGGGAACCTCTATAGGAAAGTCCGTTTGATTGCTTTTGACCTATTTGTAACATTGGGATAAGTCGTGCCTTATTGAACATTCCCCTAGCTGCACTAAAAGAATGTCTATATTGGAGCATTGCTCTGGTATTTTGCGAATCAAAACCAGAAATTAAGTTATTTGTTTTTTGATCATACTCTAATAATCTGGTGGCATATAATCCAAAATCAAATCTACCCAAACTTATAGTGATTGCAGGTTTTACAGAAAGTATATTCTCTTTTTCTGATCCCTGTAGAAGTGGGTCATCCGCGGCTGCAACGATAATACTACTATCAACGCCCTTGCTTAAATAGGTAATATTTGTTCCAAATGTCAAATTGCTTCTTTCACCTAGTTTTACAGTTTTCGCGTAATTGGCATTCAGTCCAAATCCGCTTAACACTCCTTCTTTTTGGTTAAACACCCCTATACCCAAGGCTGCTGTTTCGTTTAAAATATTACTAAACCCGATGTAGTAATTTTGAAGATTGTTTTCAAAAGTGGCATATTGATTTCTATGAATGATACTTAGATAAGATTTATTCTCGCCTACTAAGGATAAGGTAGGATTGTTTAAATAATTATTAAAGTATATTTGATTGTGAAACGTATTATTAAAAGAGAGGTCTCTATTATTTTTTTCTTGAGCGCCGACTCTCTGTGTCCCGAAAGTCCAGAGACCTACTAATAAAATAAGGAATATGACTGTTTTCATTAGGTAAGATTTTGTATGTTAAATTTAGACAATGTCTTATTTATGCTTCAAGCAAACGATACTACATACGCTTGCTCAATTGTCGAAAAGCACATCTTTGAGCTTGCTCTTTGAAACTATTTAAAGGTTGGGAATTCTCAATAGGTAAAGAATCAATAAAATCATCTTCTGCGGTATTGAAAGGTGCTTTTAGGTGGAGTGATTTAGATACTTTGTTTGCGGTTATTTTCGTAGCATAAATATCATATCCTCCATAACCCTTTTGCCCATTCGAAGTAAAGAACAATCTGCTTTCGTCGAAAGCTCTGGGGTAAAATTCATTTTTCTTGGTATTTACATTAGGCCCCAAATTTTTTGGGTTTTCTAAATCCCCATTAGAACGTATTTCTGAAACATAGATGTCGTATTTACCGAAAGTACCAGGCATATTTGATGCATAAAATAGCATCTTTCCATCCTTAGAAACTGTAGGATGTAGCACAGAATAGTATGGTGGGCATATTGTTATTGGCACAATAGCAAACCATCTGTCTTTTACTAATTCTGCCCTATATAATCTATAAACCACTTGCTTCTGAGAAAAAATACCAGTAAGAGGTTTTTGATATTCTTTTTTGGAAAAGAAAATGAATTTTTTATTTGGCGTTTCACAAAAAGGTTGCTCAGTATTATTCCAATACTTTATTTTTTCGTTACTTAAAACTTGATTCCTTTTCGAGGAATAATCTTTTCTAATTGAGTTTTGCCATTTTTTTTCTTCTTGCCACAAATTAGCAACAGAACCGTTCAGTTTCTGAATTGCGAATAAAAAACGTTCTTTTAAATTCTTCTGTATAGGGTAGTTGCCATTTAAGGTTAGACGTTTATAGTACCAAAGTGCTGCGTTTTGGTACTCACCCAGTAAGAAACTCGTATTGCCCAAATCTTCAAATATCTCTCTATCCAAAAATCCAAGTTTTGACAATCTCTTATAATCTTCATTGTTTTTTATTTCTTTTAGTGTTAAGCCCAACTCCTTCTCTTGTCCATAAAGCGGGCTCAGAAAAATTGTTGTAGTAGCTAAAAGAAGTAAGTAAAATATAGCAAGAAAAGTCTTCATAAATTCAATTCAAGGATTCATAAAATATTAGGACATCTGTTATTTCCAATTAATTTGCATCTAACATGGCTGCATTTTTTTCAACACTTCTCATTTAGGCCTATTAATCTTTGCTATTATCATAGCCCTATTCTTAATTAGGATTCATATTACCAGAGACCATATAAAGAGTAATGGAGCAGTATTAAAATCAAAAAAAGTGAAAGCAAGAACAATGATTTAGCTTTATAATTACTGATATTGTTATCATTCATGACATTTTTTTAAATTTTGCGACTATATATTATAAATACTATTGAGAGAACATAAAACAATAGAATAACAGCATATTCTAGGTGTGTATTTTTTTTCATTATTTGATGGTTAAGATTAATATAGGATAAATCTAATTCCATCATTTTTCATATGGTAGTGCTAGTTATTATCGGGTATAAATGACTTATTTTTTGGCAAGGATTGCTTTTAATTCTATTACAATTATGATTCCCAAGAATTTCATGTTTATGCTAAAAAATAATTTTGTGTGAATTGACTAAAACAGAATTACTTTCTACACTTAGCATTTCCATTTTAAGTTATTAGAGGCACATTTTTTAGAAAGAATATTGATCTAATCTCTCTATTGATTTAGAGATTCTTCTATTTTGACAGTTTTTTCAGTTGTTATTTTTAAAGACCTAAAAACAGTCATTTGAGATTTATAGAATTCTATGCTTGCGTCATCTTCTAGAATACAAGATTTTAAAAATGAGGTTAAATTATCATATCTTAAATTGGTAGGCATGACCTTTTGGGTAGTTTTACATTTTTGATTCCTTTTGTCCGTATTATCCAAAATAATATTCATGAAAACTCTTTTCTTATCATAATCAATAAGTACATCAGAGCTATTATAACACCTTTTTATCAAGTTAATATGGAGTAATTGATGGAGTCGAAACTGGTCTTTATTTTCTTTTTGTGTATTTAACAAATTTTCAAGTCTGTAGATCGTAACTAATGTTGATGTTTTCATAATAGAGTTTTAAAATTGTTCTGAAAGAATTATTTCTTTCCTCTAAATAATTACATGTAAAAAGGAAATCAAACAGGTCTTTATTAATAGGTTTTTTATTGTTATTATTCTGTAGAATTAAAAGCTCTGATACAATAAAATGAAGAAGATAAGGGTCTCTATTCGCCAGAAAACCCGTTGAGCCCTTAATACCTTACCAGCTTTTATGAGCTTACCAAATAATAATAGATGCAGACCTGATAATAATTGAATATTTCCAATTACTCATCTTTAAGCTAATTTTCCATCAACGATCAGATAGTTGATTATGAAAACAGGTATGCTAATAGTTTTGTTATTTTCCTTTTTGTTCAAAGGCAGATCACAGGCTGAAGATTATCAATTTAACGACCTACTTCAAGAAGTTCATCAATCTATTCCAACACTTAAAAACAATAGGATTGACAGTTTGAATAATAAAATAGAACAATTTTGGAAAATTTCAGAACTACGTTTAGCAGATAGTTCAAAATTGAAATATTATCATTACAAAGGAGATTTGGCCCTCAAAAAGTGGAATTCTAATCAAGCGATTGAATATTATACCAAAGCAAAAGAACTTTCCAATTCAGATGCAGAGCTCTTTCAAAGTCATATAGGTTTAGGTGTATCATATCAAATAAAAGATAGTTTTGATATTGCAGAAGAACATCTTTTAACAGCAGTCTCATTGGCTCACCAATCAAGAATAAAGGTGAATATTACTGAAAGCTTCGCTGAAATTGCAAATCTGTATAGAGAAAAAGAAGATTTTGATTCAGAGTTAAAATACCTTGATAGCTGTTTAAAAGTAGATAGTACCAACAACAAGTGTCTTTTATTAAGAGCTAACTACAATACTAAAAAGGGAGATTATTTAGCTGGTCTTGAAGGTCTTTGGGATGTTATTATTAAAGATAAACAGTTCAACGATATCAATACCATTTATGCAGTAATGACCTTGGTAAATGAATATATACAAGCTTCTGGTCTAGATAAAGCTGAAGAAATTATTGACCTTGTACTTGCAAATGAGCGTGAATGGCACGAAGGAATAGTCGGTTTTTTTCTTTTAAAGAAAGGAATAATAGAAGTCAAGAAAGGAAATTTAGAACTAGGAATGCAAAATTTTATCAAGGCAAGCAATGCAAACCAAAGAGCAGATTTTCAGAATCGTTTATGGATGGAAATTTATCTTTCTGACCCCAATAGAAACTTAAAATATGAAAATCTGTTCACTGTAGATGATCCCATACCAATGTATTCATCAGTAATCAATGGACCTACAGGTGATTTTTTAAGATTAATGAACACTATTCCCAAATGTAATAGTGTTGACCTATTGCAAAGCACACTTGACCGTTTCAATACGAATTCAAAAAATCTTAAAACTTTTACTGTTGGCCAGAAAAAAGTATTTTATTCAAAAATGAAAGAGGCAGCACTCAAAATGAAAAATCTGGGCCTTTATACTTCATATGTTAGCAAAAGTGACTCACTTATGTTTTCTTCAAGAAGAAAAAATCAGATTAAAACCAACTATTTTTTAAATGCCCAATTGAACTATTATGAAGATCAGTTATTTGAAAGTGGTTTTAAGCTTGACCAAACTACAGCTGCCTTTTTACGGGCAAAAAAAATCAATAGGGTATATTTAGTTTATTCCATTATCATTTTACTTAGTTTTTTAATGGTTCTTTTCCTTTTTTTTAAAACAATCAAGCAGAAAAAAAAGAACCAGAAACTGATTCAAAAAATAAGTGCTACCAATGTTAAATTAGAACAATATGCAAATGAATATGAGGCAATGCTACTCATTTTGAGTCACCATGTCAAAAAACCGGTGAACCAATTGTACTATAGTTTAAGCAATCTAAAGAACTTGTTGAAATCGACTGGTGATGAACAAGCCAATTTTTTAATACAAACTATATCAGACACAACATCTGAGTTATCAAACCGAATTTCAATTGTGCTCAGTTTACTTAAATATAGGATGAACAGTGAAGAAAACACCAATTTTAAAAAAGTAAGACTTGAAGATCTTATTAAGGAGCGGGTTGCAAACTTTAAAGAAATGAAGTTTGATATTTCAAGTACTATCACATCAGATAAAACTATTATAGGTAATTACGATGCCATGGCCATTATATTCGATAATCTTTTAGAAAATGTAAAGAAATATCAAGAACCCGGAAGTGAGGTTGTAATTCAGATGGCTGAATCGCCCAATAATAAGACCAAACTTCTAATAAAAAATAAGATTAATTCTAACTTGATATCCAATAGACATAGAAAAGACAAAAAAGATAGTTTTGGTCTAGGTGAAAAAATTGTAAAACGACTTTGTGAAGAATTGAAAATACATTTGGATATTTCAAAAGATGGAGATTGGTATTCGACAACATTATTATTCAGTTTTGGATATATCGAGTAAAGAATTTAGGTGTAAGTGAAGGATGCATTTTGACCTTTAATTTTTTTCATAATCCACGGGGCCCTGGGTCATATTCTCGATACCGCGTTTCGGTAATTCATTAAAGAAATTACCGTTGAACCCATGGACGGTCTTGAACTTCTTTGAAAATTCTTCGCTGAATAAATTCCTCTTTTTCACAAAGTGCTATTGATTATGCTTTTTTGACCTCAAGCCAAGGTTTAAAGTCGAACAATCTGATTGCCGGACTTTAGTAAACCTATAAGGGCTTTTTTATAGTCCCCATTGCAGTAAAGAAAAGTAACTTTCTGATTTGTTCAGTGAGTAAAACATATCTAGTATTTATCTTGAATTCATTATCAATCCGTAGGTTGTATATTATGCGACGTAGATGAATGATGTTCAATTGATAAGAAATTCTAAAAACTTATGACCCCACCCATCATTAATACCATTATCATTTGGTTTGCCTTCATTGGTGAGTAGTGCATTGTTGTCATCAGCATTAAGATTCCAAAGCCAAGCCAACGTAGTGGTTTCCGTAGATTGAACAGCGTCTAAAAAGTGCTGTACAGGCATAATTTCTCCAACGTTTTGAGTTCCAATTTCTCCAATAATCAAGGCAAAACCTTGATTATTGATATTTTGAATTCTATCGGTAATTTCATTTTCTGTGCTATTCAAAAGCCACTTCTCATAAGCGTGAAGGTCAAAAAGTATATTATACTGTTCTTTCAATAATTCTTTTCCTTTGTCTAGTATAGCATCTTCAGATTGCCCCTGTTCATTTCCTGGGACAACGATAATATTTTGGAAGCCGTCAACTGATCTTAAATTGTTTACCATATCCTTCATATCATTTATCCAAAGATCGTGACTATAACCCTTTTCATTGTTCCAATGATATGGCTCGTTCCAAATTTCCAACCACACATCAGATTGATCTTTAAAATGATCTGCCAGTGCCCTCATTTTACTTTTGTAATCCTCATAAAACGATTGGGATGAGGGATTTAGACCAGTAAGAAGTGTTCTTTGCCCTTCTTCGTTTACCCATCCAAAAGGGCATAGAATTGTTATTCTATTGCCTTTCCGATTATTAGCTACAATTTCTTCTAACGGATGGTACCATACACCGTCACTGGCTTGTATAGGTTCTCCCGAAATGGGTTGCTCCCTTAAATTTCCTATAAATTCACGAACTATTTCGACGTTCCACTGGCTCATTAGATCGGCATCTCCTAAACCAAATGTTTGTAGGGCATTGACACCCTTGTAGTGTTTAGCTACTTCATTTTCAAGTAGTAAAGCCCCTTCTATTTTAAAACGGCCATTAATTTCGTCGATTCGAAAAGATTCCTCCATTCCCGAATTATCCCTAGAACAGGAAACAATAACCATCACAGATAAAATAATAATAATGGAAAGCTTATGATACATAACTAATTTTTATGTTTTGTTTGATTTGATAAGGATGAAAAATTAACTGATGATACTAAATTTCAGTACCATAACGTGTGAAATTCTAGAATTATTCTTTTGTCAAAACCCATTTATTAAATTTTTAGAAAATTGTATTCATCGTATTGACCAATATCTGGGTGAATTAAAGATAGTGTCAGACATTCCACCCCTCCCATATTTTGAGTTCCCATGCTATTGACATAGCTGCAAAGGAGGAAAGACGATACGTATTGTAACCACAAGTTTTAACAAAAAGACTTTGATTACGGTGACAAAGACAAAGTCGATTTGAATATGACAATTTATAAACTACTGGAAAAGATTATACTCAAAGAAAATTATATCATTCAGAACCTATTTTCAAAAATAGTATATTCATAGACGCTAACGATTGAAACACTTTTGTATAAATTATTTAACACTCTTCGTATAAAACATCTTGATTGCACACCAAACGTTGACCATGATAAAAATTGCCCAATACCATGGAAAAATAAGCTTTCTTAAAATTATAATCCATATGGGAGCTTTCATTTTAGGTACAAATACAAAATCTTAAACAACTGAAAATTTAATATTTTCTAGCCTCATTTCAAGAATTGAAACACGGCTTATATATTGCCATAGGCGCACCATTTTCAATTGAAACAATGTTACCAAAAAACACTACACGTAACATGTTCTAGTCCAGGCACAAAAAGTAATTAGTGCTTGGTCTCTTTATTTACTGTTAAAAAATTACGCTTTGTATCCGAAAGATCGAGTACCGTAGTTCTACTTTTGCCTTCTCTCAAATAAGAGATTTCCAAGGTTTTTTGGGCTGACAGTTCTTCTTTAACTTCTTCCATACAACCGATATGACAAGTGGGATGGCCTCCGACCACTGTAATGATATCTCCTCCCAATAAAACCTCGGCCCCATTGATAGTAGTCTTTATCGAACCACCACGTATGCCTGCTTTATCGGCAGGGCTTCCCTTAACGACACTTTGTACTAAGATTCCACCTTCGGTATCTAGATTGAACAGGAGGGCAAACTCATCCTTTTGGAGTAAGACACCATCAACCCCAATCCACGGTCGATCTTCAAAGGACAACAGCGATTTAGCGGTATTGCTGGTTACGGCTATGCCAATTCCTTGAAACCCACCCGAAACCGTTAATATGCTTGATGCAATACCCACTACTTCGCCTTGAGAGTTGAATAACGGGCCTCCGCTATTTCCCGAATTGATAGCAGCATCCGTCTGAATAAACTCAACTTTTACTGTGCCGTCATAGATTCTATCGAAGCCTCGAAAAGCAGAAATGATTCCCGCCGAAAAAGAGTTCTCCATACCATATGGACTTCCAACTGCATAAATACTTTGTCCCACGGCCAACTCATCAGAATCACCCAAAGTTGCATGCGATAAACGGCCGTCAGGCACTTCTAGTTGCAATAAAGCGACATCGGCAGATTTATCACTAAACAGCACCTTCGCGGTACGTATGTTGCCATTGGTCGTCTTCACTTTAATATCGGATCTTCCGGCCACGACGTGCGCAGCGGTCAAAATGTGGCATTCATTGGAAATCAATACACCGGAGCCTAATCCTCCGCCCTGCCCAATACCCCTTTCAGATACTACTTCTGATTTGGTAAAAATCGTTACGACGCTGGCGGATACATTTTTGAATAAGTTGACTCTTGTCAATTCTTTATCGGATAAATAATCGGGCGTACTTCGTTCGGAATGTAAATGGTGCTCTTGGCCCATTGTATAAAGACTGATTAAGAAAACCGCTATAGATAAAATTCTTTTCATTTTATTGTTTTAATAATGTGACGCATGAGAGGAAATACCTTTCATCCCAGCTTAGTTATTTCTTTATCTTTATAGCTTCAGAATTGATACAAAATCTCAGTCCCAAAGATTCAGGGCCATCGAGAAAAACATAGCCTAAATCGGCATAGCAGATATTACAAAGCGTTTCAAGCCAGACCGTTTCAAAACTTACGTTTATCCCGTATTTAATCTCACCTTTTTCAATCGGCTCGGTAAAACTAGGCCATCCTGAACTCGAGTTGAATCTACCGGAGGAATGAAAAAGGGGCGTATCAAGGCAGACACATTGGTATTCGCCTTTTTCGAAGATACTACTTAATGTTCCGGAATAGGCTGCTTCGGTCTCTTTTTTACAGGTTATCTGGTATTGCTCGAGCGTAAGCAGTTCTTTCAATTCGGCATCCGTTTTTTTGACCCGACTTGGCGGTTTACGATTATCTTTGACCATACAGTGAATAATGTCCTTCCTGTTCATTGTTTAGACTTATTTATATCCAAAATTTGCCGTACCATTTGATTGGTGAAGCCCCATTCGTTGTCATACCATGTCATTACTTTCAACAAATCTCCATCTACGACGCGGGTCATACTCAGATCTACGGTGGATGCAAAAGGGCTTTTTATAATGTCTGATGATACAATGGGGTCGTAAGTAGTATCAATAACATATTTATATCGGTCTGTTTTTGCCTCCTCCTGTAAAATCTCATTTACCTCTTCCACGGTTACATCTTTATCCATTACAAAGGTCATATCAGACAAAGAGCCAACTGGAATAGGAACTCTTATGGCAACCCCATCAAATTTTCCTTCATATTCTGGCAATGCTTTAGTGGTTGCAATGGCTGCTCCCGTTGTGGTTGGGATAATATTAGCTGCTCCCGCACGCCCCATTCTAAAGTTCTTTTTGCTGGGTCCATCTACCGCGGTTTGCGAAGCGGTGTATGCGTGCACTGTCGTCATTATGGCTTTTTTGACACCGAGTCGCCTTCCTAAAATTTCAACAATAGGGCTAATATTATTGGTCGTACAACTGGCACAAGAAAATACTGAAGTATGCCCCGCTTCCGTGTTTACACCGTGTACAACCGTGGGTGCTTCTACGCTTTTTGTAGGTGCCGAGATAATGACTGTTTTTGCTCCTGCCTTGATATGCCGTTCTGCGTCATCATAGCCCGTAAAAACACCAGTGCTTTCTATGACTAAGTCTACCTTGTGTTCCTCCCAAGGCAACTCTTCGGGATTGCGCTCGCTGTAAAAAGGAATTGTTTTTCCGTTTATTTCCAATGCCGTGCCGGTGTATGTGACTTTATGCTCATATTTTCCGTACACGGTATCATAGTTCAACAAGTAAGCAACGTTCTCGATATCTATAATATCATTTACCGCTACCAGTTCTAAATCTTTATTTTCTAATATTACTTTGAGCGCAGCTCTACCGATGCGTCCCATTCCGTTGATTGCTATTTTCATTGTTGTTGATTTTAGGTTTCTTTACAATTTTTATTCATTCACTATTTTAAGAATCTAATTCGTTTGAATCTGTCAGATATGGCATTATGCCGGTATCCCGTATCAGTCCATAATTAGAGATTATCTGAAATAATAGGCTCTCATCGATTTCCAGATTAGTTTGATTATCTACTTAAGCTGTTTTAACATTAGTGTAAAAGTATTTTAAACAAAGACCTTTCGGCTTATACTAATTTCCCCAGATATTGCACATAACTCCCGAAAAGAAAATAAGGGCCACCACAGCCCTTATTAGCAACCAAACCAATCAAAACTAACTTTTATCTATTAAGCGGAGTTCTCCGCTACAACTTCTATTCCTTTCCTCATCTTGCTGGCATATGAGAAAAATATGTAACGTACTTTTTGACATTGCCCGTTATGGTTTACGATTATTTCGTTTCACGTAATGGATTAGATTTTCGCCATTGCGCGAACACTAAAAAAATAGGTCGTACCACATAGAAAAGGGTATATATTTTTAAATACTCACAAGCGCATTTTGCGACTAGTAAAAATCTATTTTGATGGGTATTCGTTTGCATATGCAATGGTTTTAAGATGGTAAATCATACTACTTCGAAGATGACTACTTTAATTAACCTATTATTTAGTAATTCACGGTGCTGTTCAAAAATTGCGGTTTTGTAAAGACATTATATGAATGATACACTTTCGAATACTTTCTAAGAAATCATGGCCCAATTTAAATTGAGATACTTTTTTAATTTTTGCCTGGCTCTAAAGGTAGTTACCCAGAAGCTCTCTCTGCTCATTTTCAGTCTTTCGCAAATCACTTTGGTGTCGTATCCTTTCATTTTTAATTTCATGACCTCA
Organism: Croceitalea sp. W27; assembly: GCF_055693185.1. Taxonomy (NCBI): domain Bacteria; kingdom Pseudomonadati; phylum Bacteroidota; class Flavobacteriia; order Flavobacteriales; family Flavobacteriaceae; genus Croceitalea; species Croceitalea sp. W27. The sequence continues at coordinate 812,213 of NZ_CM146327.1, forward strand.
ACTTCTCTCTTCGTGAGAATGTCAAAACCATCGTCAATAATACCTTCCAGTTCCCATGCGATAATATTTTTCATTGTTTCATTATCCTCTAAAGTATCTAGAGTTATTTCCAGGTTATAGTTTTCGAGCAAATCAGTCTCGCTGATCATCGCTTTTTTGATTTGCCCTTTTCGGCTATTAACACTTCGATAATGATCTATAATTTTATGTCTGAGAATAGCGATGAGCCATGTACTTTCCTTGGCCTTCCCTTGAAAACGATGTTGCGATTTTAGTCCTGACAAAAACGTTTCCTGTACTAAATCTTCAATGACCAAATGGTCATGTACCCTCGAACGCGCGTAATTTGATAGCAGTGCACTATAAGAAGCTACCCATTTTGTAGGTTCAAGTGAATGTAAAGTACCTGCTTCCATTATTTAATAATCGCTTTTAACTGATCAGTGGTGTACACTTGGCTGGCCATCATCGCAAAGTTTGTCTGTGCGGCCTGGTCTCCATCCAAATTCGGTAATTTAGCAGAGGCCGTGGCATCACCAACTATGGCCACTTCAAAACCGTGCTCCAGCAATTCGCGCATGTGCGACTCCACGCATAGATTCCCGGACATACCGGCCAGGATTACTTTATTGATATGCTGCTTCCGTAATTGAAGCATCAAATCGTTGTTCGTAGGCCCATAGACTTTATGAGGTCCCACTACGGTAACCTTACTTTTATCGGCAATGTATTTTTTGTATTGTGGAAGCCAATCCGCTCCCGAACCTTCGAAGCCATCTACATTCAATTGGTCGCCACGGTCGAACATTTTTATCGCGTGCATCAACTTTTCTAAAGCACCTTCAAACTGCCAACCATGATCATGTTCATAATAATAATGCGGAGACACAAAAATATGTATGCCAGCTTCAGCACCCAGTTTAAAGAGTATATCAAGATTATTGATGGTATCATTTTCTACAACACTTGCTCCTACGGCGCCCCATGCAACTCCATTTTCACTTAAAAAATCATTTTGAGGGTCTACAATGACTATCGCTGTTGTGGCATCTATCTCAAATCCCGACACGGGTAATTTTGCTTCCGCCTTACCGTCTTGTGCTTTTTTTGTTGATTTCATAATTATTCTGATTCTATATTTTTAAATAGTCGAGTATTACAATCATGCTCAATTGATGTCTTTCCCTTTTTGGTGCTCCTAATCAAATGCTGCCTTTTCATTATCTCGATCTCATGGGCACCTCAATAATCAAAAGTTGTGTCAACTCCTTGCCTTTAAAGCTAATCGTATCGGTCTTCGTTATGGCACAGCCATCACGTGTCAAAAGTTCATGACCCTCTATCCAAACTTTACCGGCTATCACAAATACATAAACACCATCATCGGTGTTATTCAAGTTGTATTGCAGTGTCACGTTAGGATCCAGATGCAACATATAGACCCATGCATTTAAATTCTTGCAAATAGACCCCACTTTATTGCCTGGAGTACAAATAGCTTTTAGTTCATTCCGAGTCAACTCGGATGGCAGTTCATCACTAAAGTTTTTAGGCCCAACATTGGCCACCGCTGGAAATACCCATAATTCAAGAAACTTCACTTCGTTGTTGCGGCTGTTATTACCAATTAAAATATCGAGTCCAGTACCCGCACTTATGGCTTGAACGCTTCCTTTTTTCAGCACTTGCTCATTGGTCATTGAATCAGAATAGATCAGCTCTCCGCTAAGTACAATGGAGAGCACCTCCATATTTTTCAAAGCCCGTTTTTTCAGGCTTTTGTCTGGTGCAAGCGTGTAATCGTTTAATACCCTTAAGCCGCCAAAAGCTATTCTATCTTTGTTATAATAATTCTTGTAACTAAAGGTGTGTTTAATTTGTATTCCATCTAAATGGGCTACACCCCGCGTTTCAGATTTATGTATCTCGATATTCATAAAATGTCCTCAGCCCCTGGCAATACAGGTTCCAATTAATATTATGAATAAAATTAGTGGTTGAATATGGGAATGGATGGGCACAAATTCCAGTAATCATGTTAGTTTTAAAAATAGAAATCCGTACCGTTTTTAGAGCATTTCCTTTTAGACACCTCTGAATTGGCATAAAGCCCTACATGAAAACGGCTTTATATTTGATCTAAAAGTCTTTTCTGATTCATTTTCTAAAAAAGGGTTCATTTTAGATAATGAACCCTTTTTGATTGAATCGCCTGTTTTAGGGTAGGTGCACCCATAAAATCTATAGGAATATTTGTAGTGTTTGGCAAATCGTTTAAAGAAACTAGTCAGCTTTAGCCATGGTCGGGTTAAGACCAGACCCTTTTGTATAGTCTGTATTCAGAAAACCTGTAATTACAATCAATCAGGATTCCCTTTACTAAATACGATACTCTCTGCAAGTTCAGGAAGTACATTCAACCTTGCGTCAGTAAATCCGTTCCTGATTTAATTTTTTGAATCCGATTCATCTATAAAAACCGCTCAATTTTACAATAGTCGTGTTAGCGGATAAATTATGTTGACAATTGTCAACTTCAATGATTACTATGCTCATCACTTCCTATTTTCTGTTCAGAGTAAATCGTTATTTTGTTTGCACGACCATATCTGTAATGATTTGCCATTTGCTCTCTGGATTTTGAATCAAGAGAAAAGTCACCAACTGCCCGCCTTTTTCTGCGTTCAATTCAGCTCGGACCGTCGCAGAATGTTCTGCAATTTCAATACTTTTAAAAGTCACTTTGTACTTTGTTCCACCAATAACCTTTTTAGTAATTAACGCGATATAATTTGCTGCCGGAATTATAGAAGTTTTGTCTGGCGTTGGATATCGATTGGCAATCACCCTAAAATCTTCATGCAAAATATCATCGTACAATTGAACATTTCTTTCTTCGCCCGCCTTAACAAAGGTTTCTATTACATTTTTTATTTCTTTTTCTGTTTTCATTGAATTATTTTGAATTTGGGATTTACAACTTGTGGCAAAGCAAATAACAGTCAAAAGTGCTATCGATAATTTTTTCATAATGTTTTGGGTTTAAATTATGAGGTAAAACTATCGTAAGGAAAAAAGAATATCTGTGATTTAAATCACAAAATGATGCTGGCTATTTTTTCGCCCTTATTCGGCTCAAGGTTTCTCTAGCTAAGCCCAAATAAGATGCTAAATAGGTAAGAGGAATGGAACTTAGTAGATTAGGTCTTTTATTTTCTAAGTATTCGTAGCGCTCTTCGGGTTTTAAGGATTGAAGAACATAAGATATTTCATTTTGACCGTTCAAGATATGCTCCAGAAGTTTGCGCCCCAATCGTTCAAATGTAACCGATTTTTCATAGAGGTCGAGAAGTTTCTTCCTATTTAAATAAAACAAAGTTGTATCGCTTAAGGCAATGAGATTTTTTGTAGTAGGTGTTTGGGTAGTCAAACTTTTTAGTTCGTTGGCAAATTCACCTTCTAAAAAGAAATTTTGATACATCTCTTTACCATCAATCAGTTCAAAAAGGCCAACTGCCCCAGAAATTACAAAGTAAATACCGTGGTTGTAATTGCTGGATTCTAAAATATATTCTTTTTTGGCGAACTTCTTGTAAACGCAGACATTCAAAAATTCTGAAAACTCCTTATCGTTGAGGATGTCAAATTTGTCTAACGTATTCCGAAGTACTACTTCATTTTCTGAGTACAATTCTTTTGAGCTTTTTATTGGCTATGAAATTATCAAAATTCAACTACGATTTCTGTGATTATTGTCACAATTGTATTGTTTATCTTAAACTCAAATCTATGTCTTAAATCTTCAGAAGATAAGAAACATTTAGCTATTGAAAATAGAAGTCATAGTAAAAGAATCATCGCTGTATATTCAATTTACGCATACGTGACTCTAGGGTCGAAGGATTTACCCCCAATAATTGAGCGACCCCATTTTTACCGCTTACCTTCCAATTATTCTCATTAAGGGCCTGTAGAAGATAAGTTCGTTCAAGTTTATCTTTTTCTTTTTTGATATCCTCCATATCAAAGGACTCTTTTATGGGAAAAGCACTTGAGGTCTGCTTTCCTTCAGAGTTGGCTGTCACAAAGGCGGGGACCCTATTCCTACCTGGATAAATATCCAGCACTTTTCCTTTTTGACCAATGAACGCCTGCTCTACCATATTTTGAAGCTCCCTCACATTACCGGGCCATTCATAATTGAGAAAAGCCGAACGTGTCTGGGAAGTAAATCCTCTGAACGGAATTCCCATTTTTTCTGAAAGTTGCCTGCCAAAGAAATCTGCCAATAAAAACACATCGTCATCCCTACTACTTAAAGGCGGTATATATATGGGGTACGTACTAAGACGATAAAACAAATCTGCCCTAAAGTTTCCTTTACTGACTTCTTCCTCCAGGTTTCGGTTGGTCGCCGCAATAAGCCTAAAGTCTAGCTTAATGGTTTCGTTACTCCCCAAACGCTCCACTTCTTTTTCTTGAAGTACGCGTAGTAATTTAGTCTGTAGTTCCAGTGGCATTTCTCCTATTTCATCTAGAAATATGGTGCCTTTATGTGCGAGCTCAAACTTACCGATACGTTGCTTTACCGCGCCGGTAAAGGCACCTTTCTCGTGACCAAAAAGTTCTGACTCCACAATTTGAGAAGGTATCGCCGCGCAATTTACCTTTACCATAACGCGGTCGTGGCGATTGCTGTTATCGTGAATGGCCCTGGCAATCAATTCTTTTCCGGTACCTGTTTCGCCCAGTAGCAATACATTGGCATCTACCGAGGATACTTCTTGAACCTGGTCAAAGACCGAGTGCATCACATCACTTTCACCTACCATTTGGTCAAAATTGTAGGCTTCTTTTACAGCCGTATTCAAGTACTCTTTTTCCAGCGCCAATTGTTCTGACAGTGATTTTACAGCCTCATTTGCAGAAGCATTATCAAAGGATAAGGTTAAGGTCTGTTTTAGATATGCCAATAAATCGTGATGCTCTGTCGTAAGTGCATTGGGTTGTTTAGAACAGAGTATAAAGACTATTTCGCTCTTATTGCTCAATGCCAATGTGAGTTTTAAGAAAGAATCAATTTTTAAAGATTCGAGTATTTTAACTTTTCTTTTGTCAGCTACAAGATGTAGGGTGTCTAAAAGCTCCGAATGGCCCAGATACTTCTGCAGAGCAAGCCAAGCCTTGATATCTAGTTTATAAGTGGCCGTGAAATCTGTATTGGAAAGCGACCTGATTTCATCTTTGGCAAGCCATTCAAAATTATGGGGCTCTTTCATGGTGCCATCTGCCTGATTTTTGATTAATACGTGTGCACAATAGAAGGGAACACTATCTCTTAAAAGGCCGAGTACTTGCTTAAAAATAATTTCTAAGGGCTCATCTTGTATGATGGTACGTGCCAGATTATTCTCTAGACTTTGCCATTTATTCTGACGCAGAAGGCTTTCATTGGCAAGCACATTTTGCAAGGCTAAACCGAGTTGGTCTCTTATTGAATTGAATAAGTCCATTTTGGTATTAAAGAAATTTTCAGATTTGCTGAAAAAACAGAGTACACCAATAGATTTGGCACCTTGCATAAGAGGGCCAGCAATGATTTCTTGAAATTCTTCTTTTTGTAGTATCGGAAAATGAGGATGCTCAAAATTTTTGTACATTTCATAACACTTCATAATAAGTGGCCCATTATCTGAAAAATGGCGAATTAACTTATGTAGGGGCAGCCAACCAACGATACCTGCTTTATATGTTTCTTCTGAAAGTGTTCCTTTGTAATTGTAATCAACAATTAAATCCCTTTCACAATCGGCATCAAAATCTACTTGAAATAACCCGGCATCATCGAAAGGAAATACCGATTGTAACTTATTAAAAATAGCTCGAACCAATTCTGGACCAGAACTAATGTTTGCAATAGATTTTGTGATTTTTAGAAGCTCTTCCGTTTTTTGTTTTTCTCGTATGATTTCTTCATTGGCCATTACATTACTTACCGCAACCGCAAGCTGATCGGCAATATTGGATAAAAGTCTGTCAGTAAAAGCGTTTTCGTCTTGATATTGCTCAAAATGAAATTGAAGTATTCCGAATGTTTCGCCCGACCTTCTTAACTTGAGTACCAGGGTATGATTTAAATCTGTATCACGCATTAAGATCAAACCTGGATCATTCGGATATTTTTTGATTAGTTCATCAAGTCGATACCATTTAAAACCGTTCCCATTAAAAAAATCTTCTATAGCATTGTTTTCGACAGGAAGGGCTTGCCGAACAGCTTGACCATAAATTTGGTGTTCTTTTCGCTTTTCAGAAGCCATTGTAAGTATGTGGGTGCAATTTTTTGAATTTTCTGAAAGTATTAACAATACCGCATCATCAAACTGTACTATGGGTAGAATTTGACCCATTATAGTTTGGTAGAGATTCTCACGATCACGAATGTTGGTAGCCGCTTCACTAATACTCAATAAAGTCTCTTTAAAAGCTTTTTCCCGTATGATTTCTTCATTGGCCAAGATATTGTTCAGTGCCAAACTCAATTGATCGGCTATGGAAGAAAAAAGCGGCAGCTTATCATCAAAGAAGTTTTTGGTCTTACTAAAAAAGTATAAAAGGCCTATTGTTTTTATACCCTTTCTTAATGGCCCTGCCATTAGCTGTTCAAACCCTTGCGCTAAAACAAATTCTTTATGGGGATGGTCAACCTTTGCAAAAAATTCTTTGACAGATACGGCAATTGGTCCATTTTCGACAATAAACATAGTTCCAGATTGAATAGGCATCCAACCTATAATGCCAGCATCTCGAATACTTTTTGTAGCAAGGGTATGGGTATCGTAGTCATAATCTACGATTAAATCCCGTTCTTTTCCGTTTTCAAGGTCCAGATGAAATAGGCCCACATCATCAAAGGGAAAAACGTGCTGTAGTTTATCAATAATCGCCCTAACAAGTTCTGGCCCAGAGTTAATGTTAGAGATGGCCGAAGTAACCTCAAGCAGTTCATCGGTCTGCTTTTTCCGCAATACTATTTCTTCGTTCGCCAATATATTTGCTACCGCTATAGCCACTTGTTCTAACAGCAATTGAAACATCAACAAATCTGTATCCGAAAAAGAATCATCTTTGGTTGAATTGAAAGCAAGCATTCCTATTTTCTTGCCTCTTGAAATAAGGGGACCTGCTAACATTTCGCGAAGCCCGGCATCATACATGGGTTTTAATTGAGGGTGGTCAAATACTTTAATCAGATGCTCAATATTATATACCTGAGGATCTTGATTCAAGATGAATGCAACCACAGATCCCTTATGTGGAAAAGGTCCTTGATTAGAGCCACCCTCTTTCCACAGGTATGAATCTAGACCATCAGGCAAGATTTCTTCATCGATTATTTCATAATGTTGATCAGCGGCTTCGTCTATCACAAATAATCCAGAGCTTTCAAATGGGAAAATGGACTGTATCTGCCCATAGATTACCTTTAAAAGTTCCTGACTATTTTGTGTAGTGGTTATTTCCGCGCCAATAGTAAGCAGGCCTTCCAATTGTTGCTTAGAGAGTTGAGAAGCGGTTTGCGGTTTTATTTTCATAGCATGTTATTCATGATTTTTTCACGAAATACGGGATATTTATTCGTGAAAAAATCACGAAAACAAAATCTTTCCAAATGTATGCAAATAGTTTTTAATATATAACTATTTGTTTATCAGTTATTTATGATTTATAAATAGATTCTTTTGGCTTGGCATGGTTATGCCTTATAACTAAGAATAAAATAAAAAATCATGCCAAATAATATAAATCTGTTCGTGCATTTGAAAATAAAGAGTTTTGTCAACTATATCTTGCCCCCTTCCAATAGAACGGAACATGCGGACTTGGACAACAACTGTAATTTCTTCATTTGTCGATTAGAAGATATCAAGGGCACAAATAATTTTACCAGCATTCCCCGCATTTGCGATTTTTTTACGATTTACTTCTTAAAAGAAGGTCAAATAGATAAGGTAAACCAGCTTAATAGCTACAGTATAAAGAAGAATGAAATTTTCTTTTCAAAACCGGGTGAGGTAAAAACATGGAATAAAATAGTTTCTCCGAAAGGTTTTCTAGTGGTTTTTACCCAAGATTTTCTACTGACAGCAGTTGACAACAAAAATCTCATCAATACATTCGACTACTTAATAACGAACGTAAAACGAAAATTTGAACTCGAAAAATCGCAACTCGATACGTTCCAGACCATTTTTAATGATATATACCACGAGTTCAACAACCCTGATAAACATGGTAAGGAATTGGTAAAGTTTTGGATTTTTGAGCTTCTGATAAAGACTAACAGAATGTATGCCGACCAGTTGGATGTTAAAGAAGAAGCACCACTTGAAGGCTCCTTGGAATATATCTACAACCGCTTTTTAGATTTGCTGAATGATTCCTACAAAAAACTTTCAAAAGGAGAATTGTTGAAACCGCTAAAGGTTAAAGAGTATGCACAAATGTTGCATATGCACCCCACCTATTTTGGCGAATGCATTCGTAAGGCCAGTGGTAAATCTGCCAAGACCATCATTGATGAACGCACCATACTTTTAGCCAAATGCCATCTTTTGCACACCGATCATACAGTTTCGGAAATTGCGTATAACCTTGGCTTTGAAAGCGCTAGTTACTTTATACGGTTCTTTAAAAAATACCAGCAGATGACCCCGTTAGAATTTAAAAAAGCACAACGTCTTACCGCTTAACCGCACCAAACTAAAACAGACACTCCTTTGCAACAAAAGGAATACAATAAATAAACAAAAGTGAAATACAAACTTGACTTTCTATAGATGGAAGGAATTAAAACCTTTTTAGGTTTATGCATCAAGAATTACCAAGTTCTATTAACCCGGTTAAAGTGCCTTTAAAAAGCAACAGCTATGCACTACATTAAAGATTTAAAAAGTATTTTGGGTACGAACAAAGAAGTGGCATCACTTCTCCCCAGTAATCCGGTTGTCTTGTTTTTAATCAATGATAAAGACAAAGAAGGCCCTTATGCATCAAAAGAAAAAACGTTTCGTACATTTTTCAATTTAGAGACCACAAAATCTTTTAAAACTGACCGACCGTTGCTCATAGGCCTGCGCAATGGTGTCTTCGGAATCATGGAGAATGTTCTTTATCCCGAAAAATTTACTTCACAGCACCTATTGGATAACAAAGTGAGTAATCAGCTTGCCATTTATATTATTCAAGAAATGCTCCATTCTCCACATGAAGATAAAGACCATCTGAAAAATATGATTGTCTCTTTAGCAGAATATCTGATAAAAAGTATCTACAAGCATGACCTATTGGAAGAAAAAGACAAAAAAGCATGTCTAGCTCCATTTCAAGTCAACCAAATCAAGACCTACATCCAAAACCAAATGAATAGTTCAATCAATACCGACAGTCTGGCCAGTATAACAGGGTTAAGCAAATATGATTTAATAAGCAGGTTGAAAATGAGCACAGGTCAAACGCCTTATCACTATATAATGAACGTAAAATTAGGATATGCCAAGAAATTGCTAATCGAGTCAGATGAGAATTTGATACAAATTGGTATGCGTATCGGGCTTGGCAAGCCGGATGATTTCTCACGTTTTTTTAAAAATAGCTTTGGCATTTCACCATTGCGATTTAGGACAACATTTAGAGAACGAGAAATTTCAAGCGGTATCAACTCAAATATAATAAGCCTTGCTGCTGTAGGATAAACAGAACATTAACATGGTAAACAACTTAAAGCAATGAATAAAATACTTCATAAAGCAGACACGCGGGGCACGGCGGATCACGGTTGGTTGTATTCAAAACACACCTTCAGTTTTGGAAATTATCGCAATCCAGAGCGGATGAATTTTGGTCTTCTAAGAGTCTTGAATGACGATACCGTATCGGAAGCTCAAGGATTTGGAACCCACCCTCACAAGGATATGGAAATTATTTCTATTCCGCTAGAAGGCGATCTAAGGCACGAAGACAGTATGGGTAATAAAACTGTCATCAAATCTGGCGATGTGCAGATAATGAGCGCCGGAACGGGAATTCAGCATTCTGAATATAATAATAACCCAGACCAAAAAGTGAAATTTTTACAGATTTGGGTTTTTCCAAATAAAAATAATGTCACTCCTAGATATGACCAAATCACGCTCGATATAGCTGATCGAAAGAATAAATTACAACAAGTAGTTTCTCCTAACATAGAAGATGCTGGTGTATGGATTCATCAAGATGCCTGGTTTCATATGACGAATTTAGATGAAGGAAAAGAGCTCGCTCATGATTTAAACAAACCCATTGAAAATGGAGTCTATGCCTTTGTTCTGAAAGGGAAGGCCACCATCAATCATCAACCTTTAGAGGAAAGAGATGGATTAGGAATATGGGATATTGAAAAATTAAGTATCAAGGCAAATAGCTATACCGAACTACTTCTTATGGAAGTCCCAATGAAATAAGTACATAAATCATAATTATCAATCGTCATAATGACATAAAAACTAATAAAATGAGAACTATCAAAGTAACAGTCTTAGCATTATTAATGAGCGCTGCAATATTCGCTCAATGGGATCAATACAATCCGAATCCCAACAATGATCCGGCCAACGCTTCTAAAGAGTTATTGAATCCTACAAATCATACCTTAATGATGATCGACCACGAAAGTCAAATGGCTTTCGCAGTTGAGTCACAACCCATAGAGGAGTTGAGAAACAATACAGGCTTACTGTCCGCTACATCCAAATTGTACGAAATCCCAACTGTCGTAACGACAGTAGCGGAAAAATCATTTAGTGGACCACTTTTCCCAGAAATCAAAGAATATTTTCCAAATGAAAAGGAATATATAGATAGAACAACTATGAACTCTTGGGAGGACAAACGAGTAGTAAAAGCCGTAGCAGATAAGGGAAAGAAAAAATTGGTAATTGCCGGTTTATGGACGGAGGTATGTGTACTTACCGCATCCTTATCCGCCATGGAAGACGGCTATGAAGTGTATGTGGTTACCGATGCCAGCGGAGGAACCTCTCAAGAAGCTCACGATATGGCCATTAAAAGAATGATACAAGCTGGTGTAAAACCAATTACATCTCTTCAATATCTTTTAGAGATACACAGAGACTGGGCACGAAGTGATCAATATGCAGAAGTGGTAAAAATCTCTAAGAGATACGGTGGGGCCTATGGGTTGGGCATAGATTATATCAAAACAATGAGTGACTGGATGAAGGAAGGTGGCAGTGAACATTAAATTATAACAATGCCCCCTTGTTAGAATAAGCAAGGGGGTATTATCTAAATCTTTAGCATGAAAAATATACGAATACTTCTTTTGCTCATAGTTTGCACCTTTAGTTGTAAAGACGCAAAAAATGTTAAGGAAGCAAAGCAGGAGAACAGAGCGGACCTTATAGTTACCAATGCGAAAGTCGCAATTATGAATTCAGGAAATACTATTGCTGAAGCCATTGCGATCAAAGACGGCAAAGTACTCGATACAGGCAGTTCTTTAGATATTTTAAAGTTGAAAGGAGTAAACACACAGCTACTCGATGCCAATGGAAAAACACTCATACCAGGGCTTAATGATTCACATTTACACCTTACAAGGGGTGGGCGATTCTTCAATACAGAATTGCGGTGGGATGGAGTTAAAACGCTAAAACGTGCATTGGAAATGCTCAAAGAGCAAGCTGCCAGAACACCAAAAGGACAATGGGTAAGAGTTATTGGTGGGTGGAGTCCATTCCAATTTGCCGAGAAACGTTTTCCCACTCCCGAGGAAATCAACGAAGCTACTGGAGATGTGCCTGCATATGTACTTTTTCTATACAGTCGTGCATGGTTGAACCAAGCAGGACTTGATCTTTTAGGAATTGATGAGAACACGAAGGCACCGATGGGAAGCAGCTTTGAAAAAGATAAGAATGGCAAACTGACGGGGGTACTTCTGGCAGAGCCCAATCCCACTATTTTATATGCCCGAATTGGTGCATTACCCCCATTATCGGAAGCTGAAATGGTCAATAGCACGAGACACTTTTACCGAGAGCTTAATAGCTTCGGCATTACCAGCGGTATAGATGCGGGTGGCGGAGGCCATAAATTCCCGAAAGATTATTCGGGTACAAAAACAATTGCCGATTCAGGGGAAATGCCCATTCGTCTATCCTATTACCTATTCCCTCAAAATAAGGGTTCAGAATATCAAGAGTTTTTAGATTGGATGGCCGCCAATGAAGTAGGCAACAATGGAGAAATTCATTTAGATCACGGTTATGAGTTGGAAGGCGGTGGAGAGTTTCTAGCTTGGAGTGCTGGCGACTTTGAAAATTTTCTTGCTCCACAACCTTTACTGAAGGACAGGCCCACATGGAGAGAAGACTTAAAGAGAATTGTTCGGTTACATGTAGACAAGGGGTGGCCATTTCGAATTCATGCGACCTATGGTGAGACCATTGCCAATATGCTTGATGTATTAGAGGATGTGAATAAAGAAACGAACGGAAAGCTAGCATCGGAAAGGTGGCTATTTGATCATGCTGAGACTGTTAAAGAAAGTGAATTAAAACGCATTAAAGCCCTTAATGGGGGTGTTGCCATACAAGCGCGTATGGCATACGCCGGTGAGTTTTTTGTAGAGCGTTATGGAGCTGAAAAGGCAAAACAAGCACCGCCGGTAAGAAAAATGATAGCTATGGAACTTCCAGTAGGAGCGGGAACGGACGGCACTAGGGTTGCAAGTTACAATCCTTGGCCAGCATTATATTGGTTGGTTACCGGAAAGACTGCCGGGGATTTTCAATTGGCAGAGCCTTCTAATCTTCTTTCACGTGAGGAGGCCTTGCATTTATATACGCAAGGTAGCGCCTGGGTCTCCAAGGAAGAGAATGTCAAAGGGACACTTGAAAATGGTATGTATGCGGATTTTGCAATTCTATCCGACGATTATTTCACCATACCGGAAAAGCAAATTAATGATTTAACATCTGTTCTCACCGTTGTGGGTGGCAAGGTAGTATTTGGTGACAAAGAATTCAAGAATTTGAATCCTGAATTGCCCGAAGTAATACCGAATTGGTCCCCAGTAAAATATTATGGGGGCTACCAAACAAACTAAAAATGACTGAAGAACATCATATTGGATTGGATAAGAAATCAATAATCGAAATTAATGGTCAACTAGCAACCCTACTTGCATCTTATTCCATTTTATACCAAAACGTTAGGGGGTATCATTGGAAAATAAAGGGGAAGTCTTTTTTTGAACTGCATGAAAGGTTTGAGCAATTATATCAATATCTCTACGAAAGTATAGATGAGATTGCAGAAAGAATATTGGCCCTGGGCGGTCTGCCCGAACATAATTATTCAGATTATTTTACCAGAGCGCTCATTAAAGAATCGAAATAACAAATGGTATCTGGTACTAACGGAGTGGAGGATATCATAAATGCTCTGAGGGTCCTATTGCATCTTCAACGGGAAACAGTTCAAATTGCGGAGCAACATAATGATGTTGGCACCTCTTCCCTTTTAAGTGAATTCATTATCAAACAAGAAAAAATAATTTGGATGTACACATCCTACAAATCATAGAATTATGGAAACAGGAGTAAAAACAAAATGGAATATAGATGCAGCACATTCAGAAATTGCATTTAAGGTTAAGCATATGATGATTTCTACAGTAACAGGATCTTTTGAAGATTTTGAGGCCTCGGTAGAGACTGAGGGCGATAGTTTTGAAAGAGCATCATTTAATTTCAGAGCCAGTATAGATTCTATAAACACCAAGAACGGTGATCGAGACTCACACTTAAAATCCGATGACTTTTTTAATGTTGAGGAATACCCAGAAATGACCTTCAAATCAAAAAGCTTTGATGGCGATAAAATTACGGGCAACTTGACCATAAGAGATGTTACCAAGGAAATTACACTTGATACAGACTTTAATGGTATTGCCACCGATCCTTATGGACAAACAAAAGCTGGTTTTGAAATTACAGGTACAATCAATCGAAAGGATTTTAACCTAACCTGGGGTGCTGTTACCGAGACGGGAAGCATTGTGGTTAGCGATACCGTAAAGCTTGTTATTGACCTTCAGTTTATCAAAGAATCTTAAATACCAGCCAAGGAGAGCAAGCTGTAAAATAGCTGTACTAAATTCAACTAGAAATGAAAAAATCCAAGAATACTTCCCGGAGAGCGTTTTTACAAAAGGCAGGCATAACAGCTTTAGGATTTCCATTGATATCTTCATCTTTAGTTGGTGATAGAACACAAGACTATAGGCGAAATGGGAGCGATAGCGGCTTGTTTTCCAGTTCAATTGTTACCAGAAAGAATATTGCGGATATTCCGATCAACGATCCAGAAATAAAACTAATAAAAGATGGATTGAGAATCTTGAAGGAGCGCTCAGCCCGTTCTCCTCTTGACCCTATGGGATGGAATGCCCAAGGTCTTTTGCACACTACTTTTTGTGCTACAAGTATTTACTCCAATCAAATTCACTACAACTGGTATGTATGGCCATGGCACCGACTTTATTTGTGGTCTTTAGAACAAAAATTACAGAAGGCCGTAGGAGAACCTAAATTAGCATTGCATTATTGGGATTGGACTAAAGTGAACAAAATTCCTGAGCATTTTTGGGGAGATGATAACCCATTGTCCAATGCGACACGTGAAATTGGTCCTGATGATACGATTCCATTAGATTTTATGAATGTCGGAGCAGCATTTAGAGCGGCGAATTACTATACATTTGGTGGTCATCCAGCGATAAAGAAGAAAGGAGAACCCCAACTTGACGGAATAGCGGAACAAACCTTTCACAATAATATTCACAATTGGATCGGCGGTCAAATGGCCACATTCGCAGAATCTGGATTCGACCCCATATTTTATGCCCATCATGGTAACTGCGACCGAATTTGGAATGCTTGGCAGGCTTATGATACTATCAATAAACTACCAGATGCCGAAGAATGGCTTGATAAAAAATTGTATGTAACCGATGGCAACGGCACTCCTGTTGAATTTAAGATAAGAGAAATACTAAATACCGAAGACTTAGGCTATACATTCGAAAATTTAGATTTTAATAAAGTATGCTCAAACCCTTTGGAAAAAATTGATACTCCTACCCGTCGTATAACGGAAAATGATGCCGTGATGCCATTGGATACACATTCATCAGAAATGAATGCCATCTATAAGGAACTCAACAACAAGGAAAGAACACATATCGTTATACACTTTACTCGTGTTCAATTGCCCTATCATGCCTATTGCGCCAGGGTATATTTTGATTACACTTATAAAGGCCAGGAGATAAGTAAGTACACAGGCACTTTTACCATATTACCCATTCAAGATCTGGATTCCCTTTTTCTTGCCACAGGAGTGCATTTACAGATTGAAATTGAAAAAGAAGTTGCTGAAGCTATCGCTTCAGGAGCTAAGGTGAATGTAATCTTTGAACCAGTTCCACTCCCTAATAGGAATATTCCTGAAGGTAAAATAAAACTCGATAACGTAACCCTTAAGTTGATGTAGTTATGAAAAACTTTATAATTACATATTTAAACTGTCTAGTGATTTTAACTGCCCTTGTGCTATTGAGTTGTAAACAAGTAAAAGAAATCGGTTTAGCAGCGGCTTCTCTTCCAGTTTTGGGAGAGACCGCCATAGACCCTATTACAAAGGATACCATATTCTATAAGGCTCCTGATTTTAAACTTTTAAACCAGAACAAAGTATTGATTGACCAAACACATTTTAATGATAAGATTCAAGTAGTAGATTTCTTTTTCACCAGTTGTCCTACCATCTGCCCTATAATGACCAGGCATTTAAAACTTGTGGAGAATGAATTTTCAAATGAAGATAAAGTGAGCATCATCTCTTTTACCATTGATGCTAAAAATGATACTCCAGAAAAGCTAAATGCATACGGTCAGGATTACGCCATAAATACTAAAAAGTGGGCCCTGTTAACAGGCAATAGTGAAGACATCTTTGAATTATCGAAAGGTTATAAGGTAAGAGCTTTTAATGACGGTAATTCAAATAAAATGAACCTAATTCATGATGGCACTTTTGTATTGATTGATGGTCAGAAAAGAATAAGAGGATATTACAATGGACTTGAACAAAAAGATACCCATAGACTTATCAAGGACATTAAAATACTTTTAAATGAACAACAATCATGAAAACTACCTTCAAAGAAAATATTGTAAGTACGGAAACCTCTTTTATAACCAAAGATCTTGCACTGCTGCTTTTTAGGGTTTTGGTTTCTCTATCTATGATAAATACCCATGGTTTAAAAAAGATTATTCATTACGAAGAAACTATAAAACACATACCTGATCCTTTTGGGATTGGCGGAGAAGCTAGCACTTGGATTGCTTTATTTGCAAATATTATCTGTCCGCTACTAGTGATTTTGGGTTTCGGTACTCGCTTGGCCGTACTACCCATACTCAGCATAACCTTGATCGGCTTTTTTGTTGTACACATTGCTGATCCTTGGGTAGTTAAAGATGTTCCGTTAATGTATTCCCTTTCTTATATGCTCATCTTTTTCTTGGGAGCGGGAAAGTACTCTCTTGACCATCGCTTTTTAAAAAACAATTAAAATGAAATCTCAGTTTTTACTTATACTCCTCGCAATAATTGCGGGCGCGGTTCTTCCGCTCCAAGCTGGCCTTAATGTGCAACTGGGAAAATCGGTACATCAACCAATTTTTGCCGCATTTGCATCTTTCTTGATAGGAACTGTAGGGTTGGTTATTTACCTATTCATTTTAAAATTCGATTTTTCCTCCATAGCTCTAACAAAATCAGTTTCACCCGTTGTCTGGATTGCCGGGATACTCGGCGCTTTCTATGTTGCGGCCGTAATCATTCTTGCGCCAAGGCTTGGGACAACTTTAACCTTTGTATTGGTTGTCGCAGGTCAAATGACGGTCTCCTTGGTTCTTGACCACTATGGGTTATTAGGATTGCCAGTTAGGGAGATTAATTGGCAAAAGTTAGTCGGGATAGTATTTATAATCGCTGGTGTTTTGCTAATTAGACGGTTCTAAAGGCTATGAAATATTTCACTGTTGTAGCGTTTTTTTCATTAACAGTTTTCGCAAGAGCACAGGACAACACTGCGAAGTTCGATTTTAGTTTGCTACGACAAAATGATATTATTTCATTAGAAGATGAAAGCCAAAATATTTATGGAAAAATTAAACAAATCGACCTGGGTTCGGATGTTTCATTAAGTTTTGGGGGAAGTTACCGATTTCAAGCAGAAGCTTTTATCAATGAGCAATTTTCTTCGGAAGAGGATCAAAATGATATTTGGTTTTTGCATAGGTTTCAAGCGCATTCCCATCTCAAAGTATCCAACAAATTTGAAATTTTCGCTGAATTGAATTCCAGTTTAGTTGATAGTAAGGACGAATTATCCCCAGTAGATAAGGATGAACTAAATGTAAATCAATTCTTCGCGAAATATCATTTCAATACGAGGTGGAATGTGTTGATGGGTCGTCAAAATTTAAGACTGGGAACAGGTAGGTTAATAGATATACGCGAAGGCCCAAATGTACGCCTATCTTTTGATATGGCACAACTCAGCTTTTCCGATACAAATACGTCATTGAAGGCATTCTATGCGGTTCCCGTCCAAACTGAAGAGGGGCTTTTTGATAATGACGCGTTGGATTTTAGAGAATCACTTGCCGTACTATATTGGACACAATACTGGAATAAAAAAACAAATACTGATACCTATATAATATTTAAAGAAGAGGTAACCAAGTTTTGGAACAATGGAGCTGGCAATGACAGCAGAGTTTCCATTGGACTAAGACATTTTGGGGAATGGAAAGGATTGAACTACAACAATGAGTTTGTTTATCAGGCAGGTCGTTTTGATGAACAGAATATAAGTGCTTGGACAGCTTCATTTAATATTGAATATCCTATCACATTATCTGACGAACAAATAATTGTAGGCCTAAAGACAGAGGCCATTAGTGGGGATAAAAGCAATAACGATAATACACTTAATACCTTTGATGGGCTATACCCGAGGAGCGCTTATTTCGGAAGAGTGGCGCGTTTTGGCCCCTCAAATCTTATAGATGTTCATCCCTATATGAATACAGAAATCGGGAAATTCTCAATTGAATTGGATTATGTTGCCTTTTGGAGATTCTCTAGAGAAGATGGTGTATACGGGCCGTCTTTAAATCTGGAATATCCTTCAACCAATGAAGCGCGTTTTATTGGGCATCAATTCGGGACCATAACTGGCTTTACCGTAAATGACTTTGTAGCTCTTGAAATAGAAACGAACCTAATTTTACCAAGGGGGTTTTTAGCACTTAGTGGTTTGGACGAAACTTTGTTTCATACTGTTTTAACGGCAGAAATAAAGTTTTAATGCATTAAGGTCAATAGGGGCCGAAACAAATCTAGCTGAACTTTGATTAATCGAGGTTTAGTTTAAAATACATAATCATGAAGAATAAGATTTTAATATTTCTGATACCATTAGGACTTGTAACGATTTCCTATTGCGTCAAAGACACTAACAGTGCAAATAAAAACTACCATGATCATCATGAAATTACGTCTTCAAATGATTTCTCAAAATACTGGTATGACGGAAAGGCCGAACTAACAAGCTTCAAACTTGAACAAGCACATTATGGCGAAATTAGAGAAGGAACAGCTATTACAGTATTTGTCACTGAAGATTTTAGCAAATCAAAATTGGTTAAGCTAGACTACCCGGAAAAATCACCGACTGACAGGGTAAAAATCTTAAAATTCAACCTTAATAAACAGTTCAAAACCGGGATATACGATTATGCCCTAATGCAATCGGTGTTTACCCCTATTGATCAAACAAATCATCCGAACACACTTCGTGTCACTACGAGCAATATAGAATGGTGCGGACAATTTCTTACTAGGGCCGAACTAAAGGGAGAGGCTTACAGCGTTGGTTACAATTCCTATTTTGAAGGTGAAGAGAATAAATCGGTATCCCTAGAATTGAATATTCTAGAAGATGAAATCTGGAATCAAATACGAATAAATCCAAGACGATTGCCCCAAGGTATTTTTAAAATCATACCAGGTATTTTAACACAAGAGTTAGTTCATAATGAGTTAAGGGTAGAAAATGCCAGCGGCATTATTTTGTACAATAGTAACACAACCACCTACGAGCTTGAATACAGTTCTATACCCAGAAAACTATCCATCACTTTTGAAACCAAATTTCCATATAAAATAGTAAGCTGGGAAGAGACTTTCAAAACTGTAAAGGGATGGGGCATGGAATCAAAATTGATGACCACCAAAGCATCGCGAATTGAAGACACTAGAACTGACTACTGGGAAAAGAAATACAACAAAGATGAAATACTCAGGAAAACAGAATTAGGACTCAAAAATTGAAATCTTGGTTTTTGAAACAGCGATTTGGATAGATAGGAAAAATATATAATTCAACAGGAATTATGGCCATTTCAAAGGCCTATACACCGTTTTAGCTTTGTATCAAACAATAATCACTAAAATAAAAATAATATGAACTGAGGTAGTTTAATTATTAGAATAGGATTTGGTCTACTTTTTATATGGGGTGGCCTAGAGAAATTTTTTGAAGGTTTTTTAGGTGGCGTTGGTCTTCAAAATATGGCAAATTTCCTCGCCAGTAGCGGCTTAGCATTTTTAGGTGATTCAGGCACCTACTTTGTAGGAGCGCTATTGGCACTTTTCGAGTTGGTGGCTGGAATTTTAGTCATCATAAATCGAAAGACCTTTTATGCCTATGCCTTTCTCGCGTTTACCATGCTTATGGCACTGGTTTTAGTACATATTCCTTCAGGCAACTGGCTGAATATTATGATTCACATAGCACTTTCAACCACATTGACAGGGTTGGCCATCAACAATGTCAAAGACAGGTAGCTTCAAGAACATGGCGTATAAGCCCCTGAACTCCAAATTCAGGGGAGTTTTTATTTGAATATAAAATGCCTCGCCCATATTCAAAAAAGTGTGGTACTTTTTACAGTAAAGTTAACACTATACCTAACTGCGATTAGAAAAACTCAATTTAAGAACGAAATTGACAAATGCGAAAGTCCAAAACACATGGTGCCATTTTAAGATACATAGCATTCATAGGTCTTTGTCCTATTGTTATGTTCTCACAACTTGGCGATTTAGCACGAGTAGATTATACTTTGTTACCTTCCCATAACGAGGGTTTTACTTATAAAGCTGCACGGGTACTTTTTAATTATCCGTTCAAACTGAAAGAAGGGCAACGCTTTTTTTTGGGTATAGGATATGCCAATGTTGACCTGACCTTTGGACCAGAACCACAAGCTTTCGATAAATCATCGATAGATAGTTTTCAGATTTTCGATTTTAATTTTGGCTACACCTACAAATTAAAAAATACTTGGAGAATCGCGGCGCGTTTTGCCCCAGGACTCAGCTCCAACCTCTCAGCAAATAGTCTTACATTAGATGACGCTGTTTTATCAGGAGAAGTTGTTTTTATTAAAGATAGAAAGGAAGATGAAAGCTTGAAAAAACCCTACCGACTCATATTCGGTATATCTTATGCGGGAAATCGTGGTTTTCCTTACCCTCTTCCATTTATAAGTTACTATCGGAAATTTCATCCTAAATGGTCATATAATTTGGGTGTGCCAAGAACCAATTTGCAATATCACTTTTCCGAAAAGCACCG
Organism: Croceitalea sp. W27; assembly: GCF_055693185.1. Lineage (NCBI taxonomy): Bacteria > Pseudomonadati > Bacteroidota > Flavobacteriia > Flavobacteriales > Flavobacteriaceae > Croceitalea > Croceitalea sp. W27. The sequence continues at coordinate 833,061 of NZ_CM146327.1, forward strand.
GTTAAAGGTCAACGCAGAACTTGATGGGTTTACCGCTAACATTCAGAACGGGATTTTACTCAATGATGGTCGAATATCTGAAAGTATTAACATGTCACTTATTTTGGCGAGTCTTCAATATGAATTTCATTTCATTAAGCATTATGAGTTCTTCTTTCGTGATTCCTATATTTTGCATAAAAATGTGAATCTTAGGAACGAAAAAAAGAACAGTATTTTATCATTGGATCAAAGTAATGGCACTTATTTTAGGAGCGGCGTACGATTTAAAATATAAGGAGTGCTATAAATGATTGAATTTGTCCTATTTACCGTAAGAATACGTTGTTATCTTTATTTCAACTTTAGTTAAGTGGTTGGTTAGGTTAACATTGAGGGTTATTTATCTTAATTTTTGAAGTTGTTCTCACAATTCAAAGATTTGGCACTCATCTTTGTTTTAGTGTTTTGCACAAGTGTAAAGATCCTCAATGTTTTAACCAAAAAAATAATTCCATTTAAATAAAAGAAAGATGAAAATAGGAATCATTGGAGCTGGACAATTGGGGAGTATTCTAGGGCAGCTATTTGTAAAGAATATGCACAGGGTCATGTTCACTAGCAGAAATCCAGAGCGACTCCATGCCTTAACGAATGCTATTGGTACCAATGCATCCTTTGGTTCTTTGGATGAAACCGCGTCATTTGCCGAGATACTTATATTGGCTTTGCCCTTTAAAGAAATTCCCAACATAGCCATAAAGATGGTTGCACTTACCAATGATAAAATTATTATAGATGCAACAAGGCCCTGTCTGAAAGACGAGAAAAAACTTTTGGAAAATGGATTTACGGTTCAAAAAAGTCACAGATACCTTCAAAAACTTTTTCCAAACGCTTTTATGGCCAAAGCATTCTATTACCACAATTATGAAATACTGAAAAATAGCACAGGTAATATGAACCTGGCTACGATGAACCGAATGCCCTTCAGTTGCGATAAACCAGAAGTGAAACAAATCATCGAAAATTTAATTGCCAACATTGGCTTTATGCCCGATTTTATAGCCCACCCCCACCCCATTTCCACGGTAAAAAAGACCTTGCGAAAGGAAGAAATCAAAAATATTCATGTGTTATAGATATGATTAAAATTCTACATAGTGAAGAACACATCTTAATGACTGTTACTACAGGTATTGTGACCCGTCGTGATATCTTGGGGATTGCAGCATTGTTCAAAGAGAAAAGCAAGTTCTCAGAAAAGATAAATTTTTATTGCGAGTGCCGTGATTATATAGACATTACACGCTGGGCACTTGCTGAAAAGTTCATTTTCGATTTAAAAAACTTCAAAAAAATAGGCCGGATAGCCATTGTAGCCGATGATAAAGACTGTTTTCATCTACCCTTTGTAAAAACGAAATTGCTTGGCCTTGAAACTAAAATTTTTCCGCTTTCAGAGAGCAAAAGAGCAAGAGATTGGATTTCCGCAATCGAGGAAATAAAACCTGAAAAGGTTGAATAATTGACATTGCTATAAATTCTGTAAAAGGATTGCCTCAACGTTAGATGAATCATGTAGCTTCATTTATGAAATTCAATTATGATTAAAATCAACATCCCAATTAAAGATTAGCCATGAAACATAAAACAAGCCTCTTTATATTCATTTTTTTTATTGGCCTTTTTACAAGCGCTCAAGAAAAGGCCAACAATAAGCTCGAAGATGTTGTGGAGGTAATTCTTGACATACGAGGTATAGAAGATACTATACCCTCTGAAATCATTCAAGATGCCAAAGGTTAGGTTATTGTCTCTAATCTACTCAACGCTAGATTCGTTGTGGGTGGAAAAGAGGGAAACGCATTGCCATTATCAAGCAGAAAAACAGTTCATGGAGCAATCCCATATTTGTTCCTTGAACAGGCGGCAGTTTAGGTTTTCAAGCAGGAGTACAAAAAATAGATTTGATTTTAGTTTTCACGAAAACCAGCACATTTAAAAATCTTGGAAAATCGGATTTTACGCTTGGTGGCGATATTTCCATAGCCGCTGGTCCAGTTGGGAGAAATTCATCGGCAAAAACGAACGATGAACTTACAACCGAAGTGTATTCATATTCCCGAAGTCGAGGGTTGTTCGCGGGTATCAGCATGGACAGAAACGTTATCAAGGTAACAAACGAACTCAACAGAGATTTTTATGGAAAAAAACAACGAAATACTAAAGAACTAGAAGACGAAATTATTGTTGATAACCCAGAATTAAAAAAGCTCCATAGCGCATTCGAAACGATGTAACGGCTTCCCCAATATCCCCAAAAGTACTATCAATACTTAACTAAGTACTACCCTAAAAAAGGTTCATCTTCATACCTTTCGAAATACACTATATATATACTGATTGTCAGTTTATTATTAGGTACTATTCACTAATGTCTAGATATATACACAGGTAGTGCACTTTTGTATTTCAAATAATGACCACAAACGACCAGAAATAAAATAGCAAGAAAATGAAAAATAAAAAAAGTCCACATTTTTTTTTTAAGACTGCGTCTATCTCGCTCATATTCACTTTTTTTAGTTGCGCCACACATAAGGAACAAATACGCAAAAGTAGTGTGCCGCTTCAATTGCAAACGGAGGCCCCTGAACGTTCTATATTCATAGCAGGTGGTTTCGGAAATCAGTCCAAAGGGGCAAGTCCGGCAACGCTTGAGCTTTTGGAAAAACACTTGGAGAAAGCCAACAAAAATCACCTGCTCTTTTTTACGGGCGATAATATAACAAAAGGGGCAACCGAGGTTTCCGAGGACTATAAATTGCTCGACAGGCAGTTGGAACTTATCAAAAACTTTAAGGGTAAAACCTATTTTTTACCGGGAGACAATGAATGGAAAAGTGGGGATATAAAAAAAATCGACGACATCGAGGATTACCTCAAAAAGAGGAAAAGAGTCGATTCTGAGGATAAATGCCCCTTGGAACAGATTCGTATCGATAATTCCCTTGATATTATATTGGTCAATTCAGCTTGGTTTACCGCTGATTGGGATGCCGTGAAAGGCATGAACGAATCTTGCACTGATATTGTTTCGCCTAGACGTTTTTTAGAGCAATTGCAGAACTATATCAACGATGCCCAAGGCAAAAACCTGATTATAGCCACGCATCATCCCGTATTCAGCAATGGTCGTTATTCGGGCGAATATACCCTTGGGAGCCAAATGCTACCCTTGCCCATTATTGGTTCGATGATTACGAATATTGAAAGTCTTGCTGGCTTATCGGACGATTTTACATCCAATCCCAGATACAATGCTTTTCGGGTACTCATGAGTTATATAGCGCAAGAATCCGATAGGGTAACTTTTATTTCGGGGCACGAAAAAAGCCTTCAGTACTTAATAGGACAAAATGGCACACACCAGGTTATCAGCGGTGCGTTGGGAAAAACAGAAGCGACGAACCGCTCTAGCGGTTCCATCTCGACCTCTGGGGGAACGTTGATGTACGAGGGCGTTTATACAAGTTCTAAAAACGGTTTTGCACGTCTGGATTATTTTTCTAACGGATCTTCTACAGTAACCTTTATTTCCGAAGACGGAGAAACGGAGGTCTTTCCCGTTCAAGGAGCTTTTGAACACTCATCCCCAACCGATTGGAATTTCGAAATCGCACCGAAGACACAAATTACTACTAGCATACTCGACGATGAAGAGAAGGAAAAGTTGGATAAAACCGCTTTCTACAAAATGCTTTGGGGCAAAAGATACAGGGACTACTTTTCAAGATCGGCCACAGTGCCCGTAGCGGTTTTAGATACATTATACCGTGGTCTAAAAGTCGTAAAAAAAGGTGGTGGACATCAGTCTTGGACATTACGGTTGGAAGATGAACAAGGCAAGCAATATGCCATGCGCAGTTTGGATAAAAACGCCCTTCGCATCTTAGAATCGAACATCTTCGGTACGGCTTACAACATCGATGAATTTGAAGGAACGGCCACTGAAAATATCATTTACGACTTCTTCAGTACCTCACATCCCTACATGCTACTGACCATTAGTCCATTGGCAAAAGCGGCCAAGGTCAACCATGCCAATGCGAATATATTCTATGTTCCTAAACAAAACGCACTTGGCGAATTCAATGAGGTGTATGGCGATGGCCTCTATTTTATAGAAGAAAGGCCCTCCGAAGGTTGGGTAAATGAGGAAGCCTATACAAGGTCATTGCCAGATGCGGACGGTAAAATCACAAAGTTCAGTAGTACGGTAGATATGTTGGAAAAGCTACAAAAAAACGACAGCTATTCCGTAGATGAACGCTCGTTCGTAAAAGCACGTCTTTTCGATATGCTCATTGGAGATTGGGACCGCCATGCCGACCAATACCGCTGGGCCGAATACGAAGTAAACAAAAACGATAAACGCTTTGTCGCCATACCAAGAGATAGGGACAATGCCTTTCCTAAATTTCAAGGGCCAGCTATCTCCTTTTTAAAATGGTTTACGCCACTTATCCGTTCTTGGCAAACCTATGAACCTATTATCAAAAACCTGAAATGGCTGAACGACAAAGGCAATATGTTAGACAATGTTTTGCTAAGCCAAACCAGTGCCGAAATTTGGATCGAGGAAGCCAAGGCCATGCAAGCCAACCTTAGCGATGCCCATATCGAGGCTGCATTTTCCGTACTTCCCTCAGAAATGCAGGATGCCACTTCTGACCAAATAAAGAAAAGTTTAAAACAACGTCTTGCCGATCTTCACGAGTATGCATCCCAATATAGTAGCTACCTAAACAAAAGGGCGGTGCTTTATGGAACACACAAAGAGGATACAATTGAGATAGAGCGAATGCCCGATGGAATTACCAAAATTAAGATAACGGGTAAGACCAATAAAAATGGTACATCCAAAGTCAAGGAATATCTTTTTGAAAAGAAAAACACAAAAGAAATATGGCTCTACGGATTGAACGATACCGATACCTTCAAGGTTTACGGCAAAGGCGACCATGAAATCTTCATACGCTTAATAGGTGGCTACGGCAAAGATTCCTTCTCGATAAGCAACAAAAAAGGGCTTAAGGTCTATGACCACAAATACGAAGAAATAATTTTTGATAAAAAAACCCCTAGAAGGCATTTGACCGACAATTATGAAACCAATCTATTCCATTGGCGCAACATTCAGGAGAATCACAACATATTCATTCCGACCGCGGGCTTTAGAACGGATGATGGATTTTTTATCGGTGCTACTGACACCTACACGGTAAACGGTATCAATGGTAATCCGTTTCGGCAGCAGCACACCTTCGCCGGTAACTACTTTTTTGATTTTGAGGCGGTACAACTAAGTTATAAGGGTGTATTTGCAAATCTATTCCCTAACATCAATCTAGAATTGGAAGGAAGCTATAGCAGTGATGGGTTTTCAAATAACTTCTTTGGTTTTGGTAATGAGACTGTGAATAACGATAACGACCTTGGGCGAGATTTTTACCGATCCAGACTCAAACAATTAAACTTGCAAGTGGGTATCGCAACGCGTCTCTTCAAATTCTCTGCTAACTACGAGAACTATGAGGTTAGACAACTGAACGACCGTTTTTTCGTTCCCAATAATGTTAATCCGTTGGTTTTTGAGTCACAGGATTATCTAGGTGGTGAAATTTCCTTGAGGTATCGAAATGAAGATGCGATAAGCTTTCCGACCAGGGCTTTCGGTATTGAACTAACCGGAGGGTATAAAGCCAACACCAACATATCGAATATCAATTTTGGCTATGCCATGGGAAGTTTGTCCTTGACACGAAAGTTGGTCGCTTCAGGCAGTTTAGTGCTCAGTACCCAACTGGAAGGCAAGACGAATATCGGAGATAACTTTCTTTACTATCACGCACCTTCGATTGGGGGCACTAATGGATTACGGGGGTTCAGGGATGAACGGTTTACGGGTAAATCCTATTTCTATCAAAGCTCCGATCTCAGATTACGCATAATGCGATATCCAACTGCCATAATACCTATAACATTGGGAATCTTTGGCGGATTCGATTACGGTCGCGTTTGGCTGTCGAACGATGATTCCAACGTTTGGCACACCTCCCAAGGTGGTGGCCTTTGGTTTGGGGGACTCAATGATTTTGGGCTCAACGTAGGCTACTTCAATTCAACGGAAGGCAATCTTATTCAAGTAGGTTTTGGTTTTAGTTTTTAAATAAGGAACAATGAAAAAACGTCAAATAGCACTCATTTTATTATTCGCTCTAGCCTTTCATTTACAAAACTACGGGCAAGATAAATCCAAAGACACCATAAACAAGGATTCACGTTGGAATTACTTGAAACATGATATGGGCAGCATATTTGGAGGCATGGGCTATACCTACAGCCGCCCTTTACATTGGCAAAAAGATGATTGGACCTCTTTCGGGGCCGTTGCCGTCGGCACGACCTTGTTGCACTTTGCTGATGATGAAACAAGTCGATTCTTTAGAAAACGTAAGGATGATGTTCCAGAAGCTATCAGTGATTTCGGATACGAATACGGTAGCCCCCAAAATAACTTTCTGCTAACCGGGGCGGTCTATGTTACCGGATTGGCCATCAAGGACGAAAAGCTAAGAAGAACCGGTGTTTTATTGGTTTCTTCCGCCGCGGCTGCTGGATTTTTGCAACAGGTACTAAAATCGGCAGCAGGTCGAGGAAGACCTCGGGATAATTTTTCCCCGAATCATTTTGTGCCGTTCGCGAGGGACAATCGGTACCATTCCTTCCCTTCAGGGCATGCGATGCTGGCCATGACCAATGCACATGCTATTGCGAAGCAGTTTAAAAGCTATTGGGTAAAAAGTGGTATTTACTTGGTAGGTGCGATACCTTCCATATCAAGGGTTTGGGAAGGAGCACATTGGCTGACCGATGTTGCGCTTAGTGCTATCATTAGTATTGCGACCGTTGAAAGTATAGACCGTTACCTAGATCGCAGATATGATGAGAAATATAACGACAACTCAAAAAAAGTGTCCTGGGATTTAAAATTGACACCGAGAACATTGGGCGTGGCGGCGCGTTTTTGAGAGTATTTCTAGTGCTATTAAAAACAAACCATTTTGCATGCCAAAGCACAGTATATAAAACGGTTGTACGACCCAATTGCATTGAAAAAAATAATACAGCACTTATTAATAGATTCGGTAATATCTGTTAAAATATGACGGTATGGCAGAAAAGAATATCTTGGAACATAAAATACGCAAGAAAGAGAAACCTACCCCCAACAAAATCAATGTCCTAATTGCGGCGCCTAAAGGCTATACTAGGTAGCACTAAGACTAACCCAGATTTAGTAATATTGCAGATACAATGGAGAAGTCTATCCCTAAAATTGTTGCCCTTATACCCCTACGACAAAAAGTACCACTTCGTGAACGGCATTGTAGAACCCCAGTCAGTTCCTTTACGGGATTATTAAATTAATTATGTGAATTTTGACATTAAAGCAGTTTAGACCTATTAATTAATTTCGTCTTATAGAGGTGTCAAATGACGGTCTTTTTCCCACAACAAACAACACCTCAATAGTCGCGAAGTGACCTATTATAAATCTGTAATTACCTTCATTCGAAAAGGCGATACAAAAGATAAATACCAATATTCAACTATTTTAGGTCAATTATATATGGGCGAAATTTTGTTCAAATTATGGATGTTTTCAGCTATATGAATAGGCTCTGACAATATATGCATACTAGAAAATAAAGGAGGGGGAACAGCATAATATAAAAGCGCCGGTCTATATAAAATAGACCAGCGCTCGGTAACAAATTTATTTTATACTAATGAACTAATTACGTGGTGAGCCAATTTGAGTACCAATGACACTTTCATCTGGCTGAGTAACTACAGGACAGTTAATGATCGCACCTGTTGCAGTCAATAAATCTGATAATGAGTTTGATAAAGGACTTGGGTTTGCATTCCCTCTGAAGGGGATTAAAATGCCTTGTTCCAAAAGATCATTTACTTGCTCAAAACTCCTTAAGATAGGCCGTTCTGCCTCTGGAACTGTGAATTCTGTAATATGTGCGTCCCACATGGGTGAATAAGCAGGATCTCTTGGGTCAATCGGAAATGTATTTGTAGGATCCTGTACTTGCCTATCACTTAGTGAAGCCGTATTTAACCCTTGTACTCCAAAACCATCACCGTTGTCCGTAGTTCTACCATTTGCCGTAGGACTAAAAGGCAGCATTGAGCCTCCCGGGAACAGACCAAATGTTGGTAGTTGTGCCAATCTCGGCGCATACACTCCCAACTCGATTGTAGCCGGTCCCGGATCAGAGGTATCGGTCACAATGTGAAAGAAAAATTTCTTACCATCGTGCCATCCATCTAAAAGTTGCAGTACAACCGATGCTTGATCTATCGCCAAATTCGGATTGTCAAAATCATCTTCATCTGCTTGACTGTTTCCGTTTGGGTTAGGAATTCTATCATGTATACCTGTACTGTTTGCTACTGGTTGTGCATTAATGATGACATCTGTTCCCGGTAAAACAACGTAAGATGACCAATTTGCATCTGCAACGGCACCCGGAGTAACTGACGCTGGAGGAAATCCAAATAATTGTCCGTCCGCTCCACCAGGAGTTAAAGATCTAGTGGGGGAAAAATCTACGGACCCTTCAAAAATAAGCCTACCATCATCACTCCATTCAGCGGTTTGCTCACCTCCAGATCCTATTGCGTCTGCCATTCTAGGGGCATAAATAATACCTAGTAGTCTAGCTAGCCCCCGGTCGGATGCTTCGGTAATTATATAGTAAAGTTCTCTTCGCTCTCCGTTGGGCAATGTCTCCCAACCTTGGAACATTGGTAATCTAACTGTAGGGCCTGCTGGCACAACAGCTCTATCGACACGATAATCGATACCTAAAACACTTGGTATAAATACATTCTCCTCAGCTGTAAAGCTAAGTGCCGGGCTGTTCGCATTATAGGGTACTCCGCCATCTGTTTCAATGCTCGCCAATAATGAAGCGGCTGCATCTACCATCATTGGACCGGCTCCATCTTCGCCATCCTCACCGTCGGCTCCCGGTGGACCTTGTGCTCCGTCTTGACCATCGGTACCATCAAGCCCGTCTTCACCGTCACAACCTGTAAAAAAAACAGCTAGCGACATGACTGTTACAAATATTAACTTTAATTTTTTCATTTTCATTTTATTTTAGTTTTGCATAGAAAGCCTGTTAATTAAAGGTGTTAGCCATATCATTAAAGGCGATTCAATCAGAATTGATAATTCTGTCTTGCATAAAGCATTAAAGACTATCGTTCTTCTGCTAAGGGTTCGAAATAATACACTACGATTGATGGAACAAATTTGGAAATGAACTCAAAGTGAATTCTTTTTGAAGAACATTTTGATATCATCCATCAAAATTCTACGTATCAAGCGCTTAATACGAATTAATGATGAGCAAATATCAAAATTACAACCCGCTAGATATCAATACTTTTTGCAGGTATCATGTAACTTCATAATAATTTTCCTACTTTGAGAGCGCGCAAGAGCAAGAAATCGAATTTTCGCTATCGAGGTAGTAAAACAAAAAAAGATTAATTAATTAATTTAACTGCACTTTTTACTGCAAAAAGTGATACACCAATATTTGACGGGTACTTCTATTTTCGTTCTGAAAATTAGCACAAAAAGATTCTCACAAGTCTAAAAAATTTCAATAATAATTTCATTAACATGCCCTATAGAGCTTATTTAATTCTACTTATCTTACTTTTAGTTTTTGACCTCCAATCAAGTGAAGGGAACGAAAAACTTGAAGAAGTTGCCAATGTAATCCTTGATATATTATGATAGGTTGCAATAGGTACTTATCCAAGATAATGCCCCAGGTTGAAGGTGTTCAAAAGAAATGACCATATATCTTATTTAATATTTTTAATCAAACCCAATAACTAGAAATCATAAACATAATCTAATCGTTATCTTTGAAGCTCTCTTCGGCCTACTACTTTATTCTCGGTATTTACGATGACTTGGTGACCATCTTCTTCAGAAATACGGAAATATTCATTCGGTACATCTGCGTCGTTATAGTCGATATAATACAAAGTATCTTCTTTGATCCATCGATAATCGGTTTCAATTATAATAACATTGTTAGCATAATAATGATACCTACCTAGGTAGGCATCGTTGAATATCCATTCTCTTCTAAATAAACCGGTTTTATCATCGACAGACTCCTGTTCAAGCGTCCAAATACCTAAAATCGGGTCATCATTTAAAGGAATTTTTGAGCAACTTGACAGTACAAATAAACCAAGAACATAGTATTTTGCGATTTTTGTTTTCATTCTATGAGGTCTTTTAAATAGGTTTTTATTCTCGAAAGCGTTGATATAACTTTCTTTATATATGAACAAAACTATTGTCAGAGACTACTTAAAAAAACTCCAGCTTATTATCTAAAACCCATAATCTACTATTTGGGAGTAAATTGAAAATCATTGGATCCTATTTTTGTTTTCAATTGAGGGTTTCTGATTTTTTTTTTGCAATAGAGAAGGTAAAAGAAGAATTAAACACCCTATCCGTTGCTTGTTTTCTACAATATAGTTTGCCGAATACTTTACAAGTAAATGTAAAATGATCTAAAAAGATTTGATTTTTCAGATTACCATCACCACAACTGGGAGTTGGCTGCTCAACATGGCTTTCATAGCATTACCAACTTTCTAACTAGATATAAAATTTAGCACTCAAATTGATGATATTTTTTTTAGTACAAGGAAAATAACATCTTTTACTTTTATGGAATATTGCCTTTTAAACTTATCTCAATAAATCGACCGTAAGCATAGCTATATCGAAATGTTCAAAAATAGCTTATAAATATTGGTCCGTTTTTTTATTAAATAATTGTAGAAATGCTTTTTACAAAATAAAATCTACAACAAAAAGTATTGTTAATTTTTATTATTTATTAATAAAAAAACTTTACTTTGTTTAAAAAAAATTTTATTTTATTAAACAAATGAGATTATGGAAAGAAGAAATGTTGACGCTTTAAGAAAATGTTTGCCGTCTTTACCTTCCGAATTGTATCATGAGATACTTATAAAATCAGAATTAAAAGAACTCCCTAAAGATTATTTACTAGTTCATCAAGGCAAATACATTGATTTTTTACCAATTGTAGTTGAAGGTATTATAAAAATGTATACCGAAGAAGCTGACTCTCAATTTCTTCTATACTATATAAATCCTGGGGAGACATGTATTCTCAATTTCAACCATATTTCTAGCGAGGAGCCCGTTCAATTTTCAGGAATTACAGAAGAACCTACAAAAGTATTGATATTGCCCGGTCATTGCGTTAAAGAATGGATGTCTAAATCCACTGCTTTTTGTAAGTTAATTATAGAAAATTATCAAAGAATATTCGAAGACCTACTACTAACTACCAGAGAAGTCGTTTTTTGTAAAATAGAACAACGACTAGTAAAGTACCTGAGTACGAAGGCATCCTTGAAAAGTAATCCCACAGTTCATATATCCCATAAGATAATTGCCCAAGATTTGAGTACCTCTCGTGAAGTTATTACGAGATTAATAAAAAAACTAGAAACTAATAATATAATAAAAACCGGAAAAGGACAAATCACATTGAACTACTCCGAATATTTTTCTAAAAATTAAGCTGCTATATTAATAAGAGTATTTATCAAGTATCTTTTATCTGATTTTACAGATTCTCTCAATTCAATAACGAACAATATCTTCTTAATTTAGTAAACCTTGTTAAGCTTGAATCAGTGCTTGATTGAGCTTTTCAGCCGCATGTGATGGGTTTTCTTAATGACACCATTGTTTCCCTAATTTCTAATTGTAATGGCTTGTAAGTAAGATGTCTATGGAGTTTAATACTAAGTATTCCAAATAAGGCGTATTTGATAAATTTGTTTTAAAGACAACTCCAACAGTAAAAAAAATCTCAATCCCTTATGTTGAACCTCATCTTTATTTACTGATATTCAATTACATGTCTTTAGGCAGTTCTATTTTTTAACACATAATTAACATTGTCGTGTGATATTGGTCACATCTTTTCATTAAACAACCAAAGTAATTTTACCAACAATTAAAGTAGGCCGATGTAAAACCAAAGTGTAAAAGTTATTAGTTATCGTAGGTCATTAGTTAGTTAAAAAATTGGTTATAAACTTGCTTAATACCTTAAGTATTACTTATCTGATCTATTTGGTACAGGGTACTTTTCCTCTATTAAAATTGATGAAATACATTATGAGCTTAATGTAAATAATCAATCAATGGTGCAGAATAATCAAGTATTGATACAGAATGTACATTCTCCATTCATTACTACCAAATTCAATCGTACCATAGGTCTTTATTTACTCCTAATCAACCAGAAATTAAATAAATGGTATATGATAACTGACCTAACCATAAGAACCTCAATAGCTAAATTCTTTTTAATATTCTTTATTGGCATTGCTTGGCATAACCTGGCGTTAGGACAAGATAGGACTCAAATCACCGACATGCTAGCTAAGGCCGATTCAATTTTACGAAATGAACCTGCAACCGCAGATTCCCTATTAAGAATTACTCTCAAATTTTCCAAAAAAATAGCATATGACCAAGGGGTCGCTTCTTCTTTTACCCTTTTAGGAAAGGTCTTCTACTTCAAGGGGTTGCAAGATTCAGCAATTCATTATTGTAAAAAATCTTTAAAAATCAACACGAAAATTGGTTCCCTTAAAGAAATTGCCAAAAACAACAAAAACTTGGGCAATAATTATTTTCAAAAATCCAATACAGAAAAAGCCTTGGAGCATTACCACAAATCCCTTGATATGTATGTGTCTCTGAAAGATTCTGTAGGTATAAAAAACGTGCATTACAATATTGGTTCTTTACATTTTTTCCTTGAGAACTATCATAATGCTGTTGACCACTTTAAAAAAGCTTTGGAGCTGGACATTGCCTTGGCGGATTACAGTTGTCAGGTATCTTCATTGGTAAGTATCGGTCGTTCACTTTATAAGCTGAAGGAAATCGGAACCCCGGAAGAATATTATAATAGGGCTTGGGAAATAGCAAAAAAAACCCAAAAACCAAGAGACCTTCTTTACGTTCAATCAAATTTAGGCGGCTATTATTTTAGTCAAAAGAAATACGATCTAGCATTACATTTTCACAAAAAGAGTCTTGAAAATTCGAAAAAATTGAATAATAGGTATGCCATCTTTGCCAATTATTTAAGTCTGGCCCAATTATATGTCACGCAAAGAAAATATTTAAAAGCTTTGGATATTACCCAAAAAGCAAAAAGCTTAAAAGGCAATGGAAAGCTCCGTAGGTTGTTCGAAGTTTACAAAATAGAGAGTGGGATATGGGAAAAAGTTGGGAACCACAGTAAAGCCTTAGAAAACTACAAGGAATTTAAACGGTTAGAGGATTCTATTTCGAAAGAGGAAAACCTTCTTAAGGTTACCGAGATGGAGGGTAAGTATAACACGGAAAAAAAAGAGGCCCAATTGGCGACTCAAGAAAAGGAGGTAGAACTACAATCTGCTAGGTTGAATGCTCAAAGGAGGCAAATTGGGGTTTACCTGCTAGGCCTTGTTTTCCTTGCCGGACTTTCCTTTCTCATGTTTATCAACCTTAAGACCAAGAAATTAGCCTACAAAAAAATCGAGCGCCTTAACTTATCGATACGTTTGCAGCGCGACAGGCTGCAAGAGTTGTATGACTGGAAACAGCAATTATTAAATGTTGTTTCACATGACCTAAAATCACCTATTGCAAATATTAGTATGAGCATTGATATTGTACAGCATTACTGGGACGAGGGAAACCTTGAACGAGTTCATGCACTTATGGATGACCTAGAGAAGACTTCAAAACAACTTAACCGTTTTTCCTCGGTACTGTTGGGATGGATGGTCGATCAAAAGAAAACCCTTACGACAAGTATGGTCGATTTAAGCTCTTTGTTGCAAATGGTAGAAAACAACCATAAAACATTGGCTAATTTGAAGAATATCAGTATAGAGCAATATATTCAAGGAGATCCCAAAATTGACTCTAACAGCGAAGTAATGGTATTAGCACTCAATAATCTGATGAACAATGCCATAAAGTACTCTAAAAAAGGCGGAAAAATAGTTATCCGCATAGTGCGTAAAGATACCGGAGAAATAGAATTGATTGTAAAGGATAATGGGCTGGGCATTCCGAGAAAGAAATTGAATTCCTTGTTTGAGGGCCATTCGAATGTTAGCACTAAAGGCACAAATGGTGAAAATGGCAACGGAATCGGATTAATGTTGATTAAAGATATGCTCCACGCAATTGATGCCAGATTGGAGATAAAAAGTAAAGAGGGGGAAGGTACCGAATGTACAATCTTATTAAGACATCATAATCACCTTTTGGAAGAGAAATTGTTTGAAGAGCGCGCAGTTTCATAGCGTTTATATTGAAAAGACCGTTTTATGGTCAATATGTCGATGTTGCCTTTTTAGGTAAGTCCATATTTGTTCATTCGCCATTCAAGGGTTGTTGCTAAATGTCCGTTTATTTAATCTAAACTAAATGACCACGAGAGAACAAAATACTATTCTATTGCATATCAACGAAGAGATATCGAAAGTTGAAACCAATGCTGATTTGATAAAAATCATATTTGATGAAGTAAACAAAATTTTGCCCTTTGACGATGTTGGCTTTTTTGCAATAGACATTGAAGAAAGTATCGAACGTGATTTGATTATTGATTATGAGTACGAAGGATCAATAACAGCTTCGTCCATATACAATGATGGCCTTCAAGGCTGGCAACCTTTGTCTGAACCAGTGAAGTGGATTGTTAAGCATGATTTTGTCAACATTTCGGTAGCAGCCTTATTTTCAAAATTTAAACACCCCCATTTTAAACATATGAATAAAGAGGGGTACCGTTCTTTTTTAGCAAGACCATTACTTGATCGTAATAAACCAATTGGCATGCTTTGCCTTTGGAGCAAATCTTATGATGCTTATGAAGGCTCTGAAAGCTTGATTTTCAAATCTATATGTTACAATTTGTCGGTTGCACTCGGCAACCTTTTGTATAGAGATCTATACCTCGAAGAGCGACATATGAATGATAAAATCTCAGCTATAAAAAACGCTATTTTCGAAATAAAAAACCAAGAAGATCTTTTTATAACACTAGCCGAACAAATCAAAAGTGTATTGTTATACGATGACATGAGCATAACCTTGTTCGATAAAAATGTTTATGGTTGGGCAAAGACCAAATCAGAGGAGAAAACCAATGACGAGATTATTTCCATATCACAAAACACCAAAGATAACAATGGTTGGATTTGGTTAAAATTATATAAAGACGGGTTTGAGAAAAAAGCGGGTATTATTGCCATGACCGATGGCACAAAATCAAATATCCAAAAAAATGTTCTTCGAACTACGAAATTAGTTGGATTGAGGGAATTTGCTTGTGTTCCCGTCGAAACCCATACAGAAGTGATAGGCATGCTCATTTTAGGAATTAGAAGAAAAGCGTTTTATAATAATAGTGATTTGCGTCTCTTGAAGAAAATATCAGATCCTACAGCACTTAGAATTGCCGATTTAGTAGCGACAGAGAAAATTTCAAATGCCCTAAAACACAACACCATGCATCAAAAAGAAGTCGAAGTTAAAAATATAGGAGAAACTTCTATGTCTACTAAAATCATTGGAAACGACTCTAAAATGAGTGACGTATTCAGAAATATAGAGGTAGTGGCCCAGACCAATGTTACTGTTTTGATTTTAGGCGAATCGGGTACAGGAAAAGAACTTATTGCCAGGGCAATTCACGAAAAATCAGAAAGAAAAGATAAAAGATTGGTCAATGTAAATTGCGCCACATTGCCCCACGAACTTTTTGAATCAGAACTCTTTGGGCATGAAAAAGGAAGTTTTACTGGTGCAACAGAACGAAAAATAGGTAAGTTTGAATTGGCCAATAATGGCACGATTTTTCTAGATGAAATAGGTGAAATACCATTAAGCTTACAGCCCAAATTACTCCGAGCCCTACAAGAACAAGAAATTGAAAGGGTCGGCGGCAACTCACCTATTAAATTAGACACAAGAATCATCGCGGCTACAAATAAAGACTTGAAAAAGGAAGTTAAAAATGGGAGGTTTCGTTTAGATCTTTTTTATCGCCTGAATATTTTTCCAATTTCATTGCCCCCACTTAGGGAGCGCAGTAACGACATCCCCTTATTGGTGACACACTTCATTGAAAAATTCTGCATAAAGCATGATCTTCCCCATTTGGAAATTAAAGAAAATACAATGGAAAAACTGAAAAACTGGTATTGGTCCGGTAACATACGTGAGCTACAAAATGTGGTTGAACGAGCTTGTCTTATTGGTAGTTTTGATGACATTGACCTTGATACAGAGAACACTTTGATCAAATCAATGGGTGAGGATAATTCCATTTTTTTTCAGCATAGGGTAGATCATAGAACTTTTGCACAGATATCAATAAAAGAACGGCGTAATCAAAGTGAAAGGGAAAAAATACTACAAGTACTTGAGCGAACCAATTGGCGTATACGTGGTGAGCGGGGAGCAGCAAAAATACTCCGTGTAAAGCCCACCACATTAGAATATAGAATGAAAAAGTATGGTTTGATTTAAACCGTAGTACATTTTGATAATCGGACATCAAAAAACCATTAGTTCGAGTTTTTTAAAAAAGAAGAAGTACCTGCCTGCCGGCAAGCAGGTCGCGAACGGGGTTTTTGGTTCTAAAATTTTGATTCTCGATACATTTTTTCTGAATTCAATTCAGAAAAACCACTCGAATTGACCAATTTCCATCAAAATGCTATCGGTTACTACGGGTAGATTTAGAATTATCAAATAGAAAACATGTGAAAATCTAAAAAGAAATACCTGTGCCTATAGTGATTACATTTTCCAACAAATTATCTTGACCATATTGGATAAGAAGGTTTTCTTGACCGTTTTCAAGAAAAGATCTTTTTCGAAAAAGAAGAAAATTGTTATTTTCTTGAAACAAGAGTCCCACTCTTTTATTTAATTGAAAATTATAACCTACAGTTATAAAATAGCTTAAATTGCGATTACTTTCTATACTTAAAGATATACTCGGCTTTATTCTAATACCCTGTTGAGAAAGAAATACATTTGTTTTATCACTATTGAACGATTTGCCTTTGATTTTAAAATCTTCTTCACTACGGTAACCTCGAATAAAATAATCTATTTCTTGATAACCGAAATTCAAACGAGTAGAAATAAAAATTGGTAGCTTGTTCTGATTAAGATTGAACTCGCCCGATATGATGAGGTCATGTGATCTGATTCCGGTTTTAGAAATTTTGGTATCGCCACCATAACCAATTAGAAAATTAGGTTTAATTTGATATAAGAGCGAATATGCCAGACCCCATGAGTTGTTTTTTGTGGCCGTACCATTTTGTTCAATATCTAAAATTGAATTGTTATAATTAAATTCATATTGACGAGTGTTTATAGATGTCCAGGTAACAGCGATTTCTTGTTTTAGGCGACTAAAAAAATCTATTTTATTGGTAAACGGTTTTCCGTACGCATCTTTTTTCGAATAGTCAATAGACTTGAATAAAGCCTCTGAACCTTCATTTGGCAAAATGATGTTATAGCTGTTCCAAAAGTTTGTGTTGTATTCTTTTGATTCTTGTAAAATAACATCCCTGAATGCCAGTTTTTCACGGTACGGAATACCGACCTCAGTACTTTGAACTTCAGTAGTGACATATTCACTGGCCAAGTTTAGTATCCTTCCCTTTTTCTTAAAAGCGGTTTTGTACTGTGAGCGTTTAAATCTCCATATGTTAGCCGTGTCCGACTCGTACTCAACCGTATAACTCAAAAATTGACGATTGTGTATAGCTGGTTTAAAGAAAGAGTATTTTTTCAAATCTACTTTCAAAATAGCAAAGGAAGAATCTATAATATAAACGTGTCCTGATATTTTATTCTTCTTTTCAAAAGAAATCTTATAGACATCTTTTCCATATTGTCGTAAAGTATCTTTGATTTTATACTTGTACCCATTGGGATTACCTAAAAAAGCAGCTCTTCTGGCAACAATATCAAATCTGTGGATATGATGGCTTCCGGCATAAATACGTGCTGTTAACGAATCTAATTGTTCGCTTTCATATTTACGAAACTCAACCAGTTTTACATCTCCTGACATGTAGGTTTTGGCATAAGTATTTTTGTTTGATTCAATGACAGCCTCTGCAATATAAATAGGAGTTTCTTGATTTTCCCAGCTGGTGGTTTCCCTGAAAAAGCCCCTGTGCCTTTCTTTTTTCGCCGGATAGTTCTTCGGAATGGCATTTATGGCTTTCTGTATCAGTTCTTTTCCATAATCTTTAGGCCCTAGGTGACCCCTACCAATTCGATGATGTCTTGGCTCATTGAAAGAATGTGATATCCCGCATTTAAGGTTACAACTTTGGTCTTGTAACCTAGGCTTGAAGCAACTATGGTTACATTTTTATTGGCCGAATTGGATACGATGGCAAAAAGGCCCAAATCATTGGATATTGTCCCTATACTTGTATTTTCTATGCGCAGATGTACAAATGGTAATGGTTCGTTATTGATGTCAACTATTTTTCCAGAAACGATGGTTTGGGCAAAATTTATTTGAACTAAGAACAAGCACAAAATGCCTATAAAAAGCCTGTTATTATTTTTAAAACATACGCCACTACCAGAACAATACTTCTTTTTTGGGTCAAACATTTGAACCTTTTTTTTTATTTTTAAAATATAGGCGTATACAATTGTTTTTTTTAAACAAAATCGTCATGAATCGTAATTTATTTGGTTTGAAAAACTAAAAGCTATCTAAATCAGAAGTTCAAAAAACCCCAAAAAGCCACAAGGCCATATTTGGGGTTTCTCTCCATTCAACTAAACACTGAGAACACTAAAAATAGAACACTTTTCTTTATTGAACACGATAAAACTTTGCATTGTTCTAGTTGCTTAATACGCTTTCATCGATAGTAGTCAAAGCCATTTTATAATAATAACGCTCTAAGCACTTTCTATAGAACGCAGAGCTTTGAGAATTACATATTAAACAAGAATTCATGAATTTATTGAGATTATCATATTTTATTTTAAAAGGTATTGTCGACAAATCAAAATTAGCTTTACTATTCTTATATTCCTTAACATCAGCAATGATGTTCATCGAAATTTTTTTATTTTTTCTTTTAATTTGAACATCTGTGCTTATATAACACCACTTTATGATGTCAATCAAAAGTTCTTTTTCAAACTCTAATAAATAGTCTTTGGTCGTAATGTCTTCAAAGAGTCTTTCCAACTCTTTATACATTTTTATTTGAAATAGTGTCATCTTTAGATTTTTATTTATTTATTATTGGGCTTGGTTTATTTATACGGTTTTTAAAAAGTGTATGATTGTTACTGCTTATCCGTTTGACCCTATTATCCTAATACCATGCCACAGTTATATCTTGAAATAATAAAAAATTAACTGCTTGATAAACAGGTGTTTACAATAAATAGTGTTATTTAGAAGTGACTTTTTAAACTTTGAATTTTTTTGGGGATTTTATGAATTTTTGTGTTTTTCGTATAAAGTCGAAATAAAAAAACTAAAAAATCAGATAGTTTGATTTTACTCCCTCGCTTAGGGCAATTACAAAACATAAGCGTCTTTTCAATAGCCTGACCCTCTTCTTTAAAATCTTGACAATCGGTGCGGATCAAGCTTGTTATTTAAAATGGGTTAGACATAAGGTTTGTCATTTAACCCGCTGTACATTTTGATAATCGGATATCAACAAACCGTCAGTTTGAGTTTTTTTCAAAAAGAAAAGGTACTTGCCAGCAGTCAGGTCGACAACAAGCTAAGGTCTTGACTAGATAATAAAATATCATAATAGGAGCTGGAAATAGTAGAAAATAACCACACGACATTGGCTAGTTTGACAAATAGCAGTAAAAGCAATATATCCAGGGAGACTCAAAAATCGCTTTAAACAGCTTAATGTTACTATTAGCTGTCAATAATCTGACAAACAATATCTTAAAATATTCTAGAAAGGGACGGAAAAATATTTCTGCGTATAGTCCGCAAAGATGTTCGAATAATAGAATTGACCGTAAAAGATAATGGATTGGGCATCCCGAGAAAGAAATTGAATTCCTTATTCGAAGGGCATTCAAATGTTAGTTCTAGAGGTACAAATGGCGAAAATGGTAAGGGAATAGGATTAATGTTGATTAAAGATATGTTACATGCGGATTGATGCCAAATTGGAGATAAAAAGTAGAGAGGGGGAACGCACGATCGTATTAAGAAATCAAGATTATCTTTTTAAAGAGTAATTTTTTTGAAATGGGCGTAGTTTCATAGCATTGATATTGAAAAGCCCGCTTTATTGGGCAACATATCGATGTTCGTTTTTCAGGCAAGGCCATATTTCTTCATTCGATATTCAAGGGTCGTTGGTTTCATTTTCAAAACTTTAGCGGCCCCTTTTTCTCCTCTTATGCGCCAATTTGTAAGTTCTAAGGCATGTGATATTTTTTCCTTCTCCTCATTTTCTCGAAGTATCTTTAGACTGACCTGCTTTTTTTTCTTCATCTGTATTGGGGCGATGTTGCCTTCCATGGCATCGAATATACGAGGTGTTAACTTTGAGTTTTTATCCGAACGATTACTTAGTCTCAATATACAGGAGCGTTCTATCAAGTTTTGGAGTTCCCGAATATTTCCGGGCCAATCATAGGTCATAAGTTCCAACAGGGCACTTTCTTTTATTCCGTGAAATGGAACTTTCAATTTTGAACACATATTATTTGCAAAGTGAGCTGCTAAAAGTGGAATGTCTTCTTGTCGCTCACGAAGCGCCGGGACCTTTATAGGAAATACATTCAGCCTATAGAATAGGTCAGACCGAAAATGGCCTTTGTCAATTTCTTTCAATAAATTGCGATTGGTGGCCGCTATAATTCTTACATCGACTTTTATGACTTTTGAACCACCTAAGGGTTCAATCTCTTTTTCTTGAATAGCCCTTAGCAATTTGGCTTGGAGTTCAACGGGAAGCTCACCGATTTCATCCAAAAAAAGAGTACCCTTATCGGCTAATTCAAACTTGCCTATTCTACGGTCGTTCGCCCCTGTGAAACTTCCTTTTTCATGCCCAAAAAGTTCTGACTCTATTAACTCTTTTGGAAGCGTCGCACAATTAATTTTGATAATAGGTTTATCTTTTCGAAGTGACCTATTATGTATGGCGCGTGCCACCAGTTCCTTACCCGTACCAGTTTCACCATCGACCAAGATGGTAACATCCGTATTTGCTACAATATTTATTTTTTCAAACACTTCCGAAATCAAAGGACTGTTACCAATAATATCTTCAAAGTTGTGCACTACTTTTGCCTCTTCGATCAAATAATCACGTTCTAAGCGCAGTTCATTATTAAGGCGTAAGATTTCTTCCTGAGCTAAAACACCGCCCAATGCAGGCCCAATAAGATTAGAAATGGATTTAAAAAAAGGAATACTTTCTCGACTAAAACCACTTTGTTTTTTGGTCCAAAAGCATAACATACCAATAAGATTGTTTCCATTTTTTAGGGGTCCCGAAATAATTTCTCGATACCCCTGTTTTTGTAAAACCTCAAAATGTGCATGTTCAAACCTAGTAAAAAGCTCTTCTACCGTTGAAATCACATCAACCTTCTCTGCAAGGAAGATCGTAATTTCACTTAGTGGCAACCATCCAACATGGCCAGAATTTTGAATATCGGTTAAGGTCGCTGTGTTATAATCATAATCAATGATTAAGTCGCGTTCCCTTTTGTTTGGTAAATCTAATGCGAATAAACCGGCATCATCAAAAGGAAAAAAACGATTAACCATATTAAATATAGAATCTACCAGCCTAGGACCACTTTCAATATTGGCCACCGCTTCACTTATTTTTAACAAGTGTTCAGTCTGTCTTTGTTGTCGCAGAACTTCTTCATTCTTGACCATATGTATTAATATACTGCACAGTTGTTTTGAAATGACTTTCATTAGGGCAAAGTCTTTATCAGAATACAAGTCTGGTTTTTTACTCGAAAAACAGAGCACGCCAAATGTGGTATCTTCGTTGCGCAGGCCAATACCTATTACCTGTTGAATACCCAATTTATACAATACTTGGGCTTGTGGGTGCGGCCATGTTGCCCCACTTTTATTAATGTAACCTAGTTTTGGAAATTCGCCGCGCGATAAAAAATCAACAGCTGTGCCTTTATGTTCGAATCTTTGTAGAGAGCATGTTTTCTCGCATATTTTTTTGTGGGCTATACCCTTGTAAGTATCTAAAACATTTAACAACTCATAGTGCTCATTGTTTATTTGATCAATAATAAAGAGCCCAGGAAGGTCAAAAGGAAAAATGGGTTGAATTGTCTCAAAAATAACTTGCAATAGTTCTTTTCGGTTCTTTTCCGATAAAAATACCTCTTGAATGGAGAGTGTCTTATCTGCAGTAGTTTTTGTATTCCTCATGGTATACTAAAATGGGCCATTGTGGCAATTTAGCGACAAAAATATTTCAGGAATACCTTATTTAAAGCAAGTGCTTATTATCTGGTTCAACACATTTATTATTTGGGAGCTTCTTTATAAAAACATCCAAAAACTACATAAATCTTTCGGTCATATAAACAACGAGCACTAGGGTTTTTTATATTTTTTAGAGTCTTCGTATTTATTTTCATTTATTAAGTATTTGATAATCAGTATTTAAATTTTAAAATGTTAAATAAATGTTAAGTGGCACGGTCTTGGTCTTAAGGGATGTCAAATATTTAAATCGAAACTGATATTAATTAAAAAAACAATGAAAATGATTAAAACCAAGAGGGGCATCCCTAAGTCATCTATGGTATTGGGGATTCTGTATATTCTTGCAATTCTTATATACCTGATTAAAGATTTTGATTCTTCTATTGTTGAAGAAAGTACACAAATAGTAGAAAGAACAATTAATCTTATACCATAATACTGCATCCAAAACCCGAAAATCAGACTTAGCGCCTAGGATGCAAAGAACACTTTGTTGCAACCAATAAATCCGTATGGCTAGGTAAAAATCTCGCATGATATGAAATAGGGTATGGATATGCTCATGTTCAAATAATCCAATGGAAATAAAGGCTTGATAAAGTGAAGGTAGTTGCCGCTTTGCTTAAGTCAAAAATATCACTCAAAATAGAATGGCCATTCCTGTTTGACCAATTTCAAAGTCAGTTTATTTTGAAAATGGTCTTTTTCAAAACATGGGACATTTCAACCAAATAATAATAACGCTCTTCCAAATAATATATATGCTTTTCTTGAGACATGGTTCACCAACTAGCTTTGTTCTAAATATGATAATTTTTTACCCAATGAAAACCCAAAACCTAAGATTGTTACTTCTTTTAGTACTATGTACCTGTAATTTTTGGCAAAATAGTGCACAATCAGGAACCCTTATCTACAGCGGGCAAGATGCCATTAATATAGATCAAGCTACCTATACCAACAGTTATCCTATCGCATCTAATACATTTGGTTTTAACTTTAGTAACGATGGTTTACGCCTTTTTTTTATTAGGAATGGCTTTACCGACATTTCTCAATATGACTTGGCCACGCCCTATGCAGTTTCATTGGCAAATTTCGCCGGTGCTATAGATGTGGGCGACAACCATACAGAATTTGAATTCAGTGCCGATGGTACTATCTTATTTGTTTCTTATTCTACGAATACCCTTGATTTTGTAAGGGCATATCCCTTGAGTACTCCGTTCGATATCAACACCATTGGGGCACTATTAAGTACCACCGATTTTGTTGAAATTTCTTCTTTGATAGACCTTGCCTTTAGTCAAGATGGTTTAAAATTATTTTTATTTGGTGACTTAGGTACCGGTAAAGGTATTGCAGAATATAATCTCACCTTACCATATGATGTTGGCAGCGGGGTATTTGTTCAAAGCATGTCAATACCGAACAATTTTACTCCACGAGGCATCAAGTTCAATACAACTGGCACCCAGCTTTTTGTTCCTGTTACTTCAACGGATTTTTTTGGAAATATAATAAATGAGGTGATTACCTATGATCTAGTCGCGCCCTATCAACTTTCTTCAGCAACATACGATAACCTTTTAAATTTGGATATCTCTCAAAATTCGCCTGGCTCTAGAAGAATTGATTTAAGCAAAAATGGTGATGCCCTATTTATTCTTGATTTTTTTGCCAAGGAGGTTGATCGATATGAATTGGAATTGGATAATTACAATGAAGATATTACCTCTGATAACGGCACCCTCGTGAATGATAGTTCGCCTATGGTCATCATTCTTGACGGAAATACCTTTCAAGATACCGATAATGATGATATATTGGATATTGGTGCCGAAGTCATCATGCCCAATCTACCCACGGGCTTAATACCGCAGATCACCTTATCGAATAACGATACTCAGGCCACCTTAAATTTCACGGGCATGGCCCTCGACCATAAAGACATCCATGATGTAAACAATTTGCAGTTTTCCTTTACGGATAGTGCCTTTGTTAATGGTACGGCGGCCCAGGTAGTGAATTCAGGTAGCATTGTACCTTACAATAGCGGTATCGGTATTAATTTTAGTAGTATAGGTACCGGTACCAATGGATCTTTTATCTATCCTTTAGGTGAGTTTGCCCGTATAGAAGGTGGCGACACCCAAGTGGTTCAAGTACAGTTAAGAGATGATTCGGGTACTAATTTGAATACCACGGGTATTTCGGTCACTTTTAGCGTTTCGGGCAGTGCCGTCATCTCGGGTCCTGCTACAGTCGTTACCAATGCGCAGGGCATTGCTTCTATAGCCATTAGTAACACGGTTCAAGAAACCGTTGACATTACGGCCACGGTCAACCACGATAATATTTTAGCCACCCCAGAAATAGCTGTTGTAAATGGCAGCCCGGCACAGGTAACCTTTATTTCAGGTGGGGTCGCTCCGGGCGGCGTTTTTAATAGCCTTTCATTATGGCTAAAGGCTGATGATGGGGTTTTTACAGATCGTAATGATACCAAAACGGGTACTGTCTTGGCTTCAGATGGCGAATTGGCACAGTCTTGGAAAGATTTTTCTGGGGTACGCACCAATGACGCCACAAGTGTCGACCCTACATCAAATGGAACCCTTTATCGGGATGATGCCACGCAAAACGTCAACTTTAACCCAGTCATGCGTTTTACCAATACCGGCCAAAACACCCTTACTTTGGGTGATGATTATATCTATGCCAATAAAGAGGGGTTATCGCTTATTGTTGTTTCCAGTCCAAGGTCGACAGTATCTAGAACAATGCTTGGTTTTGGCACAAAAAGTGAAACCCGATATTCATTGATTCAAGGCAGGTTATCAACTACTTTAGAGACCCCAACTGATTTTGGCGGAAAACGCAATACAGTACCTACTCCAGCGATTTCTGATCCATTCGCCCCTGGGAGCAACCCTTTTATTACGTCTGGTATTATAGATTTTGAATCAGATCAATCAATCTATATACAAGGCAAAAAATCAGGAGAGGAGCCTATAACACTTTCTCAAATTACCGCAAATGAGATTGATGAGGGTTCCCTGAAAAGCACATCCTCAGGACCTTTCACTATTGGTGGTTTCTCTATTGAAAGCAATGGGCAAAATTACGCTGGCACCATTTCAGAGATTATTGTGTACAATGATGATATTGACGCAATTTCAAGCACGGCTAGGCAACGAATAGAATCTTATTTGGCCTTAAAATACGGTATAACCTTAGACGGTTCGGTAAACGACTACCTAAACGCTTCAGGAGCATCAATATTTGATTTGGATGATGGCACCAATGGTGGTATTGCAGATGACGGCATAGCAGATTGGCATGATGTTTTTGGTATTGGTAATGAAACTGCCCAAGCTTTGGACCAACAAATTTCAAAATCAATAAATGAAGGAAGCATCGTAACCCTTTCAACTGATACCAATTTTACCGATACAAATGGTTCCCACACTTCGTTACTGGACGGGCAGTTTCTAGTTATAGGTAATAATGGGGCTACAGCGACCTTACAAACTACCGAAATGGATATTTCTAGATACCGTGATAGGGTGTCTAGAGAATGGAAAGTAGCAAATACGGGCAATGTCACCAATGCAAACCTAAAATTTGACGGATATGGTGATGATTATGTGTTATTGTCCAGCACCACAGGTGATTTTAGTTCTGGCGCCATAGAACTGGGCAGATTGTCAAGTACGGGTGAAATAACGGGTGTGGCCCTTGGTGATGCCACCTTTTTTACCTTGGCCTTCAAAATAGAAGTAGGCATTGAATTCGAATTGGCGACAGCCAGTGATCTTGAAGATGACGGGGGAAATTTGCCAAATTTATTGATTGAAGGTACTTTACCGGTAGATACTGCAATAGATATTTTGGTCAATAATGCAGGAACTGCGACTATCGGTACTGATTACACATTAGGAGGCGTAACTGGAACATTACCACAAACAATTTCGGTAATTATTCCGGCTGGGGTATATACCGCAACAAATCCAATTTCGATGGGTAGTTTGGCCCTGGCAGATGGCGTGACCCCTATTAATTTCTCCATTTTACCAGATTTGTTCATAGAAAATGATGAAACGATCAACATCACGCTATCCAATCCTTCAGGGGCTCTTGTATTAAAAGAAGTTGCCGATGGTACTTTTATAGATACCCATACCTATACGATTAGTAATGATGATATTCCAGAATTTTATATATACAAACTTACTGACGGTATTGAAAGAAATATTGGTGTTACAACGAACGTAGGCTTTAATGTAAGTATAAGGGGAGGGCTTTCCAATGATTCCGGAAGCCCTATTACCGGAGATATCAGCTTTTCAGGAACAGCGACTGAAGGAACGGATTACAATACCGGACCCACTTCATTTTCTATAGCTTCTGCAGGGGCATTTGGTGGTGGTATAGGAGCAAGTATTTCTATACCTGTGATTGAAGATCTTTTGATTGAAGGTAACGAGACTGTAATCGCTACCATTTCGAATGTATCCATAGGAAGTATTGATATCAATACGGCCAATGCTATCATACGCGATGATGATGTCATTTCTGTTCATACAACAGGTTCTTTTATACGTTCTAACGATGAAAGTGCAATTGCCAATGGTTTAGATACTGAGGCTATTACAGTACAACTTAGAAATGCTGTAGGAAACAACCTTCCGATTAGTGGAGTGCAAGTCACTTTTCAGGTTACTGGCAACGCAGTACTTTCTAGTAATACGGCCTTGACCGATATAAATGGTCAAGCAATTATCACAATTACGAATACGGTCGCAGAAACAGTGAATGTAACCGCTACAATAGATGATGATAATGATGGCGGAACAACACCTGAAGTTGCCGTTGTTAATGGAAGCCCTGCTGAAGTGAATTTTGTTCCCGGTGTCCCTGACCCAACGAACCCAAACACCACGATTACGGCGACCAGTCCCGTAACGGCCGACGGCATAGCGACCAGTACCATCACCGTACAGCTCGCAGATGCCTATGCAAACCCATTGACATCGAGCGGTGGCACCGTCGTGCTCTCATCAACGGGAAGCGCGATCATCAGTGCGGTGACCGACAACAATGACGGTACCTATACCGCAACGGCGACCAATATCGTCGCGGAGACCGTGACCATCACCGGAACACTCGACGGCGTAAACATTGCCAACGGTGCGATCATCACCTTTACCGCCGGTGCTGCCGACCCCACCAACAGCGACACCACAATTACAGCCACCAGTCCCGTAACGGCCGACGGCATAGCGACCAGTACCATCACCGTACAGCTCGCAGATGCCTATGCAAACCCATTGACATCGAGCGGTGGCACCGTCGTACTCTCATCAACGGGAAGCGCGATCATCAGTGCGGTGACCGACAACAATGACGGTACCTATACGGCAACGGCGACCAACATCGTCGCGGAGACCGTGACCATCACCGGGACACTCGACGGCGTAAACATTGCCAACGATGCCGATATCACCTTTACCGCGGATAGCGCTGACCCAATGAACCCAAACACCACGATTACGGCCACCGGTCCCGTAACGGCCGACGGCATAGCGACCAGTACCATCACCGTCCAGCTCGCAGACGCCAACGGCAACCCATTGACATCGAGCGGTGGCACCGTCGTACTCTCATCAACTGGAAGTGCGATCATCAGTGCGGTGACCGATAACAATGACGGTACCTATACCGCAACGGCGACCAACATCGTCGCGGAGACCGTGACCATCACCGGGACACTCGACGGTACCGACATCACGGACGATGCCGATATCACCTTTACCGCGGGTACTGCCGACCCCACCAACAGCGACACCACGATTACGGCCACCAGTCCCGTAACGGCCGACGGTATAGCGACCAGTACCATCACCGTACAGCTCGCAGATGCCTATGCAAACCCATTGACATCGAGCGGTGGCACCGTCGTACTCTCATCAACGGGAAGCGCGATCATCAGTGCGGTGACCGATAACAATGACGGTACCTATACGGCAACGGCGACCAACATCGTCGCGGAGACCGTGACCATCACCGGGACACTCGACGGTACCGACATCACGGACGATGCCGATATCACCTTTACCGCGGGTACTGCCGACCCCACCAACAGCGACACCACGATTACGGCCACCAGTCCCGTAACGGCGGACGGCATAGCGACCAGTACCATCACCGTACAGCTCGCAGACGCCAACGGCAACCCATTGACATCGAGCGGTGGCACCGTCGTACTCTCATCAACGGGAAGCGCGATCATCAGTGCGGTGACCGACAACAATGACGGTACCTATACCGCAACGGCGACCAACATCGTCGCGGAGACCGTGACCATCACCGGGACACTCGACGGTACCGACATCACGGACGATGCCGATATCACCTTTACCGCGGGTACTGCCGACCCCACCAACAGCGACACCACGATTACGGCTACCAGTCCCGTAACGGCGGACGGCATAGCGACCAGTACCATCACCGTACAGCTCGCAGACGCCAACGGCAACCCATTGACATCGAGCGGTGGCACCGTCGTGCTCTCATCAACGGGTAGTGCGATCATCAGTGCGGTGACCGATAACAATGACGGTACCTATACCGCAACGGCGACCAACATCGTCGCGGAGACCGTGACCATCACCGGGACACTCGACGGCGTAAACATTGCCAACGATGCGATCATCACCTTTACCGCGGGTGCTGCCGACCCCACCAACAGCGACACCACGATTACGGCTACCAGTCCCGTAACGGCGGACGGCATAGCGACCAGTACCATCACCGTACAGCTCGCAGATGCCTATGCAAACCCATTGACATCGAGCGGTGGCACCGTCGTGCTCTCATCAACGGGTAGTGCGATCATCAGTGCGGTGACCGATAACAATGACGGTACCTATACGGCAACGGCGACCAACATCGTTGCGGAGACCGTGACCATCACCGGGACACTCGACGGTACCGACATCACGGACGATGCCAATATCACCTTTACCGCGGATAGCGCTGACCCAATGAACCCAAACACCACGATTACGGCTACCAGTCCCGTAACGGCCGACGGTATAGCGACCAGTACCATCACCGTACAGCTCGCAGACGCCAACGGCAACCCATTGACATCGAGCGGTGGCACCGTCGTACTCTCATCAACGGGTAGTGCGATCATCAGTGCGGTGACCGATAACAATGACGGTACCTATACGGCAACGGCGACCAACATCGTTGCGGAGACCGTGACCATCACCGGGACACTCGGTGGAAGCCCTATAGCTGATGATGCACAAGTGGAGTTCGTTACACAAGGAATCGATACCGGAATAAACGGATCTTTATTGAGCGGTATTGACACCATGCGACAAGCAAACGGAATAGAAAGGGCGACCTTAACCGTTCAGTTAAGGGATAGCAATGGAAACAATATTTCCATGCCAGGTATTTCGGTAACATTCAATAGTAATCTTGGTGTTTTTAATTCCACGACAGCCCTAACAAATACAGATGGTGCGGCAACCGTGGTACTTACAAGTCTAATCTCAGGAACTGCTATAGTCACTGCTACCATAGACATTGATAGCGATTTTAATACCCCACAAGAGCCTGTAACCAATGGTAGTCCTGTTACCGTGATTTTCACCTCTTTTGATTCTGATTCTGATGGTGATGGTGTTACCAATGATGATGAAGATTTGGACGGAGACGGAGACCCATCGAACGACGATACGGATAATGACGGCATACCTGATTATCTCGACCCTGACGATGACGGCGATGGCGTGGATACCGCGGATGAGGACACCAACGGAGACGGAGACCCATCGAACGACGATACGGACAATGACGGCATCCCTGATTATCTCGACCCTGACGATGACGGCGATGGCGTGGACACGGCAGATGAGGACACCAACGGAGACGGAGACCCATCGAACGACGATACGGACAATGACGGCATCCCTGATTATCTCGACCCTGACGATGACGGCGATGGCGTGGACACGGCAGATGAGGACACCAACGGAGACGGAGACCCATCGAACGACGATACGGATAATGACGGCATACCTGATTATCTCGACCCTGACGATGACGGCGATGGCGTGGATACCGCGGATGAGGACACCAACGGAGACGGAGACCCATCGAACGACGATACGGACAATGACGGCATCCCTGATTATCTCGACCCTGACGATGACGGCGATGGCGTGGACACGGCAGATGAGGACACCAACGGAGACGGAGACCCATCGAACGACGATACGGACAATGACGGCATCCCTGATTATCTCGACCCTGACGATGACGGCGATGGCGTGGACACGGCAGATGAGGACACCAACGGAGACGGAGACCCATCGAACGACGATACGGATAATGATGGTATCCCTGATTATCTCGACCCTGACGATGACGGCGATGGCGTGGATACTGCGGATGAGGACACCAACGGAGACGGAGACCCATCGAACGACGATACGGACAATGACGGCGTCCCTGATTATCTCGACCCTGACGATGACGGCGATGGCGTGGATACTGCGGATGAGGACACCAACGGAGACGGAGACCCATCGAACGACGATACGGATAATGACGGCGTACCTGATTATCTCGACCCTGACGATGACGGCGATGGCGTGGACACGGCAGATGAGGACACCAACGGAGACGGAGACCCATCGAACGACGATACGGATAATGATGGCGTCCCAGATTATCTCGACCCTGACGATGACGGCGATGGCGTGGATACCGCGGATGAGGACACCAACGGAGACGGAGACCCATCGAACGACGATACGGATAATGACGGCGTACCTGATTATCTCGACCCTGACGATGACGGCGATGGCGTGGACACGGCAGATGAGGACACCAACGGAGACGGAGACCCATCGAACGACGATACGGATAATGATGGCGTCCCAGATTATCTCGACCCTGACGATGACGGCGATGGTGTGGATACTCCTGACATTGAAGAAGATGAAGAGATAATTGTCTACAATGGATTTTCTCCAAATGGAGATGGTGTAAACGATGTATTAATGATTACCGGATTAGAAAATACGGAAAACAATCTTCGTATTTATAATAGATGGGGTAAAAAAGTATATGAAACCAAAAACTATACATCAAACGATAATTTTTTCAGAGGAATATCGCAAAGTAGCGCTACTATAAATGTGAAAGACGGATTACCCACAGGTGTTTATTTCTATATACTGAATTATGAGTATACAAATGGAGAAACTGGGGTTAAAAGTGGATACCTGTATTTATCAAGATAATTCTAAACTAACGTGAGTTCGACGTAACAATCGGTCCAAAAGAGAACAAATGTTGACAAAAACAGACAGTTGTCACCCTGAGCGCCCGCCGGACGGACGGGCAGGCAGTCGAAGGCTTGAAAAAATATACATTTAAAGAGGTTTCGACTGCTCAACCTGACATAAGTCTATAAATCGCGAAAAACCAAATAAGTGACAGGTTTCTTATGTCGAACTTACGTTAAACTATATAAATAAAAAGTTTGGGCAATAACTTGAAACCAGTAAAACAAAAATCCTACATGAAGAAAATAGCAATCATCCTTTTTTTAAAAGTGGCAATATTATTTCCGTTTCATAAGGTTATTTCACAGCAAGATGCGATGTACACCCAGTATATGTACAATACTAACATTATAAATCCCGCATATGCTGGGGTGAGAGAAATGTTTAATATTACTGCATTTAATCGAACACAATGGATAAACTTGGATGGAGCTCCACAAACCCAAACACTAAATATCAACACGCCAATAGGGACATCAGGTTTAGGATTGGGAATAAGTCTCGTAAATGATAAAATTGGCCCGGTTAATGAACAATTATTCAATGTAGATACCTCATATAAAATTCAGGTTTCAAGAAAAAATAAGTTGGCATTTGGAATCAAAACGGGGTTTAATCTGTTAAATGCAAATTTTAATGAATTACAAATTTTTAATTCCAATGATCCTAATTTTGAGGAAAATATTGAAGATGGCTTTTCCCCAAACCTTGGAGCTGGAATATATTATTTCTCAGACCAGTGGTATTTAGGAATGTCCATCCCCAATATTTTGGAAACTGAATTTTTCAATAGTGCTGACCGACTGCAAGCTGGAGAAAGACGTACATTTTATTTTATCTCAGGTTATGACTTTAACTTAAATCACTACTGGAGGTTTAAACCCGCTATTTTAACAAGAATAGTATCAGGCAGTCCTATTTCTACTGATATCTCCACCAATTTCTTATACCATGAGAGATTTGCTTTTGGTGCTTCCTACCGATTCGGGGCTTCAATAAGTGCCTTAGCAGGTTTTCAAATAAATGAAGCTTGGTTTTTGGGATATTCTTATGATTTGAACACCCAAGGTTTAGGAGCGTTTAATAATGGGTCTCATGAGATTTTTATGAGGTTTGAGTTCAATTGGTTTCAAAGTAGGAAAGCATCTTGTAACTGTCCTATCTTTTTTTAATGCCCGATTATCAAAATACACAACAGGTTCCATTTAATAGCTTATGAATATACTAGCGATAAACATGTTTATTGCGCTAAAAAACCAATAAAAGTCTATGTTCGTAATATGCCCCATTTAGGGTACGAACAAGGGTGTGTTCTATATTTTCATACTCAGAAAATAGGCACAAACTCGTTTCATCAGGGTGAATAATCTTGTGATTTCATCCTTTATCCCTCATTTTATGAAAACACAATTTTTACAATTCAGTTCTTGTGAAATCAAGTTTTTCCCAAATAATATGGTAAAGTAACCGTATAGTAGATATCGTTTAATTCTGTAATGGTATCGTTGTTCTTTTGTGTATGAATATCAATTTGAACAACACATTAAGAATTAGAACTATGGTGATATCAAAACAAAATTTAGAAGACAATTTCTTCATCACGCAAAATTCCAAAGAAGAGATTGTTTCAGCTATTATCTATGAACTTACCCTAGAGACCGCGACCATTACAACTATAAAAAACAATTTAGGTTTTGTAAGGCTTTCTGAAGATATCTTCGATCAGGTTGAGAGGGAATTAAGGAATATTTTTAGAACTAGAAAAAATAGAAAAAAGATAATTATGGGATATGACCATAAACTTCATCCAATCTCTGAATTGGCCATCTATTATAATGCACTAGGCATTATAAATTTTCTCCGTCGGAATATTAAGGATTCTTTCAAATTATTTAACAAAGCTTTGAATTTTTTATGTGTTTACGAAGCTCCTCTAATAAACTTAAGCCTTGCAACACAAACTATGGCTTAAAACACACCATGTTTGAATTAATCCTAAAACCCTTTCAGAATGGAAAATAAAAAAACAAAAAAAATATGGGGGAATTTGAAGCTTATCTTTCCTGAAATCTTAGTAATCATAGTATATCTGGCTGCAATGTACTATTTGCTAACTATGATATGAAAATTTGAACTTAACTCGTTAGCTACCTGAAATATTATTACGTAAATCATTAAACTAACGCGAATTCGATATAACTAGATGGCCAAATATAATTGTTTGGTGTCGACAAAGTTCACTTTGAGTGACGGCTTTCTGTCCTTGAAATTAAAAGCTATTAGGGCTGAGAAGATATTGTTGAAGTAGTTTGCAACGCCCCCGTGCCTTGAATGTTCAACTTGGCATATGTTCTTGAGCTGGTCGAAGATGGTCTCGATGATTGACCGTTTTCTCAAGTGATATGCGTCTTCCTTAGTTGTCAACAGTTTTGTTTTCATATTCTTTCTCGGCTTGGTGACCAAGTGCACCCCATTAGCGAAGAGTTCGGTAAAAAGGTCCTTTGATATGTAACACTTGTCCCCGAAGAGTTTCTTTACGAACGCCCTAAAGTGCAGGGGTTTTCTGTTGTCCACATTGCCCGTGATAAGCATAAAGTCGGCAATGCCCACTTCGTCATTTGTTATGATGTGCAGCTTGAATCCGTAGAACCATATCAGGGAAAATTGTCCCCTTTTCGCCAGTTCCCTGAAAACTTTGTGCTGACCTATGCTTTTCCCATCAAAGATACGCAGGGGCGTGGTGTCCACGAAACTGATCCCCTTACAGTTGGCCAACCCGTAGGTATTCAGTTATATGGCCAAGGGTATGAAACTTTCCTTTTTGAGCCCCACAATACGGTTGGAGCCGACCAATTTTGCAAAGTATTCGGTAATTTACCGTGCCACATGATCATTGTAAAAGTCCTTGAAGGTCTTGTAGCCCTATAGGACAGCACTGGTCATTACCTCAGATAGGCTCGCCTTGCACGACCTGATACGCTTTTTGTCGTTGGCAAGGAGGCTTTTTTTGCCAGAAGGGCATGAATTCAAGGCAAAAATCATCTATGGAACAAAAATTTCGGTAACTTTGAAAGGAGAAATTTCAGGTGGAATATTTTTTAGTGAATTGAAAATCAACACTTAAATTTCCAAAATATTCCACCTTTTTTGTTCTGTGAAAATCAAGTTTCTTACATCGAACTTGTTGCTTACCCGAAGAAAGTCGCAATAATGTTTTAAGGTAACCTTTTGCAGTGCTATTTTGGCATAGATATTCCAACGCCTATTATTAAGTTTAAATCAAATACTTTAGTTATAGGTTACTATAGAACTAAAATTATCTGCCTGGTCGATGGCCTCATTTAGTGAAATATCTGCTTGGTGCAGTAATATTCTATCTATCACATGAAAGTCTGAGCGCGAGGAGATTTTCATTAAGTAGATTCCTGTGGTTTCAAAGCTAACATAGACATCATGGGCATCATTGTCAGAAGTTTTGGACTGCTACTTGAATTCATTATGGTCTCTGCTTCTATATACTCTAAACCAACCCTCTTTTAAAGCTCAATTAGGGTTTGGTTCTTTGCCCGAACCGTTCGAATAAGCTACACTACCATGGTTCTTCATTCCAAAGAAATCATTAGCATCAGGAAACCGCAACCAAGAATCGTTGTGCTCCGTTCCATTGTTCCCCTTTCTATAAAAAGACTTCCAAATAAATCTATCGGTTCTGATATTGGTAATCTTAACCGGAAAAGTTACCATTCCATTACCTGGATTGCCCTCCTATTGCATATACTCCTTGAAACGTCGGTAACATCATTCTTCAGTATCCAACCTTCAGGAAAATCGTTGTCTTCAAATTCAATGGAGATAATACCATTCTGTTCATCAAAAACAAAACCGGTTGAGTCGGGACATTCGTTTCCTTGGTCTGTAGATTCTACATCATCTACAGAATCGTCCATCATGTCACCTTCTTTAGGCGCTTCGTCTGCGCCACTACAAGATTGTAAAGTACATGGCTAGACTTAAAAGATTTCTCATGAAACCAGTATTTGTAATGCCAACGCGAAAAGGAAAATTCATTTTGCACCAGTACTAAAACATTCGATAAAAGTCAGGTATTGCCATAGTCTAGCTAAAAAACGGTAAAATTTCAAACCCCATAAAAGAGGTGAAATATTGGTTTTGACCTTAATCTTAAGCTATTTTACAAGTTCAAAAAAAATGATACTTTTAAAAGCATCAATCAAAATCTCATAATCTTAATTAATTGATGGATTTTCCTTTTAGTTTCGGACAAAAAAGTTCACTATTACTTATCTTCTTTTTTCATCTGATTATCTTTTCATTGTTATTGCTGATCAAAGGTATCGTTCACGGCAAAAAATCCATTAAATGGCTTAGTTTGTTATTGTTCTTGTCCGCCATGTACATTACCCCCTATATGCTGGGGTATGCGAATTGGTATAGCCAAAAAATCACTCGGGAAATCTTGTTCTTCATTCCATTTATGCAGGTTTTATTAATTGGCCCGGTAGTATATTTTTACACCCAGAGCCTACTCAACACGACCTTTCAACTAACCAAAAAAGATTGGGTCCATTTTTCACCCTTCATTCTTTATTCCCTTTATTCCCTGGTCGTTTTTATCACCGATAAATTCATACTAAGCGAATATTATTTTTACGCAGATGGTCGAGACAAAGATTTGGCAACATGGTACCAAATCGCCGGTTTACTATCAATGAGTATCTATTTAATACATAGTCTACGCTACTATGCGAATTATAAGAAATTGATATTCGACACGGTCAGTTATGCAGAAACAATTTTGTTCAGATGGATAAGAAGCTTTATGGTGGCATTTTTGGGGATTTTGGTGCTGCGGTTATTGTTTTTTATCCTAAATCCTGATTGGGGAGAGTTTGGTAGTCAATTTTGGCATTATATTTTATTCTCTTTGGTATTTTATTACATCTCTATAAATGGCTACACCAATGCTGTTAAATCCGCTTTTTTTACAGATCGAAAAAATGGGGAAATCAATGTTTTTGTGCAAGAAAAATCAAAGGGAATTGTACAAGACACTTCAATAGAAAAAGATATTGATGTTTGGAAGGTAAAACTGGCGGACTTGATTACCCAAAAACGCCTTTATGAGAATCATCGATTAACTTTACAAGATGTCGCCAACGAATTACAGACCACGACCAAAATTATCTCTTCAGTGGTGAATAAGGGTTTTCAGATGAATTTTAATGATTTTATCAATCATTATCGAATTGAAGCAGTCAAAGACAAAATAAAAGCAAAAGAACATGATAGTTCAACACTATTGGGTATTGCTTTAGACTCAGGGTTCAATAGTAAAGCGACCTTTAACAGGGCTTTTAAAAAAGGTACAGGCCTTTCTCCAAAAGACTATATTGAAAAATCAGTTTCAAAATAGGTCTCAAATCAAGATTTGAAGCGCAAAACAGTAATGATAATTGGATTTTTACACCCTAATTCAATTGATTATTATGAAAACAAAATTCTTTTTAGTATCCCTTTTTATTACCTCAGTCTTATGTTCTCAGACGGTAACTTCCCCAGAAATCGAAAAACTACTAACGGAAATTATTGGAGAAAAAGATCCAGGCTTATTTATAGGTGTCGTTAAAAACGGTACGGTCATCTATTCAGGTGTTCGTGGGCTAGCGAATTTACAACATCAGGTACAAGCGAATTCAGCTTCAAGTTCAAACGTGGCTTCAGTGGCAAAACAGTTTACGGCACTCTGCATCTTAAAACTAAGTCTAAAAAACAAGCTAAGTCTTGAAGATGATATTCGTAAATACTTCCCAAAACTATATCCCAATATTACCGATTCAATTAAGATAAGACATCTTCTAAATCACTCAAGCGGTATAAGGGATTATGCCGATTTAATGAGTTTACAACAAAACCCATGGTGGCGGCAAGAAGGATTGGATAACGATGATGTAATCGAACTGATAGAAAAACAGAATGACCTAAACTTCCCTCCGGGTTCAGAATACTTATATAGCAACACAAATTATACTTTATTGACTGAGATCGTAGCGGTTGCTTCCGAGGTATCTTTTCACGATTATTCGAAACAATTGTTTGAAGAACTAGGAATGAAAAATACGCAGTTTTTAAAAAATTATATGGCGGTCATACCCAATCAAGTACTACCATACTCCGATTGGGGCAATGGCATATGGCAACAATTTCCTATGATTACGAATCTATACGGAGACGGTTTCTTGTTCACAACCCTCGAAGACCAGCTGATATTCGAGAAAGCCATTCAAAATGCAGAACAAACAAATAATGAACTATTACAAAAAAGTCAAAAAGAAATTCCAAATAGTGAGATTACTACTTACGGATTTGGATTGGAACTTACCGATCGCCTCAATCGAAAAGCCGTTCACCATTCTGGAGGCACGGGTTCGTACCACGCACAAACCATTCGGTTTCCTGAAGAAAAGCTGAGCGTGTTTGTTATGAGCAGTAATAGTCGAATCTGGAGCGGTTCGATTGCTGACAAGATCGCTTCCAAAATGGTGTCCAGCACCAATTTGAAAAAGAAAGATGATTATTTAGCTCAAATACCTAAAATCGAGGCTATTGATTCCAATCAACTTCCAGGGTTGTATAAAACTAGTAAAGGTAAAATCGTTCGAATCATAGAAAAAGAAGGCGTCCTTTATTATCAAGTGGACAATAACAATCCCTTTAAGCTTATTAAAGAAAAAACAAGTTATTATGCCGTTGAGCCTTTACCAAGTATCAAGATTGTTTTTACCCAAAACAGGGGCATGGTAAAATTTTCACTTTACAGACCTGGAAACGAGCCACGAATCCATACAAAACTGCCTGAAGTGGAATTGCAAGGTCACCAGCTAGACGCATTTGTTGGGCAATATCAAAATGAAGAGTTGAATATTTCATTTGAAATAACAAAAGAAGACAACGCTATTTTTATTAGTCAAAAAAATTACAAAAGGCCTCAAAAAGTTGAAATACTTACACCCGATGACTTCTTAGTCTCTGATTATAAATTGATGATAAAGCGTGATATTTTTAATCGGGTCAAAGAAATCCTACTGACCACAAATCGCTTAAAAAATGTTCGATTCACAAAAAAAACAAATCTCATATTTCAACCTAAAATCAACCTAAAATCAACCTAAAAAATGCCTCAATACAGGTCACGACCATACCATCGGCAAAAAAAGCCTCAGCCATACTTTTGACCAAAAACTACGAAAATGGTAATGAAATTTGGACCAAACAATTTGGAGGAAAGTCTTATGACAAGGCCAGTTCCCTTATTAAAACCAAAGATGGGGGCTATTTGATTATTGGATCAACCAGTTCTTTTGGTAAGGGAAACTATGATGTCTATGTAATAAAAGTTGATAGTGAAGGTAAAGAACAATGGAATACGGTATCCGGATATGCCTATAACGACTATGGCTATACCGCCGAAGAAACGAACACAGGTTTCCTTATTAAAGGTACAACCCAAAAATGTGACGCTACCAATATTGCCCATGCAAACTGTGAAACTTACGTATGGTTTATTGAACTAGACAAAAAAGGGAAGCAACAAACAAGTAAGATACTTCACGAAGTCTTATAAAAACCCATTTAAACTTATATAATCTATTGACAATGAAAATCCAATTTTTGTCTGTTTTGCTTATTGCCACTGTGTTTTCTTTGGGTTGTAAAACAGAAACAAAACCGAATAGCTTTAGTATAATTCAATATGAACAATCTCCATACGCAAGAGGAAAAATTATAGGAAGGAAACTTCAGACCGATATTCAAAAACAAATAGCAAACTGGAGGGCACTTATTGAAAACGAACTGAATTTATCACAAGAAGAACTCTTTGAAAATATTGAAAAGAATACGGGATTTATTGAGGCCATCAAAAAATACACTCCTGAGTTTTTAGAAGAAATTGAAGGCATGGCAATAGGTGCCCAAGTTCCTACGAAAGACTTGCTATGCTTTAATATGGCCGAGGAAATTATCTTATACTTTTCTGAGGGTTATCAAAGCTGTACGAATGTTAGTTTGATGACAGAAAAGGCAAATTATATCGGGTACAACCTGGACTTACCAGATTTTTTGAGAATCAACAAACCATTTATTCTAAAAAACAAGCAATTGGTAGTTTATGGATTTCCTGGGATACTTGGCACTGGCGGTATGAATCAAAAATTTTTGGTAACCACAAACTCCTTACCGGAACTCCAGCTAAATACCAATGGATTACCGCTTCCTTTCATGATAAGAAAATTATTGACCTTTCAAACCCTTGAAGAGGTAACGAGTTATATTCAAAAAATTCCCC
Organism: Croceitalea sp. W27; assembly: GCF_055693185.1. Classification (NCBI taxonomy): domain Bacteria; kingdom Pseudomonadati; phylum Bacteroidota; class Flavobacteriia; order Flavobacteriales; family Flavobacteriaceae; genus Croceitalea; species Croceitalea sp. W27. The sequence goes on from NZ_CM146327.1 coordinate 873,554, forward strand.
TTGGGGCCCCTCAAAATTTGATGTTCATCAATGCTAATAAAACACTGGACTTAGAGTGTTCAAAAAATAATATCGTTGAATACAAGACAGGAAAACCTTATCTGTTCCATACCAATTTCGCCATTTCCAATGCGTATATTCAAAAAGTATATCAAGAAAAATGCAGTCGATTTCGTTATTTGGATAGCCTATTTACCATTGACCATATGGTAATCAATAGTACTGTCGAGAAAAGTTCAAGCCAAATACTAGCTAACCGGTACAGTGAAATTCGAAGCAAAGAAACTTACATCAGTTTTATTGCACAATACCCAAAAGATAAAAACCAGGTACAAATAAAATTTTTGACCCGCAACGACACCATAAAAATCAAATTAAATGAATAATAAATACGAAATACATAATAGAACAGCCCTATTGACCTTACTCATCTCAACGGTACTTTTTTTAAGCTGTACAAGTGACGTACGAAATGTCAAGGGCAAAAAAGTGGCTATCAACTTGTTCGAATCAGGAATCCAAAAAAAAATGGATTCCTTGAAAATTGCTGGCCTTGGAGTTGGAATTATTAATGATTCAAAATTGGTCTACAGTAATTATTTTGGGTATAAAAACTTAGAACTACAAGTACCGGTAGATCCTCAAACCGTTTTTGAGACAGCATCAATTTCGAAATCAGTATTCGCCTATTTTGTTATGCAAATGGTCGATCGCGATGCTATTGATTTAGATAAACCCTTATTTGAGTACCTACCCCTAGATGATATAGAAGATGAGAGAATGAAATTGATAACCACTCGTATGGTGCTTTCCCACACATCTGGATTGCCAAATTGGAGGTTTTTAAATGAGGATGGTAAACTAAATTTAGCTTTTGACCCCGGTACAAGTTTTAATTATTCTGGTGAAGGGTACGAGTATCTAGCAGAAGTGGTCGCGCACCTATACCAGACGGATCGAACTGGTTTAGAAAAAGTATTGCATCAAAAGTTTTATGGACCCCTAGATTTTAAAAACTCAGGCTTTGTACTTTCAGATAACATGCAACAGAACAAGTCATTGGGGTATAGTGGTTATGAAATAGATGAAGGACTTCCTGATGAACTACCTTATTTCGGTGCCGCATTTGGCTTTCATGCTACTATTGATGATTTTTCAAATTTTCTAATAACCATTTTAAATAAGAAAATACTCTCGGTAGCAACCTATGATGAAATGTTTAGGGAACAGGTAGTTCTGCCTCAAGATGAGTCATTACGAACAGAGAATGGATTCGATTCATGGGGCCTGGGTTTTATGAGGTCAAAGACCATAAATGGCCTAAAATCGCACATGGTGTTATAAATCCTAGTTTTCAAGGATATTATATGATGGTGCCTGAAAAAAGATTTGCTTATGTATTTTTTACAAATAGTGACAATGGATTGGAAATACTTCCTTTTTTGGAGAAAACATTAGAAGCGAAATAAAGTTTATGGGGCCTACCAATTTCGTCCATCGAAAAAAGCTGCTATCAGAAAAAGCACCCTTACACTAAACATCTAGGCCGCTACATCTTGTTTAAACTCTATGGTAACGTTAGCCCCATTCCATTTTTGACTTCAAGCAATCCATCGGTTGTAAGCTAATAATCAATGATATTGGATTGTCTTTTTAAGAGATTGCTTTTAAAAAATTCAGAAATTCTTCTTTTCTATTTCTTGAAACATTAAGATGATCTTTATTACTCATTATCACCACTGGGGTTTTTCCTCTATGATACTTCTCTAAATGCGTCATATTAATCAAATAAGACTGGTGTATGCGAAAAAAATTATAATCTGAGAGTAATTCATCATAGGTTTTTAAAGATTTTGACACCATAATTTCTTTAGTGACGGTTTTAACAATGGTATAATTAACATCAGATTGGCAGTATATAATATCTGCAATTTTTACAAAATCAAACCCTGATATGCTCGCTAATGCAATTTTGTTCTCTTGACTAATGCCTCTTCCAAGATTTTCATTTAATATTTTTAGGTGATGTAAGCCATTTTTTGTTTCTCTTTTTGCCTCTATTTTTTTTATGCCCCTTTCTAAATCAGAAATATCAAGAGGCTTTATCAAATAATCTAGAGCGCTAACGCGAATTGCATTTAACGCGTACTTTTCATGAGAAGTAGTAAATATAACATCAAAACTATACTCAACCAGCTCTTTTAGAAGATCAAACCCAGTACCGTCGCCAAGTTCAATATCCAAAAAAATAATGTCAGGCTTAGTAGTTTTGATAAGTTCTAAACCTGTTGCTAAAGATGAAGCCACGCCCGCCACAAAAGTATTGGGAAAACTTTTTTTTAAGGTTATTGCCAACCACTCTCTTGGAGTTTTTTCATCATCAATAATGATACATCTAAGCTTTTTCACATTTTAAATGTAAGAAATATAGAAGTAAGAAAGAACATAGGTGTTTTTCAATAACAATAAATACAGAATAATTTTCACAAGTCTGTTTCTCCGAATAATAAGCAAAATGTTTCTAAGATAACAAAAAAGGCACCTATTAATAATTCTTCATTCAATTTCAAGGCTGATATACTGAAATTCAATCATAATCAAATTAACTGCATAAAAGATTAATAATTATTTGATACCGTAGTAACATAACAACTGAATAAATAAATTATGGATAAGATAAAATGTTTTATCATCGAAGATGACCCCATTATATTAAACTGGATGATAAATACTGTAGAGACAAAATTTTCAAAATTAACTATCTGTGGGTCGGCAAGAGATGTAGACGAGGCCGTTCTAAAAATAAATCAAGTTCAAACAGATTTGCTATTATCAGACGTCGATTTGATTTCAGGTTCGGTATTTGATGTTCTGGAACAAACAAAATTTAACGAGTTTCATACAATTCTTATTACTTCTCATGAGGGTTTCGCAGTTGATGCATTTAAAGTGAAGGCATTCGATTTCATGATGAAACCTGTTAGCGTTGAGGCCTTAAGTGCCAGTTTGCAGGGCTTTTTCGATTTCTGGAACGAAAAAAAACAAATGGAAATGATACTTCCACTTTTAAATATTAAGGCTGGTAGTAAGAGAATTGCCTTTTATCACAAAGGGTATACAGAACTAATGAATATTGAAGATATCATATACTTTGAAGCGGATGAGAACTATTGTATCGTTCATCTATCAGGAAACCGTAAAATAACAGTTTCAAAAACGCTAAAGTCTTATGTAGAAAAATTAAAGCATAACATTAATTTTTTAAGAATTCACCAGTCATACCTAATTAATGAAAAGCATATAGATAAAATAATAATGACCAAGCTGCCTCAAGTGCTTATGTCCAATGGAAAACATTTGAACGTATCTAGATCTAAGAAGGCTGAGTTTATAGATAAGGTTTTAAATTAAGACTTTTTCAGACTAGTACAAAGACAGCATTAACCTTTTATTCAAACCTTAATACTTTACGTTTGAATTCTGTTTCAATCTTCTGGCTTTCGGTAGGCTAAATACTTAGATGAAGTTGAAATAGCGCTAATCTAACTGTTGATTTTTGTATTACTTTTTTAAAAAACCTCAATTAGAATTGCAATTAGTAAGTCAAAATATAATTTCTGAGAAGTTATAAACCAAATACCAATCAATTAAAACGCAATATAGGCTTAATTGTTCTAAATACTGCCCTATTTCATATATTCACATTTTATTAATTACCGTTAAGACATCATTATCTTTATCAGAAATTCAAACAAACATCATCACCGATTAAAAAAAAGAAGCAATGATCAAACAATACCGAAAAAGAACTAATTTTTATTTTAAACGAACTCGGACTTCTCGAAAAAACAAAGATTTAAAAGTATAGAAAGGTCAATGAAATTAACTAAAGCTAGTTGAAAAAACATATAGATAATTTAGATTTTAATCCCAGAAGAAGATATTTCTACAATTCACTATATTGTTTTACAGAAATTAATCGTGCACTTTTGGGTAATAGTTCATAAACAAACTCTCAGTAAGTATAAAACAGATCACTTATGAATTTTAAATATTTCTTAGGAGCAATAATTTCTTTTCCGTTGTTACCTATCATGTATTACCAAGGTAAACGAATCAGAGCAAGTGTGCCGCAATTACCTCAAGCCAAAGGTATTGAGGGAGAATGTGCATACAATCTAAGTACAAATATCAATTTAAATATTATATCTATTGGCGAAAGTACGATTGCAGGTGTTGGTGTTCAAACTCATGAAGAAGGATTTACAGGAACGTTTGCAAAAGAAATTTCCCGGTTATTTAATTCGAATATAAAATGGAAAGTTTATGCACGTAGCGGATACACAGCAAGAAAAGTAGAAAAGAAAATAATCCCAAAAATTATAGAGAAACAAGTTGATTTAATAGTTATTGGATTAGGAGGCAATGATGCTTTTACCCTTAATCGCCCTTCAAAATGGAAAGTTGAAATTCGTTCGTTAATAGTATCGATTAGATTAAAATTTCCAAAAGCAATTATAGTTTTTTGTAACATGCCGCCAATAAAAGAATTTCCCGCATTTACTCCACTTATAAAATTTACGGTAGGAAATCTTGTTGAAGTTTTAGGGGAAGAATTGCAAAAAATCGTAGACCAATTTCAAGATGTATTTTACTTTGGAGGAAAAATTACTTTAAATGGGTGGATTGATAAATTTCAATTAAGTGAAAAAAAGGATGCTTTTTTTAGTGATGGTGTTCACCCTTCTAAACTCACTTATCAGATTTGGGGGAAGGACATAGCAAATGAAGTATTCAAGAATGAAAAAATAAAAAACGCTTTACAAAAAAATATTTAGTCCATATTCCTTTAGATAAGCATCATACACAAAAGATTATATAAATCTTTCTTTCCTGAACTTTAATGACTCCATCCTGGGCATTTCTCTCGGTAAAATAAATCGACTTGAATTGCAGCAGTATTAAAACAAACACTTGCACACTAAACTTATAACCATGAAAGACTAAACTGCTAGTTAAAGTAATGCATGAAATATCACTATTACTGTAAAGATATTAGGGCTTTAGCTTGTTAAGCTCTTGTTTCTCTTTTACTAATCTTACTATTATTTTTTCAAAAAGGTGTTTAATTTAACGTATAACTTTTTCATTGAATAACTAACTTCCTATCGGAAAAAAACCTCAATAACTGAAAGCTTTTTCAAAGCATAGAAATTATTATCATTGATTAGATGAGGCACTGAAACTTGATGCAATTCTTGCGACATAGTAAGTATTAATGATGAAAATATTTCTTATTTCATAGCTCCTCTCTCATTAAAAGTAGTATTCCAAATCTCAGTAATTAAAGGTCAAAGGATTGATTTATTAATTTATCCGAAAATTCTAGAAAAAATAATCCAAATAATACTGAACTAAATTATTTATGACTGAAATTCAACTTAACAAATGAGTTTTGGCTGCCCTAAAGTATAAATCAAATGAAAATTTGTGCAGTTCATCGAATATTTGGTAGGGTTTATCCGATTTTAGGTGTTTCTATGTTAATAAACCTAAATGCTATTATAATGAGACCTAAATCTACTAGCTGTAAATCAGCACTTTCACTATTCAATAACCTATTGTTTATCCTTCTAGTTGTGGGTACCAGCTATGCCCAAACTTATTGGTCCAATCCTTCTTCTTGGCCCAATGGAAAAGTTCCTTCAACTAACGAAAATATTGTCATCCCCAATGGAAAAACCATCATATTGGATACCAGCACTCCTAATCTTGGTAGCTTAATCGTTAATGGAAAACTTATTTTTGAAGATAGCGATGTGACATTGACCGCCAGATGGATAATGGTGCACGGCCTTCTGCAAATAGGAACAAAAGAGAATCCTTTTCAGAGCAAAGCTACTATTATCTTAAATGGACCCGAGGAAGATGTAAATACCATGGGAGGCCGCTTTTTGACCACCATGATGGGCGGTTCCTTAGAGATTCATGGCGCAAGTGCCTCAAAATTGAGTTGGGGCCAATTAGAAGGCAGTCTTGAAGTCGGGGCGACCTCGCTCACATTAGACCTTGAACCAAAAGGGTGGCAGATAGGCGATAAAATTGCTATTGCCCCTAGTGGTTACGAACCCTACGAGGCTGAAGAGCTTACTATAACCGGTATTAGTGGAAATTCCATTTCGTTTACGCCTGCTTTGCAATATGTCCATTACGGAGAACTACAAGAATATGAAGGAAAAATTCTTGATGAACGTGCCGAAGTGGCGATGTTGACACGAAATATAAGAATTCAAGGCGCAGATGATTCAGCCGAACTCCGGTTTGGAGCGCATATCATGGTTATGGTAGACTCAGGACCAATTCATGTTGAAGGGGTCGAATTTACCAAAACAGGTCAACCAGGTAAAGAAGCGAGATATAATTTTCATTGGCACCTCGCAGGTGACAGAGAAGGTGATTATATAAAAAACTCTAGTATTCACCATGGCATGCAAAGAGCGGTCGTACTGCATCAAACGGACAATGTACTTGTAGAAAATGTTGTTGCTTTTAACATACAAAATCATGCTTTTGTACCCGCAGAAGATGGTAATGAGCTGAACAATACCTTTAAGAACAATCTTGCTATGCTAGTTCGTAGACCAGACAAAGGCTTTTTTGCCTTTCCTAGAGAAGGTGCTGGCGGAAGTACGCAAGGCGAGCAAAGGGTAGGTGGTTTTTGGATGCGAAACCCGCATAATAACCTTATCGGCAATCATGTTGCGGGTTCTGAACGCGGCACTGGGTTTTTCTTTGATACTCGTAGTCGAGGCAAAGAATTTAGAGACTACGACTTATTACCCCGAGAAATTGTATTCAACGATAATGTTGCCCATTCTTGCTCAGTTCCAGGGAACTTAGGTAACGAGGGAATTTCCAATACCGCACTTTATGGACAAGTAGGCCATGGTCATGGTTTTTTCATGACAACTTTTCATAATGGGGATTTGATGTGGACCTTTAACAACTTCACAGGCTACAAAAATGCCATGAGCGGGGCATGGACCGAGATAACCAATGTCACTCTAGATAATTTTATTTTGGCCGACAATGCTATAGGACTCTTATCATCGGAGTCTTATGTGCAAAACTCCCTCGTTATTGGTAAATCAAAAAATGAAATAGGGGGCAAAAACAGACACTTGAGACATGGAGACCGAAGGGCAGGATACTATTCCATAGCCCAAGGCGGAAGTAAAGAGCCCAAGTTGAGCAATGTGACCTTTATAGATATCAATAAAGATGTTGAAGAAGGTAAAGTGGCCGCGGCCATAATAGGGCATGGAGGTCATAAAGAATACAATTTTTTTGAAAATATTCAGGTAAAAGGAGAAACCTTGCCCCTATGGATGAGCACTAGGGGAAGTAAGGGTAAAAACGAAAATTCTTCTATTCTTTTAGATAAAGATGGTAGTTTGACGGGTTATAATCGACCTGTTCTAATTGCACACCCCTATTCTTCATTTGCCAATGACGCTATTGAATATAGAGAAGAATGGCAGGCCTATATTTTAGAGGCTGAAGGTGCCATGCAGTTGAAAATGGTCGATATTGGGTTCGACCTGCCGCAAGAAGTTGCTTTGATACGTGATTATGATCAGCACCGTATTCCTAAAATGCAGAGAGCGAAGCAACGCTATTATAGCTTTTTTGGAAATCAGCGTTACACCATTTTGGGCCAATGGGAGATAGATGATAGACGAAACCTTCTAGAGCTGCGAAGTGTTTTGGAAAAAGAAGGTGAATGGGCCATTTTTAAGCATCCTTTCCCTTACACGGGCGTCGAGGTTCTAGATGAAAATGATTTTCCGATAACCAAGGTCAACACTCTAACAGATTTAGACAACCAACCAACGACCTCTTACTATTTTAACGCTGATGAAGGAGCCGTGTACGTTAAAATGGTGACCGATGAAACAGGGTATTCGTGGGTAAATCTAATTCCGAAAGGAGAAAAAACGGGTAATAACTATGGCCTGCCAGACAACAGCCCAGACCTTTATTTTAGGGATATCAATGTATACCCAAACCCTTTAACTTCATCGTCCGTACTGCAATATACCCTAAACCAAAAAGAGTTTTTATCTGTTGAAGTCTTTGATATGTTGGGCCGCAAAACCAAGCAATTATTTTTAGGCGAAAGGGATTCGGGTAATCATACCCTATCCTTAGAGAATGTAGTCGTGCAATCTGGAGTTTATATCCTTAACGTGCGGGTTGATGATATTTCAGTACCTATTAAAATCATTAAACCTTAATAGGAGCATTATGATCAAATTATTTCGCTATTTATCTGTTGCTCTTTTAATCACTTTAAATATTCACTTTTTAAAAGCTCAAGGCAAAAGTGAGTTGGTGATACCTAAAGGCAAGATGCTTATTTTAAAGAAGAATCCCTCGCCATTAGAAAAGATTACCGTCCAGGGTGTTTTGCGAGTTGCTGATGTTAAGGATATTGAAATTCAGGTTGCCCAAATTGTAATTGATGGTGGCACCTTTGAAATTGGAACGGAACAAAAAGAAAAAAAATACAAATGTCAGATAACATTTATCCATTCGTCGGGAACTCTTTCATCGGGCTTAAAAGTAATCAATGATGGAAATCTGTTGTTTTATAATCCCCCGGCTATCGCTCCATCAATAGAATATCCAAGCGGAGCTGGTAAAGAAAAACAACTTGCTAAGAACATTGTTATATCAACTGTTAATAAGACTGTCAAAGCTTTGATACGTTTGGAAAAAGCGTCAAAAGTCAATCTATCGGGAGTGCTATTTAAAAACATGGGGGATTCTCTCGAACCAGCCTTTTTATGGAAAGGCAATAAAGAAGCTAAAGCGAGTTTATCAAATTCCGTTTTTGTCAATTCAAAAGGCGATGATCTGGTTTTAGAAAACACCTCGGCTCGTATTGAAAACAATATTTTCATCTCAGCAAACGGAAGCTCCATTATCTGTTCAAAAAATGGAAAGGGATATCAAAATAAGATAGAATCCAATCTACTAATCAACAGTAACAAAAAAGGAGCTTATGCCCTTTTGGCTGGCAATCCCTTTCAGTCTATTCAAAAAAATAAGGTCAAAGTTGCAAATAGCGCCAATGGTATCGCCATAAAAAAGCCTAATCCTACCAAAGACAAAGAATGGTCTACGGTTTCAAAGCTTTTTGTTTTGAACAATAATAGTATTGAACTTAATGGCTCAACAAACAAAGAACATCAAAATATTGGTTTATTTATTGATGCTTTTAATCATTTGGGTATTTGGAGAACTTCACACAATGCGATAGTTAATTTCCCCGTTGGAGCAATTATAAAAAGTAAAAATACTGTGCTTTCCGATTATGATTTTAAAGAAAATTTAATCGGAATTTACCCAGGAACTGCCTACGTACAAAATTCAAGATTCATTCGTACCCATCTGAATCCTGATTTAAATTCGAAAGCCATTTGGGCAACCGACTCTTTAGGGAAATCGGCCCCAAAACTTAGTAATATTACAATCCGTAATTATAAGACCGGTATTTTTTATGAAGGGCTAATTGCATCTGAAAACTATTTTGAGGAAATCACTTCAGAAAATACCACCACTTTAGGTTTTGGAAATTTAGACCCAGAAAGTATCATTGTTACAAAGGGTTTTAAAGAAGAAAAATCAGAGAATAAGCCAAATCAAAGTTCCATGACCCATAAGGTGAGCCAAAGTCACCATGCACACCATGTTAAACCTAAAAAGAAAAAAGGTTATCTACTTTTTCATCAAGATTCACCTTTACTCACGAACAACAGTAAGCCCTTGGTCGAAAATGCAGAAATATATCAATCACCTAGAGATTCATACGGAACTTTAATTATATCTACCGGTCATGGCCTTCTAGATCCTGTTCATGAGCATTCCTATTCTTTTAATACGCTTGACCTTGTCAATAACTTCACGCACAAAACGACATCCCTAAAAAAGCCCACCAATAGAACTACTCTTTTTACGGCGGGCAAAAATGTATATGAACTTAAACTGGGTGAAGAAGCAATGAATTTTTTTGACCTAAGCTTTGAATGGGAAAGCGCGCCAGGCAATTGGATTGTTTTGAAAGTACCCTATCCACATAAAAAACCTTTTGCCATGCATTCTTTCGGAAACTTAATTGACCAAAGCTCAAGTGCTGAGGAACTCATGACAAATAAAAGAACGAGTTATTTCATTAATAGTGAAACTATTTATGTGAAGCTTTTCAACACCAAAAATGTGGATGAGTTGGTACTTTATAGTTCTGATGTACTTGCCGAAATTACTGTAGCAGATAAAAAGGTATCAATCTCTATCAAGACCAACAAAGAAGAAAATGAAGTACTTATCACCTGCAAAACCGCTAAATCAACACCTGCTACTTTAGAATTATTGGATTACTATGGTAATGTAGTGGAGACGCTTTTTGACGGAATCTCTTCAAAACAAGAAATAAAAGGGTCTATCGATCTTCAAAAATTCGATATAACGAACAATGTCTTTCTATATTCACTAAAAATTGATGGTAAGACCCATAAAGGCCCTATACATACCTATTAAAAATCATCGACTTGATTTTGTACATTTAGGTAGAGGCCTAAATAATATTCTTAATATATTTAAACTCCAGATAAAACTTTCAATTTAAATTATACAATCATCATAATTTTTATATGCATAGAATGTCTTAGATTATTTTAAAATGCTGGAATCAATTCAATTCGAAATGAATTCCTCTTGTCATAGTTTTACTTTTTTTCAAAAGTCTTAATAGCACATAAGGAAGAGATGAAATTAACATTTCACCATTCACACTTTAAATAAAATAGAGGAAGAAACATTATAACAGATCTGCACTATACTAAATAAACCTTATTTTCTGCATATCTATATAAATAATAGTTCCTTTCAGGTGTTAATGATACTGGCCAAAATGATTAAAACATAAAAATAGAGTACTACCGAAATAAAAATGATAAAATCATATTTCTTCACAATTACTAATTCAATAACTGCTAGCTAGCACGTATAGTAATAGCATGATTCAAAATCAACTATTTATCACCATTTCCGTTGTAAAATAACTACATTAATGATTATATATACAGAAAACAAGGGTTATTAATATCCAATTCTTAATATGACATCTCCACAATTTCGGCAGCTACTTTTGGGGTTATATCCTGATGCTCTCCCAAGGCAGTTAATCCATGTTCTAAAAGACTTTTCTCTACATGCTGAGCAAATCCCTCATAAGAATCCGTATAATCTCTCAATCGTGTGTCTATTCCAAGAGACTTATAAAATTTTTCTATTCCCTCTATTGCTGCTCTTGCCTTTTCTTCTAAAGAACCTTCTTGAATGTTCAAAACTCGCTCGGCATATTGGGCCAATTTCTCTTTTTTCTGTTCAAATTTCTTTTCGTAAGCCTTTGGAAGAATAACGGCCAAAGTACGGGCATGGTCTATGCCATAAATGGCTGTAAGTTCATGTGCAATAACGTGGACGCTCCAATCCGTAGGGACTCCCTTCTGGATATAACCATTAAGTGCCATAGTGCAGCACCACATAAAGTTTGAGGCTGCTCTGTAATTTGTGGGATCCTCTATGACTTCAGGTGCAATTTCTAATAGAGTCTGCAAGATTCCTTCTGAGAAACGGTCTTGTAGCGGGCCATCTGCTGGATAGGTCATATACTGCTCTAATACATGGGTATAGGCATCAGCAAGACCGTTTGCCAATTGTCTTTTGGGAATACTCCGAACAACCGTCGGATCACAAATTGAAAATTCAGCAAACAACCCTGGGCCGCCCATCACCAGTTTTTCATTGGTTTCAGATCTACTGACCACTGCGCCACTGTTCATTTCACTTCCAGTAGCCGGTAATGTCAATACAGCACCAAAAGGAAGTCCTTTAAAAGTCCTTATCTTTTTGGAAAGGATATCCCAAGGATTATCCCCATTATAAAGTGCTGCAGATGCCAAAAATTTAGTTCCATCTATAACGGATCCACCACCAACGGCTAGCATATAACCAATGTCCTCCCTTTTAATAATTTCTAACGCCTTTAGTAAGGTCTTATACTCAGGATTGGCCTCAATTCCCGAGAACTCGATAAAGGTATGGTCTTTTAGCGCTTTGATTACTTGGTCATAAATACCGTTCTTCTTTATGCTGCCACCTCCATAAAGCAATAGTATTTTCTTATCTTTGGGCGCTTCGGTGGCCAACTTTTTGATTTCTCCCTCACCAAAAATCATTTTAGTGGGCACATATAATTCAAAATTTCTCATAACCGTTTCATTCTTCTGATTACTAAAGAGATTTATTTGACATGTATAAATCGTTATCTGCTATTTTTCTAGTTCACGCTATACGCGGTTAATTTACCTTCTAGCATCTGTGGAACTATAAGAATTTCTTGGTTTTCGAAAAGACCTAGGTCAGCAGATCCCGGTTTTAAATTTAGAATTACCTGAGTCTTATTGTTTTTATCAATGGTCATAATTTCACCTGTAATCCAGTCTGAAACCAAGAAGCCTTCACCGAGTATGCCCAATCCATCCAAATTGCCAAAAGGTTCCGTGAGTGTTTTTATACTCTTATCTTTAAGGTTTACCGACAAAAGTTTTCCAGGAACTTCGGTCTCAAATGTTTTCGGATTCGTAACCACGCCCCAAGAAGACACAAAAAGTTCATCACCCTTGACTTTCAGTCCGTTGGGATAATTCAACAAGTCATTTTTTAACCACAATGAAATCTCCCCATCCTTTATCCGATAAATTGCATTTCCGCCAAAGGTATCCGTAATGAACACTGCACCATCTGAAGCTATTTCGATGTCATTTAAAAAAGTGGCTCCTTCTGCTTTGAATCTTTTCTTGATTTTTCCGGTATTGAGATCTACAACCGCCACTACATCTATATCAGCTACATATAAGTTTTCGCCATGAATGCCTAAACCTTTTGGTGCATTAAAACCAATGGACCACTTTTTGATAATTATTTCACCCTTTTTATTGAGTTGCGATATGTAACCGAGACCATTTTTCTCAGCAGGTTGTCCAGCTACATTAGATACAAGGTAAAAACTTTTGTATCCTACTACTGATTCAGGAGCTTCCAAGCCCGAAGTTTCCCATTTTTTTTCAAGCTTCTGCGCATTAATGGCGGTAAGTGTAAAAAAGGCTGTAATAATGAATAGTACTTTTCTCATCTATCTAAAAAATTTAATTATTATTTTTTGACAAAATTAACCGCGGAATGTATTTCAAAAATTGATGTATGTTAAGAAAAATGTACGTGGGGTTATTTTTCTGACTGCAAACGTTGTTTCCTTAACCTACTTAGACTTTCTGGTGTAATACCTAAATAAGATGCGATTTGATAGTTTTTGACCCTTTGTTCAATGTCAGAGTAGTTTTTAATAAAAAGGGAATATCTATTTTCCGCTGTTTGGTGAAGACTTGATAAAATCCGTATCTGAAATGCCACGAATGCGTTTTCCAATTGCTTTCTGAAGAACCGCTCCACTAATGGGAACTGATCAAAGAGGTCATCTAAATCGGTTCTATTTATTTTCAATAATTGACAATCTTCGAGACACTCAACAACCATAAGCGACTTGACCTTTTTATAGTACGATATATAATCGCTCACCCACCAATTTTCCGTTGCAAATTGTATGGTATGCTCCTTACCTTCTGAATCAATCATAAACGTCCTTAAACAACCTTTTAGTACAAAATATTGATGATTTACAATACTTCCTTGTTCGATTAAGCTTTCCCCTTTTTTTAGATTGAAAGGCTTAAAAAGATATAGTAATTTTTCGAAAGCGGTTTCATCCAAAGGTACTTGTTTATTAATGTGTTGATAAAGCGAGTGCATTGACGAATTATTTTTATCTGATCTTAAAGATATATAATTCAATTTGAGTTTTAGAACGAAGAGTTGCAATGCTTATAAGTCGGTTATTAACTCCATTATTTTCTTTGCTTACTTAATGACATCAAGTTCTCAACTTCAAGCCAGCCATTTTCATTTTGCAGATTTTTAAATGATTTAGGGTTTATTCTTTCAAATCTAAAATCCCATTCTCCCAAATTAAAACTTTCAAAATTTTTAAGCTCATCTGTTCAGAACGTTCATTATTCAATTGTGCTAAACCAACGGCTGCCTGATAGAGTTGCTCATTTGAAATATCACCATAAGACTTTATTGTTTTTCTAATGTATGCATTAGCTGAGTCCACAATTTTCCGATTAGCGAATGCTTCAAATTTTTTATTATCGGATTGTGCTTGTAGATAAACCACTTTTACATCTTCAGTTTCAGGTATATCGTATTCGATACCGTGATACAAAGCATAAACTTCGACAGGTTCTAAGAGGCCTAGCTCTATGCGCCTTTTATTTGCATTTAGCGGGTCTTCAATAGGGTGTGGTGCAGTTTCCCCCATATTTGCTCCATAGGTTTGTTTTTGCCAAGTTTGCTAAAATCTTCAACAGTGGTCAAAATATTATCGGCTGCATTGGCTTCGTATACCATTTCGTAATCATAAGTCTTTCCTTCTTTATCATGGGTTCCCGAAAACCGTGCGCTATCGATTTCATGATTCCAAACTAAGGGGTGGCACAGGAATGATGTGTTTAGGTTTTAAAGGAGGAACGGGAACTTCTTCGAGAATAGTAAAAATAAAGGATAGCACCTATACCCTTGCAGCCTTGGTACAGGCAAATTTTGGTGCCAAGAAAAATTTGACCGTGGCCGGGGTTCCCGTTGGTCAGGAATTAAGGGATACCTTAAATTATGTATTTAAAGATGCTCCAAAGTCAAGGCGGCAACCTGGAGATGGTTCCATAATCGTTGTCGTAGCAACAGATGCACCCTTGCTTCCCCACCAGTTAAAACGGATAGCACAACGCGTTCCATTGGGGATTAGGGCCGTTGGAGGCTATGGAAGCAATGGATCCGGTGATATCTTTATCGCTTTTTCCACGGCTAATGAAAAGGCGTTTGACCGAGAGGTCATGACTACGGTTCATACGCTTCCGAATGATCAAATGACCCCCTTGTTCGAGGCCACTTCCCAAGCCGTTGAAGAGGCGATCATCAACGCTATGTTGGCTGCTGATGATATGGAAGGAATCAACGGAAATAAGGCCTATGCCTTACCCCATGAACTATTGGTCAAGACTTTAAAAAAATACAGAAGGTTGAACTAATGTGGTATAAAGCACTAGGTGCTATTATGTTCGGATTTATTCAACCGCATTTAATAGAAACTTCGGGATCATCTCGTTTGGTGGGGTACTCTTGCCATAAAGTAGGTAAGAATTGTAATTTCCTCCAGTAAAAGCTGAGTGGAATGGAAAATCTACCAAAAAATGTGGCTAACCAATGGCGAAATTGGGGTAAAAAGCCAAATTACATACAAAGCGATAAGTTAATAGATTTAAAATACTATGATAAAACTGAACTTGAAATTAGTGCATTTAGTATTGAAGATGATGATTATGCACCAAAAAAAGCGGTAGAATGCATGGCCAATCTGTATCAAAAATCAAATCAATTCATTAAAAACCTACTGATTTTGGAGTTAAAAGAATTGGACATTTTGGCGTGTTTAAAGAAAAGTTTAGAACGACAATATTGAAAATATTGCTAAACGAAATAAAATAAAGAACTGCCTACGAGGTATATATAAAAATAGTAGTTTATAGTTAAGAAGATGAAAACTATTACATTTTAGAAACAAAATACTAATCGGAATGAAAGGTAGCGCTAAACCCACTACTTTTCATATGCAAGACCCAAGAGGTAGCATTTGGTCAAATAAGAATTTTCTTTACCGATGAGCAAGCGAAACTCTGTTTCGTGCTGCAAGCCCAAATCCTTTAGATTAGCTTCTATATAAAAACCAAATAAAAAATCATTTTAATAATGTTGAAAAGAGGGGGTCTGGGGGAGACTCATAACTTCCTTTTTTGTGGATAACTTTGGTTTATTGAAAAAAGAATGGGGTGAACTCTCCCCAAATCTGGGTTAACGACCCAAGGTAAGTATTAGTCCCCATTCTTTCTTAATCCGGTTACAAGGACCAAATAGAATTTTAGGTAATACCTGTTAAAGGTTTTAGTCAAAGTAACCATTTTAAAAGCAAGATAAAGTTATGAAAATCAAAGAGACCATCGGTATCGATGTAAGCAAGTTGACCCTTGATGCCTGTATTCACTCGAATCAACAATCTTCAAAATTTGAAAATTCCAAAAAAGGTTTTGCCCTTCTAGTGAAATGGGCTTATATTAATAGTGAACATTCCAAGGAACATATTCTATTCGCATTTGAGCATACTGGACTGTACTCCGAAAAGCTCAACGAACACCTTACGAAAAAGGGAATACCCCATACCGTAATATCGGGATTGGAAATCAAAAGGTCATTGGGCATTGTCAGGGGAAAGGACGACAGGATAGATGCTGCAAAGATTGCACGTTACGCCTACAGGATGAGAGATGAGATAGCATTGTCCAAAGCCCCTTCAAAACAAGTTGTGACACTGAAAAAACTATTGTCCCTTAGGGAAAGGCTCATCAAACAAAGAGCGGGCTACAAAGCCAGTCTTAAGGAACAGAAGAAAGTGCTTGTTCAAAAAGACTTCAAATTATTGTTCAAAGTGCAGCAAAAAATGGTAGTGGAGCTCACCAAGCAGATAAAGACCATTGACCTAGAAATGGAATCCATCGTCAAAGCTGATACAGAGCTTTTGCGCATCTACGGCCTTTTACTTAGCATCAGGTGCATCGGAAGCCAAGCTGCAATGCTCTTTATCGTTCATACCGAAGGGTTCACAAAGTTCAAGAATGCAAGAAAGTTCGCTGCATATTGTGGAATCGCGCCTTACCCAAACCAATCTGGAACAAGTATCAGGGGAAGGACTAAGGTCAGTCCGCTTGCCAACAAAAAAATCAAGAGTTTGCTGAACATGTGCGCCATGTCATCCATTATCTACAATGCGGAAATCAGAAAGTACTATGACCTAAGGGTAGCGGCTGGAAAGAACAAGATGAGCACCATCAACATTATACGCAACAAACTTGTATCAAGGGCATTCGCAGTCGTCAATCGCGGCACACCATACGTTAACGTATATGGACATGCCTCTTAAACATTATTTTTCCTTCAAATCGCCCCCACTAAAAGACAGGGTGGGTTGAAGGAAAAATAATATCTCAAAAAAAGTGCTGATTTTATTTGGAAAGTCCATAGAATACTTACCAAACTTCATCCTATCTTTTTGCGAGGTAAATCACAATTCTTGTTTAAGTGATTCCTTCAAACCTTCCAAATCACTTTGTTCAATTTCCAATTTAAAATATGCTTTACCAAATCTTGGTTTCTCTAGCTTCACTTTATTAAGTAGTTCCAATACTTTGTTTCGCTCATTTTTCCAGTTTTCTTTGAGCATATAGTTGTCGTATTGGGTAATTCTATCTTTTTTGATGGATTGCTGAAACATTCTTTTTTCAAACTCTAAACTCTCCTTTCTGTCCCTTTCTTCATTTTCTGCGTATTCAAACAACTTTTTTAGCTTATCATGGGTCGGTCTTAATTGTTCCCGTTCCATTCTTCGTAGCAGCTCTTCTATATAATCAAAGCGTTTGTTCAATCGATGCTCAAATCCCATGTGGTCCATCAAATATTTGTCCTTTGGGGAAATCTTAGCCCCCTCAAAGAAGTCCATCATGAGTTCCAAGGTAAGCGTATGAGACTTGGATATTTTCTTTGAAAACTCACGATATCTTTCAGCTGTAATCCGATTGACGCTTATCGCCGAGAATTCACTTTTTTTCTTCTTTCCATCTTCCATTACAGTAATTTTTTTGAGGTTTTATTGGGTCTGACAGCTCTTTTTATAGTTTTTGCAACAAAAATTATTTTGATGTTATTTTCAATTCATTGAAAATCAATGGTTTGAACAACGTAACATCGCTTTAGCGTGTTACCCTCTTGCTTTACAAACCTTATCCGCTACGCTATTAAAATTTGTAAACTTTGTTCAGTGCCTTTCATTCAAAAAGTAGGTCGCGCTCTATCCGATTTTTTCTTTACGCTTATCTTTCCGAACACTAAAAAAACCGGACAGGAACCATGCGCTTTTAGTTTTGGTAAGTATTCTATGGACTTTCCAAATAAAATCAGCACTTTTTTTGAGATATTATTTTTCCTTCAACCCACCCTGTCTTTTAGTGGGGGCGATTTGAAGGAAAAATAATGTTTAAGAGGCATGTCCATATACGTTAACGTATGGTGTGCCGCGATTGACGACTGCGAATGCCCTTGATACAAGTTTGTTGCGTATAATGTTGATGGTGCTCATCTTGTTCTTTCCAGCCGCTACCCTTAGGTCATAGTACTTTCTGATTTCCGCATTGTAGATAATGGATGACATGGCGCACATGTTCAGCAAACTCTTGATTTTTTTGTTGGCAAGCGGACTGACCTTAGTCCTTCCCCTGATACTTGTTCCAGATTGGTTTGGGTAAGGCGCGATTCCACAATATGCAGCGAACTTTCTTGCATTCTTGAACTTTGTGAACCCTTCGGTATGAACGATAAAGAGCATTGCAGCTTGGCTTCCGATGCACCTGATGCTAAGTAAAAGGCCGTAGATGCGCAAAAGCTCTGTATCAGCTTTGACGATGGATTCCATTTCTAGGTCAATGGTCTTTATCTGCTTGGTGAGCTCCACTACCATTTTTTGCTGCACTTTGAACAATAATTTGAAGTCTTTTTGAACAAGCACTTTCTTCTGTTCCTTAAGACTGGCTTTGTAGCCCGCTCTTTGTTTGATGAGCCTTTCCCTAAGGGACAATAGTTTTTTCAGTGTCACAACTTGTTTTGAAGGGGCTTTGGACAATGCTATCTCATCTCTCATCCTGTAGGCGTAACGTGCAATCTTTGCAGCATCTATCCTGTCGTCCTTTCCCCTGACAATGCCCAATGACCTTTTGATTTCCAATCCCGATATTACGGTATGGGGTATTCCCTTTTTCGTAAGGTGTTCGTTGAGCTTTTCGGAGTACAGTCCAGTATGCTCAAATGCGAATAGAATATGTTCCTTGGAATGTTCACTATTAATATAAGCCCATTTCACTAGAAGGGCAAAACCTTTTTTGGAATTTTCAAATTTTGAAGATTGTTGATTCGAGTGAATACAGGCATCAAGGGTCAACTTGCTTACATCGATACCGATGGTCTCTTTGATTTTCATAACTTTATCTTGCTTTTAAAATGGTTACTTTGACTAAAACCTTTAACAGGTATTACCTAAAATTCTATTTGGTCCTTGTAACCGGATTAAGAAAGAATGGGGACTAATACTTACCTTGGGTCGTTAACCCAGATTTGGGGAGAGTTCACCCCATTCTTTTTTCAATAAACCAAAGTTATCCACAAAAAAGGAAGTTATGAGTCTCCCCCAGACCCCCTCTTTTCAACATTATTAAAATGATTTTTTATTTGGTTTTTATATAGAAGCTAATCTAAAGGATTTGGGGGCTGTGCTTCTTTCAATCTTGTTCTTATTTTTTAACTTCTCCATCAACTCTTGCATATCCTCCCCTACTTTCTTCTGTACCACTCTTGTATAGATTTGGGTGGTGGATAGCTTTGTATGTCCTAAAAGCTTGGAAACTGTCTCTATGGGTACTCCATTGGACAATGTTACCGTTGTGGCGAATGTATGGCGTGCGACATGGAAGGTTATGTTCTTATGGATAGCACAGGCCTTGGCGATTTCCTTTAGGTTTTTGTTCGTCTTTTGATTACTTAACACTGGTAACAATTCTCCTGTTAGTTGCATTTCTTCCTTGTACTTCTCCAATATTTCTTTGGCCTTGGGCAATAATGGAATTTTAACCGTTTCATTTGTTTTGGCCCTTTTGGTATAGATCCATTGGTGACCATCTATCCCTATCAAGACTTGGTCCGGCTTTAGTTCTTTGATGTCAATGTATGAGAGCCCTGTATAACAACTGAACAAGAAGACATCCTTTACCGTTTCCAGACCTCGGGTCATAAAAGAAGTGTCTTCCAATAGCTTTAGTTCTCTTTCGGTGAGATAGTCTCTCTCGTTTCTTATAAATCTGAGCTTATAATTTCTAAATGGGTCTTTTTCCAACCATTCCATTCTTAAGGAAAGATTGATGATCTTTCGCAATCGTTCCATATGTTTCATTACCCCATTATTGGTGCAGGTCTTTCTTATCGTCTTGGGCTTATAGGTCCTTATATAGTTTTCAAAGTTCACGATGAACTTATAGTTCAGCTGTACCAAATAAATATCATTGGTCTTTAGTTTTTCTTGCAAAAACTCTTTTAAGTACTTCTCCGTGGAAAAGTAATTTTTTAACGTTCCTGGTTTGAGCTCGTTGTTGATGTTCCTGTTATGATAGGCCACGGCCTGCATCAGACCCATTCGTTCTTCGTCTTCCCCAAAGTACCTTAGTTTGATTCCCTTTGCTGTGATAAGCTTCCTTTCCGAGTGCAATTGCTTGTGGGCGTTGAGGACTTCGGCATATACATCATCCAAATAACAGTTGAATAAAATCAGGTTTTCACTGGTTTCTTTGGCCCTGCACCTAAAAATGTCCCAATTGCACACCGCAATGTCACGTTTAATACTGAATTCTGCGCGTTCCTTGTTGACCGTGATCCGGACATAGATGTCCAATCTTTCGGGATTGCTTCTTTTTTTTCTAGTGAAGAAAATCACTCCTAATGTGCTTTCCGTACGCATGTTTGTAAGTCTTTTGGTTAAACAATTTTGTTCAAAGACTACATCTAAATTGCTCTAAATGGTACTTAAAGTTAGCACTTATTGTATACAGTTTTGTACACCGAATTGCACACCAGAAAGGTGGTTTTAAACGATATCAAATGATTGCAGAAAAAATGAAAAACCCTGCTAATCAATAAATTAGCAGGGTAATAATGACTGCCAAAAGTGGGTTCGTCGGGATGACAGGATTTGAACCTGCGACCACACGGCCCCCAGCCGTGTACGCTAACCGGACTGCGCCACATCCCGAAATAAATTAAATATCACTTAACAAAGTTAAGTACTGCGGCTTTTAAACTCACCCCGAATATGCTGTGGTGCAGTTTATCTTGAATAAAATCAAGTTGGCCACTTTCCAAAATTAGGAAGGCAAAAATAACTATTTAAAGTGAAAACTTTATTGATAAAATTATAGAAAGAATAATTCGATTTCTATACTTTCGAAAACCCAGCGAGAAATTCCCTTATTTCAATAAAAAGCGCTTCTCGGGCAACTTCAGAATCGTTTTGGGGATTAAATAGAAAATAACTTAATGCTTGTTTATGACAAAATTCATCAAGGTCGGTGCCTTGCCAAAGCGAATAACTCATCAAAAGGGTATGGTAATTAATTTGATATGGTTTTTTTTCACTAGCCAATCCATTGAGGATTAAATTAAGTGTAATCAATGAATCTTTACAAACTTTGGTGTTTTCTTCAAACAAGAATGAGGGCGAGCCTTTGGATAAGTTGTTTTTCATTAAAGCAGATTGTCGCTAAATTAATTTATAGGTATTGTCCTACAAAATAAATCAAAAGTATTACACAACAGTTAAGTTTTTATTTGAAGTGTATAAAATATCACTTAAACGGTAATTTTAAAACCTTGTATTGTTACTTGATTTAAAGAATTATCTATACAATGTGAAATGACCTACATACTGTTGTTTTTCGTTATCGTTGGCATTAACAACGTACCAGTAGTCTCCTGTGGGTAATGGTGCTCCGTCATAATTTCCATCCCACTTATCAACTTGATCTAGTGTTGCCACTACCCTACCATAACGGTCGTAGATGATTACCTCTATGTTTGGGAAAAATTCGCGATTTCTTGGATACCACGAATCGTTTAAGCCATCTCCATCCGGGGTAAAGAAACCAGGTATATCTACCATACCATCAAAATCAAAAGGAAAGACCATTTCAACCACACAGCCTCTTTCATCAACAACCCTAACATTGATTGTTGTATCTATGTTCACGTTAAATATATTATCCGCTCCCATCGATTCGCCCTGGAAGAAATATTCGTATCCGCCGAAACCACCAGTGGCGATTGCCGTAATTTCATCTGGACCTGTTTTTTGAACTTCAAGCATCAAAGGTTCATAGAAATCGATTGTAAATTCTACCATGGTCGTACAACCGTTTGGATGATAGATATATACGGTATGGTCACCGGCCGGCAAATCACCCCACATTCTTTCGGTAGAAGCTACTGATACATCATCGACATCTAATGAAAATAATACCTCTGCCAATGCAGCTTGATTTTGCATTTCTACTCGCGCCGTGCTATTCGGGAAAATTCCATCACAGCCATATTCAACAATAGCTTCTGCCATAATATCAACCCCTATTTCAATAGGTATTACAATATTGTCGGCACAACCATTCGCATCACGCACAAATACCACATAGGTCTCACCTCCTGAAAGGTTCTCAAAGAGAAGACTGTCATTACGCACGAAATCGGCATCGTCATTTGAGTTTAAACTGGTTTCGTAATATGTCACTCCATTGGCATCAACAAAAGGTGTACCTCCTGTTATGGTCAACTGGGCTGTTCCATCAGCAAAACCAAGACAAATTTCAGGAGTCTCTACCGAAGAAATCTGTATCTCATCTGGTTCATAGACCATTACTGTTGTTAATTCAGAGCAACCCTGAGAGTCTTGTATTAGAACAGTATATTCTCTTCCGTTTGCGTCACCTTCTAAATCCTCAAAAGTATATGTAGTAGGATTGTCTGGGTCACTAAAAAATTCATTAAAATTGGGACCAATTGCAAATTGTAGCAAACCTTCTCCACCACTAGTAACCTCAACGGTTATCGTACCATCATTTTCACCACTACAGCTTATTGAAGTAGAGTTGGCCTGAAAAACAATTGGGGCCGGTCTTGTTACTGCGTAAGGCCCTTCAATATCTTGACATGTAGTTCCACTGGTAACGGCCAGGTAATAATTTGTTGCATCTGAAAGTCCCTCAAAAGTACCAAAATCATTAGAAGCCACTATGGTCGCTGATGCTGACGGGTTAAATGCATCCACCGGGTCGCCTAGATAAAGCGTATAGGTGTTGTTTCCTACTCCTCCCGATGAGAAAGATTCTATACGTCCATCGGTTTCGGAAGCACATGAAATATCATCTGGTTGATTCACGACCAAATCAATATCCTGCGCATCAACTAGTGTTAATCCGTTTGAATTGATTACTCCACAGGTATTGGTAGCGTTAATTTTCCTAACCTCATACTGATAGAAACTTGGCCCGCCATCGATTATGACAAAAGTAGCGGCATTACCTGCTGAATCTTCCATTCGAATAAAAGGATCGGCTATGTTTCCGCCAGCAATATCCGTAAGTCTATATTCATACTCAAAACCTGCTTCTGGGTTTTCGATGGTCAAACGCATCTGACCTAGGCCACCACATCCAGGGGCTTGAACCTGAACTAAATTTGGAATAATCGGCGGCGGCGGGTCAACATAATAAGGAATGGTTACTCCGACGCATCCGAAACTCGAGGATACCTCTATGGCATACCATCCTTGACTTATAAAACCTCCTCCAGCTCCAGTAAAAGTTGGTGAATCTTGCAATCCGCTACGTGAAATCTCATCGGTGATATCATTACTGCCCAAATAAATCAGTTGATATTTGTAACCTGCACCTGGTACTCCACCAGTGGCACCGGCCAATGCAGTCAGCACATCACCGGTTGTTGGGTCATAGGCTTCTAAAACCGCATTATTACCATCTGGGCATACCAAAGCTTGTGGTTCGCGTATACCTGCTTGAATCGGTAGGATCGCGTCTAAAGTAATATCAAAAAATGTATCACAACTCTCGATATCTCTATATTCTACACGATAATTACCACTAGCTAAATTTTCAAATTCGTTGACCGTACCCCAAGTGAATACTTCGGTTTCATAGGTAGTGTCATTATCTGAATCCAATAAAAGACGGTATTCATATGGAGAAACGTCCCAACCTCCAGTCAAGTTTGCCTCTATCTTACCTGCATTATCGGCACAACTAACATTTCCAATTTCTATGGCACTGGGCACTAAAGGACCGTTCGGCGTTCGAATTGTTGCCAAATTACTGACGTTAGCACAAAATGGGTCTTGGGTTGAAGTTATTCTTACTACAAAATTACCCCCTGTAAGCCCTGTTATTGTTTCTGGATTATTAGTTGTATCTAAATTACCTGTTATACCGGTAGTAGTCTCGTTTCCAAGATTATCTACAGCGAATACTTCATATGCATATGTTCCGGTGTAGTCGGTAACTTCGATTGACAATTCACCATCATTGCCTGGCACAGCACAACGTACGGGTTGGGCTTCAGCAATTAGAATTGTAGGTATAATTGGATTTTCAACTTCATGCTTAGGTAACGGATAGGTACAACCGCCGATATTATCAATAATCTCAATCAGATAATCTCCTGCATCCGGTAAATCAACAAAACCAAATGATGCACCAACTACATCTACATTTGCTACCGATGTCACCGAATTGGTCACAATGGTAAAATTAGTAGTGCCCGTAACATCTATTCGAACCCTTTCTGGATTAGCACAATCCAAAACACTTTCTACACTTAAGGATGGTACTACATCGGTAGGTGGATTAATTGTGGGCAAGGTAAAAGTCGTTTGACATCCATTGCCATCTATAGCATATACCGTAATGTTCTGTGGCGAACCGTTATCAATTATTTCAAATGTATTACTGGCCTGGTAGTTCTCAAAACCAGTAATACTATACTGATATCCGCCTGTACCCGTACCCGGATTTACTATGGTGGCGGTAATAATGGTAGAACTGTAGGTATTTGTACCTGGCTCGCAATTGAAATCTGGAGCGCTTGCCGAAATAGAAAATGTAGGTGGCTCTTCTATTTCGATGTTATTTTGTCTTGTAGCGCAATTTCTTGCCGTAACTACTTCTACATCGTAAATATCAGGCACCAAACCTGAGAATGACCCTGAATTATTCTGCTGTACAACAGTTGCTGTACCAGTTTCATATAAAGTGTATGTAATAGGATTATCAACATCGGTTCCAGCAGCAAGAATAACATCAATACTACCGTTATCATCGCCATTACAGGTAATATCTTCTTCAATGATTGAGGCAATAACTGGAGGTATCGCTGCCTCCAAAGTAATTCCGTCTACTAAAAACGGACAAAATATACTTCCGTCGTTAGCAATATCATCGGTTACCATAACTTCATAATCTCCAGGACCTACACCAGTAAAAATACCAGTTATGGCCCCCGTTGTATTTCCGGTCGGATTGCTTGCTCCATCTCTTAATTCATAGGTAAAGTTACCACTACCACCATTTGTGGTAACTGTTATTGTACCGTCTGTATTATTACAAGAAGGTTCTACCAAAAAACCGCCCGATGCGGATAAAAATTCAAATACTTGGGCGATACCGGTACTTGAACATCCGTCGGCATCTTCTAAAAACACATTATAATCTCCTGGCGTATTGACCGTAAATGTTGCCTCATAAACCGCTCCGTTTAAAGTACCAAGTTGGGTTGTACCGTTAATTGTGAAACGAGGGGTATCCGTTGTATTTGGTGTACTAACAGTAATTTGGAAGACTGTTGCAGTTACATCGCATTGGTTGTCTACCACTGGAGTATTAAGTACAGGGGCAGCCTGCTGCTGAATTATGGTTGCGATATCAAATGAAGTACAACCGGCGGCATCTCTAACGTAAATATCATAGCTTCCTGCCGCTCCGGTATATGTTGTAGTGCTCGAATATAAACCTGTTGGATCAAAACCTGTCGCACCAAAGGCAAATTCATATGGTCCACCGGACCCGCCAGAACCGACTACGGTTATCTGTCCGTCTGCATTACAGTTCGCAGGCTCCTCGGATAAGATAAATATAGCAGGTAAATTTCTATCAATTGTTACTAAAGCTCCATCATTACAATCATCGGTTTGGTTGGTCACAATCACCTGATAATTGCCTGGCAGCGTATCAAAAGTATTTACATATGGAATGGTGGTCACATTTGTCGGGTTCTCAGAAGTTAACAGACTACCGTCATCAACATTATAAACTTCAATCAGTAAATCATCACCGGGGGCAAACCCAGTAATGGTATATTCCAATTGTCCATTTCGTGAAGCATCACAGAAACCAGGAGTTGAAACCGCTGTAACATCAAGTGGTGAAGGTCCGTCAATTGGGTCTATAGTTTCTATATGTGTACAACCCGTGCCATTATCAAAAACCTCTACTGTATAAGATACCCCATATTGCAATCCGGTAAAAGTATGCCTATCGGGGGGAAGATTAACCGGAACAAAAGTACTAGGCGGATCAGTAACCAATCTGATATCGAATGGCCCAACACCGCCGACAATGGTAACCGTATTTGTAAAACCACCTGGGTCACATGTTATTGGAGTTATTGCATCTGGTATAACATCTAAATCGCCATCATCAACTCTTACTTGATCTTGGTCGATACAACCGTTTCTATCAATGGTAAAAACAGTATATGAACCAACAGGAACATTTGTAAAGCTGGCCGTTGTACTAGATGTCGGTCCTATTCTTTCTATTTCTACCCCAAACTGATCTTGTAACACATAGGTGAAGTCTGGTGAGCCACCGGTTACCGCGGTAACATCTATCTGTCCTCCAATAACATCCGTGGTAGCATTACAGACCGCATCAATAACGCCAACGGTGGCATCAGGAGCAGTTCCTGCATTCGGAATGGTTAAATTTTGAGGTATCGTTTCACACCCTCTTGCATCTCTTACTATATAGCTGTAAGTCTGCCCTTGATTTAAATTTGAAAAGTTTGTTTGACTTGAAAAAGCGCCACCATCAAAACTGATTTCATACGGTGCTACGCCACTTGTAGCATCTGGGGTAATAATAGCCCTACCACTATTTGTCTCTCCACAAACCGGTGGAAAAACTTCTGCTGAAGCAGGATCAATATTGACAGGTGGTTCTAGTACAAACGGATTGGACTCAGCAACACATCCTTCGTTATCAGTAACTCTAAAAATATATGTTCCGGGTGCATTCGTATCATAAGTAAAACTTGTTGCGGTCAATGGAATGGGCGTTCCAAATGTGGCACCGTTATCAGCACTTACTTCATATTGTTTTGTTCCAGCCCCGGTTGTATAACCTCCATTAACTTGTACTTGTATTGTGCCATCTCCTCCTCCACAAGGTATTTCTGCCACTAAACTCGCACTTACCCGCAGTTGAGGATTTACACTAAGGCTTATCGTATCACCGCAATTATTAGCATCTCTCACCTCAACATTGTAATTACCAGGAGAAAGTCCTGAAAAAACTGGACTTGGTTGCCACGCTCCTCCATTTATTCGATATTCATAAGGTGCACCGGCAGTACCATCAGTAGTTACTTGTACACCAAGAGTAGCTCCTGCCACTGGTTCAAAACATAAATCTGAAGCTGTTGCATCATAATCTATTACAGGAGCATCTAAAGGAGTTAAATCAAATGTAAATGTATCCGTACATCCTTCAGCATCCTCGACATCCAAAGTATAGGTACCTGTTTCAGTTAAACCTCCAAAAGTAACTCCAGATTGGGGACCAACAACAGTTCCTAATGGGTAAGTCAATGTATAACTATAGCTTCCCCAACCACCTGTTGCACTAGCAATAACTCGACCAATATTGCCATTTGCACAACTCATTGGTGTTACATTACCTGTTAGCGTTAAGGGAGTTGTAGGTTCTTGAACCGTTAGTGTTGCCGTATCTTGACAACCCGTATCGGCATCAGTTACGGTAATAACGTAACTGCCGGCGGCCAAGCCATTTAAATCAACCTCCAAATCACTTTGGGGGGCACTCTCGGTACCACCATCAATATTAAAGGTATAATTATTCGCAAAACCGTCGATGATAAAAGTTCCATCACCATCAGCCGCCCCAGTACAAACATTTAAATCTCCGCCAGATTTTACCCTAGCACGGATAGAACTGATTACAGCTGGTGTGAAACTATCCGTATAGGTACAACCTTGGTCATCTGTTACCCTGAATTCATAGGCAGTGTTCACATTTATATCATCAAACGTATCGTTTGTTCCATTATCAAAATAAGCTGGGCTTATAATTTCATATCTCACAATAGGATTCGTGCTTGTTGCCGTTAGCTGCACATCAGATGTTCCGGCCGAACAGTTGGTATCACTTTGCACGAAAGCCAACGCCGTTGGAGGATCAATATCTAATATTGTGATCGGTGTCAACTCTAAGCGACAGCCACCACCATCTCTAATTATTGGTGTGTACGTACCGGGGGCTAAATTATTGTAAAGCGTTTGGGTTGTAAAGTTCGATGGGCTATCACCAGAAATACTAAACGTGTAACCACTACCGGAGCCTCCTGAAAAAGGACCTTGAAACTCAATTATCCCACCTACTGTTCCACCACTTCCATCACAAGTTCTATCAGCTATTTTAACTGCGTTACCGCTAATTGTACCTACGGAATTCACGGTTACAGAAGTCGGTATCGTATAAATACAATCGAAACTACCTTGTTGGTATCTTACTTCAATATTTGCGTACGTACCTGCGGGAACAGTCAATAAAGGATCAGTACTCCAAGGGTCTGTTGGGGTAGCCCTAAATGATAGATTGTATCCTTTTCCATCAACTACGTTAATATCCAATTTAGCACCTCCGTTAGTACAAGTGCCGTCTATTCCACTAGCAGTAACATCAGGTGGGGTTAGTTCAACAACATTTGCGGAAGCATCTATGGTACAACCATTAGCGTCGGTGATTTCGAAATCATAACTACCCGCAGTGTTTACGGTATATGTCGTCTCAGTTGTAAAGGATCCTGCAGAAGTACCACCATCACTTACAGTGAACGTATATGGAGCAGAACCACCAGATGCCCGAACAATTATAGCTACACTCGTCGCTCCGCATGAAGGTTCAGCGCTTAAACTTTCGTTAACCTCGGTTGAAGCCGATAATGGCGTTATACCATCACCAATGCTGATAGGATTGCCATTAATATCTAAATTTTGCCTAGGTGGCGGTATTCCATTTCCAGGGTCACCCATACATTGTTGAGTTTCGACCTGTACACTATAAGTGCCAAAACCAACAGCACTAAAAGTATATGGATTGGTCGTAATGAATGTGGTGAATTCTTGAGGAACCCCATTTTCATCTAATAAGGTATACTTATAAGGGCCTGGCACGTCATTAACCGTTACCGTAATACTACCTGTATCTCCAAAACATTGTGCATCAACGAACTCGACATCCATACTAATATCCAACTGTTCAATAACTATTGGGTCATACGGGTATTCACAAGTGTTGGGTGTATTCTGTAAACGTGCTGTAATATTGTAGGTGGCAGGAGATAAACCATCAAATATTGGTGAAGTCTGCCAATTAGCGCCTCCATCAATACTGTATTCATATGAACTAGAAAGGTTTGTTATCTGTATACGCCCATCTACCCCGCAAATAAAATCTCTCTTGACATGAGTTTGAGTAATTGTACTCTTTTTGACCTTAAAAAAATACTGTGTTCCATCTGCAATGACTCTAAACTCTGCGCCAGAAGCAGCAGGAATCGAACTTGCATCGATATTAAAAGTTTGAGATGTGCTGACAGTTGAATAACAAGAGGTCGTTGTATTCGGGCAATCTTCATTGATATCAGGTGAGCACGAACCTCCTAAAATTTGCCATTCTACCGAACCATAAGGTCCTCCTGAAAGCGATATCGTTCTATCATCTGAATCACCACATAAGTTAAAACGGGCTATGGTAAAACCATTGTTACTACAGGCTACTTCTTCATCAGCTCCTTGAATAATAGTAGTAAACATTGGAGCAGACGCAGTACTAACTTCAGACTTATAATAGGTTGTTGCTCTCTCTAATGCTACAGACTGTTCTTCAGTTTTTTCAACTTTAGAAGTTAATGCATCAAAAAATGTGGGGATATTGTTTTTTGCAACCGCAGAAATAGTGCCTACCGATAACAGTATCAGTAGCACGGCATACAAAAGACGCCTTGTGGTTTGGGGCAGCATAGGTCAATTTAGGTTAAGGTAGAATAGTTAGATTTGGGATCTTACATTCTTAGTTTATAATTTTCTAAACAATAAAATCTATTTTATACAATTAGTCACTAGTTTGGTACCTTTATAACTACGTTTTAACTATAAAAAGTATCCATAGAACGTTAAAATTATGAAAAACCACCCAATTTGTCTCTATTTTTTCGTTGTACTGCTCACCCAATCTTGTGCTCAGACAACGGATAAAACCATTAAAAACCCCGTAACTAACTCATTTTCAGATGAATTAATCATTGAGGGAATACAAAACCCTTGGGGTATGGTATTTCCTTCAAAAAATAGCATTTTAATCACAGAAAAGAGTGGAAAGCTCATTTTGGTTAAAGATGGAGAAAAGACACAAATTCAGGGGTTACCGAATATTTACGAGCGTGGTCAAGGTGGATTTTTAGATATTGAACTACATCCAGATTATGAGAATAATGGATGGATCTACTTTTCATATTCTTCATCTGATGGCGATGGGAATGGCGGAAATACAACCATCATGCGTGCCAAGCTAAAAAACAATGAACTGGTTGCTAAAGAAACACTCTATAAAGGAGTACCCAACACTACTAAAGGGCAGCATTGGGGCTCTAGACTAGAGTTTGATGATGCCGGTTTTCTCTATTTTTCAATTGGAGACAGGGGCAACAGAGATGTAAATCCGCAGGATATCACCAGAGACGGGGGCAAAATATACCGAATTCATGATGATGGTCGAATTCCAAACGACAACCCATTCATAGGCGAAAAAGGGGCAAAAAAAGCTATTTACAGTTATGGGCATCGAAATCAGCAAGGCTTGGTTAAAAATCCTATAACCGGAGACATTTGGAACCACGAACACGGCCCTAAAGGCGGTGATGAAATAAATATTGTCAAAAAAGGTAGAAATTATGGTTGGCCTATTATTACCTATGGAATCAACTACGTTGGGACAAAAATAACAGATGAGACCTCTAGACCCGGAATGGAACAACCACTTTATCAATGGACCCCATCCATAGCCCCGAGCGGTATGACATTTGTAACATCTGAAAAATACAAAGGTTGGAAAGGAAGCCTATTGGTCGGTTCTTTGGCCTTTCAATATTTGGAAAGATTGGAGCTCAAGAATAATAAGGTAGTTTACCGAGAAAAGCTCTTGGATGGTTTGGGAAGGGTAAGAAACGTAAGACAAGGGCCTGATGGGTATATATATGTTGGTGTTGAAGGAAAAGGTGTTTACAAGCTTATCCCGAAAAATCAATGAAACTGTTATTGGTTCTATTATTATTTGGATGTTCACATCTTTACGCACAATCGAGTTTAAAAAATAGCATGGTCTTAGGCGAAAAAATATACCTCAGAAAGTGCGCGGCATGCCATGGAAAAAATGGCTTAGGGAAAGAAAAGCGTATTCCACCCTTAGCAAATTCCGATTACTTGGCAAACAATCAAGAATCAAGTATACGCGGTATTTTATTCGGTCTAAAAGGGGAAATCACTGTAAATGGGGTTAACTATAACCGTAAAATGAAAGCAGTAAAACTATCCGACCTTGAAGTTGCTAATGTTATGAACTTCATTCAAAACTCGTGGGGCAATAAAAACAAAAAGAGCGTCACAAAAGAGGCTGTTGCAAAAATAAGAGCTAAGCATTAACCAATTGCTGCAATTGCCGCTCTCACAGAACCATGCTTTTTCAATGCTTTTTCAGCATCTTTATAAGGCATATTCAAAGCCTCTACCAAGTAACGGGTGCCTCTATCTACAAGCTTATTATTGCTCAACTGCATATCTACCATCTTATTTCCTTTAACCCTACCTATTTTAATCATTAAGGCGGTAGAAATCATATTCAAGACTAGTTTTTGACTAGTCCCGCTTTTCATTCTTGTACTACCTGTAACAAACTCAGGGCCAACATTTATAGCAATTGGTATATCCGTGTCGTTGGCCAGAGGTGACCCAGGATTATTGGTAATACCTGCCGTTAACAATCCATTTGCTTTGGCATCTTTAATACCGCCTAAAACATAGGGTGTGGTGCCCGATGCAGCTATCCCGACCAAGGTGTCATTTTCATTTATATCGAACTTTTGAAGATCTTTCCAAGCTTGTAAAGTATTATCTTCTGCGAATTCAATCGCTTTTCTAATTGCTCCGTCACCACCCGCAATGATACCAATTACCTTGTCATGCGGCATACCGAAGGTCGGTGGAATTTCAGAAGCATCTAAAATGCCTAATCGACCACTGGTACCGGCGCCTATGTAGAAAAGCCTCCCCCCTTTTTCAAAACGTACTACCAAAGCATCTACCAATTTGGTGATTTGGGGTATGACATCTTGTACGGCATCGGCCACTTTTTTATCTTCCTGATTTATCTTTTGCAATAGATCTTCCGAATTCATGCTTTCAAGATTATCATATAAAGAAGCTCTTTCTGTTATCTTTTGGTATTCACCCATATTATAAAAGCTGTATGTCTTGGTTCCTAAAATTTTTCAATAATAAATGATCTGGCTCTAATTCAGTAACCATTGTATCAATTAAATTTAAAGAACATGTCTTAAATCGATGTTGAGAGTTCAATTTCTCAGATATACAAAGTAAAACGGTCTTTTTTGAAGCTTTGATAACCGCTTTCTTGGTCTGTACGATATCCCAATCAAATTCTGTAAGTCCAAATTCGGTATCCACATAGCCAGTACCGATAAAGCTATAGTCCACTTTTATCTCTGCCAAATTATTTATTGTGTTACCTCCATAGCTTATTTGTGCATCAGAAGACAGTTTTCCTCCAATAAAAATTATTTCAACATTTGGTTTGTTCAGCAACTCCATGGCAACTTGTAGGCTTAGAGTAAAACAGGTTAATTTTAACTTTGGCGGTAAAAGTCGGGCTAATTCTAAACAAGTAGTTCCTCCATCAATTAGAACTACACTGTTCTCTTTTAAGAGTGTAGCTGATTTTTCAGCAATAACAATTTTTTCATCTAAGGCATAAACACTGTTTCTTTTGGGACTGTAGGCTGCAAAGCCTAAAGAAATTGCGCCGCCATGAACTTTTCTAAGTCGACTTTCTGCATCCAACTCCTTTACATCTCTTCTCACAGTATCAATAGAAACATTGAGCTTTTCTGCAATATCGATTAACTGCACACGATTATGAAGTTCAACTTCATTAAGGATAACCCGTTGACGTTCTTCCTTTAGCATTTATCCCAAATAAGAATTAAAAGTCAAAGATAGTAATTTGAATTACATGCTGTTTTTATCCTGATATATGTTGCAAATTTCTTTAAAACAGTAAAAAACAGCAATTATTATGGCATGAAACAGCAAAATATAGAAAAATTATGTAGTTTTGTGCTGTTTTCAATTTCAAAAACATCAAAAAATGGCACAAAAGACCTCATCTAAAGATTCAGTAGTCAAACCCAATGACGAACAAAAAAAGTTTGAAAAAATAAATACACTGATTCATAGTAATTCAGAAAATGCGTCGCTTTATGTGGCACAAGAGATAGCATCATTAATCAGGGAACGACAAAAACAAGGTAAAATGGCTGTTCTAGGTTTGGCAACAGGTTCTACCCCAACTAAGGTTTATGATTTTCTTGTAAAGTTTCATCGTAAAGAAGGTTTAAGTTTTAAAAATGTCATTTGTTTTAATTTGGACGAGTATTACCCCATGCAACCCGATTCTATTCATAGCTATGTACGATTTATGAATGAGCATCTGTTCGACCATATTGATATTAAAAAAGAAAATGCAAATGTTCCTGACGGTACGGTATCAAAAGAACAGGTAAGGACCTATTGCGAAAATTATGAGAAGAAAATCCTTAATGCTGGAGGATTGGATATTCAAATCTTGGGGATTGGAAGAACAGGTCATATTGGTTTTAATGAACCAGGTTCTTCAATGCATAGTAAAACTAGACTGGTTAGATTAGACCGTGTCACAAAACTAGACGCTGCCAGTGATTTCTTTGGTCAAGAAAACGTGCCCTCAAGGGCCTTGACTATGGGGGTCGGTACCATTATGAACGCAAAGCGCATTTTATTAATGGCTTGGGGCGAGGGAAAGGCCCAAATTGTACAAGAAGCTGTTGAAGGTGAAATACGTGAATCTGTGCCGGCTACTTTTTTACAACACCATAACAACTGTGATTTTATTTTAGATGAAGCTTCCGCATCTTTTCTTACCCGAGTAAAGACACCTTGGTTAGTTGGCGATTGTGAATGGAATGAGAAGCTTATCAAAAAAGCTGCAATTTGGTTATCGGAAAAACTAGGAAAAGCCATTCTAAAACTTACTAATGAGGATTATAACGAATACGGAATGGGCAGTCTAGTTGCAGAAATAGGTTCGGCAGAACAGATAAACCTGAAGGTCTTCAACCAATTACAGCGAACCATAACCGGGTGGCCGGGAGGCAAACCAAATGCTGACAATAGTCAACGCCCAGAGCGGGAATTACCGCATCAAAAACGCTCTTTGATTTTTAGTCCACACCCTGACGATGACGTTATTTCAATGGGCGGCACGCTCTTGCGTTTAGTGGACCAAAAACATGAGGTGCATGTTGCATATCAGACCTCGGGCAACATTGCGGTCTTTGATGATGAAGTGATTCGTTTTTTAGATTTTGCTACGGATATAGAAAAAGAGGATAAACAGTTGCAAGAACGCTTTAGAAATGTGCGCCAGTTTTTAAGTAATAAGTCACCAGGGCAAATTGACAGCCCCGAAATACAGGAGTTTAAGGGTTTGATACGAAAAGGAGAAGCACTGGCAGCATGTCGCTACTGTGGTGTTCCTGAAGAAAACGCGCATTTTCTGAACTTGCCCTTTTATGAAACCGGAGCGGTCAAGAAAAAACCGCATTCTGAAGAAGATATTAAAATCACCTATGATTTGCTCAATAAAATACAACCACATCAAATCTTTGCTGCAGGTGATTTATCAGATCCGCACGGCACACATAGGGTTTGTTTACAAGTTGTATATAAGGCTTTGGATAGATTAGTAGAAGATAGCGTGGACTGGATTAAGGATTGCTACGTTTGGCTTTATCGCGGGGCATGGCAAGAATGGGATATTTCCGATATGGAAATGACCGTGCCTATCGGACCTAAAGACATGGCAAGAAAAATAAGCGCCATTTTTAAGCACCAGTCGCAAAAAGATGCAGCTATGTTTCCAGGGAACGATGAGCGTGAGTTTTGGCAGCGGGCAGAGCAACGTAATAAAGAAACAGCCCATAAATATAATGCTTTGGGCATGGCAGAATATGAAGCTATGGAGGGTTTTGTGCGTTACAAATTCGACTAGCACTTTTATTTCGATAAATTCTTTACATAATTGTCAATCCTCTATCAGAAAAAGGCTTCAAAATACGATCTGAAGGTAATAGCTCCGTTATCAAAATATCTATAGCTTCTATCTCGCATATTTTATAACGTTGCGTAGAATTCAGTTTTTCAGAAATCGCAGGTGAAATAACTTTTTTAGAAGTTCTTATCATAGCTCTTTTTACTTGAACAATGTCCCAATCAAACTCTGTTAGGCCATCACTACAGCCTATTGAGTTGGTTCCTAAAAAACATATATCTGTTTTTATGCGAGCAAGCATATTTATAGCGTTACCACCAATGGCGATTTGAGAATTATTTGACAGCTTTCCCCCTACGAAAACAGTTTCTATGTGTGGCTTATTAAGCATTTGTATGGCTACTTGGAGGCTTGGGGTAAAACATGTTAATTTTAATCTTGGTGGAATTAATTTGGCAATTTCTATATTGGTCGTCCCTCCACTTAATAAAATTACCTGACCGTCTTTTAAAAGTTGTATGGCCTTTTTGGCAATTATTTTCTTTTCAGCCAAAGCATAAATATCCTCAAAAGCATTATTGTAGTTATTAAACCCCAAAGAAACTGCACCTCCATGAACCTTCTTTAACTTATTATTATCGTGCAAGCTTTTAATGTCTCTTCGAATAGTATCAGGAGAAACATTTAAAAGGTTTGCAATATCAGTCAATAAAATTCTATTATGAACTCTAACTTCGTTCA
Source organism: Croceitalea sp. W27 (assembly GCF_055693185.1). NCBI lineage: Bacteria > Pseudomonadati > Bacteroidota > Flavobacteriia > Flavobacteriales > Flavobacteriaceae > Croceitalea > Croceitalea sp. W27. The sequence continues at coordinate 909,922 of NZ_CM146327.1, forward strand.
AAATAATCTGGTGGCGTTCTTCTTTTAACATTATAAATAGTGGTTGGTATGCACAAGATGCGAAATATTGCAAAATATTGCAAATCTGAGGGCATATGATAAGTTTTTAATTAAAAATATTGCAAAAAAAAATATTGATGCAATTTTTTGCATACTTTTAAAGAGAATACGAAGATGTTTTGTAAAAACAATCCTACTTAACATCTTAATTCTAATTGAACTTAAATTAAAACTACACTTTATGAAAAAAAACAACTTTGTCAAAGAAAAGTTGCTACACTTACTTTTAGTGCTGCTCTTTTTGACTAGCGGATCTGTTTTAGGGCAGACAGAAAGTTATTCCTTTTCGGGGAATGTCACTGACGGTGAAAGCGGAAGTCCCATTCCCGGAGCTTCAGTTTTTATCGAGAACACTAGCAATGGTACGGTAACAGATTTTGATGGAAACTACGTTTTCACGGCAAACCTAGATCCTGGTGATTATATTTTAATAGTAAGTTATTTGGGATATTCTACCAAAAAAACTCCTATTTCTATTGGCTCATCAATTGAAATCACAAACAATATATCGCTCAATGAAGATTTACTTAATCTAGATGAAGTAATCGTTACGGGAAACACTGTTGGAGTAAATAAAAGAACATTGGGTAACGCTATCTCTTCCGTAAAAGCCGAAGACTTGGTCAATAACGGGGCAACTGCGGTTGACCAAGCAATTTCAGGAAAAATCACAGGGGCATTGGTACAACAAAATTCCGGCGACCCTGCAGGTGGAATTAGCATCCGGTTAAGAGGTCCAAGTACGGTCTTGGGTAATTCTGATCCTCTATATATCGTGGACGGTATTATAATAAGTAATTCAAGTAACCAGCTTATTGACTTAGGAGGGAATGCACAAAATAGACTTGCCGATCTAAATCCAAATGATGTTGAACGTATTGAGATAATAAAGGGTGCAGCAGCGGCAGCTATATATGGATCTAGAGCGAGTAACGGTGTCGTACAAATTTTTACTAAAAAGGGGAAGTCAGGAGAGCCCCGATTTAGCTTCTCTACCAGCGTCAGGGTAAACGAACTTAGAAAAAAGATAGATTACAACACCGCGCCTTTAGCTTGGGTAAATCCATTTGACAGAACTGATTTAGAAACAGTTCCGGTTACTAGATATGACCTGCAAGATGAGTTCTTTGGTTCTGGTTTTGGATTGGAAAATTATCTATCCGTTTCTGGGGGCAACGATAAAACTTCTTATTTTATTTCCGCTTCGCAACTAGACAACGAAGGGATAATTCAAAATACAGATTTTAGAAGAATTGGCTTTAAGACCAATCTAACCCAAAAAGCATTTGATTGGTTGACCATTAATGCAGGCTTAAATTATGTGCGTAGTCAAAGTCAGGATATTCCTAACGGTGGTATAAACTCTGCATATGGTGCAATTACTGGTTTTGTTTTTAGTGATAACTCCGTTAATCCTTTTCCGAATGAATCTGGTGTTTTCCCGATAACATCACTACTTGTTCCTAGAACAAACCCATTAGAAGCTGTAAATCGGTTTGATTTTGGTCAAAAAACAAATCGATTTATTACCAGCGTATCTTTAGATGCAAAAATCACGGAACGCCTATCGGCTAATTACACTTTAGGGCTTGACTATTTCAATCAATCTGCAACAGCATTTATTCCAATAAATAATACTTCTCCGAACGGAGACGGATTTGCAAGACGTTCAGATATCAATAACTTTCAATACAATAGCGATTTGAATTTATCCTATAGATTTGATATTAATGAAGACATTTCTTCTACCTCGACAATCGGAGGGTCATGGCAATATGAAGAGTTTGATCGCGTAGGTATAAGTGCTAATGGTCTACCTCCTATTGTTGAAACTGCTGAAAGCGGAAGTATTTTAGCACAAGGAGAAGGTAGATCACAGATATCGTATTGGGGTTCTTTTATTCAACAATCCTTCAGCTACAAGGATAAGCTATACCTAAACGGAGCTTTGCGAATGGACGGTGCCTCTACTTTTGGAAAAGATGAAAGAAATCAACTATATGCAAAAGCAAGTTTATCTTATGTTCTTTCGGAAGAAGGTTTTTGGGAAGAAACCTTTGGTGACGCTTTTAATGTATTCAAGTTAAGAGGTTCTTGGGGACAAGCAGGTAATCTAACCGCACTGTCCGCTTTTCAACGTTTTACACTATTGAATCCATCTGCGATAAATGGGTCTCCTAGCTTAATACCTAGTACACAACAGGGAGATTTAAATATTGCGCCCGAACGTCAAGAAGAATTTGAATTTGGGTTTGATGCAGGCTTCTTAAGCAATAGATTAGGTGTAGAATTCACATATTACAAGCAAGATGTGACAGATCTTCTTTTACCAAGAGAGTTAGCACCTTCTACAGGGTTTGGTTCTAGAATTGAAAACGTAGGTAATCTTGAGAATAAAGGTATTGAACTGTTATTGAAAGGTTCTCCGGTAAAGACAAATGATTTCACTTGGGATGTCACCGCAACATATTCGAAAAACGAAAACACCGTAACCAGTGTCGCTGGTGGTGGTCAATTCGCCCTAGCAGGTAGTTTTGCGACCAATTTTGTTATCGAAGGAGAACCATTAGGTGTTTTTTACCGACAATTTTATGCCAGGGATGCTGACGGTAGTATTTCTCTTGACGAAAACGGTTATCCTTTTAGAGGAACAAATGATGATGGTTCTTCATCAAAAGTAATCGGTGATCCCAATCCGGATTGGTTTGGTTCTTTGATAAATGAATTTTCTTATAAAGATTTCTCATTAAGGATACAGTTTGATGCCGTACAAGGTTTTGATGTATTCAATTGGAATAGAAGACTTTTGGACAACGTTATTTTTGGAGGTGGGTCAAACGTTGGTCAAGAATTGCTTGGTAATAGACCTAAGGGATTTGGTGGAGCTCAAGCCGGTATTTTTGAAGAATTTGTTGAAGACGGTTCTTTTGTAAAGTTAAGGGAACTTGCTATTAGCTACGATTTTAAATCGCCTTTTAAATCTGTAGACAATATTAAATTGAGTCTTATTGGAAGAAATTTAGTTTCATGGGACGACTATTCGGGCTGGGATCCGGAAATAAATTCAGCTGGTCAAAGTAATGGAGTAAGAGGGTTCGATTTTGCAGGAGTACCAATTCCTCGAACGTATCAATTTAGCGTTAACGTCAACTTCTAAAAACAAAAAGATGAAACATAACAAAATATATAAAACAATTACAATGGTTATGTCAGCAATTTTGTTGGTATTAACCTCATGCGAAACCGATTTTGACAATCCTAATTCAGCAACAGCCGAACAAACATTTTCTTCTAGGGAAGGAATATTGGCAGCAGCAGTAGGTCTTCAGCAATTATACTCGACAACTGGTGTTCGTTGGATTGCTGAAACACCTGCCATAACAACTAGAGAAGGAGGCATTACAACAACTTTTCAAAACATGATAGAGTTAGAAGATGGTGGAACTGCCTTACCAAACTTTAATTCCAACGTTCAAGGCTTATGGTCCACTATGCTCAGAGTTATTAAGATAGCCGAAGATATTGAGGCCAACACAGCAAATGTAGAACTTGACCCAGGTACACAAAGTGGCCTTATTGCCCATGCAAAGTTGTTTAAAGCTCTTGCGATTGGTAGCTTATCACAGAACTATGAGCAAGTTATCGTACAAACCAGTAATGATAACAATGCCGAATTTGTACCAAGACAATCTGGATATGAAACGGCAATAGGGCTGTTACAAGAAGCCAAGTCAGCTATCTCTGCAACTCCAGTTTCTACAGAATTTACCGAAGAGGTAACTTTAGGCAACATAGATATTGCAAATACCATTGATGCCATGTTGGCCAGATACAATCTTTTTGCCGGCAACTATGATGCAGCCATTATGGCTGCAAATGATGTGGACCAGTCTTCAACATCTACTTTTGCCTATGATTCACAGAATTTAAACCCAATTTGGAGTCGAGTGTTTTTAAACGATGCCCCAAATTTTAAACCAAGGGATAATTTTGGATTACCAGCTGAATTTATTTTTGATGCTGCAGATGGCCGACTTACTTTTTATTTAACGCCATTAGATGAAACAAACCAAAATGGACTTCCCATCGAAGATTTAGCTGGTTTTTTTAACGTAAATACAGGCTCACTTCCACTCTACATACCAGATGAAATGAATTTAATAATAGCTGAAGCCAATTTAAGAAAAAGTAATCCAGACACTGCCACAGCTATCACGGCAATCGATGAAGTACGTACTGATAATGACGACCCATTGGGAGTAAATGCAAACATTGCAGCCTATTCTGGTGCTACAACAGTTGAAGCGCTATTGAATGAAGTATATCAAAATAGAAGAGCAGAATTATTTTTGACAGGCTTAAGTTTGGAGGACAGTAGACGTTTCAACAGACCTACGCCAAGCGGAGCAGCGATGAATTACACTGAGGAGCGTAACAGGAATTTTTATCCCTACCCCGATACCGAGAGAAACAGCAATCCAAATACACCGACGGATCCACAGTTATAATATTTGTTTAGTTTAGTTTTATAGCAGGCCTACATGATTCTAGTGAATAGTAGGCCTGTTATTTTATAACCAGCTCTTTAATTATTTAGAAGAAATGAAAAAAAAACTATTTTTTGTTTTTATAATTATACTGTCTGCTTGTTCTCCATACAAATCTGTACCACAACCAAAGACAGAGTTTAGGGGGGTTTGGATCGCTACGGTTGCAAATATTGATTGGCCGAAAAGTGGTGAAGACATCGTTACAAAACAGAAAAGAGATTATTTAGAAATCTTGGATTTTTATGATGAACTCAATTTTAATGCCGCAATTGTTCAAGTAAGAACTGCTGGAGATGCATTTTTCGATTCGAAATATGCCCCTTGGTCCAGATACCTTACAGGAAAAGAGGGCAGAGCGCCTGACACCAATGAAGATTTATTAAAATGGATGACAAAAGAAACCCATAAAAGAGGAATGGAGTTTCATGCATGGTTAAATCCGTATCGTGCTACTTTTGATTTAGACACTACTATTTTAAGTCCCCAGCACGATTTTAATCAACACCCTGAATGGATGGTAAAATATGGTAAAAAATATTACTATAATCCAGGTTCACCAGAAGTCAGGGAAAAGTTGGTTTCTGTAATGAAAGAAATAGTCGAGAACTATGATATAGATGCTATTCATTTTGACGATTACTTTTACCCATATAAGATAAAGGACGAGGTATTTAAAGATTCAATTACATACCAAAAATATGCTTTACCAAACCAAGGATTGTATGATTGGCGAAGAAGCAATATAGATTCTTTGGTGAAGAATATCCATGAGTCCATTAAATCAGAAAAGCCATGGGTACAATTTGGAATTAGTCCATTTGGTGTATGGAAAAACAAATCTACCGACCCGAGAGGTTCCGAAACAAAAGCAGGGCAGACTACTTATGAAGACTTATATGCCGACCCATTATTGTGGTTGAAACAAGGCTGGATAGATTATATAGCACCACAGGCTTATTGGAGCATGGAGCTTCCTGTAGCGTCACATAAAACCATTACAAATTGGTGGGCAAAAAATAGCGAAAATACTAACCTATACATGGGTAATGGCACTTATAAAATCCGAAATAATAGTGATAAAGCTTGGTACAATAAAAAAGAAATTCCAAATCAGATAGAACTGTCACGTTTAAAGAAAAGAGTGTCGGGTAATATCTTTTTTAGTGCAAAAAGTCTAATGCAGAAAAATAGAGATGTTGTAAGAAAACTTAAAAGAAATTTTTACATGCATGAAGCGCTAACACCAATCTCACCAATTGTTGGCGAGAAGGCAAATAATATACCTAAAATCCTTTCAAATACTGTGACAAAAGACAGTATTCGATTAAATTTCATTTCTCTGAAAAACCAAAGATATGCGCTATTATATAAGTCAGGTAGAGAGCCCTTACCCAACTATCCGATGAGCAAATTGATTTTAAAAAAATTCTTGGATGGCAGCGACTTTTTTTCAATTTCAAAAAAACAAATTAAAGGGAACAAACAAATAGCGATAACTTTATTGGATAAATTTGGTTTTGAAAGCCAACCTATGATTATAGACGTAAACTAAATGATTAAAAAAGACAAAGGAGCGTGGGTATGGGTACCTATACTTTATTTCACCCAAGGACTGCCTTATGTGCTGGTGGTTACTGTTTCTGTAATCATGTACAAAAAACTTGGTGTAAGCAATGAAGATATAGGGCTTTATACAAGTTTATTATACTTGCCATGGGTGTTAAAGCCTTTGTGGAGTCCTTTTGTAGACTTAAAAAGTACAAAACGTAAATGGTTTTTAGTTATGCAACTACTAATAGCTATTGCCCTTTTGGGGGTGGGTCTAACCTTACCTACCAATATGTTCTTCACTACTACACTTGCCTGTTTTTGGATGGCTGCTTTTGCATCGGCGACAAATGATATAGCATCAGATGGTTATTACATGCTGGGGTTGACTGAAAAAAAACAGTCCTTTTTTGTCGGTATGCGAAGTACTTTCTACAGGCTTGCTATGGTTACTGGAGAAGGATTGATTGTTGTTTTAGCAGGCTTTCTGGAAAATAAATATGGTGATAATTCCAAAGCATGGAGCATTACTATGACCGCCGCGGCTTTTTTGATGTTGCTATTAACAGTTTCCAACTTTTTTGCAACTCCAAAATATGAAACTTCGGGGGACGTATTGCTAGAAAAACCGAAAAGCTTTTTAGAAGTATTCAAATCTTTTTTTGATAAACCCAATATTGGCATAGCACTAGCTTTTATTCTAACATATCGTTTGGGCGAGTCACAATTGGTGAAAATGGCCGCCCCTTTTTTATTGGACAGTCCTGAACAAGGTGGCCTTGGCTATTCTACCGAGCAATTGGGAACCATATTTGGTACGGCCGGGGTAATTATGTTGTCCATTGGAGGTATTCTTGGAGGTATTTTAATCTCAAGGGATGGTCTTAAAAAATGGATGTTTCCAATGATTCTTTCCTTAAACCTTCCTAACATTCTCTACGCCATTTTAGCGATTACCAAAACTACAAGTATTATTGCAGTTACAGCTACCGTGGTTTTTGAAAAATTTGGTTATGGCTTCGGTTTTGCCGCGTTTCTAATGTACCTCATTTATGTCGCAGAAGGTAAATCAAAAACATCCCACTATGCCATTGCAACTGGTTTTATGGCATTAGGTATGATGTTGCCTGGAATGATAAGCGGTTATATGCAAGAGTGGCTGGGTTATGGCGGTTTCTTTGTATGGGTTGTAATTGCAGCATTGCCGGCAGTATTTTTGATGAAATTCATAAAATATCCTGCTGATTTTGGTAAAAAAACAAAAGCATCGGATGACTGATTTTATCAACTATATAAATGCAAAAAAACAGTTATCTACCAAAGAAAAAGTAGGACAGCTTTTTATGCCCGCAGTTTTTATAAACGATAGCGAATCAGAAATAAAGCAGATAGAAAAACTCATCAAACAAAATAACATTGGAAGTCTTTGTTTTTTTCATAGTAGGGCAAGTGCCGCTACTAATTTTGAAGGCAAAAAAAAGGTAGTCCATAACAAAGAAAGCTTTAAAACTTTACAAGGACTAGTAAAACGTTACCAAAAAGCAGCTAAATATCCATTACTTATTGCCATTGACGCAGAATGGGGCTTGGCGATGCGTGTAGAGAACACACCCCGATATCCTTATGCAATCACACTAGGAGCACTAGAAAATTGCCATGATTTAATTTTTGAAGTGGGCAAACAGATAGCAAAAGACTGCAAAGCGGCTGGTGTGCATTGGAATCTCTCACCATGTGTAGATATCAATAACAATCCAAATAATCCAGTAATAGGATACCGTTCTTTTGGGGAAGATGTAAAAAAAGTGGCCGAAAAAGCTTTAGCTTATGTTGAAGGAACAAAAAGTGAACTAGTTTTAACCAGTATAAAACATTTTCCCGGTCATGGAGATACTGAGACAGATTCGCATTTAGGGCTTCCACTAATTAGTAAATCCAAAGCTGAATTAATTATAAACGAACTATATCCTTTTCAAAAATTGATTGACAAAGGAGTAGACTCGGTAATGGTTGGCCATTTATCGGTCCCCTCACTTACCAATGGCAAAAAAATATCATCCAGCATTTCTAAAGAGGTTATTAAAGGTATTCTAAGAAAAGATATGGGTTTTGGTGGGGTAGTGATTTCTGATGCCTTAAATATGCATGCGGTATCCAAAAACTATCCTAAAAAAGGTGAATTAGAATGGTTGGCCTTTGATGCCGGCAATGATATTCTATGTTTTCCCAAAAACATTACAGAAGGTATTGCAGCTATTTTACAGAACGCAACCGAAGAACAAATTGAAGATAGTTTTGAAAGAATATGGAGGTTAAAAACAAAGGTGCAAGGAGTAAATCCCATCACCGAATTAAGCAATAGCGGCATCTTGAATAAAGCAATAGCTGAAAAAAGCATCACACTATGTAAAGGTACAGAAGCAGAAATTGCAGCCTTTAATAAAACTGATTATTACACTTTAGCTTTAAAAAGATCTTCCAATCAAGAAGCATTAGAAATTTTAAAGGATTTGGAAAAACTAAAGTCCGAAATAGCCGATAAGAAAAATATATTGGTGCTGTTGACTCCTCCACAAATTAAACCAACCAACTGCTTTGGTCTTTTAGAAGAAGAAATCAACTTCCTGAACGATGTAATGCTTGAAAAAAATGTTATTCTTTATCTTTTTGGCAATCCTTATGTTCTGAATCAGATAAATATTAAAAATGCACGGGCTGTAGTTGTTGCATATCAAGATTTCAAGGAATTTCGAGATGTGGCAAAAGCACATTTTTCTGGGAATTTAAAAGCGACAGGAAAACTGCCCGTACATATTAAAAATATCGCAAATGAAAACTGATATTCAAGATTCTTGGGACAAAAATGCAGAAGAGTGGAATAGGGTAATTCAAGCCAATGAAATTCCTTCAAGAAAATTTACGAATAAAGCTATAATAGAAACATTGACCGAACTTAATGTTTCCAAAATTTTGGATTGCGGCTGTGGTGAGGGATGGCTTACCAGAGAAATGACAGCTCTAGGAAAAATAGCTATCGGTATTGATAGCACCAAAAAACTATTGTTAGAGGCAAAAAGAAAAGGAAATGAGCCTTTTTATCAAATGAGTTATGAAGATATCATGGATGGAGCAGTTATTCCTGAAAACCCTTTTGATGCCGTTGTTTTTAATTTCTGCCTTTACCAAGAAAAAGGAATGGCTTTGCTTTTAAAAAATATGAAAAACCATTTACGGCAAACGGGACTGATAATTATACAAACCTTACACCCCACTTTTATAGAAAAAAATGGTGATGGCTACCAATCGCAGTGGTTTAAAGATTCGTGGAAAGGACTACCTGGCAACTTTCTTGAAGGACATTCTTGGTATGCCAGAACTTTTGAAGATTGGACTACTGTTTTTGAAAAGAGTAGTTTGAAAATCCTGAAAGTAAAAGAGGTAACGAACTCAGAACATCAACCTTTATCAATCATTTATATTTTACAGTAATAATGAATACTTATAAAATCCTTGGTATGATGTCTGGAACCTCATTAGATGGTTTAGACATTGCTTATTGTCATATTTGGCAAGAAACTGAGACTTTATGGAACTTCAAAATTCTAGAGGCCGAAACTATTTCCTATTCCCCAGCTTTGAAATTACAGCTTAAAAACGCGATATATCTTTCAGATTCAGCACACGAAGCTTTAGATAAAGCTTATGGTATATGGCTGGGCGAGCAAGCAAAGGCATTCATTCAGAAGAACAATTTAGATATTGATTTTATAGCCAGTCATGGACATACTTCACATCATAGACCTGAGGAAGGATACACCTTTCAACTCGGAAATGGGCAAGAGCTTGCCAACAGCTCGAGACAAAAAGTGGTTTGCGATTTTCGCTCTTTAGATGTGAAACTAGGAGGTCAAGGAGCGCCGTTGGTTCCGATAGGTGATGAACTGTTGTTCAGCGACTATAATTTCTGCCTCAATCTGGGTGGTATTAGTAATATTTCATTTCAAAAAGATGGAGAACGCATAGCCTACGATATCGGCCTAGCAAACATGCCGTTGAATTACATTACGCAAAAAATAAACCTGGAATATGATAAAGGTGGTACGTTAGCTGCCTCTGGAGTGCTTAATGATACTCTTCATTCTCAATTAGATAAACTAGAATACTATAAACTTCCATTCCCAAAATCTACTGGATATGAATGGTTTAGTAAAGAGATAATCCCTTTAATTGAGGAATCCAAGGCTAGTGTCGAAGACTTATTGCACACTTTTATTCAGCATAATACCTCCAAAATAGCCTTGGCTATCACCGAAAATATGGAAAAGAAGGTCAATACCTTATTGGTCTGCGGTGGGGGTGCCTTAAACGACTTTTTTATTGAAACACTTCGTGAAAAATTACTTCCCCATACTGAAGTGATTATTCCATCAAAACAACTCATTAATTTTAAAGAGGCGTTGGTTTTTGGCCTAATGGGTGTTTTAAAAATGGAGGGCAAAACTAATGTATTGTCTTCGGTAACAGGGGCATCAAACGATTCTTGTAGTGGTGTAGTTTTCTCCCCCTCTATGTAATTACGGTTTTTTTAAATTTCTTAGACATCATAAAAACAATAAAAGACCCTAACCCACACAATGCCAATCCTAAAAACATCGGCCAAACCGTGTCATCTACAAAATAACCGATCAAGGTCGCAATAGGTATAGATAGTAAGGTAGAGACAAAGCCATTTATCGCTGCGCCAATACCGGCAATATGGCCGATAGGTTCCATGGCTATGGAACGAAAGTTGCCCCACATAAAACCCAAACAGAAAAACTGCCCAAAAAGAAAAGTCACCAAAATATAGATACTTGGGTTGGGGGTCCCCCAAAAAATTATAACATATAGCAATGCAATGATGCAAAATGTACAGAGCGCCATAAAGGATAGCTTACGCATACCGAAACGGAGCACTAAAGTTCCGTTTAGAAAGGTAGACAGACCAATGGAAATTGCTAACCCAGCGAAAATATACGGAAATGCTTCTTTTTGCTCATATTGATTCTCAAAAATATGCTGTGAAGCACTTAAATAGACTAAAAAAGCACCAGTTACCAATCCTGAAATCATGGTAAAAGCGATGGTCTCCTTATACTTCAAAAACTCTTTTGTACCATCTATAAAAACACGAGCCGCAAAAGGAATTTTATATTCTGGTTTGAGGGTTTCTTTCTGCCTTTTCCAAAACCAAATAGCCACTAACAACCCAAAAAATAGTTGAACATAAAAAATAGCTTCCCATCCAAATTCATCTAAAATAAGTTTTCCAATGGCAGGTGCCACAACTGGGATAAGAATAAAAAACGCCACAACAAAAGACATAACTTTTGCCATATAATCACCTTTATATGAATCTCGAATAATCGATATCGTTATTGTACGTGGTGCAGAAAGACCAATACCTTGAAAAATACGCCCCACAACCATTATTTCAATATTAGGGGCAAATAAACAGATAACGCTAGCAATGGCAAATACAATGAAACCCAGATACACAATCGGTTTTCTGCCGTAGGAGTCTGAAAGTGGCCCGAAAAATAACTGACCCACTCCCAAACCCAAAAAAATCATGGTAATCAACAGTTGATTTACCGTTGGGTCTTCGCTTTTAATGGCGATTCCAATATCAGAAATTGCGGGCAATAGGGCATCAATGGCCAAAGCAACTATAGACATCAAAGACGCCATGAGAGCTACAAATTCAAAATTAGGTTTTTGGTTTTCAGATTGCATTCGGCAAAAGTAGTTATATGATACCCAATCAGACGTTGTAAAAGCATGTATTTGCCCTTAAATTGTTTGTTTATTATTTGTTGGAACAAGAAGTCTGTCTACATTCAAATTATTACTTTTGAACAAACTTCTTTTGAATGCTTATAATTGGTATAGCTGGCGGAACAGGATGCGGTAAGACCACTGTTGTAAATCAGATTGTAAATGAATTACCCGATAACGTTGTTGGGGTAATCTCTCAAGATTCGTATTACAATGATTTATCACATATGACGAAAGAAGAGCGAAGTCAAGTGAATTTTGACCATCCGAATTCAATTGATTTTGAACTTTTGATTGAACATCTACATCAATTAAAGCAAAATAAATCCATTCAAAAACCGGTTTATTCCTTTGTTGAAGAAACCCGATTAGAAAAGACTATTCTTACGCAGCCAAGAAAAGTAATGATTGTTGAAGGCATCCTTGTTTTGAGCAACCCTAAAATACGGGAGTTGTTCGACATTAAAATTTTCGTTCACGCCGATTCTGACGAGCGACTAATTAGAAGGCTACAACGTGATATAAAAGAACGTGGCCATAATCTAGAAAAGGTTTTACATCGCTATCAAACCGCGGTAAAACCAATGCATAACCAGTTTATCGAACCCTCAAAAGAGTTTGCCGACATCATTATACCAAATAATCACTACAATACCGTAGCTGTCGATATCGTAAAAACTATTATCAATGACAAACTAAATTGATTTATGGGTTTTGGCGCGTTAAAACAAAAAAAATGGTTCAAACTACTTACCAATATGTATGTATTGGTACTTACCATATTTGTTATTTGGATGGTTTTTTTCGATACCAATTCATTACTTATTCATTTAGAATTACAAGGAGAGATTAAGAAGCTCGAACAGCAAAAAGAGTTTCTGCAAAATGAAATTACAAAAGATAAGAAAGTACTCAAAGAACTATCTACCCCTGAGGAGTTAGAAAAATTCGCGAGGGAAAAATATTATATGAAGAAAGATAATGAGGAAATTTTTCTTATTGAATATGAAGACAGTTTAAAAACTAAGAACGACTAATTTCATCAAGGCTAAAACTGCGCGTTTTAAGGCTCAAAAAACTTGTGTGCCATTAATAATGATTCGTTTAACTTTCTTTAACGTCATACTTGCTGTTTATTCACTTGGTGTTAACAAAATACATTTTTTGGCACGCTAAATAATTGTATTTTTAACCCCTAACTTACTTAACTAATGGGTAAAATTATTGCTATTGCAAACCAAAAAGGTGGGGTTGGTAAAACCACCACCACGGTTAACTTAGCTGCATCACTAGGTGTTTTAGAAAAAAAAGTGCTTTTAATTGATGCTGACCCTCAAGCCAACGCAACTTCAGGACTTGGTATTGATGTTGATAGTGTTGAAAGTGGTACTTACCAATTGTTGGAGCACACCCTTGAGGCTTCAGAAACAATAGTTACAACTAATTCCCCTAATGTTGATTTAATTCCTTCACATATCGATTTGGTTGCCATCGAAATTGAATTGGTAGATAAAGATAACCGAGAATATATGATGAAAGAGGCCATAAAAGACCTTCGTGATTCATATGATTATATTTTAATAGATTGTGCACCTTCTTTAGGTCTACTTACCCTGAATGCCTTGACGGCAGCAGATTCTGTAATGATACCCATTCAATGTGAATACTATGCTTTAGAAGGCCTAGGAAAATTATTAAATACGGTAAAAAGTGTGCAAAAAATACACAATGCCGATTTAGATATTGAGGGTATGTTACTAACTATGTATGATTCTCGCTTGCGATTATCTAATCAAGTAGTAGAAGAAGTAAAGAAGCATTTTGCCGATATGGTCTTTGACACCATTATTCAGCGAAATGTAAAACTAAGTGAAGCGCCAAGTTATGGTGAAAGTATTATAAAGTACGATGCCAGCAGTAAAGGGGCATCTAACTACTTGAACTTGGCCAATGAGATATTGAGTAAAAACAAGGAGAAAGTTTAAATGGCGAAAGCAACAAAAAAACAAGCTCTTGGTAGAGGCTTGTCCGCTCTTTTAAAAGACCCGGACAATGATATTCAGTCCGTATCCGATAAAAACGCGGATAAAGTAATTGGCAATGTGGTAGAATTGGATATCAATTCTATAGAGGTAAACCCTTTTCAGCCACGTTCTAATTTTAATGATGAAACGCTCGAAGAATTGGCCAGCTCCATTCGCGAATTAGGCATCATTCAACCTATTACAGTCAGAAAGTTAGATTTTAATAAGTTTCAATTAGTTTCTGGGGAAAGAAGATTTAGAGCCTCAAAATTAGTTGGCCTAGAAACCATACCCGCCTATATAAGAATTGCCAATGATCAAGAGTCTTTAGAAATGGCCTTGGTCGAAAATATTCAACGTCAAGATTTAGACCCTATAGAAATTGCACTTTCATACCAAAGACTTACCGACGAAATTCAGATTACACAAGAAAAGTTAAGTGAGCGTGTAGGAAAAAAACGTTCTACTATCACAAATTATATGCGTCTTCTCAAATTGGACCCCATTATTCAAACCGGTATGCGCGACGGATTTGTTTCAATGGGCCATGGTAGGGCTTTGGTCAATATTGACAAAAAGAAAGACCAAATTGCCATTTATGAAAAAATAGTTGCAGAAGGGCTATCGGTTCGCGAAACGGAGCAATTGGTAAAAGCGTTCAAAAACAACAAAGGGGAATCTTCAATTAATAAGACCACTACAAAAAAAGAGCTCCCTGGCTACATTAGTAAAAACATAGATAGTATTACCAAAAACCTTGCAGTAAAGGTGGACATAACTTCTTCCCCAAATGGTAAAGGTAAAATTGTGATTCCTTTTCACTCTAAAGAAGAATTTCAACGCTTGAAAAAAATACTTACTGGTGGGTAAATACCTAATCATATTTGTTCTTTGTTTGATGCCGTGTCTTATTTTTTCGCAGCAAACCACAAAGGATTCTATTGCAACCCAAAAGGCAGACTCCTTATCCACAGAGCTTAAAGGAAAGGGAATTGTTGTAGAAGAAGTAACTTATCAAAAACAAATTAATCCACTTGCACCGAGCAAAGCTGCTTTTTTATCCGCCATTCTACCGGGTTTGGGTCAAATTTATAATAAACGGTATTGGAAAGCTCCAATTGTATGGGCGGCAATAGGAACAGGTACATATGTTTACTCCTTCAACAATACAGAATATAGCCGTTATAGAGATGCGTTTAAAAGAAGAAAGGCCGGCTTTTTTGACGATGAGTTTTATGACATCAATAACAGTGGTATTGTAATTAACAATCCTGATGTGTCCGATGAGGCCTTAGAAGATGCCCAAAATCGATTTCAAGAACAGCGAGATTTGGCCCTACTTGTGACTATTTTACTATATACCTTAAACGTTGTGGATGCAAATGTCGATGCGCATTTAAAACAATTTAATGTTGACGACCGCTTATCAATGGATTTTAAACCTTTTTTAGACTACAATCAAATCACGGCCCAACCCAATTATGGAATGGCGCTGGTTATTAAATTTTAAAATATGCGAATTGCTCTGTTCGGTTATGGTAAAATGGGAAAAATGCTAGAGCAAATAGCCGTATCTCGTGGACATTCTATCGTAGCCAAAATAGATGTGGGCACAAAGGCTATTGACTTTAACAAAATGGATGTAGCCATTGATTTTAGCACTCCTGATGCTGCTTATGGTAACATCAAAAGCTGCTTTGAGAATAGTGTTCCTGTTATCTCTGGAACTACGGGCTGGCTCTCAAAATTTGATGACGCAATAGCCCAGTGTACTGAAAATAATGGTGCTTTTATTTATGCTTCAAACTTTAGTTTAGGAGTAAACATTTTTTTTGAGTTGAATAAACAATTGGCTAAAATGATGGCAGGTCTTAAAGATTATTCAATTGCTATGGAAGAAATACACCATACACAAAAGTTGGATGCCCCTAGCGGAACTGCAATAACACTTGCTGAAGGAATTATTGAAAATTCTGAGTATACGAACTGGAAGATGGAAAATAATCAAGAAAATACTATTCCGATTACGGCGAAAAGAATAGGAAAAACACCTGGTACGCATACAATAAGCTATGATAGTGCAGTGGATAGTATAGAAATCAAACATACAGCACATGGTAGAGAAGGCTTTGCTCTTGGTGCCATTATCGCTGCGGAATGGTTGGTTGATAAAACAGGAGTCTTTACAATGAAAGATGTGCTAAATCTAAGTTAAATCGTAACAAAACCTATCTTTGTTAGTCTAAAAATGAGCACTCAGATGTAAAGCCCCAAGTCAGGGTTTAAAATATTTAAATCTCGAGAATCGAGTTAAAAGTTTTTTTATGAACGGTACACAGTGGATTCTTTTTATCCTTATTATACAAGTAATTCATTTTCTAGGAACCTGGAAGTTATATGTAAAAGCGGGCAGAAAAGCGTGGGAAGCTGCTATTCCGGTATACAATGCTATTGTTTTGATGCAAATTATCAATCGCCCAAAATGGTGGGTGATTTTACTTTTTATTCCCATAATAAATTTACTGATGTTTCCCGTAGTTTGGGTAGAAACTATTAGGAGTTTTGGTAAAAACAAGTTATTGGATACGTGGTTGGTAATTCTAACATTAGGCTTATATATCTACTACATTAATTATGCAGAGGATGTAAATTATATTGAAGACAGAAGCCTAAAACCTAGGTCAGGTCTTGGTGAATGGGTTAGCTCTATTGTTTTTGCAATAGTGGCGGCAACTTTGGTGCACACTTACTTTATTCAACCTTATGTAATACCCACGGGTTCTTTAGAACGTACACTCCGTGTTGGTGATTTCTTGTTTGTCAGTAAGTTTCATTTTGGAGCAAGAGTGCCAATGACCGCTGTTGCGGCACCTATGGTTCATGACACCATTCCAGTTATTAAAAAAAGGTCGTATTTAAATAAACCTCAGCTGCCTTATATGAGGTTGCCCGGTTTTCAAACGCCTAAGAAGAATGATATTGTGGTATTTAGTTGGCCGGCAGATACCGTAAAGCAGTTTTTCGTAAAGTCTAAAGGAGTTAAAAAGCCTATAGACAAAAAGTCCAATTACGTAAAACGTTGTGTTGGCACACCAGGCGATTCTCTTGAAATCATTGATGGCTTTGTGCATATAAATGGTAAGAAACTTGTTTTATCAGATCGTGCAAAGGTAATGAGCGATTATACCATTTATGCTCAAAAAGGGGTCTCTAGCCGTTTATTAGAAGAAGTTGGTGCCGACGATTACAGTCGAAAATATATCGCCTCCAGCATTAATCAAAATCAGTTGAATCTGCTTCGTCAAAGCGGTTTTCAAGTTGGCGCCGATGAAAATAATAGGCCTATCATATACACTGATAAAAAGGGAATTTCCCCTGAAATTATTAGACAGCTACGCCTTTCTTTAAAAGAAGAAACTCCTAGAGCAAGAATGGCCAATATGACCCAAGACATGGTCAAAGAGTTGAAAAAAAATCAAAATATTGATTCCATAGTTATGGAAATCATCCCCAAAGGGCAAGCTGGTTATAACGTTTTTCCTCAAAGTGCGTATTACAAATGGAACGTTGATAATTTTGGTCCCATTTACATTCCTGAAGAAGGTGCCACTGTAGAAATAAATGCTAAAACCATTCCTTTCTACAAAAAAATTATACGCGATTACGAACATAATGAGGTAAAAGTAACGGGAAATAAAGTCTTTATAAACGGTAAGGAAGCCAACTCTTACACGTTTAAACAAGATTATTATTGGATGATGGGAGACAATAGAGACCATTCTGAAGATAGCCGTGCCTGGGGTTATGTTGCTGAGGACCATATTGTTGGAAAACCAGTTTTTATCTGGATGAGTTTTGACAATTTTGATGAAGGAATATCGAATTGGAAGTTTAGATGGGATAGAATTTTCACTACTGTCGGTGGAAGTGGAGAACCAAAATCTTATTTCAAATACTTTATCGGACTTTTAATTGCATGGTTTGTTTTTGATTTCTTTAGAAAAAGAAGAAAGTCTAAAGCTGAATAATATTGAAAAATATTCTTCATCCAGTCTATTTTCCCAATATAGCAACTATGGCCATTGTAGTTGACAATGACATTGTATGGGAAGTGAATGACAACTTTCAAAAGCAAACCTATAGAAACAGATGTTACATCTGTACGGATCAAGGTAAACATATGCTCACAATACCTATTCAACATGTGGGCGGAAACCAGGGTAGACAAAAATACAAAGATGTAAAATTGGATAATTCGTCAAACTGGCAGCGTCAGCATTGGAGAACTTTGCAAACCGCTTACCGCACGTCCCCTTTTTTTGAATTTTATGAGGATGATTTGGCGCCAATTTTTGAAAAACCCACTACATACTTATTAGATCTTAATTTCAAGACCATTGATTTTTTAAGTGACAGTTTGGGAGTAGAAAATCAAAATAATAAAACGTTAACTTATAATGTTTCAATTGAAAAGGATACAGATCTAAGACATTTTGTGAGTGCCAAACAAAAAATACAATTTAAACAGCCAACCTATAATCAGGTTTTTGGCGACCGACACGGTTTTATAGAAAATGTTAGCATATTAGATTTACTTTTTAACGAAGGTCCAAATTCTCTTTCTTACTTGCAGAAATTAAACCACCAAATCTAGAATATCGCTACTTTATGCGTAATGTTGCTTTTATAGGATAATGATCGGATAGTTTAACATCATAGTTCTGATGTTCTAAAATTTCAAAAGAATCATCTGCCAAAATATAGTCTATTCGCATTGGCAATCCTTTTAAATCATAGGTGCGGCCAAAGCCTTGACCTGCTTCTAAAAAAGAATCCTGAAAATCTCCTTTTAAAGTGTTATAAATATTTGAAAACTGAGTATTGTTAAAGTCACCTACAAAAATTGTTTTATGATTGGTGTTAGTGTGGTGCTCTTTGATAATGTCAATTTGATCTTTCTGTAGCTTAATTACCTTTTTAAGCCTCCCAAATAGTCTTTTTGAATTTTGATTTTTAAAGGTATTGACTTCTGGGGATATTTTAAATGACTGTAAGTGCAAGTTATAAATTCTTAGGGTATCTTTCTTTATCAAAATGTCAGCATAAATAGCACTATTTGCGCTCTTAGGGAATTCTATTGGCTCGACTTTTAAAATAGGGTATTTGGAATAAACTGCCTGTATAACCCTTCCGGTATTCTCGCCATATACAAAATCAACAAATTGATAAGTATACTGACTAAGCTTATCACTGCGCTTCATAGCATGATAAAATTCTTGAAAGCATATGATATCAGCATCTTCTTTATTAACAAAATCTATAATTAAACTATCTACATTATTTTTATCAATAGACTTAAACTTATTGAAATTGCGAGTATTAAATGTCATCACGGTAAAATCTCCTTTGCCAGCCTTCACAGAAGGCTCACCAAACTTATATATTGGTAAAAGCACAACATAGGAAATAACTAAAAGAACCGCAGATAACCAAAAAAAACGCTTTCTTTTCAGTAGCCAGTATAGCATTAATAGAATATTCAAAACAACCACTAGAGGCACAATCAATGAGAGAACGGCAAAGATTGTATACTTTTCAGCTGGTAAATTTTCCGCAAAAAATGATAGCAGCAACAAAAAAGCGACACCATAATTAAACAACAAAATAAACTTCTGAAATATGGAAAGTTTCTTCAAAGTATTAATTTTCTTTACCTGCTTTAAACAAAAAATCCTTTTCTTTTTTTGATAAACTTTCGTAACCGGATTTACTTATTTTATCTAAAATAGCATCTATTTTTCGTTGGTTTGCCTGCTTGTCATAATCGGCTTTATTTGCTCCTTTTTGGTTGGCATTTTTATAAACGGTTTTTAAAGGTGCTTTCTTTTCTTTTGGTTTAAAAATATTCGATAAACTATCCAACAGTTTGGTAAAACCAATACCAATATCATTGCCTTTTAATAATTGTCTTGCGTAAAGATATCCTAAAACTGCTCCTCCAAGATGGGCAATTCTTCCTCCAATATTTTGTCCTGAAGAAATCTGTACCAAATCTACTAAGACAAAGAACAGGCCTACATACCATAATTTCACATTAAAAAAAATAACGCGTACCTCTTGATTGGGTATGTAGGCGCAGATAAAAATAAGAACAGCCGTAACTCCGGCAGAAGCTCCTATCAACGCGGTATTGGTGGTCGTAAGAGTAGGAAATACATTATAACTTAACATAAAAAGCAGACCACCTAATAGTACTCCTAAGAAATAAACATTGACAAAACGTTTATTGTCAAATAAATTCAAGAATATTTTGCCTGTAAAATAGAGCATGAGCATATTCCAAAAAAGATGTCCAATACCAGCATGAAAAAAAGAATAGGTTACTAAAGACCATGGCTGGGTGAAGAAAGTGATAAAATCTTCGGGCAACTCAAACCATTTTACAATTCCCTGACTAGAAAACCCCAATAAAGCAATGGAAAGGCCGTTTAGCAAAAAAACCAAAACGTTTATAGCGATAAGCTTCTCGGCAATATTTAATCTAGCAAATTGATATTTTATACCTCCATTCACCATATTAGTTCCAACGGTTTTTATTAAACTGATTCTTCTTCCAATACCACATCATTATAAAACCGACGAGCGCTCCTCCAATATGGGCAAAATGAGCAATACCCGTACCTGTATTTGTAACTCCAAAAATTAAATCTCCAAGTATAATTAAGGGTACAAAGTACTTCGCTTTAATCGGTATCGGCAAAAATATCATCATAAGTTCCGCATTAGGGTACATAAAGGCAAAAGCGACCAATACACCATAAACCGCCCCTGAGGCCCCTACAGCTGGTGTACTAAAGGCTGCAATCATACTGTCAACAGAACTTTGAGAAGTTATATTATACCAATCTGGACTATATTTTCCTCGAGAAATGATATCCAAGACTTCATTTTTGGAGACCCCTGCCTCTACCAGAGCAGTTAAACCATCATTAAAAAAGTAATAGTTGGATGCCAAGTGAAGTGCCGCTGCACCCAAACCAGCAGAAAAATAAAAGAATAAAAACTTGTTCTTGCCCCACGCTCTTTCTAACGGAGAACCAAAAGCCCAAAGCCCGTACATATTAAATGCAATATGCATTAATCCACCGTGCATAAACATATGGCTAACTACCTGCCAAAGTTGAAAATTTTCGTTTTCTGGAAAATACAGTGAGAACCACAGATACAACTGATCACCATATAATTGCGTAGCAATAAAGAATATTACATTAATTATGATAAGATGTTTAATAGCTTCTGTTAATCTTCCCATTTAATTAAATTTAGTATCAATCTCATTTGAAGAAAGTGTAATGAATGTCTGTTTTTGAAATGGACTTAAGTTCGGTTCTTTACACCCGAACAAATCATTTACCAACGCAATTTGAGAATCTTGTTCTAATGATTGACCTGTCTTAATAGACAAACTTTTACAAAGGGTTCTTGCCATTTGTTCTGCCTGCGAATAGCCCTCTCTTTGGTAACCTTCAGAGAAATCTCGCAACAACTCATGTAAAACTAAATCTATGCCGCTCTCGGTCATTAAACTCGGTATTCCTGTGACTTTGATGGCATCTTGACCAATACTCAACATAAATCCTAAACTGGATAAACTGTCCTTTATATTTTCTAATATGGAAATCTCTTTTTTCGTAAAGTTAAGTTCTATCGGAAAAAGTAATTGTTGGCTAACGGCTTCTTTTACAGTAATGTCCTGAAGAAATTTTTCATACAGCACGCGCTGATGGGCCCTACTCTGGTCTATTACCACCATACCCGACTTAATGGTTGTCACAACATACTTTCGTTTTAATTGAAAGGTAATTTGTTGCCCTTGGGCGGTATCATCTTTACTTTCAAAAATCTCAGGAGTGTTTCCATCCGACTCAAATTCAATACTGCTAAAACTATCGGAATTAATATCACCATATAAATTTTCCCAACCTTCTACACTATTTTTTCTATAAGAAGAACCTTGCTTACTTATAGTTTTAACCTCTGCAAAAGGATTAAAATTATTATCTACAACCACTTTTGGCAACACTGCTTCTTTTTGCTGGTACGCATATGGAGTGTCTAGATTTCGATTACGTTCAAAATCTAAAACCGGGGCCACGCTAAATTGCCCTAAACTATGTTTGACTGTAGAACGTAAAATCGCGTATAAGGTATTCTCGTCATCAAACTTCACCTCGGTTTTTGTTGGATGAATATTGATGTCTATTGATGAAGGGTCTACCTCTAAATTTAAAAAGTAACCCGGATGAACATCCTTTTTAAGCAAACCTTCAAAAGCCGCAACAACGGCATGATGCAAGTAGGGGCTTTTTATAAACCTTCCATTGGCAAAAAAGAATTGTTCTCCCCTACTCTTTTTCGCAAACTCTGGCTTACTTATAAATCCGGAGATCTTTATAATTTCAGTTTCCTCTTCAACCGGCACCAAACGCTCATTAATTCGAGCTCCAAAAACATGAACAATGCGTTGGCGAAAATTTTCTGAAGGAAGATTGAACAATTCAGAACCATTATTATAATACCGAAACGCAACGGATGGATGTACCAAGGCGACTCTTTGGAACTCATCTGTAATATGCCTGAGTTCTACTTGGTTCGACTTTAAAAAATTGCGTCGTGCAGGAATATTAAAAAAAAGATTCTTAACCGATATCGAACTTCCCTTTGGAGTAACCGCGACTTCTTGTGATACTACATTACTGCCTTCTATCTTAATATGTGTACCCGTTTCTTTGTTTTTCGTTCGAGTCTGCAAGTCTACATGCGCAATCGCCGCTATTGAAGCTAAAGCTTCACCTCTAAATCCTTTTGTTCTTAAATTAAATAAGTCTTTGGCCGAAGAAATTTTTGAAGTGGCATGCCGTTCAAATGAGAGTCGGGCATCCGTTTCGCTCATTCCGATTCCATTATCGACAACTTGAATAAGCGCTTTACCACCATCTTTTACAATAAGCTTTATCTCGCTTGCCCCGGCATCAATAGCATTCTCCAATAACTCCTTTACAACCGATGCTGGCCGCTGCACCACTTCACCTGCAGCAATTTGGTTCGCCACATGATCCGGTAAAAGTTTAATGATGTCCGCCATTAGGGCATATAAAATATGGATAAATCGAAATCGATGATAAAAAGAAAGATCAAAATCAGCACCCCTAAAATGACCAGAAAACGAGTTTTTACGTTCCTGTCACCTTCCGTTTTTAAGTCTTGAAAGGCAGATGAAAATTTATTTTTTAATCCTCTTGTAGTACTTGCCGTACTTCGAAATTTATCAAGTTTGTGTTCAATTTTATACGGATTACCCTCGCCCTTGTAATAGCGTGGGGTATAGTTAAAACTTTTATTTCCTCTAAGTCGTAGAAACTTGCGCATAAACTCCTTTTCCGTATATACTCAAAGGTACTTAAAATAGAAAAAACGTATGACCGCCCGTTCACAAAAAATGTTAACAGAAAGTACTTTTATAAGATTCTGAAATTATTTGCCTAAAGTGGCCATCTGTATGGCGGCAATGGCAGCTTCTATGCCCTTATTACCATGTTTACCTCCACTGCGATCAATCGACTGTTGTAGTGTATCGTCAGTCAGCACACAAAATATCACCGGTACATCGAACTTTACGTTCAAATCTTTAATTCCCTGAGCGGTCGCTCCGCAAACATAATCGAAGTGACTAGTTTCACCTCTTATCACACTTCCTATTGCGATTACGGCATCTACATTTTGGGTCTGAATGATTTTTTTACTTCCGAACACCAATTCGAAACTTCCAGGAACATTCCAACGGACAATGTTTTTTTCAGTAGCTCCACAATCAATTAGGGCAGCAAACGCCCCTTTAAAAAGCTGTTCAGTGATATTATCGTTCCATGCAGAAACAACGATCCCAAACCGAAGATTTTTCGCATTTGGGATTTCATCTTTATTGTAAACCGATAAGTTTTTTATCTCGGTAGCCATATGCTACTTCTTTGCGAAGCCTATTAAAGCATCTATATTATTAGCTTCAGGAGCTTTTGAAAATTCATCTTTGATACGTGTAAAGTACTGCAAAGCTTTATCTGTATAGCCCAAATCTGTTGCTATAACACCAGCTTTGTAAAGAAAACGTGGTGTAGTATAATCATTACTATCATGCGCTACCGCTTTTTCATAGTAATCCAACGCTTCTTCAGGTTGTTCAAGCTGCGCAAAAGCATCCCCTATTCCTCCTTTTGCCAATGCTCCAAGAATTGCATCATCAGAAGAAAAGTTTTCGAGATAAGAAATCGCTTCTTGGTAGTTCTGCTGATTTAGATATGCCATTCCCGCCGAGTACGTCGCCAAGTTTGCTGCTTTAGTACCTTTATACTCATCGATAATATCTAGAAAACCATATTTACCCTCTGCCCCATTAAGAGCTAAGTTAAGCAGTGAATCCTTTGCGGTTTCATCTACCATTGCCTGGTCAAAATATTGTTGCGGATAGTAAAGCTCGTTTGCCGCATTTGCTTCTTTTGGTGTCTGCACAAATTGTGTATAGGCCAAATACCCCAAAACACCAAGAGCCACAGCACCTATAACACCCAAGATATAGTTCTGATTTTTAGAAACCCATGCTTCGGTTTTAGATGCACTTTCATCAAGTGTACTAAAAACCTCTGCAGTAGTACTGTTCTGTTCATCGATTTCTATTTCTTCCGCTTTATTCTTTGGCTTAAAGCCGCGCTTTTTATATGTCGCCATTCTTCATTTTATTAATCGCGCAAAAATAAAGGTTTTATCCAAAACCGAAAGGCAAATTATTCGTTATTTTTGCTAGCTGCTATCATTTAAAATCGTAAGATTTTCGAACCACCTATGTTTTTAAAACGCTTATCCTTAGTAAACTATAAAAATTTTGATTCAAAAAACTTAGATTTTGACCCTACCATCAACTGTTTAGTGGGTAAAAATGGAATCGGCAAAACCAATATTCTAGATGCTATCTACCACCTTTGTTTCGGTAAAAGCTACTTCAACCCCGTTGCAACACAAAATATTAAGCACGGTACCGAATTTTTTATGATCGACGGGGAATTCGAAAAAAATGACCGTGAAGAAAAGATTGTTTGCAGCTTTAAAAAGGGAATGAAGAAGGTCATTAAACGTAATGGCAAGGCTTATGATAAGTTTTCAGAGCATATTGGTTTTCTTCCCTTGGTTATAATATCTCCGGCCGATAGAGATCTTATTGTTGAAGGAAGCGATACACGAAGAAAGTTTATAGATGGCGTAATATCACAATCGGACAAGGCCTATCTTCAAACCCTAATAAAGTATACTAAAATACTAACCCAGCGTAATTCGCTATTAAAATACTTTGCCGTCAATAGAACTTTTGATAAAGATGCTTTATCTGTCTACGATGAGCAGTTACATACCTTCGGAACTGAAATATTTAAAAAACGTTCACAATTTTTAGAAAGTTTTATTCCAATCTTTCAAGAACAGTATGCGAATATTTCCAAAAAAGAAGAAGGTGTATTATTGGCCTATCAAAGCAAACTTTTAGAAAATAGTTTAAGTGACTTGCTAACCAATTCCATAGAAAAAGACCGTGCGTTGCAATATACTAGTGTCGGTATTCATAAAGATGACCTCGATTTTACCATCGATGGCTATCCCATTAAAAAATTCGGTAGTCAAGGGCAGCAAAAATCTTTTTTAATTGCTTTAAAGCTGGCGCAATTTCATTTCATAAAAGAGCAGGCCAAAACCACACCGATTTTATTGCTTGATGATATTTTTGATAAATTAGATGAAACCCGGGTCGCTCAAATAGTGGCTTTGGTAGATAATGATGAATTCGGACAACTGTTCATTAGCGACACTCACGCAGATAGAACTGAAAAAGTGGTGAAAACCATCAACCAGAGTCACAAAATATTTAACTTGTAATATGAGATATTTTGCTTTTTTGATTTTTATAACCCTAATTACCGGATGCACCTCGCCGATAGCGAAAGAAAAGCTGAATATCCTAAACGGCTATTGGGAAATTACAGAGGTTGAATTTGCAGATGGTCAAAAGAAAACCTACAAGGTCAACCCTAGCGTAGACTATATCGAACTGAAGGAAATGAAGGGATTCAAAAAAAAGGTACACCCTAAATTTGATGGCACTTATGACACTTCTAATGACGCAGAACTTTTCACCTTGGTAGAAAAGGATGGTGTTTTCGTTTTCTATTACAAAAACGACCTAAGTGAATGGCATGAAAGACTAATCGTATTAGAAGAAAATCAATTTTCTATCACTAACGAAAATGATATCACCTATACGTACAAAAGGTACGAACCCATAAAAATAGAATAATGGCCAAACGATACAATTCACATATGAATTTGGGTGAAGCCTTAAATGAGTTCATTCAACAAAACAAACTTCAAAAAGGAATAGATAAGGTAGATGCCCGTGAGGCCTGGGCAAAATTGATGGGCAATGGCGTCAATAATTACACTACACAGGTAGAGTTACGAAACGAAACACTATTTGTATCGCTTTCTTCGTCTGTGCTTCGGCAAGAGCTCAGCATGGGAACTTCTAAAATTATCACCCTTTTAAACGAAGAACTAGGAAAAGACTTGATTAAAAAATTGGTATTACGCTAATAAAAAAGCCATTCTGTTTTAGAATGGCTTTTTATATCTATCAAGAGAACTGTATTAGTATACTTCTCTTCCCGCAAAGTGAAAAGAACCTTCTATAGCGGCATTTTCATCACTATCTGAACCATGCACCGCATTTTCACCGATACTGGTAGCAAACAATTTACGAATGGTACCTTCTGCAGCTTCGGCAGGGTTGGTAGCACCGATTAATGCACGAAAATCTTCGACCGCGTTATCTTTTTCCAATATAGCCGCAACTATAGGGCCTCTTGTTATAAACTCTACAAGCTCCCCAAAAAATGGACGCTCACTATGCACGGCGTAAAAGGCTTTTGCATCTCTTAAACTAAGTTGGGTATATTTCATAGCCACAATTTTAAAACCTGCAGCTGTAATTTTTTCTAATATCGCACCAATATGTCCATTTTCAACGGCATCTGGTTTAATCATGGTAAACGTTCTGTTTCCTGTCATTTTCTAAAATTTTGCGCAAAATTACGCTTTTTCGTTTGCCATGCAAGATTAATGAGCTTTGTTTTAGCTCATAAAAGATGTGCTCATTGACATTTAAATGAACTATTGACTAGCTTTTCTTACACATCCCACTAAATCCAATTACAAGAAAACAACATAGTGCAGTTGCATTTTCTGGCCTATCTAATGGTGACAAAATAGCTTATCAAAAGTATACACTCTGTTATATTATTGTATCTTTGCCCGCATGAATTCGACAGATATCGCTACTGTTAAGTCCCTTCTTGCGAAGCCTCAAAAAATTGTAATAATACCACATAAAAATCCTGATGGAGATGCCATTGGTTCCTGTTTGGCCTTAGCCCATTTTTTAAAGGCAACCGGTCAAAATCCGATGGTTATAGCGCCGAACGATTACCCAAAATTTTTAAAATGGTTGCCCAGCGATAATCTTATTTACAATTTTGAACATCAAAATTCACAATCAAAAAAGCTTATTGAAGAAGCGACCTTAATTTTCACCCTAGATTTTAATCATTTCTCTAGAACCGGGCAATTAGAACCGCTTTTAGCAGCTTCAAAAGCTGACTTTATAATGATTGACCACCACCAACAACCAGATACTTATGCCAGAGTTACCTATTCTGACGTAAATATGAGTTCTACCTGTGAAATGGTCTATAATTTTATTGAGGCACTTGACGGTACCGATAAAATTTCAAAAGATATTGCCACTTGTTTGTACACCGGTATTATGACCGATACGGGCTCGTTCAAATACTATTCCACCACCAGCAAAACACATCGCGTAGTTGCCAATTTAATTGATAAGGGTGCTGAGAACATGACAATTCATCAGCAGGTTTTTGATACTAATTCACCGGCAAGATTGCATTTGCTAGGAGTTGCTTTAAACAACTTAAAGATTCTTGAAGAATACAACACCACATACATTACACTGAGCCAAGAAGAGCTGGACAAGCACAATTACAGTAAGGGCGACACAGAAGGTTTCGTTAATTACGGACTTACTTTAGAGGGCATTAATTTTGCCGTTATTTTTATTGAAAATAAAGAAGAAGGTATCATAAAAATATCATTTAGATCTATTGGGGAGTTTTCTGTAAACGAATTTGCTCGAAACCATTTTAACGGAGGAGGGCATACTAATGCTGCGGGAGGAAGAAGTGAGGTTTCTATTGCCGAGACCACAAAATATTTCGAATCGCTTTTAGAGAACTATAAATTACAACTTCAATAATGAAATATTTAAGTTTCATATTAGTTTTACTAGTATTATTGGGCTGTGAAGGTCCTAAACCCAGAAAACCTGTTCAAGTAAAATCGACAAGCTTTTACAAAGAGTCTATTGAACGGAGCAAAAAATTATTGGCCAAAGAAGAAGAGTTGATCAAAAATATCATCAAAAAAGATTCGACTAGAACATACATCACAAGTTCATATGGGTTTTCGTATTTCTATGAAGTTGAAGGTCAAAACAACGATTACACTCCTAAGACTAATGACGAAGTCGTTTTTGCTTACACAGTGATGAATTTAGCTAACGATACCATTTATAAAGCAGAAGATATTGGAGTGGTGCAGCACGCTATCGATAAATCACAATTATTTCCCGGTTTAAGAAACGGCTTAAAATTGATGAAAGAATTAGATAAAATCACTTTTTTGTTTCCATCTTCACAAGGCTATGGCTACAAAGGTGATGGCAATAAAATTGGGCCCAACACTCCGATAAAAACAAGTGTACAGCTAATTAGAATTAAAAAAAATAAAGACAGTCTAAATTTAAATTAAGAATAATGAAAAAAATAGTTCTCGGTGTATTTCTGGTAGCACTAGCATTTAACGCCTGTAAATCTAGTAAGTATGCAGATTTAACGGATGGTATTTATGCGGACATACAAACAACACAAGGTGACATTGTGGTCAAATTATACCATAATGCAACCCCAGTTACAGTAGCTAATTTTGTATCGCTTGCCGAGGGCAATAGTCCCTTTGTTACCGACAGTTTAAAAGGCAAAAAATATTATGACGGTCTAACTTTTCATAGGGTCATGAAAGACTTTATGATTCAAGGCGGAGACCCCCTTGGAACAGGTAGGGGAAATCCAGGGTATAAATTTAAAGATGAGTTTGTAGACTCGCTTAAACATTCGCAAAAAGGTTTGCTTTCTATGGCAAATAGTGGTCCTAAAACAAACGGAAGCCAATTTTTTATCACACACAAACCTACACCTTGGTTAGATGGTAAGCACACTGTTTTTGGTGAAGTTGTAAAAGGTATTGAAGTAGTCGATTCTATTGCTAATGTAAAAGTGTTAGCGGCGAACAAACCAGAAGTTGACGTCGTTATGAATAAGGTTGAAATTATCAGAAACGGTAAAGAAGCCAAAAAATTCGACGCCGTTCAGGTAATGACAGATTATTTCAAAGAAGATGAGGCCGCAGTGGCCGCTTTTGAGAAAATGAAATCCGATTTGGCCGCTGAATTCAAAGCTGAAGAAGCCAAAGCTGAATTAACAGATTCTGGGCTTATGATTTTACCAAAAGAGATAGGTGATGGTCAAAAACCTAAAATCGGCCAAAAAGTACTAGTTTCTTATGCTGGGTATTTAATGAAAGATGGCACGTTGTTCGATTCCAGTGATATGGAATTGGCAGAAAAGTTTGGAATACTTAATCCAGGGCGAAGAGACCAAGGCATGTACGGGCCTACACCAATGGACTATAGCCCTGAAGCCCGTTTAGCCGCAGGTTTTAGAGAAGGATTGTTAACAATGAAGGTTGGTGATAAAATACGTTTGTTTATACCCCCACATTTAGGCTATGGTGATAGAGATTACGGTCCAATCCCCGGTGGCTCTACTCTGGTATTTGATTTAGAGATAACCGGTATAGCGGAATAAGGCTTGTGAAATTAAATGCCAAAACTGGATTAGCATTTTCCATCATTCCTCAAATAATTTTTGTGAAGTGGTTTGGGGCTTATCCAGAATTGGTCGAAAAATATTATAGCGAAGGAATCTATCCGATTATCTCAAAATTTTTGAGACTTCTTTTCGGTTGGGTTCCTTTTTCTATGGGCGATATTTTTTATACCCTGATAGGTGTAGCAATTATTAGATATATTTATTTAAACGCGAAATCGTTCCGAAAGAAGCCAAAAAGATTATTGCTCCATCTTGGCTACACACTATCCATTGCCTATTTCATATTTCATTTGTTTTGGGGCATGAATTATTATAGACTGCCGGTTAATGAAAAATTAGGATTTGAAGTTGAATATACTAAAGAAGAGTTAGTGAACTTCAGCTTAGACATGATTGGTTTTACGAACCATTTACAGATGCAGATTACTAAAGATAGCCTGCAGCCTGTCAACATCCCTTATTCAAATAAAGAAATCTATCATAAAACCTTGAAAAGTTATGATGCTGCTACTAAAAAAGCATTTCCGAATTTTGAATACGAGAATCCTAGCTTAAAATCCTCTCTCTATTCAACTCCATTAACTTATATGGGCTATGGTGGCTATTTAAATCCTTTTACCAATGAAGCACAAGTAAATGCACTAATACCTAAGCTCAGATTACCTTCTGTAAGTGGTCATGAAGTGGGTCACCAATTGGGTTATTCTTCAGAGAGCTCAACAAATTTCATAGGGCTTGTAGTGACATATAGCAATCCCGACCGGTATTTTAAATATGCAGCGCTTACACATATACTTGCCTACTGCCTTTCAGATTTAAAAGAAAAAGATGAAGCAGCATTTGAAATGGTGCTGACCAAACTTAATGAAGGTATCAAGCAAAATTATCGAGAACTGACTGCCTTTTGGGAACAATATCAAAACCCAACGGAGCCAATTTTTAAGTCTATTTTCAATACTTTTTTAAAAGCCAACAATCAAGAAGAAGGAATTCAAAGCTACAACGCCGTGGTAGGCTTATTGATCAATACCGATAAAAATTATTGGTATACCCTTTATCGGAATGAATCCTATTTGCAGAAGTGAGCACGTTCTGCTACCTTAGGGGGAACTAATTCAATCTAACACAATATGAAAATGCGACTTCTGACGCTTGCCCTACTTTGGTGTGGCGCGACCCTGTTTGCACAAGACTACTTCCCCGAAAATGATGGTGTAAAATCAAAGAACAACAATTACTATGCGTTCACTAATGCTAAAATTTATGTAACGCCAACACAGGTTATCCAAAATGGAACTTTACTAATCCAAAACGGAAAAGTAGTTCAAGCAGGCAGTTCGGTATCAATACCCAAAAATGCCGTAGTAGAAAATTTAGATGGTAAATCCATCTATCCCTCTTTCATCGATGTCTATTCCAAATTTGGCGTTGAACAACCTAAACGAAAACCTGGAGGAGGACGTTCTCCCCAATATGAAGCTGAACGGGATGGTTTTTATTGGAATGACCATATCATGCCAGAAAATGCGGCAATAGCTAGTTTTAAATATGATGATAAATCGGCCAAAGAACTACGTAAAGCAGGCTTTGGAGTTGTAAATTCTCATATTCATGATGGTATCGCTCGTGGAACCGGAGTTTTAATAGCTTTAAATGGTGAAGGCACGGACGCGAACCGTATTTTAGATGATAAGTCAGGTCAGTTTTTTTCACTTACCAAAAGTGTTACCAAAAGACAGTCTTACCCAACTTCGTTAATGGGCGCTCTGGCCTTGATGAGGCAATTTTATAAAGATGCCGATTGGTATGCGCAAGGCAATTCAGATACCAAAGACCGTTCTATTGAGGCTTTGTTAGAAAATAAGGGACTAGTCCAATTTTTTGAGGCAAAAGACAAAGGACATGTGCTAAGGGCCGATAAAATCGGTGACGCAAACGGTATACAATATGTAATTTTAGGAGGAGGGAATGAATATGAGCGTATCGCTGAAATAAAAGCTACCAATGCTAAACTGGTAATTCCCGTTAATTTCCCAAAAGCCTACGATGTTTCCAACCCTTATCAAGCGGGCTATGTTTCACTTGCAGATATGCGTAAATGGAATCAAGCCCCAAGCAATCCAAAAGTATTGGCGGAGAATGGTGTAACTTTTTCCCTGACCCCGTACAGTTTAAAATCGCCTGGCGCCTTTAAAGAAATGGTATTGAAAGCCATACAATATGGCCTACCAAAAAGTAAAGCCTTAGAAGCCTTAACCACTGTACCGGCCCAGATACTTGGCAAAGGCAATAGCTTAGGAAGCTTAAAACCTGGAGCGTACGCTAACTTTTTAATTACTTCAGGAGATATTTTTGAAAAATCTACCACCCTTTATGAAAATTGGGTGCAGGGCAACAAAAATGTTATTGAAGATAAAGACATAAAGGATATTAGAGGGGTTTATGATTTAGCCGTACAGGGAAAAACATACACTCTTGATATATCTGGTAAAAGTGACAAACCAAAAGTTGAGGTAAAACAAGACACCCTTAAATTAACTTCAAAAATAGCGTATAATGCTAATTGGTTAGATTTAAGCATTACTACAAAAGAAAAGGCTGAAATTTATCGTATGACCGCCGCTGTTACGGCAGCCTCCGACAACCTGAGCGGAAGGTTGATATTACCAGATGGCACGGAAAGTTCATTTACGGCAATTAAAAAGTCAGATTTCGAAGAAAAGAAAGACCGAAATAAGGATGCCTTACAAGCGCCAAAAATAATGCCGGTTACCTACCCTAATTTAGGTTATGGATACGCTCAAAAACCAAAATCGGAAAGTGTACTGTTTAAAAATGCTACAGTTTGGACGAGCGAAGATGCCGGTATTCTTGAAAATACCGACGTGCTCATTAAAAATGGTAAGATTGCTAAAATTGGGAAGGATCTAAGTGCAGGAAACGCCAAAGAAATAGATGCCTCCGGAAAACACCTGACTGCAGGAATTATAGACGAACATAGCCATATTGCGGCTTTGGCCGTTAACGAAGCTGGACATAATAGTACCGCAGAAGTAAAAATGGAAGATGTAGTCGATGCTGAAGATATAAAAATCTATCGCTCTCTAGCTGGCGGGGTTAC
Source organism: Croceitalea sp. W27 (assembly GCF_055693185.1). Lineage (NCBI taxonomy): Bacteria > Pseudomonadati > Bacteroidota > Flavobacteriia > Flavobacteriales > Flavobacteriaceae > Croceitalea > Croceitalea sp. W27. The sequence continues at coordinate 943,160 of NZ_CM146327.1, forward strand.
TTCTTTACAACTACTTCATGGTTCGGCAAATCCTATCGGAGGTAGGTCCGCGATTATAAAATTAAAATGGGGAGAGGAAGCGGACGGACTCATTTATGACAATTCTCCAAAGTTCATCAAGTTCGCCCTTGGTGAAAACGTCAAGCAATCCAACTGGCAAAGTTTTTCACGATTCCCGCAAACCCGTATGGGTGTGGAACAGGTTTTTATGAACTACTTTCAAAGAGCCAAAGAATATGATACTAAGAAAAAGGCAGGTCAACCCTACCGATACGATGAAGAAATGGAAGTACTTGCCGAAATACTGAACGGTGAGCGTTTCATCAGCTGTCACTCTTATGTGCAGAGTGAAATTAATATGATGATGAAAGTTGCCGAAAAGTTTGGGTTTCGATTAAATACCTTCACCCATATCTTGGAAGGTTACAAAGTAGCCGATAAAATGGCGGCCCATGGCGCCGGGGCAGGAACATTTAGTGATTGGTGGGCCTACAAATACGAAGTAAACGATGCCATACCCTACAATGCGGCAATTATGCAAAAACAAGGGGTTACCGTTGCCATAAACAGTGATGACAGGGAAATGATTCGAAGATTGAACCAAGAAGCAGCAAAAACAGTAAAATATGGTGGTATGACGGAACAAGAAGCTTGGAAAATGGTAACCATAAACCCGGCTAAACTTTTACATTTAGATGAAAGGGTCGGTAGCATCAAAGAAGGAAAAGATGCAGATGTTGTGCTTTGGTCAGGTCACCCCATGTCCATTTATAGCAAAGCCGAAAAAACCTTGATCGAAGGTGCTACTTATTTTGATTTGGAACAGGACAAACAGAAACGGTTGGCCATTAAAAAAGAACGGACCGAGTTGATAGATATGATGCTGAAAGAAAAATCTGGAGGTGGCAAAATGCAAGGTCCTAAGCAGAGTGTAAAAAAGAATTTCACTTGTGAAACTTTGTAAGCATGAAAAATCTAAAAGAAAACAAGGTATTTAAAACGAATACAATGAAAACGAAATTATTTTCAATTATAGCATTTGCTTTTTTTATTGGGCTTCAAGCACAACAAACACCAGCTCCTGCTCAGACTGAAGCCATTACTATAGAAGGCGCGACCGCGCATTTGGGTAATGGGGAACTTATAGAAAATTCGTTGGTAATTTTCGAAAATGGCAAACTTACTTTTGTAGGTAGTGCAACAAATAAAATTGCCAGAAAAGGAAAAGTTGTAGATGCAAAGGGCAAACATATTTATCCCGGTTTTATAGCTCCTGCAAAAACTTTGGGGCTTATTGAAATCAATGCGGTACGTGCTAGCAACGACCAAGATGAAATTGGGGATATCATACCCCATGTGCGCAGCATCATTGCCTATAACGCGGAATCTAAAGTGGTGGAAAGTATGCGGCCCAACGGAGTTTTATTGGGTCAAATAGCACCTACTGGAGGACGCATTTCAGGCACCTCATCAATCGTTCAGTTTGATGCATGGAACTGGGAAGACGCAGCCATAAAAACAGATGATGGGGTGCATTTAAACTGGCCGAGAAGCTTTAGGCAAGGAAGATGGTGGATGGGAGAAGACCGGGGATATAGACCTAATAAAGAGTATCAAAAACAGCTAGATGATGTAGTAAGCTTTATGAAAAATGCCATGGCCTATGGCAAGAGTACTACAAAGGAGGTGAATCCGGCATTCGCGGCAATGCAGGGAATTTTTAACGGAACCCAGAAGTTATATATCTATGCAGACGGGGAAAAAGAAATTATTGATGCCGTTAATACTGCAAAAGCTAACGGGGCTAAAGAAATTGTGCTTGTTGGTGGTTACCATGCCTATAAGATTACCGACTTTTTAAAGAAAAATAACATTCCTGTGCTTGTGCAGTTTACCCATAACAATCCGGTATTTGATGACGAGGATTATGATTTACCATTTAAGCTGCCTAAACTTTTAGTAGATAGTGGTCTATTAGTGGGCATACAGAACACAAACGCCTCCAATTTTCAGACGAGGAACCTGCCTTTTTACGCCGGGCAAGTAGGTCAGCAAGGGCTAAATAAAGAAAAAGCCTTGCAATTGATTACAGGTAATACGGCAAAAATATTGGGAATCGCAGATAACTACGGCACCTTAGAAGTTGGGAAAAGTGCTACTTTATTTATTTCGGAAGGCGATGCTTTAGATATGAGGGGAAATCAATTGACCCATGCTTTTATAGATGGCAGAAACATTTCATTAGAAACCCACCAAACCAAACTTTGGAAGCGCTATCTAGGCAAGTATGAGGGGGAATAAAACTTTGTTTTTATGTAAGTTAAATAACCTATATGGCTGTATATAAGCATATTTTACATTCATATAAACAAGTTGTGGTGCATTTAAAGCTAGTACTAAACATAATATTTACCAAAAACAAACCTACTGTATGGATTTCTATAAATTAGAGCCATCTATTACTCATAGAGATGGAGTCGTGTCTACTTCAGTTCGAGCAAGTCAAGAGATGATTGAAAAATATCAACTTGAAGAAAATTTTACTAGACATAAAATGTGGTCAAACAATCCCAAGATGAAACTAGTCATACATGATAAACCTGGACTAAAAGTAAGGTTTTCTGATATACATTATTGGGAATCTAATCAACCATCTGCTTCATTTTTAGTCTTAAATGACATTTTCAAAAAATTGTTAAAAACATTTACAATAAGCGAACATACATTTTATTCAGCTGAAATAAGTTATAAAACGTTGAATAAGAAGTATTGGGTTTTACATGTCATAAATAATGCGCTAACAGATTTAAACTTTTCAAAAAGTCAATTTGAATATTACCATGTAATAGAGAGAAAAGTAATTCAAGAACTAGAAATAGGAGAAATAAAAAACATTGAACAATGGGATTCCTATTTAAAGAAACGTGAAAGACTTACAATTCTTAGACTAAAAAAAGCCTACTATGAAAATGATTATGACATTTTTTCTACTTCTACCGCAGGGATTCTGATCAATGAAACAGTAAAAGAGGCAATTGAATCATCAGAGTTGGATGGTTATGAAATAAAAGAATTTAACAAATATGAAATTACTATTTCTCCTAAATAAGATAATTCAAATAAATAATATTGAAATTGTAAAAAACGACACCACAACACTGTATAAAAGCAATAAGCCGGATTGGAATTCTAAAGAACAATTGTCAAAATAGCGCACCATTTCAATCGTTGTCAAATTAACTTGTGCTGGCGGAACTAATTTCGCTTCATCAGAAAGAAATTGGAAGATGGTGCGCTATTTCAAGCCGGAAAACCCCATTTTTTTTATTAAATTTCAAGAAACAACGGCCTTACTGCGTTTATACAATACCGTTGTGCTTCATTAAGAGAACCCAAAATAACCAATGATAAAATTCTTCAGGAAAATTAGACAAAACTTACTTATGGAAAATAAAACCGGAAAGTACTTTAAGTACGCAATCGGAGAAATTATACTTGTTGTTATCGGAATTTTAATCGCTCTGTCTATTAATAATTATAATGAAGAAATAAAGAATCGAGCATTTGAAAAAGAAATACTTCAGCAAATACGAGCCAACTTAATTAAAGACAAACTCACTTTAGAAGCAATACAGACTAATTTTGAAAATGCTATGAATTCCACAGATAAGATTTTAAAATCTGAATGGACAACCAATGAAAAAGATAGTTTAAAATATTGGATGTCTGATATAGTACGATTTGATCGATTTCAACCCTTAACAAATGCCTTTGAGGTTGCGAAATCGAAAGGACTTGACCTCATCTCAAATAAGCAGTTGAGATTTGTTATTGGAGCATACTACGATGACGAAATAAGACGAGTAGTAAAAGCTATTGAAGATATCGAAGAAACCTTTAAGAATGATTGGATATATATTATAAGAAAAGAAACAAAAGAGTTCAAATTTGGGCAATTCGTTGTTCTAAAAGATCTGTAGCCTTCCCTAAAAATAGGACAGCTTAAAATTAGAATTTTTTAACTTTAAATTTTAACTGTCAGATGAAAAAAAGCAAGTTTACCGAGAGCCAGATCATCAAGGCCCTGAAAGAGAACGAACAAGGAAGAAGTGTGGGCGATGTTTCCCGCGAGATGGGCATCGACAAGAGCACTTTCTACTATTGGCGCAAGAAGTACGGCGGTATGGAGGTCGCCCATATGAAGCGATTGAAGGAACTCGAGGAGGAGAACCGCAAGCTCAAGCAGATGTACGCCGATGTAAGCCTGGACGTTCGTATGCTCAAGGACGTACTGTCAAAAAAGTTCTAGGGCCTTCCGACAAGAAGCACCGTGCAAAGTACCTTCAAGAGGCCTATTCGGTCTGTGTATCACGTTCCTGCGAAGTTATCGGGCTTGCCCGTTCGATGTGGTACTACCATACCAAGAAGGACGACACCGAACTGATCGATGCGCTATCGAGGTTGGCGCGGGAACTGCCTACCAGAGGTTTCGAGGTGTATTTCAAACGGCTTCGTCGAGAAGGCCATAAATGGAACAGGAAACGTGTGCTTCGGGTCTATCGGTCGATGGGGCTGAAGTTAAGGAGAAAACACAAAAAGAGACTGCCATCCAGGGTAAAGAACCCTTTGGAAGCACCAACGGAACTCAATGAGGTCTGGAGCATGGACTTCATGGCCGACGTTCTCTCCGATGGAAGAAAGGTCAGGGTGTTCAACGTGATGGACGATTGCAACCGGGAAGCCTTGGCCATGGACATTGGCCTGAACTATCCCGCCAAAAAGGTAGTGGATACCTTGGGGCATTTGGAAGAGGAAATAGGGCTTCCAAAGACCATACGCTGTGACAACGGCCCCGAGTTCATATCCAAGACACTCAATGATTGGTGTAAAAAGAAAAGGGTTGAGCTTAGGTTCATACAACCGGGCAAACCCATGCAGAACGGATTCTTGGAAAGGCTCAACAGGTTTTACAGGGAGGACGTACTCGATGCCTACTGGTTCAATGACCTTCACCAAATAAGGACATTGACCAATAAATGGATGGAAGATTACAATACAAAGCACCCGCACTCGGCATTAAATGATATGCCTCCTCGGGAATACAAAAACCGTTTCGGGGAAGAATTCTTCCCCGAAACAAACATTATTGACCAAAAATTGTTGAACTTAGAGTTGTCCTAAAAAAGGTAAGGCTACAGATCCTCATATTTTAAAGACTGAAAGTGAAATAAATAATATTTTGAGAACTAACAAAGATAATTTTAATGGCGGAAATGTTCGAATAAAAAAAGGAATTGAACATATTGATCGTATTCTAAAATTACTTAGAGAAGAACTACAGTAAAATGCTATTATAATTAATAACGAAAGCACAACAACAGCTATAATTCATTGTGGTTTTGTGCCACATCAAACTAAAAGTATAAATCAAACGGTTGGATTTCGGCGCAAAGGCCTAATTAGAAAGCTCTAGCTGCGGTACGTGAGGAATGAAAACGTACCCCATCAAGTGCCTAAAAGTAATTTGGCCATGTTCACCCGCACTTCACTATATTTAAATAAATTTAAATCCGCTACATGCTGAACGTAACTACGTTTAACCCGGCGTTATGTGCAAGCTCTACTAAAAATGAAAATACTGACGAAAGGACAATATTACGGAGTAAAAGATTTGGAAAAATCATTCGATGGGATTCTGTTATCCCAATACAATTATAATACAGGTAGACCTACTGATTGGCATTACCATGAAAACCCCTATTTCTGGTACGTCCTAAATGGGAATATGAAAGATTGCAATAAGAAAATGAAAACCTTATGTCCAGCAGGAAGCTTAATGCTTACTAATTGGCAAGAAACCCATTATGGTTCCAAGCACTCAGAGAATGCGGCAGGATTTCATCTTGAATTTGAAAAAAGTTGGCTTAAAAAGAATGATATAAGTCTAGCGATTTTAGAAGGCAGTCAATTAATACAACAACCTAAAATACATTTTCTATTTGCTAAACTATACCAAGAGTTTTTGCAGAATGACACATACAGTAAAATAGCTATTGAACTTTTATTGGTTCAAATTTGTGATGCTCTAAGTGACTTAAAAAATAATAGCTCTACTCAAAATATTCCTGAATGGGTTGAACATTTGAAAGAACTTGTGCATTTTGACAATTCCAATTTCAATTTAAAATATCTTTCAGAACAGCTTGGGGTACACCCAACTCATATTTCTAGAGCCGCCTCCAAATATCTTTCTGTAAATCTGGGTGAGTACATAAGGCAACAAAAGCTAAAAAAAGCCATTCCTCTTTTACTTAATTCAGACAATTCGCTAACTACTATTGCTTACGAAGCAGGATTTGCAGACCAGAGTCATTTTAACCGTGTATTCAATTCTGTTTTTGATATGAACCCTAGTTCTTACAGAAAAAGACTGAAGAAAATATAGTCGTGCTAATCTGGTACAATTTTTAGCAAAATTCATAAGCTAACTTTGCTATCAATTAAAACCTAATTATGTTTAAATTTCTTCGCTACTTAGTTTTCTTTTTACTACTATCCTTATCCAGTTGTGCGCAACAAATAAATGATGAAGATCTAGTAGGTGACTGGAAAGGAAAACTTACAAACGCTAATGATCTGCTATTAGATATAAAGATAAGGTTGAAAGGAAAAGATGCGGTTTTTACATTTTCAACAAAAAATAAAAACAATACAACAAAAGAGTTTAGATTCAGTAATACATTTAAGCTTGAGCTAGATGACAATCTTACATTTAGCGGTAGGGTCAATCAAGATAAATCTATAATAAATGGATTTATGGGATTAAAAGGAAACTTTTATCCGGTTAAGCTATATAGAAAAGAAAATCTTTATGTTGGTAGTTTAAATTTGTCGGTATTGCATCATTTAAAACCAAACAATTTACGACTCAGAATAGAAGAAGTAAACGAAAATGGCTATACGATATATCCTCTATTGGGATCTTTCTGGGTCAGTGACTATAGGCAAGAAAAAAATAGTATATCTTTTAACGACTATCCGACAGGGCTCAAATTTGAAGGCAAAATTAAACCTTCGGAGATTGTCTTTGACATTAGCTTAGCCGGTATTTTTATTACAAAAACAACATTTAAAAAAGTTGAACAAGAAAAAGCCCCCCCTTTAGTTTCGTCAGGTGAAAATAGTACAATAGATGACGGTTGGGAATCTTCAAGAAATCGCTTAGTGCTGACACGAATGGAAGCAGATATTCAAAGTGATAGTCTAGAAGGTATGGAGAGCATTCTTGTGGCGCAAAAAGGAAAAATTTTATACGAAAAATATTTCGCCGGTTTCAATGTCCATACACCTCACACTACACGTTCTGCTTCTAAAAGCATATCGTCAGCCATAATAGGTATTGCCATTGACGACAGAATTATAGAAAGTGTAGAAGAGAAATTATATAATTTCATACCCCAAGAGTATCAGTACACAAAAGATTCTTTAAAGTCTAAAATCACAATCAAACATCTATTGACAATGAGTTCTGGATTAGATGTAAATAATAAAGCATCTGAGGGGTACTACCAAGATGAATCGGATGATAGTTGGTTGAAAACAGTTTTAGAAGCGCCTATGGTACATGAGCCAGGAGCCTATACCGATTATGGTTCTGCCAATCCATTTTTATTAGGGGTTTACCTATACAGTCGATTAGATATTCCCTTAGAATTTTATATTCACGAAAAGCTGTTCGCTCCTTTAGGCATCACAAATTATATCATGAATACGGATGATACCGGAATTATACCCTATTTTGGAGGTGGTTTGCCCTTAACCCCAAGAGATATGCTCAAGTTTGGTCAACTTTATCTTAATGAAGGGATATGGAACGGAGAGCGAATAATATCTAAAAGTTGGGTTCATGAGTCTTTTAAAAAACATACTCGTCTTCAAGATTCCCGCTATAAAGATGAATACGGTTATTTCTGGTATCATCATACCTATATAATAGATGGAAAGTCTATTAAATCTATTGAGGCAAGAGGTGCTGGAGGCCAATTTATTTTTGTAGTACCAGAGTTAGAAGTCGTGGCTGTAACTACGGCAGGCAATTACAGAAATGGGAAAACTGGTCAATCACTTGAAATATTCAGAGATTATATCCTTCCTGCTTTGTTGAAATAAAAAGCCAGCACATAACAATTGCAATAATTCATTGCTGAATTGTTTGTCGCAAAGAACTTTTCTTACCTTCAATACATCAATAACGAACATACGAGCCGGGGCCGTTAAAGTCAAATCAATACTTTGAATGTTTACTTTTCTATAGGCTTCACCCAATACTCCCCTACTTCAGGTTTTTCATAAAAATCAGACGATTTTGCTTCATTTGACAAGTCTACATTTTCAAAAACCACTTGATTTCTAAGTCCTTTAATTTCCCCATCTTCAACAGTATACCAAGAAATAGAGTTGGGTAAAACCAAGTTCTTTATGTTTTGCCAATCGTTATAACGAATCCATTTTACATTATCAGATTTTTCACCACTACGGTAGGTAACCGTATAGCCCAACCATTCCATCTGCTGGGTCTCAGCATTGTAATGAATATAGTAGTCATCTTTTGAGGAAGTACCTACTCCGGCATTGTAACTGATTTTAATTCCGGGGTAGCTAACGCCTTCAAAAACCAAGTCATCGGTTTCACTATAAATAATACCATCATCGGCCAGTACAAAGGGCATAGCGTAAAAATAGAACATGAGATTATGATAGAACTCAGGATTTCCTTTATACGCCTTATTCGCATCGACCACCCATGGCTTACCGTCAAACCCAAGCGTATAGTCTGGAGTTTCGATTTTTTCGTTTCTTGACCATAAATCAATTGTATGTGTCTCTGGGTTATCAGGTTTTGGCACTACAAAAGAAAGTGAACGCTGTTTTTTCCAAGCAGCTAAGCCACCATGGGCATCAAAGACTTTTTGTAAAGCTTCGGGATATTCGTTCTGGGCGTTTTTAGCAATAGTCTCAACTTGTTCTTTAGCTTCTGCAGCTTCTTTTGTTGTTTGTTTGCAGGCAATAAAGGGTAATAATAGGGCAAGTAAAAACAGTTTTTTCATGGTCTTTTGTTTATTCGTCTGTCGAAAAATAAGAATTAAGTTTACAGGAATGGCTATTTTTATCGAGTGGATAGCCAAAAAATAATCACAAGCCTTCAAAACCCTTTGGTAAAAAAGGTTTTACAGCTCAAAGAAAAATCTAGGGAACGCAAAAAAACCGGACTTTTTAGTATTGAAGGGCTAAGGGAAATTGAATTGGCCCAAAAAGGAGGCTATATTATTGAAACGGTTTTATACTGTGATGCTATCGATGCCAATTTACAAATTCAAGCTCCTGAAGAAATAGCCATTTCACGAGCTGTTTATGAAAAATTGGCCTACCGCCAAACAACGGAGGGGGTTTTAGCCATAGCCAAGTCTAAAAATCACACTTTAGATACGCTAAAATTCAAAACAAAAAATCCACTTGTTCTAGTAGCGGAAGCCCCAGAAAAGCCCGGAAATATTGGAGCACTACTACGTACCGCTGATGCTGCAAATTTAGATGCCGTACTCATTGCCAATCCGAAATCAGATTTATACAATCCCAATATCATTCGTTCAAGCGTAGGTTGCCTATTTACCACCCAGATAGCCACGGGAACTACCGAAGAAATCATTTCGGTCTTGCAAAAAGAAAAAATTACAATAAACTGTGCCGCACTGACCGCTTCACAAAATTATATAGAGACCGATTTTACCCAACCAACGGCTATTGTGGTCGGTACAGAGGCCACGGGCCTATCAGATACTTGGTTGGCCAGTTCTGACCAAAACATTATAATACCCATGCAGGGTGAAATAGATTCTATGAACGTTTCCGTCTCTGCCGCAATACTTATCTTTGAAGCCAAACGCCAACGCGGATTTTAATTGCCTATGGATAGTAAATTACTCTTTTCCCTCATTATTGGAATTTTAATAGCCCAGTATCTTATCGATACTTTTTTAGATTATTTAAATGCAAAAAAATACCGAGAAGCTATCCCCGAAGAATTAAATGATGTTTTCGACGAGGCCGAATATCAAAAATCCCAGGCTTACAAAAAGACCAACTATCGATTTGGAATAGCCAACGATACTTTCTCCCTACTGTTGACCATATCATTTTTACTATTCGGAGGTTTTGAGTGGGTTGACGAAATAGTCAGAAGTTTTACGACAAACCCAATTCTAATGGCTTTAGCGTTTTTTGGAATCATCGTTATAGGAAGCAGTATTATTTCTATTCCATTTTCGTACTACCAAACCTTTGTCATAGAAGAAAAATTTGGGTTCAATAAAACAACCAAAAAACTATTCTTTATCGACTTATTAAAAGGACTGGTAATGACAACTGTTTTAGGCGGAGGGCTTTTAGCGTTGGTGATTCTTTTCTTACAATGGACAGGTGATAGCTTCTGGTTGTATGCCTGGGGGCTTTTTGCAATTCTAATGCTGTTTATCAACCTATTTTATAGTAAACTCATTGTTCCGCTTTTTAACAAACAAACCCCTTTAGAAGCTGGCAGCTTAAAGAGCTCCATTGAATCATATGCACAAAAGGTGGGGTTTGAACTTGACAATATTTTTGTGATAGACGGTTCAAAGCGTTCCACCAAGGCAAATGCCTATTTTTCTGGTTTTGGTAAGCAAAAACGAGTAACCTTGTTCGATACCTTGATCAATGATTTAAATGAAGAAGAAATTGTTGCCGTGCTAGCGCACGAGGTCGGGCATTATAAACGTAAGCATATTATTTTCAATCTTTTTGCGACTATCAGCCTTACTGGACTTACGCTATTTATACTATCGCTCTTTATCAATAATCCTGAGCTTTCATTGGCCATTGGGGTATCAAACCCTAGTTTTCATGCAGCCTTGGTAGGTTTTGTGCTGTTATACAGTCCGATTTCGACCATAACTGGTTTAGCAATGAACTTTCTATCCAGAAAGTTCGAATTTCAGGCAGATGATTATGCGAAAGAAACCTTTGCGGCTTCGCCACTAATAACATCTTTAAAGAAACTGTCAAAAAATAGCTTAAGCAATTTAACGCCGCACCCTGCTTATGTTTTTATGCACTACTCACATCCGCCATTAATTCAGCGAATTCGTAATCTAAAGGCATAATTTTTGTTGCTCACCTATAAAGATTATGGTAATTTTAATTAACAATGACGGTAGAAGCAATAGAGAAAGAAAACAAGCAAATTGCCAAGCAATATAAAGAACTGCTTCGCATAAGCTATCAGACGCTTTCCGCTGAGGATAAAAAACTGATACGCTCTGCTTTTGATGTTGCTGTTGATGCGCACAAAGACCAACGCCGTAAATCTGGAGAAGCCTACATTTTCCACCCTATAGCGGTTGCTAAAATCGTAGCATCAGAGATTGGGTTAGATGCAGTATCCATAGCCTCTGCCCTGCTTCATGATGTTGTGGAGGACACCCCATACACCTTAGATGACATAGAGCGCATGTTCGGTGAAACCGTTGCACGAATTGTAGACGGACTTACCAAAATTGCGCATTTAAAAAAGGATAAAAATATTAGTCAACAAGCGGAGAATTTCCGAAAAATGCTGTTGACCTTGCATGACGACGTTCGTGTCATTATTATCAAAATTGCCGATAGGTACCATAATATGCTCACCATGGACGCCATGCCAGAGCATAAACAGGTGAAAATCGCATCTGAAACCTTATATATTTATGCACCATTAGCGCATAGAATAGGGCTTTATAATATTAAGACCCGACTTGAAGATTTAAGTTTAAAATACACCGAACCCGAGGTCTACAATGATATCCATGATAAAATTGAAGATACCGAAGACGAACAGAAAGAATATATCGATGCGTTCACTAAAGTTATTCGCGATTCTTTAGACACTGAAGGACTTAGCTACACGGTCAAAGGCCGAATGAAATCCATTTTTTCGATTAGACGAAAAATGATGGCTCAAAACGTGGCTTTTGATGAGATTTACGACAAGTTCGCAATTCGTATTATTTACAAATCTGATCGTAAGAATGAAAAGTTTTTGGCATGGAAAATTTATTCCATTGTTACCGATCACTTTACCCCCAATCCTGTAAGACTGCGCGATTGGATTACATCACCTAAATCTACTGGGTACGAAGCCTTGCACATTACCGTCATGGGCCCTGAGGGAAAATGGGTTGAAGTCCAGATTCGAAGTGAGCGCATGCACGAAATCGCCGAAAAGGGGTATGCAGCGCACTTTAAATACAAACACGGCGACCAAAAAGAGCAAGGTATCGAGGTTTGGCTCAACCGCTTACAAGAAGCCCTGGAAAATGCCAATGTCAGTGCTGTTGATTTTGTTGAAGAGTTCAAACTGAACTTATACTCCAAAGAAATCTTTGTTTTTACGCCCAAAGGCGAGTTGAAATCACTACCAAAAGGTGCTTCTCCCTTAGATTTCGCATTCCATATTCACACCGAAATCGGCATGAAAACCCGTGGTGCCAAAGTGAATGGAAAATTGGTTCCGTTGAATACGGTGCTTCATAGCGGAGATCAAGTAGAAATCATTACCTCTGAAATTGCAAAACCCAACCAAAACTGGCTGGATTATGCCCATACGGCTCGAGCCAGGGCCAAGATAAAATCTTCTCTGCGTGAAGAAAAGAAAGAAGTTGCCGATGAAGGAAAAGAAATTCTAAGAAGAAAACTCAAGTCTCAGAAAATTACGCTCAACGAAGATGTAGTTAACAAAATGGTCATCTATTTTAAGTTAAAGACCAGTTTAGATTTATTCTTCAGGGTGGGTAATGGTGCAATTGACAATCAAAAAATAAAAGATTTTGTTGCCAACTATAATAATGCTTTCATCAACTTCTTTAAAAACAAGATTCGACGTGCTCCGGTACCCGAAGATATCAACAAAGAAGAGATTACCTCTAAATACGACATGCTCGTTTTTGGAAGTGAAGAAGAAAAATTAGAATACAAATTGTCACAGTGCTGCAACCCTATACCCGGTGATGAAGTTTTTGGTTTTGTTAGCGTAACCGATGGCATTAAGGTGCATACTAAAAACTGCCCTAACGCAATTTCACTTCAGTCCAATTATGCTTACCGTATTATCTCAGCGAAATGGATAGATTCATCACAAGAAGATTTTTCTGCTGATATTTCACTCACTGGCATCGATAACCTTGGTCTGGTGAACGAAATCACAAATATCATTTCAGATAACATGCATGTAAACATGCGTAACCTTAATTTTAGTACCGATGGAGGTACTTTTTCCGGTAAGATTACGGTGGTCGTGAAAAACAAAAATATTCTAAAAAAATTAGTTGATAATTTGAAGCGAATTGAAGGTATTGACAAAGTAAGTAGGATTTAATTTTTAACTGTACATTTGCAAAATAGCACAGGAATATCGCCATGGACAATACTAAAAATCAGGAAATCGTAAAAAACGTATTTACTACGTTTCTAGAGGAAAATGGGCATAGAAAAACACCTGAGCGCTATGCAATTTTGCAAGAGATTTATGAAAGTGAAGATCATTTTGATGTAGAATCGTTATACATCAAAATGAAAACTAAAAATTATCGTGTTAGTAGGGCTACGCTCTACAATACTATTGAGCTTCTTTTAGACTGTAAACTGGTGAGAAAACACCAATTCGGAAAAAATCAGGCGCAATACGAGAAATCTTATTTTGACAGACAACACGATCACGTTATTTTGACCGATACCGGTGAGGTTGTAGAATTCTGTGACCCTCGAATTCAGTCAATTAAAAAAACAATAGAAGAGGTTTTTGATATTAAGATCAATACCCATTCTCTATATTTCTACGGAACCAGAAACAAAGAAGAAAACCTAACCGATTAACCAAAAAACTTCATGGTAGATTTATTGCTTGGACTCCAATGGGGAGACGAAGGAAAAGGAAAAATTGTTGATGTACTTACAAAGAATTATAATATCATTGCCCGTTTTCAAGGAGGCCCAAACGCAGGTCACACCTTAGAATTCGATGGTATAAAACATGTTTTAAGAACTATTCCCTCAGGTATTTTTCATGAAGATTCTACAAACGTAATAGGTAACGGGGTTGTTATAGACCCAGTGGTTTTTGTTCAAGAATTAGATGGTTTAGACCAGTTTAATCTTGATTATAAATCAAAGTTGATCATCTCGAGAAAAGCGCACGTAATACTGCCAACACATCGTTTGTTGGATGCAGCCTCTGAAACCTCTAAAGGAAAAGCCAAGATTGGTTCTACTTTAAAAGGTATTGGACCAACTTATATGGATAAAACCGGACGAAACGGTATTCGAATTGGCGATTTGGAATTACCCAATTGGAAAGAGAAGTATAGAGCTTTGGCCAACAAGCATGAAGCAATGATCGGATTCTACAATGTAGATATTCAATACAACCTAAATGAAATGGAAGACGAGTTCTTTGCGGCAGTTGAGCGCTTAAAAGAATTACAGTTTATAGATAGTGAAGAGTATTTAAATCAGGCACTTACAAGTAAGAAAACCATTTTAGCTGAAGGGGCACAAGGTTCTTTATTGGATATAGATTTCGGAACATACCCCTACGTAACCTCATCTAACACTACCGCTTCCGGAGCTTGTACGGGCTTAGGCATAGCGCCAAATAAAATTGGTGAGGTATTCGGAATATTCAAAGCCTATACCACTAGGGTAGGTTCGGGACCCTTTCCTACGGAGTTGTTTGATGAGATCGGTGCCGAAATGGCGCGTATAGGGCATGAATTTGGCGCGGTTACAGGTCGGCCAAGACGCTGTGGATGGCTCGATTTGGTGGCGCTCAAATACGCTTGCCAAGTCAATGGTGTAACTCAATTAAGCATGATGAAAGGCGATGTGCTTTCAGGGTTCAAAACTTTAAAAGTTTGTACCGCATATAAGTATAAAGGAGAAACGATCACGCATTTACCATTTAATATAGAAGAGGAAAACGTGACGCCTATCTATACTGAATTTAAAGGTTGGAAAGAAGATTTGACCAAAATGAGAAATGTATCCGAATTTCCAAAAGAATTAAACCAGTATATTGAATTTTTAGAGAAGGAGCTTGATATTCCTATTAAAATAGTTTCTGTAGGGCCAGATAGAACACAGACGATTCACAGGTAGGTTTTCCTAAACCTTTCTAAATCTAAATACATACATTGCCCAAAAATCCTACTTTTGGCTAAATTCTTATGGATTTGAGAAATATATTCTTTTTTCTAGTACTCTTTTCTTTTTTGTATTCCAAAGGACAAGAACAACCCAAACCGAAAGGAAGACAGATTAATATAGTTTACGGAGCCAACTTTACCAAGGACGAAGAAAAATTTCCTGGAGCCTCTATTTTCAGTAAAGACGATGAGCGCCAAGTTCAATTTGAACATCAAGGAGCCGACTTATGGTGTGATATAGCCATTTTTTATTCCAAAGAGAATCGATTGAAAGCCATTGGCAATGTGCGAATGCAACAAGGTGACTCTATCGAAATGAATAGTGGTAAGATGGACTATAATGGCGATACCAAACTTGCTAAGGCTTGGGAAAAGGTCGACCTAGCTGATGGTCAAATGACTTTAACCACGGATACATTATACTTTAATCGTGAAAAGCAAGAATCGTATTACCGCTCAGGGGGCAAGGTTGTAGATTCTGTAAACGTGCTTACCAGTATTATCGGAACTTACTTCACAGAATTAAAAAAAGTACAGTTCCGTAAAAACGTTCATATCGACAATCCTGAATACACCATTGACTCCGAACAACTGGATTATTACAGGGTTTCGAAAAACGCATATATGTACGGTCCCTCGACCATAGTTGGTGATGAGTATACTATTTATTGTGAACGTGGATTTTACGATACTAAAATAGAACAGGGTTACGGCGTAAAAAACACAACCATTAACTACAGCAATAGAATTATTGAAGGAGATAGTGTCTATTTTGACAAAGTAACTTCTTTCGCTTCTGCGACCAACAATATTATAGTTACAGATACTATTAATAAAGGGATAATAAGAGCCCACTATGCGGAGATTTTCAAAGAAAAAGATTCTGTTTTTGCAACAAAAAGAGCGGTAGCTATAAATCTTGTGGAGCAAGATTCCATTTACATTCATGGAGATACATTAATGGTCACAGGAAAGCCTGAAGAACGTATTTTAAGGGCTTTTCGTAATGCAAAATTTTATAAAACCGATTTAAGTGGCAAATGCGATTCTATACATTCTGAACAAAAAACAGGTATCACCCAACTAATTACCGATCCTATTTTATGGAATGTCGATAACCAAATGACCGGTGATAGCATTCATTTAATATCCGATTTAGAAACTGAAAAATTAGACTCTCTTAAAGTCATTAATAATGCTTTTATTATTGCCCTTGACACCATTAGTAAAACAGGTTACAATCAAGCAAAAGGAAAAGATTTATTCGGAAAATTTATTGATAATTCACTAGAGATCATTGATTTGGTCAAAAACACCGAAGTCATTTACTACATGTACAATGATGACCAAGAACTAATCGGTATCGACAAGACCATATGCAGTAAAATTAGAATGCATATGAAAAATAACGATATCGATGAACTTATTTTTTACGTGAATCCTGATGGTGATATTTTTCCAGAAAAAGATTTACCCGTAGACAGTAGAAAATTAAAAGGTTTTATTTGGCGCGGTGAAGAACGTATTCTAAACAAAGAAGCTATTTTTGATGAGGATGATAACAATATTACCTTAGTAAAAATCAGGGGTATTGATGATGAAGTGGATATCGATACCGAAGAACAAGAGCGTAGCGGCAATGGCCAACCTGCTACAAAAGTTTCTAAAATCAACACCAAAGCGACCAAACCCAAGCGCCCTGTTCTCAAAAAAGTAGGAAGTTAATTTATGAAGGATGATTTCTTCAAATATCAGGCTCAGACCACACCACATCCTCTTGCATTAGAAATTGCACATGCTAAGGGAAGTTACATATACGATACGGAAGGCAACGCACATTTAGATTTTGTTGCTGGCGTATCTGCATGTTGCTTAGGGCATTGCCACCCTAAAATTGTGCAAGCTATAAAATCGCAGACCGATAAATATATGCATGTCATGGTCTACGGTGAATACGTGCAAGAACCAGCTGTAGCCTATACAAAGCTGTTGGCGTCACATCTGCCCAAAAACCTAGAGACCACCTATTTGGTTAATTCTGGCACCGAAGCTATTGAAGGTGCATTAAAGTTAGCCCGAAGATATACCGGTCGCTCAGAGCTTATTGCGGCAAATAATGCATATCATGGTAACACGATGGGCAGTCTAAGTGTAACGGGGTATGAGGCAAGAAAGAGCGCATTCCGTCCATTAATTCCCAATGTAAGGTTTATTCAATTCAACTCACTTTCAGATCTCGAGAAAATTACCAAAAAAACTGCCGCCGTTCTTTTAGAAACCATTCAAGGTGGTGCTGGTTTTATACTTCCAAAAAATGATTATTTAAAAGAGGTGAGACAACGCTGCAATGAGATGGGCGCATTGCTGATTTTAGATGAAATTCAACCCGGTTTCGGAAGAACCGGAAAGCTATTCGCTTTTGAGCATTTCGATATTACACCTGACATTTTGGTTGTCGGAAAAGGCATGGCATCTGGTCTACCCGTAGGAGCTTTTATAGCCTCACACAAAATGATGGCAACATTACAAGAGCATCCAAAATTAGGGCACATTACCACTTTTGGCGGTAATCCTGTCATTGCTGCCGCAAGTTTAGCTACGCTAAAAGAAGTGACTGAAAGTCAACTAATTACCTATACTTTAGAAAAAGAACAACTATTTCGTTCTCTTTTGGTACACCCTTTGATTAAAGAAGTAAGGGGCAAAGGCTTGATGTTGGCCTTGCTGTTCGAGAAAATAGAAATTGTTAATTATTTAGTGTTGGAGGCAGCAAAGAAAAGGCTTATTTTATTCTGGCTGTTATTTGAACCAAAAGCCGTGAGAATATCACCTCCGTTGACAATTTCTGAGGAAGAAATAAAGATAGGTTGTCTACAAATAGTTGATTTATTGAATGCTTATCAATAGAGCACTGTTAACTAATTTGTTGATAACAAACCCAAATCCCGGGCTTACAACTAGTGATTAAAAGGCTAATTTTAAGTCCATAGTTAATTATAAAACGTGCCTATGGCGTTAGAACCTAACGAAAAACCTGAAAGTACCGTACATAAATTCGAATCTATGCTCAAGACAGACGATGTCTATTTCTTTGATGCAGAAGACTTTGAAGATATTATTCACCATTATTTAAATGCAGGAAAAGTTTCTTTAGGTAAAAAAGCGATACAAATTGGGTTACAGCAGCACCCAAACGCCATGGAATTAAAGCTCTTGCGTGTTGAAGTTCTTGTGTTTGAGGACCAATTTGAGGCCGCAGAGAAAATACTGGATGAGCTTCAAACCATAGATTCCCGAAACGAAGAAATTTATATTCAGCGAGCAAATATCCTTTCTAAACAAGATGATCATCAAGGAGCAGTGAACATGCTGTTAGAAGCATTGCATATTGCCGATAATAGTTTTGATATTTATTCACTTTTAGGAATGGAATATCTGTTTATGGATGACTTTGAAAGTGCCAAAAAGAACTTCATCAAGTGTGTAGAAGTTGATGATTCAGACTATTCTTCCTTATACAATGTGGTGTATTGTTTTGAGTTTTTGGAGGACTTCGACGGAGGCATTAAATATCTCAACGATTATTTAGAACGAAATCCGTATTCAGAAGTAGCTTGGCATCAATTGGGCAAAATGTACATTTCAAAGGGAATGGATAAAGAAGCCTTGACCGCTTTTGACTTTGCCATTATTTCTGATGACTCATTTTTAGGTGCCTACTTTGAAAAGGGAAAGGTTCAAGAAAAATTAGGCAACTACAACGAGGCCATAGAAAGTTATGAGACTACAATAAATATTGATGACCCTACTTCTCATGCATACCTGCGAATAGGCAAGTGTCACGAAAAGTTAGGTAATGATGATTTAGCGAAATACTACTACTATAATACGGTACATGAAGACCCACTGCTTGACAAAGGTTGGCTGGCCATTACCGAATTTTATTTTAGAAAAGAAGAATATTCACAGGCTTTAAAATATGTGAACAAGGCTATAAATATCGACGGTGAAAACCCAATGTACTGGCAAAGAAGCGCCCAAATATATACAGCTTTAGAAAATTATGACGAGGCTGATTTTGCCTTTAAGCAAGCGGTTGACTTAGGCAATTATGAATTAAAGACTTGGTTAGATTGGGCATTGGTACTTCAAAAAATGACAGATTTTAACTCTGCGGTTCAAGTGGTGTTGCAAGGCCTAGAGTTTTATCCAGAAAGTGCTGAACTTAATTTTAAGCTAGCGGGATTGTATCTGAAACTGACCAATGAAGAAAAGGCAAAAGAAAAGTTTATTGCCGCTTTACAATTAGACACCAAAAAAATAACCTTTTTTGAAGAAGATTTTCCTGAGTATGCGCGTTTGACATGGGTCAAGGATGCATTTAAAGTTCATAAAAAAGCTTCCACATAAAACGAAATAAATGAGTTCACGAAAACTGGTCGATTACGTTGTAATCACCTTAAAAGGCATGGCTATGGGTGCCGCCGATGTAGTACCAGGTGTTTCCGGAGGAACTATTGCCTTTATATCGGGTATTTACGAAGAGTTGATCAATTCTATCAATACTATCAATTTCGGACTCTTCACTATCTTAAAAAAAGATGGAATAAAAGCATGCTGGCAAAAGCTTAATGGCAACTTTTTATTAGCCCTATTCTTGGGCATTTTTATAAGTCTCTTTTCTCTAGCGAAGTTTTTAAGTTGGCTTCTAGAGAACAAACCCATCTTGCTTTGGTCCTTTTTCTTTGGCTTGGTATTGGCCAGTATTTTCTTAGTGGGCAAAGAAATCAAAAAATGGAATTGGCTTGCTGTATTGGTTTTATTGGTAGGTGCGGCCATAGCCTATTTCATAACCACCTTACCACCCAATGAAAACGTAGATAGTCTTCCTTTTCTTTTCCTTTCTGGAGCCCTAGCGGTTTGCGCCATGATTTTACCCGGTATTTCGGGGGCTTTTATTTTAGTGCTTTTAGGATCTTATAAGACCATTTTAGATGCAGTTCATGAAAGGGACGTTAAGATGGTAGTTACGGTGGCCCTAGGCGCTGTATTTGGCTTGTTGAGTTTTGCCCGCTTATTAAAATGGATGTTCAAAAACTACAGAAATACGACCCTGGCCTTATTGACCGGATTTATTTTAGGTTCTCTAAACAAAATATGGCCTTGGAAAAAAGTACTGGAAACGAAAGTTTTTGGTGACAAGACAATTGCCATTGCCGAGAAAAACGTATTACCCAACACATTTGAAGGAGACCCACAATTAATACTTGCAATTGGTTTAGCAATCACCGGTTTTTCGCTTATTTTTATCCTTGAAAGGATCGCCTCTAAAAAATAATGAGGCACGCAAGCGAATGCATCAGCAACGAACACTAATTGATAATATCTTTCTAGTCATTAAAGGGCTATTCATGGGGGCTGCCAATAAAGTGCCCGGAGTATCCGGGGGTATTGTAGCTTTCGTTGGTGGGTTTTATGAAGAGTTCATCTATTCATTACAAAAGATAAATGTAAAGGCTCTTAAACTACTACTAAACGGTAGATTCAAAAGTTTTTACCGATATACAAATGGTGCTTTTCTTACCTTACTTATCTTGGGTATGCTCATAAGTTATTTTAGCATATCACAGCTTTTAGATTACTTTTTAGAAAAGAAAGAACTGTTTGTTTGGGCTGCTTTTTTTGGAATGGTCTTGGGTTCCATTTACTATATCTCAAAAGATTATGAACACTGGAACAGAAAAACTATTTCGGCAGGAATTATAGGGCTATTGGTTGGTATATCAATTAGCTTTTTAAACCCTGCCAAAGAAAACGATAACTTATTCTTTATATTCTTTTGCGGTATTATAAGTGTTTCAGGCATGACGCTTCCAGGCTTATCAGGTTCTTTTATTTTAATTCTTTTAGGAAACTATGTGCTCTTACTTGTAGATTCGGTCAATGCACTTTACCTAAGCTTTGCCGAAATTTTTAGAGGTGATTTTAGCTTTCTTAAGAATTCGGCCAGAATGGACACTTTGGTTATTTTAGGGGTTTTTACGCTTGGCTCCGCCACCGGCCTTGTCACCTTATCACATGTTTTAGGTTATGTTTTAAAACGCTACAAAGAAATTACAACTGCGGTTATTATTGGCTTTATTACAGGCTCACTTGGTGTAATATGGCCTTGGAAACGAACTATTTTTAAAGAAGATCTACTAGGGAACGTAGTTTATGATACTAATGGAGATGAGATTATTCTTAACTACCAAAGGTATTTGCCAGATGTTACAAAAATGGAAACGTGGGGGGCAGTATTCTTTGTTATCTTCGGAATCTTTGTGTTATTGAGTTTAGATTGGTATGGAAAAAATAGAAAAGAAAGAAAAAAGATTCGGGCTCGTCGGTAAGGATATATCGTATTCTTTTTCGAGAGGGTATTTTTCCGAAAAATTTGCAAAACTAAATTTAGCTCACTACAGTTATGAGAATTTTGATTTAGATTCAATTTCAAAATTTAAGCGTTTATTGAAGGAAAATAGCTTATCGGGATTAAACGTTACCATTCCTTATAAGGAGTTGGTTATTCCGTATATGGATGACCTTGATGAGACTGCCGCAGAAATTGGGGCCGTGAACACCATACAGTTTTCCGCAAATGGCCTTAAAGGCTATAATACCGACGCTTATGGTTTTCAAAAGTCATTAACCGTGCATTTAAAAGAATATCATAAAAAAGCACTCATTTTGGGCACCGGCGGGGCTTCAAAGGCGATTGCCCATGTTTTTAAAAAGTTGGACATCCCTTTTGTTCTTGTTTCCAGAAAAGCAAAAAAAGAGCAATTGACTTATCAAGAACTTGACAAAAAAATAATTGAGAAATATCAGATTATCGTGAATTGTAGTCCCGTTGGAACACATCCTAATGTTTTTGAAAAGCCAAATATTCCTTATCAATATCTTTCAAAAAATCACCTTCTTTTCGATTTAATTTACAATCCTGAAAAGACCGCATTTTTAAAAGAAGGTGAAGAGAAAGGGGCGACAATTCAGAATGGCCTACCTATGCTTTCTTTTCAAGCAGAAAAGGCTTGGGAAATATGGAATTCTTGAAATCCCAATAAAATCCCACAGTCTAGAAATCGAACCCCTATAAAGAAGTATTGCTTATTTTTGCCATTGCAGGGTATAGTTAGTAACTTACCAATAAATGCCATCAATCTAAAAACCAATAAATAACATCGTGATGGACGAGAACGAACAGAAACCGCCAGAAGATTCTGGAGGGAAGGACATTATTTCAGAAAAATCAATTCCTGAAACTCAGGAACAAAACATTGCGGAAAATCCTCCAAAAGAGGAAAAAGTACCAGTTACAGAAACAGAAGAAGCAACTTCTGAAGAAAAGAAAGTAGTAACTGAAGAAAATGTTCAAGAGGAAATTGATCAAGAAAACGCTGAAGATGCCGAAGATTCAGAAAATGAGAAACGGCATCATATAGCTATGCCCGATTATCATGCCATGAGTATGGAGAACTTGGTAGGTGAGCTACAACGATTGATCAAAAATGAAAAAGTACAGGCTATTAACAAGCATGTTAGTGGTATAAAAACGGAATTCGATTTAAAATTTCAAGAATTTTTAGAGCATAAGAAAGAAGAGTTCATTGCTGGTGGCGGTAATGAAATAGACTTTAGGTATAACTCTGTAACCAAGAGACAGTTCAACGAAGTATATAGCGAATATCGTGAAAAGCGCAACCAATATTACAAAAGTTTAGAGCAAAATTTAAAGCTGAATTTAGAAAAACGCTTGACAATTATTGATGAACTTAAAGGTCTGGTCAATGTTGAAGAAGACATAAATACCACCTATAAGAGTTTTAAAGACATTCAAGAACGATGGCGCAATTCAGGCCCAATACCAAGAAATAATTACAACGATGTTTGGAGAACCTACCACCATCATATTGAAATTTTCTATGATTTTCTGCACTTAAATAGAGAGTTAAGAGACTTAGATTTTAAGCATAATCTAGAGGAAAAACTCAAATTAGTTGAAAAAGCGGAAGCCTTAGCCAACGAACCAGATCTCAACAAAGCGTTTAGAGAGCTGCAGACATTACATAAAGTCTGGAAAGAAGATATAGGCCCTGTTTCAAAAGAACAGCGAGAAGAAATCTGGGAACGCTTTAGCAATGCAACCAAAGTAATGCACGCCAGACGTCAAGAATATTATGCTACTCTTGAAGCCTCTTACGAGAAAAACTTAGAAAAGAAAAATGAAATAATTGCGGCGATAAAGACTATTTCTGAAAAAGTGACCGATAATCATCGCGGTTTGCAACAGCAAATAAAAGAAATAGAAGCCCTTCGAAATGATTTTTTTAAGGCAGGAAAAGTTCCGCAAAAAGTTAACGAACAGACCTGGTCCAGATTTAAAGATGCCGTTAGAGCCTTTAACCGCAATAAAAACAACTTTTACAAGAACCTAAAAAAGGACCAGCACGATAATCTTGAGAAAAAACGGGCACTGTTAGGTTTGGCCATAGCTTTAAAGGATAGCGAAGACCATGACATGGCTACGCCCGAAATGAAGCGCATTCAGAGCGAATGGAAAAAAATTGGTCATGTCCCGAGAAAATATTCTGATAAAATCTGGAACGAGTTTAAAAATGCCTGTAATCACTACTTCGATAGATTACATAAAGAAAAAAACGCCTCCCAAAAAGAGGAGTATGCCAATTTTGAAGAAAAGAATGCATGCTTAGAACGTTTAAAAGCATTTCAACTAAGTGGTGATAGAACTAAAGACCTTCCAAAAATCAAGGAATTTATAGCCGAATGGAAGTCATATGGACGTATACCGTACAATAAAAAACATATTAACGGCAAGTTCAATAAGATAATAGATGCACTGTTTAAGAAATTAGATATTTCGCGACAAGAAGCAGAATTACTTAAGTATGGTGATAAAATAAAGCAGCTTGCCAATTCAGATAATGATAGCGCTATTAGTAACGAACGTGTATTTATCAGAAGAAAGATAGATGAGAGCAAGAGTGAGTTAAGGCAGTTAGAGAACAACCTTCAATTTTTCTCGAATGCATCGGAAGATAGCCCTTTGGTGCAAAATGTAGTGAAAGATATCAATCGCCATAAAGAGGCCCTGGAAACTTGGAAGACGAAGCTTAAAAACCTCAATGTAATGGAGAACAAGCTGAACAAGGAAGCTGAAGACGCTGCCCATGATGAGGAAAATAGCAACGAAGAAGAAGAATAATTGCTTCTGACAAATATAAAAACAAGGGCGCCGTTTTTTCAAACGGCGCCCTTGTTTTTATGCTATTTTAAAGTGTATCTTATTTTGCTACGTTCACTGAGCGTGTCTCTCGTATTACAGTAACTTTTACCTGACCCGGATACGTCATATCGGTTTGTATTTTTTGAGAGATTTCAAAAGACAATTCGGCTGCTTTATCATCATTCACTTTTTCGCTTTCAACAATAACCCGCAATTCTCTACCAGCCTGTATGGCATAAGCCTTCTGTACTCCTGAAAATCCAAATGCTACGTCTTCTAAATCCTTTAAACGTTGAATGTAAGAATCCAATACTTGCCTTCTAGCTCCCGGTCTTGCACCGCTAATTGCATCACAAACTTGAACTATTGGAGAAATTAAAGTGGTCATTTCTATTTCATCATGGTGCGCACCTATTGCATTACAAACCTCTTTTTTCTCACCAAACTTCTCAGCCCATTGCATACCTAAAATAGCGTGAGGTGTTTCTACTTCAACTTCGGTATTAGGTACTTTACCAATATCATGAAGAAGCCCAGCTCGTTTTGCTATTTTTGGATTTAGGCCCAATTCTGCAGCCATCACTCCACAAAGCTTGGCAACTTCACGTGAATGTTGCAAAAGGTTCTGACCGTAAGAAGAACGATACTTCATTCGCCCGACAGCCTTAATTAACTCTGGGTGTAACCCATGGATTCCTAAATCGATAACCGTACGTTTACCAATTTCAACAATCTCTTCGTTAATCTGTTTTTCTGTTTTCTTTACGATTTCTTCGATACGAGCCGGGTGAATACGACCATCAGTGACCAAGCGATGTAAAGAAAGCCTAGCAATCTCTCTACGAACAGAATCAAAACATGAAAGTATAATAGCCTCAGGTGTGTCGTCGACAATAATTTCAACTCCTGTAGCAGCTTCTATAGCTCTAATGTTTCGGCCTTCACGCCCAATAATACGTCCTTTAACATCATCCGATTCCAGATTGAATACAGATACACAATTTTCAACAGCTTCTTCGGTACCAATACGTTGAATCGTGTTTATTACAATTTTTCTAGCCTCTTGTTGTGCGGTTAGCTTCGCCTCTTCAAGCGTAGTCTGCAAATATGCCATGGCATCCGTTTTGGCAGTTTCTTTTAAGGACTCCAACAATTGGCTTTTTGCTTCTTCAGCAGAAAGACCGGATATTACCTCTAACTGTTGCACTTGGCTTTTATGAAGTTTGTCTACTTCTGCCTGTTTCTTCTCTAATATTTCGCGTTTGTAATCAGTCTCTTTGATTTGACCTTCTAGCTGCTCATTTAAACGCTTTCCTTTGGCAAGTTCACTGCTTATTTGAGATTCTTTATCCCTGGTTCGCTTTTCTGCCTCAGCAATTTTCTTATCCTTATTTATAATTACTTTTTCATGCTCTGCTTTTAACTCTAAAAACTTCTCTTTAGCCTGAAAAATTTTGTCTTTCTTGATGTTCTCCCCTTCCTTTTGGGCTTCTTTTAAGATACTTGAAGCCTCTCTTTTGGCACTCGATATAGTTTTTCCGGCCTTCCCTTTTTCTAGCACTTTAGCAATAACAAAGCCTATAAGTATTCCGGCAATTGCTGCTATTATTATAAATGTTGTATTATCCATTTGTATAGTTTGGTTATAAAAAAAGCCCACATTGGCCGAAGTTTTGTACAAACTCCTAAATAACAGGTTTAAGGCTAACAAGCTGCTCAATAATCCCTATACGAGTAGGGCACGCTTTTACAACTTAAACTCACCTTTTTTAAACTTAATAACGTTGAGTTTGTCAAAAAATAATTACCAATGTGGGCAGTAACAATATATATTTTAAAGAACTTATTCTGAACCTAATTTATCATAAATAAGCTTATCCAACGCTTGTAAGCGCTCTGTAGCCGCTTTATTATTCTCAGATTCATTTATTCCACCTTGCTCAATTTTAGAGGCAAACTGTAATGCACACATGGCCAAAACGTCTTGTTTGTCACGCACTGCATAGTTTTGCTCAAACTTTTTGGCCAATTGATCTATGTTTTTGGCCGCTTTTCGTAAACCTTCTTCCTGTTTTGGGTCTATGGTCAATGGATAGACCCTATCCGCAATAGAAAGCTTAATTTTGAGCTTTTCCTCCATATTTTAGTTTTACGCTATTCTGCGAGATGGGCTATACATAGGTCCAATTCCCGAATAAGCGTATTTATTTTGAGCTTAGCTTCTGTTTTATCCGTACTACTACCCAGCATCGAGTTTGCGAGTTTAAGAGAATTATATTTTTCCTCCCAATCTACTATAGAACTTTGGACAGATTGTTTCTCCTCTTTTAAATGAGATAGTTCTTTTTCTAATTTGGAGTTCGCCTGCTGGAGTACCTCTAATCGATGTAAGAGCTTGCTCACCTTATTTTCTAGAGAATCAACAATTTCAACCAATTCGCCCATATACAAATACCGATGCGTATCTTACAAAGTTAACCAACGTAGTGCAACCAAACAATAGTTTTAGCATTTAATCTCTTGCGGATAATTAAATAAGACGAGTATATGGATTTCCGTTTTTTTCGTCTGCCAGTTAATGGTTACTTTCGTAATTAAAATTCTATTCTTACTATGCGCACACGCCTTTTCAGTGTATTTTTCTTTTGCCTCTCCATTTTAATTTGTCAAGAAAAATACCCAAAAGACAGCTTTCGTTCCCCATTGGATATCCCTTTAATTTTGTCAGGCACCTTTGGAGAATTACGTTCTAACCATTTTCATTCGGGGATAGACATTAAAACCCAAAAAAGACAGGGCCTGCCCATATACGCCATACAAGATGGAACGGTTACCCGTATAAAAGTTTCATTATGGGGCTATGGTAAGGCTTTATATGTAGCGCACCCGAATGGGTTCACTTCGGTTTACGCACATCTTAAAAAGTTTAGTCCTGAAATTGAAGCCTACATTAAAGAAATTCAATATAAGAAGCAATCTTACGAAGTAGAGGTTTTTCCTGATTATGGCGAATTAGAGGTTAAAAAAGAAGATGTAATCGCTTACTCTGGAAATACGGGAGGCTCAAGTGGACCACATTTACATTTTGAAATAAGAAGTAGTGTTACCGAAAAACCAACCAATCCATTACTTTATGGTTATGAAGTAAGAGACGCTACCAACCCTACACTGGTCGGGCTCTTTGGATACCCACTCTCAAAAGACGCGCATGTTAACCAAAGTGCTGAAAAAATACAGTTGAACTTCACCCAACAAAAAGATGGTTCTTTTCTGGCCGATAAGGTGCTCGCCAATGGCACGATTGGCTTTGGTTTTAATGGTTTTGACCGACAAGACTTGGCAGCTAATAAAAATGGCGTGTATTCGGTAAAGCAAACAGTTAATGGAAAAGTATATTCTGAATACGACTTTGAAACTTTTTCCTTTGGAGAAACCAGATACATCAATACTTTTATAGATTATGCCCACTTTGGCAAGTTTAGACAGCGTATTCAAAAATGTTTTAAAGATGATTCTAATAAGTTAAGCATATACAATTCTTTGTATCTAGATGGTAAGATTCCTGTGGTTGAAGGTCTTAGCTATTCCGTAGAATTGTTAATTTCAGATATAGAGGGAAATGATATTAAAGTAGTAATTCCTGTTGAA
This sequence comes from Croceitalea sp. W27, assembly GCF_055693185.1. Taxonomy (NCBI): domain Bacteria; kingdom Pseudomonadati; phylum Bacteroidota; class Flavobacteriia; order Flavobacteriales; family Flavobacteriaceae; genus Croceitalea; species Croceitalea sp. W27. The sequence continues at coordinate 971,366 of NZ_CM146327.1, forward strand.
GGGAAAAAAGCTCCTTTGAAAATTGCAAAAGATGATAAGCCAACCGATTATTTTATTAAAGCAAATAAACCCAATAGTTTCGACCTTGGGGCAGCCAAGGTTTATTTTCCGGAAAGCACATTTTATGAAGATTTTTATATCGATTTGAAAAAGGGATCCGATACCATAACTATTCACAATGAAACCGTTGCTGCACATAGAAATTTTACAATGACTTTTGATGTTTCTAAATACTCAAAACAGGAACAAAAACAATTATTTATAGCACGGCTAGACAAAAATTCAGAACCAAGGCATTACAAAACGTATAAAAGAAATAACACTTTTTCTGCTCGAAGCAGAACATTTGGCACTTTCACGCTGGCAAAGGATACCACTCCCCCATCGATTAAGCCTCGAAATTTTAAGGAGAAACAATGGTTAAGTAATTATCGCTATTTAAGCCTAGAGATAGCTGATGACTTAAGTGGCATAAAGACCTATTCGGCAACCTTAAATGGCGAATGGATTTTAATGGAATATGAGCCAAAAACAAGAACCATTACCTACAATTTTGATGATAAAATTAACGGTAAAACCCAGTGCGACCTAAAAGTCTTGGCCACTGATAATGTAGGTAATTCGACTACCTTTACGCATACATTTTTTAGAAAATAATGTTTTGAGCTTAGTCAAACCGCTGTTTTTAGTATGCTTCTTTGTGTTTTCCATCGCATTTTCACAAACGGCGACGATAACTGGTATTGTTCTAGATGAAAATAGGCAACCCCTTTTAGGCGTAAATATTACTTCAAAAACCGGAGGAACGACTACCGACACCAATGGCGTCTATATTTTGCAGCTAGTTGCGGATCAGAAAAACACTGTTGCTTTTTCACATATCGGTCATGAAAATGTAGTTCTTCAGAACCTCATTTTAACAACAAATGAAACTTTTGAGTTCAATCCTATAATGAAAACGGACGCAATTCAAATTTCAGAAATTGTCGTTTCACCTGCTGGTAACAAAAGTGTTGACGGAATCGTAACCGTTTCGCCTGAGCTGGTAAGGAAAATTCCTGGGGCAAACACCGGGGTAGAAAACATTCTGAAACTATTACCAGGGGTCAGTTTTAGTAATGAACTTAGTACACAATACAACGTAAGAGGTGGTAATTTTGATGAAAACTTGGTCTATGTAAATGGCATTGAAGTATATCGTCCTTTTTTAATACGTTCAGCACAACAAGAAGGCTTAAGCTTTGTAAATAGCGATATGGTTGAAAACCTAAAGTTTTCCGCTGGTGGATTTCAGGCTAGATATGGCGATAAACTCTCTTCGGTTCTAGATATTAACTATAAAACTCCGACGACGTTCTCCTTGCAGGCAGCTGGAAGTCTATTGGGTGCAAGCGCCACGCTAGAAACAGTATCAAAAAATAAAAATTTCACTTCTTTGACCGGTGCAAGATACAGAGACAATAGTCTTTTTGTAAATAGCCAACAAACCCAAACCAATGTAAACCCCTCTTTTTTGGATATTCAAAGTTTTCTTACCTATCGATTTTCAAAAAAATTGAAACTTAATTTTCTAGGAAATCTTGCTATCAATGATTACAAGAACAAACCATTGAATAGACAAACCAATTTTGGTACTATTCAAGAACCAAGAGCATTACTAGTTTTTTATGAAGGACAAGAAAACAACCGATACCAAACTGAATTTGCTGCATTGAAAGCAGATTACAGCTTAAATGAAAATACTGAAATCAACATTACCACCTCTTTGTATCATACAATTGAAGAGGAATTTTCAGATATTATCGCCCGATACGAACTGGGCGATGTAGACACCAATTTAGGAGGTGAAAATTTGGGGGAAGCCACCAATTCTAGAGGAATCGGTGCACAACAAAATAGAGCAAGAAATCAATTAGACGCCTTAATTTTCAATATCGCTCATAGCGGTAGTTTTAAGAAGAACAATACTGCCTTGAAATGGGGCGTAAAATTTACCCATGAAGATTTTAGAGATCAATTGCGGGAATCTGAATTTATTGATTCAGCCGGATTTTTTATTCGCCCATCAGAACCTCGTTTTGAGAACAATCAACCAGATGAACCCTTTGAGGGAGACATTGTTTCTTTTGAAAGTGCCAGAGCTACGAATTTTGTAAAAACTGATAGAATTTCAGCTTTTGTTCAATACAGTAACCGAACAAATTGGAATGATAATGAAATCTATTACAATTTAGGAGTTCGAGGGCAGTATTATACTATAAAACCTATAGGCCTGTCAACTAATGGTCAATTTATTTTTAGTCCTCGTGCCCAGTTTGCAATAAAACCAAATTGGCAAAAAGACATGTTGTTTAGATTAGCACTTGGCAGTTACCAACAACCACCTTTCTACAGGGAGTTAAGAAGATTAACCGGGCAAATAAATCCAGAAGTAAAACCACAAAAATCCTTTCACTTAGTTCTTGGCAATGAATATAGCTTTAACTTTTCTAGCCGACCATTTACGCTAACGAGTGAGGTCTATTATAAAAAACTATCCGATGTAAACACTTATACCGTTGAAGACGTACGACTGCGGTACTCTGCAAACAACAACGCCCAGGCATTTGCCTATGGCTTTGATTTTAGATTTAATGGTGCCTTTGTTCCCGGTGCGGAATCATGGTTAAGTTTAGGATACTTGAGAACGGAAGAAAATAGTGCTAATCGTGGTTACATTTCAAGACCTACCGATCAGCGATTTAAATTCGGTCTGTTATTTCAAGACTATATGCCCACCATTCCCAATTTGAAGTTATATTTAAATCTGGTTTATAACACGGGAACCCCTGGTGGTTCTCCCAACAATGCCGACCCATACGATTTTCAAAATAGATTAAGAGATTATAGGCGGGCGGATTTAGGAATTTCCTATATTTTTGCTGATAATACAAATTTGCATCCAAAAGGGCATTGGTTACATAAATTCAAAGAGTTTAGTCTAGGTTTCGAAATATTTAATTTGTTCAATAATCAAAACTCCATTACCAATACCTGGGTTAGAGATGCAGACACCCAAAGGCAATTTGCGGTACCAAATTTTTTGACTTCACGTGTCTTGAATCTAAAATTCAATATGCGGTTTTAAAACAATTATGAAAAAAACACTTCTCTTCATAGCAATGCTGCTAGGCTTTCAAGCCTTTTCACAAAAGAACATCTATGAGAATAGCAGGTTCGATCAGTTAAGTGAAAATCATGAAGTCTTGGCCATAGTGCCATTTATAGCCAAATTAGAACTAAAACAAACTTTGTCTAAAGAAGAAAAAATAAAGTTGGCCGAACGTGAAGGTTATGCAGTTCAAGATGCTCTAGAGACTTATTTTTCTAGAAGAAAAAAGCGTAAAAAATTCAATGTAGAATTTCAGAACATTAAAAACACAAATGCGATTTTAGCTCAAAACAACATCACCTATGAGAATATTGATATCTACACAGTAAAACAGTTGTCAGATATTTTAGAGGTTGATGGCATTATTAGTGGTAATCTTGATTTGAATATTTTGCTTTCAGAAGGTGTGCCTACAGATTTCAAATTTTTAGATTATTTCAGTGGTGATGCCGATTATGGTAGAATTGGGGTCAAAATTAGCGATGGTGCATCGGGCAAATTGCTTTGGAAGTATGAAAAGGAGATAACAAAGAAAACCGGTAAGAATACTACTGAGCTTATCGATAGAATGATGAAACTCGCAACCAAAAAATTTCCCTATGATAAGGAGAAAAAACGAAAAAAACGCAAGAATTAATCGTTTGAAAATTCCTTTAGAACGCCAATAACATAATCTAACTCTTCTTTAGTGTTGTACTTAGAAAATGAAAAACGTAAAGAAGGCTTAGCTAAATCATCAGCTGATAAAATCTCTGTAAGCACATGAGAACCTTTATCGCTACCAGATTGACATGCACTGCCCTTAGAACACGCAATTCCTTTTAAATCTAAATGAAATAAAAGCATCTGCGACTTTTCTTGACTAAAAGGCAGACAAACACTGACCAAGGTATAGGTGCTTTTATCCATATCTCCTGAAAGTCCATTGAATTTGGCTCCGGGCAGTTCTTTTTTGACTTGGGCAGTAAAGTATTGCTTTAAACCAGAAACATACTTTTTTTCATCTTCTAGATTATCATAAGCTTGCACAAAAGCTTCCTCTAAACCGATTATATTATGAAAAGACTCTGTTCCGGCCCTAAACCCACGTTCTTGCGCTCCCCCGAAAATAAATGGTTTTAAGCCTGAATTTCTTCGTACAAAAGCAAAACCAACACCTTTTGGCCCGTGAAACTTATGAGCTGCAGCGGTTAAAAAATCAATTTTGGTCTCTTCAAGGTTCCATTCAAAATGACCAACCGATTGAACAGTATCTGAATGCAACAATGCATCACAATTTTCACACAGATTCGATACGGCTTCAATATCCAATAAATTGCCTAGTTCGTTATTAACATGCATTAAACTAACCAACTTCTTAGAATCATTTTTGTTAAGCAATTCTTCTAAATGATCAATTCTAGGGTTTCCACAATCATCTAAATCCACGAACCACAGGTCGATACCGAATTCTTTTTCAAGTTCTTCGGCAGTATGTAATACGGCATGGTGCTCAATTTTGCTAGTGATAATGGTCTTGACCTCTAGATCACGAACCGCACATCTTAAAATCATATTATCGGCCTCTGTACCGCCAGAAGTGAAAATAATCTCAGCAGGATGCGCATTAAGATACTTAGCTATTGTCTTGCGTGATTTTTCAATACCGGTTTTTGCAGACCTACCGAAACTATGGGTAGATGAAGGGTTACCATAAACACCTAAAGCTGCTTGCATTTTAGCAATTACTTCAGGGCGAAGCTGGGTTGTAGCGGCATTATCTAAATAAACTTTTTGCATTAACTATCTTAAGAATTCCGTAGGCAAAAATAACCTAATAAGGTTAATTATTTCCAAAAACAGAATAAACCATCACCCTATTCAAATGGAATTACTTTAAATTTGAAGCGATGAAAAAGTTATTTGTACTATTTATAGGAGTAGTGGTTTTTTCCTGCAGTGATGGGGACTTACAAATTGAAGCTATCGATTTTGATGACGTAACAGCACAAAACTGTGAAACCTTATCTATCGGTACTCGACTTTTTTTCAAGATTGAAGGTGATGAAGCTTTAATTCTTCAATTAGGGGAAGGATTATTGCGAAATGAAGTTTCAACCGAAGTTATTACCAGTGACATACCTGGCAATTCACAACTAACATATCGCCTTTTTGACGGAACCATCACTTCTGGTTATTTCTGCGACGATATACCCCCGGCCACACCAAATGTTATAGAAGAAATCGAGGCGAGTGAAGGTAGGGTTCTTATTACAACCACCACCACAGACTCCGTAACCTTTACCCATACGATACAATTAGAAGGTATTATTATTACAAATACTGCGGGTGAAAGTATTATTGACCTTACTACAAGTGAGTTTGAAACTATTGAAACTACTAACTAGTTGTTATTCTGATAAATGTAAATTTCGGTAGCCCCTAAGCCATACTTTTTATATTCTGCATCGTAATATTCTACATTTTCATATCGCTTAAAAAGGTATATTAACTCCTCTTTCAAAACACCTTCGCCAACACCATGTATAAAAACTACTTTTTGAATGCGTTTTTTTATGGCAAACTCCAGTTGCCGTTTTGCCGTTTCTAACTGTAGATTCAGCATGTCGAAATTACTCATACCTCGAGTGGAATTTGTTAGTTGATGGATATGAAGGTCAACCTCCATCTTTGGAGCATTTCGCTCTTTTGGTTTAACAATTTCTTTCTTTCTTTTTTTAGGGGTATTCTTAATGTTTTTAATTTTCGCTACATCATAGTTTATGACTTTCAGCTCACCTTCAATTCTAACGAGTTGCGACGGCTCATATTCCATCTCAAAACCATCCGTAGTTTCTAATCGTACCTCCATACCAGAAACAGCTATTACCTTTCCTTTTATAGCCTCATCTAAAACCTCAACGTTATCCCCTATCTTAAATGTATGCATTACTTGTTCAAAAAAATACAATTAACTGCTAACCCTATTTCAAAAATAATAGTATTTTGACCCCGAATAACCAAAATTTAAATGAGTTACCGATTAGCAATATACTTTTTGGCCGTTAAAGACTATATGTTACCTTGTTTAAACAAGCGTTTATTTGGTCTCGATTGCCCCGGTTGTGGTTTGCAACGATCGGTTTTATTGCTATTTAAAGGAGAGTTTGTAGCTGCTTTTCATATGTACCCGGCAATCTTTACCTTAATTCCGTTGATGGGAATACTTATTTTAAACAAGTTATTTACTTTAAAATATGGAAACCTATTTATCATCGGTTTTAGTATTTCTAGTGTCTTATTAATAATAATCAACTTTATAATTAAACTTTTAAACTAAATACTTTAATAATGGAACAACAAAAATTACCAAATGCAACCTTAACTTTAGTCTTTGGAATACTATCAATAGTATCATTTTGCTGTTATGGTATTTTCGGAATATTATTTGGTTTAATAGCCGTAATATTAGGAAATATTGCTCTTAAGAAATTTAAAGAAAGTCCTGAACTTTATACTGGAGAAGGTAACGCCAAAATTGGTAGGGTTCTTGGAATTATTGGTCTTGTTTTAGGTTTACTGGTTATAGCGTTTTTCATTTGGGTAATTTCGATTGTTGGTTGGGATGTAATAATGTCTCAAGATCAAGAGTTAATTCAAGAAAAAATGAATGAGTACTTTAATAAGTAAATTATGAATCAACAACCATTACCAGGAGCTAGTACCGTCATGACTATGGGAATAATTTCAATAGTTGGGTCTCTAGTCTGCTGTGGACCATTTGCAGCAATTTTCAGTATTATTGGTTTATCAAAAGCCAAAACAGCTGAAAAATTATATAATGAAAATCCAGATCAGTATAGTGATTACAGCAATATTAAGACAGGGAGGATTCTTTCCTATATTGGTCTTGCCCTTTCTTTGATTTCGCTGGTTTTACTAATAATTTACTTTGGGGTAATCATTGCTATGGTCTCTTCCGGAGAGTTTAATAATTATTAGTCTTTAAATAGTTCTAAAAAAAACTCGAAGTTGAACTTCGGGTTTTTTGTTTAATTCGCTACTTCGCTTATAAACTTAAGGCGATACAATCGCAGTTCTTCCTCTTCATAGTCGCCATCGAACTCCTCCACCGCATCATCGATAGAATCAGATTCTGCCTCTAAGAAATACTCATGAATTTCTTCTTGTTGGTCTTCATCAAGTACTTCATCTACCCAATAAGCCAGGTTTAACTTAGTACCACTAAAAACGATTTGCTCCATCTCTTTAATCAGTTGTGGTATTTCGAGTCCTTTTGCGGCAGCTATATCATCAAGTGGCAATTTTCTATCCACATTTTGAATGATATATAGTTTTAACCCAGAATTGGCACCTGTACTTTTAACAACCAAATCATCAGGCCGCATGATATCGTTCTCTTCTACATAGGTACTTATGAGCGCCAAAAAAGGCTTTCCATATTTTTTTGCTTTACCCTCTCCTACCCCATGAATATTGAGTAATTCTTCTATAGAGATAGGATATTTCAACGCCATGTCATCTAATGAAGGATCTTGAAATACAACAAACGGAGGAACTTCATGCTTGTTGGCCTCTTTTTTTCTTAAGTCCTTTAAAAGTTTAAGTAAATTTTCATCTGCTGCAGCTCCTGCAGATTTTGCGGCGGTAACTATAGCATCATTATTTTCAGCACTATAAACATGGTCTTTGGTCATCATAAAAGATGATGGTGTTTTTAAAAACTCTTCTCCCTGACCAGTTAAATGCAACACCCCATATTGTTCAATCTCTTTTTTAAGTAATCCGGCCACAAGTACCTGTCTTGTTAGGGCCATCCAATAATTCTCATCATTATCAGCACCACACCCGAAAAACTCTTTTTCGTCGGTTTTATGAGAAGAAATTAGCGCATTTGTTTTACCTACCAATGCTTTGACAACTTCTTTGGTCTTAAACTTTTCTTTTGTGCCTTTTACCACTTTGAGAAGCTTAACTACTTCCTCTTTAGCTTCTTCCTTTTTCTTCGGATTGCGCGCATTGTCATCCATATCGGCACCTTCACCATTTTCACCATCAAATTCTTCCCCAAAATAATGAAGAATAAATTTTCGCCTAGACATTGATGTCTCCGCGTAAGCGACAATTTCTTGCAATAAGGCATTGCCGATTTCTTGTTCGGCAACCGGTTTGCCCGACATGAACTTTTCTAGCTTTTCTATATCCTTGTACGAATAAAAAGCAAGGCAATGGCCCTCTCCTCCATCGCGTCCTGCCCTTCCAGTTTCCTGATAATAGCTTTCTATACTTTTAGGAATATCATGATGGATAACAAATCGTACATCGGGTTTATCTATACCCATACCAAATGCTATTGTTGCAACAACTACATCGACATCTTCCATCAAGAACATATCTTGGTATTTTGAGCGTGTTTTGGCATCAAAACCGGCATGATAAGGCACCGCGCTGACCCCATTTACCTGCAATGTCTGAGCCAGTTCTTCGACACGCTTTCTGCTCAAACAATACACAATACCTGATTTACCTTGATTTTGTTTTACAAAACGAATAATATCTGCGTCAACATTTACCGTTTTTGGCCGAACTTCATAAAACAAATTAGGACGGTTAAAAGAAGCTTTAAAGACCTTCGCATTGGTCATGCCTAAATTCTTTATAATATCTTCTTGAACCTTAGGTGTTGCAGTAGCGGTAAGACCAATAATAGGGATGTTATCTCCCAAGCGATCGATAATACTTTTAAGATTTCTATATTCTGGCCTAAAGTCGTGCCCCCACTCAGAGATACAATGTGCTTCATCAACAGCAACGAATGAAATAGTGACCGTTCTTAAAAAATCAACATATTCAGCCTTAGTCAAAGATTCTGGTGCGACATAAAGTAATTTTGTGACACCATTGGTTATATCTTCCATTACCTGTCTTACTTCTGTTTTGGTAAGGGAAGAATTTAAAACATGGGCAACACCGTGTTCAGAAGACACACCACGTATGGCATCTACCTGATTTTTCATCAGTGCTATCAGCGGTGAAACAACGATTGCGGTTCCTTTCTGCATCAGGGCTGGCAGCTGGTAACATAAAGACTTTCCGCCGCCCGTAGGCATTATCACAAAGGTATCTTTCTGTTCAAGTACGTTTAAAATAACTTGTTCTTGTAGCCCTTTAAATTTAGAAAAGCCAAAATATTTTTTTAAAGAAGTATGTAAATCCGAAGTTATAAGACTCATTACGAGGGTTCCGATATTTGTTAAATCGACCTAATAAATACAAAGATTTAAAAGGGTGTGCATTTTAAAGATTTCTAAACGAAGGAATCAATAATTGAACCCTTCATCATGATTTATAAAATATAGTTTGTTTAATTTTGTAATCTTAAAGATAAGACAATCTTTGAGGAATACAATTATAAGCCCAATATTACCTTGAAAAACGACAAGTCTATTTTATCGATTGCCAAAAGAACGATTGAAAATGAAGCGGATGCAATCAAAAATTTGATTTCGAATCTCGATTCTCAATTTGAAGCGGCCACCAAGTGTATTTTAGCGTCAAAAGGAAGAGTAATTGTCTCCGGCGTTGGCAAAAGTGCCATCATTGCAACTAAAATCTCCGCAACATTTAATTCTACCGGAACTCCTGCAATTTTTATGCATGCCGCTGATGCCATACATGGTGATTTAGGAACGGTTTTAAAAGACGATGTGGTAATCTGTATTTCTAAAAGTGGAAATACTGAAGAAATAAAAATGCTTATTCCACTTATTAAAAGAGGGAAAAACAAATTAATCGGTATAACGGGTAATATGGACTCTGTGCTTGCTAAACAAGCAGATTTCGTGCTTAATACCTATGTAGAAAAGGAGGCATGCCCCAATAACCTAGCTCCTACAACCAGCACAACGGCACAATTGGTCATGGGTGACGCATTGGCTATATCTCTTTTAGAATTAAAAGGTTTTAGCAGCTCAGATTTTGCCAAATATCACCCTGGTGGTTCTTTGGGGAAAAAACTATATTTAAGGGTCGATGATATTGTAGGTACCAATCTTAAACCTCAAGTTGACATCAATGCAGATGTTAAAGGTGTCATCGTTGAAATTTCAGAGAAAATGCTTGGTGTTACCGCAGTAATAGAAAATGATAAAGTGATTGGTGTGGTTACTGATGGCGATATTCGAAGAATGCTTAATAAGTATGAGAATATTGCGGGCTTAAAAGCAAAAGATATCATGACCTTGGGCCCTAAAGTTATTCAAGCAGACATATTAGCTGTAAAAGCGCTAGAGACCATGCAAGACATGGGTATCTCGCAACTTTTAGTTTTAAATGGAGAAGAATATGTAGGCGTGGTTCATATTCACAACCTTATAAAAGAAGGTATTTTATAATGGCAAAAGTAGCAAAGAGTCCAGACGAAATGTCTTTTCTAGACCATTTGGAAGAGCTAAGATGGCACTTAATTCGTTCCACTTTAGCTGTTGTAATTGTAGGCTGTGTGGCATTTACAATGAGAGGATTTATTTTTGACACTGTTTTATTCGGTCCAAAAAATCTCGATTTTCCCACCTACAGGTTCTTTTGTAATGTTGCTAATTTTTTTGGAATTGACTCCGAATTTTGTGGTGACTCACTCCCTTTTACAATTCAAAGTAGACTTATGTCAGGGCAGTTTTCAGCCCATATCTGGACTTCTATTTGGGTCGGTTTCATAGTTGGTTTCCCTTATGTTTTATGGGAATTATGGCGTTTTATTAGCCCTGGGCTAAAAGACAATGAGAAGAAGTATTCAAAAGGCTTTATTTTTGTCGCTTCATTTCTGTTTTTTCTAGGTGTCTTATTCGGGTATTATGTAGTAGCCCCATTATCTATAAATTTTTTAGGAACTTATCAGGTTAGTCAAGAAGTAACCAATGAAATTGACTTGGCTTCATATGTAGGCACTGTGCGGGCCGCAGTTATCGCCTGCGGTATTATGTTTGAGCTACCCATTGTCATCTTCTTTTTAACAAAAGTAGGGCTAGTTACACCTGAAATATTAAAGAAATACCGAAAAATAGCGTTGGTCATTGTATTGATTTTGTCCGCGGTCATTACTCCTCCAGATGTTGCAAGTCAAATCGTGGTTGCCATCCCTGTTTTAATTTTGTACCAAGTCAGTATTTACATATCTAAACTGGTTTTAAAAAGAGAAGCCAAAAAAGAAAAAGAGTTTAAAAATGCCAAATAAAGTTGAAGAGTTCAATGCCTATAGGGCAAAAATGAACGATAAGTTACTCTCAGAAAATAATAAAGTAATAAAGCGCATCTTTAATTTAGATACCAATGCTTTTATGCCGGGAGCACTTGATGTTAAAACCAAAGAGTTACTTGGTTTAGTGGCTTCGGCTGTTTTACGATGTGACGATTGCGTAAAATACCATTTAGAAAGCTCACAAGAAAAAGGGGCTACTAAAGATGAAGTAATGGAGACATTGAGCATTGCCACTCTTATAGGGGGCACCATTGTTATCCCTCATTTGAGAAGAGCCTATGAATATTGGGAAGAATTGGAAAATGCCAAGGCTTAAAAATATCACAAAGACCAATTTGTTAAAACAGAATATGTTTAGATTTGGTGCCACATGAAGTTACGTGCTGAGAACATAATGAAGGCTTACAGGGGTCGAAAAGTAGTAAAAGGCATATCCCTAGAGGTCAACCAAGGAGAAATTGTAGGATTACTGGGGCCTAATGGTGCTGGCAAAACGACTTCGTTTTACATGATAGTTGGTCTTATTAAACCAAATGGAGGAAATATTTATTTGGATGATATGGAAATCACCAACTTCCCCATGTACAAAAGGGCACAAAACGGAATTGGCTACTTAGCCCAAGAAGCTTCTGTCTTTAGAAAGTTAAGCATCGAGAAAAACATATTAAGCGTGTTGCAAACGACCAATCTTACTAAAAAAGAGCAGCATATGAAGATGGAATCCCTAATTGACGAATTCGGTTTGGGCCATATTCGTAAAAGTAGAGGAGATTTGCTTTCTGGTGGCGAACGAAGGCGTACAGAAATAGCCAGGGCATTGGCTACGGACCCTAAATTTATTTTATTGGACGAACCCTTTGCTGGGGTGGATCCAGTCGCTGTAGAAGATATACAACGTATTGTGGCGCAGCTAAAGGACAAAAACATTGGAATTCTAATTACGGACCACAACGTACAAGAAACTTTAGCCATTACTGAGCGCTCTTATCTTATGTTTGAAGGTGGAATCTTAAAAGCCGGTATTCCAGAAGATTTAGCCGAAGACGAAATGGTACGACAGGTATATTTGGGTCAGAATTTTGAACTCCGTAAAAAGAAACTGGATTTTTAGGCAGTTTTAAACTGCTTTTCAACAAGAGAAGCCAAAATATAAAAGGCTATGATCAAAGGTATCGCAAGAAACTTCATGGTGAGCAGCAAAACCAAACTACCTATTAAAAAAAGGTATTTTATTCCATTCTCTTTAAAACCTGCATTATTCAGTTTAAAAGAAAACAATTCAATTTTTGAATTTAATAAAAACGCGCTCAGTAAGGTCACTCCGATTAAAAACCATTGATTTAAAATTATTTCATTTAAAACCTCATTATTTTGATAAAGTAAAATGAGTGGTAACGATAAAATTAATAGGGCATTCGCTGGTGTAGGCAAACCAATAAATGAAGAAACTTGGTTCTCATCAATATTAAATTTGGCCAGTCTATAGGCCGATGCCAATGTTATTATAAAACCAAAAAAGCCAAGAAAATGAATTTCATTAGAGTTGGTATCAAATGGTCCACTAGGGAAAGCATATAGCGTTCCTTCCCAAGAAGACATAATATTTAAATCCACTGCATCATTTATTAATTGAAACATTACGATACCTGGTACTAAACCACTGGTAATCATATCTGCCAAGGAATCTAACTGTACCCCCAGTTCACTTTTAACATCCAGCAGACGAGCAGCAAGGCCATCAAAAAAATCAAAGAAAATACCTAAAAACACAAAAATAGCAGCAAATTCTAATTGATTTAATACTGCAAAAACTGTTGCCACACACCCGCAAAAAACATTTAATAGAGTTATGAAATTAGGTATATGTCGCTTCATGAAAACACTTGATTTTCGTAAAAATAAGCTAAAAATCCATTTTTATATTTGCTAGTCATTCTATTGCTAGTTTTTATTTTGATATTTGCGCACGTATTACAACCAATGAAACTAAAGTTACTCCTATTTTCTTTTTTCTTTTATAGCCTTGGGATATTTTCCCAAATCCCGGAACTATCCGACAAAGCCCAAATAAGCGTTATTACCTGCGCCACAGGCAATGAATTATTCTCGTCATTCGGCCATACCGCATTTAGGGTACAAGACATTCAATTAGGCATCGATGTCGTCTACAACTATGGAACTTTTGATTTTAACAAACCTAATTTCTATCTTAATTTTGCAAAAGGAAAATTAATTTATTCCCTTTCCCGAAGGAGATTTGAAAACTTTCTTTATGATTATGAATTGGAAAAACGATGGGTAAAAGAGCAAATTTTGGACTTGACCCCAGAAGAGACGAGAGAGCTTTTTCAATTTTTAGAAACGAATTATCTACCTGAAAATAGGGACTATGCCTACGACCCCCTTTTTAACAATTGCTCGACGATTACAGGCGATATTTTAGAAAATCAATTTAAAGATCAAATTGAATTCAACAACAAGCACCTAAAAGAAAGATTTACTTTTAGACAATTGGTACGACAGTATTTACCCCTAAATTCTTGGGGTGCGTTTGGTATTGATTTGGCATTTGGAGGCATTACAGACAGAACGGCAACCCTCAGGGAACATATGTTTATGCCTTATTACGCCATGGAACAATTAAAAAATACCGAAAAGAGTGGCAAACCAATTTTAAAGCGCGAACGTACTATTTTAAACTATCCTGAAGACTCGGGTAATGACCAAGATTCGCTTCTTACTTCTCCGTTGTTCTGGTTTATGATGTTCTTGTCTTTTGTAATTGCCATTACCATTTTAGACCACAGACATCACGGCAACAATAAATGGCTCGATTTTATATTATTTCTTATTTCAGGAATTGCGGGGCTACTAATTTTAATGCTATGGCTAGCTACCGACCACATTGTTACCATTAAAAATTTCAACTTTTTATGGTTAATGCCCGCAAACCTTTTTGTAGCTTTTAGTCTTATTTCAAAAAAAGAGCGACCTACCTGGCTTCGGCGCTATTTGTGGTTTGCATTGACATGCATTGCAATTGTTATTCTAATATGGATTTTAAAAATTCAAATTCTATCACCACTCAACATCCCTTTAATGCTTGCTTTGGTCACAAGGTATTTATTCTTACTGAAGAAAATTTAAGTCTTAATTAAATATTTATGAATCTACTTACTGTAGAGAATATTTCGAAATCGTACGGTGAATTGGTATTGTTCTCCAATATTTCATTTGGAATCAATAAAGATCAAAAAATAGCGCTAATCGCCAAAAACGGAAGTGGCAAGACCTCTATTCTAAATATTATTTCAGGAAAAGATTCAGCTGAAACAGGACAAATTACGGTTAGAAAAGGAATCAAAATCTCTTTTTTGGAACAAGAACCTGATTTAAACCCCAAATTAACTATAGAAGAAACCATATTTGATTCCGGCAACGAAGTATTGAAGGTTATTGCCGACTATGAAGAAGCGGTTCAAAATCCAGATGACCAAGACGCTTACCAAAGTGCCTTTGAGGCAATGGAACGTTTGAACGCCTGGGATTTCGAAACACAGTACAAACAAATACTTTTCAAGTTAAATCTTACTGAACTTCATTTAAAGGTAGGAGTGCTCTCCGGTGGGCAAAAAAAGCGTTTAGCACTTGCAAATGCATTGATAAACAAGCCTGACCTTTTAATTTTAGATGAACCTACCAACCATCTTGATCTAGAAATGATAGAGTGGCTAGAAGAGTTCTTTAAAAAAGAGAACATAACCTTGTTTATGGTAACGCATGACCGTTATTTTCTAGAACGAGTATGCAATGAAATAATAGAGTTAGACGACAATCAACTTTATGGATATAAAGGTAACTACTCGTATTATTTAGAAAAAAGAGATGCTCGACTTGAACGTGAAGCTGTTGAACAGCATAAAAGTAAAATCCTTTTCAAAAAAGAGTTGGATTGGATGCGCAGACAGCCAAAAGCTAGAACCACAAAATCAAAGTCTAGAATAGATGATTTTCATGAAATAAAAGCTAGGGCCAGTCAACGTAGAACAGCACATGAAGTTCAATTAGAATTGAATATGGAGCGCCTTGGCAGTAAAATAGTGGAACTCCACAACATCAATAAATCATACGGTGAAAAGACAATTTTAGATAAGTTTGACTATAGTTTTACCAAAGGAGAACGTATTGGTATTATTGGTAAAAACGGAACTGGAAAATCAACCTTTCTAAACATTCTCACAGGAAGTGAATCTATAGACTCTGGTAAAATTGTTATTGGAGATACCATCAGATTCGGGTACTACACCCAACGAGGTATAAATCCAAAAGAGGGACAAAAAGTAATCGATGTAATTAGGGAATTCGGAGATTTTATTCCCTTAAAAAAAGGCCGCCAAATTTCGGCACAACAACTTTTAGAGCGTTTTTTATTTGATAGAAAAAAACAATATGATTTTGTAGAGAAATTAAGTGGTGGAGAACGCAAGCGCCTTTATTTATGTACCGTTTTGATTCAAAATCCTAATTTCTTGATATTAGATGAACCTACCAATGACCTTGATATTGTTACACTTAATGTTTTAGAAAGTTTTCTATTAGACTTTCCGGGCTGTTTAATAGTGGTTTCCCATGACCGGTACTTTATGGACAAAATTGTAGACCATCTTTTTGTTTTCGAAGGAAACGGTTTGGTGGAAAATTTTCCTGGAAATTATTCAGATTATCGTTCTTACGAAAGCAGTAAACTTATCGAAGAAAGAGAAACAAAAAATAGAGCTGAAAAATCTGAAAAAGTTAATAGGAAAGAGAAAGATTCAAGCAATAAACTTTCGTACAATGAACAGAAGGAGTACAACAAACTTGAAAAGGAAATACAGCGATTAGAAGAGAAAAAACAAAAGCTTCAGCTTAAATTTACAGAAAGTGGTTTGTCAGGGGATGAAATAAATGCTCTTTCTATGGAGTTAGGTGAATTAGACACCAATATCGAAGAAAAGACCGAAAGATGGTTTGAACTGGGCGCACTTTTAAAAGGCTAATGTATTTTCCATTTTTCACATATTTAAAGTTTCTATTAAACTCTACCAACCATCATGGTGTACATTCGCCTTTTGTATTTAATTACCTGACAAAATGTTTGTACAAGAAACCAAGAAAATCAAAGGATAAAACTTTAGATGTTTTGATTAAAAGCGTTCTCTATTTTGATTTTAACAACATAAAAATAAAGGGCAATTCTGTTTATAAACAAAAATTAAAATTGAGTTTTCCAAATAGCATATTCGACCCAAACGAAACCGATATGCTGTTTTTTGAATCAATTAAAAATTTGAATCCAAAACAACTATTTTCAAACACTAATTTGCATAATGAAAGTTTAATTATTTTCAACAGCATCAATAAGGACAAAGAGTCTAGAACAAATTGGTTGAATTTTGTGCAATCTGAAAAAGTAACCGTAAGCCTAAACATGTACTATTGCGGAGTTATTTTCATTCGAAGGGAGCAACAGAAAGAACATTTCTTCATTCGAATTTAAAAAAGTAATTTGTAAGGATAAAGTTTTCTTGAAATGAACAATACCGTTTTCTATATTTTAGGCGTTTTGATATTGATTTATTTTGCCATTCTGTTCAAAAACAAACGAAACAATAAAAAGCGCAAATCGCGTTCCTTTATGGAGGGTAAAAAAAGACATGGTAAGGACAGTTGACGTTTATCAGTTATCAGTTATCAGTTATCAAAAAATAATAAATTGAAATGAAGTTAATCTGTACTATTGTATTTTTCTCTTTTTCTTCTCTAGTTCTTTGTCAAAACCAATTCACTTATGACAACTTTGAAAAAGAAATTTTAGCATACGTCCCTAGTCAAAGAAAAGGTATTTCAGATAAGGCTTTTAGTTTTAGTAACATGATTATTAAAGAGACTAAAAAAGCAGTTAAAAATAGAACTGAGAATTTTAATGTAGCTGATTATTGGAATATAGCTACAGCATTTAATAGCTTAGGAGAGGACAAACAAAACATAAAAATTGCTTTCTTAAAATCAGTAAAATCGGATGGAGTATGTGATTATTTTGAATCATTTAAGAATCAAACCAACCATTTTAATAAAAAAATACCTGAACTGTATGCTTTTCATGAATCAGAATGCAAGAAAAAAACTCAGAATAGCAAGAATACTCCTTTTGACATTAAACAATACGCAAAAGAAAACTCTTTGGAAATAAGCTTGGCTTCTTTGATGGAAAAAATATCTAAAAGTGATAAATTATATCGCAAAGAATCCAATGGAAATATGTTACAACAAGAGGAAATTGACAAAAAAAATCAAACATCTATAGATTCAATTTATTCCATCTATAAAACTTACATAGGGAAATCATTAGTTGGAGAAAAATTTGATTCTACCATGTGGACTGTTATTCAACATTCCAATTTAGAAATGATGGAACGTTATTTACCTACAATACAGAAAGCTGTTCATGAAGAAGAATTAAGCATGATACCATTTAAAATGTTGATTGATCGTATTTACCATCAAAAAGAAGGTTATCAAATTTATGGTAGTCAAGCTGGAGTTAAACTTGCAGATGAGAGTATAAGAAATCAGATTTCTACAAAATATGGAATTGAATAGTTAGCAAATTATCCAAAAATCCAACTATCGAATAATCAACTATGAAAATCTATACCAAAACAGGTGACAAAGCCACAACAGCACTTTTTACAGGTAAGCGAGTTCCAAAACACCATATCCGTATCGAAAGTTATGGCACACTAGATGAATTAAACTCCAACCTAGGCCTGCTTAGAGACCAAGAAATGGATGCCAATTCTAAGGAGGTTTTAGCACTTATTCAGAATAAATTGTTCACTCTGGGTGCAATCTTAGCCACAGAACCCTCAAAAGATAATCGCTTAAAAATACCTAGAATTCATTTAGAAGATATTCAATTACTAGAACAGGAAATTGATAAAATGAATGAAGAACTTCCAGAAATGACTCATTTTATACTTCCTGGCGGTCATACCACGGTGTCATACTGTCATGTGGCCCGAACGGTTTGCAGAAGGGCTGAACGCATGATATCTTATTTACATGAAAATGAGCCCGTACCTGATACTGTACTTTCCTATGTAAACCGGCTTTCAGACTACCTTTTCGTATTGGCACGAAAATTGTCAAAAGACTTACAAGCTCAAGAAGTCAAATGGATTCCTGAAAAGTTGGACTAATAAATTTCAATTTTCAGCGTTACACAATAACATTGTTTAAAATATTTTTTTAAATAAATAGAAAATTGCTTGGCTATTTGGGTTTAAAAATTATTTTTGCAAAAAATTTAAAATCAAACCGTTACTATGTACTGGACATTAGAATTAGCTTCATATTTAAGTGATGCGCCTTGGCCAGCCACCAAAGACGAATTAATAGATTATGCCATCCGAACTGGAGCTCCGTTAGAAGTTGTAGAGAACCTGCAATCAATGGAAGAAGAAGGTGGTGAAATTTACGAGTCCATCGAGGAAATTTGGCCTGACTATCCCACTGAGGAAGATTACCTCTGGAATGAGGATGAGTATTAATTTTCAATAAACAAAACCCTAATAAAAAGCCTCTTTTTGAGGCTTTTTTTATGTAATTTTGGCAGCCTTACGAGTAAGTTTTAGCCATTCCGAACTATGGAATAGCTTTTGCTGAATTAAACAAAAAATCACCTAATGAGTATTTTAAATTCTGTATTAAAGGTTTTTGTAGGAGATAAATCAGAGAAAGATGTAAAGTCGATGCAGCCTTTGGTCAAAAAAATCAAGTCTTTTGAGCAAGAATTAGAAGCTATAAGTCACGACGAGCTGCGTCAAAAGACAATTTCTTTTAAAGCCAAAATTCAAGAAAACTGCAAAGACATCCATGATAAGATAGCTGAACTTAAAAAAGAAGTTGAAGCGTCTACAGATATCGATAGAAACGAGGAAATCTATACTGAAATTGACAAGCTTAATGAAGAAGCCTACAAAATTTCTGAAGAAACCTTAAATGAAATTCTACCAGAAGCTTTTGCCGTTGTTAAAGAGACTGCTAAACGTTTTGCCAACAACGAAACGCTAACTGTAACCGCGAATGAATTTGATAGATCTTTGTCCGGTTCTGCCGATTACGTAAGTTTAGAAGGTGAAAAGGCCGTTTGGAAAAACTCATGGGATGCTGCCGGAAAAGAAGTAACCTGGGATATGGTTCATTACGATGTGCAGCTTATCGGTGGTATTGCCTTGCACCAAGGTAAAATTGCAGAAATGCAGACCGGTGAAGGTAAAACTTTAGTAGCGACCTTACCACTGTATTTGAACGCACTTTCAGGTAAAGGTGCCCATTTGGTTACGGTGAATGATTATTTAGCAAAACGAGATAGTGCCTGGATGGCCCCTATCTTTCAATTTCATGGGCTTACCATAGATTGTATAGATAAACATCAACCTAACTCAGAAGGTAGAAGGGCCGCCTACAATGCAGATATTACTTACGGTACCAACAACGAATTTGGTTTTGATTACCTAAGGGATAATATGGCACACACACCAAGTGACTTGGTACAAAGACCACATCATTATGCGATTGTAGATGAGGTCGATTCGGTTTTGGTAGATGATGCACGTACTCCTTTGATTATTTCTGGCCCGGTACCAGAAGGCGATAGACACGAATTCAACGAGTTAAAACCTAAGGTTGCGGATATTGTTCAAAAACAACGTCAACATCTTACAGGCGTATTGGCAGAGGCTAAAAAACTTATAGCCGCTGGCGACACCAAAGAAGGCGGATTTTTATTGCTACGTGTTCATCGTGGATTACCAAAAAATAAGGCGCTCATCAAATTTTTAAGTGAAGAGGGGGTAAAACAGTTGTTACAGAAGACCGAAAACTTCTACATGCAAGATAACAACCGTGAAATGCCTAAGGTTGATGAAGATTTGTTATTCACCATTGAAGAGAAAAACAACCAAATAGAACTTACCGACAAAGGTATTGACTATATCTCTGGTGATATGGATAAAGAATTCTTTGTAATGCCAGATATCGGTGGCGAAATCGCAAAGATTGAAAATCAAGACCTTGATATAGAAAAAGAAGCCGAGCTTAAAGAAGAGCTTTTTAAAGAGTTCGCTGTAAAAGGTGAACGCATTCATACCATGAGTCAATTGCTAAAGGCGTATACACTCTTTGAAAAAGATGTGGAATATGTTGTGATGGACAATAAGGTAATGATTGTTGATGAGCAAACCGGACGTATTATGGATGGTCGTCGGTATTCAGACGGGTTACATCAAGCTATTGAAGCTAAGGAAAATGTAAAGATTGAAGCCTTAACCCAAACTTTTGCCACGGTAACCCTTCAGAATTATTTTAGAATGTACAATAAACTGTCAGGCATGACAGGTACTGCCGTAACCGAAGCCGGCGAATTCTGGGAAATTTACAAATTAGATGTTGTAGAGATTCCTACTAATAGACCTATTGCCCGTAATGATAGAAATGATTTAATCTACAAGACGAAACGCGAAAAATACAACGCGATAATTGAAGAAGTTACTGAGCTTTCAAGAGCGGGTAGACCAGTATTGATCGGTACAACATCAGTAGAAATTTCAGAATTACTTTCGAAATTATTGAGCGTTCGTAAGATTCCGCATAACGTGCTCAACGCAAAACTGCACAAAAAGGAAGCTGATGTTGTTGCTGAAGCAGGTCAAGGTGGTATTGTAACTATCGCAACAAACATGGCGGGTCGTGGTACCGACATTAAACTCTCCCCAGAGGTAAAAGCTGCCGGTGGTTTAGCCATCGTTGGTACTGAAAGACATGATTCTAGACGTGTAGATAGACAATTACGTGGTCGTTCTGGACGACAAGGAGACCCTGGAAGCTCTCAATTTTATGTTTCTTTGGAAGATAACCTAATGCGTCTGTTCGGTTCTGATAGAGTAGCGAAGATGATGGATAGAATGGGGCTTGAAGAAGGTGAGGTAATCCAACATTCTATGATGACCAAGTCTATAGAGCGTGCCCAGAAAAAAGTAGAAGAAAACAACTTTGGTATTCGTAAACGTTTATTGGAATATGACGATGTCATGAACGCCCAACGTGAAGTAGTCTACAAAAGAAGGCGACATGCATTGCAAGGTGAGCGCCTAAAAGTCGATATCGCCAACATGATATACGATACTTGTGAAGTGATTGCAGAGACCAATAAAATGGCCGATGATTTCAAAAATTTTGAATTTGAACTCATCAAATATTTTTCAATTACCTCTCCAATTTCAGAAGAAGACTTTAATAGATTAAGTTTTCAAGAAATTGCGAATACAGTCTATAAAATTGTATACGAGCATTACCAGCAAAAAATGGAGCGAAGTGCCACAACTGCTTTTCAGGTAATCAAAAAAGTTTACGAAGACCAAACCAACAAGTTCGAGCGTATTGTCGTTCCCTTTACAGATGGCATAAAATCTTTAAACGTGGTCACCAACTTAAAAGAGGCTTATGATAGTAACGGAAAACAGTTGGTTACAGACTTTGAAAAAAACATTACTCTTGCAATAATCGATGATTCTTGGAAAACGCACTTGCGTAAAATGGATGAATTGAAGCAATCTGTGCAATTAGCTGTACATGAGCAAAAAGACCCCCTACTTATTTACAAGTTTGAGGCTTTTGAACTTTTTAAGAGCATGATCGACAAGGTAAATAAAGAGGTGATTTCCTTTTTATTCAAAGGAGAACTGCCTTCAGAAAATACAAATCAGATTCAAGAAGCTCGAAACGTTAGAAGACCAAAAGAGAAATTGCAAATATCGAAAGAGGAAATTCCGAATAGCGATGAGCTAGCAGCACAAAACCGAGCTGCAGGTCAATCTCAAGGGCAAAGACCTCAAAAAACCGAAACTATTGTTAGGGAAAGACCCAAAATTGGGCGAAACGAAAGAGTCACTATTAAAAATGTAATGTCTGGAGAGAGTAAAGTTGTTAAGTATAAACAGGCGGAACCCCTTATTGATAAAGGTGAGTGGGTTATTATAGAAGATTAGAATTTTGTAAAAAATTGTAATATCAATAGACGGTGACCAAATTTAGGTTGCCGTTTTTGATTATGTAGCAAAACATATTTAGATTTACATTATAATTCGGCCCCCAAACCTAAGATTTAGGCTTATTTTTAAGCTTATTGAAATAACCAATTTAGCATGAACATTCCAAATAAGGATAACTATAGATTGCAGGATAAAACCCAATTGGTTTTAAAGGTAAACTACTTTGCCTGTCTTTTTTCTTTATTCTTTGGGTTAATATGTTTCTTTTTATTGGATATAGAGGGAGTTGTACCCTACTTCTTTTTCGCTTTTTCGGGTTTAAATTTTATTAATACACTGTTATTCAAATCACATAAAAACCTAACACTTACTTATAATATCACCTCTATTCTGGCAATGGTTTGCGGTATTATAATCACCTTATACAGTGGTGGAATCAGAAGTCCCTTTATTTTTGTTTTGGCCATAGTGGTTTTTGCAGGTTACGTAACCACTAGGGTTTATGGCAAAATTTATCTTTTTATAAATCTTCTTTTAGTCGGTCTTATTTTTTTACATGATGTAAGCAACCTTAATCATGGTCATGATACGATACCAGAGACCTCAAAAGATTGGTTCGCTTTTTTAAGTATTCTATTTGCAGTGTACCTTTTAGGAGGAGTTTTTGGAAGAAATCTATTAAAGGCGCATCATAAACTTTATAAATCTCGGCGTGAAGTACAGGCCCGTATCGAAGAAAAGGAAACCCTTTTAAAAGAAGTACACCACCGGGTTAAAAACAACCTTCAAACGGTATCGAGTCTTTTAAGCTTACAATCAAGATCTATCGAAGACGATAAAATAAGTAGCATCATAAAAAGTAGTCAAAATAGAGTGGTATCTATGGCCATGGTTCACGAAATGCTTTACAAACGAGATGACTACTTATCTAAAATAGAACTTAAACCATATATAGAAGAATTGTGTGAATACTTAATCCGTTCAATTAAGGGTGGTACGAATACAATTGATCTAAAATTAGATGTTGCCGATATTAAATTGAGTATTGATACCGTTATCCCATTAGGGCTAATTATAAATGAAACGGTCACCAACGCCTTAAAATATGGCTTCCCGGAAGGGAATTCAGGAGAAATACTCATCGAGCTAAGCGCCCAAGAAGAGAAAAAATACGAATTGTATCTTGGTGATAACGGCATTGGTTTTCCTGAAAGTGTTAATCCAAAAAATTCTAAATCTTTAGGTTTAAAATTGATCCACAATTTATCTCGCCAGCTTAGGGGCACTATCGAGAGGGATATAGAAACAAAAGGAACCTACTACCGTATTGTTTTTGAGGAAATCATCGAAGAGTTTAATTCGGTCGATTAACTGGTTTTGTTTTTTTATCTTTAAAGGATAACTAAAAATGGGACCAACCAAATGTTCAAGAAACTACTTCTTGTAGCGCTATGTTTTAGTGGTACGCTTTCTGCTCAAGATTACTTTTATAAAAAATTTCACCCCTTTAATCCTGATATACCTTCGCCGGAAGAATTTTTGGGATACGGTATCGGAGAACACCATACCAGACACGATTTAATAGTAAGCTATTTGACCAAATTGGCAGAAGTCTCAGAAAGAGCAAGTATATATCAGTATGGAAAAACTCACGAAGGTCGAAAGTTGGTTATTCTCACTATCACTACACCTGAAAATCTTAAAAATCTTGAGGCGCTTAAAAAGCAACATTTAGCATTTACGGACCCGTCAAAATCACCTACGAATTTTGATGATGTTCCTATTTTCATCAATTTAGGCTATAACGTTCATGGTAATGAACCCTCTAGTTCAGAAGCTGCTTTGCTAACAGCCTATACCATGGTTGCATCGCAAAACCCTGAAATCAATACATACTTAAAACATTCTGTCATTTTTATCGATCCTACCATTAATCCAGATGGTAGAGATCGGCATACACAGTGGGCAAACACCTATCAGGGTAGTCCACTGGTTGCTGACCCGCAAGACGCTGAACATAACGAATATTGGCCTATGGGCCGAACCAACCATTATTGGTTCGATTTAAATCGTGATTGGCTTTTAGGCATAAACCCCGAAAGTCGAGGGAAATTAAATTGGTATCATGAATGGTATCCAAACGTGGTAACAGATTTTCATGAAATGGGCAGTCAAAGCTCCTACTTCTTTGAACCTATGAAAACCAATGGATCTTTAAATCCTATTATGCCCAAGGAAAACTATGAGGACTTAAATAATCTCTTTGGCAATTACTTTTCAAAGGCTTTAGATAGCATCGGCTCTTTTTACTTTACAAAAGAAGTATTTGATGGTACTTATCCAGGGTATGGCTCTTCCTATCCTGATTTGCAAGGAGGTTTAGGTCTTCTTTTTGAGCAAGCGAGCTCGCGAGGACACAAACAAAAAACGGCCTTCGGAGAAATTACTTTTCCTTTCACCATAAGAAATCAATACATCTCTAGCATTACTACAGTAAAAGCTGCTGTTGAAAACAAGGCATACTTGAGAAAATATCAGCAAGAGTTCTTTAAAAGTGCATTAACCAATTCAGGAAAATCAAAAGTAAGAGGATATTCCTTTAGTGATGATTACGACAAAAATAGGGTTAAGGCTTTTATTGATAAACTACTCCTTCATAAAATTGATGTATATGAGTCCGAAAACAGTTTTGTAGTGCCGACAAAACAACCACAATACCGTATGGTCCAGACCATGTTTGAAACCTATAATAAGTATCGGGACAGCGTCTACTACGATGCTTCGGCTTGGTCCGTTGCTAATTTCTACAATATGAAATATAAAGCAGTGACCGGTTTAAACCTTGGTAAAAAAGTCATTAGCACGGACAGTTTTATTGAGGCAAAAGCCTTACAGAAGTCAGAATATGCCTATATCATTGATTATGATGACTACAATGCTACAGCAGCATTGAACTTCCTTCAACAAAACAATATTAAAGTCTCTTCATCCTTTAAGCCTTTTACTGCTAAAACTAGGGGCGGTAATATCACTTTTAACTATGGAGCCCTAGTCGTTCCGGTAAGTCTACAGAAAAAAGATGATAACGAAGTTTACGCTTTAATGAAGCAAGCGCAAAATAAATTTAAGGTGCCTGCTTATTCCGTTGAAACCGGCTACAGCTTAAAGGGTATAGATTTAGGTAGTCGCTATGTATCACCCATTAGTAAACCAAGAGCTGCAATGTTAATTGGTGATGGTGTCCGTTCTTATGAAGCGGGAGAAGTATGGCATTTATTGGATACTCGCGTTCATATGCCGATAACCAAAATTCCGATGCGAAACTTTAATCGCATCAATTTCGATAAATACAATACCTTGGTCATGGTCTCGGGTAGGTATAATCTATCCAAAACCCAACAACAAAAAATCAAAGATTGGGTCGGTAAAGGAAATACGCTAATTACCATCAGTATGGCGTCAAAATGGGCTATCGATAAAAAACTGGTTAAAGAAGAATTGATCAGTAACGATAAAAAAGACTCTACTGAAACTGTTAAAAGGAAGCCTTATGTCGATGCCCCTGAAAATATTGGCAAAGAGGCTATTGGCGGTGTTATTTTTAAGGTAGATTTAGACCTTACCCATCCTTTAGCTTTTGGCTATCGAGATACTCAAATTCCCGTTTATAAGAATAATTCCGTCTGGATAGCTCCAAGCAAAAATGAATATTCAACGGTCGCACAATATTCAAAAAATCCGCTAATTGACGGTTTCATCACAAAGAAAAATAGTAATGAATACTTAAAAAAATCTGCCTCTTTAGTGGTTAGCAAAGTTGGTCGAGGGCGTGTTGTGCTATTTGCAGACAATCCCAACTTTAGAGGGTCTTGGTATGGTACCAACCGACTATTTTTGAATGCCTTGTTCTTAGGAGATAAAATAGATGTGCCAGATTAAAATATATATGTTTTATGCCCAAATAATTCCAAAATGGGTCTTGAATAGAATAATGAATAGAGAAATTGAGCCACTACTACATGCTTTAAATGAAACGCCTAGATTGCTAAGTGAGTTAATTGATGAAATTGACCCAGAACTTTACAAGGCAAAGATTATAAAAGACAAATGGTCTATTCATGAACATGCAACCCATATAGCGGTAGGGGATATTTATGGTTTTCAAAAAAGACTGAAAATGTTCGGCGATGAGGAAAAACCGACTTTTGAACCGCTCTCTGGAGATAATTTTGACGAATTATTTTTTTTGAACTTAAACTTAAAAAAGACTATTGATGACTTTTTTCAAATACGGAAAAAAACTATTGAATTAGCTAAAATGTTTAGTTTAAACGACTGGTCTAAGCAGGCCGTTCATCCAGAATACAAAACCTATACGCCATATATCATGCTTAGGCATTTATTGATGCATGACCATAATCATTTGTACAAAATCGAAGATATGGGATTAGGAATTAGATAAAAAATAACCTTGAACCAAATGAAAAAACTACTCAATTTTTTTTTAGCCGTTGTACTGAGCCAAACTGTCTTCTCTCAAGAGAAACTGAGCGAAGGGCCCTTTAACCAACTAATAATAAGGGGAGTAACCCTGATAAATGGAAATGGAGCACCCCCAAGAGGTCCGATAGACATCGTCGTAGAAAATAATAGAATTGTAAAAGTTCAAGTTGTCGGCTACCCTGGAGTTGCAATTGATGATACCAAACGACCTAAATTAAAACCTGGTGGAAAAGAACTTGACTGTTCAGGTATGTATTTACTACCTGGGTTTATTGATATGCATGGTCATATTGGAGGCATTGCCCAAGGGGCTGAAGCAGATTATGTGTTTAAACTTTGGATGGCGCACGGCATTACTACAGTTAGAGAGCCAAGCGGACGCGGAATAGATTGGACATTAGATTTAAAGCGAAAGAGCCAAAAGAACGAAATAATTGCCCCCAGAATCTTTGCCTATACTGGTTTTGGACAGCAGACGAAAGATTTCAATCCGTTGAACGACGCGCCTATCTCAACCCCTGAACAAGCAAGAAAATGGGTTAGAGCGAACGCTGCACGTGGCGCAGATGGTATCAAATTCTTTGGAGCCTCACCGGAGATTATGTCGGCCGCTCTTGATGAAAATAAAAAACTGGGACTGCGTTCTGCATGCCATCATGCACAATTAGATGTAGCCCGATGGAATGTGCTCAACTCCGCTAGAGCAGGCTTAACGAGCATGGAACACTGGTATGGACTGCCCGAAGCACTTTTTGAAGATAGAACCGTTCAAGATTATCCACTAGACTATAATTACCAAAATGAACAAAACCGCTTTGAAGAAGCAGGGAAATTATGGAAACAGGCAGCAAAACCCTATTCTGAACATTGGAACAATGTAATGAACGAACTAATAAGTTTAGATTTCACTTTGGACCCAACCTTTAATATTTACGAGGCCAGTAGAGACCTGCAAAGGGCAAGACGAGCCGAATGGCATGAAGATTATACGTTGCCTTCGTTATGGGAGTTTTACCAACCTAGTAAAATTAGTCATGGCTCCTACTGGCATGATTGGGGCACGGAGCAAGAAGTAGCTTGGAGGGAGAATTATAAACTTTGGATGACTTTTATTAACGAATATAAGAATAGAGGTGGTCGGGTAACCACAGGGTCTGATTCCGGGTTTATTTTTCAACTATATGGGTTCGCCTACATTAGAGAAATGGAACTCCTTAGAGAAGCTGGTTTTCATCCTTTAGAGGTAATTCGTTCTGCAACACTTAATGGAGCAGAAGCTTTAGGAATTTCAGACAAAGTAGGTACCGTAGCGGTTGGGAAATTGGCAGACTTTGCAATCGTTGAAGAAAACCCGTTGAAAAATTTAAAAGTACTTTATGGCACTGGAGCCATTAAACTAACCAATGATAATGAAGTTGTTCGGGTAGGTGGTGTAAAATACACTATTAAAGATGGTATTATCTTTAACTCAAAGGCCCTTTTAGAAGATGTAAAAAGAACGGTGGCAAATGAAAAAGAAAAAATAGATTATAGTTTAAAGCAGCCCGGCATTAAAGAATAACTGCTTAAGCAATTTTAGAAGCGGCCTTAGTTTCAAAAACTAAAGCTTTTTTTACTCTAGTATTTTTGAATTTGTAGACTCTAGTAACTTTGCTTTCTGTTGTAGTAGTTATTTTGTTTTCAACTTTAACGTTAGTAGTCAATACAACACCCATTTCTATAGTAGCTATCTTTTTATCGGTATTTACATTTTGAGCGATTGCAGTTGCTCCGAAGAAAAGTACAAATGTTAAGGTTAAGATAGCTTTCATAATATTGGGCTTTGTTATAACTATAACGCAGCATACATATCTGAATACGGTTTCATTCGTTGAAAAGCACTAATTTTTCGTTATAAATGATTACATACGGCAAACTGCGCTAATTTACCGATAAGCAACCCTAACATAGGAAACACTTCACCGATATAAAATGCACTTAAACCTAGAGACTTCAGTATCTAGATTGTGAAAGGATAACAAAATCAAGACTTAAACAGTTGAGCTTATCTTTTTATTTAGAGGTAACTCGTACTTTTCTACGCTTAGAATTTACCATTGCAAAAGCAATGCTTGTTAAGGTAAGTGCAATTACAGTAGTAACGATTAATAGGAATAGTATCATAATTAGGCTAATTTTGCACCGTCTCTTTTGGTCTTAAAGTTCAATTCTTTTTTAACTCTAAAATTTTTGAACATATACAATCGTACGACCTGTGTTTCAGATTTTTCAATTTTAACGTTCAATACGACGGTTGCAGTTTTTGTTTCAACCTTAGTTTCTTTAGAAGGAGTTTGCGCCATTGCTGCTGTTCCTAAAAAGATTATAAAAATTAAAGTTAAAACTGCTTTCATGATTTGGGTTTTTATTACATGGTAAATGTACTTCGACCCATGGCGGTCCATAGATTTTGCTCGCTCTGCGACACAAAATTTTCGCTAAAAGGTATTTATACAGATAAAATGTATTTTATCTTCGACAAACGTTTTTAACCCAAAAAGCACCTCATCGATTTGAAATGCATTTAATCGGTAAGATACAGTAAATAGAATTACTAGAATTTTAATTTAAAACCACATCAGCATTTAAAAACAAGCTTTTGGTTCTTTTTGAACCACCAAGACTTGCATTTAGAATGATGGTTTAGGCAAAGCCAATCTTTCTAATCGATTACGCAAGTTTAGAACGGTTTCTTTTTGTTTTGAACGCTAACTCTTTTTTGATTCTAGAGTTTTTGAACATATACAATCGGGCAACCTTACCTTCTAAGTTAAGCTCTTGCTTAACTTTTTTAATCAAAATCACATTTTCAGTAATAGTTTCCACCTTTATCTCTTTAATAGTGGTTTGTGCTACTGCAAAAGTTCCAAAGAAGATTATTGCGATTAAAGTTAAACTTGCTTTCATGTTTGTTTTGTTTTACACCGTAAATGTAATTTCACATGAAAGCTTGGACAGATATAACTCGGTCTAGGGCACTAATTTTTCGCTTAAAAACCAATAGTAGGATAAAGTGTAAAAAAGTATCGGCAACGGTTTTTGATCCGATGAACTACACATCGATTTCGTATGCATTTCATCGATGACATATTAATATAGTTGAAGTAAAAGATTTGGATTTGGACAATTGGTTTTATAAAAATCCAAATCGCTTTCACTACAAACACCTGGGTAATCCCCTTGATAACTTCCCAAATCATTTATAATTTGAAAATGAAGATGAGGTGCATAGTTAACATTAATATCGGGTGTGCCTAAAGTAGCAAGTGTTTCTCCATTTCTAAATTTTTTACCAATAAATAATTCCTCTAAAGACTCAATGGAAAGGTGACCGTACAGGCTGTAAAACAGAATATTCTCGAATTTGTGCTCTAAAATTAGTGTTGGTCCATAGTTGCCGATATCATCATTATTGCTAAAACTATGGACCGTGCCTGTAATTGGTGTTATCACTTGTGTACCTGCCTCGCACCAAAAATCGATTCCTAAATGAATATTTCTAGTGCCTCCCTTTGAAAATCGGTCAGCAGCGTCATATAGATTCCTTTTCTCCAAATAGCCGCCATAGGCTACCAATGCTTGATTTCGTGCTAAAACTTCATTAATATACTTTTGGCAACTATCAGGGTTTGTGATATTAACTCCTTTAAGCTCTTTATTCGTAGAGGACAAATCAATACTCGTATAGAATTCAAGGGGTATCTTATTGTCCAGTATAGCTATGGGGGCTTTACTAAACTTTAAATTTGAAAAAATCAAAGCGTTAATTTCTATTTAAAAAGTTAAAACTAAAAGGTTCATTTCAAATATAGTTTACATCTTAGTAATTTAAAGCGCTTGAAAGCTATTACAAAACTAAATAAGAAATGGAGATTACATTTTTAGGCCACGCCTCATTACATATTAAAATTGATGATATTAATTTAATCGTTGACCCTTTTATTAGTGGAAATCCAAAAGCGGAGTCAATAAATTTAAATGATTTAAAGGCTGACTATATTCTTGTTACCCATGCTCATAGAGATCATATACTTGATGTTGAGACTATTGTAAAGAACAACCCTAAGGCCAAACTTATTTCAAACTACGAAATTGTTCAGTGGTTCGATAAAAAAGGAATTCAAGGTCACCCCTTAAACCATGGCGGAAAAAAGTATTTTGACTTTGGCATTGTAAAATATGTAAACGCAATTCACTCGAGTGTTTTTCCAGACGGCAGCAATGGTGGCAACCCTGGTGGTTTTGTAGTCTCTTCAAAAGATAAAACCATTTATATAGCAGGAGATACTGCTTTGACCATGGACATGAAATTATTACCCTTAATGTTCAAGCAAATTGATCTTGCCATTTTACCTATAGGAGATAACTTTACAATGGGATATGAGGATGCAGCTATAGCTAGCGATTTTGTCGAATGTAATAAAGTGCTTGGTTGCCATTACGATACCTTCCCTCCTATTGCTTTAAATAAAAAAGAGGCCGTAGACCATTTTAAGAACAAAGGAAAAGAACTTTTACTACCCGCAATTGGCGAGTTCATCCATATTTAAAAACTAGAAGATTCTAACCCAATACAGGTAAGTTTTATTGGTCTTTTACTACTAATCATAAAATTTTATGTTGATGAAAAAATTATTTTTAATACCCGTTCTTTTAATATCGTTCAGTTGTCAACCGAAATCAAAAACCAAAAAAGAAGTTGCTGTTGAACCCATGCCTGAAAAAGTGCTATTGTCTCAAGAAGACTTGCAACAATATGAAACTGCTTACTTTGCAAGTGGTTGTTTTTGGTGTGTAGAGGTCATTTTTGAAAGTGTAAAAGGAGTTAAAGAAGTAGTTTCTGGATACTCTGGTGGACCAGAAAAAAATCCGACATATGAACAGGTAGCCTATGGCAGAACAAGACATGCCGAGGCGGTTAAAGTATATTACGACCCAGAAATAATCTCATTTCAGAAGTTGGTAAAAGTATTTTTTGGTTCTCATGACCCTACTTCCCTGAACAGACAGGGTCCGGATAGGGGTGCACAATACCGCTCCATAGCCTTTTATGAAACTAAGGAAGAAAAGAAAATAATAGATGATTATATCACACTATTGGTTTCTGAAGGTGTTTATGACAGGCCTATAGTTACCGAAGTAGAAAAGTTTGATGTTTTTTACGATGCAGAAGATTATCATCAAGATTACGAAAGAAAAAATCCGAATAATTCTTATATCAAAGCTGTTTCAATACCTAGATATAACCGATTTAAAGAGAATTTTAAGGACTATTTGAAAGAAGATGCGCATTAGGTCGTAGGTAGGTTTATTCGGGACTCCAAAGTTAGTTTTTCAATACAACTTCGCTATATTTTGAGTTCACCCGAATAGACTTGCCTGAGTTACCATTTGTTTGATACCCTTTACAAACCTCGTTGTCAAAGTTTTTGGTTCGTTCCATTTTCCATGATATTGGGTAAACTAAATTAGAACGTGTTCCATTTAAATAAAGTGATACCGGTGTTTTAGGGACTTTACAAGTGAACTCCCCATTTTGAACGGTTACATCAATATCTTTAAAGTTATTGGATACCGAATTAATTTCAACAGCCCCCAGTTTATTGGTGAGCAGTATACTATTGTTCAATTTATCAATAATCACATTGGAAGAAATAGCGTTTAAACGTAACTCCCCTACTTCTTTTAGATTTACCCTTTCTGAATAATCTGTTTTCAACTGTCCATAGTTCCATTTTTGTACAGAAACGGGAGAATAAGAAGCCCTAATATTGGTAGCGCTGCCTTCAATCGTTGAAGCGAGCAAGCTTGCGTACTGCAAGCTTGCATCTAAATTGTTAGTAGTTTGGGCCAATTTTACTTCGCCATGGCGAACATTCATTTTTAATTTTACAGATTTAGGCATTTTTACCTTGATTGTTTTTTTGACCTTATAGCGTTTGCTGTCCTTATCCGAAGAAAAGTAAAAGATGTTGGGTTTAGAGGCTCTAAGACTATCTCTTAAGAAAAAACGTAAAGAATCTCTTTTTGCTCTCATAGAATCGCGTTGGATTCTTGCTGCTTCACGTTGCAACTCTCTAGTAGCCATTTGTTGTAGATACTTTTCATTGCGTTTTTTAAGCATCTCTTTCTGTTGCTCTAAACGCTCTACTAACTTTTCATTACGTTCTTCATTAAGTTCTTCGAACTTTTTACCCCATTCCTCAAAATTCTTTTTGAACTCTTCATCAAAACCTTTATCAAATTGTTTCTTCCACTTTTTCATGTATTTCTCACCATCTTTCTTGTATTCACCATAGTCGAAGGTAA
The DNA here is from genome assembly GCF_055693185.1 of Croceitalea sp. W27. Lineage (NCBI taxonomy): Bacteria > Pseudomonadati > Bacteroidota > Flavobacteriia > Flavobacteriales > Flavobacteriaceae > Croceitalea > Croceitalea sp. W27. The sequence continues at coordinate 1,004,718 of NZ_CM146327.1, forward strand.
AGTTTGGCATACTAGGCAACGCAGGTATTACAGGCATCTCTGGTATCACGGCAAGCTCAGCCAATTTAGAAAGTTCTGATAGCTTGGATAATTCGGACAACCCTGATAATTCCGAAAGTTCAGAGAGTTCAGAGAGTTCTGAAAGTTCAGCTAGCTCTGGCAGGCGTAAATCTTCAAAAAGTGGTTCAACATCAAAATCTATATTAGTATCGTCCCATCTACTTATATTATTATAACTGAATAAACCCTTGCCCTCTCTTCCAGTAGTAATGTCAATTTCCTTACTATTTCCTTTAATCGTAACTCCGCTTTTACTAAAATAACGCTCGGCTTCCTCTTCTTTGGCTCCTTCCAATTCAATGACCGCGGTGATTTCCACTTCATTTTTATCCCAAGTTTCAAACTCGATATCCGCATTACTGGTATTAATATTAAGTGTTGCATTGTCACCCACATTAAAGGTCTCTTTAAATGTTTTGGATTTGGTCTGGGCAAATGCCCCGGTGGTGATGAACACCGAGGTAATTGCACTAAATAATAGCTGTCTGTTCATTTTTTGATAATTTTAATTGATTTAACTTCTCTTTTAACTTCTTTAATAATTGTAAGCGTAATTGCAAATTTTGAATCAATGCTTCAATCGTTTGATCATTAGGGCCTACTTCATTCAGCTCTTTATTCAATCTTTTGTATTCTGCATCTAACTCCGCCAATTGTTCCATATATCCGTCTACAACCCCCTTATTCTCTTCTGATACTTCAAGATTTGCCAGTTCTAGATTTATATTGGCCACATAATAGTTTTCTATCTTCTCTAAATCTGGTGAAAGATCACCTAGAGAAATACTACTTTCCGTTTCATTGTTATTGTTAACAATGGTTTCGGTTGAATCATTATCTTTTTTCGAATTCATAAAAAAGTAAGTTGCCACACTAACAAATATTACCAACGAAGCGGCTATTCTTAACCAGAAATATGAATTTGGTCTTACTTTTTCAGGTAATTCTTCTTCCAGTTTTGCGAAAAAACGGTCTTCATGACCTTTGTTCATTTGATGTGTTTCTTTTTCTCGCTGCTCTTTAAACAGTTTTCTAAGATCTTGTGCCATATTTCAATTCGCTTAAAGATTCTTTTAAATAACTTTTACCTCGTAATAGTCTGGTTCTGCTTGCGGTTTCAGAAATCTTTAAAATCTCTGAAATTTCTCTATGATCATAACCCTCTACCAAAAAAAGTTGTACAACATATCTATACTTTTCTGGTAATTCTTCAATTTTACGTTTAACCGCATTTATATCTATGTTTTCATCAACATCCCAACTCTCATCATTTGCTATATGCATATATCCTTCGTCCAATTCAATAGTTTTTTGATGCTTAGATTTTAAAAAATCAATACTTCCGTTAACGACAATCCTTTTTAACCATGCTCCAAAGGTTACTTCTCCTTTAAATTGATGAATGCGTTGAAACGCTTTGATAAAGGATTCTTGCAAAACATCCTCTGCATCATCGGCATTCTTTAAAAATCGCATCGCAACACAAAACATACCATCACAATACTGTTTGTAAAGCTTCATTTGCGCCATACGGTCGTTCAACTTACATTGTTCTACAAGTTCTAATTGCAATGTGGTCAGTTTTGGTTTGTGTAATTAGTTGTTATCTAAAAGACGAGATAAAAAAAACGATGTGGCAAAATAACAGGAATTTAAATGAAAAAAAATAAGCCCACTACCAATCGGTTTACAAAAAAACCCTGTTAATCAGTTGTTTAATAGAGAAAATAAATCATCTCAACATGAAAATTTCCGCAATAAAAATGAATAGTAATATAGTTAAAACTTGCTACCTTCGTAAGTAGTTGCCATATTATGATTCCTAAGAAAAAAGAAACCAGTGCCGGCAAACGCATTGATAAAATTAAACAGCTTCGTAGACAAGAACCCTCGGTCTCTGCCCTAATAGAGGGTATTAGAATTGGAGATAAAGCGCATTTAGCAAGAGCAATTACCTTAATTGAAAGTTCAAATCAAAATCATTCGAAAAAAGCCAACGAAATTATAGAAGGTTGTTTGGCGAATAATAAAGAAAGTATTCGTGTAGGTATTACAGGAGTGCCTGGTGTCGGCAAAAGTACTTTTATTGAAGCGCTTGGTAAAATGCTAACCGGTTTAGGAAATAAAGTAGCAGTGCTAGCAGTAGACCCTACAAGCTCATTAACGAAAGGCAGTATTCTTGGTGATAAGACGAGGATGGAACTTCTGGCAAAAGACCCTAACGCATTTATACGCCCTTCACCATCTAGCGAATCTTTGGGCGGTGTTGCGCGAAAAACCAGAGAGAGTATTATGTTATGCGAAGCCGCTGGTTATAATGTAATATTGGTAGAAACCGTTGGCGTAGGGCAAAGCGAAACGGTAGTTCATGGCATGGTCGATTTTTTTCTACTGCTAAAGTTAGCAGGAGCAGGTGACGAGCTTCAAGGCATAAAACGAGGTATTATGGAAATGGCTGATGGGGTTGTCATCAACAAAGCTGACGGGGCCAATAAAACTGAAGCCGATAAAGCCAAAGTAGAATTTACAGGTGCACTTCATCTTTATCCAGCCAAAGAAAATAACTGGTATCCCAAAGTATTGACCTGTTCTGCCCTTCATAATGAAGGAATTACCAATATCTGGGATATGATTACCGATTATACGAACATTGCAAAGAAAAGTAGGTCATTTGATAGAAATCGGATTCAACAAAACCAAAATTGGTTTCTTGAAACTGTAAATCATAACATTTATCAAAACTTCTATACCAACCCTGAAGTAAAACATGAACTGGATAAGCTATTACTGGCAATTCAAAAAAACCAGATTTCTCCTTTTTTTGCAGCTAGAAAGCTCTTAGCCCTACAAAATAAACCTTAAATAAAAAGCCTAAATTTGCCCACAGTTATTCCCTATTAATGAGTTTACCGACCGATACTTTATTATCCATTGTTGTTCCACTTTATAATGAAGAAGATAATGTTGTTCTTCTTACCCAAAAAATCCATGAGAGTTTAGGTACCTATAACTATCAAATTATTTATATCGATGATTTTTCAACCGACGATACCAAGAACGTTGTTAAGGGAATGGATGACAAAAAAGTTCATTTAATAGAACTGAAAAAGAATTACGGGCAAAGTCTGGCACTTGCAGCCGGTATCGATTACGCTGAAGGCGATTACATTATAACAATGGACGGCGACTTGCAAAATGACCCTTCCGATATTCCCCAAATGCTTGAATTTGCACAAAGTGATGACTACGATTTAATTACGGGTATTCGGCAAAAACGTAAAGATTCATTGGTAAAAAAGATACCTTCAAAAATTGCCAATTTTTTGGTTCGAAGGGTTACCAAATTAGATATAAAGGACAATGGATGTGCCTTAAAAGTATTTACCAAGGATATCGCAAAAGGTCTTAATCTTTATGGCGAGATGCATCGTTTTATTACGCTTTTGGCTTTTTTGGAAGGAGCGCAAATAAAACAAGTTCCGGTAAAACATCATGCAAGGCATGCAGGAGTCTCGAAGTACGGACTGGAGCGTGTTTTTAAAGTGGTTGCAGATATGATGTTGCTGCTCTTTATTAGAAAATATTTTCAACGCCCCATTCACTTGTTCGGTATATTGGGCGTTTTATTGATTATACTGGGCACCTTTATTGAAGTATATCTCTTGATTGTAAAATTCGGATTTGGACAAGATATCGGTACCAGACCTTTATTGATTTTTGGTATGATGTTTATTTTAGGAGGAATTCAACTTTTTACCATCGGTATAGTCATGGAGTTGCTCATTAGAACCTATTATGAATCACAACAAAAAAGACCGTACCGTATCAAAAAAATATCAATTGGTGACCAAAAAACAGCGTAAACATCTAATTACGTTTTTAAAGTTAGTAATTAGTGCTGCACTAATTTATTTCATATTCACCAAAATAAATTTACAGGATGTCTTGGTTATCTTAAAAACATCCAATCCGTTTTATCTATTCATAGCTTTTGTTTTGGTTGTATTTTCAAAAATTATGGCCTCTTTTCGGCTAAATCTCTATTTTCATGAAATAGGTGTAAAACTCAAGCAAAAGAGCAATCTTAAACTTTACCTATTAGGTATGTTTTACAACCTTTTTCTACCAGGTGGTATAGGAGGTGATGCGTATAAAGGATACTTGATACAAAAGAATTATCAAGTGGGTGTAAAGAAAAGTGCCGTAGTATTGGTGCTGGACAGATTAAGTGGAATGCTTCTTCTTTTTCTATACGCCTGTGTGCTTGCCGTTTTTATAAAAAACGATTTTTCAAGTCGCTTTAATTGGCTTTTTATATCCTGTATTCCTCTGAGTATTAGTGTGTATTGGTACTTAGTCAAACGGTTTTTCACCTATACCCTTCCTGTTTTTTGGAAATCTTTTGCCTATTCTTCGATAGTACAATTATCACAACTTATAGCTGTTTGGTTTATACTAAAAGCCCTATCGATAAAGCTCGCCACTATTGCCTATCTATTTATTTTCTTGGTTTCTTCAATTGTCTCGGTACTTCCGTTAACAATAGGCGGTATTGGCAGTAGAGAACTTACCTTTTTATACGGTGCAGAATGGCTTAATTTACAAACAGATTCATCGGTAAGCATAAGCTTTGTCTTCTTCTTAATTACGGCTTTAGTCTCTCTTGGCGGCATGTATTACCACTTTAAAAAACCTACATTAGAAGTTAACGAAGTTTAGTAAATATGCACCAAGTGCATTTCATTAAGAACTTTTTTTCTTGTTGTAGGGTCTAAAATTTTTGCTTGTAGACGGGTAATTCTAAATTGCTTTTCGGTAAACCGCCTATCCCAATCAAAACCTGATTTTCTTAAACTTTCTAAACCGATATCATCAACGTAAACCCAAATATCTTTCTTATTGGCTATCTCTGTTAAGGATGAGGGTATAACGGGCTTTTTGTTATAAAAATCAAGAGCCCATGTAGGCATTTCAGAGATTTTATAGATTTTATCCGTTGGTATGTTATTTTCTTCAACCCGTTCAGCAATTGTAGAACCAGCTTGATACTTTAATAGATTCGGGTAAAAATGCGTATTTAAAACCCCGTTCAGTAATAAAGAACTACAAACGGATAATGTTATAATCCGCATATAATATTCTTCACGTTTTAAACAGAAATATGTTATGGCCAGTAGCACCAGTATTAAAATTACATAGCTATACCATTCTTCAAACTTAAAGACATAAAAGCATATTAACACTGAAGAAATGAATACTAAGCTTAAAATAAAATATTGTACGCCCAGCAGAAATTTTATCGTGTTTCTTTTGGTATGCTTATACAAACTGTGTAAGTACGACGCAGTGAGAACGGCATACAAGGGCATCATAATATTCATATAATGCGGTAACTTAAACTGTGCAAAGCTGATGATGAAAAAGATTATTGTTATACCACCAACTGTTAAAAATTCAAACTTCTTGTGGTACTGAAAATTAGACTTTATAAAGACTTTTAAACGCCACCAGTACGCTATTAACGCTAATACCGTCCAAGGTAAAAAGACCCAAAGAAAAGTGTGAAAAAAGAAAAAATAATCGCTACTATTTTTTCCATGACCTTCGCCACTTAAGCGCTCAAAACTCTGTTCCCAAAAAATAAAGAAGATTCCACTGCGATTACTTTTACCCCTAATAACCTTTTCTGGATGCAAGTCAAATTGAAGATAATAGGCATACAACATAGGTGTAATAGTAATTGCAAAAACAAGCAATGCTATAAATACACGCCAATTCAAAAGCTTGTTCCATTTGCGGGTATAAGCGAGGTGGCACAAAATACAGATACCTATTACCAATAAAGCAATCTGACCTTTTGTAGAAAAAGCAATACCGGCCCCAAATGCCCCAAGCGCAATATTCTTAATTGTATTATTTTCAATGTATGCAACCAACTGCCAGATGGCAAAAATTGTAAAACCGGTCAAGACCGCATCCGTTCTTACATCGATATTCGATAGCACAATGGTTTGAGCGGTCATAAAAATTAGTGCAGCGAACTTTCCAATATCGGTATTGTAGAGCAACTTTGCTAATCCGTAACAGCTATAAGCCCCCAGAAGTGTGGCCAATATCCCCGGTATACGATAGGCCCAATGATTAATACCAAAAATTTTATAGGACAATGCCGCTAACCAATAATGCATATGAGGTTTGTCTAAATACTCATTGGTTCCTTTAAAAAGATTGATAAAATCATTCTCTTGTACCATTCGCATTGCCATTACGGCAAATTGTGCAGAATCATACTCAAATAGCGGAGAAAACATTCCGATGATATACACCAGAATAACCAAAGCAATTAAAAACCAATATCTGGTTGTAGAAATCAAGCCTTAATTTTTAAAGTAGTAAAGATATATAACTTGGTAAATAACCAGCCAAAAAGAATACCTATTCCAATACCTGTAATCACATCTAACGGAAAATGTACTCCAATATATATTCTGCTGTAAGCGACCATTAGTGCCCAAATCACCAAAAGGACCCCAATAAATTTTATTTTGCCCTTAAATAGCAAACCAAAAAAAGTGGCCAAGGCAAAAGAGCTTGCGGCATGGGCCGAAAAATAACCAAATTTACCACCACAATAGCTTTTCACTAAACGCATAACTGCGGACACTTCTATATCATGACAAGGTCTAAAACGCTGAACTCCATACTTAAAAAAGTTGGCCAATTGGTCCGTAACGGTTATTAATAGGGCAACGGTGACCAAGAGAAGAATGGTTTTTTTAAGTTTTAAATTTTTAAAAGCTAACCAAAGAAGAACTACGTACAAGGGAATAGAATTCCATTTATTAGTGATGAAAAGCCAAAAACCATCCCAACTTTTTGTCCCCAATCCATTTAAAAACAGAAAAAGGTCTTTATCTAGTTGTAAAAGCTGTTCTAACATTACTAACTATCGTAACGTTCCACTTCCCTATCATAAAAGGCGGTAGCGGCTTCAATTAAATTTTCAGTTTCTTCTTCAAGTTCTTTTTCATCTTCTTTAGAAAACTCTTCTAACCACTCTACTTCATCATCTTCTAGGTTTATGATAAATCTGGGGAACTCGGTATGCACGATATAAATACCGTTAGGAAAATCTGTATTATCCCCTAAGAGAAACTTTGGCAAATCCATTCTTTACGAATTTAAAATCAATCGTTTTGTTAAATAATTAAATCGAAGATACAACATTACGGCAGATGCAGTAAGTCCCAATAATAGTCCAATCCATATGCCCGTACTTTTATATTCCGTAAATAATCCTAAATAATAACTTACGGGAAAACCAATCAGCCAATAGGCTATAAAGGTAATGAGTGTCGGGATTTTTACATCTTGCAAGCCACGTAGAGCACCCAAGACAACGACTTGAATACCGTCTGAAATTTGAAATACTGCTGCTACCAATAAAAGTTTAGCCGCTAAAAATATCACCTCGGTATTGTCTATTTGGTTCGCAACATCATCAACATCTAAATAAATGGTAGGCAACCAGTTTCTACCCAGAAGAAATATGGTCGCGAAAACAATTTCAAGCAAAAAGGTCAATAAGAAAATTGATATCCCTATGCGTCGCAAAGCCTTAAAGTCTTTTAAGCCTTTCTGGTTGCCAACTCGCACCATGGCCGCTACACCCAAGCCCATACCCACCATAAATGTCATGCTGCTTAGATTCAAAGCAATTTGATTGGCGGCCTGCGCGTTTTTTCCTAAAACACCACTTAACCAAATTGCCGCGGTAAAAATGGCCACCTCGAAAAACATTTGTAAGGCAGATGGAAAACCGAGATTAATGATTTTCTGCATTACACTCTTCTCTATCTTTTTGAAATTAAAACCGGTAACATACTCATGGAACTTCTTCTTGTTCTTTAATAAATACCATATAAAGGCTACCATTATTACCCTTGATACCAATGTACCGATTGCAGCCCCTACTATACCCATTTTGGGGAATCCGAAAGAACCAAAAATCAACAAATAATTTAAAATGATGTTTACCACATTGGCCAAAATCGTCGCGTACATCGGATATTTTGTTTGTGATAGGCCTTCAGAAAACTGTTTGAACGCTTGAAAAATAATTAAGGGCACCAATGAAAAGGCTACTAACTCAAGATAGGGTATAGCTAATTCTACAACCTCTTTAGGCTGTTGCATAACATACATCAGCGGTTTACAAAGTAAAATTATACCGAAAAGGGACATACCTAAAAAAGAACAGAGCACTAAACCGTGCTTAAGTGCACTTTTACCATTTGCCCTGTTTCCAGCACCATCGGCCTCCGCTACCAAAGGTGTAATCGCTGTGGAAAACCCTATTCCCAAAGACATGGCAATAAAAACAAAACTGTTGCCCAATGAAACCGCTGCAAGCTCAGCAGTGCCTAATTGTCCCACCATGATGTTATCAGCAAAAGCAACGAATGTATGGCCCAACATACCCAAAATAACAGGATAGGACAATTTTAAATTATAGCGAAATTCTTTGGTATACTCTTGCAACAAAGGGTGAAAATTTAAAGGCCTTAAAGATACTTTTAAAGAATTGAAAAAATCATTTTAACTAAAGGGAATAGTAGTTCGAGAAGTTCTTTAAAAATTATAGAGGTAATAATATTTCTTTATAAATGTAAGAAAAATACTATTTTTACGTTTGGTGTTTATAAAATTCACAATAGATTGTATACGTGTTTTCTTTTTCTTATTGCTGTATTTACAAAAATCTTGACGATGAGATTCTTCTCATCTTAAACAATCAAACACAACCTTAATTTAGATGACCAAATCGCGCTATAAAAAAAGATATATCATTTTTATTCTTACCGTAATAATTACGATTATCACCAATGAAGTAATACTGCAATATAAACTTGACCTTCAGAAAAGTGATGCAAGAGTGATAAACATAGCGGGACGCCAACGAATGCTCAGTCAGCGAATAGCTAAACATCTATTGTATATGGGCAATACCAATCAGCAGCTAGGCCATAATTATTCAAGTGACACCCTAGAAATACTTATCACCGAGTTTGAAAAAGCACATATTTTTCTAGAAGAAAACTATGCCAATGAGAATCAAGCAAAAAACCTTCTAAAAGAGACCGGTCCGTTAATTACCAATATCATTGAAAATGGAAAATTGGTTGTCGAGAACCCATCTGATAAAAATATTCAATTAGCAATTTCTAGTGTATCGAAATCCGAATTGCCCTTTTTAATGAGTATGGAAAATGTGGTTTCTGAATATCAGAAAGAAGCTGAAGCCAAATTATCGAATACGAAAAGTATAGCTTTAATCCTTTCCATTGTTTCGATTCTCGTACTCTTGGGCGAATTCATATTTATAATTATCCCTTTCTTTAATGATCTGTTTGAAAAAAATAAAGCGCTGGAAACAGCCAACCGAAGGTTATCTGATTTTGCATATATCACCTCACATAATCTAAGAGCTCCTATAAGTAATTTGAATAGCCTACTTTTTTTAGTGAATAATGAAAAGGATGAGAAAGAAAAAAAAGGACTGCTTACCAAATTTGAAACTGTAATTCAAAATCTGAATGCGACCATGAATACGCTGGTCGAAGCATTAAAAACCCAAAATAGAGATGAGTACCGTTTAGAAACTATTGCATTAGAAGATATTTTGAATACCACTGTCGAAAATCTATCTGGTAAAATATTGAACACCAAGGCAGAAATCAATCATAATTTTTCAGAACTAAAAAGTGTAGTCTACGATAAGGTGTATCTAGAAAGTATTTTTCAAAATTTAATCGGTAACGCCTTAAAATATCATTCCCCTGATCGGAAGCCGGAAGTAACCGTTCTGTCTAAAAAGGTAAATGGCAAAGTGCAATTAACTTTTAAGGACAATGGCCTCGGTATCGATTTAAAAAGACATGGTAAAAAACTATTCGGGCTCAATAAAACATTTCACAGACACCCGGAAGCGAAAGGTGTCGGTTTATTTATGACAAGAACTCAAATAGAAGCACTGGGAGGAACCATTCTGGCCAGTAGTTCTGTAAATGAAGGAACTACGTTTACGGTAACATTATAAAAGATAAAATGGAAAAACATTTAACAGTTAGTATAATCGACGACGATGATATTTATAAATTTACGGTCATCAGGGCATTAAAAGAGTACAAACCCTCACAAAAAATTTTATTATTCTCGGATGGTGAGGAAGCTCTAATATACTTGACTGAAAATCTTGGGAAAAGTGAAGCACTACCCGATATCATCTTTTTGGATATTAATATGCCTATAATGGACGGTTTTGAGTTTATGGAGGAGTATATTAAAATAAAACCAAGGGTTGGTAAAAAGATAATAATTTACATGATATCCTCTTCAGTAAGCCCCGAAGATGTTAACAAGGCGAAATCTATAAGTGAAATATCAGACTATATCATAAAGCCGATAGAACCAGGTAAATTAGCAGGAATATTACAAGAATTGGAACATTGACCTAAGACAGTTTCTTGGCTTGCTCCCAAAAAATATCCATTTCGGCCAAGGTCATTTCTTTAAGTGTTTTGTTTTGCTCTTTTGCCTTTGTCTCCAAAAATTGAAATCTTTTTATGAACTTCTTATTGGTTCGTTCAAGGGCGTTTTCAGGACTTATATTTAAAAAACGGGCGTAATTGACCATAGAAAAAAGAACATCGCCAAATTCAGCTTCCATTTTATCCGTATCATCAACCTTTACTTCCTCTTGAAATTCTGCTAATTCTTCTTGCAACTTTTCGAAAACCTGCTCGGGTTTTTCCCAATCAAAACCGACCCCAGCAACTTTTTCTTGTATTCTATTTGCCTTGACCAAAGCTGGTAAACTATTCGGTACGCCTTCAAGCACACTTTTTTTACCTTCTTTAAGTTTTATATTTTCCCAATTTTCCTTTACCTGTTCTTCATTCTCAACCTTTACGTCTCCATAAATGTGCGGATGACGATTAATGAGTTTATCACATATTTCATTGGCTACATCGGCAATATCGAAGTCTTTTGTTTCAGAACCTATTTTGGCATAAAAAACAATGTGCAATAACAGATCGCCCAGCTCTTTTTTTACCTCTTCCAAATCATTGTCAAGAATGGCATCCCCCAGTTCATAGGTCTCCTCAATCGTCAAATGTCTTAGCGTTTGAAGTGTCTGCTTCTTATCCCAAGGACATTGGGCTCTGAGCTTGTCCATAATCGTAAGCAACCTATCAAAAGCTTTGAGTTGACCTTCTCTTGAATTCATTTTTCAAATTTTATTTAAAAATACAATCAACTTTGGTGAAGCAGCTAATACTATTTATGAAAGTTATAAACCAGCAATTTAACATATTAATAATCAGTTATTTACATAATAACCCTATATTTAGCATCCAGTTCCCTCCTATTTTTAAATAATTCCCCCTTTTCTAGTTTAACCAATGTTTTATTCATATCCTCATGAAAGTATATCAAAAAATATTGATAGGGATTTTGGCCGCCGGTGTCATACTTTACATTTCGGTTCAAGAAACCCAACAATTAAAAAATAAAGACGCACAATATGCTTCGCTAAACTTCATTAAGTGCACTACTGCAAAATTTTTGTTAGGTAATATTGATAGTACAAAACAGATATCTCCTCTATTTGAAAATCTAGGCAATCATAGTTTTACTATCACAACTGCAAAAAAAGATGCGCAGACTTTCTTTAATCAAGGATTGAGACTAACCTATGCATTTAATCACGCTGAAGCTCATCGCTCGTTTATGGAGGCCGCCCGATTAGATTCAAAGTCTGCAATGACCTATTGGGGGCAGGCCTACGTTTTAGGACCAAATATTAACGACCCTTTACCAGATAACCAAAGGAGGCAAAAAGCTTGGGAAGCTATTCTGAATGCCAAAAAAAACCTTAGGAAGTCCACAGCAAAAGAGCAAGCTTTAATAGAGGCCCTATCTAAAAGATATTCTAGTGATGGTACTTCTGATATTGCAAAGTTGAACATGGCTTATATGAAAGCCATGGAAAAAGTGGCCTTACAGTTTCCTAAAGATGCGGATATACAAGTATTATATGCTGCATCAGTAATGAATACCGTACCATGGAATTATTGGGACAAAGATGGAAATCCGTCACCAAACATAAATGAAGCAAAAGCTGCCTTAGAAAAAGCCATAGCGCTAAATCCAGAAAACCCTGGAGCACATCATTATTATATACATATGGTAGAACTTCCGAAGCCTGATTTAGCTGAACCAAGCGCAGATATATTGGGCAAATTAATGCCAGGAGCAGGTCATATCGTGCATATGCCCTCACACATATATATTAGGGTGGGGCGTTATTTAGATGCCGTAAAAGTGAATCAAAAAGCCATACTAGCAGATGAAGACTACATCTCTCAATGCTATTCTCAAGGTATGTATCCATTAGGGTATTACCCGCACAATATTCATTTTTTATGGTCAGCGGCAAGTCTTCTAGGTAATAGTGAGATTGCCCTAGATGCCGCCAAAAAAACTGCCGAAAAAGTACCAATCGGAGAAATGAAAGAATTACATTTTCTTCAAAATTTTGCCTCCACCCCACTTTTAGCCTACGTTCGATTTGGAAAATGGAATGATATTTTGACTATGCCAAGCCCTAATTCTGAAATTAAGCATCTTAAATTAATTTGGCATTATGCTCGTGGTGTAGCCTTTACTAGAAAAAACAATCTAAAAGAAGCTAAAGAAGAATTAGATGCTATTGAAAACATCTTAAAAGATCCAGAAATGAAAGAAATAATGGCAGTAGGTTTTGACTCTAGTTTTGCCATTGCAGAATTAGCCTATGAAGTTGTTGCTGGTGAAGTAGCCTCTCTTGAAGGTTTAAATGAAAAGTCAATAAAACATTTTAGAGAGGCCGTTGAACTTGAAGACAATCTCACTTACAATGAGCCTTCGGCGTGGTATATACCACCTAGACAAAACTTGGGAGCAATGTTACTAAAGGTTAAGCAGTACCAAGAGGCTGAAGCAATTTACCGTGATGACTTAAAAGAGTTACGTCAAAATGGTTGGTCGCTTACTGGGCTTTACAAAAGTTTAGAAGCTCAAGGTAAAAATGAAGAGGCTAAAAAAGTAAAACTAGAACTCGAAAAAGCTTGGGAACATTCTGACTTAGAACTGAGCAGCTCAGTTCTTTAGTTTATAATCTCTTTTTTTGCTTGTTGAAATTCGGTCACCATTTCTTCCACAATTTTAGCTGCAGGTTTAATATTATGAATTAAAGCAGATACTTGACCTATCTCAAGTTCTCCTTCTTTTAAATCTCCTTCGAACATCCCTCTTTTTGCCCTTGCCCTACCTAGAACTTCTTTTAATTCTTCAATAGAAGCTCCTTTTTCATAGGCCTCTTGAACTTGATGATAAAAATTGTTTTTAAGCAACCTCACGGGAGCTAATTCTTTTAAAGTCAACTGGGTATCACCCTCTTTGGCCTTAACAACTTCCTCTTTAAAAGAAAGATGTGAAGAAGCTTCATTACTGGCAACAAAACGGCTGCCGACCTGAACCCCGTCTGCTCCCAAGACCATAGCCGCCAACATTTGACGACCGGTCGCTATACCTCCGGCAGCTATTAAAGGAATGGCTAGTTTCTCTTTTACGGCGGGTATCAACACCAGTGTCGTCGTTTCATCTCGGCCATTGTGGCCACCTGCTTCAAAACCTTCGGCGACTACCGCATCTACTCCTGCATCTTGGGCCTTAAGTGCAAACTTTACACTACTCACCACATGCACCACAGTAATTCCTTTTTCTTTTAAAAAAGCCGTCCAAGTTTTAGGGTTTCCAGCAGATGTAAAAACTATTTTGACCCCTTCACCAATAATTATGGACATCAATTTATCAATATCCGGATACAACATGGGAATATTAACCCCAAATGGTTTGTCAGTGGCTTTTTTGCACTTTTGAATGTGCTCGACCAATACCTCTGGATACATGCTACCTGCACCTATTAAGCCTAGTCCGCCTGCATTAGAAACGGCTGAAGCCAATCTCCAACCACTTGCCCAAATCATACCTCCTTGAACTATAGGGTATTTTATATGGAATAAATCTGTAATTCTATTTTGCATGCAGCTAAGATATGACTCCAGAACCGATTAACTCATCTTCAATATACCAGGCCACGAACTGGCCTTCCGTTATTGCTGATTGTTTTTCATCAAAATCAACATACAGGCCTCCATTAACTCGATATAAAGTTGCTTTTTGTAGAGGTTGACGATAACGGATTCTAGCCATAACAGTCATTATCCCATCAACCTTCAGTGCTAAATCTTCTCTTACCCAATGCAGTTCTTTTTCATTAACAAAAAGGGTTTTTCGTAGAAGACCAGGATGTGATTTTCCCTGTCCTGTATAAATAACGTTTTCATTTACATCGGTCTCCAATACAAATAAGGGCTCTTTGGTACCTCCTACGTCAAGGCCCTTTCGTTGTCCGATGGTAAAAAAATGGGCTCCAGAATGCTCTCCAACAATTTTCCCTTTATCTTTTGAATAGGCAATTTTTTCTGATTGATATTTAAGTTCTTCTAGTTTCTCAGTAAAAGTTTTCGTTCCGTTTACGTAATACTCCGCGCTAGCCGGCACCTCTACAATTACACCTTTTTTTGGCTTTAATTTTTGTTGTAAAAATTCTGGTAAACGTACTTTACCTATAAAACATAATCCTTGGGAGTCTTTTTTATCGGCCGTTACCAAATCATTATCCGCAGCAATTTTACGCACTTCTGGTTTCGTTAGCTCTCCAATAGGGAAAAGTGTTTTTGCCAACTGTTCTTGTGAAAGCTGACACAAAAAATAAGACTGGTCCTTATTAGTATCAGCTGCCGCCAAAAGTTGATAAGTTTCCGTTCCATCACTATTTTTAATTGTCCCCTTTCTACAATAGTGCCCGGTAGCCACATAATCGGCACCGAGACCCAAAGCAATTTTTAAAAAAACATCGAATTTAATTTCGCGGTTGCACAGCACATCAGGATTGGGAGTTCTGCCTTTTTCATATTCATTGAACATATAATCTACGATACGCTCTTTATATTCAACACTTAAGTCAACAGTCTGAAAAGGAATACCTAGTTTATCCGCTACTATCAAGGCATCATTGCTATCTTCCAACCACGGGCATTCATCTGAAATCGTAACGGAATCATCATGCCAGTTCTTCATAAAAAGTCCGATTACTTCATATCCCTGCTGTTTAAGCAGATATGCCGTAACACTTGAATCTACTCCACCAGATAATCCAACAATAACTTTCTTTTTCATCATTTTAAATCTCAGTTGCAAAAGTACAAAATAGGCTTTAAAAATAGGCAATACCAGTGCTCTTCAATCAGGTAATCAGGGTATTAGCAATTGGGCTTTGTATTGTAAATATTGTTTCAAAATTTAACACAAATGTTAAACATTTATTAAAAAGTGTTTAACCAAAGCAACCTTTTATCAAACAAAATATCTTAAGGAAGTAATTAAAAACACACTGATTATCAGTTATTTATGTTTAAAGGATGTATAAGTGTCTGATTTTCAAACAATAAAAGGTTTAAAATTTATCAATTTTTGTTAAACAATTATTCTAAATCAATTTTCATGAAACAACTAACAAATTTCTTTAAAATCGGCTTAGTCCTATTTGCATTCGTACTAGCTTCTTGCTCGGATGACGACAACGGAGGTGGAACTGACATGGAAACCACAACTATTGTTGACCTTGCAGTGGCTACTAACGACCTAAGTATTTTGGTCGATGCCCTAACCAGTGCCAATCTCGCCGGAACCCTGGAAGGTGATGGCCCTTTTACAGTATTTGCCCCTACCAACAGCGCTTTTGAAGCATTTTTGGAAGCAAATGATTTTGCATCTTTAGAAGAAGTACCCAATGACATTTTAACGCAAGTGTTATTAAATCACGTAGTAAGCGGAGAAAATTTATCTTCTTCACTTTCTACAGGTTATATTTCTAGCTTATCAACAGCTGGAGCTGAAGGTAGAAACTTAAGTCTTTATATCAATACATCAACTGGAGTTACCATTAATGGAGTTGCCGATGTCGTAACTGAAGATATTCAGGCAGACAATGGAGTAGTGCATATTGTTGATGCTGTTATCGGGCTGCCTACAATTGTAGACCATGCAGTATCCAATAGTGAGTTGTCTTCTTTGGTAACAGCTTTAACTGCTGATAACAATACTACATTTACTACACTTCTTTCCAGCACTATTACAGACTTTACTGTATTTGCACCTGTAAATGCGGCATTTGGGGCGTACACAAACCCAAATAGTAATGATATCAATGATGTTTTATCATATCATGTAATTTCAGGAGACGCAGCTTTTTCCGATGAATTAATGAACATGTATGTTTCTACAGCTGCAACCAATGCAGACGGTGATGCATTAAGCCAGTATATTAATACCGATGATGGTGTAAGTATTAATGCAAGCAGTAATGTTGCCATTGCAGACATCGTTGCTGTAAATGGCGTAGTACATGCGGTAGATGCAGTAATAGACTTACCATCGGTAGTTACTTTTGCTGCTGCTGACCCCAATTTCTCAACACTGGTTCAGGCGTTGACAGATCTTACGCCTAGTGTAAATTTTGTCGAAGTACTTTCTGCCCAAGATGGAAATGGTAATGATCCGTTTACGGTTTTTGCCCCTACAAATGATGCTTTTGCTGCGTTGAGTGCTATTCCTGCTGAAGAGGATTTAATCCCAATTTTACAACATCATGTTGTTGCCGGAGCTAATATTCGTTCTAGTGATTTAACTGCAGATGGCACAACAACCACTCCTGCAACTTTAGAAGGAGATACGTTTACAATCACCTTACCAGGAACAGATGGTAATATCGCAGATGTGACCGACGGTGCAGGTAACGACGGAATAGGCATTATTGCAGTAGATGTACAAGCTAAAAATGGAGTAATCCATGTTTTAAATACTGTTCTAGTGCCAGACACTACAAATTAATACAAATAGGGCCATCTTAATCGGTGGCCCTTTTCTAATTAACCTTTAACACTATATAAAAATGAAAAAAAACCTCACATTTAAAAACGTATTTCTTATACTGCTACTGTCGGTATTTGCAGTATCCTGCGATGATGACAAAGAAGAATTGATGGCTTCGATGGAAAGCCAAACTACTATTGTAGAAACTGCACAAAGTGAAGAAAGTTTAAGTTCCCTTGTGGCAGCTCTATCTAAGGCCGATGAGAATGAAGACTCAGATTTAATCGGCACATTAAGCGGTAATGGTCCATTTACCGTATTTGCTCCTTCAAATGAAGCCTTTACAGCGCTTTTACAAGGTTTAGAAGGTTTTGATTCTCTTGAAGATTTTGATACCGAAGAAGAAAAGACATTATTGGCCAAGATTCTACAATATCATGTTGTTGCCGGTGTTGCCGCAGCATCTACAGACTTGTCAGAAGGTCAGACCATAACCACTGTACAAGGAGAAAGTGTTTCGGTTAGCCTTGATGGTGGCGTATTTATCGGTGATGCTACCGAAGATGATGCAAAGGTCATTCTTGCCGATGTACCTAACTCAAATGGTATAGTACATGTTATTAATAAAGTATTATTGCCCCAAGAGGTTCTTAATATACTTAGTCCGCCTCAAGATTTGGTAGACCTAGTAGTAGCGACTGAAGTTTTATCCGCTCTTGAAGCAGCTGTTATAAAAGCAGATTTAGTTGAGACTTTGCAGAGCGAAGGTCCTTTTACCGTTTTTGCTCCAACCGATGATGCATTTGCAGGTCTTCTTATGGCCTTGGGAGATGACTATAACTCTTTAGAGGATTTTGATACTGAAGAAGAAATCGCATTACTAAAAGATATTCTTTTATACCACGTTGTTCCCGCCAAAGTGTTGGCTGCTGATCTAGCTGAAGGTAGCGTTGCAACTGCTTTAGCTGAAAATACTATTGAAATTATTGCCGAAGGTGAAACTTTTGTGATTGGTGATGCTTCTGATACCAATGCTGCAATAACGAGTACGGACATCATAGCTACTAATGGTGTAGCACATACCATCAATAAAGTGTTATTACCTCAATCGGCCATTGACTTTTTGGCAACCCTTGAGCTTAAGAACATTGTTGAAATAGCTATCGCTACCGATGACTTGAGCATTCTTGTCGATGCACTTGTTGCCGCTAACGCTGGATTAGTGGAAACCTTAAGTGGTGAAGGTCCTTTCACCGTATTCGCTCCTACCAACGAAGCTTTTGTCGGTCTATTGGATATTTTGGGCGATGACTACAACGCACTTTCAGATTTCGATACTCAGGAAGAAATAGACCTTTTGGTCAAAATACTTACCTACCACGTAGTGGCGGGAACAGAAGCTTTCGCAGCAGACCTTTCCGATGGACAGTCCATAACAACGGTAAATGGTGGTTCCGTTGGGATAAACATTAAGAACCATACCGTTCACATTATTGACGCTACCGATGATAATGCTACCGTGGTGATTCCTGATGTGGATGCCAGTAACGGAGTCGTTCACGTAATCAACAAAGTATTGTTACCACAGGAAGCTGTTGATTTTGTAGCTAGCCTTCAGATGAAAAATATCGTAGAGCTCGCTATCGCTACCGATGACTTGAGCATTCTTGTCGATGCACTTGTCGCCGCTAACGCCGGATTGGTGGAAACCTTGAGCGGTGAAGGTCCTTTCACCGTATTCGCTCCTACCAACGAGGCTTTTGTTGGTCTATTGGATATCCTAGGTGATGACTATAACGCGCTTTCAGATTTCGATACTCAGGAAGAAATAGACCTTTTGGTTAAAATACTTACCTACCACGTAGTGGCGGGAACCGAAGCTTTCGCAGCAGACCTTTCCGATGGGCAGTCCATCACAACGGTAAATGGAGCTTCAGTAGGCATCAATATTACAAACCATACTGTTCACATTATTGACGCTACCGATGATAATGCTACCGTCGTAATTCCTGATGTGGATGCCAGCAACGGAGTTGTACATGTAATCAACAAAGTATTGTTACCGCAGGAAGCTGTTGATTTTGTAGCTAGCCTTCAGATGAAAAATATTGTAGAGCTCGCTATCGCCACCGATGACTTGAGCATTCTTGTCGATGCACTTGTTGCCGCTAACGCTGGATTGGTGGAAACTTTGAGCGGCGAAGGTCCTTTCACCGTATTCGCCCCGACCAATCAAGCATTTACAGATTTATTACATGCCTTAGGTAGTAACTATAATAGCTTAGAAGATTTTGATACCGAAGAAGAGAAAGCACTTCTTGCGAAAATTCTAACCTATCATGTTGTTGCCGGCGCCGCTGTGGCATCCGGAGATTTAAGCAATCACCAAGAGTTTACAACTTTACAGGGTGAGTCAATTTTCGCAATACTGAACCACGGAGTATTTATTAGGGATAAAACACATGTTGATGCTAAAGTTGTTGGTGCTGATAATGTAGCTAGCAATGGTATAGTACATGTTATCAACAAAGTTTTACTTCCACAAGAAGTTTTGGACGCACTACACTAAAAAAAGCTTAGCTATTAGTAGGTTAAGGACTACAAAAAAGCCTTTCATTATACAATGAAAGGCTTTTTTCGTCTATGGTATTAACCGTTCGTCGATGAGACATCAAAAGGGTATCCTTTACCATACAAAAAACACCGCTTGACAACTATTAATTTTTTTGAAAGGAATTAGGTCGCATCTTTGGAGTCCCGAATCTTTCCAAACTATGCCTATTATGGCGAAAGCTTCCTCCGAAAGGAGGAAGTTTTTTTTAACAAAAGTTCCCCTAAGGATTTCTTATTCTAGCGCTGTTGCGCTGCATTACATTGCAATAAAAAGTTTACGGTTTGTCCTCAAGAACAACATCAATAACCTCATATCCATCCTCTACGGCTTTATAGACTGCTTCGTTAAGTTCATAAGCAGGGATTCCTTCAAAATCGATTTCCAAAGAATCTTCCGGTAATTCCGGAACAACGGCACCTATTGGGGCTTCGGTCACCTCAAATTCCTCATTTTCTTGAGCCCTATAAAAAACCCCTGCAGCATATCGGTAACGAACTCCTTTAACTGTTAAGGCTATGGCAGCGGCGGGCAATCGTCTTAAACGGAATCCCCTTGGTGGAAATGCCCTAACGTAGGACCTATTTCTCTGCACATAATACATACTACCAACAGGATAAAAAGTAGTGTTCCTGTACACCAAAGGTCTGGTATTGGCTGGAAGACGGCGTAAGGTTCTTCGGGCCACCCGTTTGTTCACACGACGTACTACCCTTCGTTTTACACGTCGTTCTTTTCTGGATTTTCGAATCTCACTTTGACGAGCAGTTTGGGCTTCAATGTTTGACGTTGGAACAAGAAATAAAACAAAAAATACAAGTATTAAAAGTCTCATAATATATATAAGAAATGGTTTATATAACTCTTAGACCTCACTACCCCAAAAAGGTTTAATCCCTACCTTTTCCCAGCCTTCTTCTGAGCTTCAGCTTGCTCCATCATCTCACGCATCTTTTTCTGGAACTTATTCTCTTTTTTAGGCTTCTTTTTATTCTCTTGTATTTGGGCATGTATCTTTTTATCATCTAGAATATAGTTCTTGATGACTAACATGATACCAATCGTAATTAGGTTGGAAACAAAATAATACAAACTCAACCCACTCGCGTAGTTATTAAAGAAGAACAACATCATTAATGGCGACAAATACATGATGAATTTCATATTTGGCATACCAGGTTGCTGTTGCATTTGCATGCTTTGGCCAGTTGTCATCATCATATAAAAGAAAATAGCCACCGAGGCCAATATTGGAAATAGACTCACGTGATCCCCATAAAAAGGAATTGTAAATGGAAGATTAAAAATAGTATCGTATGAACTTAGGTCTTCCGCCCATAAAAAGGATTTCTGTCTTAGGGCAAATGACGTAGGAAAGAACATGAACAGTGAGTAGAAAATGGGCAATTGTAACAATGCCGGCACACAACCACTCATGGGGCTTACCCCAGCCTTGCCATACAACTTCATGGTCTCTTGCTGTTTTTTCATGGCATTGTCTTTATACTTCTCGTTGATTTCCGTTATCTCCGGCTTTAATACTTTCATTTTTGCCTGTGACAGGTATGACTTGTATGTTACAGGTGATAATGCCAATCTAACAATAATAGTCATTATGATAATAGCGATACCATATGGTAAGAAAGAGCTTAAAAAAGTATAAAAAGGCGTAAAAACGTACCTATTGATCCAACCAAAAATACCCCATCCAAAATAAATGGTATCTTCTAACTGATATTCATCGTACTGGCTTAGTACTTTAACATCAGTAGGGCCATAATACCAATCTAAACTCTCAGAAATTTCACCACCCTCGAGGGCCAAGGGGATAGTTGCAGAAAAATCTTTAGTGAACTTCACTTCTTTACTTTCTTCTTCGACTAAATTAACCGAGCTGATTTCGGCGGTTTTGAAGTTCTTTTTTGTCGCTAAAATAGAAGTGAAAAAGTGTTGTTTAAAAGAAAGCCATTGCACATCTTCTTCAGTTTCTTCATCATCACTATTAGCTGAAAGATAATCTATCTTCCCGTCTTCATAGTTGTACATCATTTCAGTGTAGCGACTTTCGTACTGTACACTTTTGTTATGTCGTATACCCTTCAGTTTCCATTCCAGGTTTAGCGGTTTCGAAGAATTCAAAACCCTGTTTAAACCTTGGGACCTTACGGTAAAATCTACCAAATAATCTTTTGGTTTCATTTCATACCGATATTCTAAATACTGGTTATCTGAAACTTTGGCCTTTAAAGAAAGAATCTGATTATCACCACTACTGCTAAGTATAGGCTCAAAAAACAAATCCGCCGTGCTTAAAACCCTGTTGTCGTTTGTTGAAAAAGAAATGGCGAAGTTCGCGTTACCATCTTTTATCAAATGCACGGGTATAGAGTCATAAGTAACAAAGTCTTTCATCTTTGCCTCAACAATCTGCCCACCTTTATTGGAAATTTCTAAGTATAAAACTTCGTTTTCCAATTTAGTAGTTCCTTCTGAAGTTTTTGTAAAACCAAATGCCCCTACAGCACTTTTATAATTCGCGACTGCTGTGGAATCTTGCAAATCGATAACAGCTGGTTTTTGTTCTTCGATTTTCTCAACTTGGTTGGTTTTAGCCTCTGCTGCTACTTGCTCTTGTTTGGCCTTTTCCGCTTCAATTTCCTCAGGTGTGGGTTGATTGAAGTAGAACATCGCTATCATTACGGCAAAAATTAATACAAAGCCAATAACCGTATTAATATCAAACTTCTTTTCTTCCATGAAAGTTATTTAGTGGTGCTTATCTACGAACTTAGGTTGGCAAATATATATCCAAATGTGGTTTTTATGCCAAACTGGCATTAGTTTGTTGCAGTTTCTGTTGTAAGACCGCCTTCACAAATCCGATAAACAGTGGATGCGGGTCGGCAACAGTACTTTTATATTCTGGGTGATATTGCACTCCTACAAACCAAGGATGCGAAGGTATCTCTACTATTTCTACTAAATTGGTTTTTGAATTTATACCCGAGGCAATAAGCCCAGCACCTTCTAACTCTTCTTTGTATTCGTTATTAAATTCAAAGCGGTGTCTATGACGTTCCGATATTTCTGTTTTGCCGTTGTATATCTCTTTGGCAAGTGTATCGTTTTTCAAATTACAGTCCCATGCACCTAAACGCATCGTACCTCCTTTGTTGGTCACGGTCTTTTGCTCTTCCATTAAGTTGATTACTGGATTTGGAGTTTGCTCATCCATTTCGGTCGAATTTGCATCGGTATAACCCAAAACATTTCTTGCATACTCAATGACCGCCATTTGCATACCCAAACAAATACCTAAAAATGGAATGTTATTCTCCCTAGCATATTGCACGGCAAGAATTTTGCCTTCTATACCTCTTTCTCCAAAACCAGGTGCCACCAAAATACCGTTGAGGCCCATCATCTTTTTAGCTAAGTCTTTCGAAGTAATATGTTCTGAATGTATGGACCGCACATTTACCTTAACCTCATTTGCCGCACCTGCATGAATAAATGATTCTAAAATGGATTTATAAGAATCTTGCAGTTCAACGTATTTACCTATTAAACCAATGGTAACTTCACTTTTTGGATTTTTATGTCTTTGAAGAAACTGCTTCCAGTTGTCTAAATCGGTTTTAGAATTATCGGGCAGAGCCAGTTTCTGAAGCGCAACGGTATCTAAACCTTCTTCTTGCATTAGAATAGGTACGTCATATATAGTAGATGCATCAATTGATTGAACTACGGCTTCTTTTTTTACATTGCAGAAAAGTGCCAACTTGTTTTTAATATCATCTGATATTTCATGCTCGGTACGACAGACCAAAATATCCGCTTTTATTCCACTTTCCATCAGGGTTTTTACCGAGTGTTGTGTAGGTTTGGTCTTTAACTCTCCTGCTGCCGATAAAAAAGGTACCAAAGTGAGGTGTATAACGATACCATTGTTATCCCCTAATTCCCAAAGAAGTTGGCGAACCGCTTCTATATAAGGTAAAGATTCAATATCACCAACAGTACCTCCAATTTCAGTAATTACAATATCATATTCGCCACTGTTACCAAGAATTTGGATACGCTCTTTGATTTCATTAGTAATATGGGGCACTACTTGAACGGTTTTGCCCAAAAACTCCCCTCTTCGCTCTTTTTCTATAACACTTTGATAAATTCTACCCGTGGTAACATTATTGGCCTGAGATGTTTTTACATTTAAAAAACGCTCATAATGCCCAAGATCCAAATCTGTTTCCGCACCGTCATCGGTTACATAACATTCCCCATGCTCATAAGGGTTTAATGTACCTGGATCGACATTGATATAAGGATCTAATTTTTGTATGGTTGTTTTGTAACCTCTAGCCTGAAGTAATTTAGCCAGAGAAGCGGCGATAATACCTTTACCTAATGAAGATGTTACGCCTCCCGTAACAAAAATGTACTTGGTTTGTGACATGATTGTATCTACTATTACGGGGCATAAAGGTACGTATTATAGGTAGATATTTCGGCTAATCCTTCGGGAATTCTTTTCTCAGCTTTCTGATCATGGGTTCTAAACCGTTTGATTTTATATCTAAAATGGTCTGTAGGTAGTCACCTAATTTTCCTTCAGGAAACCCTTTCTGTTTAAACCATACTAGGTAGGGAATAGGCAAATCGACCAAATACCTATCCTTGTATTTACCAAAGGGCATTTTGTAATGCACCAACTTTAGCAGTTCTTGTTTGTCTGGTTTAATTTCCATTTATTTCGCTAAAAATACTATCTTTCATGTTAGAAAAGTCACTAATGAAAAGAAGAGATTTTGTAGCTGCCTCAGCAATAGGTGCAGCAGGTATGGTCACCACATCTGGTTTAGCACAAACAAATACCGTAGAAAAAGATTTTGAACTCAAGAACAATATAAACCATAGTGTTTGTCAATGGTGTTTTGGGGATATTCCCCTAGAGGATTTTTTAAAAGAGTTGAATACATTAGGCATTAAGGCCATAGATCTCATTGGACCAAAAGACTGGCCGCTGCTTAAAAAATATGATATTCACTGTTCAATGTGCAATGGTGCAGAAATCAGTTTGACAGAAGGATGGAACGACCCAAAATATCATGAACAATTAATTAAGCAGTATACTGATATTATACCCCAAGTGGCGGAGGCGGGTTATACCAACCTAATTTGTTTTAGCGGCAATAGACGAGGCATGAACGATTATGTAGGTCTTCAAAATTGTGTAGATGGACTTTCAAAAATTATTCCTTTGGCCGAAGAACATGGCGTTGTAATTCAAATGGAACTTTTTAATCAGGTGAACCACCCAGATTATATGTGCGACAACTCACTTTGGGGAATAGAACTTTGCAAACATCTTGGTAGCGAAAACTTTAAGTTGCTTTATGACATTTATCACATGCAAATTCAAGAAGGTGATATTATCAGAAGTATTCAGAATTATCATCCTTACTTTGGGCATTACCATACTGCCGGGGTACCAGGGCGAAACGAGATTGATGAAACCCAAGAGCTGTACTACCCTGCCATTATGAAAGCCATCTTGGATACCGGATTTAAGGGGTATGTAGCGCAAGAATTTATCGTGACTTGGGAAGATAAAATAGCGGCTTTAAAAGATGCCTTTTTACGCTGTGATGTCTAATTTTCTTTAGCCAAAGCCAGCGCTATCTGCTCATTCCAACGAATTTGCTGTTCTCGATTTCTTGAAAAGCTGGTTTCCCAATCATAACGGTCTTGAAAATCTGAAAGTTCTTTCAGGGTCTCTTTATAGATCGCTCGAACCTCTGCTTTCACATTATCAGAAAATGAAGTTTCATTTAACCGTTTCCGCATTTTTCTTGCAAACAATTCTGAAATATCAAAATGAAGCTGTTCATGACTCAAGATGAGATTATTACAAACCGAAGGCTTATACCATGATTCATTGGGGTAGAAAAATGCATTGACCTCAAAATCAAGTTTTACTTCATGATGTAAAAAATTCGCAGAATACTTATAGCTGATACCGCTTGCAGTTGTAGCGGCCGGTACAGCATCAGGAGGCACTTCTCCCTTAAAATCTTTCCAGGTAAGTTTTTTATTGGCATTCCAGACATAAGACTCCTCTAAATCTTGAGAAAAACAACTTATCCCAAAAACTAGAAAAATATATGTTATAATCAGGCCTTTGTCCAATTGAAGGTAATTTCTTTTTCGATATCGGGGTGCAGACTATGATGCACTGGGCAGGTATTTGCCGTGCGCTCTAGTATAGTTCTATGTTTATCAGAAACAGCCGAAGGAAGTTCTATATGCACTTCTATTTTAGCTATTCTTCTAGGCTCTGAAGCCATATGTTTTGTGACATCTGCAGTAACCCCGGTCAAATCAACACCCAAATCTCTTGCTTTTATTCCCATTACGGTAAGCATACAGCTTGCCAAACCTGTAGCGACCGTATCCGTTGGGGAAAATGCTTCGCCCAGACCATTATTGTCTACTGGGGCATCAGTAATAAACTCGTTTCCCGAACGTGTATGGTGACATGTAGTTCGCAATTCACCGGTATAAGTAACTTTAGACATCATTGCTATTCTTCGATTTGTTTTATTTGCAATTGATCATATTGTATAAGATAAGAAGTATTATTGAAGTAACCTTTTGTCCATTTATTGTAGTAGTTGAACTTATTACCACTGTACTCGGTTAAACCAATTAACTGTGCGGTAGCTTCTAAATTCTTTTTGTATGCCAACTTTAAAAGTAAATCTAAGGTCAAATCAAAACCTCGTGTTGCATAAGGGTCAGGCTCATGGCCAAACTTTTTTTGATAAGCTTCTGTAAAACTATCACCTAAAGTTTCTTTGTAAACAGATGGGTACGTAAACTTTAAATTGGATAAATGGGGCATCGAAACCTCATCACCTTCAAAAGCACTATTATGATTGGTCGTAAACATGCGCACCGTGTAGTCTTTTTCTGAGTTTGCGGCATTAAGAATAGAACTTATACTCGCGACTAGATTTTTATCTTCTGTTTCTACAAAGACCCAATACTCTTGGTTCTCAGAAAGCATGAGTAAAAAATCTTCGAGATGTAACGAACCGTCTTTACTCATTTTGGCTACCCTTGCGCTAGGAAACCTAGAAATAATAGAATCTTTTGCCGCTTGATGTTTGTCATCGGCAATAACCAATACTCTTTCTTTTGTTTTTTCCTTTGCCACATAATCTAAAATACGTTTACGCAAACTTTCATCATCTGGCATTGAGAAAAAGACGTTGCTCAAACTTAAATCACTTTTAGAGGCATAAGGAGCGACAACAGGAACATTATAATTAGATGCCTGTAAAGCAACCTCTCCCAACAACCTCGAATCAACTGGACCTACAATAGCATCAAAATTGGCCAACGATTGTTGTTGTAACATCATCTTGGTTCTTTCAAAGTTTCTTTGGGTATCTATAATTTTCACATCAACGGAAAGCCCCATTCTCTTAACCGAGTCAAAAGCAATCATAGCCCCAGTATACATACCCAAAGCAGATTTCCAATCTTTTCTTTTCAATTGATTTTTTGTCATCGCTGTGTTCGTAAAATCAACCCTATCTAATCGAAATGGCAATAAAAAAAGAAGACTTGGCCTATTTTCAATATTTATACTATCAACAAGGCTTATTTTATCAAGAACAAGTGAGTTTTTTACGTCCAATTGTTTGGCCTTAACTCTAGGCAATTTTATCACCATGCCTGCTTTTAAGCCATTTTCTAACTCTGGGTTTAGGGCGAAAAGCGAATCACGTGAAATTTTAAGGTTTTGTGTTAGCCTAAAAATATTCTGCTTTGGTTTTACTTCATAAAAAACATAGTTATCCGTGTTTACGATCTCGGTAGCAGGCTTCTTTTTTGGCAAACGCAGTACCATCCCTTCTTTTAAACCACCTAGCTCATTAATCTCTGGGTTCAACTTGATAACCGAATCAGTTGAAATTCCATAGTTTTGACTTATCCTAAAAATACCAATAGATTTAGGCACGGTGTATGATTCAAACAGCACCACTTCTTGCTCATTAAGTCCATCACCTTTAGGTCTGGGCAGTTTTAATTCTTGCCCTTTGGCCAAATAGGTCGTGTTTTTAGGCAGTTCAGGATTCAAAATTACCAAGCTATCTACTGTAATACCATATTTGTTGGCAATACTCCACCGTGTTTCTTTTGCTTTTACGGTATAAATTTCAGCCTCCAGTTCCTTTTCCTCTTCAACTTCAGGGTACTGTGGTATCTGCAGTACCATTCCCTTTTTAAGCTGTTCCGAATATAATTGGGTATTGTACTTTTTTATTTGTTCTTCGGTAACCCCATAGCGCTGGGTGAGCCCGAACATCGTCTCTCTCTTTTTAACACGATGTCTTTCGTATCCGATAGGAGCTTCTTGTTCTATTTTGGTTTTTTCTTTTGGTTCTTCTTTTTGAACAATGGGTTTACCGGCAACCTGTATTACCAAAATTGTATTTGGCTTGATATCCTCAGAGTTTTTCAGCTCTTTGTTTAGTTGAAGTATAGAATATGGTGTTACGCGGTATTGCTTTGCAATACTGGTTAAAGTCTCTCCCTTCTTTACATTATGCGTAGTGTATTTTTGTTGTGCGGCAACCTTGTTACTGATAAAAAATACTACGGCAAATACACAAACTATCTTAAAAACTAATCTTTTCATTATTCCCATTCTATAGTCGCTGGAGGTTTTGAACTAATATCATATACGACACGATTCACTCCAGGGACTTTATTAATGATGTCATTTGACGTTTTTTGCAAAAATTCATAGGGTAAATTCACCCAGTCTGCCGTCATTCCATCTGTACTTTCAACAGCTCTTAAAGCTACACATTTTTCATAAGTACGTTCATCACCCATTACGCCCACACTATTTACGGGTAAAAGCATAGCACCTGCCTGCCAAACGCTATCATAAAGGCCATTACTTTTTAAACCATCAATAAAAATAGCATCTACCTCTTGTAAAATAGACACCTTTTCTGGAGTAATGTCACCCAAAATTCTGATTGCTAAACCAGGTCCTGGGAAGGGATGTCTTCCTAAAAGTTCTTTATCCAATCCCATACTAGCTCCTACCCTTCGCACTTCATCTTTAAACAACATTTTTAAAGGTTCCACTACTTTTAATTTCATATAATCGGGCAATCCACCAACATTATGATGACTCTTAATTGTTGCCGAAGGGCCACCTGTGGCCGAAACCGACTCAATCACATCAGGATAAATAGTTCCTTGGGCCAACCATGTAGCACCATCAACCAATTTCGATTCATCATCGAATACCTCAACAAAAACACGACCGATAATCTTACGTTTTTTCTCGGGATCGCTCTCCCCTGCCAATTCATCCAAAAAGCGTGCCGAAGCATCAACACCCTTAACGTTAAGACCCATGCCTTCGTACTGTTTTAATACTCCGCTAAACTCATTTTTACGCAACAAGCCATTGTTTACAAAAATGCAATGCAAATTGGGGCCAATAGCTTTATGAAGCAAAACTGCAGCAACCGAAGAATCGACGCCTCCAGATAAGCCTAAAATCACTTTATCATCTCCAAGTTTTTCTTTAAGATCAGCAACTGTAGTTTCTACAAAAGCATCAGGAGTCCAAGTCTGTTCGATTCCCGCGATGTTGACTAGAAAATTTTCTAACAACTGTTTTCCATCGGTGGAATGGTATACTTCAGGATGAAATTGAATACCGTACGTTTCTTCCCCATCAAATTTAAAAGCGGCATTTTCTACATCATGCGTACTTGCTAAAAGCTGGGTATTCTCAGGAAGTTGTTTGATGGTATCCGCATGGCTCATCCATACTTGGCTTCCGGTATTGACCTTTGCTAAAAACGGATTGCCAATTTCTACATGCGATAGATTTGCGCGACCATATTCTCTAGTGTTTGATTTTTCAACATTTCCACCATTAAAATGGGCCAAATATTGAGCTCCATAACAAACACCTAACAATGGTTTTTTACCACGTATTTCCGACAAATCTGGGTGCGGTGCATCATCAGCTCTAACAGAAAAAGGAGAGCCTGAAAGTATTACCGCCTTATACTCAGAGAGGTCTTTTGGGGGGTTGTTAAAAGGTTTAATTTCAGAGAAAATATTCAGCTCTCGAACACGTCTACCAATGAGTTGAGTATACTGAGAGCCGAAGTCTAGAATTAGGACTTTGTTTTGCATGGGCAAAAATAGGAAAATCGAAAAATTGAGAAAGATTTCTAGAGGGATATTTACGATATGTTTTTAACAAGATCGAGAATTGTCAAAAAATAGTATCTTAGAAGCACATCCCCCCACAAACCAAACCAGATGAAAACCAAAATCCTCACCATATTCGTATTCTTTTTTCTTTGTATTTCCTTCTACTCTTGGGGGCAAGAAAATCAAAAACTTGATAGTTTAATTCAGTCTTATGAAACACAAGCTGACAATATTGATAAACTCACAACGCTTCATAAAATATTTATACAACAGCTCCGTAATGGTAAAATTAGTGAAGCCAAACGCTATGTGAAAATTCAATTAAAACTAGCTGAAAAATTGAATAGCGAAAGAGGTAAGGCAAAAGCTTTAGGCAATTTAGGCATTATATATAATAGTACTTATGTACTTGACTCTGCCAGATATTACTATGAAAAATCATGTAAACTATGGGAAAAATTAGGTGATAAAGGAGAGCTACTTTCTATGAAAAATAGTTTAATCAAGGTTGAGCAACTTGAAGGAAATTATGATAAGGCATTAGAAATGTATGATGAAGCTATAGAAATGGCTATGGAAATTGGTGATGGTATAGAATTATTTTGGGCAAAAAGAGATAAGGCAACTGTTTATATGGAAAAGGGTAACTATGAATTAGCACTCAGAGAATTTCTTTTCTCCTTAAAGGTTTTAGATACTTTAGAAGGAAATAATCAAAAACAGAAAGGCGATGTTTTAATAGGTATTGGTCGAATAGAGGGCTTAAGAGAAAATTATGATACTTCCGTAGATTATTTAAACGAGGCGTTAGAAATTTTTATTGCTGAAAAAAATACCACTTACGAATGTATCACAAATACTGAAATTGGACTTTCCTTATTTAAAATGAAAGAATATGACAAGAGCTTAGAGCACTTTAAAAAAGCTTTGGAGTTCTCTATAGAGATGGAACGTGATAATTTTATTGCAATCTCGTATGCCAATATTGGTATGGTATTGGTTGAAAATGGCAATCCCGAACAAGCGTTAGATTATTTAAATAAAAGTCTAAAACTAAATGAAAATTCAAAATCCAATCAATCAAACATCTATACCATAATAGGAGATGCTTACAATGCAAAAAATAACTATAAACAGGCAATTGAAAACTACACCTATGCCATTAAAATATCTGATTCTATTGGGAGTATAAATGAATTAAAAACCGGATATGAAAGTAGAGCTTTGGTTTATGAAAAATTAGGTGAATTTAATAAAGCATTTGCCGATCAAAAAGAATTTCAGATTCTAAATGATTCCATTTTTAACACCAATAAATCTAGGCAAATAGAAGAATTACGCACCATCTACGAAACCGAAAAGAAAGAACAGCAATTAGCACTTCAAGATAAAGAGATTACGGTATTGGAGCAAGAAGTCAAAATCAGTAACCAACAAAAATTACTTTTAGGTGGTGGTATGTCACTTTCAATACTAGCACTTGGCTTTGGTTTTTATGGCTTTCGCCAAAAAACAAAGCGCAATCAACTCGAAAAAGATAAGGTAGAAGCCGAATTGGCTTTTAAAAAGAAAGAACTCACTACTCACGCCCTACATCTGGCCAAAAAAAACGAGGTGCTGGAAAACGTAAAACTAAAGGCCAAAGACTTAAAATTGCAAGGTGATACTAAAGGCTATCAAGAACTGATTAAGACCATTAACTTTGACCAGCAAGATGATAAAAACTGGGAGAGCTTTACCCAATACTTTGAACAGGTACATAAAGATTTTGCCAAAAACGTCAAAAACAAGTATCCTGAGGTTACTAAAAATGAACTCCGATTTATGGCCTTGCTAAAAATGAATATGTCTTCAAAAGAGATTGCTACTATCTTGAATATTTCGCTCGACGGTATCAAAAAAGCAAGGCAAAGACTCCGTAAAAAGATGAGGTTAACACCCGATGATTCGCTTGAAAATACGGTTTTAGCGATTTAATCCAATTTAAACATCTTCTTGAAACACCTATAAACATTAGTTTCATAGGCTGTACCCCCTTTGTACCCCATCCTTTTTTTATGGCCTGAATTCAAGGGCCTAGGTTTGTGGTGTTGTTAGTTCAACAATCAAGTTTTGTGGTCTTGCTCGGTTCGATACTGCAGATCTAAATCGAGTAGGTCACACAAAACAAAATCTAAAGTTTAACCACAAAACAAAAAGTGATGAAAACAAATTTTAAATTATTAAATCGAATTTTTGTATTGCTGTTGTTAGTTATAGCGATAGCATGTAGTAAAGACGACCCAACTACCGACCCGGTATTAGATACTGATGGTGATGGTATCGTAGATGCAAATGATAGTTGCCCAAATGAATCAGGTCCAGCAAGTAATAACGGATGCCCAGAAGATGCATCTGGACTTACCCTAGCCCAGGTAGTAGCAAGTGGAGATGCCTTTGAAGACTTTCCACCTAATACAACCGAAAATGAGGTTGTCGGAACGGAAACGACTGAAAACGAAGACTATGATAGAAAAGAAAGTGCCGAAGGACCTACTATCGAACAACGTTGGGTCTGTACAGAAAAAGAAGTAGACATTACCGGTGGAACCCATACCTTTCCATTATACAACACAAATGCATCAGTCATTTGGCCTGGTAACCTTTTACAAGGAAAAACCTTGGATAATGCAACCCCATCGGATATCGTCGTAAAACGTGCTGGTGGTACAATTACCTATAACTTGGTTACTGGTAACCCTGTAGCTACAGTAGATGTTGATGTTGTGGACCAAGGAACCGTGCAACAGGCCATGAACAATATTATAGCGCAAAGCGGTGATATTACTCCTGCAAATTTTACACTTGATGTTGTCGCCATAAATTCTAAAGAAGAATTGGCATTAGAAATGGGCTTAAAATTTTCAAATTTAACCACTAAGGTAAGTGGTAATTTTTCATTGGACACCAGTACTGAAACGAGCAGTGTTTTGGTAAAGCTCACACAACAGTATTATACCATGAGCTATGTAAAACCTACCAGCCTTGATGAAGTCTTTGACCCAAGCGTTACCCCAGAGCAATTGGCAACCTTTATTCAACCAGACAATGCAGGAACCTTTATTTCTTCTGTTACTTATGGTCGTATTTTTTACATGTTGTATGAATCTTCTGCATCCGCACAGGACATGGAAGCTTCTTTAAGAGGCTCTTACAATGCCGTAGCAGGAAAAGTAGAGGGCAGTGTAGACATTGAAACCTTAAAAGAATATAACAACTTAACCGTAAAGGTAATCGCTTACGGTGGTGATTCTAAAGGATCTTTAAATGCCGTAGGTTCGACTTTTGATGGCGAGCAAGCCGTAGACAACTTAAAGGATATTGTTGAACGTTTGGCCGAATCAAGTGATATTGAAGGTGGCTTGCCATTATCTTATGTGGTTAATAGCCTAGAAGACCCAAGCCAGGTGGTTAGCACGAATTTGGCAACGAAATACACTGTTAAGAATTGCGAATTAAAAGGAACATTACCTCCTGGGCTATATGCTGATCTGTTAGATCTCTTTGATGATGGTATCGGGGCAATGGCAAACATTGGCAACAGTGATGTATTGATCTTTAACAAAGCAGGAGATAAATACGCATGGTACAACGGAAATACCCCAGGGATTCTAAGTGATGGTGATCGAAGAATCTTTGACCTCGATGACCCAAACGCCCCATTAGGGGACTTAGCATTGGAAAATGTTGGAGCAGCGGTGCAATGGGCGGATGACCTGGCAAGTAGACTCTACATATTTGATGGCACCGGAACCAAACTACAAATTATCTTACTTAGCAATTATGTAAACAATAATCAATTACCGGCTGCACCGCTTGGCGCTACTGGAAATGTACTTTTGGTAAATGAAATTTTTGGAGATAGTGACGGTTTTACCATAGCTTCAAAAGGTATTGGAGCTGCGGTTAGAAACGGGGCAAGAACAATGTCATTTTTCAGCTTACCAGGCGATAGTTTTCAAACATACCAAGCTGAAGGAAACGGAACTTGGGGCACTGAAGTTCCTTCGAATACCTGGTTTTTCGATCCTGTTAGTATAGCAAATAATGGTGCCTTGTTCGATGAAGTGGGGGCAGCTACCTTTTTCACAATCGGTGGCAGTAGCGGTAGATATCTATTTGTAAATGAAGCCGGAAATGAAATCAAGGAATGGTTCTCATCTTCAGACGAAGGTAAAGACCGTTTCGAAGGCCCGTGGGTAATTAATTAGATAGTTGAATTGAGTTAGTTTTTAAACAGGCCTTTGGGCCTGTTTTTTATTGTTGCTAAATTTAGATTTAGAAAAAGGTCACTTTCTTGAAGTTAAAGAGCCATTTTTAACGACAATTAAAATAATCTAGTACTTTAGTGATATTCCCCATGCCAAACCAAGTTAGATGAAAAAAAGCTTCCATTTCCATATTGTTGTAATCTGTTTCATTTTTTGTTCACAATGCATATTTGGGCAAGACAATACCAAACTGGATAGTTTGCTACACGCATACAAAGCCCAACCCAATGACACCAGCAAGGTAAAAACGCTTCAAAGCCTATTTCAATCCTATTTATACAACCAGCCTAAACAAGCATTGAAATATGCCGAAAAAGCACTTCACTTGGCTCAAGAACTTGATTATAAAAAAGGGATTGCCAGAAGTTATTATGATATTGGGGTTTATCATAGCAACGCCTCACAAGAAGATTCTACCTTGGCCTATTACAATAAGGCAGAAGCTCTGTACAAGACAATACCCTCTTTAAAAGGCCATATTTTGGTCAAAAGCGGAATGGCCATTTTTGAATTTGACCGTGGTGATTTTGATGCCGCCCTAAAAATAAATGATACTGTTATCACCTTGTTGAAGACCAAACTAAATGATTCAGTGGCTTTAGCAAGAGCTTATGGAATCAACGGATCTATTCAGATACAAAAAGGAAACTACCGAATCGCACTAAAGCAAATACTTGAACAAGTAAAAATTTTAGAAAAACTTGACCAAAGGGTAATGCTTGCGGACTCGTATAATAACTTGGCGGCCATAGAACTTACAAATGAAAATTTTGAACAGTCTATTACCTATAACCAAAAGGCCCTGGGCATTTACCAAGAATATAACGATACCTTTTATCAGGCGGTGGCCAATAATGATATTGGAATGGCCTATTACAATACTGATGATTTTGAAAGTGCGGAAAACTATTTGCTGAAGGGGCTAAAACTGGCGCAAGAACTAGGCAACGTTAACTTAGAGGCTACTGTTTTGGCCAATTTGGGCATTACCAATACAAAAATGGGACGCTACTCCAAAGCTTTGGACTTTGGAAAAAAAAGCCTTCGCATTGTCAAGGAAATCGGCAGTAAAAACAAAATTGTGGAAAACTTGAATGGCCTAGGGGTCACCTATAGCGCTATGGGCGATGAAAAGCGGGCGATAACCTATTTTGACCAGGTGATTCCCTTAGCTGATAGCATCGGCAATAAAGCCTTTAAAAACTTAGGATATCAAGAGCGCTCAACTTCGTATGCACGTCTAGGTAACTACAAGCTTGCTTATGAAGACCTACAACAGTATTTGGTCTTAAAGGATAGTATTTATAACGAAAGTAAGTCTCAACAAATAGAAGAAATGCGCGCCATTTTCGATACTGAAAAAAAAGAGCAGCAAATTGCCCAACAGAACATAGAAATTGCACTGCTACAAGAAAAAGAAAAAGTGAGCGCATTACAAAAATGGTTTTTAGCTTCTGGTCTGGTATTATCCGTTTTAGTTTTTGGTTCCGGTTTTTACGGTTTTCGTCAAAGAATCAAACGCAACAAACTGGAACGTGAAAAAGTCGAGGTTGAACTTGACTTCAAAAAGAAAGAATTGACCACCCATGCCCTACATCTTGCCAAAAAGAACGAACTCTTAGAGGGCCTAAAGCAAAAAGCATCTGAGCTCAAACAAACCGATGATAACGGTAAATCATACCAAGAACTGATTAAGACCATCACTTTTGATCAACAAGATGATAAGGCTTGGGCAAATTTTACCCGTTATTTTGAAGCGGTACATAAAGACTTTGAAAAAGAGGTAGTTTTAAAATATCCTGATATCACCAAAAATGAACTTAGATTAATGGCATTGATTAAGATGAACCTTTCGTCTAAAGAAATCGCTAACATTTTGAATATTTCGGCGGTAGGTGTGAAAAAAGCACGCAATAGATTGCGCAAAAAGATGCAGTTGGCACCTGAAGATTCTTTGGAAACAACGATTATAGCTATTTAACACCTTATTTAAAAGCTCTTGAAACGCCCTGAAAATAGGGTGTTTTTTAGTTGTCACCCTTTTGTCACCCCTCTTTATTTTGTTGTAACCCCTTTGTCACCCCTTGTTTTTTTTTATCCCTTGGCAAGCACAATAAGTTTGTGGTGTTGTCTTATGGCAACGACCTTTTTGTGGTGACTTGCTCGGCCCTGTGCTGCAGAACGCGACCGGGTAGGCCACGCAAAAACAGTTCATTTTTAACCACAAAAATTAAAGAGATGAAAACACAAAAACTTTTTTTACGGGCTACAATACTTAGTATCTGTTTTCTGACTGCATGTATTTCATGTAGTAAAGATGAAGGTACTACAGAAACGCCTATTGTAGATACTGATGGTGATGGTATTGCAGATTCGATGGATGATTGCCCTACACAATCTGGTCCGAGCAGTAACCAAGGGTGCCCCGAAGGTGTGGGTGAAATTGTAGAAACCGAAGGTCAAATTACGGAAGATGATTTTGAAAAATTTGCAGGTGAACTTGGCATGGTGATCAATGCCCGAAACATTGCGAAAAAAGGATATACTCCGGCAACGGCCGAAGTAAGTATTACAGCGACCAATGGTGATTATTCGCAAACAGTTGAAATTGAACAAATCACTTTTATGGGGCAAGTAAGTATCGCTATCGAAGGATTAAGTGAAGTGGCTTTGCAAGAACTTGAAGATGGCGTTGCCGTAAGCATCACAATTAAAGATAACGACGGGAATACCATAATTTTCCAAGAGCGATCAGCGGTCATTTTTAGACCCAATCCTGAACCTATACAGTTAAATATAGCAGATTTAGAGGAAACTGAAGCCATTAACACCATTGCCCTTAAAGAAGATACACCATACTATATGCAAACGGTGAATAGCAATGGAACACCATTGGAAAGTGCGTTAAGGGTCAACAGGAATAGTGGGTTTGGCAATATCATGACCAGATCTTCAAATTCTACGTTTTCAGGTATTGAAACCCAGCCCGACTTTATTTTCAATTTTGTTCCGTTTCCAGATGAACCAAACACCTATGCCATAAAAATACAGGCAGACGGCAAGTTTTTCTCAGTAGCCAATGGCCTCACTATTCAAGGGCAAGTCGTTGACGCACCAAGACTGTCCTTTTTTGACTCTTTTGAAGAAGTACTGAATGCAGCTAATGTTGACGATTACAAATTCATCATTAAAAAAGTATCCGATGGCGTTTACAATCTCGTCTCAAAACCAGGCAATAGAACGGTAAAAGTGAAGGGAGGCATAGGGTTTGTATTGGGAACGAACGATGATGATGTTTTGTTACGGATTATTTCCAATTCTCTGGAATGGAGCGCAGAAAACATCAGCACAACGTTTTTAGCACCAATATTGTCCGCACCGGGTACCGATTTTGGCGCCAATAGCACACTCACCAATTGTGGTACTGGAGAGCTATCACAAACAGTGGGCAGTGACGAGTCGGTATCCATCACAAATTCTATAGGTTGGGAAGAAAGCTTTTCATTAGCAACTTCAGTAAGCACAAGTGTTTCTGCCACCGTTGGTACAGAGTTCGAGGCCGGATTTTTTGGCAATACTGCAAATTATAACGCATCGGTTACTTCAACCTTGGAGGCAAGCGTAAGCATGACTTCTGAATCTTCTGTTTTCAGCGAATCTGAAAGTACTACAACGGAAACTATCTTCTTTCAACGTACCGTTACGGTACCACCGGGCAGCGCATCTTTGGTGTATGACGTTGCGCAGATATATGACAATACCAAAGTACAATTTGTACAGCGTTTTCGATTAAGGGCCACAGAATCGAGTGGCTCCCTTTCCGGTGAAGAGCTCCGTTCGCAATTACAGTTCAGTCGTTTTTCCGGAGTAGTATTTCAGGTTGGCACAGATTTCATAGATATCACGGTCAAGGGTACTGCAACTTTGGGCAAGGTACTCAGTGCCAAAAGCGAAGTACAGGATGTGGCAGCCAATTGTGGTGGGTGAAAATTTAATGTGAGTTAGTCATTTAAAAACAGGCTTTCGGGCCTGTTTTTTATTTTAAATAGATTTAGAAAATGTATCTTTAAAACAAACCAAAACTCTATGAACTCTAAAATCATCTTTTGGTTTTTGTTTGTTTGTGTCATATCTCCCCCGCTCTGTGCCCAGCAAAATCAAAAATTGGATAGCCTTTTAAAAGTCTATAACGGTCTAGAAACAGATTCATCAAAAGTGCATACTGCAAATGCCTTATCCGAACTGTATTATCAAAGCGACCCGAAGCTTGCTCATACCTATTCAATGGAAGCCCTAAAAATGGCAAAACAACTGGACGATAAGGCTGGTATCGCCAAATCTTTTTACCGTTTAGGAAAATCACTAATGATTGTACGTAAATTAGATTCTGCTAAAATTTATTTTGATAAATCCTTACAACTATATGAATCCCTAAAGGATAGTCGTGCAATAGGTCTCGTAACCTACGATAAAATACAGCTATTATATCTTATTCCAGATTATGAAGGAGCGTCGGTTTCCATCAGAAAAAACATAGCGAAGTACTCCACTTCCCCTATAGATTCTTTAGTCTTACTAAAACTACATTTGATAAGTGCTAAAGTAAATATGCGGCAAACAACATATAAAAAAGGTTTTGAGGCTGCATTAAAAGCGCTGGCAATTGCAGAAAATTTAAATTTAGAAAATGAAAAAGTGAAAGTCAAAAGTGCACTGGCCTCGTTATATCATTATACCGACAACAAAGCAAAATCTATTGAAATAAAGGAGGAGCTGCTTGACATCTATAAAAAACAAAATAACCAACGAAAAATAGGATTAGCACTCAACGATTTAGGAAATTCCAACTATGTTATAGAAAACTATGACATCGCGCTAGAGTACTTACTTGAAAGCCTAACCTATTCCCGAGAAGTAGAAAATCAAGGACTAATTGGCATTACCCTATTCAATATTGGTAAGACCTATATAAGATTAGGACAGACCCAAAAGGGTATCGATTTTTTAAAGAATTCTATCGAACACTCTAGATACATTTCAAAACATGCGCTTTCAGAATCTTGGGCGCTAAAACGACTAGGAGCCGTATACACTGAAGAATTAAACAGGCCAGACAAGGCCTTACCCTATCTTAACCGGGCAATTGCATTGGCAGATTCAATAGGCAATAAGGACGACCTCTATCAATCGTACAGAGATCGAGCGCAAACCTATGCATCTTTAGGTGCTTACCAAAAAGCATTTGAAGATCATGAAAAGTACAAGACAATTAATGATACGGTCCACAATATTGAAAGAACCAAAGAAATAGAACGATTAAAGACCGAGTTTGAAACAAAAGAAAAAGAACAACAAATTGCGTTACAAGAAAAGGAAATAACAGTTTTAGAGCAAGAAGCTTCTATCGGTAATTTGCAACGGATCCTAATGGGTATAGCCTTATTATTATCTATAATGGGAATCTATGCCCTCCGTCAAAAAATGAAACGCAATAGACTCGAAAAAGAAAAAGTTGATGCCGAACTTGAATTTAAAAAGAAAGAATTGACCACACATGCCTTGAATCTTGCACGTAAAAATGAAACATTGGAAAACCTAAAACAAAAAGCGCAAGAACTGAAGGAAAAAGAAAATACGGGAATAGGTTACAACCAACTAATACGTTCCATCAACTTTGACCTACAAGATGATAATAATTGGGAGAATTTTTCTCGCTATTTTGAGGAAGTACATAAAGACTTTAATAGCAATATAAAGACCAAGTACCCCAAGGTTACCACAAATGAAATACGTCTTTTGGCGCTTTTAAAAATGAATCTTTCCTCAAAAGAGATTGCCAACATTTTGAATATTTCTTCAGAAGGTATCAAAAAAGCACGTTATCGTCTGCGGAAAAAATTAGATATTACTACGGAAGACTCTTTACAAGATTTGGTGTTAAGCCTTTAAAAATTATGAAAAAAACCGCTTTTCTACTATTGATTATTGCCGTATTCTTACCACGAGAGGTTAAAGGACAAAAAGAGCTTGATAGCCTTTTGAACTCCTATCCAGGAAAAAACAAAAGAGTTGATAGTCTTATAAATACTTATAGGACTATAAAAAATGATAGTTTAAAGGTTGATGCGATTGCTAGATTATACTATGTTTTTCTTTATGAAAAACCTTATCTAGCAAAATTATTAGCATTTGAGGAATTAAAGGCATCAGAGCATGCTAATAATGAAATGTGGGTTGGAACATCTTATTATTATCTAGGCTCATATTTTGAAAATATTGGAAAGCTTGATTCTGCCAAATATTATTACAATAAATCATTGGCAATTTATAAGAAATTAAAGAAAGATGGTAGTTATGCATCTACATTAAGTTCGCTTGCTGTTATTGATGATATAACAGGAAATTATGAGGCATCTATTAAGAAGTATGGGGAGGTTTTAGATATATATAAAAGAGAAAACCTTTTATATCAATATGCAATTACAAAAGGAAATCAATCCAATGTTTATATTAATAAGGGGTTTTACAAAATTGCATATCAAGAAACACTAGATGCCTTGCGCGTTTTAGATACTGTTTATAAAAAACCATGGCGTAAAGCAGATGCCCAAAGACAATTAGCACATATAGAATATTTAAGGAAAAACTATACAAACGCGTTAAAGTACTTTAAAAAAGCTGCTAAAATATATAGAGATCAAAAAGATAATGTTTACTTGTCAAGTATTAACAACGATATAGGTAATACCTATTATTATTTAAAAAAATATGATTCGGCCATTAATCACTTAAATGAAGGATTAAACTTGGCTAAAGAGTTTAATATTTCAGAGAGTGAAGGTAATGCACTCTCTCACCTAGGTAAAGTCTACACAAAAAATGGACAATTTAAAAAAGCACTTGAACATCTTAACGAAGCATTGAAAATTCATGTACGGTATAACTATAATACTAACATTCTCATAACACAAAATGAAATAGGAAATGTTTATTTGAATTCTGGGCAACCAAAAAAAGCAATCCCTTTTTTATCTAAGACTATTGACAGTGCAACGGGAAAAGGTCCTATAAATGAGTTAAAGAATGCACACAATTATAGATTTCAAGCATACTATAAAACAGGAAATCTAAAAAAAGCGATAGAAGATCAGTTGATATTTCAAAAATTGAAGGATTCAATATTCAATACTATAAGTTTACAACAGATCGAGGAACTTCGTGCCATCTACGATACCGAAAAAAAAGAACAACAAATTGGGCTTCAAGAAAAGGAAATCACAGTTTTAGAACAAAAAGCTGAAATCAGCTCGCTTCAAAAAATACTACTTGCCGGATTATTAGTCATATCATTGATTGGATTTTATGGTATTCGACAGAAACTAAAACGAAATAAACTAGAAAAAGAAAAAGTTGATACCGAACTGGCTTTTAAAAAGAAAGAATTGACCACACATGCCTTGAATCTTGCTAGAAAAAATGAAACTTTAGAAAATCTTAAACTCAAGGCCCAAGAATTAAAAGAAAAGGAAAATACAGGAACTGGTTACAACCAACTCATCCAATCCATCAATTTTGATTTACAGGATGACAACAATTGGGAGAACTTTTCACGTTATTTTGAAGAAGTACATAAAGATTTCAATAGTAATGTGAAAAGCAAATACCCTAATGTGACTTCAAATGAATTACGCCTTTTGGCACTTTTAAAAATGAATCTTTCTTCAAAAGAGATTGCCAATATCCTCAACATTTCTCCTGAAGGCATCAAAAAAGCGCGTTATCGACTGCGGAAAAAGCTAGATATCACTACTGAAGACTCTCTGCAAGACTTGGTGTTAAGCCTTTAGTTAATTTTTGTCAATTCGAGTGCGCTACTATCAAGTGGCGTGCATCGAGAATGTTTGAAAAACCAATATTTCTATACTTCTCGATACGATTTTTATATAAAAATCACTCGAAGTGACGTTTGCATTTATTTCTCTTACCCCATTAAGAATAGGGCTTCACAAGGCTGTCTACCCATTGTCCCGTAACTATTTTTAAGGTGTCCACCTCTTGTCCACCCTACTTTTTTTATTCCTCAAAAAGAGCGCTTTAGGTTTGTGGTGTCATCAGAATTCTATATGAACTCATGACAACCAGTTTTGTGGTCTTGCTCGGTTAGGAACTGCAGTCCAATAATCGAGTAAGTCACACAAAACAGAATTAAAGTTTAACCACAAAACAAAAAGTGATGAAAACAAATTTTAAATTATTAAGTAGTTTTTTTATGCTACTATTCTTAATTTTAGTAGTAGCATGTAGTAAAGATGGTTCCGAAAACGACCCAACGGACCCAACGGACCCAACAGATCCAATGGTTGGAAATACCCTTGCAGAAGTAGTTGCAAGTGGCGATGCATTTGAAAATTTTCCACCCAATATAACCGAAACAGAAGTTGCGGGAACTGAGACCACGGCAGAAGATGATTTTAATCGTAAGGATAGTACCAATCTTAACAATACCATAGAACAGCGATGGGTCTGCACCGAGAAAGAAGTTGATATCACCGGTGGATCCCATACTTTTCCTTTATACAACCCCAATGCCTCGGTTATTTGGCCGGGCAACCTTTTACAAGGCAAAACCCTTGGGGATGCCACTCCCAGAGATATCGTTGTAAAACGTGCTGCTGGCACCATTACCTACGATCTGGTTAATGGAAATCAAACCGCTACCAGAAGTGTCGATGTTATTGATCAAGGAAGCGTGCAACAAGCCATGAACGATATTATAGCTGGCAGCGGCGACGCACCAGCACGCTTTACTTTAGATGTTGTAGCCATTAATTCAAGAGAACAGTTAGCAGTTGAAATGGGGCTAAGCGTTTCTAATTTTACTACAAAAGTTAACGGCGATTTTAGTTATAACAGTAGTAGTGATGTAAGCTCAGTATTGGTAAAACTCACACAACAATATTATACCATGAGTTATGTAAAACCTACCAGTCTTGATGAAGTTTTTGATTCTAGTGTAACCCCAGAGCAATTGGCAACTTTTGTTCAACCAGATAATCCTGCAACATTCATCTCATCTGTAACCTATGGCAGAATCTTCTATATGTTATACGAATCATCGGCATCTGCCCAAGATATGGAAGCAACCTTAAGAGGTTCATATAATGCCGTTGCCGGAAAAGCCAAGGCTGAGGTCAGTATTAATAAATTAAGAGAATACAACAACTTACAGGTAAAAGTTATTGCTTACGGGGGAGACTCTGAAGGAACCTTAGAAGCAGTAGGCTCGGTTTTTGCTGGCGACGAGGCGGTTGACAACCTTAAGGATATTGTTGACCGATTAGCACTTGCCGGAAATATTGAAACTGGATTACCCTTATCTTATGTCGTTAATAGTTTAGAAGACCCAAGTCAGGTTGTAAGCACTAATTTAGCCACGCGCTACACCATAAAAAATTGTGAACTAAAAGGTATTTTACCACCCTTTATATATTCCGACCTTGATGGTCTCTTTGAAGACGGTATTGGAGCAATGTTGAATATTTCAGAATACCATGTATTGGTTTTC
Organism: Croceitalea sp. W27; assembly: GCF_055693185.1. Lineage (NCBI taxonomy): Bacteria > Pseudomonadati > Bacteroidota > Flavobacteriia > Flavobacteriales > Flavobacteriaceae > Croceitalea > Croceitalea sp. W27. The sequence continues at coordinate 1,048,573 of NZ_CM146327.1, forward strand.
AATAAAACGGGTGATCGCTATGCATGGTACAATGGCAATTTACCTGGGGTATATAAAGATGGAGCAGGCGAAGATGCACTGCCCATACTTTTTGCAGTAAATGAAGCCAATACAGAATTCCCTTTAGGACCTTTGGGCAATGTACCCGTAGGTAGCGTAGGCGCTGCTGTGAATTTTGCGCCAAATGTGGTCTATATTTTTAATGACACCGGTAACCTATGTAATATAGCAACGGTAGAATCAGGAAATATTCCACCAAACAGTTTACCTACTGGCCAGGTGGTCACCTACTCTGACAACAAAGGTTCACCAATATTCAATGTCTTTGATATTTTTGGCAGCAATGACCCTGGATCTGCAGTTTTTCAACTTACCAATGGTATTGGCGCCGGCGTACGACTAGGTGGTGAAACCATGGCCTTTTTTAATCGTGAGGATGATAAATTTCAACAATATTTTTCCGAAAATAATGGGCGGTTCGAAGAACCAGTATCCTCTGTACTGTGGCTAACCGATGATAACGAAGGAGGAAGTCTTTTCCCTAATGTAGGTGCTGGAACCAGATTCAACCCAGGTGGAGGAGGTTTAAGATATCTCTTTGTCAATGAAGAGGGCACTGAAATCATAGAATGGATATCACAAGGTGCTTCCAACGGTCAAAACGACCTCTTCCAAGGCCCATGGGTAATCAATTAGGTTTAGTTTGAGTTAGTTAAAAACAAAAGCCTCGGGAACCACTCCGAGGCTTTTAAAATAAAATCAAAACCAACCTAAACACATGAATTAACTAATTCATATTTTTTTAAAGGTTAAAAACCTTTTTCATAACAATTTGTAATTAAAACAACACTCAATAAAAAAACCCTACCTACTTTTTCGATTATTTTTGAAAAAAATAAAAATTGGAAAAGCAAATCTTTGAAAAACTTAGAAGAGAACTAATCAATGGACACTCCAAAAAAGGGCATCCGTTCCGCTATTTCACCTTAGCAACCATTGGTAAAAACAATAGTCCACAACAACGAACCGTGGTGCTCAGAAAAACAGATTCAAAACTTGAACTCTTATTTTACACCGATAAACGTTCGAGTAAAATTCAACATATACTCGATAACAAGAACGTTTCGGGTTTGTTCTACCATCCAAAAAAACTTTTACAGGTTAAAATCGAAGGTATTGCAGAAATAGTTGATGATACAAAAACACTAGCATCGCTCTGGAGCGGGATACCCATAAAATCAAGAAAAGACTACACCACAACCAAAGCGCCAAGTAGCTTGATCAGTAACCCTGATGAAGTGGATTATTTAAGTGAAGGGAATCATTTTTGCGTAGTCCGCATTATTCCTAATAAAATAGAATATCTGCGTTTAAAGCGGCCAAACCATCTAAGGGTTTTGTTCAAAAAAGAAGATGAAGAATGGAAAGGTGACTTTTTAGTTCCTTAACCATCCCTTGCATAGCACTTCGAAAAGTTCAGTTTGACAATTGAAAGTGATACTATCTAATTTCGGATGACCAAGAATTCGTTTTTTAGCGGCTTCAAAGCATCCATGAGCATAGGTATCAATGTTTCACCATACTCCAAATACAATTCTGAAAAATTAAGTTGACGTTCCTGTAAAGATTGATTTGGAAACAATTGATTCTGTAATTCTGTTAGCCGCACTACATGGTCTTTTAACTTCCGTTTTTGGGCCTTAAGCAGTCGCTTTTCTAAAGCATCCAAACCTTTTTTTTGTTTTACTTCTTGCGCTTTTACAGCACCTAAGAAAGACTTGTCTGTTTGTTCCGCAAGCTTATACATATCTGCAAATTGCTGTTCTATGTGTTTCTTCTGACTTGAAAAATCAATGTCAATATTGGAAATCTTTCGAATCTTTTTATTGATAAGCTGATTCTGTTTTAAAAACAAATCTGCCATTGACAAATCCATTCTTTTGACTTTGTCGCTTTGCTTTTCAGTAATTACCAAAGCAGAATTACGAAGTAAAAGCATGGGAAAAGTAATATCCAAAGCTTCAAAATATGCTTTCAGCTCCAACCAATAGGCCAATTCTCCACCTCCACCGATATAGCATAAATTAGGAAGAATAACTTCTTGATATAGTGGCCTTGCAATAACATTTGGTGAAAAACGATCAGGATAGGCTTCCAGTTCCTCTTGCAATTCTTTAGCGGTAAAATGTATTTCTGTATCATTTACAAAGTACGTCCCATCTTTTTCTACAATACGTTCTCGAATGGAATCTTTTAGGTAGAAATAATTTATCTCTCTTGGGTTTACCTGTATTTTATAATTATCTGAAATGGATGCTAATTCATCAATAGATTTTGAAACTATTTTATGAGGAAGCTGTTCAAAAATGTCCTTTTTGGCATACGGTATCAGCAAACGTTTTAAATCTGAATCATCTCCATCCACTATTACCAATCCATACTGGCCAAATAATTCGTTTGCCAAAAAACGTGTGGCTTCAGTCAGCGTCGCATGTTCTAAATACGCTTTTTGAAAAAGTGTTTTTAAGTAATGGGCATTGTCTGTTTCACCAAACTCATTGGTAATCACTTTATACACAGTATCTAGGTCTTCCGTTGATAAACGCCCTACGCCACCAGATGCCCTATTGTTCCATTGAACCTTCTTTCCTTTAAAGTTAAAGTAATTGATTTCATCAAAGTCGTGATCTTCCGTCGCCATCCAATAAACAGGTACAAAACTAGCATTAGGATATTCTTGCTCGAGTCGGTTGGTTAGATTAATAGTAGAAATAATCTTATACAAAAAATAGAGCGGCCCGGTAAACAGGTTTAATTGATGCCCGGTAATAATTGTAAATGTGCTTTTATCTGCAAGGGAATTTATATTAGAAACTGTATACTCAGAAGCGTCGATATTAGCATACTGCTTCGTTAGTGAATCTACTAATACCTCTCGATTTTTTTGTGGAAAATTTGTTCCTTTCTCTTCTATTTGCTCTCTAAAATTTTCAAGCTTTGGTAATCGGTTATAAAAAAGTTTTAGCTCCTTTTTCCCGTCTAAATAATCACAAATTAATTCAGAAAAATAACCAGTTTCCCTAAAAGCAATACAGTCTACTTCCATAAAAAGCGTAAAAACGGGTTAAAGATAAGCCTCTTGGTTTTTTCCATTCCTAAAAATACGTTAATTGCCAAATATTGTTAGCTTTGAGTTTGCACAAAACCAGACAACGTATGAATCGTATTTTACTTTATTGCACCCTTTTTGTTACTGCCCTATTAAACGCACAAGACATTAAATCACCTTCAGAATTTTTAGGCTACGAATTGGGGACAGAATTCACCAGACATTATGAGGTAGTCGACTACTATGAATATTTGGCAAAAGTGGCCAAAGATCGCGTACAATTAACAGAATATGGGCAAACCAATGAGCGCAGACCGTTATTACTCGCCTATGTATCATCCGCTGAAAATATATCGAATATTGAAGCTATTAGAACTGAACATTTAAAATCTACGGAAGGCGAAGGAAATGCTTCAAAAGCAATCGTTTGGCTAAGCTATAATGTTCATGGAAATGAGAGTGTAAGCACAGAGGCTTCTATGCAAACCATTTATGAATTATTAACTAGCAAAAGTGATTATTTAGAAAATACGGTTGTTATTATAGACCCCTGTATAAATCCTGATGGGCGAGACCGTTACAGCAATTGGTACAATCAATATAAAAATGCACCACATCAAATTGATCCAAATAGCAAGGAACATCATGAAGGTTGGTGGAGTGGTCGCAGCAACCACTATATGTTCGATTTAAACAGAGATTGGGCTTGGTTGACACAGGTAGAGAGTCAGCAACGAATCAAGTTTTACAACAAATGGATACCGCACGTACATGTTGATTTTCACGAACAAGGTGTAAACAACCCCTATTATTTTGCCCCGGCCGCAGAGCCCTATCATGAAGTCATCACCAATTTTCAAAGAGATTTTCAAGTGACCATTGGTAAAAATCATGCAAAATATTTTGATGCCAATGGATGGTTTTATTTTACCAAGGAAATTTTTGATCTATTCTATCCGAGTTACGGCGATACCTATCCTACATACAATGGCGCAATTGGCATGACCTATGAACAAGGTGGTAGCGGTCACGCCGGTTTAGGAATTACAACGCGCATAGGTGACACGCTTACCTTAAAAGACCGTATTGCCCATCACCACACCACCGGACTTTCAACAGTAGAGGTGGCCGCTAACAACGCAGCTCAATTAAACGCTGAGTTTAAAAAGTTTTACCAAGGCAAAAACTACAAATACAAAAGCTATGTTCTTAATGGCGATAAGGACAAAATCAATGCATTGGCAAAGCTTTTAAGCCATCATGAAATTGAATATGGAAAAGGAGCTAACGCCACAGTTAAAGGTTTTAACTACGCTACAAATACCTCTGGTTCATTGAAGATGAACGAAAACTCTTTGGTGGTTTCCACCGACCAAAAGAAAGGTACTATGGTCAAGGTTTTATTTGAACCCAATGCAAAATTGAGTGATTCTTTGACGTATGATATCACCGCTTGGTCATTGCCTTATGCGTATGGATTAGATGCTATTGCCTCTACAAACTCGATTAACCAGACTAAATTTAAATTATCAACTACGACAAATGTTGATATCAATAAAGATACATATGCCTATATAGCTGATTGGAACAGTATGGATGACGCAAGATTTTTAGGCAGTCTTTTGAAAGAAGGCATTAAAGTTAGAAAGAGTTATTCACCGTTTGTAATTGAAGGTAAATCTTTTAAAAGAGGAAGCCTCATTATTACAAAAGCGGACAATCAAAATCATAAAGACTTTATTGGCACTTTAAAAAAAGTACTCCAAAAAAACCTGAATATAAAACTAACGAGCGTTAAAACAGGGTTTGTTGATTCAGGTAAAGATTTTGGTTCTTCCTATGTTCAAATGATAAAACAACCTAAAATCGCGATACTATCTGGTAGTCCAACATCAACATTGCGTTTTGGCGAAATTTGGCACTTTTTTGAGCAGCAACTACATTACCCGGTCACCGTTCTAGGTTCTGATTATTTTAAAGGGTTAGATTTAGATGATTATGATACTTTAATTTTACCCGGAGGTTGGTATGGTGATTTTTTTAAGGAAGAGCAGCTGAAAAAATTAAAAGAATGGGTCAAAAATGGTGGCAACCTTATCGCAATGGGAGGATCCATCAAAGCAATTGACGGAGAAAAAGGTTTCAGTATTAAAACAAAAAAAGCAGAAAAAGACAGCACCGCAACTGATCCTATGTCTCATGAAAATTGGCAAAGAGAGAGCGTTAAAAATGCTATCACCGGTGCCATTTTTAAAGTAAAAGTAGATAACACCCACCCACTGGCCTATGGTTATGAACAAGACTATTTTACACTGAAATTAGGTAGTGATGCCTACGATTATTTAGACAGTGGTAATGCTGTGTATCTAGAGACAACTACCAAACCCGTGTCCGGTTTTGCGGGCAGTGAAGCCCAGAAGAAGATTGGTAAATCACTTATCTTTGGTGTAGAATCTTATGGCTCGGGCAACGTAGTTTATTTGATTGACAATCCGCTATTTAGAGGCTTCTGGGAAAATGGAAAGTTATTCTTTGCCAATGCCCTATTTATGCTTAATTAAATCGAAATGAAAAATTGTATTCTTATCGGCTTAGGCCTTTTTAGTTTGACTTTTGCAATGGCACAAGAAATTATAAAATTACCCATCAAAGGAGATGAAAATGTAACTTGGGAATATCCTGAAAGAGAGTACTTTTCAGAAATATGGCAGAACCAAGTAGTTACGAATGTCTCACAACCTACTATGCAAGTCTTTCAACCCAGCCCAGAAAAAAATACGGGCACGGCGGTAATAGTAGCGCCTGGTGGGGGGTTATTTGCGCACAGCATAAACAGCGAAGGTAATGATGTCGGTGAGTGGTTAGCACAAAGAGGAATTACCACCTTTGTATTAAAATATAGACTTGTGCCCACAGGAAAAGATGGTGTTGCCGATATCACAGAATTTGCAAGTTCAAATCCTAAGAAAATTGATGAAAAAGTAGCTAAAGTATTGCCTTTATCCATTCAAGATGGACTGAATGCTATTGCCCATGTTCGAAAAAATGCATCCGATTATGGCATTAATCCTTCAAAAATAGGCTTCATGGGTTTTTCTGCCGGAGGAGCGGTTACCATGGGTGTAAGCTATAATTATTCCGAAGAAAGTAGACCTGATTTTTTAGTTCCAATTTACCCTTGGACTCGCGTAATTGAAGTAAAACAGCCTAAAACAGATGCTCCGCCAACACTTATAATTTGTGCAACAGATGACCCATTAGATTTGGCCGAAGGGTCTATTGCCCTTTATGAATCTCTACGAAAATCGGAGAAATCTGTGGCCTTGCACATGTACTCAAAAGGGGGGCACGGATTTGGTATGAAAAAACAAAATTTACCATCTGATCAATGGATCCAGCGTTTTTACGAATGGTCAATCGCCGAAGAAATAACAGTGCTAAAAAATTAATACATGCGGTTTGGCTTTCTCACGGTACTTGCCCTATTCTTTTTATGCTCCATAAATGCACAGCAAGGCTTTCAAAAAGAAGTTGATGAAATCGTTGAACGAAATGACTCTTTATGGAATTCATCTAAAAAAACTATAGTTTTCACCGGAAGTTCTAGCATAAGACTTTGGAAAGATCTTCAGGAACGTTTTCCGGAACAACCTATTCTAAATACCGGTTTTGGAGGCTCTCAAGCCTCAGATTTGTTATATCATTTACAGAATTTAGTACTGCGTTACCAACCTAAAAAGGTATTTATTTACGAAGGTGACAATGATATTTTTGCAAAAAAAAAGCCAAAAAAGGTTATTCAAACAACCCAAGCTATCATTCAGCGAATAAAGAAAGAAAATAAGAACACTAATATTATTTTAATCTCCGCAAAACCGAGTATTGCCAGATGGGCACTTAGAGGAAAATACAGACGTTTAAACCGAAAATTAGAGAAATTGACCTTATCGGACAGTAATTTATATTACGCAAACGTATGGGACATTATGCTCGATGGCAGAAAAGTAAAGAAAGATCTTTTCGTTGATGATGGCCTACATATGAATGCCAAGGGTTATGGGTTGTGGTATGAAAAAATTAAAATTTTTATGAAATGATAAAATCTGTCCTTTCTCAAAGTCTTTTACTTTTAGGCTTGATCATTGGTGTTTCTTCATGTGCTGAAAAGAGAGAAAAACTTATTCTTCCTGAAACAGATTTAGCAAAAGAGGCACTTATACCGATGCCATTAAAAGTAATTCCAACGAACTCTGCTTTTGCCCTAGACCAGTTTACAGCCATCTATACCTCCCCAAGAAGTGAGGGCTTAAATAAGGTTGGGGCCTTTCTCTCTGAAAAAATCAATGCTAAAACTGGTTTGCGTATACCCGTTAACACTATTGAAGGAACTACGGTAGAACGAATAATTTACATAAATCAAGTCGATAGTGTTGAGTTGAAAGAAAAAGAATCTTACCAACTCTATATTAAAAAAGATTCCATTATTCTAAATGCGAAAACTACTGAAGGGGCTTTTCGGGGGATTCAAACTTTAAGACAACTGATTCCGGAAAAAAGCAACGACACTTTAAATGATCGTTCCATTTGGCCCATACCTACCGGTAAAATTATTGATCGACCCAACTTTGAATATAGAGGGGCAATGTTGGATGTTGCCAGACATTTTTTTAGCGTTGAAGACGTAAAGAAATATATAGATGTATTGGCCTATTACAAAATAAATGCACTTCATCTACATTTGACCGATGATCAAGGATGGCGTATAGAAATAAAATCTTGGCCAAAACTTACCGAAATTGGAGGAAGCACAGAAGTTGGCGGTGAGTCTGGAGGCTTTTACACCCAAGAAGACTACAAAGAAATTGTAGCTTATGCCCGCAACCATCATATGATGGTGATACCAGAAGTAGATATGCCGGGGCACACCAATGCTGCTTCGGTTTCTTATCCATTTTTAAACGGAAATGGTAAAACGCCCAAACTTTATGAAGGTACCCATGTTGGCTTTAGCACTTTTAATACAAGAAAAGATACCACTTACGCTTTTATCGATGACGTAGTTCGCGAAATAGCGGCAATCAATCCTGACCCCTATTTTCATATTGGTGGCGATGAAAGCGATGTTACCAAACATAAGGATTATGTGTATTTTATTGAAAGGGTTGAAAAAATTGTAAATAAGTACGATAAGAAAATGATTGGTTGGGATGAAATTGGGCAAGCCAATTTAGATTCTAACTCAATTTCTCAATTCTGGAGACATGAAGATTTCATTAATGAGGCCGTTAAAAAAAATATGAAGGTAATATTATCACCGGCTAAAAAAGCTTATTTAGATATGCAGTACGACCCACTTTCTAAACATGGCTTACACTGGGCGGCCTACATACCCGTAGATACCGCTTACGTTTGGACACCTGAAACCTATAGCGGAATACCTAGGGAAAATATTCTTGGTGTTGAAGCACCATTATGGTCAGAGACCATTAGCACTATCTCTGAACTAGAATATTTAGCTTTTCCAAGGGCCATTGGGTATTCAGAACTTAGCTGGTCTGTTGAAGAAAATAGAAGTTGGGACAACTACAAAGAGCGACTTGCTAAGCAAGCTCCTTTTTTAGAACGTATGAACGTTAATTATTATCCATCTAAATTAATTGATTGGAAATCTAATGTAAACTCAAAATTGGACAAATGAAATCAAAATTAATAACATTAACAGCTTGCCTTACCTTGTTCTTAGGCTTTTCACAGGAGAATGATTCCAATTCTGCCAATAATGCAACGGTCTACTTTGTTAGGGCCAGTGGATTAGGTGCACTTATAAACTTTACTTACTTTGACGGGGAAGAACCTATTGGGAAATTTAATGGTCCAAAATATTTAAAATACGAATGTAGCCCGGGAGAACACTTATTTTGGGCAAAATCCGAAAACAAGTCTTTTGTTGAAGCCAATTTAAAATCTGGAGGAATCTACATTATAGATGTAGTTCCCCAAATGGGTGGTTTAAAAGCTGGTGTCAAACTAGTTCCCGTTGACAAAAACAATTATAAACTAAAAAAAATCCAAAAACTGCTTTCAAAAAGAGAGTCAGAAACTTTTGATGAAACCCAGCGTAAGAAAATTAAATCAGGAGAAACAGTGGTCAAGGGCATGGAAAGGTACTCCAAATTAAAAGAAAAGAACAGTGAGAAAATTGGTCTTTTATCAGAAGATATGACCGTAAATAAAGAAGATTTAATCTTTATTAAGAAAAAGTAAAAAGAATTAGGCTCTTGAAAACCAAATTTTCAAGAGCCGTATATTTATTTTTTGATACCCGGTAATCCCTGAGGTTTTTTTGTTTGCCACGAAAAAGGTTCTGCCTTTTGCTCTTTAGGCCATACCTCGTCCAACGAATCGGCATTATACATCTTTCCATTTTTAACCACATGAGAAATCGTATTGGTGTTTCTAAGATTGGTTAACGGATTCTCATTAAGTATAACGATATCGGCGAGTTTACCTACCTCTAGGCTTCCTAAATCACCATCTAAGCCGATTGCTTCTGCACCGATTATTGTTGCTACCCGTAGTGCATCATGATTATCCATGCCCCCACTCGCAACACTCCATAATTCCCAATGAAAACCAAGTCCTTGTAATTGTCCATGACTACCGATACCTGCAAGTCCATCAGCTTCAACCAGCTCCTTCATAAATTCAGCATGTTTTTTAAATACATGCTCTTCATCCATAAACCAACCTGGTCTTCTTCTAGATTTTCTGGCTAAATCGCCATAGGGCGTAAAGTATTGTATTTTTTTATCACCCCAAACATCTTCTCGGGAATAGTAATAATTTTCAGCCCAAGGACCGCCGTAAGAAACGAGCAAAGTAGGCGTAACGGCCATTTTAGACTCGGCTACGGTTTTCAACACATCATTATAAATAGGGTAAATAGGGAAAGAATGTTCATGCCCCGGATATCCATCTAACAATTGGGTCATATTCAATTTAAAATCCAATCCACCTTCCGTAGTAGGCATCAACTTAAGTTCTTTGCATGCTTCAATTACCCATTGCCTATGCTGTCTATTGCCCACCAAATACATTTTTATTGTCTTGGTATCAAAATAGTTACTGTACTGCTTTAAAACATCTTTGGTTTGCTCTAAACTATTTAACTTGTAAAACCAAAAACCTAGTCCAGGCCCGGTACTATAAATCCGAGGACCATCAAGTTGACCAGACTCGACCATATCCGCATAGGTCAATACATCCGTGGTTCCTGTTTGCGGGTCACGGGTCGTTGTTACACCATAGGCCAAATTTGCGGTATATGACCATACTTGATTTTTATGAATCCCCCAAGCCGGTCTCATGTGCGCATGAACATCTACAAAGCCGGGCGTTATCGTTTTGCCGATCACATCGATTTCTTTGGTTCCATCGGGCACAGAAAAACTTCCGGAAGCTCCAATCGCTTTAATTCGATTGTTTTCGATTAAAATATCTCCGTTCTCGATAACATTATTGCCATCCATTGTAATCAAACGAGCTCCTTTAAGTAATAAATTACCTTGAGGAATATCACGCTTAAAAGGAACTTTTATTTGTAACTCATCGGCTTCGAACTTCTTATCTTCTTTTTTCTCTTTATCGTCTTCTTTGTCCGTTTTGGTAGAGTCTGATTTTTTCTCTGTTTTCTTTAGTTCTTTCTCTTTCTTTTTGGCCGCTGAAACGCTATCTGCAAATTGCTTGCCCGCTGCCAGGTCATATCCGAAAAAACTAGACCCTAAAGACCAATGAACAGTTTTACTATCTGATGACCAAACAGGGAACTCGCCTCCCATTACGGTTAATTTGACCGCAGGAAAAGCAGCATTTTCTGCTTTTGCCAATGAAATAGTTGGTGTTTTTCCGTATCTGGGAATAGTTACCTTATAAATATCATTATTAATTTTCGCCAGAACCGATTTACCATCGGGAGATATACGAATTTCTTGCGGTTGTGAAGATTGGTCATTTGGTTCTTCGTTTCCATTTTTACCTGATAGAATATCATGCCCCCCAAATGCATCATGAAAAACATCTTGCGAACCATACGTTACTATCCCTTTCAATTTCAAATGTTCTTTGATATCTGAACCGTCCCATCGCATTGAGATCAGACCTTTACCCCCTTGATAGAGATAAACCCTATCATCAACTTTGGTAAAATGAGGTCTTACCCTTCCCTTTGTTTTATCAATAACATTAATAGGCCCACCATCCGCATTTATCCAAACCAAATCTTCAGCTGTTCTGCCTGACAATGGACCAACTAAATCTTCAAATACTTGTGCGCTTCCACGATGAAAAGCAATTCTATTAGAGTTATATGACCATTCAGGGTATGTATATACACCTGGCGTAGTTGTTAATTTGATGGCTCTTGCTCTTCCATCAACATTAACTTTGTAAACGTCTCCCCCACCTTGTTTCCAGGTAGTAAACACTACAAACTTACCATCAGGGGACCATGAAGGATGGGCCTCAATAAAATCGTTGTTTGTAAGTCTTCTAGGAGTACCATTAGGGTAATCCATTACATACAATCTATTCAACGCTGTAAACGCTAATTTTGAGCCATCTGGGGAAGGTTTGGCATTTCGTATTTGAGTCGCAAAAGCTTCGGCTTCATCTGTAATAGGATATTTAAACTGTAACAAAGGCCCCATGTCCAGCTTCACATCAACCGAAAAAGGAATTTCTGTGGCAGTGTTATTTTCAATAGAAATCGAATAAATCTTTCCACCATAAGAAGCAATTAGATTCTTACTATCTGGCGTAAAAGACATTGCTGGTAGAACACCTAATGGCGCTATTGATTCTTGCTCATCACGCTGCACGGGATAAGCCAGCCACTTCTCACTACCCGTTTTTAGGTTACGTATTACCAAGCCGGTCTCAGCTTCGAAACGAGTACCAAAAACCAACCAATTTCCATCTGGTGATAAGGTAGGCGTAAAGGCTGAACCATACATAGAAGTGATGGTCGCCATATCACTATCTTCCATATCATAAGTAGCAATTTGATATTGTGGAAGCTGCGCATTATAATTCCATGAACCGCGACGCTGAGAGAAGTAAAGTAATTTACCATCTGAAGAGAAAGCAGGGTCTATCAACTTTATGTTTTTTGGCTCACTTACCAACTGACTACCAGAGCCTCCATCTTTATGGTAAACATGAGGTTTTATATTACGTCTCCCTTTTACCCCAACTATGTAATCGCCATCGGGAGTCCACTCGGCCGAAAAGAAGTTATGTTTGCTCTCTTTGGTTATCTGTTTGTCTTCTTTTGAAGTCAAATCCATTGTCCAAATATTATCCGAGCCACTTTTATCGGATATAAAGACCAAGGATTTCCCATCTGGACTATATCTTGGATGCACATCATAAGCAATTCCTGATGTTATCTGCGTTGCTTTTCCCCCGGCTATCGGAATGGAATAAATATCACCCATTAAATCAAAGACAATGGTTTGTCCATCAGGACTTACATCCAATGAAATCCACGTGCCTTCATTAGTGGTAAACTCAACTGTACGTTCTGGTTCTAAAGGCAGTTCTTTTGTTGCCTTTTTGGTGGAATCTTTTTCTTTTTCTTGAGCTAAAGTGCTTGTAAAATTAAAAAGCACTAAAAGCATCAGCCAGATGCTTAGAATACGATTTTGCATGTTGGTAGTTTGATTAATTAGTTGTCTCGTAAGATAACTAAACTACCTGTAAATAAGAATAGATATTAACTTAGAAATAACAATAAATGCTCACCTATTCTTCTTCCGAGGCTATGTCATCATCGTCCGAGGTATCTGAAAAGTCCTTGATACCATTGTCATTGAGAATATTATACCATTGGATGATTTTTTTGATATCACTGGCATAAACCCTATCCTCATCATAATTGGGCAATATTTCAAAGAAATATTCCTCCAATTTAATTTTGTCCTCTTTATGACCGATAGAAGTTTTACCACCGTTCTCTTTTTCAAAGATTTTTTGAAAAACCTCTCTTAACGGTACTTCTTCCTCCAAAGTATAAATAGCAATCTCTGAAAGTACACTGACATTATTGCGCAAACTTACCGTGACCCTTTTACCATCTAAAAGCGATTCACCTACAAAGCCTGCTCTTGTTTGGGTAAGTAACTTGTAAAGACCTGGTTTGCCTCCAATAGAAAGAATTTTATCTAATGTCATTATTAACAAAATTTATGCGCGCAAAAATATGCTTTTAGTTGAGAATGCAAGTTTTTTTAACGTGCTTTTTTAGGGTTGGGAAAACGCATTTTATATTCAATATTAATTTTCCCTTTTGATATCTTTTCGAGACGATTCTTTAATAACCTTTTCTTTAAGGAAGAAAGTTTATCCGTAAAAAGAATTCCTTCAATATGGTCATACTCATGCTGAATAACACGAGCCAGAAGCCCATCGTAAGTCTCGGTATACGATTTAAAGTTTTCATCTTGATAGGTAATTTTGACTGTATCCTTTCGATTGACATCTTCCCTAATGTCTGGTATGCTCAAGCATCCTTCGTTGAATGCCCATTCCTCCCCGGTCTCTTCTTCAATTTTAGCATTGATAAAGACTTTTTTAAAACCGTTCAATGCTTTTTGCTCTTCTTCGGTTAAGTCTTCATCATCGGAAAAAGGAGTAGTATCTACTAAAAACAATCTAATCGGCAGGCCTATTTGAGGTGCTGCTAAACCTACCCCATTGGCATTGTACATTGTCTCCCACATATTCGCCAATAACTCTTTTAACTTGGGGTAAGCCTCGGTAATCTCATCTGCTTTTTTTCTTAAAACAGGGTCTCCGTAAGCTATAATTGGTAATATCATAAACTATCTTCTATCTAAATATGCCTGTAAAATTATTGTGGCACTAATCTCATCAACCAAAGCTTTATTTTGTCTTTGCTTCTTTTTTACACCTGAAGCAATCATACTTTGCACTGCCATTTTTGAGGTAAATCTTTCGTCTTGCCGCTCCAACGGTATGTTAGGAAATTGCTTGGTAAATTTATTCAAAAACTTTTGAATAAGTACTTCGGATTCTGAAACAGAACCATCCATTTGTTTGGGTTCACCTATAATTACACATTCCACTTTTTCCTGAAGAAAATATGTCTTTAAAAAATCCATCAACTGCGGTGTTTCAACGGTCGTAAGACCAGAAGCAATGAGTTGTATTTCGTCTGTTACGGCAATTCCCGTGCGAACTTTTCCATAATCCAATGCCAACAAACGTCCCAAATTTGAATTTTTGGCAAAAATAACCCTAAAAATGTTATGCCCTTAAATTTGATTCAAATATTGTTTTGATACGTTTATATTTGCCAAAAAAGGGAACCATGACAGAATTAAGAACCCAAATAGAAAATGCTTGGGATAATAGAACACTTTTAAAAGAAGCTGAAACTCAAAATGCCATACGCAAAGTTATTTCTTTACTAGATGATGGAGAACTACGTTGCGCTGAACCCACTTCTAATGGATGGCAAATTAATGAGTGGGTCAAAAAAGGAGTGGTTCTGTATTTTCCGATTCAAAAAATGGAAGTGCTTGAAGCCGGTATTTTTGAATATCATGATAAAATTCCATTAAAAAGAGGCTATCAAGAAAAAGGAATTCGGGTAGTACCTCACGCTGTGGCCCGACATGGTGCTTATATTTCTTCTGGCACCATTCTAATGCCCAGTTATGTAAATATTGGAGCTTATGTTGATGAAGGTACTATGGTAGATACATGGGCTACTGTTGGTAGTTGTGCTCAAATAGGAAAGAACGTACACCTTAGTGGCGGGGTCGGTATTGGCGGCGTTTTAGAGCCGTTACAAGCGGCACCGGTTATCATTGAAGATAATGCTTTTATAGGGTCACGTTGTATTGTTGTTGAGGGAGTTAAGGTAGAAAAGGAAGCTGTTCTCGGAGCCAATGTTGTACTCACCGCGTCAACTAAAATTATTGATGTTACAGGTAGCGAACCAGTCGAAAGAAAAGGTGTGGTTCCGGCAGGTTCTGTAGTGATACCAGGCAGTTATACCAAAACATTCAATGCTGGAGATTATCAGGTACCTTGCGCACTTATAATCGGTAAACGTAAAGAAAGTACAAACAAAAAAACGTCGTTAAACGATGCGCTTCGCGAATATGATGTAGCTGTGTAGTCTAAGATGAAAAAAATACTTGTCATACAACAGAAAATGATTGGTGATGTATTGGCAAGTACCCTACTTTGCGAACATCTTAAAATTCATTTTCCAGATACTGAAGTTCACTTTTTAATCAATGAACACACTAGAGCCGTGGTCGATGGCAACCCTTCTATTGACAAAATAGTTCTGTTCAAGAAAAAATATAAAAAAGAAAGAAGACAGTTTTATACGTTTCTCAAGGGGATAAAAAAAGAGCAATATGATCTTGTAATTGATGTGTACTGCAAGCTAGAAAGTAATCTTATTAGTTATTTCTCTAAGGCTGCTGTGAAAATCTCTTATGAGAAATGGTATTCTAAATTTATTTACGATCATCTGTTCACCTATTCACAAAACCCTGATACAAAATTGGGTTTAGCTATCGAAAATCGATTATTATTACTTTCTCCTATTATTCCTAAACTTAAAGAACCAGAATTAGCACCCAAAATATTCCTTTCTAAAGAAGAACGAAGAGCCGCTGAGGAACTTTTGAGGCTACATAAAATTGATACTTCCAAAAAGGTATTTATGATCGGTATGTTGGGCAGTAGTCCGATTAAGAGTTACCCATTAGACTATTTGGCCAAAGTTATCGATTACATTACCCAAGAATATGAGGCAACTTTGCTTTTAAATTATATTCCTAGTCAGAAAGAGTATGTTAAAGAACTTCTTCAACTTTGCTCTGAAAAATCGAGGCAATCCGTTAAAGAAAATGTTTTTTGTTCTTCTTTAAGAGCGTTTTTAGGGCTATTAAGTATTTGTGATGCCTATATCGGTAATGAGGGAGGCGCAACAAACATGAGCAAAGCCCTTGGCATACCTAATTTCTCTATTTTTTCTCCTTGGATTTCTAAAAAGGCATGGTTAACCTACAATGAAAACCCTGCTAACTATGCCGTGCACTTGGCCGACTATTCAGAAAAAAATATTCTCAGTATGCCCAAGAAAGATCGAAAGAAGAATTCGTTAGCACTTTATAAACTTTTTAAACCTGATTTTTTTAAGGAAGAGCTACTGCAATTTATCGAAAGAGAAGTCTTCTCTGACTAACAATACCTGATAGGCATTCATAACAATTTTCCAATTCTTTTCCAGCATATAGGCTATTGCTAATTTGCCCTTACCACCATTTGGTAAATCGCAATCGTCAATTAAAACAATACTATTTTGATGCAAACGACTTTCGATTGCCTTAAATTCTAACAAATGATGTTCTTGGCTTTTCTTCTGTACCTCAACATCGCTGCTGTAGTCATAGCTATCCAAATAAAGTAAATCAACCTTGTCTTTAAAATTTTCTAAAAATATCAAAGAATCTGAATGGTGGATTTTCACAAACTCATTTAAGTTCTGCTTATAAACTTCTTGTTGGGCGTTTTTACAAGAATCTTCACTTATATCCACGGAATGCACGAACGCCCCATTTTCTTTTGCCCATTTACCAAAAACTATGGTTGCGGCGCCATTACTTTTAGCTCCGTGCAGACCTTCCCTTGAGGTCCCTGTTTCGATAATGGTTTTTGCCGCAATGGTTTTCATTAAATCCATCACCTTTAAAAAGGTATTCCTTCTTTTTCTAAAATCATACCTAAAAGGCATAAACGGATATAAAGATTTATGTTTTATAAATTTTCCAAGAAAAAAACCAAAAATTCCTAGGGCAAGAATCCAAATAAACCAATCCATAAAAATATTTTTTCAAATATAAGACAACCCTTTTCGGTTTTTGTACTCTCTATGGTAAAGGTTGGTAGTGCAAAATAAAATTGTAAGAAAAATACTTATTCAGTACAATTTTATCTTCTTTTTTTTGTTATAGTTTTGCAACACCAAACCGCAAGAATACCAAATTATGGCTGAAATGCACACCCCAAAGCAAAAGCTATCGGCATTAATTATAACCTATAATGAGATTGGTTACATTGAAAGATGTATTGAATCAATTTCATTTGCAGATGAAATTATAGTTGTTGACTCTTATAGCACAGATGGAACTTATGAGTTTCTTTCAAAACAGCCTAATGTAAAGGTCATTCAAAATCCTTTTGCAAATTTTACAGCGCAAAAGTCTTATGCTTTAGAACAAGCAGCAAACGATTGGGTACTTTTTGTTGATGCCGATGAAGTGGTAACTCCTAATTTAGAAACAGAGATTGTTTCTACCATAAACGACCCCAAAGCTTGCGAGGCATATTGGTTCTACCGAACATTTATGTTTCAAAACCAAAGACTGAATTTCAGTGGTTGGCAAACCGATAAAAATCATCGTCTTTTTAAGAAAAGTAAGGTAAAGTTCACCGATGCCAAACTCGTTCACGAAACATTAGAAGTGGATGGCAATTCTTGCATTTTAAAAGAAAAACTAACACATTACTGTTACAAAGATTTTGAGGACTATAAATCTAAAATGCTTCATTACGGAAGGTTAAAAGCCAAGGAAGCATTCTATAAAGAAAAGAGATTTAACTATTTTCTTCTAGTATTTAAGCCCCTTTGGAAATTTCTTTACCAATTCGTATTACGTTTAGGTTTTCTAGATGGTAAAAAGGGAATAACTGTTTGTTATTTGAACGCCTTAAGTACGTTAGAGCGTTACCGTGAGTTAAAACGATTGGAAAAAAAGAATGAGTTGGCCTATTACTTGGTTATGCCATAGTGGGTCCAAACGTGTTTTTCTATTTTCGTTTCTTTTCTAATTTTTTTGTTCTTTGCGATAGATTCAGGTGTTTTGTAGCCCCTTTTATGGTCTAAGTGAACACAAACCGCACTATATCTCAACTGTTTTGATTTAAGACCGAAATTAAAAAGCCTTTCACCTAGTTCCCTATCCTGTCCGCCATATTGCATTCTTTCATCAAAACCGTTCACGTTCAAAATATCCTTTTTCCAACCAGAAGAATTATGTCCGTTCCAACTCGCATTTGTGGGGGTAACCGTATTCAAAAGTTTTGATAAAATTCCTTTAGCTATAAGCTTATTGTTTTTAAAGGTTTTAGGGATACCTTTTTCTTTCAACCAATTAATTTGAAAGCACTTTTGCTGTTCGATATCCTCTAGAGTAATCATCTTAGAAATATTCATGGGCAGCATGTAATAGCCTCCAGAAATAAAATACCCCTTTTGTTTATTAATGTAATGCACATGCACAAAGTCTTCACGAGGAATACAGTCGCCATCTGTCATAATAATATATTCGGCGTTACATGCCGCTACAGATTTATTTAAAATACGTGACTTTTGAAACCCATCATCTTCTTGCCATACATGAACGATGTTATAGAAGACCTTTTTTTCTATTTCTTCTAATAGCTCTTTTGTTTTTGGACCAGAACCGTCATCGGCAATAACAACTTCAAAGTTTTTGAATGTTTGGCAATTAAAACCCCAAAGTACTTTCTCAAGCCATTCTTCAGCATTATAGGTACTTATTATTACAGATATTTTTGGTGCTTCCATTTCGACAAAAATATAAATATTAAACTGTTCCGCTATATCTTTAATTTTGCAACAGTCGAAATTAGTTTTCTATGAAAGTAAAAGAAATTCCTATTTCTATTTTTCACTCACTCCGTTTATTGTCATTATCTAAAAAAGGGTTAATACGAAACAAACAGTGCCTACCCATAATTGTTTCGCTCGCCACCATTCCATCTCGCCTAAATATTGTTCACCTAACTATAAGAAGTATTCTAAATCAAACTCTGGCACCAGAAAAAATAGTTTTATGGATTCATAAAGATTTAAAGCATTGTATCCCCAAGAAGCTTTCTAAGCTAGAAGGCGAAATTTTTGAAATTCGATATTCAGAACTAACCTCTTCGCATCGAAAACTTGTTAATACACTAAAAATCTATCCGAACAAGGCCATCATAACCTGTGACGACGATATGATTTATCGAAAAAACTGGTTGGAAAACAATTACAAAGCGCATCAAAATAATCCAAAAGAAATTATAGCAAATCAGGCACGTTGCATTTCTTATGAAAATAATGACGTATTGGCCTATTCTAAATGGAGTTCAATAATCAAAGCATGTACTAAAAAAGAAGCCTTGCTGCCAATAGGCGCTGGTGGAACTTTATACCCACCAAAATCATTACATGAAGACATCACAAATTCAGAACTTTTTTTAAAGCTGACCCCATCTACCGATGACCTTTGGTTTAAAGCCATGTCTTTAAAGAAAAAAACTAATTCTATACTTTCTCAATATCCTGTTCTTGAACCTATACCTATATGGGGTTCCCAAAGAGTTTCACTTAAAAGAGGTAACATAAAAGAAGATAAAAATAGAATTCAGTGGCAAAATGTTGCCGATTATTATGCACTACATGATCTGGTCAAATAAACTATGACAAAAGAAATAAACAACTGTATTGAAGCTTTAAAAAAGGAAGGCCTTATACTCTACCCTACCGATACAATTTGGGCTATTGGCTGTGATGCAACCAATAATGAAGCGGTTAAAAAAATAGATGCATTAAAAAAAAGAGCGCTCAATGATACATTAATTTGTCTAGTTTCAAGTCAGGCTATGCTAGAAAGGTATATAGAATCTGTACCAGATGTAGCTTATGATATAATGGACTTAGCGACCAAACCTACTACCATAATTTTTGATAAACCAAAAGGTCTTGCAGAAAGCCTAGTAGCATCGGACAATACTATTGCAATTCGTGTGGCTTCCGACAAATTTTGTCGATACGTAATCAATAAGTTTGCAAAACCTATTGTTTCTACCTCGGCAAATGTTTCCGGTTTTCCAACTCCCAAAAATTTTAACGCTATTTCCAATGAAATTTTAACAGGAGTAGACTATGTGGTAAATTTGCACCAAGAAAAAGAAAATTCTTCTCCCTCATCCATTATTAAACTAACAAATGATGGTTTTGTGAAAGTAATTCGAGAATAATTCAGTCAGCAGAATGAGCCATAAAGAGGCCTTACAACATCCTATTTTTGAAGTTATTGGTAAAAGTGCCGATGAGCTCGATGTGGAAGCCTATGTCATCGGTGGCTTTGTAAGGGACTATTTTCTAAAAAGAGGTGATGCTAAAGATATCGATGTTGTAGCTGTTGGAAGCGGAATAGCACTTGCACAAAAAGTAGCTTCTAAGTTAGATGGAAAACCCGAAGTGACCGTTTTCAAAAATTTCGGAACCGCAATGCTAAAACATCAAGGTTTGGAATTGGAATTTGTAGGAGCCAGAAAAGAAAGCTATACAAGGGATAGTCGCAACCCAATTGTTGAAGATGGCTCTTTAGAAGATGATCAAAATAGAAGAGACTTTACCATCAACGCAATGGCATTGGGGCTCAATAAAAATAGTTATGGAGTCTTATTAGACCCTTTCAATGGCATTGAAGACCTTAAAAATCAACTGATTCGCACTCCGCTACATCCAGACATCACCTACTCTGATGATCCTCTTAGAATGATGCGAGCGATACGTTTTGCAACGCAATTAGATTTCACCATTGAACGAGAATCACTTGATGCCATTACCAAAAACAAAAATCGGATTAAGATAGTCTCAAAAGAACGTATAGTTGAAGAGTTACATAAAATACTATTGACTTCTAAACCATCTAAAGGCTTTGCGTTACTTAACAAAACAGGATTATTAGAGTTTATCTTACCAGAATTAACGGCGCTACAAGGTATTGAAGAAATTGAAGGACAACGCCATAAAGATAATTTTTGGCACACTCTGGAAGTTGTAGACAATATTACAGAAACTACGGATGATTTATGGTTAAGATGGGCTGCTTTACTACATGATATCGGAAAAGCCCCTACAAAGAAGTTTCATAAAAAAATTGGGTGGACTTTTCACGCCCATGAGTTTGTCGGCTCAAAAATGGTCTATAAATTATTCAAACGTCTGCGGATGCCTTTGAACGACAAAATGAAGTTCGTTCAAAAAATGGTGCTAATGAGTTCACGCCCTGTCATACTCTCTGAAGAACATGTAACCGATTCTGCCGTTAGAAGATTGGTTTTTGATGCAGGCGATTATGTTGATGATTTAATGACACTCTGTGAGGCCGACATCACTACTAAAAACCCAAAAAAGCAGAAAAAGTATAAAAACAACTTCAAAATAGTTCGAGAAAAAATTATTGAAGTAGAGGAACGCGATAAAGTTAGAAACTTTCAGCCTCCTGTTACCGGAGAAGAAATTATGCAAGTATTCAATCTAAAGCCTTCAAGAGAAATTGGAATAATAAAAGATGCCATAAAAGAAGCCATTTTAGAAGGCGATATACCTAATGACCATCAAGCCGCATACGATTTTATGCTAGAAAAAGGAAAAGAACTAGGTCTAACAGCAGTTGTTATATGAATAGAAACTTCAGAAAACTCGCTAAAACTGCTTTGATATTAGTCTATTTGGTTATCATTGCCGGAGCTGTCGTACGAATGACAGGTAGTGGTATGGGCTGCCCAGATTGGCCTAAATGTTTTGGATATTACATTCCTCCCACCAATGTGGAAACATTAGAATGGCAACCTCAGCGCGAATTTGAAAAAGGACAGGTCATCATTGTAAATGAAACTTTAAAGGTGGCAAAGACAAATTTTGTCACCGGGCCGGTATTTTCTGAAACCAATTGGGAAGCATATATAAAGCATGATTATGCTACATTTAATGTATGGCACACTTGGATAGAGTATATCAATCGTCTTTTTGGTGCCTTAGCCGGTTTGGCCACCTTAATTTTAGCTATCTACTCCTTTAAATTCTGGAAGAAAAAGAAAAGAATCACATTACTTTCTTGGCTGATAGTTTTTGGAATGGTGTTTCAGGCCTGGTTGGGTGCGACAGTCGTGTATTCTGTATTGGAGCCCGTTAAAATAACCGTTCATATGGTAATGGCGCTTCTGATCGTAGCTTTTATTTTATATGTCATATTTGAGGTAAACGAACAGAATATGCTTCATAAACATAAGAGACCCCTGACCACAATAATTATACTATCGCTTATCTTGACCCTGATACAAATAATCTTAGGAACTCAAGTGCGGCAATTCGTAGATGAGCAAATAGATGTGGTCGGAGAAAATGCAAAAGACTTGTGGCTCTTAAAGCCAACAGTTCAATTCTATATTCATCGATCGTTTTCAATTTTGGTAGTGCTTCTTAATGGTTATTTATTTTACACGATCAAAAAAAATAGTTTGGGCTTTGAAAAAATGAATTGGGTAATTGGCTTAATCATTCTCGAAGTGTTTACCGGCATTTTAATGTACTATGTAGACTTTCCATTCGGCAGCCAGCCTTTACATTTGGTTTTTGCCAGTATTTTATTTGGCACACAATTCTATTTGGTTTTAGAAGCCTTAAAAGCTTCTAAAAGTCACAAAACTTTGTACCTTTAACCCCATTAATTTTTTTATCGATGATTTATAAAATCAGGGTGATACTTGATACTGAAGAGGATATTTTTAGGGATTTAGAACTTGAAAACTCTAATACCTTAGAAGATTTTCATAATGCCATTACTCAAGCTTTTGGTTTTATGGGCAATGAAATGGCCTCTTTTTATACTTGCGATGAAGAATGGGTTCAAGACGAAGAAATTGCACTTTTTGATATGAGCGAGTCTGGTTCGGATGTTCGTTTAATGAATGAAACCTTATTGTCTGATGTTCTAACCGAAAACGAACCTAAACTCATCTATGTTTACGATTTTTTGAGTATGTGGACGTTTTTTGTGGAACTGGCCGATATTGTTGAAAAGGAAGATGGCAGAGTTTATCCGAATGTACTTTTTAGTTTTGGTGAATTACCTGATTCTCCCCCAGAAAAAAGCTTTGAGTCGAAACCCACAATGGATTTTGATGATAATTTTGAGAGCTATGACGATTTAGATTTTGATGAAAATTGGAACTAGTCTTGATTGCCTACAAACTCATATTGAAATAAAATATTCCTAATTTCTTAATTAACCTTAGATAAATGCTAAACCTTTATCCTGCCCAAATTGAAAGTGTTTCTTTGCACAGAGTCGGTAATAAAAATAAAAATGAAGCTATTTTTTTATCCGCAGAACCCCATACATTGAACGATGAAATGGCCGGCTTGCTTAAGGAGTATTTTTTTAGGCCTTTTAGAGAAAAGGAAGAAAACTATTTTAAGTTTTCAAATGAAGTAGATGTAGAATTCAATGAGGTGTACAAAGCCGTTGTTGAAATTTTTGAAGACCCTTCAAAAGCACATGCAACATCAAAGAAAATAACTACACATTTATACGAACAGTCCAACCACCCCCATATCAAAAGCGGCGAGGTATATATCGTTTACTTTTCCGATATGGTCATTGATAACAAAAAAACTGAAGCAGTTGGTATTTTTAAAAGTGAACTAAAACACGATTTTCTTCAGTTTGAAGAAAGAAATCAAAATTTGGATATTTTAATCCGTCAAGGAATAAACACGAATAAATTAGACAAAGGATGCCTGGTCTTTAATCAAGATAAAGAAGAGGGGTATAAAGTACTTTCGGTCGATAGCAACAGGTATGATGCCAAATACTGGCTTGAAAATTTCTTGGGTCTAGAACCCCTTACCGATGAGAATTTTTACACCAAAAACTATTTAAAATTCTGTCAAAACTTTGCAAAAGACGTAGTCTTGCCCGCCGAAGATAAGCAGCAAGAAGTACTATTCATGAATAGAGCCGTTAACCACTTTGCCAAAAACGACGCTTTTGAAGAAAGTAGCTTCTTGAACGAGGTAATGGAAAACCCCGAATTGATACCAGAATTCAAACATTACAAAGTTGAAAAGGGCCCTAAATACAGTATTGAAGATGTATCAAACTTTGATATCGCCAATAAGGCAGTTTCTGATGCTCGCAAAAAAATTAAAAACGTTATTAATCTTGATACCAATATTCAGATTAAGATGGATTTTATCAACCCTGAATCTGCAGAAAAATTTGTTGAAAAAGGATGGGACGAAGAACGGCAAATGTATTATTACCTCGTTTATTTTAATAAAGAGCAGAAAAGCTAAAACTTTTTATCGATTATCTGCTTCATACTAACGTCTTCATAGTTTCTTTTAACAAAATCTAAAGCCGTGTCAAGTACTTGACCCATTGTTTTGCACTTTTTAAACTCTACATCCATAGTGAATTCATGAATTTCCTTTTTTAAGCGTTCAATATTCTCTGGTAGCGAAATTCTATCCACTCTTGCTGCACTCACTAATTGTTTTATTCTTTTTCCCGAACTGATGATTCTTTTGGCAACAATAGAACGTTCTTCTATTTTATATTGATCAACAGAATATTCTTGAAGTTTTTCTGAAACCAATTCTACCATTTTATAGTTTTCTTTAAAAAACTGGGGCAGGTAAACCCTTAATTTACCTTCAAAACATTGTTGGTCAAAATCAATTGCCCTGATTCTATAAACAACATGATCAAAGTCATGAACCGGTACAATCACATAATTGTATGAACGCATATCGCCCAATAAACGAATCATACAACGTTCATTGAACTTGACAAATTCTTTGGCTAGTTGCGCTTTTTCTGATGCCGTGCATTTTGGGAGCACATTTTTAATGAATACATCACCGGGAATACCCGCAATATGCTCTTCAATTAACGTGTCTTTATAGACCAAAAAATTTAAATTGTATGGTGAAAGCATGTGCTCCAATTCTAAACCATATATTCTTGAAGCATCGGTTTTCTTTACATAAAAATGAGTGTAATTATCATTTAAAATATTTCTAACCTTAATTCTAAAAGGTTTTGAGTTGCCAAAAGTGCAGTAATCAATGGCATCGATATTCAGATATTCCAATATGCGCTCACTACCGTCAGAATGCAGTATGGAATATACTTTCTTAAGGCTTAAATCAATTTCTTCCCTGTCAAAATCAGAGTAAAATACCCTTACCCAGAGTGTATCATTATCTTCATTGTCATATACCGCAACAGAACCTGCAAAACGAAGCAGGTCATCATAAAAAATAGGAATTTCAATATTTCGATTGTAACGACCTAAATACGTATCAAGTTTTTTCTTAACTGGATAAGCTGGTTTTTTTTTGGACATTAATTTTTCTTCCATCAGTTTGCACTTTTCACCATTGTTAAAACCCTAACGCAATGATTTTTAAGTATTTTCTTACTTTCTTTAAAAAATCATGATACCGTTGAGATGCTAATATAATCGGTTATTTACATAACACCCATATTTATCAACATCTTAAAGCGGTTATACAACATAAAATTGTAGTAGTTGTTCTTTCGATGTTTTTTTGAGGTTGGGTTCATTGAATCCAGCCCCAAACAAAATTACCTAAATGAACTTGAAAGCATTCTTATTTGGCTTCGCCTTATTTATAAGTTTTTCTGCTACCGCTCAACTTAGTGACTTACATTATTTACCACCTTTAAAACAGGGGCAGAACAATGCCGGTATTAGAGAACAGGCAGTATATCTTTCTACCCCTGAACCTACGACATTTGCCGTAAACGTCTACCGCGGCACCAATGCAACCCCAGTGGCGACCTTCAATATTTCTAATGTGAGCCCTGCGGTTTATTCAATGACTAATGGGGATAATAATATCATTCTTGTAAACAATGCAAATACCGGGGTGGTCTTAACTAATAGTGGTCTGCGTTTTGAGTCGCCAAGTGGCAATAAGTTTTATGTAAACTATCGAGGTAGTAGTAGTGCCCAATCGGCTTCATTAACCTCAAAAGGTAGGGTAGCCATGGGTACCAACTTTAAATGGGGTGGCGTACCGAATAGAGGTTCTCATCCTTCAAAATCAAATACGCTGGGTATTATGGCTACGGAAGATAATACAACCGTTAATCTTTTTGGCTATGATCCCGATTGTGAATTTAGAGTTGGTACCAATAGAGCAGGTATAACCGCCAACACTCACCAAATAACCTTAGATGCCAATGAATCTTTTGTGTATGAAACATACATTGGCGACACACCAACACAGGCACATGAAGATGGTTGGATCGGAGCATCAATCATCTCTGATAAAGATATTGTAATCAGTAATGGCTCTATGAACTTTGGTCGCCAAGTAGGTGCACGAAACCGTGATGCAGGAATTGACCAACCAGTACCCGAAAACCGTTTAGGTAAAGAATACGTTTTTGTTCGAGGCAATGGAAATTCAAATGGTTGGACTGAATTTCCCTTGATTATAGCCATATCGGATAATACTCAGATTTTTGTAAATGGTTCGACAACTCCCATTGCCACGATTAACAATGGTGACTATTTTGAAATACCAAGCAACTTCTACTCTGCAAACGTTGCAGGGGCCAATATGCTGGTACAGACCTCGAAAGATGTTTACGCTTATCAATGTATGGCTGGCGCCACGACGCCATATACACAAGGCTTAAATTTTGTTGCCCCGGTAAACTGTCTTTTGCCCGATGTCATGGATAACATTCCTGATATCAGAAATATGGCAGGAACAACAGTAACAGGAGGCATGACCATTATTGCCGCAGTAAATACACCAGATGCGAACATTATAGTTAATGATGGTAATGGCCCGGTTACTTTGCCGGCTTCCAATCCTGTAGCCGGTTCTGCCGATTGGAAGACTTTTTACATTCCAAATTTAAATGGAGATGTCAGTGTTGCATCCACAGGCCCTATGGCTGTTGGTTTTTTTGGATTTAATGGTGCAAGAGGTGTAGCGGGCTATTTTTCTGGTTTTGATACCGTTCCTGAGGTAACTCTAGAAATACGAGGTGGTAGCGGTTGTTTTGTTGGATCTGAAATTTTTGAGGCAACAAATAGTAATTTTGACGCTTTTCAATGGTATAAAGATGGTGAAATTATTCCAGGTGCTAATAGTCCAATTTATTCCCCAGATGGCGCGGGCGAGTACTTTTTAAGAGGTACTAAAGGCCCTTGTACTTACGATAGCAACTCTATTCTTGGGTTATATTGCGACCCAGATATCCATATTGAAAAAACGGTAGATAATTCGGAAATTATGGAAGGTGAAACGGCTACGTTCACCATTCGGGTTCAAAACTGGGG
Organism: Croceitalea sp. W27; assembly: GCF_055693185.1. NCBI lineage: Bacteria > Pseudomonadati > Bacteroidota > Flavobacteriia > Flavobacteriales > Flavobacteriaceae > Croceitalea > Croceitalea sp. W27. Next base: position 1,075,976 of record NZ_CM146327.1, read on the forward strand.
TGTAGGTCCTTTGACCAACCTACAGGTTACGGATAACATTCCAGCAGGGCTCACTCTAGTCAATGCCTTTACAATAACCGGAAGTTTTAGTGGAAACACCTGGGATATCGGAACCTTGGATGGTGGCGAAGTTGCTGAGTTAGAACTTGAGGTTAGGGCTGATGAAATAGATACCTTACCGCTACTAAGTTTAACAAACACGGCTACTCACACCCAAGACCAAACCGACACAAACTTGACGGCAGATAGCCCATCCGCAAAAATTGTAGTTCACAATGATTTTGATAATGACGGAGTAAAAGATATTTTAGATTTAGATGACGATAATGATGGTATTTATGATGAAGACGAATGTGAAACCTTAGCGTTCAATATTTCCGGTGGAGGTAGTCATGCCAGTAGTTTAGTAACCGTTGAAAATTACCTAATCCTAGATATTTTTAGTTTAGATAATTCTTTCAACTTAAACCTTAATGGTACCGATATTGCGGGAGAAATTCAATTTCAAACAGGGGCGGGCGGAAATTTTGCAACATTCCTTGATGGGTTTGGATATGGGGAAGATGGAAATCCACAAATTTATACATTAACTGGCTCAGAAGGGAGCCCATTATTAAGAGTTGTCATAAATCAATCCGGTGAATTTGAACTGTTTGGAACAAGGACATCAAATGGCATACTTGAACCAATGGTCTTAACAACACCTGCCGGTACTTTTTCATGGAATGCCTCCGGGAATAATTCCATTACTGTTGGTCAAGCCGTGGTGGGCCCTACAAATATGTCTGGCACGCTACTAACAGCAGGTTGTGATACGGATAATGATGGCTTCCCAAATCATTTAGATTTAGATAGTGATGGTGATGGCTGTAGTGATGCTAATGAATTTTATAAAGATAATAATGCAGATGGAGGTGACGGAGGCGAATTTGGCACTGGAACTCCTGTTGTAGATTCTAGTGATGGAACAGTAAATGCAGCATCATACAATCAAGTTTTTGCTCCTGAAATTCTATTGGGCAATACCTCGGAAGATTTAGGCGGAAATGATATTAATGGTCAAAATGTAAGCTTGGGCCAAACCTTTAATTATGTACTTCGTTTTCAAAACACAGGCGACGATAATGCCGTAAATTTCACTATAAGAGATGTTTTACCCAATAATGTCACCTTAGATAATATAGACGTGACCAATGCACCAGGAACTACCCATGTTTACGACCCAACAAACCAAAATATAACTTTTACGGTACCTGACAATCTAGTGGAAATTGGTGATCCAGAATACAAAATTGTCATTACGGTAAGCATTGCCAATAATTGCTCAGATTTTGTTTCTGCTTGTTCATCTACCTTACAAAATAAAGCTTACTCCACTTATCAAGGTGAAATCAATACCTCGGTATTTACCGATGAGGGCGGCTCAAGTTCCATAACCGCATGCCCTCGAACACCTGAGATTGCAAGCAACTCGATATCGAACGATCTTGCTGGCTGTAATCAAGCAAGAACGGTACAGTTGTGTGGTGATAACACGATTTTAACCGCAGGTTCTGGATTTACGACCTACAATTGGATTTTAGACACTAATGGAAATGGTGTTGTAGACGGTTCTGATACTGTTTTAAACGACGGGGACCCCGATGGGGATCCAAGTACATTGCTTGTCACCAATATTGGAGATTATATTGTAGAAAAATCTGGCGCTAGTGGATGTTCAGATTTGATCGAACGTATTACTGTAGAGCGATTTGGCACGACCCAAACAAACCCAATAATCAATTATTTCAATCAGGTCAATAGTGATACAAATGCTGATAACGATTTGCAAGGCGAAATCGTAACCTGCTCAATTGACGGTGATTTATTACCAAAAATATTTTTATGCGGTTCAGCAGATGAAGCACTCATACAATTGGGTATTACCGATGCACAAAGTATCGTATGGGAAAAACTCGATGAGACCAGTTGCTCGGACACTGGTGACGATTGTGCAAATAAGAATGGTACTTGTGCTTGGAATAACCTTCAAACCGGAGATAATTTTACAGCAACTGAAAGTGGTGAATATAGAGTTGTTATCAACTACTTAAATGGATGCTTTAGTCGTTTTTACTTCGATGTTTTCAAAAATGTATTGGATATTGACTACACCTCAGCAGACATATTATGCAGCACACCAGGTAATATTAGAATAACCAATGTTGGTGCAGGTTACGGGTTTCAATTACTTGATGCGACAAATGACAATATTATTGTTCCCTTCTCGGCAAATAATGGGCCCAACTTCGATATAAATACTAACGGCACATATAAAGTTCAAGTTGTACAATTAAATCCAAGTGATAACACTCCGATTGCCGGAAGCTGTATTTTTGAAACTGAGGATATCGGAATTCAAGAAAGAAATTTCAGTGTAAGCCTAAGTACTACCCCAGAGGACTGTAACCAATTGGGTACCATTACTGTTCAGGCCTTAAATGCTTTACCAAACTACAGTTATGAACTACGCTTAGATGATGGAAGTAATGGTGGTCTTGGTTCTTTGGCAAGCAATCAACCCGTATTAAACGATAACTCATATACGTTTTCAAATGTTAATCCAGAAGATTATTTGGTCGTAACAAGAACCCAAGATGGTTGCTTCGATTCGCAACAAATAACTGTAGATGCTATTCCAGAATTAACACTAACTGCAGTTACATCACAAAATATTACCTGCAATGCCGGTATTGTAAATCTTTCAGCTGCTGGTGGCCTACCAAGCCCTAACTACGAAGTAGCTATATGGAGTAAAGATGGTGTTGAATTATATGCGGATGAGGCATCGGTTCCAGATTCAGATTATCAAACAACATCAAGTTTTCTTTTTGGATATCGCGGAACACCTAGCGCATACTTTCCAAACGAAGATGGTGATTATAGGTTTATAGTAAGAGATGGTAACGGGTGTTATGCAATATCAAATGCTGTGCGGGTAGATGATTTAGGAAGCTTGTCTATTTCAGCTTCTGATTCCGGTATTGTTTGTGCAGATTCAGCCACCGCTTCACTAACGGTGTCCGTTACAGGTGGTACATCACCGTATCAATACAGTTTAGATGGTGGTGCCAACTATCAAAATGCGGACACGTTTGTGAATCTTCCAGCCGGACTTTATACCATTACCGTAATGGATTCAAGTAATGGAACCAACTGTGTAGAAAACTTTGATTATGAAATAGTACAACCGTTCAGATTGACTGCATCACCCTCGGTAATTGAAGATGCTTCCTGTAATCCTGCAGGGGCACTTGTGAAAATATTGAATGCTAATGGGGGCCAAGCACCATATGAGTATAGTTTTGATGGAGGAAGTAATTTTGGGGCGATTAGCGAACAAAACTTATTGCCTGGCACATATCAATTGGTTTTAAGAGACAATTTGGGTTGTACTTTTGATATGGACTTCACTGTTCCTACCAATGTGAATGACCCTAGTTTTCCTTATACAGTAGATTATTCATGCAACGGAGAAGGAATAATTACTATTAACCCATCGAATACTTCTGATTTTACTTACTCGTATGCTTTAGATGGAACACCAAATACGCCGACCACAAATAACGTTTTTGAAAATGTTACTAATGGCGTTTACACGGTAAATATTGATTATACTACTTCAATAGCCCCAGGACAAACTATACTCTTTAATGAGAATTTTGGTGCTGGACCAACTACTCAAATTGGCGAGATAGGAACCGATTATTGTTATGAGCCACAAAATGGGACAACTACCAATTGTAATAGGGGGCCAGCAGGAATATTGGTGAATGGAGAGTACACCGTAACTAACTTTATAACCAACCCTGTTTCATTCTGGACCAGCCCTCAAGATCATACAGGTTTGACCGATGGCAGGTTCTTGGCGATTGATGTGAGTACTTTTTCCGATACGGGTAATCCGCAACTTAACAATGTGCTATGGGCAAGACGAAATCTTGAGGTCTTAGCGAACCGAGAAATTACATTAGATTTTTGGGCCTATAACTTAATGAACCTTTCTGGTGCTGGTAACAATCCACAAGTATTGGTTGAAATTTTAGATAATACCGGAACTGTAATTTACAGTGAAGTAACCAATGAAATTCCTAAAAATACCGGCGATACCGATTGGCATCAACGAACCATAACATTTGATCCTGGTGCTAATACGGATATCGACATTGTTTTCAGAACAAATGTGAATAGCAATGATGGAAATGATTTGATTTTAGATGATATACAGGCATATCAATTACCAGAAGTTTGCGCTGAAACTACAGATATCACTGTTGTTGTAGAAGATGGACGCGCTTTTGATGGGGCTATTACCTCATTCTCTAATATTACTTGTAACACGGGTAATGATGGAAGCATCACTTTTGAAGTAGAGAACTTCGATACCTCTTTTGAGTACCAAGTCAACGGAGGTGGTTTTTCTGCTCCGCAAAGTACAAGTCTCATAACACTTACAGGACTGTCTGTCGGAGATTATGATATTGATGTTAGAACTACGGATAATCTAGGTACTAATTGCTCAGTTTCTTTTAGTCAGACATTATCAGAACCTACTCCCGTAGTAAGTTCGGTATCATTGACTTCTCAAGCAACTTGTACTAATGGTGCAACCCTGACCGCTTCTGCCTCTGGTGGAACACCAAACTATTCGTATCAACTAGAAATAAATGATGGCGGACTAACGGAGGCCTCTTATAATATTACTTCGATAGAAAGACCATTTCAAAATACAGCGATATTTCTTAATGTACCTGAAAATGCAGCTGGGGAATCTTACGTTGTACGGGTTAGGGATACAAGTGGTTGTACTGATGTTATTGACAATGCAATTGTGGTCGATGGTCCACAGTCAGTAGCTTTTAACACGGTACCTACCGCTTGTTATTCAGGTAATAATGATGGTTCTATTGTCGTAAATGTTACTTCGGGTAATGGTAATTATGAATTTAGGTTAGATGGTGGTCCGTGGACTACACCTTCTCCATCCGCGGCAACAACACATACTTTTTCGGGTCTTGCCAATGGCAATTACAATGTTGAGGTGAGGGACCAATTAGGTTGTCCGGTAACATCAAACGCACAGGCCGTAATTCTTAGTCCTCAATTAGTAGTTGATGTTGCTGTTGTAGAACTTAGTGCTTGTGGTGATGGCTCAATTACCATAAACGCTAGTGGTGGCAATGGCACTTTAGTTTATGCCATCGTTCCGGCCAATACAAGCCCTACAGGATTTAGCACTACAAATACCCTGACCATTACTGAAGCTATGGCCGCGGCAAACCCTAGTGGGTATGACGTTTACGTTCAAGACAACAATGGTTCACCTGCAATATGTTCATTTTTACAAGAAGATATCATTTTAACACCAGTAACATCTCTATCTGTGAACGCGGTTCCAACAGATCCCGAATGTTTTGATGGGCTTGGCTCTATTGAGGCTACTGTAGGCGGTGGAACTGCCCCCTACACATATACTTTAACGGATTTATCTACTGGAGACGGTATAGACTATGGCAGAAGCGATACAAATGTTTCTGCTACAAACCTAACATTCAATGGTATTGGTGTAGGCGACTATGAAGTAACTATTACAGATGTGAATGGCTGTAATATAACATCGTCAACCGTAACCATTAACAACGCTACAGAAATAACTGCAGACATATTGCCCATTCTACCTGCTAACTGTACGAGTACCTTAGAAAGCGATTTTGGTTTTGAGTTTGATAATGTCATCACTCCAACAGGTACGGTAGAATATAGTAATGACGGTGGAACAACATGGCAAAGCTCAGACGAATTAAGAGGTACCGTAGCCAACCCTACTTTCTCTGGAACAGAAGTTTTCCCTTCTATACGAGTTACCTTGGCAAGTGGCACTATCTGTCAAAAAGATTTTGACCGTTATATCATTCCTTTCCCACTAGACGATTTAGATATTACATTATCGGCCGTAATTGTTGGTTGTAATGATTTACGCGTTACAGTTGAGGGTAGTGAAGGTGATGATACTGGTGGATATGACTATACTTATACAGATGACCCGGCCAACTTTAATACTTTCATTACAGATCCTAATGTTTGGGTGAATAACATACCAAGCGGAACAGCACATACCTTTCAAAATATTGACCCTACGACACCTCAATATCCTGAAGTTCCACTCCTAGTTCCAGGTAGAACCTATGTGTTTTATGTAAGGGATGGTGCAGGCTGTATTAGACAGAGTAATGTAAATGTAAATGACATACCTGGTATTGGTTTGCCTATAGAGATAACTACAGATATTAGACCTACCTGTAATAGTGCCGCAAACGGAGCAATAACATTTAACTTAAATCCGACTACCTCTCATCCAAATATGAGATGGGAAATTTATGAGCTTGGCAATGCTACACCTATTGAAGTAAGCGGTGGCGGAGCGACTGCCATAAATGTAGCATACAACAATTCTATTACAACTACCGTTCCTCTTTCAGAAGGTGAGTATTACATCGATATTGTTCAGGTAGATGGATCTAACGTAGACTCTTGTCGTGGCGCAAGTGAAAATGCCTATGTACCAGAACTGGCACCACTTGCCGGAACCGCAGTCGTAACACGAAATATTTCATGTAATCTACCAGGTTTAATTTCGATAAATGGAATCTCTGGAGGCGGAGGGGCTCCTTACACTTATGATGTTAACGGACCTGCAGGGTTTACCGCTTTAACAGGCACAACTAATAATCCTGTGCAAATTCCTGTGAACTCCCCAGCTGGTAATTATACCGTTACACTATACGACCAGTATAGTTGCCCTCTAGTATTAAATACGGTTGCCTTAACCTTATCTCCGAATCCTACTTTAAGCGTATCTCAAGATAATTGTGAGTCACCTATTACGGTAACAGCTTCAGGTGCTTCGGCAGCAGGTAACCTACGTTATGCAATGGTAGCAAATGGAAACCCGGCCCCGACTACTTTTGAAGATAATGGAGGTGTATTTACAAACGTTACTCCAGGTTCCTACGACATATATGTGATTGATGGTAATGGATGTACAAATTCTCAATCGGCATTTGTTGTTGACCCTGTGCTGTCTGCAAGTGCTTCTCTAACGAAATTATTAGATTGTACCTCTAATCCTGAAGCTATTATCAATATTGAAGTGTTAGATGGTTCAGGAAATCACCAATACAGCATAACAAATACTGCCGGTGCAACACCGGTAGCGCAAACTGCGACACCTAGTAATAGCTTTGACTATCAAGCCCCATTACCTGGTGATTACACTATAACTATTTACGATACTAACACCCCAAGTTCAACAGCTTGTAATAGAACATTTGTGATAAATGTACCTAATAGAGTTGAACCGATTATAGACCCTACCATTGTCACCACAGATATCACCTGTATTGGTAACAATGATGGTACTATAACTATTTCAACAGCAAATAATGCTGGGGCCCCTTATGATTTTGAGATTACATCAATGGATGGAGCGTTAGTAAATATAGCACCAACAAGTACTTCGGCCACTTCGGCAACTTTTACCGGATTGGCCCCTACGACTACCACTGCTGGCTACATTATCACTGTCACTGGTGATGTTACAACCAATAATTGTAGCGTTGACAGTGCTTCCATAACCTTATCGGAACCCACGGCAATTACCGTACCCGCTCCGACAATTGTTGAATTTGGTTGTTCATCTGGTAATAACTCGAACAATGTATCTATTACTATCAATGATATTGCTCCACTTGTTCAAGGAGGTAGCGGAACTTACGTGCGATATGAATTTATAGAAGAGGACGACCCAAATACTGTGGCCGTAGAAGCTCCGGTGATTGTTCAAACAGGTCCTAATGCCACCTTTGTTGAGACGGATTTTGCAGGTGGTGTTTATACCATTAATGTTTATGACACCAATGGTTGTGCTGGCACTACGACGGCAACAATAAATCCTTTTGATGAGTTACAATCGGCTTCAATACTAATTGATGATGCCATATCCTGTTCAAATGGCGGTGAAGATATTAGCATAGCTGTTGTAGGCTCAATTACCAATCACACCTCTCACCCGAGTAACTACGAGTTCAGAATGTTGTCCAGCGGAACTGTTCAGACCTCTAATGTATTTACCGATTTACAACCCGGTTCTTATAGCTTTGCCGTAACTAACCTTAGCACTGGTTGCGAGACAATCATTACACATAACATAGTAGATCCGAACACCTTTGATGTAACTGTTAATAAATTAGCAGATGTAGTTTGTTTTGATGAAGATGGCAGTATAGAATTAACTTTCTCAGACAGTACTTACACCGGTGATTACGAATGGGAGGTTTTGAATACCGATGGTTCGTCGACCACAAGAACTGATGACGAAGGAACCTTTACCGGTTCAGGAACAACTGCTGCAATATCCGTTTCCGGAGGTAGTTTCATAATACGCGTTGTACAGGCTGCCAATCCTGAATGTGCTCAAGAAAGAGTGGTAACCATTACAACTCCAAGTGCAGCAATTACCTTGGGCACAATTGATTTAATCGATGTTGGTTGTACAAATAATCAAGGTAGCGCTACTATTAATCCACTTGGTGGACAAGCTCCTTACAATATAACATTGACAAATAATACAACTGGCACTCCTGTTACTATAACAAGTGTCAACGGACATATTTTTGAAAATTTGTCCGCAGCACAATATAATGTTTCAATAACGGACGCTTTAGGGTGTACTACTAATTTCACCAATGCTTTTGAACTATTGTTACCAGACCCTATTTCTGGTACCATTACCGCAACAGACTTGGTTTGTCAAGGGGATAATGATGGTACGGTTTCCATTAATTTGGACCCAAGAAATATAAGCACCACCTATAGATTTATATTGAACAAATATGATGATGGCAGCGGTAGTAATTTGATGCAGAGTTCTACCTCACAAACCTCAAGTTCATTTGATAATTTAGATGGTGGTTTTTATAGTATTAGTGTTATTGACGCTATTAATTGCACTTTTGAATCCGCCATCGTTCAAATCGTTGAACCTATTGAAACAAATGGTATGCTATTGACCACAGCTTCTTTAAGTTGTAGTAATGATGCTAGTTTAGAGCTCACGGCAATGGGTGGAACAGCACCATATGAATGGAGTGTTGATGGAAGCAACTTCAATGCAATGAATGAAATAAATGGCCCAAATACCCACTTGTTCCAAAATGTTACTGCAGGGGCATATCAATATTATATAAGGGATGGGTTCAATTGTATTTCAACAATTTCGAATGAGATTGTAATAGATCCTATCGAACCGTTAACATTGACCTTGGATACTACTGCAGCGGTAATTAATTGTAATGGTGAAAGTACAGCATTGATTGAGGCAATAGCTGATGGCGGATTAGGAAACTATCAATATGGATTGTTTGCCGATGCCGCGTTGGTCACAGAAATAAGACCATATCAAACTTCAGGTACTTTCACAGATTTACCACAAGGCACCTATTTTGTGAGCGTACAAAGTGAGGATTGTGAGACTACTTCCATGGAAATTCGTGTTGATGAACCATCGCCACTTATTGTAAATCCGACCATAACGGATATTACCTGTAATGGAGCAAATGACGGAAGTATTTTGGTCGACGTACAAGGTGGGTCTGGAGATTATCAGTTCGCTATTTCACCTAACTTAAATCAATTTAGAGACGAAAACAGTTTTGATGAGTTAGCCCCTGGTGATTATCAAGTTATAGCACAGGACAGAAATGGTTGTTTTGAACTTGTTGAATTTACTATTACCGAGCCGGATACCTTAGAAATGACATATACTTCTACTCCAGAAATCTGCGTAGGAGATGAGGATGGAACCATTACCGTCGCTATTGTAGGGGGCACAGCACCTTACAGTACAAGTTTAAATAGCAATAGCGATAGTGATTTTGAAGAAGGCAGAATAACTTATGAAGGTCTTCCAAATGGAACCTATGTAGTTTTTGTGAGAGATGCAATGGGTTGTTCTACCAATGAAATCGTAGAAATTGAAGCTGGGGCGAATTTAAATGTTGTCCCAGAAGTGATTTACGAATGTTCGGGAGATACCCCTACCAACCGATTGGAACTTACTTTTGAGGACCCGTCGGTAACATCATCACTACTTTACGGTTTGGATACCGATGACCCGAACAATATGGTATTAGAACCAAATTTTGAAGGAATGGCTCCCGGTGAACACTATGTCACCATTGCCCATGCCAACGGTTGTATAAATACCGTAACTTTTGAGGTAGAAGCGTTCTTACCACTTCAAATCGTTGCTGAACAGCAAGATATAAACGAAATTACGGCACTCGTTGAAGGTGGAAGGCAAGGATATACTTATTATTTCAAGGATGTCGATAACGGGAATGATAATAAATTCTATATCACCGCTACAGATACCTATACAGTAAGGGTAGTTGATGCAAATGGATGTGAATCTATCACCACTATTTTCATGGAGTTCATCGATATTGAAATACCTACTTTCTTTACACCTGATGGTGACGGAACCAACGACCTTTGGCTTCCTAGAAATATTGAGCAGTTCCCGAATATTTTTATTAAAGTCTATGATAGATATGGTAGACAAGTATACGAACTACCCGACAATGAAGAAGGTTGGGATGGTTTGTATAATGATTATGATTTACCGACCGGAGATTACTGGTATTTGATAAAATTACATGGTGAAAATGATCAACGCGAATTTGTTGGGCACTTCACCCTTTACAGATAATAAAAATTCAAAAAAGCCCAAATTAGCATAGCTGATTGGGCTTTTTTATTTTACTGTATCTATTGCGTAAATATTCTTTTCACTCCTTTTTGTAACATTTCACCTCATTGTTCGTCAAGTTAGTATAACAATCAAAAACGAATTCCAACTTGGAAACAATACTAACCGTAACTAACCTTACCAAGAAATTTGGCTATTTAACCGCTGTGAAAAACCTTTCGTTTACCATCGAAAAAGGTAATGTCTATGGCATTCTAGGCCCAAATGGAAGTGGTAAATCAACAACTTTGGGCATTATTTTAAATGTGGTCAATAGAACAGCAGGAGAATTTAGTTGGTTTGATGGCAATACCTCAACCCATGAAGCTTTGAAAAAAGTTGGGGCCATTATTGAACGGCCTAACTTTTACCCTTACATGACCGCAGAGCAAAACCTAAAATTGGTTTGTAAAATCAAAGAGGTTTCTCAAGATAAAATTCTTGAAAAATTAGAATTGGTTGGCCTTTTAGATAGAAAGAACAGCAAGTTTAAAACATATTCTTTAGGTATGAAACAACGTCTGGCCATTGCTTCTGCCCTATTGAATGATCCTGAAATTTTAATATTGGATGAACCCACTAATGGATTGGACCCTCAGGGAATTCATCAGATTAGAGAAATCATTCAAAAAATAGCCTCGCAAGGGACTACTATTTTGTTGGCCTCACATCTTTTAGATGAGGTAGAAAAGGTTTGTAGCCATGTCGTTATTCTCAGAAAAGGAGAAAAATTGTATTCTGGTCCAGTTGATGGTATGCTTGCAAGTCATGGCTTTTTTGAGTTAAGAACTAATAATATGGAAGCATTAAAATCGCTTTTGGAAAAAAATGCAAGTTTTGGTAAAATAGAAGCTAACAATGGAATTCTTACAGCATATTTAAAAGAAGAGATGAATGCTGAAGAATTAAACAAAGTGTTGTTTGAAAAAGGTTTAGTGCTTTCACACCTTGTAAAACGCAAAGAAAGTTTAGAAGAACAATTTTTGACACTAACCAAAAACAACTAACTAGCCATGGTACGATTATTACAGATAGAATTTATAAAACTTTGGAACAATAGGGCTAGTAAAGTTCTGATCATATCCTATTTTGTTCTTTTGACATCGATTGCTTTAGTAGCAGCTATAAAGTTTGATATTGGGCCTATAAAATTTCATTTGGCCGAAATAGGTATTTTCAACTTTCCATACATCTGGCATTTCAACACTTTTGTAACGGCCTTCTTTAAACTATTTCTTGCCATTATCATAGTATCTATGATGGCGAACGAATACAGTAACAAGACCATAAAACAGAACTTAATAGACGGTCTCTCCAAAAAAGAATTTATCCTATCCAAGTTTTTAACGGTTGTTTCTTTTTCGTTGATATCTACAGTTTTTGTATTCGTTGTATCACTTATATTGGGTTTGATTTATTCTGATTTCAACGAACTATCGATAATATTTTCAGATTTAGAATTTGTTTTTGCCTTTTTCATAAAGTTAATGGGCTTCTTTTCTTTCTGTCTTTTTCTTGGAATATTTGTAAAACGATCAGCATTTGCCCTTGGCTTCTTAATAATTTGGCAAATATTAGAAGGTATTACACGAGGTTTAATCAGATGGAAACTATTCGATGCCGATACCACTGACACCATAATGGGTTTCTTTCCGTTACAATCCATGTTCAATCTGATAAAAGAACCTATTACCCGATTGGAAGCCGTACAAACCGTAGCCGACCAGGTTGGTGAAAAAATTACACTTAATTATGGCGTTCATTGGTATGAGATACTTATAGTGCTCGCTTGGACAGCAATTTTCATCTATTTGTCCTATGCCCTGTTAAAGAAAAGAGATTTGTAGTATATTGCTTTTTGCATATGCTCAAAGATGTCTCAAAGAAACACTTGGATACTAATACTAACCTTTTTTCCGGTGCTGTTACTAGCTCAAGGAGAAACTTCAAATTGGTATTTTGGAAACAAGGCGGGCATACAGTTTCAAAATGATGGTACCGTAGTACCCTTGACAGATGGGCAAATAGACACTTTTGAAGGCTGTGCGTCGATATCCGATAGCTTTGGAGATTTACTATTTTACACAGATGGCATAACGGTATACACTAAAAACCATGAGGTAATGGTGAATGGCAATGGGCTCTATGGAGACCCTTCCAGTACGCAATCAGCCATTATTGTTCCAAAACCTCAAGACCCTGAAAAACTTTATATTTTTACCGTTGACACTTCTATTGCAGAGAACGATCCAGATCGCGGACTCAACTATTCTTTAGTTGACATGACTTTGAATAATGGGAGTGGTGAAGTAGTAGAAAAAAATGTAAGGTTGCTCGACCATTGTTCAGAAAAAATCACAGCAGTTGTAAAAGACTGTTTTGAGCAGTCGATTTGGGTTATGGCCTTTTCGACAGAAAATGGCTCCGAAGCTCCCTATAATACCTACCATGCATTCGAAGTTAATACTTCGGGGGTAGAAAAAAATTCTATAAGGAGTAGTTTCGATATTGAAATAGGTGATGCAAGAGGTTCCATGAAATTTAATGCGGATGGAAGTAAACTTGTAAGTGCTAATTCTAACAATGGTCTATTTTTATATGACTTTGATAAAGAGGTCGGTGTTGTTTCAAATCAACTAGTACTTTCAATAAACGGCGATAATCCATTTCCTTATGGGGTAGAGTTTTCCCCAAATCAGCAATTTTTATATGTACATTCATCAAACAATGCTCCTGCAAGCGAAGTTGGCACACATACATCATCTCTTGTTCAATTTGACATTTCACAAAATGATGTTGAAGGTTCTCAAATCATAATCGATGAAAGACCAATATTTCGTGGGGCCCTGCAACTGGGATCAGATGGCAGAATTTATAGGACCATAGCCGAAAACTATTTTAGAGGCACCCCAAATTTAGGAGTTATTCAAAATCCTGATGAAAAAGGAACAGCTGCAAATTACCTACACAATGCCATTACTCTTAATGGGCGAAATGGTACGCAAGGCTTACCGCCTTTTATACAATCGTTTTTTGATAAAACCTCCCTGGTTAAAAATACAGATGGAACAAAAAGCAATACCTTATCCATTTGCGTAAATGAAGGCTTTGTTCTTGAAGCGGAGCTAATCGCTGAAGCTACTTACAACTGGCAAAAAGATGGTATACCGATTTCAAATACTGGTGCTACTCTGCAAATAAATTCCGCACTCCCTGATGATTCTGGTAGGTATAGCCTAGAAATAATTTTACCTGACATCAATACATGCCCGATTATTGGCGAGGCTTTGATTTCAGTTAACAAACTACCAGAAACTCCGACAATATTTTTATCACAATGTGATATCGATGAAATTGACTCTCAAGACGGAATTACTACTTTTAACCTTGAACAGATTATCATCGATAATCATTCTTATTTTTTCTATGAAACTTTAACCGATAGTGAGAATAATAATTTTATACAAGAGCCGATAGGGTATCTAAATACAAATCCATTCACCAGCACTATATACTATAAGAAAATCAATGAATACGGTTGTGAAAGCCTTGGTGAACTTAATCTAGAAGTTATTCCAACGCTTACAAGTAATGATAGTAAGAGAACACTTTATACCTGTGATGAAAACCCAAATGATTTAATTCTAAATGGCAATTTTAATCTATTGGATGCCATTGATACGGTTACCTTAGAAAACTTTGAAGTGTCTTTTTATGAAAACAGAAACAACGCGTCGCTTGAAATAGAACCAATTTCCACAGTTTACAATAGTGAGCCGAACACTGTGTATGCCAGAATAGAAAATAACAATCAATGTGTAAATACCTTAGAAGTAGAATTAGTAATTAATCCAACTCCAAAATTTGATTTTCCCGAGCAAATGCTGTTCTGTACCGATGGTCCTCCTGAAATAATTACAGCACCTGATGGGTTTGATCTTTATAGATGGAGACAGGTGAATGCTAGTTCATCTTTTGAGCTAAGTAATGCAAGAGAACTTTCAATTAATAGTATTGGATTATATGAATTGGAAATAGGATATAAGTATGTTTTAGGAGGAGCGGTTTATGAATGTACGTTTGCCAAACGTTTTGAGGTATTACCCTCGAATAAAGCCATAATTGACAACATTAATATTCAAGATATTTCCGATAATAATATTGTAGAAATTATAGTTTCAGGTGAGGGTGATTATGAATTCTCATTGGACGGAACGAACTATCAAGATTCGAATATTTTCACAGATGTTCAACCGGGAATCTTTTCAATTTTTATTCAAGACAAAAATAATTGTGGTATCACTGAAGATTTAATTTCTGTTGTTGGTTACCCAAAGTTTTTTACGCCAAACGGCGATGGAATTCATGATTCTTGGCAAATCATTGGTCTAAATTCAGAATTTCAACCGAATAGTACGATTTCCATTTTCAATAGATATGGAAACTTAGTTGCGCTATTTAATGTAACTTCTAAAGGCTGGGATGGTACTTATAATAATAATCCCCTACCTGAAGCCGATTATTGGTTTAGAACCACCTTGGAAGATGGACGGATATTTAAAGGGCACTTTGCGTTAAAAAGATAATTTAGATCGGTATTTTTTGTAAATTAAAGAGTTTGGTTTGTATCAAATGTTAAAAAAATTGCTTCTTATAATCACTGTCTTAGGTATTGGACGAACTTTTGCTCAATCCTGCCCCGCCCTACTAAATCCAGTTGCCGGTCAGACCAACGTACCAGTAGAATCTACAATAGTGTGGGAGGAGGTTGCTGGTGTTCCGGGTTATAGAATTTCATTGGGAACTACTCCCGGAGGTGATGATATAATTTCAAATCGTTTGGTGGGTAGTGCAACTTTTTTTACTCCTCCACTTGGCTTGCCAGAAAATACTGAGATATATGTTACAATAACATTGTTTTTCTTTGATAATCTTGACGATATTATTTGTACTAGTCTATCTTTTACTACAGAGAATTTTTCGGAAACCCCGGAATGCACTACACTGAACAGGCCATTAAATGGGGCTATTGAAGTGAACGCTGGTACAAACATTACGTGGAATTATA
The DNA here is from genome assembly GCF_055693185.1 of Croceitalea sp. W27. NCBI lineage: Bacteria > Pseudomonadati > Bacteroidota > Flavobacteriia > Flavobacteriales > Flavobacteriaceae > Croceitalea > Croceitalea sp. W27. The sequence goes on from NZ_CM146327.1 coordinate 1,091,890, forward strand.
GCGCAAGAGCGACGTCATATATTTTGTCCATAGGCACAACTTTAGGAGGTACCGATATCGCCGATAATATCCCTGTTGGAAATATTTTAACTTATAATCCCCCTGCTAATCTTCCAACCAATACCGAAATATTCGTAGAAATAATTGCTTTGAACCGAATCGGGATGACTACAAATTGTAGTATACAAACATTTACTACAGCAGAGATTGTAGTTAATTTGGGGTGTGCGACTCTAATATCACCTAGAAATGGAGATAGCGATGTGCCATTAACTCCAATATTAGAATGGACAGAAGTACCTGGTGCTACAGGGTATCTTGTCTCTATTGGAACGACTCCTGAGGATAAAAATATTCTCGATAATGGAAATTTTTCAACCAACAGTACTTTAGTATTAGATTTTGAACCAAACCGAACTATATTCGTGACAATAACTCCATATAATGAATTGGGTGAGGCTATAAATTGTGGACAAGAAAGCTTCTCTACTGCAATAGGGTGTGGACCATTTTTAGATAGGCTAACCGCCGAATTCATTACATTGTTTCCAGAATTTGATTTTCCAAATACATTTAATATTTGTGAAAACTCACCATCTTTCAATTTAACTACAGATGTGAATGCGGAAAACTATAGATGGGTAAGTACAACTTCAATTGGCACCGAAATAGCCGTAATTTCAAATACACAAGAAGTTGAAATTTCTGAAGGTGGCTTTTACAGGTTGGAGGTTAGCAATTTTGCAGATCCAGATGGTAATGCTATTCCCTGTACTACTTCAAAAGAATTTCAAGTTCAAGTCATACCTGGTCCACTTATCGAAAATGTCAATGTTGAACGAAATGAAGATAGTCTTATACTTACCTTAACGGTTACTGGAGATAGTCAATATGAATTTGCCCTAAATGACATTAATGGACCTTATCAAATTAGTAATGTTTTTCGGAACGCTCCATTGGGTGATAACACAGTCTACGTTAGAGACATAAATGAAGAAAATTGCACTGTATCTGAAGAAATAAAAAGTGATTCCATAAGGGATGGATTTCCAAAATTTTTCACCCCAAATGGCGATACTATAAACGATTTTTGGCAATTTTCCCAGCCCCCTAATTCTGAAGAGGTATTTCTTTTAACCATCCGAATCTATGACCGTTACGGTCAATTCTTGGCACAAGTAGATCCTAAGTCTATTGGATGGGATGGTACTTTTAATGGAAGACCACTCCCTTCCGGAGGATATTGGTTCAAGGCCGTGGATGATACCCAACGCGAAATACAAGGATTTTTTACCTTAAAAAGATAGTAGAACCTTCTTCTTTTCCTTCATCCCTTTAGTATTTTTACCATATGAAGTTTAAGGTAGTTTCAGATTTTAAACCTACAGGGGATCAACCTCAAGCCATAAAGCAACTTGCTGATGGGGTTCGTGCGAAAGACAAGCATCAGACCTTATTGGGGGTTACCGGATCAGGTAAGACTTTTACAGTTGCAAATCTTGTGGAGGAGGTTCAGCGGCCCACATTGGTTTTGGCACATAACAAAACCCTTGCCGCCCAGCTTTACTCAGAATTTAAACAGTTTTTTCCTGAAAATGCTATTGAATATTTTGTTTCGTACTATGATTATTACCAACCCGAGGTCTACATTCCGACAAGCGGAACCTATATAGAAAAAGATTTATCTATCAATGAGGACATCGAAAAGCTCCGTCTTAGCACTACTTCTTCGCTCTTATCAGGAAGAAGGGATGTATTGGTAGTTGCATCGGTATCGTGCTTATACGGAATTGGCAATCCTGTAGAATTTCAAAAAAATGTAATCTCCATTCATAGAGACCAGGTAATTTCCAGAACCAAGTTTCTACATCAGTTAGTTCAAAGTCTATACTCGCGCACAACAGCTGATTTCAGAAATGGAAATTTCAGGGTAAAGGGCGACGTTGTGGATGTTTTCCCAGGTTATGCGGACCATGCATTTAGAATCCATTTTTTTGGTGATGAAATTGAAGAAATTGAGGCTTTGGACCCGTTTAACAATAACGTTATTGAAGTTTACGAAAACCTAAATATTTACCCGGCCAATATGTTTGTAACATCACCGGATGTTTTACAAAATGCGATACATCAAATACAAGATGACTTGGTTAAACAGATTGACTACTTTAAGGAAATCGGTCGACCATTGGAAGCCAAACGTTTGGAAGAACGAACTAATTTTGACCTTGAAATGATTCGTGAATTAGGGTATTGTTCCGGTATTGAAAACTACTCTAGATATTTAGATGGAAGGGATCCAGGAACAAGACCTTTTTGCTTGCTCGACTATTTCCCAGATGATTATCTAATGGTAATCGATGAGAGCCATGTTACCATTCCTCAGGTACATGCAATGTATGGTGGAGACCGCTCTAGAAAAGAAAATTTGGTGGAGTATGGGTTTAGACTTCCTGCCGCAATGGATAATAGACCCTTAAAATTTGAGGAATTCGAAGCACTCCAAAATCAAGCTGTTTACGTAAGCGCAACTCCTGCAGATTATGAGCTACAATTAAGTGAAGGCGTGTATGTAGAACAAGTAATACGCCCCACAGGATTGTTAGATCCAATTATTGAAGTCAGACCTAGTTTAAATCAGATTGATGATTTGATCGAAGAAATTCAAAAACGTGTAGAATTGGATGAACGTACTTTGGTTACTACCTTAACGAAACGTATGGCTGAAGAATTGACTAAATACCTTTCTAGAATAGATGTCCGTTGCCGTTACATTCATAGTGATGTTGACACCTTGGAACGTGTAGAAATTATGCAGGATTTAAGAAAAGGAATTTTTGATGTTCTTATTGGAGTCAACCTTTTAAGAGAAGGCTTGGATTTGCCCGAAGTATCTTTGGTAGCAATTTTAGATGCGGACAAAGAAGGTTTTTTACGAAGTAATCGTTCGCTAACACAAACCGTTGGTCGGGCTGCACGTAACCTGAATGGACTGGCCATAATGTATGCTGATAAAATAACGGACAGTATGCAAAAAACAATAGATGAAACCAATTACCGCCGTGAAAAACAGATTGCTTACAATACAAAACACAATCTAGTACCTAAAGCATTAAATAAAAGTTTAGATAGTGCCTTGGCAAAAAATTCAGTCTCAACTTATCATTTTCAAAAAGAAGAACTCCGAGCTGCTGAACCTGATTTAGAATATCTTACCCCAGATCAAAAAGAAAAAATGATTCGCGATAAGCGAAAAGCTATGGAAAAAGCGGCTAAAGAATTGAATTTTATGGAAGCCGCCAAGCTGCGAGATGAAATAAAAATGCTGCAAGAAAAAGAATAAAATTAATCACAAGATTCATTATAAAACTTAATAATTTCTCCTAAATCTCTCTTCTTTAACTCTTTGGAAGTTATTTTTTGAACGAGCTGTGGACAATCATTAAAATAATTTGCAGCAGCTTTTTTAAAATTCTTTGTAAATAGTTGATTAGAGCCTAAATGAGCTGCTTCCTCTTCATCCGTTTTACGAACGTAAGAATTTGAAATACTATAAAAACTACCTCCCATTGGCATTCCTCCCGCTCCCATCGGACTCACCATATATCCTTGAGATTCCAAAGTATAAAGAACTACATTTTTTCCTGCTTGAGAAACTTCCAATACCATAGTCTCTTTTCTATCTTTAACCTTTACACTGACATAAATTGTTGGTTCGTTGTCATAAAACACCTTTAAGGTATCGACATCTGCAAAAGAAAAAAGCTGTTTTTCAGATTTTCTAGATGTTCTAAATCTAACCTGATTACTTGCAGTAAGCTTACCTAGCCCTTTAAGAACAGTTCCATCTTTAAGAAAAACTTCTGCTGGTCTATTTTGTGCAGTAGTCACTAAAAACATACATACAAAGAATATTGATAAAGAAAATCTAAGATTACTCATGTTTGTAAATATTAAAACTCTAATATATCATTAAAAACTACACTTAAACAAAAAAGTACTGTTCTAACGAACAGTACTTTTTCAACTAACCAACTAAACAAACCATCACAAAGCCAAATAGCTTTGTAAGCTCTTTATGCTATTTCTATTAAACGTTTTGGTTTTGGTAAAGCTTCCTCTTTTTTAGGCAATGATAATCGTAAAATACCATTCTCGTAATTTGCATTTATCTTAGCCTCATCAATAGTTTCAGGTAAAGTAAATGCTCTTTTAAAAGAGGTGTATGAGAATTCTCTTCTCGTATAATTGTCCTCGTTATTTTCTTTTTCAGATTTCAATTCTGATGATATGGTAAGTACATTATCATCGATCTCTACATTAAAATCGTCCTTCTTAAAACCAGGAATGGCAAGTTCTAGTTCAAAACCAGTTTCATTTTCTAAAATATTAACAGCAGGAACATTAGAATTTAAATTTTCCATTCCTCCAAACCAATCTGGTTTAAAAATATCGTTCATTAATGCCGGAAATAACATATTGTTTCTCTTTACTATACTCATGTGATTTTATTTTTAGTTAAACTTTCACACAGCAAAGGACAAATTATGTACCAACATTATTATAGTGCCATTATGACGCTATCAACATGATTAATAATGACAATATGTCACTTTTTTAATTGTAATGTGCTTTGAATATGTCGATTAGAACTTTAGAAGGAACTATGTTGTCTGGGTACTTGTGCATTACTTCTAGCACCTGATCAATAGCTGATGGCGGTAGGCCCATTTTTAGACCAATATTGTGCAATCTTGTAATTTCAGTCTTTGTTTGACGTTTATCGATATTCATTAAAAGTAACAAGCGATGAAACTGAACTATTCTATCAATTTGACTTTTGAGTATTTTCTTTTCAACCTTTTGATGTAGTAATTCTTCAAAGGCTTTTTTATCAACACCAAGTTTTTTAGAGACGCCAATCAAAAAATCATACTCGGATCGTTTTATGGTTTTACCCACGCGTGCAAAGGCAATCATCTCTGAAAGTATACTCAATTTTTCTTGGTAGGTACTCATATTTACAGCCAATTCTACATTATAACTCCATGTAGCGCCTATTTAGTATAAAAAAATCCCAAGTTTCCTTGGGATTTTCTAGCTAATTCAAATAACTACAGTATGTTATGCTTCGATTCTGACAGGAACCGTATAAACTCTACCCTCTTGGGCATTGTCTACTTTTTTGTAGTTAAGTCTTCCTTTAACGAAACCTTCAAGTGTTTCATTAGATGTGGTCACCGATAAAACCACGATTTCGCCTTCGTCATTAATGATGAATTTTACATCGGCTGTTAAATCGTCATTGATATCAAAGTTATTATCCTTTAACATCTTGTGAATTTGAAATGATATTCTTTTTGTAGGGTTTTCTGGGTTGTAGTCATTCGCTACAACATTACTAACTAAAAGCAACAAAGCTGCTACTAGTACTAGACTAATTTTTCTCATGATAATTTCGTTTTTTGTGATTAATAAAATTGATGAATATACATAAGAGACTCCCTAAGATTGTGATTGTTACAATAAAAAATGATTTTAACAGAATTTTAAAGAAATAAAAAGGGTGAAGCCAATTGGCTTCACCCTTTTTAAAATCCTATAATTTCATCCTGTCTTAGCTCAGAACAGCTTTTACTTTATCTGCCGCCTCTTGAAACTGAACCGCAGAATGCACGGCTAAACCAGAATTATCTATAATCTCTTTGGCCAGCTCAGCATTGGTACCTTGCAATCTCACTATAATCGGTACTTTTATGGAATCACCCATATTCTTATACGCATCTACCACGCCTTGAGCGACCCTATCACAACGTACAATTCCACCAAAAATATTTATTAATATGGCCTTAACGTTAGGGTCTTTTAAAATAATTCTAAAAGCCTCTTCAACTCTTTTTGCGTCAGCTGTTCCACCAACATCCAAGAAGTTTGCAGGTTCGCCCCCGGCCATTTTAATTAAATCCATAGTGGCCATTGCCAAACCAGCTCCGTTGACCATACAACCCACATTTCCATCTAAATCAACATAATTTAATCCTACAGCACGTGCTTCTACTTCAATTGGGTTTTCTTCACGCAGGTCTCGCATTTCTGCGTACTGCTTTCTGCGATACAATGCATTATCATCTATTGAAACCTTAGCATCAACCGCCATGATTTTGTCATCAGACGTTTTTAAAACTGGATTTATTTCAAACATACTAGAATCACTTTCTACATATGCCCTATATAAAGAAGCAACGAATTTTGTCATTTCTTTAAAAGCAGTACCTGAAAGCCCTAGGTTGAAGGCAATCTTTCTAGCTTGAAAACCTAAAAGTCCGGTAGCAGGGTCAATTTCTTCTGTATATATTAAGTGTGGCGTCTTCTCTGCAACTTCTTCGATATCCATTCCACCTTCTGTAGAATACATAATCATATTTCTGCCCGTTGCACGATTTAATAACACCGACATATAAAATTCATTCGTTTCACTATCGCCGGGATAATATACATCTTCAGCAATCAAAACTTGATGCACTTTTTTACCTTCGGCACTGGTCTGAGGAGTGACTAGGTTCATTCCTATGATACTTCCCGCAAGTTCTTCAACTTCTTTCAGGTTTTTTGCCAACTTGACACCACCACCTTTTCCGCGACCGCCTGCATGAACTTGTGCCTTTATTACATGCCAACCTGTGCCTGTTTCTTGCGTTAGCTGTTTCGCCGCATCAACAGCTTCTTTTGCATTATGGGCTACAATTCCACGTTGGATTCTAACACCAAAACTTGCTAAAATTTCTTTTCCCTGATATTCGTGAAGATTCATATGACGAGTACTGTTTTAATTGTGGCACAAAAATAGGAAACCACTTTTACAATTAACAATTAATAGTTGTGTATTTGACCAAGAGCTAAACTAGTTCACCTTGAAGTCTTCAAAATCTAATGGATCAAAGTTTTTAAAGTGTCCGTTCATCTCAATTACGGCCTTGGTTCTATTTATTTGATTTAAAACAGTTATTGTAGTATCTAAATGCTCTCTAATATAGTTTAGCCTTTTGGTTTCATTGGTAAGTTGCAGCAGCTCGTATTCTTGTTCAAAGGACAATCCCATTTTATGGGCAAAAGCATAACTATTAAACTTATCTATAGCTATTTGTGGAAGTTGAACCGCCATTAAATCGTATAACTCTTCAATTTTACCCAATACTTCTTGACGCAAATCTTCATCGGCGTCATAATGTGATTCCAAAAACTCCACCGTACCACCAGCATAGGGCTTACCGTCCATTTCATTATCAAAAGTGAGTACCTTAAAGACCTGCCTTGCCACACAGGTAACATCCATCTCCCCGCCTTCATAAGTGGTTACCACCTCTACTAGTTGAACCTCAACGCCATATTCCAATTTGTCGTTGATGTAAACGGGAATACCAAAAGTCATGGCTTCTGCCCTGCAATCATTGATCAATTGTTTGTAACGATCCTCAAAAATATGAAGAGGTACGGTTTCCCCCGGAAAAAAAACAGATTGTAACGGAAATAACGGCAGTTGCATGGCTTGAATATTTTTGCTAAAAATAAGAACATAGGTTAAAAACTACAATTCTAATTATTGTTATTTTTATAACAAATTGTTGTGTTTATTTATTTTTGTGAATTAATTTTGCTTTTTAGTTGCTCGAAATTTAATTTTATCAAAAACAGAAAGAAGGTATGAAGTCCGCAGATTTATTTAAAATAACAAAAACTCATGGAGCTCCGGTCTATGTGTATGATGCTGAAAAGATAAGTTCGCAATTTAAACGACTAACCGATGCGTTTAAAGGTGTTGGGCAACTAAGATTGAACTATGCAGCAAAAGCACTTTCTAACATTTCTATTTTACGATTGATGAATAGTTTAGGAAGTGGGCTTGATACGGTATCCATTCAAGAGGTACAACTGGGGCTTTTAGCTGGTTTTAAACCAGAATCAATTATCTATACCCCAAACGGGGTGTCATTAGAAGAAATTGAAGAAGCGGCCACATTAGGAGTGCAGATTAACATCGATAATCTTTCGGTTTTGGAACAGTTTGGAAGCAAGCATCCAGATGTGCCTGTATGCATTCGTATTAATCCACATGTAATGGCAGGCGGCAATTCAAATATTTCCGTTGGACATATAGATTCAAAATTCGGGATCAGCATACATCAAATACCGCATTTATTGCGCATTGTGGAACTCACAAAAATGAATATCAACGGAATACACATGCATACAGGTAGTGATATTCTAGATATTGATGTTTTTCTATATGCTTCGGAAATTCTTTTTGAGACCGCTAAAAACTTTAAAGACCTAGACTTTATTGACTTTGGTAGCGGATTTAAAGTACCGTACAAACCTGGGGATATCGAGACTAATGTTGAAGAACTGGGTAAGAAATTAACGACCCGTTTTAACGAATTCTGCGCAGAATACGGCAAAGAACTTACTTTAGCTTTTGAGCCTGGAAAATTTTTGGTAAGTGAAGCTGGTTTCTTTTTAGCAAAAGTAAATGTGGTGAAACAAACCACCTCAACAGTGTTTGCGAGCGTAGATTCTGGATTTAATCATTTAATCAGACCCATGCTTTATGGATCGCAACATGAAATAGTTAATGTATCAAATCCGAAAGGACGTGAACGATACTATTCTGTTGTAGGCTATATCTGCGAAACGGATACTTTTGGAAGCAACAGACGTATAAACGAAATATCGGAAGGCGATATCTTGGCCTTTAAAAATGCAGGGGCCTATTGTTTTACCATGGCCAGCAATTACAATTCTCGTTACCGACCTGCCGAAGTTTTATGGTACAATAATGAAGCCCATTTAATACGGAAAAGGGAGACCTTTGATGACATTATAAACAACCAAGTGGATGCCAAGCATTTGTTTGATGTAAAACGTGAGAAGCTCGTTGCGAAATAATATGGCATAATTTTCGTTAGGTTTTATATAGTCTTAAGACTAAAAACTCAAATTTTTGTTATGCAAAAAGTGCTTTTTTCATTGCTGTTTATTTTTACGGTATCTCTGACGGCCCAAGAGGTGACTTGGCTTTCTTGGGATGAGGCCTATACCCTATCGAAAAGCGATAAGAATCCTAAAAAAATATTTATAGATGTTTATACGGATTGGTGCGGATGGTGTAAGAAAATGGACAAAGATACTTTTCAAAATCCGGAGGTAGCCGCCTATATGAAAGCTAATTTTTATATGGTAAAGTTGGATGCGGAAGGAAAAGAAGATATTACCTATAATGGTAAAACTTTTAAGTTTGTGCCACAGGGCCGACGTGGCTATCATGAGTTTGCAGCTGCCTTATTACAAGGAAAAATGAGCTACCCAACAGTAGTTTTTTTAGATGAAAACTTTGGTATGCTTTCCCCTGTTCCAGGATACCAAAAAGTAGAGCCCTTTATGCAAATTGCACGTTATTTTGGAGAAAATATTTATAAAGAGAAAGATTGGAAAAGCTATGCTGGTATCGGCAAATAGCTGACAGCTTTAACAAACACAAAAGGCATCCTCAAAAAAAGGATGCCTTTTTTATTGATTTCAAGATTGCAATCCTAATCTTCTAATTCTTCGACCGGAATTAAATTATCATCAGGTATACGATCAATCATTTTGTTATAGGGGTCTATTCCCGCTTTTACAGGCAGTTTCTTTGTTATAAACGTATATGAAGAAGTGCCCGGGGTAACCCATGCTTTTCTCAATGCTAAAGGCCGTTTTACGGTTAAACCTTTTGCATTGGTCGTATCTGATTCAAAAACAGCAACTTCTAAATAGTTAGGTTTATCTGGCGATTCTAAAGTTTTTCCAAGACCGTCAAAATAGGTTTTGCTACTCTCTACATCTATGCGAACCTCATAGGTATCATCATCTTTCTTTTTATATGTTGCACTTGTAGTCTTATTAGAATACAGTGTTATTTTCTCAAAACTATCTTCTAAATAATACTGTAAACTATCAGGCGTTGCCTTTTTCATATAATCATACCATTCATGTGTGGTGGTAAAAGGGGCCTTTGGCCTAAAACGAGCGGCCTCTGTATAGGCCTTAAACTCCCTATTCAAATTATCTTCCCCTATCAAATCTTGTAAGGCGTATAAAATTAAACCTCCTTTACGATACCAAACGTAGGACTGGGTATCATTATCTAAAAGTGTTTTTTCAAATTTTCCCTCATTGGCCCTACCTCGCAAGTAACGGTCTAACTCTTCCTTCAAAAAACGTTGCATAGCATCTACGCCATACTCTTTCTTCATTACCATCAACGAAGAGTACTCTGCCATCGTTTCAGAAATTTGATTGGCTCCTCGGGTCGCCGATGGTGTTATTTGATGACCCCACCATTGATGGGCTACCTCATGCGAAGTAACCGTAAATACATAGTCCAGATTATTAGGGTCACTAAAGTCACCGACCCAGCCAAAACTTTCTGCGAAAGGCACGGTATTGGGAAAACTCTGTGCAAAAGTGCTATACCTTGGAAACTCTAAAATACGTATCTGACGATATTGGTAAGGACCATAGTTTTCAGTGAAATAATCCATGGACTTTTTAACTCCGTTTACGAAACGATCTAAGTTATAGGTATGCGAAGGGTGATGGAAAATTTCAATATTTACCTGCTCACCTCTTTTACCTGTCCAAACCTCTCGGTGCACCGCATATGCCGCAGATGATATGTTATAAAAGAAATCAAGTTCGCCCTCCATTTTGTATGTGAAGTATTTTCTTCCATCTTGCTCCCATTCTTTTTGTAAATATCCTGGAAGGATTGCAATTTGATCAGGAGCTGTACTTACAGTGCCTTCAAAAGTGATATAATCTGCATCATCATTAAACAGCAAATTACTAGTACCCCACTCATCTGTCTGTTCTGGGAGCTGATAATCTTTAACGGGCAATTCGTATTTTTTACGGTCTTGATCACTTGATAATTCTCCTTGACTACTATACCCAAAAGAAGGGAAAAATCCATCATTTAAAAAAGTTCCATTATATACAATAGAAGAACCTGAACCTTCATTGGGAAATCCTTTATATCCGGAAGAAACAGCCAATTTCATTGTTAGGGTATCGCCCGGTGCCATTGGTGTATCAAAAGCATAAATTTTGTACCCATAATCTTCATATTCCTTATCCAATTTAGGTTCTTTACCTTCTATTAAAAATTGTGTGACCTCTTTTTTCAATAAGCCCTCAGCACCCCAATTTAAATGAAGCTTATCGATGGTCTCATTGGTCTTGTTTACCATTGTCATCACTGTGCTAATATTTGCAGAACGTTCTTCGGGAATTAAATCTGCATTCAGTTTTACATCTATCACCTTCGGCTGAGCAATTTTATCGTATTGTCTTAAAGTCTTCTCGTAATTGGCTCTGCCTATAGTTGCCTCATCGTCCGTTCTGTAATTATTTATTGTTCTTGTATTCTTGTTTATAAAGATTCCTGTACCGATAAAAACAGCGAGCAATATTACTAAGGCACCAATTGATTTTGAATTTAAACGACTTTTAGCCAGGCTCCATCTTGCTTTTCTTCCAGAATCCGTACCCCTTTTCCAAAATAAATAACCAATAACCGTTAAAATACCTCCACATGCCAACCAATACGTTTTAAACCATAACAGAGCCTTCCCAAAATGACCAAAACCGTTCATGTCACTAACGGTATAGCCTGGAGCGTAACTGTACAAGTATAGGTTATTATCAATATCGGCCATGGCATTAAGTCCAAATAATACAGTCCAAATAGCGATGGCAACTACATGACCTAAAAACTTCTTGGTAACTATAGAATGAACAAAAAAGGCCAACATCACAAAACTGATGTATTTCGGAAATTCAAAAAGGTATAAATCGGTAAAGTATTTATCAAACTCAAAATTGAAGTACCCTTTCAGAACCTGATTTAGAACCCCACTGACCAAAATCATATTGACCAAAATAAAGCTCACCATTACCAAAGCAAGGAATTTTGAACCGTATACAATTCGGTTAGGAATTGGCAATGACCCAAAAATCTGATCGTAATTCACACCCCTTTCACGATGCAAAACCTCACCGGTCATAAATACAATAAGTATAAAAATCAAAATGATGTACGTGAAGTTTTTCACCTCTAACATGTAATAGGTCAAAGGCAAAGAAGGGGTTCCATAAATTGGCGCACCGAACCAACCGTCAAAAAACAAAAAGGCCACCGCCGCTATAAAAATAGCTTTGAAGAAGTTATCTGAAATTATATTCTTAAACTCCATAAAGGCAAGCTTAAAAAGCAACTTTATGTTTAAACTGCTCGAGAAGGCCTTGGCTACCGATGGAATTTTAGTCAATGCGGCGCTACTCTTAACCTCATCTGCAACCAGTTTTTTCTTTTTACTGCTAAAGTTCTTGTTTAAAAAGGATTGAAAATCAAATTTAAATAGTGTAAATAAAAACAAGGCTACGCCTATACCAACCCATAACAAACGATTCCATAATAACATTCCCTCAAAAGGAATCAGTCGGGTATTCTGCTCTTCAGGAGTCCAATATTGAATAATATTATTAAGACTTGTAAAACCAAAAGGATCTAACAAGCTGGTCAATGTTTTATTTTCAATGTCTTGCGTAAGTGTTAAGGTTACCAGATAGGTAATAAACAATATGGCACCCCCGGCATAGGCCAACATCACCCGTTTTGTTAAACTTACCAAAGCAAAAAAGATACAACCAGCAAAAAATAGGTTTGTCCAATAAACGGTTATAGTAGGTTGTATATAATGCCATAGATTAAGAAAGGTATAGCGGTCTGCCTCTACATACCCGGCATACGGCCCAATTAAAGCCCCAACAATAAGACCAATATGCAAGCCCATACTCACTAAAAATAGCGTACTCATAGAACCAAAGAAGCGACCCAGTATATATCCTTTTTCCGTAATGGGGTAAGAAAAGAAGTAGTTCTCGGTTTTGTGTTCAATATCTCTATATACAGGTACCCCCATTATCGCGCTTGCAATCATAATCGCAAAAATACTTATGGTAGCGAGTGTCGTTGCAATTGCAACCGGAGCATTCACAAACACCTTTTCGGATGCCGGACCATTATCACCTATAGCCACAAAAAGCCCAAATAATAGCAGTATACCAAAGTAAGCCCAAGTGGCTGGTCTTTTTAAACGGTACTTAATTTCGAATAAGAATATTTCTTTAAACATAATTGTAAAATTTTAATGGTTAGTAAAACAATTATGCAGAAATAGTTTCCATACGCGAGGTAATCTCAGCGAAGTAAACATCTTCTAAATTAGCATCGCTAGCTTCGAAAGAAGCATCGGGTTGGTTATCACTTAAAACATGTATTACTGTTTTACCGGCTTTTAAGTGTGTGGAGATAACCTGAAGATCTGACTGATACGATTCAAGTTCAGACTTTTCAATGGCCTTTTTCCAGACCCTACCTTTTACCGCTTGGGTCAATTCGGCCGGGTTACCTTTTGCGACCACTTCACCAAGGCAAATAATGGCCATATTATTACATAGATTAGAAATGTCTTCAACAATATGTGTCGATAGAATAACGATAGTATTTTCCCCTATCTCGCTTAATAGATTATGAAAACGAACACGCTCCGCAGGGTCGAGACCTGCTGTGGGCTCATCCACAATAATCAATCTAGGATCTCCAATAAGTGCTTGCGCAATGCCAAAGCGCTGTTTCATACCACCGGAATAGGTACCCAAACTTTTATTACGCACATGCCAAAGATTCGTTTTTGTCAATAAAGACTCTACCAAATCTTTGCGCTCACCTTTGCTTGAAACACCTTTTAGCGAAGCAATATGATTAAGCATATTATACGAGCTCACTTTTGGATAAACGCCAAATTCTTGGGGTAGGTAGCCTAATATTTCACGAACTTTCTCCTTGTCTTTTAAAACATCGATTTCACCTAAGGTTACCGCACCCTCGTCTGCTTGTTGCAAGGTTGCTAAAGTGCGCATGAGCGAGGATTTGCCTGCTCCGTTTGGACCTAGAAGACCAAACATGCCCCTAGGTATGGTTAGATTGACATTTTTTAGGGCCTGTACACCGTTAGAATACGTTTTACTCAAGTTTTCAATTTGTAAATCCATTTGCGAAGATTAGTTGATTTAGTTAAATGATTCTATTTATCGTCGGTTATAAACGACAACAGCGCTCTTGTTTCAATGAGACTATATCTCATCAAACTTGTTACAAAAAGTAGTGATTTTTATTTGGATGAACTAAAACCCGCAAGTATACATGCGTTGAAATTAAAACTGTAGATAAAACTTTGACCTATAAATTCTGAAGCTAAAAAATTCTTATCTACTATAATTAGGACTCTCTTTAGTAATAGTTACATCATGAGGATGGCTTTCATTAATGCCGCTAGCGGTAATTTTAACAAAACGACCCGTTTCCTTTAAGGTTTCAATATCCTTTGCGCCGCAATAACCCATACCGGCACGTAAGCCCCCAACGAATTGATGAATACTTTCAAACAAATCTCCTTTATAGGGTACACGACCTACAATACCTTCTGGAACCAATTTTTTGATATCATCTTCAACATCTTGAAAATAGCGGTCTTTACTACCTTGTTTCATCGCTTCAACAGAACCCATTCCGCGGTAGCTCTTAAATTTACGCCCTTCATAAATAATAGTTTCACCAGGCGACTCCTTGGTACCTGCCAATAAAGAACCTAACATGACAGTATCTGCTCCCGCAGCAATTGCTTTAGGAATGTCACCCGTGTATCTAATTCCTCCGTCCGCAATTACGGGGACACCTGAACCTTTTATAGCCGCTGACACTTCTAAAACTGCAGAAAACTGTGGGAATCCAACTCCAGCCACAACTCTTGTTGTACAAATAGAACCTGGTCCGATACCTACTTTTACCGCATCGGCACCAGCTTCAACTAAATATTTTGCAGCTTCACCGGTAGCAATGTTTCCTACAATCACATCAAGCTTGGGAAATTTACTTTTAACCTCTTTTAAAACAGACACCACACCTTTGGTGTGCCCATGTGCCGTATCTATAACAACGGCGTCTACACCAGCGTTTACCAGCGCCTTGGCTCTATCCACCGCATCTCCTGTAACTCCCAAGGCTGCAGCTACGCGAAGCCTTCCGTATTGGTCTTTATTAGCAATTGGTTTTTGGGTAAGCTTTGTTATATCCCTAAATGTAATAAGGCCTACCAATTTGTAATCTTTGTCTACAACTGGCAGCTTTTCAATTTTATGTTCTTGCAGAATATCCTCAGCTTCCGAAAGGGAAGTCCCTTCGCCTGCAGTTACAAGATTTTCTGAAGTCATTACTTCAGCTATTGGTCTTTCGTTATTCTTTTCAAAACGCAAATCACGATTGGTCACAATACCAATCAATTTTCCTGAGTCATCAACTATAGGAATTCCACCGATACTATGCTCTTTCATATTGGCCTTTGCATCAATAACCTTAGAGTTTAAAGGCATTGTGACAGGATCCATTATCATACCGCTTTCTGCACGCTTTACTTTGCGCACTTTCAAGGCTTGCTCTTCTATAGTCATATTCTTGTGCAAAACCCCAATACCCCCCTCTTGGGCAATTGCAATTGCCATTTTAGATTCTGTCACGGTATCCATAGCAGCGGATACTATAGGAACATTAATGGTAATATTTCGTGTGAATTTAGACTTGATACTCACTTCCCTTGGCAGCACTTCAGAAAAAGCGGGCACTAAGAGAACATCGTCATAAGTAAGGCCTTCGCCGAGAATCTTATTTAGGTGGGCTTCCATTGCAATTACGGATTAATTGCGTGCAAAGATACTGTTTTTTACTTAGGTGGTTTTATCAAGAATTTGAACCAGTGTTAAAGCCCAGTATGTTAAATTTTTGATGTAACCCATTGGGAATGAAAACATAAAACATTCTTATTTTTATTTATTCTAAATAAGCTTTGATTTTAGCTACTCCATTTTTACATTTGCCTTGTTATTTTAAATCAGTCTAAATAAATAGTGATGCCAAAAAAGTTATTTTTACCTGTATTCTTTATCGCCTTTTCATTGTTTTCACAACAAAATGTTCCGCAGAAGATAGATTCAATTCGATTAAACGAAGTGGTTCTTTCAGCTAAGGTTATTCTTGGAAGTAAGTTTGAAGCAAAGAACAGAACAGGTTCTGCGTATTATATTTCTCCTGAAGAGATTAAAAGATTTAATTACACAGATGTTAATAGAACCCTAAGAAGTGTACCCGGGGTAAATGTTTATGAAGAAGATGGTTTTGGATTAAGACCAAACATAAGCTTACGTGGCACTTCACCTGAAAGAAGTTCAAAGATTACATTAATGGAAGATGGTGTTTTAATTGCTCCCGCTCCATACAGTGCACCATCCGCATATTATTTTCCAACAATCGCCAGAATGCAGGCTGTAGAAGTACTTAAGGGAAGTAGTCAAGTGCAATATGGCCCCTATACTACTGGAGGAGCGATAAACATGTTATCAACCGAGGTGCCTGAAGACTTTGGCATTTTCTTAAATTCCAGTTATGGTAGCTTTCAGAGTGGCAGAATTCATGCCCAGCTTGGTGACAGCAAAAAGAATTTTGGTTACTCTATAGAATATCTGAATTATAATTCTAACGGATTTAAACAATTGGATAACGGCGCGGATACCGGTTTTGACAAAAATGATTTGGTTGCAAAATTCAAGGTGAGAACCAACCCTGAGGCTAAATTAGGACAAGAATTCGAATTTAAATTTCAATATTCTGATGAAACCTCAGATGAAACCTACTTAGGGCTTACCCAAGAAGATTTTGAAAATACTCCTTTTAGAAGATATGCAGGTTCTCAAGTGGATCAAATGAATACAGAGCACCTACAATTCATGGGTACCCATATTCTTAAGTTCAATGATTATTTTAGAATAACCACCGTTGGATATATTAATGATTTTAGCAGAAATTGGTACAAATCTGACTTTATAACAATAAATGGCCAAAGAGAAGGAATAGGGACGGTATTCAATAACCCGGAAAACTTTGCCCCTTATATTGATCTTGTTAGAGGTAATACAGATAGCGGAGCAGATGATGCAATCAATGTTCGGGCCAATAACAGAAAGTATCTCTCAACAGGTGTGCAAACAAAACTGGACTATCATTGGACAGGGGAAAATACGTTTCATGATATCGAAGTAGGACTGCGATACCATTATGATGAAGAGGACCGTTTTCAATGGATTGATGATTACGGGATAACCAATGGTATAATGCAATTAACAAATGTGGGGATACCTGGGACTAATGCCAATAGAATTAGTGATGCTACCGCTTTTTCATCGTACGCGCTGTACAAGTTAAAATATAAGAACCTGACCTTGACGCCAGGTATTAGATATGAGAATATAAATCTTGGCAGGAGGAATTTTGGAAATAACGATGTTGAACGAACTGGTATCGACCTTTCGGAACGTGAAAACAAAGTTGACGTTTTTATACCCGGTATGGGTTTCAATTATAATTTCGAAAATATTTCGCTCTTTGGAGGAGTTCACAAAGGTTTTTCTCCGCCAAGCAATCAAGTGGGGGAACAACCTGAGGAAAGTGTAAACTATGAATTAGGCACGCGTTTTACCTATGGAGGACTAACAGGTGAGGTTGTTGGTTTCTATAATGATTATAGCAACCTACTGGGAAGCGATTTGGCGGCTACCGGAGGCACAGGGTCTTTGGATCAGTTCAATGCGGGAGAAGTAAAAGTTCAAGGACTGGAAGTGCTTTTAAACTATAACCTGCTTCCAAATTCAGAAAATTTCGTTTTCCCATTGACAATTGGTTACACTTATACAGATACTGAATTTCTGAATAGTTTTGGTAGCGAAAATGATATTTGGGGTGAAGTAAATGCCGGCGATGAACTACCCTATCTTTCTAAACATCAATTAAACGCAACGCTTTCTTTTGTTCATGAAAAGTATGAGATAAACTTTAATGGTCGATTTAATGGCGCTTTTAGAACCCAAGCTGGTAGCGGATCTATTCCAGAAAATGAAAAAGTCGATTCGAATCTAGTATTGGACTTAGGTGGCAAGTACCGTTTAGGAAAACATATTGCCTTAACAGCGAATATGATGAACTTGCTAGATGAAACTTATGCAGTGGCAAGAGTACCTGCTGGACTTAGACCAGGAATGCCTTTTGGCTTTTTTGGAGGATTAGAATTAAGGTATTAGATAAATAATAGATATTATGATTTATAACGCCCGACTTTTGTTGGGCGTTTTTAGTGGTAAGAAGAAAAAAGCTCTGTTGCCTTGTTATAAGCTGCCTCAAAAACCATAGCGTTTACATTGGAATCTGCCTTTTCCGCAGTAAAGTAAGATAACATACGCTCGGTAGGCATATTACCGGTCAATTCGTCTTTAGCCATAGGGCAGCCACCAAAACCTTGTATGGCCCCATCAAAACGCCTACACCCCGCTTTATAAGCAGCATCAACCTTTTCGTGCCATTTTGCGGGCGTGGTATGCAAATGTGCCCCGAACTCGATTTCTGGGTATTTTGGTATAAGATTGGAAAAAAGATAATCTATGGTTTCTGGGTTTGAAGTACCCACGGTATCAGAAAGCGATAATATTTTTGCTCCCATCCCTGCAAGACGTTCTGTCCACTCCCCCACTATTTCAACGTTCCAAGGGTCACCATAGGGGTTTCCAAAACCCATTGAAATGTAAGTAACCACTTCTTTACCAGTGTTATTGGCAATATCTAAAATACTTTTAAGGGTTTCAACAGACTGTTCAATAGTCTTGTGCGTGTTTCGCATTTGAAAGTTCTCAGAAATTGAAAAAGGGTAGCCCAAATAATCTATTTCTTTATGCTCGCTCGCATCCGCAGCACCTCTAACATTAGCGACAATCGCTAAAAGTTTGCTATTGGTTTTTGATAAATCCAACCTACTTAAAACCGCTGCCGTATCTACCATTTGAGGAATTGCCTTGGGCGAAACAAAACTTCCAAAATCTATAGTATCAAAACCGCAGCCTAAGAGCGACTGAATATATTTGACCTTCCATTCCGTTGGAATAAATGCCTTTATACCCTGCATGGCATCTCGTGGACATTCTATGAGTTTTACTTTTGACATTCTAATTTCAAAATTACCATTATTTATCCGATAGCAGTAGATAAATAGCTATACCAACAAAAACAACAATCTGCAACCACTTAAGAAAAAAGCCGGCTTTTGGAGTTCTTAAAATATAGGTGCTAATAGCGCCTGCAAGAATGGCAATAGCCGCAAAAATCATGAAAGAAACTAGTATAAAGATAAAACCCAGAATATAAAATTGCCAAATTGTATTTAAGCTATCGCTAAAAAGAAAACCGGGAAAAAATGCTAAAAAGAAGATAGTCACTTTTGGGTTTAAGACATTCATTACAAAGCCTTTTCGAAATAGCGCTAACACTCCCTTTTGTGGAGCTACTTCCCTATTTATCTCAATGGTATTTCCACCCTTATAAACCAAATAAGAAAGATATAAGAGATAGGCCACACCGAACAGTTTAATAATTAAAAAGACCGTGTCATTGTTCTTTATAATCGTTGAAACACCGAAAGCCAGAAAGCTGGTGTGCACCAAACAACCGGTCATTAGCCCCGCAACGGTCGCTAAACCATATTTTTTACCATTGGCAATACTCTGGGTAAGTACAAAAATATTATCCGGTCCGGGAGATACACTAAGCGCAGCTGTGGCAAGAATAAAACCAAGTAGTATTTCGTAATTCAAAATTGAATTTTAAGTGCTCAAAATACAAATTCTATAATTTTAAAAGCTAAATTCGAGCTCCTGATAAATCAAATATGAGAATCAATCATCTAATCAGTTCATTATTTTTACTAGTCTCCTTTTTCCTTATACAAGGGTGTGTTTCAATCGATGTAAAAGAAAAATCAACAATGACCACTGAAAAAATAACACAAAACAGCTTACTACGCCATATCGTACTCTTTAAATTTAAAGAAGATACAAGTACAGAAGAGCTAGCTACTATTGAAAAGACATTTGCAGCTTTACCAGGAAAAATTCCGCAAATTGTGGATTTTGAATGGGGAACCAATAATAGCCCTGAAGGTTTGGATAAAGGTTTTACCCATTCCTTTTTTGTAAGCTTTAAAAATGAAGAAGATAGGGCTATCTATCTGCCTCATCCAGATCATAAGGCTTTTATAGTCGTTGCTTCACCTCATATTGATGATGTCTTGGTCTTAGATTACTGGGCGCAGTAAAATTTACCAAGTATATTCTGGAGGTTCGATAGCATTCATTCGTAGATAAAGGTTGGCTTTCGCCCTATGATTGGTTAAATGGTCTTGCACATAAAAAAATGCGAAAGCCCTGCTTACCGTATTTCCACTATGATACATCACGCAGTTTTCATCGAGTTTTTCTTGTTCTATAGTTTTAATGATTTCCGTAGTATAGGCAAACCCTGATTTTAACAAGGTGATAATTTCGGACTTACTAAGTTTGGAAGCATCCGGGGTATTTGGAACCACTTCCATACCTTGAACATAACGTTTGGTCAGAAGTTCTATGGTATACCCAATATGAACCATTTGCTCTGCGAAGGATTTACTTTCAGGGGTTGGTCTGAAATTATATAGTTCTTGGGGCATTGCCTCGGCAACCTCCAAGCAATGTGATTGCGCCTCTAGTCAAACGGGGAGGTACATTTTTGTAAACTTGTTTTTTGGCTCTTTTTCTTGCTGACTAAATACTAAGGTGGTAGAAATTAATGCTACTAAAACTAGTGAGAATTGCTTCATTTGAAAAGGATTACTGTTCCCTTTCCAAGATAGCTTTATTGATTTTCTTAAGCAAACCCGGTCCTTCGTAGACGAAACCAGTATACAATTGAACTAGGTCAGCACCAGCTTCCAATTTTTCCAAAGCATCTTCAGCAGAATGAATTCCACCAACCCCAATAATAGGGAATGCCTTATTACTCTTTTCTGCCAAAAAGCGTATTACTTCGGTACTTCTGTTCTTTAAAGGTTTTCCACTAAGTCCACCCTTTTCTTCTGCCAGTGTTAAATGAGATTTCAAACCTTTTCTATTGATGGTCGTATTCGTGGCGATAATTCCCTCAATCTTTGTATTTGCCACGATATCAATTATGTCCAATAACTGGCTTTCGGTCAAATCGGGAGCTATTTTTAATAAAATGGGTTTCTCTTTGACATTATTCGTCTTGGCAATTTTTGAATTCTCTCGTTTTAATTGCTTTAATAGTTCGGTTAAAGGTTTTTTATCCTGTAGTTCCCTTAGTCCCGGAGTATTAGGGGAGCTCACATTTACTACAAAGTAGTCCACATGTTCAAAAAGGGCATCAAAGCAAATTAGATAATCCTTGACCGCATCTTTATTAGCAGTGATCTTGTTCTTACCAATATTTCCGCCAACAATTACGCGATGCTCTTTCTTAAGTCTTTCGACCGCATCAAAAACGCCGCCATTATTAAAACCCATTCGGTTAATAATTCCCTGATCATCTCTCAAGCGGAATAATCTTGGTTTAGGGTTACCTGGTTGGCCTTTTGGTGTTAGCGTTCCGATTTCAACGAAACCAAAACCAAAGTCTGAAAATTCATTAAAAAGCTTGGCATCTTTATCAAAACCTGCTGCCAAACCCACGGGATTCTTAAATTTTATACCAAAAACTTCGCGTTCCAATTTTTTATCATCTACTAAGTACAATGACCTAAATATCGAAGCAAAGCCCAATTTAGATAGTATTCTTATAGAAAAGAAAGAAAAATGATGCGCAGTTTCGGCATCAAATAAAAACAATAAGGGCCTAATTAGGTACTTATACATCTACTCTGAAATTTGCGCAAAAATAGAAACTCTTACCTGGTAATCTGACATCTTTTGCTATTTTTCGTTAACAGGAATGGTCGGGTAAAGCGGACTACTAGAAATTTCATGGCAGAGTTTAACGTAAAGGCTGTATTGCTCGTCAGTAAAAATACCCAACATACGCTTATCGAGCATATGCAAATTACTTTGCATACTATCCAATAATTTTCTGTACTGGTAAGACATCGTCATGAGTACTTCTGGTGAGCTCTCTGCATGCCTTTTGACCAAATTGTTCGCTTGATCGATTAAAAAACTATTGCGGTATTTTAGCTCTGCCCCCCAATCTTTAAGTTTTTGAACTTGAGTAGAATCTAACTTAAAGACATTTTTAATAGTATTATCGTCTTTACCACCAATCCCCAAGTAACATACTTCTTGCGAATAGGCGGAAAAGTGCATTAGTAGTAGAAATAAAGGGAGTAAAGTTCTTATCAAATCAGTTAGGTTAGTACAACAATATAGCTGCAATCGGCTTTTTTTTATCATATTTCCGATTTAATAAGCATTATTTTTGATGAAAAGCATGTTTTATGGAAAACCTACTACCTCGATTTTTGGAATATGTTTCAATTGATACACAAAGTGACCCTAATTCCAAAACTACCCCAAGTACAGAAAAACAGTGGAAATTAGCTAAAAAACTTGTACTTGAACTGAGTAAGATTGGCCTGGAAAAGGTCTCTATCGATGAAAATGGATATATCATGGCCACCTTGCCCAGTAATCTAAACAAAGAAGTTCCTACAATTGGTTTTATAGCGCATTATGATACCACACCAGATTATACAGGCGCTAATGTAAAACCACAAATCATTGAAAATTACGATGGTGGCGATATTGTTTTGGATAAAGCTTCAAATACAGTCTTATCGCCCGATTATTTCAAAGATTTAAAACAATACGAAGGGCAAACGCTGATTACTACAAACGGAAAGACTTTATTAGGAGCTGATGATAAGGCCGGAGTAGCCGAAATTATAACCGCTATGGAATTTTTAATTCAAAATCCTGAAATAAAACATGGGAAAATTCGCGTAGGCTTCACCCCTGATGAAGAAATTGGTAGAGGCGCACATAAGTTTGATGTAAAAAAGTTTGGGGCAGATTGGGCCTATACGGTAGATGGAAGTCAGATTGGTGAACTTGAATATGAAAATTTTAATGCCGCCGGCGCAAAGGTGATTATAAAAGGTAAAAGTGTACACCCAGGCTATGCAAAGAACAAAATGATCAACGCCATTGGTGTTGCTAATGAGTTCATAAGTCTTATGCCTCCACGAGAGGTACCCGAAATGACCGAGGGCAATGAAGGCTTTTTTCATATTCATGGTATAAAAGGAGATATTGAAAATGCCGAATTCGAGCTAATTATACGTGATCATGATGAAGAGCAGTTTCAGGCGAGAAAGGGCTTGTTGCGAGCTATTTCCCAAAAGCTGAATAATAAATATGGAGCGATTATTTCTGTAGAAATCAATGATCAATACAGAAATATGAAAGAAAAAATAGAGCCTGTTTTTCATATTATCGAAATTGTTGAAGAGGCTATGCTGAAAATAGGAATCGAACCTATAATTAAACCCATTAGAGGAGGCACTGATGGCTCACAATTGAGTTTTATGGGCCTGCCCTGCCCTAATATTTTTGCAGGAGGACATAATTTTCATGGCAAGTATGAATACGTGCCGCTAGAAAGTATGCAAAAAGCAGTTGAAACTATTGTAAAAATTTGCGAACTTACTGGTGAAAAATTCTAATTATGAATCGGTCTGAAAAAGTTGAGGCCTATTTTGCCGAAGAACATCATTACAAAAAAGCCATTGGTATTTTAAGGGATTTAGCCTTAAAAACCGACTTAGAGGAAACGTTCAAATGGCTTTTTCCCACCTATACCCTAAAAAACAAAAATGTGCTCGCCATTTGTAAGTTCAAGAACCATTTTGGCATCTGGTTCTTCAATGGGGTATTTCTAAATGATCCGCATAATGTGCTCGAAAATGCGCAAGAAGGGAAAACAAAAGCAATGCGTCATTGGAAGTTTCATAGCCTTGAAGATATAAACAAAACCCAAGTTCTTGGGTACATCCGCGAAGCGATTGAAAATCAAAAAAACAATAGGGTATTAGTTCCATCAAAATCGACAAAAAAAGTTGCGGTACCAGAACTACTTGCCAAAAAATTGGATGAGGATAAAAAGTTAAAGCTAGCTTTTAATCAAATGAGTGATTACAAGCAAAAAGAGTTCAATGAGCATATTGCGAGTGCGAAGCAAGAAAAAACCAAACTTAGACGGCTCGAAAAAATCATTCCAATGATTTTAAGGGGTGAAGGTCTTAGCGACAGATATCGGCAATACTAGTTTATTTAAAGGATAATCAACCAGTATCACCGATTTTCTATTAATCAAGTAAATAAGGCAAATAAAGGTCTACTTTGGTACCTTTATTATCTTTAATATCTTCTATCCTGTAGTTTGCTTTTACCTTAAACCTTTTAGTACAGGCAGCCAACCGCTCATTAATAATATGACTTGATACAGAAAGACTTTTGGTTTTGGAATCTGTTATATTTCTGCTTTTAGAATAACCAATACCGTTATCGATTATTTCAAAATGCAAACGCATTTTATCAGCTTCTAAAGCAATATTCAAAGAAAGTTTGTCTCGATTTCCACCTCTAAAACCATGTTGAATAGAATTTTCAATGAAAGGTTGAATGAACATAGGTGGTATAAGTATGCTATCTGAGTCAACATTATCTTCCACAATTATTGCAAAATCAAACTTAGTAGAAAAATCAGACTGAAGTTCAAGATAGGCATTTACAGTGTCCAATTCTTCTTTTAGCAATACGAGCTCCTCCCTTGAATTTCTTAGAATAGAACGAAATAGAAGGCCTAATTTCGACACATATGCTCCGATAAGTTTAGGATTTGAGATTGATAGAGCACTAATAGAATTCAAAGAATTGAATAAAAAGTGTGGATTTAACTGAGACCTCAATAGTTTTTGCTCCAATACTATGGATGCAATCTTTTCTTTTTGCCTAATATTACGATAAAAGAGGAAAATCAAAGTAGGAATTGTTAAAAGTAAAGCCCCTAACACCCACCCTATGGTGGTTCTTTGGGCAAGCATTACTTTTTGAGTTTTACGGGCTTCCTCCAATTTCAAAATAGCGGTATCCTTTTTCTTAGATTGATATTGACGTTCAAGTTTTTCAATATTAATTTTTGACTGATTATCAAAATAAGCTTCTGTATTCTCTTTTAAAATTGTTGTCAAATACTCGTATTTAGAAGGGTTTTGGGTTTTCTGATAGATTTGAGCAAGTAGCGCACAAGAACTAGTGAATAAATCGAAATCATCTTTATCAATAATAGCATACCCTCCAATGTTCTCAACTACGGATAAGAGCATCTTCTCTGCAAGGGCAAAATCTGAGCTATGAAAAGCTAAAAATCCCTTATAATAAGCCTGATAGTCATCAAATCCGCTATAAAGGTCATGCAGATTGTATTGCAATGAAGCGTCAACCGATTTTTTATAGTATAATATCGTTGAATCAATCTTAGATTTCAGTTCGTACTCTTTTCCTATATTACCATAAAGCGCCGGTAAAAGTCTATAATATCCATTAGTTAATGAAACCTTTATCCCCCTATTATAGTAAACAATAGCTGAATCTACATTATTAAATTTTGAGTATAAAACCCCTATCCTATTCAAGACTGAAACATTTACTCTTGGTACTTTAATGTAAAGTGTATCTCGGCCAAGTTGTTTATAATTCTTCAGGGCCAATGAATCATTTCCAAGTTCTATATGAACATCAGCGATACCGGCAACAATATAGTTCTGCCACTTATACCCATGAATATCGGCCAAATCATTCGCTCTTTGATAATTTTTTAATGCTCCTCCGTAATCCTTCAGATTAAGCAAACCGATTCCTTTCATATAAAAACATCGCATCACTATATGCTCATCAATTGGTCTTTTATTTTTGATTTTATTAAAATGGGCTACGCCAAGGTTTGCATAATATAATGAAGAATCAGCATCATTATTTCGATACTTATCTACTGATTTTAGAGCATAGTAAAGCATATAACCGTCTAAATGATTATTGTTGTCCAGAACTTTTTTTAGATTAATTTCATTAATAAAACCCAACATATGACCTGATGCATATTTTGAGGTCAAAGAATCTATGTACTCTTGGGTATATATTTTTTCTGAATCATATTCTTTTAACCATTCAATGTCTTGTGAAATGGCCAATTGAACAAAAAAAATAAAGAACATCGTAGTTCGTTTCATTGTCTATTTGTATTATTTTAATGGTTAAATAATACATAAGTTATGATAAAAGTTGTGCTAATTGAAAACAATTTAATTGCACTGGATTACCTCGAGAATCTTATAACAACTCATTTCACTGATATTCAGATTCTTAATAAAGCAAAAAATATAAAAGATGGTATAGATATAATCTCTAGCAGTAATCCTGACCTTGTTTTTTTAGATATTGAACTAGATGATGGACTATCCTTTAAAATTTTAGAACATTTTGAAAATAGAGATTTTGATGTAATATTTATTTCGGCCTTTACCGATTATTATAAGACTGCATTTGAACATTTTGCAATGACTTATATTCTAAAGCCCTTTTCTAAAGATGATCTTACAAAAGCGATAAAACATTATAGGGCTAAAAAGCGAAAAGTGAAACAAGAATATTATGATTTAAAGGACTTTTTGTTCGGTAGGTCACCAAAAATTTTCATAAATGCAGGAAACTCTCATGAGTCTGTAGCTTTAAAAGATATTGTAAGTATAACATCAGATGGAAATTACAGTAATTTCACTTTGGTCAATAAAAAAAAACTTTTAGCCAATAAAGGACTTAAGTATTATTATGATTTATTTAGTGAAAAAGGCTTTTTCAGAGCTAACCGCTTTTGTGTAATAAATCTAGATCATTTAGAATCTATATTTAAAAAAGAGACCCTGATCTTATCAAACGGTGATAAAATTCATGTTTCTGTTCGTAATAAGAATCGCCTTAAAGATCTTATCGCAACGCTTAATTAACATTTTCAAACGCCCAAAAGAAGTCCCCTAACGCTTACACCTTTTTTACTAGCATGACTTTATGTGAGCAGTAGCTTTAACTCTAAAGAGTTGCTCAATGGATAAGTTAATACAATTGTTTTTAGAAAAGAATCAGGACTACAGTACTACTTACAAACAACTTTCACTGCATTTACAATCACATCACGACTATCCTAGTTTTAAATCTGTTACTGATACCTTAGACTATTTTGAAATAGAAAACATAGCCGCGAATATTCCTAAAGAGGGGCTTGAGCAATTACCTAATTGCTTTATAACGCTTATTGAAAATGAAAAAAATCAGATACTATCGTTAGTTGAGAAAAGAAAAAATAAAATCTACCTCACATTCGAGAATGGTACAAAACAAAAATTGGATTTAAAATCATTCTTAGCCGTTTGGACCGGTAATATTATTGTTATTCAAAAACAAGGAACAAAATCCTTTTATAGACTAAGAAACCTTTTTAATTCGCAGCACCTTTTCGCAAGTTCTTTAATTATAGGTTGTTTAGTTCTGATATATTCTCAATTCAACAGTACCTATCTAAGTTTATATTGTTTACTATTATTGGCAGGAACTATACTAAGCTTTTTGGCAATCAGAAAGGGATTGGGCTTAAGAGACGCCTTTACCAACAAGATATGTAATTCAATTCTCATAAAAAATCAAGAATGTAATGATGTAATAACCTCTAAAGCCGGAGAAGTATGGGGTAATTTTAATTTGGCAGATGGTGGTTTTCTATACTTCTCAAGCTTATTGATTTTTACTTTGGTATATGGAATAAGTAGTGTCACAGTATACCTTTCACTAGCCGCGATAGCCGTCGTTGGGTATTCGCTATACCTACAGGCATTTAAGTTAAGAAAGTGGTGTGGTGTATGTCTGTTAATCAGTACTAAAGTTTGTAGCCAATTCATATTGTTACTTACAATTGATAATGATTGGTATACTTTACCAATGCATTATATGCTATTATCAATGCTTTTTTTTATTAACCTCACAGGGTTGAAGCAATTGAAATTATTGTGGTCGAATAATTTAGATCTAGAAATTGCGCACAAGCAACTCCACAAATTTAAACTTGATAAAATGGTGTTTTTTACTGCACTTTATAACGGTAAAAAAATCAATATCGATTTAGATAAAGACTTTCAGTTAGTATTTGGCCCGAGTAATGCGCAAATACAAATTACCGCAATCACCAATCCGCTTTGCGGTTTTTGCAAAGAACCTTTTAGAGCATATGCAAAGCTACTTGCCAAACATTCAAATGATATTCGGTTACAACTCATTTTTAATGTCTCTACCGACCCAAATAATACAGCGACAAAAATAGCAAATACTGTAGTGTCGCTTTATTGCCAAAATAAAACTATCGCTTTTAAAGCGATAAATGATTGGTATGAAAACAGGAATATCAACGAGTGGTCTAATAAATATGCTCTAAAAACGGTTGAAAATACATATTCACATAAGCTTTTAAATTATCATTCTAAATGGGCAAAACACAATGGTATCAATTACACCCCAGAAACTATTGTTAATGGTCACTTATTTCCTAAACAAAATTTTGAGTTAGAAGACTTGGCTTTTTTTATAGATGACTTTAAAAAAGATACTGATAAAACCAAATTGATAGCCGTATAAAAATCATTTCATAACAGACATAACTTGTGAGTGTCTTTAAATGTTCACAGTACTAATTAATAATTTAAAATCTTTTATAATGTTAAAAAACGTTTTAAACATGAAAGGTGCTCAGGTCTTAAATAAGACGGAGCAAAAAGTAATTAAGGGAGGTAATTATACCGATAAACTTGCTTGCGAGCAAGCTGGCGGAACTTGGGTTGTAATTGGCAAAAAGCATCCATCTGTTATTGGTGGATTCAATAGTCCCTGGCAAGTACCAGATTCTAACTGCGTGATGGAAACTGATTATTCTGGGGGGGCCACCAACCCCGATGGCACAGAAGACATGTTATAAATTAAATTACAATCCATAAAAACTAGCCTGTAATTTTTATCAATACTGAAATTAGTGTAGCATGGTACTAATGGCAGAGACTAAACTCAATTTTTAGAAAATCTAGCTAGAGCAGACATAAGTTGCGAGTGTCTTTAAATGTTCGCAATCACTAGTATTAATTAAAATTCTTTTACAATGTTAAAAAACATTTTAAACATGAAAGGCGCTCAGATCTTAAATAAGACAGAGCAAAAAATTATTAAAGGAGGTAATTACGATGATAAAAAGGCTTGTGAAGATGCGGGCGGATATTGGAATTGTATGCCTGAGGACTGCTATTGTTTAATAGACGGCCCTTCACCTGGTCCAGGTGGAGGTGGGGACAATGGAATCCCTTTATAGGTATTACCTCTAGATAAATTACTTACAGGCCATTGGCATAATGGCCTGTATTCAAATTAATACTACAAAATGCGCCCATTCCCTTTCTACAAACAAACAGACGCCAAAGATTGTGGCCCAACCTGCTTACGCATATTGGTCAAATACTATGGTTATACCATACCCATAGAAGAACTAAGAAAGTTAAGCGAAACTACACGTGAAGGCAGCTCGTTATTAAACCTAAGCGACGCAGCTGAACAAATCGGCCTTAGAACCTTAGGTGTAAAACTCTCTGCACGCACTTTAAAAGATGCTCAGCTTCCGTGCATACTGCACTGGCAAAACAAGCACTACGTGGTTCTATACAAAATAAAAAAAGAAAAGCATTACATTTCTGACCCTAGTTATGGCTTAATAGTGTACCATGAAGACGAATTCTTAAAAAATTGGATTGGCGCAAACACAACAATAGACACGGTAGAAGGCATAGCCCTAATGGTTGAAGAAACACCAAAACTAAGGGAATATAAGTTCTCGAACTTAAACCAGAAAAAGTCTTTAGGCTTTGAGGTTTTGTTCAATTATGTTTGGCGCTATAAAAAATTTATAATTCAGCTTTGTCTTGGTTTAGGTGCTGGGAGTCTTTTACAATTGGCAGCTCCTTTTTTAACTCAAAGTATTATTGATGTAGGTATCGATAATCAAGATTTTGATTTTATCTATCTCATTCTGTTTGCACAAATTGCACTTTTTATTGGTCGTACGGCAATTGGCGTTATTCGTAGTTGGATATTGTTGCACCTAAGCACTAGAATTAATATTTCATTGATATCAGACTTTTTTGTAAAACTAATGAACTTGCCTATTAGTTTTTTTGACACTAAAATGACCGGAGATATTATGCAGCGGATCAATGATCATTCACGAGTAGAAAGAGTGCTTTCTACATCGTCACTAAGTATACTTTTTTCTGCAGTCAACTTTGTCATTTTTAGCTTTATTCTTGCTTATTATAGTATTCAAATATTTTTGATCTTTTTAGTTGGTAGTGCGCTCTATTTTATATGGGTTTCTTTATTTCTTAAAAAACGTAAAGAACTGGATTATAAAAGATTTTCTGAAGTAAGCAATGAACAAAGCAAGGTCATAGAACTGATAAATGGAATGCAAGAAATTAAATTACATAATGCCGAAAAGCAAAAAAGATGGCAATGGGAACACCTACAGGCCAGCTTATTTAATATTTCTACAAAAAATCTTGCTTTAGAACAATACCAAAGTGTTGGTTCTGCCTTTATTAATGAATTAAAAAATATTTTGATAACCGTTTTTTCTGCAACCTTGGTTATTAAAGGTGAAATTACACTAGGTATGATGTTGGCAATAACGTATATCGTGGGCCAGTTAAATAGTCCTATTCAACAGTTCATCAATTTCATAAGACAAGTACAAGACGCAAAAATTTCTTTAGAAAGATTGGCAGAAATACATAGCAAACCAGATGAAGATAGTAATACGGAAAATTTAATTAAAAAAGTCAAAAGAAATTCGGGCTTAGCCTTAAAAAATGTAGATTTTAGATATGCAGGAAGTGATGATTTGGTTCTCAGAAATTTATCCTTAAAAATACCCGCAAATAAAACAACAGCTATAGTAGGTACAAGTGGTAGTGGAAAAACAACACTTATGAAAATGCTACTAAAATTTTATGACCCTATTGCCGGCAAAATAACTCTTGGTAAAAATGATTTGACTAAAGTGTCTAACAAGACATGGCGCAAAAGCTGCGGTGTTGTAATGCAAGAAGGCTACATCTTCAATGATTCTATTGCAAACAATATTGCTATCGGAGAAGATAATATTGATAAAAAAAGACTGGAAAATGCCATCTTTCTAGCAAACATAAAACCTTTCATTGAAAAATTGCCATTAGGCCTAAATACAAAGATTGGTATGGAGGGTATCGGTTTAAGTACCGGTCAAAAGCAACGCTTGTTAATTGCCCGAGCCATCTACAAAAATCCAGATTATATCTTTTTCGATGAGGCCACGTCCGCGCTTGATGCAAATAATGAAAAAATCATCATGAAAAATATTAACACCTTTTTTTCAGGTAAGACAGCAATAGTTATAGCGCATCGTCTTAGCACAGTTAAAAATGCCGATCAGATTGTAGTGCTTGAAAATGGTAGAATTATAGAAATTGGCACCCATGAAGAACTGGTAAACCAAAAAGGAAATTATTTCAATTTAGTTAAAAATCAATTAGAAATCGCAAGCTAATGCCTCAAGTTCAAAATATTCGTAGTGAAGCCGTACAAGACATTCTTACCAAAATTCCTCATTGGACAATCGTATGGGGCAATTTACTAATCATTACTTTACTAATTGGTTTCTTGAGCTTGAGCTGGTTTATAAGATATCCAGATGTAATCGACTCTAGTATGGTAATAACCACTGATATTCCACCACAAAAAGAGTTTGCGAAGCATAACGGAAAACTTACCCATATTTTTATTTCTAACAACAGTCAAGTCAAAAAAGCACAGCACCTAGCAGTAATAGAGAACAACGCAAATTACAAGGATGTAAAATATTTGAAAAGCATAACGGACACCCTAGAATTTACCAAACACAACTTTGAGTTTCCCATAGGCGATATACCTATACTTTACTTAGGTGAAATCAATTCATTTTATTCCGATTTTGAAACGAAATATACCTTGTATACGCATAACAAAGAATTTAAACCCTTTTACAATACAAGTGAATCTCATAAGCTAAGAAATCAGCAGTTACGGTATCGATTAAATATTTTAAAAAATCAATATAGTTTTCAAAGTAATGAATTGGAACTACAGCAAAAAGAACTGGATAGGTATAAAAAACTCTACAAAAATGGGGTAATCTCTCTTCAACAGTTTGAAAACAAACAATTAAGTTTTTTTAAAGCCCAACGCGACTACAAAAACTTAAACAATTCAATATCTCAAGTCAAAGAGAACATTTCAACTTCAAAAATCAGTTACAAGCAAGATAGAGGCTTAAATGAAGAAGAAGAAATATTATTACTAAACAACGTGTTGCAGTCTTACCGCCAACTTAAAAAAGCAATTTTCGATTGGGAAAACCGCTACGTGCTTAAATCTGATTATGATGGTCAAGCTTTTTTTCTAAAGTTCTTGAGCCTCAACCAATACGTTAATAACGGTGATTTAATATTTACCATTATACCAAATGAAAGTCAAAAAAACATTGGCAAAATAAAAGCATCGTCAATTAATTCTGGAAAAATAAAAAAAGGCCAAACGGTTTATTTAAAACTAGATAACTTTCCAGAAAAAGAATTTGGCAAACTAACAAGTTATGTTAAACATATAACACCAATAGCAGATAATACGGGTAACTACTTAATTGACGTCGAACTACCCAAACACCTAATTACCAACTACTCGAAAGTTATTCCGTTTAATGGCGAATTAAAAGGTTCTGCAGAGATAATAGTTGAAGATCTTAGTTTGTTTGAACGCTTTTTTTATAAAATTCGAAATATTTTTTCCTGACCAAGGTAAGTACCACCTAAAAATCTGAACTTCATAATTGTTCTTATTTAACAACAATTATCTTATCTAAAGGCAAACAAAAAAGCCTATGACTTTCGTCATAGGCTTTTTTACATCTTTTTGCAAAACTATTTCTTGGAAGGAACAGGATTCAATTTTTTGCTCATCTCCATAGAAATGGCACTTCTATCGAACTTTAATCGTCCGGCCATGGTTTCAATAACACAGGTATTGTCTTTATCGTTCAATTCTGATATTTTACCATGAAGACCACTTTTCATCATCACCTTATCGCCTTTTTTTAATTCTGCTGCGAACTTCTTTTCCGCTTTCTGTCTCCTCATCTGAGGTAGAATCATAAAAACGAAGAAAATTGCAAAAATTGCTATTAAAAAAGGGAACTGTCCTAATCCTTCCATCTAGTCTATTTATCCTTTTACAGGGCCAGCTACCGCAGCCGTTCCTTTAGGGTTAACAAAAGCTTTGATTCTTAACAATTCAGAACCTTTTGCTGTATTTGCGGTTACCGTAACCGTTTTTGTTACCAAGTTTTGTCCTGAACCATTAAATTTCACCAACAACTCTCCAGAATCACCAGGAGCAATAGGTGTATTTTTTGGATACTCAGGAACAGTACAACCACAACTACTTTTAGCGTCAGTAATGATTAAGGGAGCATCTCCCGTATTGGTAAATTTGAAGATAGTCTCTTGCGGAGTACCTTGTTCTATGGTTCCGAAATCATGCTCTGATTTATCAAAACTCATTACAGGAATTTTCTTTTGAGCCGCATCTCTATTTGAAGCAACCTCAACATTGTCAGAATTAATCTTAGCAATTGCCTTGTCTTTACAAGAAGTCGAAATAAACAAAAGTGCAACAACACTTAGCGCTGTAACTATTCTTTTCATCTTATGAATTTTTAATTTAATGCAAAAATAACGAAATATTACTTATAACAATCCCCTGCCAATTTTTTGCAACTTTCCTTCGGCTTTATATTCTTTGACCAATTTATCTAAGATACCATTGATAAAAATGCTGCTTTTTGGTGTAGAGTATTCTTTGGCTATCTCTAAATACTCGTTTATGGTCACCTTTTCAGGTATCGACGAAAAATTCAGTAGCTCACAAATACCCATCTTTAAAAGAATGTAGTCGATTTCGGCTATTCTGTCTTTGTCCCAATTAGGGGTCTTACCCTCTATTTCTTTTTCCCATTCGGTATTCTTCAATAAAGTTTTGGTCAATAACTCTTTTGCGAAGACCATATCTTCCTCATCTTTTAACAATCGGGGTAAGAAAAAACTATCAGGCGCATCTTCTTTAACCTTTTTCAACTGTTTAAATATAAAGGTGTTTACTATAGGAATATCGTCTATCCAAGTAAGTCTATCATCCTCAAAATATTCATAAATCTTTTCGTTCGGTGCAATTACCTCTTTGTAGAGCGAAATGATAACGTCTTTGTCTTTTTGATAACTGTTTGTGGAAGACAACATGTAATTTTTATAGATATCACTAGCAATCATATCTTTAAAAATGAGCTTTACATATTCATCGTTCAAGTACCAATTTTGAAGTTTTCGCTTTGAGAACTCTTTTTGCAAACTTTCGTTTGAAACTATCTGTTGCAAAAGCCTGTTCTTAAGAAACTTATCACGCTGAGGAAAGTTGTCATCCTCAGAAGCCATATACTTTTTAGTTGCATGGTTTACGTGTTTTTCTGCAAGCTGATGTAATTCGGTCAATAAGCTAAACATCAACAAGTAAAGGGTGTACATACTATCTATGCTATATTTCAAGAATTTCTCTTGTTTTTCCAAAGAATCATCTTTAGACTGAATTAATGCATAAATACACTGCATTACCTTTACGCGAATATGCCTTCTTGTTAGCATTTAAAAGAACTTTAAAGTAAATATGGTCAGTATCACATCGCAAAAGTAATGCTATATTTTCAGCATACCTAGACCAAAAAATATCTTATCAGTTTTATAACATTAGTTTTTGTGCTAATCCTATATCTTTGCCCGATTACCAATTTGACCTGTCCTTTTTTAAATTTATGAAAGAACTTAAATACCTAAATAAGTACCTTAAAAAATACTGGGTTAAAATATTTGCAGGGATACTTATTACGATTATTGCGAGGATTTTTTCTTTGGTAATGCCATCTTACGTAAACAAATCGATAAAAGCGGTCGAAAATTATATCGGTGATTCGATTTCTAAATCTGAGGCAAAAGACGTTTTACTTGAATATATACTCATAATTGTAGGGGCTGCATTGCTATCTGCGCTTTTTACTTTTTTAATGCGCCAGATGATCATTAACGTCTCGCGGTATATTGAATATGACTTAAAAAACGAAGTTTTTGACCATTACCAATTCTTAAATCTTAATTTTTACAAGCGCAACCGCATTGGAGATTTAATGAACAGAATTAGCGAAGATGTAGGTCAAGTAAGAATGTATGCGGGTCCAGCTATCATGTATGGCATTCAAACGTTGACCCTATTTGTTTGTCTAATACCGCTAATGTTTATAAAGGCACCTACAATAGCATTTTATACCCTAATACCGCTGCCCATACTATCAGTTTTAATTTATCAGATTAGCAAGGTCATTCATAAAAGAAGTACAAAAGTACAAGAGTACCTATCTACCCTTTCCACTTTTACCCAAGAATCATTTTCAGGAGTATCCGTTATAAAGGCTTATGGGTTAGAACCTCAGATAAATGCTGAATTAAGAGGCTTAGCCAAAGAAGGAAAAGATACAAGTATGGATTTGGCCAGAGTGAACGCCTGGTTTTTTCCATTAATGATTCTTTTAATAGGTATCAGCAATATTTTTGTCATATACATTGGCGGTAAGCAATATATCAATGGTGAAATTGAATCTATTGGAATTATTGCAGAATTCATTCTCTATGTAAACATGCTCACATGGCCTGTTGCGGTAGTAGGTTGGTTAACCTCAATCGTGCAGCGTGCAGAGGCTTCTCAAAAAAGAATAAATGAGTTTTTAACCGAACAGCCAACTATTAAAAATGAAGCTCTTGAGCCTACTCCGATAAAAGGAAAAATCGAATTTAGAAATGTTACATTTACTTACGAAGACACCGAAATTACGGCCTTAAAAAATATTTCTTTTACTATTGAACCTGGTGAAAGCGTTGCTTTTTTGGGCAAAACAGGTTCAGGGAAATCTACAATCTTAGACTTAGTTTCAAGGCTTTATGATGTTTCTTCGGGTGAAATTCTTATCGACGATGTCCCGATTAAAAGACTAAATCTTAATAGTGTGCGTAGCGCTATAGGTGCCGTGCCCCAAGATGCCTTTTTATTTTCAGACACTATAGAGAATAACATCAGATTCGGAAAAGAGGACGCCTCTATAGATGAAATTATTGAGGTCGCAAAAAAGGCAGTAGTCCATGAAAATATTATTGGTTTCTCAAAGCAATACAACACCATACTCGGCGAGCGCGGCATAACTTTAAGCGGTGGCCAAAAACAAAGGGTATCTATTGCTCGGGCACTACTTAAAGACCCTGAGATTTACTTATTTGATGACTGCCTTTCTGCTGTAGACACAGAGACCGAAGAAGAAATTT
Organism: Croceitalea sp. W27; assembly: GCF_055693185.1. NCBI lineage: Bacteria > Pseudomonadati > Bacteroidota > Flavobacteriia > Flavobacteriales > Flavobacteriaceae > Croceitalea > Croceitalea sp. W27. The sequence goes on from NZ_CM146327.1 coordinate 1,128,525, forward strand.
TGGCAAATCTAAAAAACGCCTCAACCGATAAGACCACACTTATTGTAAGCCATAGGGTGTCTTCTGCAAAAAACACAGATAAAATTATTGTTTTAGAGGATGGTAGTATCCTTCAAGAGGGAACCCATGAACAACTTAATAATTCTGAAGGATATTATAAAGAACTTTTCTTGGATCAATTGTCAGATAAAGATTAATCTAAAAAGTTGCTGAATTAGCTTTTTTTTTACATTTTTGATACTATTAAGTAACAGAACACTTAAAGAACACTATACCAGATGGGCGATAAAGATTTAATGGACCAGGAAGAAATTTACTCCAAAGTTCTAAGAGCAGGAAGAAGGACTTATTTTTTTGATGTTAGAAGCACAAAGGCAGGAGACTACTATCTAACTATTACAGAAAGTAAAAAGTTTACACATGATGATGGCTCATTCCATTATAAAAAGCACAAAATTTACCTGTACAAAGAAGACTTTACAGCATTTAAAGAAATTATGGAAGAGATGATGGATTACATCATTGATGAAAAAGGACAAGAGGTCATCTCTGAGCGCCATCAAAAAGATTTCAAAAAAGAGGATGAAGAAAACGGTTCGGCGAAAGATGATTCTACTTCCGGTAATTTTACAGATGTAAGTTTCGATGATATATAAAACACCAGAAAAAATAAATTAATAAAACGACCTGTTTCCGCAGGTCGTTTTTTATTTTTAGATAATTAAAAAATCAACCATGAAGGAATTCTTTACGCTCTTATTTTTAACAACCACTTTAGCCCTATTTGCTCAAGACAAGGTATCGTTAGATTATTATTTACCCCAAGATGTTTCTTATGATTCGAAAATTCCGAAGCCCGCCGAAATTATTGGTCACGAGGTTGGTGAATGGCATGTTACCCATGACAAACTGGTTTTCTATATGCAAGCTTTGGCCAAGGCCAGTGATAGAATGACCATCGAAACCAGAGGTAAAACTTTTGAGGGAAGGCCTATTTTATTGCTCACTGTTACTTCAGCAAAAAATCATAATAACCTAGAGCAGCTACGTATAGACCATATCGCCTTGAGCGAAAGCGGCTCTAACAATTTAAATACTTCTGAAATGCCCATAGTGGTATATCAAGGGTTTTCCATTCATGGCAATGAACCTAGCGGATCCAATGCTTCATTGGCATATGCTTATTATTTAGCTGCAGCCCAAGGGCCAGAAATAGAGGCAATGTTAGACAACATGGTAATTCTTTTAGACCCAAGTTTTAATCCTGATGGTCTGCAACGTTTTGCATATTGGGCTAATACCAATAGAAGTCAAAATCTTAATCCTGATGGCAATGAAAGAGAATATCATGAGGTTTGGCCGGGCGGTCGCACAAACCACTATTGGTTCGATATGAATAGAGACTGGCTACCTGTACAATTGCCCGAAAGTCGTGCGAGAATAAAGACTTTTCACAAATGGCTGCCAAACATCTTAACGGACCATCATGAGATGGGTACAAATTCCACTTTCTTTTTTCAACCAGGTGAGCCAACAAGGGTAAATCCGCTTACACCAAAAATAAATCAAGAATTAACAGCGGAAATAGGAACTTATCATGCCAAAGCATTGGATAAAATAGGTTCGCTGTATTATTCTGAAGAAAACTATGATGACTATTACTACGGAAAAGGTTCAACTTTTCCTGATGTAAACGGAAGTATTGGAATCCTTTTTGAACAAGGTAGTTCTCGCGGTCACATTCAAGAAAGTGAAAACGGAATATTGACTTTCCCTTTTACAATCCGTAACCAATTCACTACGGCCTTATCTACCATCGATGCGGCAAAGAATATGCGTTCTAAAATTTTGGATTACCAACGCAAGTTTTATAGCGATATTAAGAACGAAGCAGCTCGTAATAGAACAAAAGGATACGTTTTTGGCGATGGTAAAGATGCCTCAAGAGCTTGGCATTTAGCAGAAATTCTAAACCGCCATAAAATTAAATTTCATGAACTGGCTTCCGATGCTACCATTGCGGGAAAATCATATAAAAAAGGATCGAGTTATGTAGTGCCGCTAAATCAGAAAAATCCAAGACTTATCAATGCCATGTTCGAAAAAAGAACAACGTTTACAGACAGTCTTTTCTATGACGTCTCTGCCTGGACATTACCTTTGTCGTTTAATTTAGATTACGCAGAATTAACCTCGCTAGCAAATGCCGGTAATCAGGTTACAGATTTTAAACCCCTTACGGGTTCAATTAGCCGACAAAGCAATTATGCTTATTTGTTCGAATGGCATGAGTATTATACCCCGCGCGCTTTAAATGCAATTCTAGAAAAAGGCTTAAGGGCAAAAACCGCGAAGTCACCTTTTAGTCTTGAGGGCAAAAATTATGATTATGGCACCATTATGATTCCTGTGCAAAATCAAAAACTAAACGCTCAAGAACTTCATAGTTTTTTAGGTAAAATTGCAGAAGAAAATCAGCTGCAAATTACAGGTGTTGCTACAGGGCTCACAAAGGGAATTGATTTAGGAAGTAACGATTTCGACCCCGTTAGAAAACAGAAAGTGGCCATTCTAGTAGGCGATGGCGTGCGTTCTTATGATGCGGGTGAAATTTGGCATTTATTCGATACGCGTTATGATATGAAAATCACCAAAATAGATACTGAATATTTTAATAGTGTCGATTTGGATAAATACACCGATTTGATTCTCCCTAGCGGATGGGGCAGTAATATCTTAGATAAAAAAGGGGCTGATAAGGTTAAAGAATGGGTAAAAGATGGAGGAACGGTAATTGGTTACCGTAATGTGGCAAACTGGTACAAGAAAAATGGGTTAATGAAAATGGAACTAAAGAAAGACTCTTTGGTTGCAAAAAATATTTCTTTTGACCAAAAAGGAGATTTCTTGGGAGCACAAGTTACTGGGGGCGCAATTTTTGAAGCAACGCAAGATCGCTCACACCCCATAAATTATGGCTATAAGAATACTAAAATATCCTTATTCAGAAATACCAACATTTACATAAAACCTGATAAAAATAGCTATAACAACCCGATTCAATACACCAATAACCCATTACAGAGCGGTTATATTTCTGAAGAGAATGCCGAATTAATTAAAAGCAGTGTTCCCTTTAAAGTAACTCGAATGGGTAGAGGACGTGTAATTCTATTTACGGATAATACTAACTTTAGAGCATTTTGGTATGGCACCAATAAGTTGCTTATGAACGCTATTTTCTTTGGACCGATGATGTAAGCGCGAATTTTACGAAAAGAATGTTACAAAAAGCATGCAATACAATAATTAGGCATGCTTTTTTTATGGAAAAGACATTCGCCAGGAGTGCCAGAAATAATAAATAACATATCGGATAAGCTATCATTGAAAATGCAAATCGAAAGGTGCTCATAAATTCTGGTTCTGGAACCTTAGGTTTAATAAAAGTGCGCCAAACGAATACTAGCGGAAGATTCAGTAAAACAAATATCCATTTCATGATTTTATTCAAAACTTGGTGTTTTGCTTCTGTTTTTAAAAACCCTTTTGCATCTAAGTTCTTAATCGAATTATTGGCTAATTCAGGGTTTAAAAAATCTATACCTTCATTCTTTAATGCGGTTAAAATATAGTCATACCCAGTTTCACTATCAATATGAGTGGTTAACTGCTTTAATTGTTTGGTTACAGTCAATTTAATTTGCGAAACCGTTTTGTTAGTGTGCTCTTCTAATAAATCTTGAACAGCTATTGGCTTACCAAAACACAGGGCCGTACTATCGGGAAAACTAGCCGCCGATTTATAGTTTTGGCCGATTGGAACTAATTGTAAATCCAAATCAGGATTCTGCTCAAAGGCTTTAAATATTATTCGGGTAAAACCCTTGCTCAAAGGTCTGACCCGACGTTTTAAATTGTGGTTTGCTTCAGGAAAAATGAGCAATGTTTGTCTATCTGCCAATAAATCTCCGCAACGATTGAAGATAGCCTCATTTTTTGCTAAAGTATCCTTCCCATCCCGCATCCGGTAAATAGGCAACATCTGTAAAAAATAAAACAGAGGACTAAAAAGCTTATTCTTAAAAACATCTGAACGTGTTAAATACCAAGGTTTAAGATTACTTTTTGTAGCAATTAGCAATACATCTAACAAAGCGTTCTGGTGATTGGAAAGAAGGAGTGTCGGTTTATTAGATGGCATATCATCCAAACCAGTAATCCTTATTTTCTTAAAATAAAAAAAGAGACCTAATGAGATCCAATATTTAAAAAAATAATATCCGATTTGCCTCAAACCAATTCTTCTTTTTTAATTGGTTTATAACCCCACACACTTGCCAACACCAAACCTGATACTAAATGCCATATACCCCAAAAAGCAGTCAATAAGGCCATTCCACCTAATCCATCAAAAAAAGTGAAGATCAACAACAATCCCAATCCAGAATTTTGAATACCTGTTTCAATAGTAATACTCTTTACATTCTCTTTAGAAAAACCCATAGCTCTAGCGAGTGAAAACCCAGTTAAGAAAGCAAGTAGGTTGTGAAGTATTACAATCCAAAAAACATAGAACACATATTCTAAAAAAATACCCCTGTTTTTATAGAGCGCCAAAAATATCAATGTTACAAAAAACAGCAGCGATACTATCTTAAAAACCTTGGCCAATTTAATGGCTAACAGAGGTTTTAAATAGTTGACCAACATACCTAAAACTAATGGAAGACCTAGCAGTAATGCTACCAGTTTTATCATTTCTATTGGATAAATAGCAACTTCTTTCAAGAGAATTTCGGTAGGTTCATAAAGTGAACCCCAAAATTGAAGGTTGAGCGGCGTCATCACTATGGCTAACAAGGTTGCAATAGCGGTCAAGGTAACAGAAAGGGCAGTATTACCTTTAGCAAGATGCGTAATAAAATTAGAAATATTGCCTCCCGGGCAAGCAGCGACCATAAACATCCCCAATGCAATACTAGGCAGTGGTCGCAATAGCCAAACCAATAAAAAGGTCACAAAAGGCAGCACTACAAACTGACTGAATACGCCTGTAATTACGACTTTCGGTTTTTTAAATAGTTCTTTAAAATCCTTTACTGAGATTTCTAAGGCAATTCCGAACATCACCAGGGCTAAAGCCATATTCAAGGTCCAAAGCGTGCTAGGGTCAAATTTTATATGAACGTTATCTATGATTTGCTCCAAATAATAGTCATTTTTGGTCGGTTCGGCATATTAAAATAGAATGCAATAACATCTAAGATAAGATATTCGCTAATAAGGTCTGTAACCGCATTCCTATTAAGGAACTAACTCAAGGTGAAATTTAATCACCTGCAGTTTAATCGATAAGAATTAACTTTGCATTAAAAATAAATAACTGAGAAAATAATGGCGAGAACACCGAGCAATATGCTGGCCCTAGGGACTAAAGCTCCTGATTTTGAGCTTTTTGACACTGTTAGCGACACTGTTTTAGGTTTACAACAATTAAAAGGGGAAAAAGGTACCGTAGTAATGTTTATCTGTAACCATTGCCCTTTTGTCATACATGTGAATCCAGAGATAGTACGGTTAGGAAATGCTTACCAAAAAAAAGGAATCAGTTTTATTGCGATTTCAAGCAATGATGTGGAAAATTATCCTCAAGACGCACCGGATTTAATGACTAAGGTAGCAGATCAGGAAGGGTACCCATTTCCTTACTTATATGATTCAAGTCAAGAGACTGCCAAGGCTTATGATGCTGCTTGCACTCCAGACTTCTATTTGTTCGATTCTGATTTAAATCTAGCATATCGCGGTCAACTGGACGATTCTAGACCAGGTAACGGAATACTCTTAACCGGCAACGACCTGCGTAATGCACTGGATAGTCTTTTAAATAATAAAACAATTGATGAAAATCAAAAACCAAGTATAGGCTGCAATATAAAATGGAAGTAACCATTGATGCTGTTACAAAGGAAAATATTAATGATTATATAGCCGTTGGTATACAATCATACAAAGAACACTACCTCCACCTATGGCAGAATAACGATCCAACTCCATTTATTGACGCATACCTTAAAGAAGTACCTATTTTAAATGCACTGAAAGACCCTAAACAGCTATTTTATTTGATAAAAGCAGGCACTAGCAATGTGGGTATTTTAAATCTTACTTTTGACGTAGAGCAAGAAAAGAACATCCCTAAACGGAATCTTTTACTTAATAAAATCTACTTGCTCAAATCATATTCGGGGATGGGTATAGGTAGCAAAACATTGGAATTTGTTTATGATTTAGGTAAGAAATACCAAAAGAAAGTTCTTTGGTTATATGCCATGAAGAAAGGTAAGCCTTTAAACTTTTTATAAAAATCATGGCTTTGATGTACTCAAAGAAGCTTTTATTCATTTACCCCATGTTCTCGACGAAGAAAAAGAAATGTGGCTAATGGTTAAAAAACTTTAACTACCAAACATTTCTTTCTATGAGATTTTTGATATGTGCAAAATGATGGCTTCCGTGCCAGGCATAGCGGCCTACATTTTCGGCTAGCGTGGTTTCTTGGTTGCCTTCAGGATGCGTGAATTTTCTCTGCAAGTCTTCGACCGAAAGGCCTTTTAACAAATACACCAGCTTAGCATGTACAGCACTCAAATGATTTAAAGACATTTGAATAGGTGCAGTTCTTGCATCGAACAAGTTTGACCATTCTTTTTCAAAGTAGGGTTTTATTATTGGGTTGTCTTCAGTCAGTGCCCATTTGAAACGGATATAGCTATGATGATGACTATCTGAAATATGATGAACTACCTGTCTAACAGTCCAACCGTCTGGTCTATAAGGAGTCTCTAATTGTTCTTCCGAAAGGCCCTTTACCAATGCCTCCAATTTAGCGGGCAAGTGTTCCAGAATTGCAATCCAATCATTTAAATGTTCGGTAGTTATCGGCTTTGGTATCTCGTATTTACCAATGGGGTATTTTAAGTGCTCCAAGGTATCTTTTTCCATATTTTAAACTACAATTTCTAGTTAGACTTTCACTTTATTTAATAGAAAACTTACAAAGAATTAAAATAAAATTCCTCATTACCAACAAATTAATTGTATTTTTGCACCTCAATTAATTTTTTTTAATATTTATTATGAGTAAAGGAACAGTAAAATTCTTCAATGATTCTAAAGGTTATGGTTTTATCACTGAAGACGGTTCAAACACAGATCACTTTGTACACATTTCAGGCTTAATCGATGAGATTCGTGAAGGTGATGTTGTAGAATTCGAACTACAACAAGGTAAAAAAGGATTGAACGCCGTAAATGTACAAGTTATAGATTAAGGTAAACAGCACACTTTTTTATAGTATAAACCCCCGCCAAACGGCCGGGGTTTTTTATTTTCATTTTGTTTAACTTTTTACGCAACCAATGCAAAATATTGCCTCTTATTGTTAAACAATATAAGTTCCCCAGACTTTAAATGAAGATAACCATGATTACCTTTTTTGGAATACTTTCTATACTGCTTGCCATTAATATTTTTATGTTATTTGCGAGTATTAGTAAATCTAAAAAATAAGTAGGGTTTTTCTGCGTTAAGTTGTTATACGTGAAAGCGTCATTTTTTGTAAAAAATAACCGATACCCTTATGAACACATTCTTTACGATTCTACTTTTTTTACTGATCATCAATATTTTTTTATTATTGGTCAGTCTTAATAGTGCAAAATAAAAAAGCCTCCTGAAATAGGAAGCTTTTCTTTTTTAAAGTCTTTTACGCTCTACTATTTGACATCCATCAATTCAACATCAAATATTAAAGTTGCATCTGGTGGTATCACTCCCCCCGCACCGGCACTACCATAACCTAAATGCGACGGAATTACAAAGCGGGCCTTATCACCTACTTTCAATAATGAAATTCCTTCATCCCAACCAGATATTACCTGCCCTACGCCAAGTTGAAAATCTATTGGTTGATTTCTTTTAAAAGAAGAATCAAAAACCTGCCCGTTTGGCAAACTACCTTCATAATGAACCGACACGGTCTTCCCTTTTTCTGCTTTGGCACCAGAACCAGTTTGAATCATTTTATAACGCAATCCAGATTCTGTTTTATCAAAACCTGCAGCCAGCTTCTCCATGGCAGCTTCGGCTTTAGCTTTTTCTTCTGCAATTCTCTTTGCGCGAGAGCCTTCAAAAGTGCGGAAAGCTTCAATTGCGTTCCAATTTTCTGCCTCAACTCCAGATCTTACGATTTCTAAACTATCTATCGTATCTCCTTGAGCTATAGTATCTACAATTTCTTGTCCGTGTTCAACATGACCAAAAACCGTATGCTTATTATCTAACCAAGGTGTTGGCACATGAGTGATAAAAAATTGACTTCCATTTGTACCTGGGCCAGCATTTGCCATAGATAAAACTCCTGGCTCAGAGTGATTCAGTTCAGGATGAAACTCATCATCGAATTGATATCCTGGGCTTCCAGTTCCGGTTCCTTGCGGGCACCCTCCTTGTATCATGAAATCTGGAATTACCCTATGAAATTTTAGACCGTCGTAATAAGGTTTACCCTGTGGCTTGGCCTTATTTTCCATATTTCCCTCGGCAAGGGCAACAAAGTTACCTACTGTTCCTGGGGTTTTATCGTGGGTTAATTTTACTAAAATCTCGCCTTTTGTAGTATTAAATTTTGCGTAAATACCGTCTTGCATCGTACTCATTTTTATTGAGCGGCAAAGGTAGGGGTTTTTAGACTTTATAAAAATTTCTTGGACAAAAGCTTTTCTACAGAAATTTTGAAAAATCGGAATACCTGAGAGGTGTTTAGAAATCTACCATAAAAGTATGGTGATATTCCTCTCAGAAAAAAGATAAGACTCAATAAAATCTAGCCAAAATCACCCTTTCACCTTCTTTTGCTGTTGAAAACCGTACTTGTCGACCAAATACACCAAGCTGGCCATAGTTGCAGCACCCAGTTCTAATTCTCTTTTGTTAACATGTTCAAAAGTATCATTCTCAGCATGATGATGGTCAAAATAACGTTGTGAATCGGGTCTTAATCCTGCAAGTACTAATCCTTCATCTTTTAAAGGTCCTATATCGGCACCGCTACCCCCTTTAACGAACATATGAATCAAATAGGGCTCGAAAAGACTCTTCCAACCCAAAACCTGTTTAAAATCTTCATCGGAACAATCAAAAGAAAAGCCACGAGGCGTAAATCCGCCAGCATCACTCTCAAGGGCGAATACATGATTTTCTTTTTTGTTTTTGGCCACTTCAGCATATTTATTTCCACCTCGTAGACCATTTTCTTCGTTCATAAAAAGAACCGCACGTATGGTTCTTTTGGGTTTATACCCACTTGCTTTGATTAAACGAAGTACATCCATACTCTGCACCACACCCGCACCATCATCATGAGAACCGTCACCTAAATCCCAAGAATCTAAATGGCCACCAACGACCATAACCTCGTTAGGATATACTGAACCCCGTATTTCACCTATAACATTGTACGATTCTACATCGGCATATTGCCTACAATTCTGTTTAAAATAAAATTTCACATCAGGATTCAACTTTAACGTCGTACTAAGTAATTCTGCACCCTTGGTGCTAATTGCGGCTGCGGGTATTCTATTTGCAATTGATGTTTCGCCATAACCCATAGAACCGGTATGTGGATAATCGTCTAAGCGCAAATTCATAGACCTTACAATTACCCCGGCAGCGCCATATTTTCCTGCAGCTTCAGCGCCTGAGTAACGCTGATCTACACAACCTGAATACGCCTCAAAAGTGCTTATTTTCGTGGGATCCATGGGGCGATTAAAGAAGACTATTTTCCCTTTTATTTTTTCTGCCCCTAGGGTTTCTAAATCTTCAATACCCTGAACTTCAATTACATTTCCCTTTAATCCACCATCTGGTGTTGCAACAGAACCACCAAGTGCACAAATGGGCACATTGGTAGTTAAACCTGGCTTAGTTTCTATATAGGCAAATTCAGGAGTTCCCCTGGTCCACTTTGGCACCATAACCGGTTGTAGCCAAACCCTATCCAGCCCAAGAGAATCCATCTGCCTTTTTGTATATTCTACAGCCTGTTGTGCCTCTACAGAGCCCGACAAACGTCCACCTATTTGATTCGATAGGTAATTTAACCATTCATAAGCCTTGCCATCGGTTAAAGCCTTATCATATATAGCTTTTAGCTGTTTTTCATCATCAGACTGCCCAATTGTCGAGCCCGAAATACACAATATAATAAGTAATACTAGAATTCTCATTTGTTTTCTTTTTCCAATTCTTCTTTGAAGTTCTCCAAGTTAGCCTTTATTTTTTCGTCTAACTCGGGCTCCTCAATATCTTTGTATTTTTTTAACGCTTCCAAAAGGATAGAAGCTACGGTCAAACGCGCTGCTTTTTTATTATCTGCAGGAATAATGTACCAAGGGGCATGCGATTTCGAGGTTTTATTTATAGCCTCTTCATAACACTCTTGATATAAGTGCCAAAGCTTGCGCTCTTTTAAATCACCAGGGGAAAATTTCCAATTTTTTTCTTTTAGCTCCAATCTTCTTAGCAAACGCTGTCGCTGTTCTTCTTTTGAAAGATGTAGAAAGAACTTAAAAATCAATGTGCCATTTTCAGCAATATGCTTTTCAAAATCATTGATTTGGCGGTATCTATTATCCCAAAAAATCTCATCAATATCTGATACATTATTGATACCAGGAATGTTTTCACCTAAAATATATTCTGGATGAACCTTTGTAACCAAAACATTCTCATAGTGCGTACGGTTAAATACACTGAATTTGCCCCTTGCCGGTAACGCAATATAATGTCGCCACAAATAATCATGCTTTAGCTCAAGTTCTGTAGGCACTTTAAAACTATGGACTACTACGCCCCTAACATTGAAATCTTTAAATACTTCGCGTATTAGACTATCTTTCCCAGAAGTATCCATGCCCTGTAAACAGACCAAAACACCATATTTACTGTGAGCATAAAGAGTGTCTTGAAATTTACCCAGTGCTTCTCTTACATCTTCTAGTTCTTTCTTCAGTTCTTTATCAGAGCGCCCAAAATCTTGTAAAGTATCAATTTCTGAAAGCTTCACTTGCCCTTTTACGCGAAAGCTTTTTTCTTTTAATTCATTCATAAGAGGTAAGATACATAAATTTCAAAATTCAGTTCTCGTAAAAACACTACTGTTTAACGATATTTTTGTTTTAAGCATGCAGAACGCAGAGAATTCGGGCTTTCTACCGATAGATTTTTTTAATCTTTTAGTGCTACCATATCTTTAGAATCCCAAATTTATTATAATGAAAACCTACCGAAGCCATATACTTCTTATTACCGCCCTACTCGGTATATTTGGCCTATTACCAATAACCTCTTTCACTAGCTACAACGCTTGTGAGTTTGCCAACAATAACTCTATCTATATTAAAGACCAAACTTTACTTGCTTATGAAGCTGATGAGTTTAAAATGGTAAAATACCACGCTTACAAAGCTTTAACAGGAATCGAAAGAGCCAAAAACAGCTTTAAAGACTGTGGTTGTGACACTGCCATCCAAAGTATAGATCGTACAAAACTGAATCTAAAAAATGCAACAAAGTCACCTTCTATTTATGACGCCAAGACTTTTGTTGAGATAGCGCTTAAAAACACAGCGCTTAGTATTGACGCCTTAACGAAGTATAAAAAAAACAACAAAAGCACTTATGGTGAGGGATTTTTAACCATGAATACCAAACAGTCTAACGTGATTGTCAACGATATTATGGAGTTGGAAGGACGAACACTTTCTGATAAAATAGAAAACGGAGTAGCTAAATTTCAAAAGTCTTTAGAGCATATGATTGCTGCAAATGACTGTGCTACTGCTTTAAATTATGTGCAAGAAACCCATGAAACCTCTTCACAAAAATCAATAGATGAAAATGTTTCACCGGGTAAAAGACATTTTCATAAACGAATTAAAGAAGTAACGGCAAACGCACTTACCAAACTAAAAGATTGTAAATAACTATTTGCTCGCAAAAAGCTTTACATCATCTTCGGTTACTTCTTTTCCTCCTAATATTATTAAACGTTCTATTACGTTACGTAGCTCTCGTACATTACCGGTCCAATCGTAGGTCTTCAGCAATTCGACAGCTTTTTTAGAAAAGTCTTTTGGTGCCGTGCCCTGTTCCGTGGCAATCTTTTTTGCAAAGTGCGAAATTAGCATTGGTATATCATCTCTTCGGTCATTTAAAGAGGGAACCTTTATTAAAATAACCGCCAAACGATGATAAAGGTCCTCCCTAAAATTACCTTCTTCAATTTCCTTTTTTAGGTCTTTATTTGTAGCAGCTACTACCCGCACATCTACCTTAATATCCTTATCGGTACCTACACGAGAAATTTTACTTTCTTGTAAAGCTCTCAAAACTTTAGCTTGGGCAGAAAGGCTCATGTCTCCTATTTCATCTAAAAATATAGTGCCCTTATTCGCTGCCTCAAACTTTCCAGCTCTATCTTTCACAGCCGAAGTAAACGCCCCTTTAACGTGCCCGAAAAGCTCACTTTCAATAAGTTCTGAAGGAATTGCAGCACAATTAACTTCGATAAAAGGGGCAGAAGAACGTTGGCTTTTTTCATGGATCCAATGGGCTACCAATTCTTTACCTGTACCGTTAGAACCGGTTATAAGAACACGTGCATCGGTAGGGGCAACTTTTTCGATCATATCTTTAATAGCACCGATTTCTTTGCTCTCACCGATCATCTCATAATTTTTGCTGACCTTTTTCTTGAGAATCTTATTTTCAACAACCAATTCTTTTCTGTCGAGCGCATTACGCACTGTGGTCAATAAACGATTCAGATCCGGTGGTTTTGAGATATAGTCAAAAGCTCCTAAACGCATCGTGTTTACTGCGGTGTCTAAATCGCCGTGACCGGATATCATAATAAAGGGAATTTCAGGCTTTAGCTTTCTAGCGGCCTCAAGAACTTCGACCCCATCCATTTTTGGCATTTTAATATCGCAAAGTACTAGGTCAAAATCTTCCTTTTTAATGGTTTCGATACCCTTAAGTCCGTCTTCTGCCTCTTGCACATTGTACGAATCACTTTCTTCACTTAATATTTTCACCAAAACTCTTCTAATCGCCGCCTCGTCCTCTATTACCAGTATTTTTGACATTCTTTTTTATTTAAAAAATTCCAATTTTAAAACCTCCCCTAAAGTACATATTTCCCTGATTGTTCAAGAGAAAAACTTCGTTACGCCAATCGTCTCGCAAGACCCCGTTCTGTGTCAAGGTATAGCCAAATAGGCCGTAGAGCGAAATGTACTTAGTTATATGATATTGATATCCAAAAGCCCCTACTAATGCGGATAGCGAAATATTGCTACCTAGTTCAGCGTCTGGCAGCACAATATCATTTTGAATATTTATATAGTAGCCATCCAATAATAATGCCGTTTGTAAGGTATGTTTTTTTGAAGGGTGATATTTAAAGTTCATTCTAGGAATACCAAGGGTATATGACCAATTTGGATGAAACCTTTTATAGTAACTTACCAGAGGCAAAGGAAAAGGCAGCCCTGCATTACTATTGTACGCCAGTCCTAAAGCTAAACGAAAAGGTTTTTCAATGTCCTTAACATCCTTTAGTAAAGTAGCCGTTAAATTCAACCGCATATCCTCGGCCAAAATTTCTCCAGTAAAATTTGAAGCCAAACGGGGTGTTACAATACCTATTAAACGCCAGTTATCATTCCATTTTGTAATATAACCAAGATTTAAGTCTATTACATATAGGCGGTTAAGTTCTCTGGTCTCAAAAGGAAATTGCACCGAAGTTTCAAAGTCAAAACGGTTGTATTCCGCACCGGTCACCAAATACTTATCATTCTTCAATTTAATAGGAACATTTACCAGAAATCGATATCTCGTTGTTTCGATTCCGCTATTGTTTTCGGGAACGTGGGTTGTTTCTATCCGCAATAGATCGGTGCTCTGGGCATGACAAAAAATACCAGCAAAAAACAGTAAAATTAGAACTCCAATACTAGTAACGCCGGTATTATACATTATCCTTATTAAGCTGTTGTTGAATAATGTGAACGTCACGCTGCGGGAATGGAATACTAATATTATTGGCCCTAAACTTTGTATCTATACGATAACGTATTTCACTTTTTATTCTTGGGTCACTAAAACTATCATTAATAAAAAAATTTACCGAAAAAAGTAATGCAGAATCTCCAAAATCATCAAACAGCACAAACGGTTTCGGATTTTTTAAAGCCCCTTTTTGTTCACCTACGGCTTCTAACAACAAGTTGGTCACCAATTCAACATCACTTCCGTAGGCAACACCGACACTAACCTTTTCACGAGTACTTTTATGGTTCTGCGTATAGTTATAAATAATATCACTTATAAAGTGATGATTAGGTATGATAATAACCTTGTCGTCTCTCGTAATGGCCCTTGTTGTTCGTAACTTGATCTCAAATACCTTTCCGACTTTACCATTTACCTCCACAATATCACCAACTCTAAGCGATTTATCTATTATTATGAATATACCACCGATAATATCTTGAAACAACTCTTGTAAGGCAAGACCCAGACCCACAAATAGTGCAGCGGAAGCGGTCAGAATAACCGTTACATTAATACCCGCAGCACTCATTGTTAATAAAATAACAACGACATAAACTACATATTTAATAAACTTGAAAATGCTGATAAATTTCAACTTATCGTCACTTTCCATTTTACGGGTAAATAATTTGCGGAGCCATTTTAAGACAAAACCTGTCATTATCATGGTCACCGTTAGCAGAAGTAAAAGCCCAACGGTAATATGAATTGAATTTTCACCTTCACCGTAGTGAAAACCCAAACCCAAAAACTCTTCAATAGAGCCCCAGATATCTTCTTTGATGATTTCTTCTATACCATTTTCTTCATCTTGAAGCATGTGCTAGTATTTTAACCATTTAAATAATTCACGATAGGTAGGTTTTTTACCATACATTAATATACCTACTCGATATATTTTGGCGGCAAGCCAAACGATACCCAAAAAGGTAATAATTAAAAGTACAATACTTGTTACTAATTGCCATAAAGGCACACCACCTTCGCCTATTCCGCCAGGCAATCGCATTAGCATCACAATAGGTGAGGTCAGTGGAAAAAGAGAAAAACCAACGGCTATTGGTCCATGAGGATTACTAAAAACCGAAAAGAAACCTACATAAATTGCCAACATCAAAGGTAAAATTATTGGAAATATAAATTGTTGGGTATCCGTTTCATTATCCACCGCGGCACCAATAGCAGCATAAATAGAACTATAAATTAAATAGCCTAGTATAAAATAAATAATAAAAGACACCAATAATAACAATAATGGTAGATTGAAGAATTCTTTTGCCCAAAACTCCATTTCATTTTCTTGCGGAGTTGGCATATTCATCATAGGGTTAGAGGTTAACGCAGGGTTTGAAGCCATAACACCCAAATCGATATCGAGTACCAACAAAGCAACAATGAGCAATAATGAAGCTGAGAAAATCCAGATAGCAAATTGCGTTAATCCAGCCAACGAGGTACCAATAATCTTACCTAACATCAATTGAAACGGTTTAACCGAAGAAATAATCACCTCGATTATTCGGCTTGTTTTTTCTTCGATTACACTTCGCATTACAAAGCCCCCATAAATAATGATAAACATCATAATCAGGTAACCAAATGCCCCACCAACAAAAGCTTTCATCATATTTAGTCCTTTTACGTTTTCTTCGCCTTTAAAAGTTGCCGTTCGTATATCAAAATTCTTTTCGATACTTGCAAAATCTTCTGAGGAAACCCCTATTTTTTGCAACCTGTCTTGCCTCAGGCGATTTTCAAAAACCCGTTCCAACCTTTCTAAAATATAACTTACCGGGTTATCCTTAGTATATAAAAAGGCACCGTTAGATACTTTCTCTAGACTCTCTTCTTTAGGAATATAAAGCAGTCCATATAAGCCCATTGAAAGGGTAGAATCTTTGGCAGTTTCAAGGTCTAAATCTTTATACTTTATATAAGAAACAGATGCCGATGCATTAAATTCATTTGAAAAGTAATCACTCTCATTTAATACCGCTATTGTTCTTTTCTCACTATCGTTCACCTTGGTCAAGAATGCAATCAAAACTATCATGCCTACCATTAAAATAGGACTCAAAAATGTCATAATCACGAAAGACTTGTTTCGAACTTTCGCTAAATACTCCCGCTTTATTATCAATTTAAGCTTGCTCATGCGTTCTTAGAATTAACGGTTTGTATAAAAATATCGTTTGCCGAAGGTATCGTTTCATTAAAATGATTAATGTTTCCCAAAGCCGCTAATTTCTTAAGGATGATCGAAGTATCATCTGAAGGTAATTTTACGGTAAAATAAAACTGTTTTTCCTCGGCGTTGAATTCTGAATGCGTAATTTCAAAGGCCTCATTTAAATCCTGTAACAGGCTTTCGGTATTTTCTTCAGTTTGCAAACCTATCTTAAACACATTGTTCTTGTAGGCCTTTTTTATATTTGAAAGTTTCCCGTCCAATAACTTTTCAGATTCATGAAGCAGTGCAATATATTCGCATAACTCTTCAACAGATTCCATTCGATGGGTTGAAAAAATAATGGAAGTTCCTTTTTCTTTTAAAGACAGAATCTCATCTTTTATCTTATTGGCATTAATCGGGTCAAACCCGCTAAAGGGTTCATCAAAAATAAGCAGTTTTGGTTCGTGCAATACGGTAACAATAAACTGTATTTTCTGGGCCATTCCCTTTGATAGTTCTTGTATTTTCTTGTTCCACCAATCTCCTATTTCGAATTTCTCAAACCAAAATTTTAAGCGTTTTTTTGCTTCCGTTTTAGAAAGTCCTTTTAATTGTGCCAAATAGAGCGCCTGCTCCCCTACTTTCATACTTTTATACAGGCCTCTTTCTTCTGGTAAATAACCTATAGCCGCAATATGGTGAGGTGCTAAAAGTTCACCATCAAAAAATACTTTTCCGGTATCAGGAAACGAGATTTGATTAATGATCCGAATTAAAGTAGTCTTACCAGCTCCATTAGGACCGAGCAAACCGTAGATACAATTTTTAGGAATTTCAAGGGAAATGTTGCTTAGTGCGGTGTGTGTTCCAAATTTTTTAGAAACCCCCTCGGCAACAAGTATATGGCTCATTCAGTTATTTTTATTAGTGGTAAAGATATCGAAAAGGTTCTATTGCCAACTTTATTAAAAAGGCACATTTCTTAATTGAAATTGCCCTAAAAACAAAACCCACCCTTAAAACAAATCAAGGATGGGAAAAAAATTGCTATGAAAAAGAAAATTAGATACTGTAAAACAGTATCAATTCCAAATATACGTTTTTTATTTAATTCTAAAATTTTATTTGATTAGGAGAACATATCTTTTACTTTCTCAAAGAAAGACTTATCAGATTTCTCTGGTTTGGGCACAAAATTTTCGTCGTTTTGCATTTTCTCGAAAAATTCTTTTTGTTCACGATTTAATTCCTTCGGAGTCCAAACATTAACATGAACTAAAAGATCACCTGAACCATATCCATTAATACTGGAAACACCTTTACCTCTTAGTCTGAGAATTTTACCCGATTGAATACCTGGCTCTAATTTGATACGCACCTTACCTCCAATAGCATCAATCTCTTTTGAATTGCCCAATACCGCTTCCGAAAAACTAATATATAGGTCGTAATGCAAATTATCACCTTCTCTTTTCAATGTAGGATGCTCCTCGGTCTCAATGGCTACTAATAAATCTCCCGAAATTCCGTTACCAGGAGCTCCATTACCTTTTCCTGAAACTTTAAGCTGCATACCTTCTTCAACACCTGCAGGAATCTTTATGGATACCGTTTCTTCAACTACCTTTAAACCTTGAGCATCTGCCCCACTAGGTCTTTGGTCTATCATTTGGCCTGCTCCGCCACAAGTGCTACAAGTTACAGCGGTTTGCATTCTACCTAAAATAGTATTGGTTATTTTGGTTACTTGCCCATTACCATTACAAGTAGAACATGTTTTATAGGTTACTCCGTCCGCTTGTACTTTTCTTCGAACTTTTACCTTCTTCTCTACTCCATTTACTATTTCTTCTAAGGTAAGTTTAACACGAATACGAAGATTACTTCCTTTTACTCGCCTTTGACCGCCGCCACCAAAACCACCAAAACCACCGCCACCGAAAGCACTACCAAAGATATCGCCAAACTGACTGAATATGTCATCCATATTCATGCCACCGCCACCAAAGCCGCCACCTTCAAATGCCTGATGGCCAAATTGATCATACTTTGCACGTTTGTCTGGGTCACCCAAAACTTCATAAGCCTCGGCCGCTTTTTTGAACATCTCTTCAGCAGCTGCATCACCAGGGTTTTTATCAGGATGATACTCAACGGCCTTCTTACGGTAAGCTTTTTTTATCTCGGCCGCCGAGGCGCTTTTGGAAACACCTAATATTTCGTAAAAATCTTCCTTCATAAATTGGTCTTAGTTACCTACTACAACTTTTGGGTGTCGAATAATTCTATCGCCAAGCTTAAAGCCTTTTTCAATAACGTCTATAATTTTGCCCTTTAATTTCTTTTCAGGGGCAGGAATTTGAGTTACCGCGTCGTGCATCTCAGCATCAAACGCATCTCCTTGACTTACCTCCATCTCCTCCAAACCTTTATTCTTTAAGGTTTCTCGGAATTTGTTATTTATCAAATCGACCCCTTTGAACAATTCTTTGTCTTCAGATTTAGAAATTTCCTTTAAAGCTCTATCGAAGTCATCCATAACAGGAAGAAGTGAAACTATTACATCTTGTCCTGCTGTTTTAAACAAATCCATTCGCTCTTTAGAGGTTCTTTTCTTGAAATTTTCAAATTCCGCAAAAAGGCGTAAAAACTTACCCTTCTCTTTGGCAAGGTCTTCACGAAGTTGCTCTTCTACGGAAACCTCTTCTTCTTGCTGTTCTTGCCCTACCTCTTCGTTAAGTTCAGTTTCATTAACGGATTGTGAGTTTTCCATTTCTTCATCCATTTCTTGAACCTTACTTTTTTTACTCATGTGATTAAAATTTATATCATTTCAAAGATGGCAAAAGTACTGCCAATTGACTCAAAATGTCAAAATGTCACCACTATTTATAAAAAAATCCGCCATAGGGCGGATTTTGTTTTGTTTCGAAAAAAGTTCTCGCTAAACGTATTCTTTGGAAAAAGAAGACATCGTTTCTTCTTTTGCGGCTTGTTTCCCGTAAATTTCTTTTAAAGCGTCACAAACAGATTTAAAATTAAATTTAAAGCCTTTTGTTTCAATTCGTTTACTACTAACTCGTTGGCTAGCGAAAAGCAAATATGACATTTCCCCAAGAATTGTTTTCATCGCAAATTCAGGGATGTTTGGCAGAAATAAAGGTTTTTCCAACACTTTGGCCAATTCTTTAGTCATTTTGGTATTGGTCACAGGGTTCGGTGCTACCCCATTGTAAATACCCTTAAGATTATGCGCTATTGCAAAAACGAACATTCTTGCCAAATCATCTACATGGATCCATGATTGCCATTGTTCACCAGAACCAAATGCTGCACCAACATAATTTTTTATTGGTCTTGCCATCTGTGGCAGTGCTCCGCCTTCATTAGACAAAACGAGGCCAATTCTAATTTTTGCGACGTTAAAACCAAAATTTTTAAACGTATCTATTTCTTCTTCCCAAGCTTTTACGACATCACCCAAAAAGCTCTCGTCGACCTGTTGCTCTTCTTCGGTATAAAAAGATGAGAGGGAATTTGGATAAATACCTATTGCCGAAGCGGACACTAAAGCGGTAATTGTATCTGAACCGGATTTTTCGATACCTTCTTTTAAGGTGCGTAAACTATCGATACGACTATCCAGTACCTTGGCCTTGTATGAAGTCGTCCAACGTTTTGATATGCTTGCTCCTGCTAAATTGATAATGGAAGTAACACCTTCAAAACAATCTAAATCAATCTCATTTTTTGCAGGATTCCAATAATATCCCTTATAATTTTCTTTTACTACAAGTTTTGCCTTCGAAGTGGTCAAGTAATTTACCTGAACTCCGTTATCATTCAATTCGCTTACAATCGCTTTTCCTACCAAACCAGTCGCGCCTGTAATCAGTACCTTCATGCTATCATTTTTTACAAATGTATATGATTCAAGGGCTGATGAAGAATACTTAAAAAAGGTTTAACAGTATTGTTTAAGGCTTAGGTTAATTTATCTAAAAAATACTAATAGCTCTTAAGAAGACTTTATGAAAACCATTTATTTTGTCGCTCTCAACATTTCTCGCTTTCCTGGTGGGCCAGGTAAACGCTCTACATTAAAACCGACCGCTTGCATTGCTCTGCGCACACTGCCTTTAGCGGAATAGGTAACTAAAATACCCCCTGGCTTTAAAGCCTTGAGCATTTTTTCAAATATAGCCTCTGACCATAATTCTGGTTGCACCCGATAACCAAAAGCATCAAAATAAATAAGGTTGAACAAAT
Source organism: Croceitalea sp. W27 (assembly GCF_055693185.1). Classification (NCBI taxonomy): domain Bacteria; kingdom Pseudomonadati; phylum Bacteroidota; class Flavobacteriia; order Flavobacteriales; family Flavobacteriaceae; genus Croceitalea; species Croceitalea sp. W27. The sequence goes on from NZ_CM146327.1 coordinate 1,149,161, forward strand.
TTTGATACGCTATTTCTTGAAAATCCGATTGATTTTTAAAAAGTAAGAAGTCGGGTGTTATTTTTTGCCGCTGGCCCCATGCTGATCGGTGCATTAGAAAAAAATGCTCTTTAAAGGATAAAAGATTAAGTGTCTCAATATAGTTTAAGGCTTCTACCTCTTCCATACTTACAGGAAAAGCCTCTACACCTTCATATTGAATTTTTAAACCCCTTTTTGTCGCTTCCGAAAGGGTTATCAACGCATTAAGTCCGGTCCCAAATCCAACTTCGAGCAATGCGATTTCCTCATTTTTAAATTGGTCAAGACCATTTTTAATAAAAACATGATAGGCTTCTTGAACGGCTCCATGAATCGAATGGTACTGCTCATTCCAATCTGTTATTTGAATGGTCTTAGAACCGTCACCGGTAGTAATAATTTTACGCTCCAAATCACTTTTTAATTAGTACCCCGTCAGCTTCAAAACGTAATGTTTTCTTCGGTTTTGTGATTTTCTCTATTTCTTCTTTAGTTGCTCCTTTGTCCTCAGCATAGTGTCTTTGCTCGTCTACGGACACCTCTTCTACAAAAGCCTTTCCATTCATGACAACCTTGTTGCCAGAAGCATCTAAGGGCACAAAAAAACCATAGTCCTTAAATTTTACGAAAACTTCTTTATTTCCTGCTAAGTTAACTTTCATCCAACATCCTTTGGCTTGGCAAACTTCCTTTATTGAACCAATAAGTTGTGTGGTAATGGTATCTTTTGCTTGAATATTTTGATATACTATAGAATTATCTTCTGCGCCTTCGACCTCTTCAAAATTTGCTCCGAATGCTCCATAATTTTTGGAGGATGCATTGTCTTGAGCATAAGCACCTGCAAACGTGAAACAAACCACTAAAATGATAGTAAAAATGTTAAATCTTTTCATTGTACTTAAAAATTAGTTACACGTTAACAAAACAACGGATTTAAAATTAAGAAAAAGGTAAAAACTTATGATAAATAGCTAATTTTAACTTTTATAATACCTTTTAAAATGAATGCTCAACTAATGAATATAGCAGTAGAAAAAGTAACATCTTCAAAAATCAATGAAGTTGATTTTGACAACTTGGCGTTTGGAAGTGTTTTTTCTGATCACATGCTTGAGTGCACCTATAAAAATGGCGCTTGGGAAACACCTAAAATTGTTCCCTACCAACCTATAACTTTGGATCCATCTTCAAAAATCTTTCATTATGGACAATCCATTTTCGAAGGCATGAAAGCCTATAAGGATAAAGATGGAGGTGTTTGGCTTTTTAGACCATTAGAAAATCAAAAACGCTTTAATATTTCTGCAAAACGTATGGCGATACCCGAATTGCCGGAAGAATATTTTATGGAGGGGCTAACTTCGCTTTTACAAGTAGATAAAAACTGGATTCCTGAAAACGATGGAAGCTCATTGTATATAAGGCCTTTTATGTTTGCATCGGGCAATGGTTTTCACGCTTCACCGGCCGATGAGTATAAATTTATAATCGCTACCGCACCCTCGGGAGCTTATTTTTCTGGAAAAGTAAGCGTACTTATTGAAGAGAAGTATTCTCGCTCAGCGAACGGTGGTGTTGGTTTTGCAAAAGCAGGAGGTAATTATGCAGGTCAATTTTACCCTACTCAATTAGCTAAAGCGAAAGGATACCAACAAGTTATCTGGACAGATGACAACACACATGAATATATCGAAGAAGCCGGAGCAATGAACATTTTCGTAAGAATAAACGATACTCTTATTACTGGGCCGACCAGTGATCGTATACTTGACGGAATTACGCGAAAAAGTATTTTAGATATCGCTGCAGATGAAGGTATTAAAGCCGAGGTTCGAAAAATAAGTGTTGCCGAAGTGGTTGCGGCAGCAAAATCAGGGGAGTTAAAAGAGATGTTCGGTGCTGGTACAGCCGCCGTGGTTTCTCCAATTTCCGGTTTTGGACATCAAGGCACGGATTATGACCTACCTGAGTTGGAGAACAGCTATGCCATGCGATTGAAAAAGCGTATTACGGACATACAATATAACAGGGCCGAAGACAAGTTTGGATGGCGCTATAGGGTTATCTAATAAAAAAAGCGCCGATGGCGCTTTTTTTATTTTTTTAAGATAGCCTCAATATTCGGTTTAAAGTAATTGGGTCCCTTAAGTACTTTACCATCTTCACGATAAATGGGTTTTCCATCTGCACCCAACTTGCTCATATTGCTCCTCTGAATCTCTTCAAAAACTTCTTCAATTTTATATTGCATACCATGCTCTAAGATTGTTCCACAAAGTATATATAACATGTCGCCTAAAGCATCTGCAACTTCGACCAAATCATTGTTCTGGGCGGCCTCATGATATTCCTTATTCTCTTCATCCATCAAATTAAAACGTAATAAGTTCTTTGCTTTGCCCAAATCTGCGGTCGGTTCATGCTTAATCCCAAGTCCGAATGCGCTGTGAAATTTTTCTACTGCAGCTATTTTATCTTTCATTGTTTAAATCAATTAAATTTGCGCTAAAATAAATGTTTTATGTTCAGCACCGGACAATTGATTTTTGCAGTATTTTTCGCGATATCTTTTATAGCCCTTATCGTCTTCTCTTATAAAAAAGACAAAAAAATACATTTAAAAAATTACAAAGGTGTGGTTTGGGTGCTGTTTTCGTTTGTATTTTTCTTAATATTTCTCTTTTTAATTAAATACTTCCTTAAAAATTAACAAGAAAATTACTTACACCACAAAAATTCGGACTTTCACAACATAATTGGGCTCTTGAGCGTATAATATAAGAAAACACGTACTTTTGTAGTGCAAAATTAACGAAGACCCATGATTACATTTTTTAGCATTCTTCTTGTACTGCTTGGCATTAATATTTTGCTACTCGTATTTAGTTTAAAAGGCGTGTCTGGAAACAGTAAAAAGAACATTCATAAGATTTCTCAGAACGCTGTTCCTAAACTTTATCCTGAACAATACTCGAAAACCGCCTACAAAAAAGCTGTTTAATTTATACCTTTATAAGGATATAAATAATATGCTGGTCGAGTCGTTATTTTAAAAAACTGTCACTGCGGTTTGTATTCCTCTCCTTTGCATGAATTAAAGACAAGTAAATGAAGCAAGTCTTATTTGTATTTATAGGTGGTGGTTTAGGTAGCGCACTAAGGTTTTTAATGGCAAAAGCCTTAAACCCAACTTTTCAAAATTTCTTTTTAGGTACTTTCTTGGTTAATATACTAGGTTGCCTACTGATAGGTCTTATACTTGGTTTTTCAACGAAAACCAATTTTCTATCTGAAAATCATACGCTTCTTCTAGCGACCGGTTTTTGCGGGGGCTTTACAACATTTTCAGCATTTGCGTTTGAAAAACACTCTTTATTAAAATCTGGAGAACTATTTCATTTTTCAGTTTATACTCTTTTAAGTATCGCTGTGGGTATAATTGCTGTTGCACTTGGGCTATGGCTCACCAAGTCTTAAATACTTTTTATCTCTATCGTTCAAATACTTAATTATCTAATCGAGTTTATTAAACCGATTATCTGGTTACATGTTTACTAAACTTTTTAGTAGAATCAATAATAATATATTTTTTCCGTATTTAATTTGAGATACCCCTAAAAAAATAGGGGTATATATTTTTTTGTCATAAAAATACATTTCATACCCTCATTAATTTAACCTTTATTTAAGGATTAATATATATTTGGACAGTTAACTAACAAAATCAATTATGAAAAAAGTCGAGGCAATTATTCGAAAATCAAAGTTTGATGAGGTGAAAAAAGCACTTCATGAAATCGAGGTGAACTTCTTCAGTTATTGGGATGTAACCGGAGTAGGCAATGAAAAACAAGGTCATGTATATCGTGGTATTTCATACAGCACTACAGATATTCAAAGAAGATATCTTTCAATAGTGGTATCTGACGAATTTCTAGAAAGAACCGTAAACACACTATTAGAATCTGCAATGACAGGTAATGTAGGAGATGGAAAAATATTTGTCTCTGAAATCAGTGAAGCCTACAGAATTAGAACTAAAGAAAGCGGTCACGCAGGAATCAACTAAACTAACCAACGAACACTTTTAATATGGAAGCAGGATTATTTACAGCAAATAACTTATGGATGATGGTTTGTACCGCACTGGTATTTTTCATGCATCTAGGATTTTCTTTTTTAGAAATCGGACTAACAAGACAAAAAAACACGGTAAACATTTTATTTAAAAATGTTTTTATCATTACGGTTGGGCTTTTACTTTATTATATCGGAGGATTTAACCTTATGTATCCAGGAGATTTCAATGGATTTTTAGGTTTTGCAGGATTTGGTCTTCCAGCACCTATTAATGCCGAAGGTTCGCTTGATTTAACCTATAACGAAGGTTACACATATTGGACAGACTTCCTATTCCAAGGGATGTTCGCAGCAACGGCAGCAACTATAGTTTCTGGAGCTGTTGCTGAACGCGTAAAGCTTGGTGGCTTTATGATTTTCACTATTATTTATGTAGGCCTAGTGTATCCTATTGTAGGTTCATGGCAATGGGGCGGAGGATTTCTTTCTTCACTTGCTTATGGAGAAGCAGAAGGCTTTTATGACTTTGCAGGTTCAACATTAGTTCACTCCGTTGGGGGATGGGCAGCTTTAATTGCAATTTATTTATTAGGGGCTAGAGTTGGAAAGTTTGGAGAAGATGGAAAACCAAAGGCAATACCAGGTCATAATTTACCATTGGCAGCAGCAGGTGTGTTAATTCTATGGTTAGGATGGTTTGGTTTTAACGGAGGCTCAGTTTTATCAGCCGATCCGGCAGCTACTTCTTTAGTATTAGTAACCACTTGTTTAGCAGCAGCAGCTGGTGGTGTTGCAGCATTTTTAACCTCAACTGTACTTTATAAAAACTATGATTTGACCATGTTCTTAAATGGTATTTTAGGTGGTCTAGTAGGTATTACGGCAGGTGCGGACCAAATGTCACCAAACGAAGCAGTCATTATCGGGCTTATTGCCGGGGTAATCATTGTATTAGGCGTGGCATTAATTGATAAGTTAAAACTTGATGACCCAGTAGGTGCAGTTGCAGTTCACTTGATATGTGGAATATGGGGAACTTTAGCCGTGGGGATTTTTGGAGCTATGGCTGGTTTCGACCAGTTCTTGGTTCAGCTGGCGGGAGTTGGCGCAGCAGGAACATTTTGTTGCCTTTCTGCCTTCATCATTCTATTCATAATCAAAAAAGTGGCAGGCTTACGAGTATCAGAAAAAGAAGAACTAGAAGGTTTGGATATTCACGAACATGGTATGGATGCTTATCCTGACTTTAGAACAAACGAGCACTAAATCTAAAAAAGGAAACGGAGCACTTGGCAGAGTGCTCCGTTAATAACCTTTTCAACAAATTAATCAGTTACAATTAAACTCAAAAATTTAATAGCGCCTTTTGGGTGCCCTAAACATTGAAATATGAAAACGATTATAAATACAAATTTCGTAAAAAATTTATTTTTGGCAGGTTTTGCGTTAATGTCAGCAGCTTCTTTTGCACAAGAGGAAGAAGAAACAGAAAAGAAATTTACACTTGGAGGTTCAGTCGATACCTATTTTAGAACTAACTTAAGCTCAACAGATGTTGGCGCCCAAAATCCAGGGACCTCTTTTGCAGATGGTACCGGCTTTAATCTAGGTATGGCTAATTTAATTGCTTCTTACGAGAGCGGTAAAGTAGGTGCCGTGGCCGATTTAGTTTTTGGTCCAAGGGGAGATGCCGCTGTAGGTGGTGATATTCCTTATGTAAATCAACTGTACGCATATTGGAATGTTTCCGAAAGCACTACACTTACTTTCGGTAGGTTCAATACATTCTTAGGTTATGAGGTTATTTCCCCAACGGGAAATTTCAACTACAGTACTTCTTATTTATTCTCTAGCGGTCCTTTTTCACATGTAGGATTGAAGGCTGATTTTGCCTTATCAGATGATTTTAGTTTAATGCTGGCCATTATGAACCCAACTGACACCAATTTTAATTCAGGAACCGGAGCTTATTCTTTGGGTGCACAACTCGGTTACTCTGGTCAGTATTTGAATTTTTACTATGACGGCGGAGAAGTCTTAGGGTTTGAAGTTGACTACACTGGCGGTGTTGATTTATCTGATGACTTCTTTTTGGGGATAAATGCGGCATTAGCTACGGATGAAGGAAATGGTTTTTACGGGGCAGCATTGTATCCACAGTATAAAACAAGCGAGGCTTTCACGCTTGGTTTGAGAGGTGAATATTTTCAACCAACAATTGACGGTATCGATACAGGAGATATTCCATCCGTTTTAGGATTAACATTAACAGGGAGCTATAGTGTGGACAATTTAACTTTTAAACCAGAAATTAGATTGGACAGTTGGAGCGATGATGCTCCGGTATTTTTTGACAATGACGGAGAAGCAACAAATGGATTGTCTTCATTCTTAATTGCAGCAGTCTATTCTTTCTAAATAATAGAGGACATATAAATTCTTAAAGTCCTCCAACGGCATGTTGGGGGACTTTTATTTTTTATCGAAAGCCTTTACTCCTGCCATCACCTTAGTTTTCAAATAATTTTGCCTTGGCACTAAGGGGCAGGAGTATTTTTTATTGTAAGCACAATATGGGTTATAGGCCCTGTTGAAATCGATAATAATTGTATCTCCTTCCGGAATCGTTAAGTCTATGTATCGGCCCCCTCCATATGTTTCATCACCATTGGTTTCATCTGAAAAAGGTAAAAACAGATAGTCTTTATATTCTTCCTTTTCTATAAGACCTAAGCTTTGATAAATTTCAAGTTCATGTTTTTCATCGTTAAGCTCAAAATGAGCTATACCGTATAAAAGCTCCTCTGTTTTTCTATCCGTAGTTGTAGCTAGCATAAAAGGCAGGGCATCAGGTGTTCGTTCAAACCTTGCCTCAACAATATAACTTGTATCTGGTTTAAAGAAATCTAGCTCTTCAAAATCTTTCCGATACCTATCAGGTAATGGTGAAGTTTCGGGGTCTTTGTACTCAGCATTCAACTCCTCTTGAAAATTTAAGATGGCAGCGATTCCTTTTGATGCAACCATTTCTGCATCACTATTAGTGTTATGGTATTTTTTATCTTGACCACAGGTTAACAACGAAAAGCTAAAAAAGAATAAGATTATCTGTCTCATACTACAAAAATACTAAGGATTTCCTTTTTAAATTTTTACCTTGAAATCCAATTTCAAATTTACAGGATGCGAAACATAGTTCTCATTATAATATTGGGTTTTATCCTCTTTGGATGTAGAGAAAAAACACCGACAGTAACTAAAAAAGAAAAAAGACATCTTCCTAAATTAGAGCCAAACAGGTATAATGTAGCCTTTTTAATAATGGACGGAGTCTACAACACAGAGTTTACAGCACCATATGATATCTTTCAGCATACGCAGTACAGAAAAGGCATTAAAGCCATGAATACCTTTACAGTAGCTAATACGCTTACTCCTATAACATCTTTTGAAGGCGTTCGTATTTTACCAGATTTTGACTATACTGAAGATTCGCTACCTAAAATTGACATCTTGGTTGTACCGAGTGCCGAACATCATTTAGATACTGACCTTAAGGACACCATCATGCTAAATTTCATTAAAAAAGTTGATAAAGAAGCCCTGTTTATGACCTCACATTGCGATGGCGCTTTTGTTTTAGCCAAAGCAGGATTGCTAGATAGTGTTGTTTCTACTACTTTCCCCAGTGATATTGGCAGCTATAAAAAGATGTTTCCAAAATTGAAGGTAAAAGACAGCGTTTTATTTGTGCACGATGGAAAGTACATTACCTCTGCCGGAGGGGCTAAAAGTTTTGAAGCAGCACTATATCTCTGTGAGTACCTCTATGGAAAGGAAATTGCAGAGTCGTTAGCGGGCGGTCTTGTAATTGATTGGAACTTATCGGAAGTGCCTAAATTTGTTAATCAGTGATTTTGTAACGGGCCTCGTCAAAATACTTCTCTACTAGTTTATTATACTCCGGTGCTATGCGAAGCAGCGCTGTATGCTCTAAGCCGTCAAGCCTCTCTTTGTTTTTAAATCCCTTTTTAAAGGCTTCTTCTAAATAAAAAAGTGCCGTGCCATATTCCTCATATTTTGAACTTAATGAAATTACACTTAAGTAGTGATCATAGTTTTTTGGCTCACTGATTGTTTTAAGCATAGATAACAAAATCAAAGCTTCATCATCAACAATTTTTTCAGACTTTACAATATCGATTTCATCTTCTATGAGGGCATTCAAAAATCCGTAGAGGCGTTTGCCCATTTGTCGCTCAGCTTCCGTATCACCTTTAATAAACTTATTCAATTCGCCTACCTGATAATTCCACCAGCCCAAATTATTATAATTATAGGTGTATAAATCTTCTTCTAAATAATAGATATAATCTTCCCTTAGAAGCTCTTCCTTGAAAAAAGCAGCACTTTCGTTCCTTTTCAAACTTCGATATTGCTTTTCCTTTTTAATATTTTTTCCTATGGTTTTTAGCGAGTCTAAATCTTTATGTGTTCGGTATACATTAAGCATTTCAGAGATTTCTCTATCTGCCAAGAGCAATTTTTGTTCTTTCTTTAATTGTTCAATGAGAGTAACATCTTCATTGTAAGCTCTTTTGACGTATAAAGAATCTTTGGTTTCGTGGCCTTTTGCCATTGCCGATAAAGTAAATAGCCGCAACGCTTTCTGAAGATATACGGCCTTAGGCCATTCTTTTCCGCCATCAAATACAAGCAGGTTATTAGGAATGTTAAGTCCATTTAAAATCTTTTCATGGGATAATAAAGTTGGATAGTTATAATCTTCTTTACCTACTATACCAATAAAGTGAAAAGGATTTTTAGAAGTTAGAAGTTCCACATTCGCCAATCCTGCACCACAAGAAATTACGCCTTCGATATCTTTAAAAAAAATAGGCATCAAATTGGCCAAACGTCCACCATTATCAAAACCAGCAGTATAAATTCGGTTTAAGTTTATCGGTAGTAGGCTATTTACTTCAGAGAGCATGCGCTTGGTTATAAGCACATTTTTCGCTACCGATATTGAATCGTTAACAGCGTTGGAAGCAGCTAAAATATAATTCTCTTTTTCGGCAACCTGACGAAACATCCCTAAAGCCTGCTTACCTCTTCCCTCACCATCAAATAAGAAAAGAATTGGCCATTGTCCTTTATTTTCAAATTTTGTGGGCAGGTATAACGAAAACGTTTCTTGAATAGAATCTTTGACCGTTATGGAGTCTATAATTGCACCCTTCTGCAAAACAAGACCTTGAGAAAAACTAAAATTTAAAACAAAAAATACAAGAAGTACAGGTAAATAATTTCTTTTCATACAGCAATTACATCAAAAATCTAGCCAAAAAGATTCTGGATATTCCATAAAATTAACGTTTTTATGTGTTACCTATTTTAGTTATGGGAACATTCGAAGCTACATTTGACAAAATAATATGCGTTCTTGTCTCTCCATAGGTTATTAAGGTATCAATAAACTGTTCTAAATGGAACTGATCTTTTAAAACTACTTCCATTATAATATTTTCATTGCCAGTAATTCTATAGCAGTTTACTACCTCATTAAAGGTATCAACCTTACTTAAAAAGGGTTTCAATTTACCGACAAAAGCTCTTAAAGCAACTATCGCCCTTAGTTGCAATCCTATTTTTGAGTGAGAAATAACCGTATTATAACCTTCAATTATTCCCAAATCTTCCATCTTCTTTACGCGCTCCGCCACCGCTGGGGGAGTTAGCCCAACTTTCTTTCCAATATTGACAAAGGACTCCCTTGCGTTTAATTGCAAACACTCCAGTATTTTCCAATTAATCTTATCTACTTTATTTTTCAAAGGTTTAGCATTTTAATTCTTTCTTTAATAAAGTAAAAAAAACTTTATCATTTATTTTATAAATTTAATTTTTATTTTTCAGATGTAATTTTATAGTAGAAATTGTTTTTGAAAAAAGATGAAGCACACACCCTACTACGCATTACCTGTTTATCAAAAATCGCTAGCACTTCATGATTTAAGTTCGGCGGTAGCTTCATATTTCTCAAAGGAAAAAAATATTTTGAAGCTTAAAAAAACCGCTAGTTTGAGGGAGCAAATTGCAAGTTCTTTATTTATAGATTCTAATCTAATCGCTAAACAGATAGAGCAGGCCGTAACCACTAACTCATATGAAGCTAGACTACAAAGTGCCTCTTTTATTAATACGATTACAAGAAATTTAAGCTCATACTGCAATGGCCTTGATTATGATGGGGTTAAGGAAAAAGAGTATGTAAACTTATTGCGCAGGGAGTTAAAATCTTTCCGCGTTTCCTTTAAGCAATGGCGTAAATCTTTGAAATAGATACCTTTAAAACTTGTAAAAACAGGCCGAAACAAATTTCAAAAAGGGCAGTTCTGCGAGCTATGTGTAAGTGATTCGAACTCTTCTTTATACGCTGCTATGCTTTTTAAATTAGACGCTCTGTTTACATATTTCTGCGATACTGCCCACCCACCTGAAAAAGTGCATTAGTAATCTGACCCAAAGAACAATATTTGCTAACCTCCATCAACTTATCAAAAATATTTTCATTCTTAATAGCGGATTCTTGTAACTCTTTTAAAAGCTTTGTAGACTTTTCTTTATTTCTAGTTTGCAGATTCTGCAGTGTTCGTATTTGATTTTGCTTTTCCTCTTCCGTCGCCCTTATAACTTCCGCAGGCAATATGGTCGGTGACCCTTTAGAAGATAGAAAAGTATTTACCCCTATTATGGGATAGGCACCAGAATGTTTTAAGGTTTCGTAATGAAGACTTTCCTCCTGAATTTTAGAACGTTGGTACATAGTTTCCATAGCACCAAGAACCCCACCTCTTTCTGTAATTCTATCAAACTCTAAAAGCACTGCCTCTTCAACCAAATCGGTTAATTCTTCAATAATAAACGAGCCCTGGAGCGGATTTTCATTTTTAGCAAGACCTAATTCTTTATTTATAATTAATTGAATCGCCATTGCCCTTCTTACCGATTCCTCCGTAGGTGTCGTGATTGCCTCATCATAGGCATTTGTATGTAGCGAATTACAATTGTCATAAATGGCATATAATGCTTGAAGCGTAGTTCTTATATCATTAAAATCAATCTCTTGGGCATGTAAGCTTCTACCCGAAGTTTGAATATGGTACTTCAACATTTGTGCACGTGGTCCGGCACCATATTTTTCTTTCATGGCTTTGGCCCAGATACGTCTGGCAACACGTCCTATTACTGCATATTCAGGGTCAATTCCATTAGAAAAGAAAAACGACAGGTTTGGACCAAATTTATCAATGTCCATTCCCCTACTTAAATAGTACTCTACATATGTAAAACCGTTAGAAAGGGTAAATGCCAGCTGTGATATTGGGTTTGCTCCCGCTTCGGCAATGTGATAACCTGATATAGATACCGAGTAAAAATTTCTTACATTCTTTTGAATAAAATATTCTTGTACGTCACCCATTAAGCGTAGGGCAAACTCTGTCGAAAAAATACAGGTATTCTGTGCTTGATCCTCTTTCAAAATATCGGCCTGCACCGTACCCCTCACTTGACTTAAGGTATTTTCTTTTATTTTTTGATATACTTCTTCAGGTAAAACCTCATTACCAGAAACCCCTAAAAGCATGAGACCCAAACCATTATTACCTTCGGGTAAATCACCAACGTAAGAAGGTCTTTCTACCTCTTTATTTTTGTATATCTTTTTGATTTTTTCCTCAACCTCTTTTTGTAGTCCGTTTTCAAGAATATACTTTTCACAGTTTTGATCAATCGCGGCATTCATAAAAAACCCAAGTAGCATCGGAGCAGGACCATTAATCGTCATACTCACCGAGGTCATTGGATTACTTAAATCAAAACCTGAGTATAATTTTTTCGCATCATCCAAACAACAAATAGAAACACCAGCATTACCGATTTTACCATAAATATCGGGGCGATGACCCGGGTCATTTCCATATAAAGTTACTGAATCAAAAGCAGTTGATAGACGCTTTGCATCCATATCAAGACTCACATAATGAAATCTTCTATTCGTACGTTCTGGCCCACCTTCACCTGCGAACATTCGAGTAGGATCTTCGCTGGTTCTTTTAAATGGGTATAATCCTGAGGTGTATGGGAAATCTCCTGGAACATTCTCTTGAAGCATCCAATTTAATAAATCGCCCCAACCTTTATATTTTGGCAACGCAACCTTAGGTATTTGTGAATGTGAAAGTGACTCTGTATGTGTTTCTATTTTTATTTCTTTATCGCGGACTTTAAAAGAATAAATAGGGGCTTTATAACTTTCCACCTTTTGGGGCCAATTTAGAATCAAATCCCAATTGTGTGGGTTTAAATCCATTTTTACCCTATCAAACTCTTTTATTAAGAGTGAAACCAGCTCTTTATCACTTTCATCCGACTGCGCTATTATTTTGGTCTCATCTAGTCCCGATTTTAATAAAATGGACTCTTCGTTCTCTGGCGAATTTAGTCGTAAAACAGATGAAATGGTTTTGAAAATGCCATACAAACGTTGCGCTACATCTGCCTGCTCTTTAGATTTTAAATCATACGTTCGATTATTTTCAGAAATTTCAGAAAGATATCTCGTTCTTGCAGGTGGTATCACAAAAATTTTCTCGGTCATTTCATTACCGACCTCAAAAGTAGAATCTAATTTAGCATCTATTTTGTCTACCAAAATATTCATTATCGATTTGTACAATCGATTCATCCCAGGATCATTGAATTGAGAAGCAATGGTGCCATAAATGGGCAATGCATCTTGACTTATATCCCATAGCCCATGATTACGCATGTATTGCTTTTTAACGTCGCGTAAGGCATCTAAAGAACCTCTTTTATCGAACTTATTGATGGCTACTATATCGGCAAAATCTAACATGTCGATTTTTTCCAACTGTGTTGCCGCACCAAATTCGGGGGTCATTACGTATAAGGAAACATCGCTATGTTCTAAAATCTCAGTATCGGATTGGCCAATACCAGAGGTTTCTAAAATTATTAGGTCAAATTCAGCGATTTTTAGAATATCGACCGCTTCACTCACATATTTGGACAAGGCCAAGTTTGATTGCCTTGTTGCTAAGGACCGCATATAGACACGCTCGTCATTGATCGCATTCATACGAATACGATCACCTAATAGTGCTCCACCTGTTTTTCGTTTTGATGGGTCGACAGAAATTATTCCGAGATTTTTATCAGGAAAATCTATCAGAAACCTTCTTACCAATTCATCTACAAGACTAGATTTTCCGGCCCCGCCAGTTCCCGTAATTCCTAAGACTGGGACATTAGCATCTGATTTTTTTAAGCTTGCAAAATGAGCTTCAAATTCTTCGTGGCGATTTTCGGCCAACGATATCATTCTGGCAATGGTATTTGTATTCTTTGCCTTAAGTAGATCTGTTAAATTAACTTCTTTGCCAATTTTCAATTCCGGTACGGCAGTATCGGCTTTTGAGACCAAATCATTAATCATGCCTTGAAGGCCCATTTTTCGGCCATCATCAGGAGAATAAATCTTAGTAATACCATAATCCATCAGCTCTTTGATCTCTTCCGGAAGAATTACGCCTCCACCACCACCAAAAATTTTGATATGTTCAGCTCCTTTTTCCCTTAGCAAGTCATGCATGTATTTGAAATACTCATTATGACCACCTTGATAAGATGTCATTGCTATGGCATTTGCATCTTCCTGAATTGCACAATCAACTACCTCGGCAACACTTCTATCATGACCTAAATGAATTACCTCAACACCGGTTGCCTGAATAATTCTTCGCATGATATTAATAGCAGCATCATGACCATCAAATAACGATGCTGCGGTTACAATTCTAATTTTGTTTTTAGGTTGGTATGGCGTTTGTTGTTCCATTAGCAAAAAAGAATCAAATTTTTGAGTGCAATTTACGATAAATGCAAAGAAAAAAGGATTGTATTTCGAATTTTATAAAAATACTTAACATTAAGCCTACTCTTTTTTGAATACTATAATTTTGAAGGCTAAATATCTATTTTGAAGCTTACTATAGTAATACATTGCACGGACCAAATTGGCATAATCAGTGCCGTTACCCACTTTTTACACAAAAAAGGTGGAAATGTTGTTTATTTAGACCAGCATGTTGATACAGAAACAAACGTCTTCTTTATGCGTATTGAATGTGAGTTTGATAATGGTTTCAATAAAACCAATTTTGATATTGACTTTAATTCGCAATTAGGGAATAGCTATAATATGCAGTGGAGTTCGCACGCTCAAGATGTTAAACCCAAAATGGCGATTTTTGTTTCTAAATACAACCATTGCCTATATGACTTGTTGAGCAGATATAATTCGGGAGAGCTTGCAGTTGAAATTCCTTTTATAATCAGCAACCATGATGATTTGGCCTACATAGCCCAACAATTTGATGTTCCTTTTTACCATATCCCAGTATCCAAAGAATCAAAAGACCTGGCTGAATCAAAGCAATTGGGGTTATTGAAAAAACACCAGATAGACTTTATTGTTTTAGCAAGGTATATGCAAATAGTTTCAACAAAGTTAATTAATGAATACCCTAATAAGATTATAAACATTCATCATTCCTTTTTACCCGCCTTTGCGGGAGCTAAGCCTTACCATGCGGCATTCAAGCGAGGCGTAAAAATAATTGGTGCTACAAGTCATTATGTTACCGAAGAATTGGATGCCGGGCCAATAATAGAGCAAGGTGTAACTCGAGTCACCCATTCGCATTCTATTAAAGATTTTATTACCAAAGGAAAAGACCTGGAAAAAATTGTTCTTTCTACCGCTGTTAAACTCCATATAGACAGAAAAACCATGGTGTGCAATAATAAAACTTTGGTATTTTCATAAATGGTACCTTTACCTTAAACAAATTATCATGAAAAAAATAGTCATATTTCTTATAATTTTTCAGTTGATGGGCTGTGCCGAGCTACAACAGGTGGTTAATCAATTGCCTCAAGGTGGCACTTTAGGAAATGCCGAAATAGCTCTAGGTCTAAAAGAAGCCCTTAATATGGGCATTGAAAAGCAGGTAAGTAAATTAACCTTAAAAGATGGCTTCTACAAAAATGAACTAGTCAAAATACTACTTCCGGAGGAATTGAAAAAAGTTGACAACACCTTAAGAAATATTGGCCTTGGCAACCTTGCCGACGAGGGCCTAAAAGTATTAAATAGAGCTGCAGAAGATGCCGTAAGCGAAGCGACCCCAATTTTTGTGGAAGCTATAAAAGGAATAACTTTTAATGATGCAAAAAATATATTACTCGGAAGCAATAATGCGGCAACGAACTATTTGCAACAAGGAACAGAAACCAAATTGTACGAAAAGTTCAATCCGATAATCAAAAACTCTTTTGAGAAAGTTGGTGCTGATAAGATATGGGAAAACCTAATTACCAAATACAATAATATCCCGCTTACAAGTGATGTAAATCCTAATTTGACCGACTATGTGACCCAAGAAGCTCTTGATGGGGTATTTACTATGGTCGAGATTGAAGAAAAAGCGATAAGAACAAAAATATCGTCTCGCACGACCGATATTCTCAAGAAGGTTTTTGCTCTTCAAGATCAAGGCAGACAATAAGACTCAAAAAAAACCGTTACTGTTTTAAGAAAGCGTAGCAATTATAACATATTGCTAAAATTCATTCAACCTTGATAAAAGCCTTTTAAATGAATTTTGTAAAAGTTTATTTGAGTTAACATTTTTTTGAGTTAGTTAGTTTAAAACCGGTGTCCGCATCGGTTTTTTTTGTTTATGCAATTAATATTTTGATAGTCAGTAGTTTATATTCAAACAAATTATAACTTCAATTTCACTTGTTAAAAGGTAACATCTTATCGGGATTTACTTTTTTTAAGATTTATTTAAGATTTCAACCTCTAACATTTTTTACCTTGTAGGGTAGTGCTAATTCATCAATCAAAAAATGGGTTCATTGAAAGTAAAAATACTTTTCTTGCTCCTGCTAGCCACGAAAATTGTATTTGGTGCAATCACACCCGCGAATACGATACTTGAAAAAGATAATATTAACTTGGCTTTTCCGCAGGATTCTATTCGCTGGGCTGACTATTATTATAATATTCAGCGATTTGAAGACGCCATAAGGTTATATGGAAAAGGGTTAGAGCAAAAAGGGGTTAATAAATCAAAATTCTTAAAAAAGCTTGCATTAAGTCAAGCTGGACTCGGAAATACCGAGAAATCTATTGAATACATTGAATCCTACTTGCTTCAAGAATTCAATACAGATTTTTTAAATCATGAAGGTTTTGATGATATTAGGGATACTTACCTATTCAAAGCAGTTTTAGAAAAGTACACCCCGAACCTAAGTTTTTGGTCTTTCTTTTATCTTTTTGTAGCATTTATAGGTTTCTATACCGTACTAATGCTCAATTTCAATAAGAAAATAAGACTTTCCGCTAGACTTCTAATTAGCGGATTTATCTTCATTCATTCCTTTTTCATATTCCATATTGGTCTAGTCATATCAAACTATCAATTTGAATATCCCCATTCTTATTTAATGTCTACTTGTTTTTCTTTCTTATACGGGCCCTTATTGTACCTTTATTTTAAAAAAGTAGTTCATAAGCATTTTTTTAAATATAGTGACATATTGCACTTATTGCCTACTGTTCTTTTCTTAATTTATATCGTTCCTATTTATGCACTAAGCACTAGTGATAAATTATCCTTAATGTTATCTAGGGTACAAAATGGTTTTAATCCATCAGATTCCGAACAATTAGTAACCATAGTCTTGCTTAAATTAACCTCCTTAATTGTATACGGGTTTTTTATAAGAAAACTGTATCTAGATAGTTCTAAAAGAAATGGTACTGAAAAATCAAATAGTGTTTGGCAGCGAAATCTTTACCATATCCATTTCTTGTATATTTTATCATATGCTATTTATGGAATCTTAATTGGTAATTCCATTTCTTCTGGTTTTTTCTATCATTTTCAATTGGGCAGTATGGCTTTAATGGTACTGTATATTGGTTATTCCGCAAACATTCAGCCAAGCGTCTTTAATGGCGTGATTTCTTATACCAATCGTCTATTTCCGAAATACGAAAAGTCCGGTCTTACAACGAGTTTATCATTAGAACTAAGGAATCACTTAGAGCATCTTTTTAAAGACGAAAAAATCTATAAAGAAAATGATATTAACTTAGAAATGGTAGCCCATAAATTGAACACTTCAAGACATAATGCTTCACAAGTCATAAACGAACATTTTAAGGTTAGTTTTCATGAGTTGGTAAATAAATATAGAATTGAAGAAGCCAAGAAAATTTTAACCGATGATCAACAACGCAATTTGAATATTATAGATATAGCCTATGAGGTAGGCTATAACAATAAGGTAACTTTTAATAAGGCCTTTAAAAAAGACACCCAGCTCACCCCTAGTCAATTTCAAAGACTTACCCCGCAAATACAGGCGTAAATTACTAGTAAACATTTATCGGATTAGTAAACGTTTATAGGACTTTCCTGAAAACCATTGCTCACGCTGTTAATTTGACCTAATAACTTAAAAATGTAGACAGCCCTGAGACATTTACGCTTACACGAAAAGACTAGACTTTGGTCTCATTTTCTATTAGAGTAATTATTTGAATTAGTCATCAAAACGTCAGGGCTGTACTTACATTCTAACTCAAAACAATAGTTAAGTATGAAAAACAGGACTAAATGGTTGTGCATGCTCTTTTTAATGGGGATTTTCTCCGTATTCGCACAACAAAAAAATGTAACTGGAGCAATTACCGATTTTGAAGGTTTGCCGCTACCAGGAGTAAACATTTTGGTAAAAGGTACCATTACCGGTACGCAATCAGATTTTGATGGAAACTATACTATTCAGGCAAGTACTGGAGACGTATTGGTTTTTTCCTATTTAGGACAAAAAACGGTTGAAATTACTGTGGGGGCATCTGATACTATAAATGTTCAGATGGAACAAGACACCCAGGCGCTTGAAGAAGTCGTTGTTGTTGGTTATGGTAATCAAGAAGAACGAAAAATTATTCAAAATGTGGGTATTGTTAAAGAAGAGGCCATTGAGAATTTGCAAGTGGTTTCCGCAGATCAATTATTACAGGGGCAAAGTGCTGGTACCCAAATTGTAAATGCATCTGGGGTTCTCGGGTCTGCCGCCGTTATTAGGGTAAGAGGGGTTAACTCAATTAACTCAGGTAGTCAACCACTTATAGTGATTGACGGGGTACCTATTACAGATACCGCCGGTAATACCTTAAATAGAGGTGGAAATACGGGTATCAACCCACTATCTTATGTTAACCCAAATGATATTGCATCTTTAACGGTTTTAAAAGATGCTGGTGCAACATCTATTTACGGTTCTCGTGGAGCTAACGGTGTAATTTTGATTACTACTAAAAAAGGTAGAAAGAACTCTAGAACTTCGGTTACATTAGACGTAAATACCGCGTATTCTGAATCCACAGATGTTCCAGATATATTAACGGCAGACGAATTTCGTCAGTTTAAGTCAGAAGTAGCAACCTTACAAAATGGTACACCTACATCTCCTGAAGATTTAGGATTAGGAGCTTTAGGTTCTGGAGGTACTGACTGGTTAGGGGGTGTACAACGAACAGGAATTTCTCAAAACTATAACTTAGGTATTAGAGGAGGTAGCGAAAAAACTTCTTTCTTCTTTGGATTGGATTTTCAAGACACCGAAGGTTTTATTGTTGGTAATGATCAGCAAAGAGCTGGTGCAAGAATTAATATAGACACAGAAGTTACGGAGTGGTTAAAAGCTGGAATGAATCTGGGGGTTACTAACAACCGCTTAAATAGAGTTGGTGTAGAGAACAATATCAATGCTCCTTTTACTACGGCATTTCTTCAAAGCCCAGTTGTACGTGCATTTGATGATGAAGGTAATTTTGCGCAATCTGGTTCTTTTATTCCTAATATTTTTGCTCGTGTTGCTTTAAATACAGATGAGCTTAAAACTTTTCGTGTTATCGGTAATGCTTTTACCGAAGTTACTCCTATTAAAGGTTTAACTTGGCGTTCAGAGTTTGGTATTGATAAATTAAGTTTAGAGGAATTTATTAGAAATGCTGAATTCAATTCACCAGGTGGATTCGCACAGCAAATATTTGTTAATGAGGATCGTTGGCTGACTAACCAAACTCTGAATTATACAGATACTTTTGCTGAAGATCATAGCCTAACGGTACTATTAGGTCTTAATTACGAGGAAACATTAAGAACACGCTCAAATGTATCTTCAACAGGTTTTCTTACAGACGACCTGCGTAATTTAGGTTCTGGCTCCACACCTACGGTATTAAACGGAGATAGATTTCCGTCTAGGCTGTTCGGTTTGTTCTCAAGAGTCACTTACGACTACAAAGGAAAATATATTGCGGAAGGATCTATTCGTAGAGATGGCTCCTCAAGGTTTGGGGCAAATAATCGATTTGGATATTTCTGGTCGGCAGCAGCGGGTTGGACACTATCTGAAGAAGACTTTATTCGAGATCTGAACTTCTTTGATTTTCTATCCCTTAGGGCAAGTATAGGTACCGTAGGTAATGATAGATTAGGAACTTTCCCTTCATTAGGATTGTTTAATGCCGGACCTATTGCAGATTACAATGGAGAATCTGGTGTAATTCCAAATCAACCTGAAAATCCTGACTTAAAATGGGAAGAAAGTGAAACTTTGGATATTGGCCTTAAATCTACATTTTTAAATGGTAGAGTAACATTTAATGCATCTTATTTCCAAAAAACCACTAGTGATTTATTATTGAATCAGGTTTTACCACCACAAACAGGTTTTACTAGTATCAGTAGAAATATCGGTGAAATGGAAAATACAGGTTGGGAGTTTGAGTTGAACACCGTAAATGTTAGAAAAGAAAATTTTACGTGGAGAACTAACTTCAACTTAACCTCTATTAAAAACAAGGTGTTGCGATTAAACGAAGATGCAGCTACTGATACACAGGGTAGACGAATTATAGACGGACCTATTCAAAGAGCTATCGAAGGAGAATCATTGAACAACTTCTTCTTAATACGCTACGTAGGAGTAAATCCGCAAACAGGTGATGCCGAATGGCTAGATGTTGATGGAAATATCACAAACAACCCAAGCTCAAATGATCGTGTTGTTACCGGAAGTCCGTTACCAGATTTTTCAGGAGGTATTACAAATATCATCAACTATAAGAATTTCGATTTGTCATTCTTAATGAATTACTCATATGGTAACGAAGTTGTAATCGATGGTTTACGTTTTGCTGATGGAAATGATGCCATTGGCGGTATTGTAAATATTAGAAGACAAAACTTGAATTATTGGAGACAACCCGGTGATAATGCGTTTTTACCGAGCCCTACCAGTTCTACTTTTAACCTGTTCAACCAAAGATCCAGCCAACAACAACTTGACGCTTCTTACTTGAGGTTAAAGAATGTTACTCTTGGGTATAGTCTTCCTCAACAAGCCTTGGATAAACTGGGAGGTCTCTTTCAGTCCATAAGGTTATATGCAACCGCTACTAATCTATTCACCATCAAAGCTGATGAAATGGATGGTATTGATCCAGAGGTGACAGATGATATTGATCCTTTATTTCAAGGAGAATCATTCTTTACAGCGCCACAAGCAAAATCTTACTCGTTCGGAGCAAGAATACAATTTTAACTAAAAAAAATAGAAATGAAAACGATAAAAATAACAATGGCATTTCTAGCAATAATCTTTGCTTTTTCATGTGAAGATCAGTTAGATGTTGTACCTGAAGATAATGTTGCTTCAAATACTGTATTTGGTAGTTTTGCTACAATTAACGGTGCTGTGGTAGGTATCTACAGTAAAAATCAAAGTGGAGATTTAAATGGAAATCCACAGTTAATGTCAGATTTTATGGCTGACAATGTAAACTTCGTTGGAAGTTTTCCTTCTCTACAAGAAATAGATCAATTTGAAACATTAGCTACGAATGCTACTATAGATAATATATGGCTAGATGGATATGAATTGATTGGCGCTGCAAACAATATAATTGTAAATCTGCCTGAAGTAAGTGTAGATGATGTCACTGGTCTTACAGAAGCTGATAAAACAGTTTTTGTAGCAGAAGCAAAGTTCTTACGAGCTATCACCAACTTTCAGCTGGTGAATTTATTTGCACAGCCATTCCAATTTTCAAATGGAACTAATCTTGGTATTCCACTCGTGACACAACCTTTTGAAGGCGGTGATATATCTGAATTTCAATTAGAAAGGTCTACCGTAAACGAAGTTCATGCTTTTATTGAGCAAGACCTATTGGATGCGGCAGCAGCCTTACCTGAAGATAATGGGGTAAGAGCAGAAGCTGGGGCCGCTAGAGCTTTATTAGCTAGATTAGCGTTGTATCGAGAGCAATGGGCCGAAGCGGCAGACTTGGCAAATCAAGTAATTACTTCAGGCGAATATACCTTAGCTAGCGATTATGATTTCTATGATGACAACCCTAACTCCTCAGAACACATCTTTGTAGTGGTTAATACCCCTACAGATGGTCCGCAAGAAAACGCCGGATCTGATGAAGTTTATGTGAATTTTTATAATCCCGCACCAGGTGGTAGAGGAGATGCACCTTTCAGCCAAGAGTTGATAGATGCATTTGCTGCGGAAGCTGGTGATAGAAGATTTAGTGAACTCTCTCAGGCTGCATCAGATGCGGGTGGTAACGATACCTTTTTCACCACCAAATATCCTGACGTTGTGAACAATGCTTCAGATGGTATGGCGCTTCGCATTACAGAAATGTATTTAATTCGTGCTGAAGCGAACCTAAGAAATGGTTCATCTGTAGGAGACAGTCCTTTAAACGACATTAATCTACTTCGAACTCGTGCAGGTTTAGGAAATCTTGCTTCTGTTGATCTGGATGCTATTGCGCTGGAAAGAAGAAAAGAGCTTTGTTTTGAAGGTCATAGAAGAATGGACTTACTTAGGAATAACTTAAACCTTAGACCCGATGGCGGTGCCGCTTCGGCACCTGGAGCCAATAAGGTTATATTCCCTATAGTGGAAGATGAAACCACAAACAATCCAAACATTACTCAAAATCCGGGTAATTTTTAAATAATTTCATCAATCAATTGAGAAACCATCATTCAATTTAATTGGGTGGTGGTTTTTTCATAAATTAAAAGCTATGTACAAATCAAAAAGAATAATCTTCGGTTTAGCAATCTTGTATACCCTATCGGGGTATTCACAACTGCAACCACCAAATAGTAACAGCACATTACAAGATCTTGCCTTTTTTATAGATGTCAATAATAAAAAGTACGCCAATGCCCAAGGATCTAAGTATATCTATGCCGATTTTAAACTGGCAAAGATTGAGGGTCTTTCTGGATCACACTTAGTGCGATTTGACCCAGTGGATAATATTATTCAACTCAAAAAGGAAGACAACAACATATTAAATCTATCTAAAAAATATCAATACAAAATCGAATTATTAGATGGTACGGGCACTTATGAAACACAACAATTTATTAATACCGATGGAGAAATAGAGAATACTTTTTTTGAAAGTATACATACTTCTAAAAACTACAAGCTATACAAAAAACATCGCATAAAATTTCAACCTGCGAAGCCTGCCAAGAGCAGTTATGAACCGGCAACAGACCCCGAATTTATACCACTAGATGCTATCTATTATGTAATGAATCTCGAGAAAAATCCAGGTCATTTGTTAGAGTTACCAAGAAAAAAGAAAGTTTTTCCAAACTTTTTTGGAAACAGAGCTAAAGAAATGAGCAAGTACATCAGAATGCAAAACCTAAAAATATCCTCAGAAGAGGATTTGATCAAAATTCTGAACTATTATTTTCAGTAAAAAACAAACATAGTAATTATCTATCGGGAGCGGGTAATGGTTTATAAGGATTACCCAAAGTGTTTTATTTATGGTGTTTATTTACACTCAGCTTAACTATATAAGGCGGCTCTGATACATACTTCTAAAAAAAAATATGTCTCATTTTTAGGGTGATTTATTTGAATTAGCTATCAAAATCTTCAGAGTCGTCTTTATATAGTTTACTTTATTGGAGTATAATGTCCATCAAAAAGTATATTCACCGCCTTTTCATTGTGCAAAACTTCCCATAATTGTCTCACAGTACCATCGTCATTTAAAGTCCAAGTAATTCGATTTACGTACAGCTTACCATCTTCATTTTTAAATTCATCTGAAGACATAATCATTCGATTCCCAACTCTATTTCCCTTTAACTTTAAATGGTTGCCAGAATTATCGATCCAGAGTTGTTCCCATTGCGCTGTTTTCAAATTGTAGAAGTTAACGCTAGCACCTGTATAACCTGCGGTAGCACTAACCCAATTTTCTCTTAAAATACAGTTGTCTTGGTCTTTTGTAATCGTATTGGTACCCGCCTTTGAACCATCAGCATTCGTGACGCTCCAACTACCTAACCAAAAATCAAAGTCCTTGTGATTTTCAGAGCAACAACTACAAGCTACTTCTTGTGACGATACTGTGAAAACAAGTAGCAACATTAAATTGGTCAGTATACCCTTTACGGAAATCATTTCAAATTAGATAAATAGTGTATTACCTTATTATTAAAAACAATCGGTTGTTCAACGTTTACAACATGACCACAATTATCAATTACCGCAAGTTGAGACATGCGGTGCGACTTCACCACCTTTTCAATGGTTGGCAGAAAAAGATAGTCTTCTCCTCCCATGATATACAATGTTGGGATTTCAATATCTACGGTTCTAAAAAAACGAAGCAACGGATTAATCTCCGAAGTAAGTTTAAACCATCTTATGAATTCTTTTTGATATAATTTTTTTGCTTCTCTTACGAACAACGAACGCGACTCTCTATGGTTTTTATTCGGCATGATTACAAAGGCAAAAAATTTGTACAACCAGATATACGGTACAATTGATTTGAAAATAACGCCCAATCGCATTAAAACCTGAGATCGAAGGTTCAATTTCATAATTGCCCCGCCCATTACCATACTCGATACCCTATCAGGATATTTTTCAGCAAGATTGCGTATTAAAATAGTTCCTAACGATATTCCAATAAAATGAGACTTCTTAATACTTTCATGGTCGATTACCTCAACAATATCGTCTGTAATCGAATCAAAGGTATATTTATCACTAAAAGCATCTTTTAAGTTAGGCTTTGAATTGCCATGACCCCTTAAATCGAGTAAAAGAATATTGAAGTGTTTTTTAAAATCGCGGAGCTGTTTATACCAAATTGTAGAGCTTCCTCCTGCACCATGCACAAAGGTTACCCATTCATCTGAAGTTTTATGTAAATACTTGGTATAGTGAAGCAAGCTTAAATTTTTATAAAAGTACGTTAATTTTTAGCCAACGAAACCCAGAAATCGTCGCCTTGTTACTAATTATTAGTTAAAAATTAGACAAACTGCCTGATTTTTAGGTGTGTAGACTAAATCACAGTAGTCCAAAACATAGTTTCAAACGTATCTTTGTTAGAACAAATCTTTTGAATTATGGAAAATCAATATTGTAGAGTTGGAGCTGTGACTCCAATAACAAGTGGAAGCCATTCTGTAGCGATATTACAATACCGATATGAGGACTTTTTAAGCAAAGCTATGGATGCCAATTATATGGACACTAAACTTGGTGAGTTTTTTGAGCGCAAAGCCCAAAACATCAAGAAGATACTTGAGAATCTAGTATAGTTTTTTTAACTCTTCGGCCATTTGAATTTGCATTTCTTTTGCTTTCAAAGCTGCCTTATAAGCGAAGTCTTCTTCCGTAGAAGCATAAATAATTCCGCGAGAAGAATTTACCAATAAACCTACGTTAGAATTTAGGCCATAATTGCACACTTCTTGCAAGCTTCCGCCTTGAGCACCAACACCTGGCACCAATAAAAAGCTATCAGGAATTATTTCGCGAATATCTCTGAGATATTCAGCTTTTGTAGCACCAACTACATACATAAGGTTTTCTGAATTTTTATAGCTCTTAGAGACGCTCAACACCTCTTTATAAAGTTCTTTCTCGTTGACTTTTTTAGTCTGAAAATCAAAAGCACCTTGATTTGAAGTCAATGCCAATAAAATGGTATGTTTATCTGTAAATTCCAGAAAAGGCTCTACCGAATCCCTACCCATATAAGGCGCAATGGTTATGGAGTCAAAAGCCAGCTCTTCGAAAAAGGCTTTTGCATAACGAGTAGATGTATTTCCAATATCCCCTCTTTTTGCATCTGCGATAGTGAATTGCTCGGGATAATTTAAATTAAGGTAATTAACGGTCTTCTCAAGCGATTTCCAACCATTTAGTCCATAAGCCTCATAAAATGCAATATTAGGCTTGTAGGCCACACAAAATTCTTGGGTCGCATCAATAATTGCCTTATTAAAGCTGAAAATTGGGTCTTCTTCCTTTAAAAGGTGATTCGGAATCTTTTCTAAATCTGTATCCAAGCCAACACAGAGGAACGATTTTTTCTTGTTGATTTGGTCAATCAGTGTCTCTATCTTCATCCTTTGTCTCCTCGAGCGCAGTCGAGAGGTCATTAAATATTCATGTCCAAAGTTCTCGACTGCGCTCGAACGGACAGCTTTAGCTATTCTTAAAATATCTCTGAAGCTTCTTTCAATTTCTCGGTATTTTCTACCAACATCAACTCATCTATGATTTTCTGAATATCTCCATTGATAATATTCTGTAAGTCATATAAGGTCAATCCAATTCTATGGTCTGTAACCCTTCCTTGTGGATAATTGTAAGTACGAATCTTAGCTGAACGGTCACCACTGCTCACCTGAGAATTACGTTTAGCCGCATCTTCTTCCTGTTTCTTTGCCAATTCTAAATCGTACAATCTAGAACGTAACACCTTAAAGGCTTTTTCTTTATTCTTGTGCTGTGATTTTTGATCCTGACACTGCGCTACCAAACCGGTTGGAACGTGTGTTAAACGCACTGCCGAATATGTCGTGTTAACCGACTGACCTCCTGGACCGGATGAACAGAAAAAATCAATACGAACATCTTTAGGGTCGATTTGAACATCAAAATCCTCTGCTTCTGGAATAACCATTACTGTCGCGGCACTTGTATGTACCCTACCCTGTGTTTCTGTCTGCGGAACACGTTGTACACGGTGCACGCCCGCTTCGAATTTTAAAGTTCCATACACATCTTCGCCATTAACTTCAAAGTGTATTTCTTTATATCCCCCACTAGTACCTTCACTTAAATCGATGATGTTGGTTTTCCAACCTTTAGATTCACAATACTTAGCATACATCCTATACAAATCTCCCGCAAAAATACTTGCCTCATCGCCCCCGGTACCGGCACGAACTTCCATCACTACGTTCTTTTCATCTTCAGGGTCTTTGGGGATGAGCATTAGTTTTATCTCTTCTTCCAGTTTAGGAATAGCTTCTTTTGCTTCGTCATACTGCATCTTGGCCATTTCAACCATTTCTGCATCACTTCCGTCAGAGATAATCTCTTCTGCCTCACTTAAATTATTAGTAAGTTCAATGTACAAGTCACGCTTGTCTACAAGGGCTTTTAAATCTTTATATTCTTTGTTCAGCTTTACGTATTGCTTTTGGTCTGAAATAATATCGGGCTGAATAATCAAGTCCGAAACCTCATCAAAACGCTGCTTTACAATATTCAATTTATCTAGCATAGTTCAATCCTCCTTAAAATGCGAATTTACAATTAATTTGTACATTTAGTAAAACCTATGGGCATCCTATTCCTGCGTAAAACTTATTATTTAGTTTTCTTTTTTTCAAAATATCTTTTGATGGTTTCGACCGTTTTAAGCGTTCTATTTTCAATGTTGAAAATCCCTATAATCTCGATTATACTATTTAAAATTATATTCTGGGCGGTAACATACATCTTTCAATTAGAAAATAATCTAAATAAGCGTTTTACTTTCTACAATAATTTAGGGCTATCAAAAAACATGTTATTCGTTATTAGTTTTGTATTTGATCTCATCCTGTTTATCTCAATCTTAATAATGGTGAAAATTTGGTTTTAGAAGCAGATAATATTGAATTAAGCTTTGGCAACAAAAAAATACTCAGCAGCATTTATCTTAAAGCCGAAAAAGGTAAAATAACCGGCATCTTAGGTCGTAACGGATGTGGAAAATCTTGCTTATTAGAGATTATCTTTGGAAGCTTAACACCAAAATACAGTACAATACGAATAAATTCAAAAACTATTACCGTAAAAGGCTATGCCACAGGAAAAATGGCCTATCTGCCCCAGTATAGTTTACTGCCAAAAAA
This sequence comes from Croceitalea sp. W27, assembly GCF_055693185.1. Taxonomy (NCBI): domain Bacteria; kingdom Pseudomonadati; phylum Bacteroidota; class Flavobacteriia; order Flavobacteriales; family Flavobacteriaceae; genus Croceitalea; species Croceitalea sp. W27. Next base: position 1,176,715 of record NZ_CM146327.1, read on the forward strand.
TATTAAACTAAAATCGGCATTCAAACTTCACGAACTGAAATGGGAGGATTTTATAGCTCATTTTGATTCTTTTAGCAGGTATGAAAATGTTAAGATGAATCAACTGTCCAGTGGTGAAATTCGCATTATAGAGACCTATTTGATAATTTTTGCCAAACAAGAAATTATTCTATTAGATGAGCCATTTTCGTTTATCGCTCCGCTTTACGTGGCTGAATTCAAAAAAATTCTAACTCGACAAAAAAAACATAAAGCAATTATCATTACAGACCACTTTTATGATGATATTTTGCAATTGAGTGATAGCATCTATTTAATAAAAAACAGAAGTTCTAAATTAATAAAGGACGAAAAAGATCTACGCAATGAAGGTTATCTAAAACTTAATCTAAAATAAAAGTAGTTCCTAAGGTAAATATTGAAGCATTTAACCCGTCACTTCTATCATAATAACTATAGCGAAGGTCTATTGTTTTAAGGCCAAAAAAGAAAAATTTTGCACTATTGAAAATGTCTTTATACTGCAGTCCAAATCCAAATTGATTAGCTTGATATTCTGATAAATCATAGTCAGATGTGTAAAAATCAAAAGTTGACAAGGCATCCTCTTTTGCGTAAAAATAGTCAGCTCCACTTTGGGTGTAATAACGGTAGCTGGGGTAAAGGGTAAATTTATCATTCAACTTTATTGGTGCTTCTATATTGGCTGTGTGAGCAATTATTCCCCAATCGTCATAATAAAAACGGTAATAAGAGCGTAATACGACAGCATCGTTTAAATAATAGTTCAAACGTCCGCCAACAGGAATTTTAAATCTTGATTCTGGCAGTCTTTCAATATCATCTGCCAATTGAAAATCATCAATAAAGAAATCATTGATATCACCAAAATAAACACGCTGAAAAGGAGTGCTTAATAAACCCTGTTGAGAGACCAAATCAATAAATAGGGAGCCCTGTAATTTTTTAGTAAGAATCTGCGAAAAAGAAAAGGAAACCGAATAAGTGTTTCTTTTCTCATTAGTAAATTCTGAGAAGTTTGGGGCATAGGCACCGACTCCTGTAACCCTATCATCAAAAAATCCTTGCCTTAATTCTATTGGGTATTGCGAATTCCAGTTATCTAAAAACACTCTTCCGCTTATAGAAATTTCGGTATTTCTTTCATTAAAAAGTTTGGCATAAGAACCTCCAAAACCTATCGAGAAATAATCATACTCATTAGATACATAGGCATTAGCGCTCCAAATAGAATTCCGGTCATCAGAACTATGTTGGTAAGTAGGATTGAAATAGGCCAACACGTCTTTTCTCGACTCCCCCGATGAAGCATCAAACGGAGTTACATTAGGGTTAGTGCCATCTAAAGGATTTACATTACTTGATGATGCCGAAGTATAAGCAGATATACCTACATCTACGGTTAGCACATCATCTTCGTTTAAGGGCATTCTTAATACTAATGTAGAAGTGGCATCGGTCAATTCTTCGGTACCCTCGCCACCAGTAACTGCAGCATTTTGACCATCTTGATTGTAATAACTAAATAATACATCTAACTCACCGGTCTCAAGAACCCTTTTTTTGTAGGACGTATCATTTTGCTGGGCAAATATGCCAATTGCAGAAAATAGAATAAGTATTTCTACAATTTTCTTCATAGCTCCTGACCAAAAGTTAGTAAGTTACTATCTGGGTCAAGTAACGAAAATTCTTTTTGCCCCCAAGGTTTGGTTTCTAAAGCTCCGTTTGGATGAATAGCTATACCATTAGCTATAAATTCCCTATATAATTTGTCAATCTCACTAGTACGAATATAAACCTGCCCATAATTCTTTTTTGGTCTTAATCCTTTAAACTGAAAAAAATGGATTTGAATACTATCTTTTTGCAACATCAAGTAGTCAGGGTAATCTGCAACTCCAAATTTCACAAAACCAAGTTTATTAATATAATAATCTTCAGTTACGGTTTTATTCCGCATTGGAAGTTTAGGGTTAATTGTCGTTAGCATTTTTTCTTTATAAAGGATTAAAAAATTACAAAGGCCTGCCGTCAAATCAAAAAGACCCTTCGCCAAGCTCAGGATACGTTCGACTAGACATTTTTAGCAGCGCTAAAAATGAGTCATAAACCTATCATCATATCAAAAAGACCCTTCGCCAAGCTCAGGGTAAGTTCGACTAGACATTTTTAGCAGCGCTAAAAATGAGTCACAGACCTATCATCATATCAAAAAGACCCTTCGCCAAGCTCAGGGTAAGTTCGACTAGACATTTTTAGCAGCGCTAAAAATGAGTCTCACTTAATTACATCCGCAGCCTCCGCCAGTTTTTCCGCCATTAGCTCCAGAAGAAGCTTCTCTATAAAGCTGAAAATTGGTTTCGAACCGCTCTACCGATTTTGCGCTCAATTGCATGTCGCTATCGTTTAAATAAATTTTATCATACTCTTTAACAGCCACACAAGAAGTAGAACAAATCAGCAACAGTATTGCAACAAATATTTTACGCATAGCTAAAACTACTGATTATTATCGAACAAAATACCTGAGCTTTTATGGATTTTATTCGCACCATCTACCACAACAACCTCAACTCCAGGTATTTGATTGATTAAATGTATGCCACTATCTCTACCCAATATAAAAACCGCTGTTGCCAAAGCATCGCAGAGCTCCGCATCTTTTGCGAAAATCGAAACGCTATTTATACCCTTGGTCGGGTACCCGGTTCTTGGATCTATAATATGGGAATATTTTTCGCCTTTGAACATTATATACTTTTCGTAATTGCCTGAAGTTGCTACAGAAGACTCTACAACCGGAAGCCATGAAAACACCTTATTCTTACTAAGCGGATTTGCAATACCGATCATCCACTTTTCTCCAGTAGCCTTTGTGCCCCAAGTAGTTAAATCACCTGATGCATTGATAAGTCCGGCCTTTACCCCTTTTGAGATTAAAAGTTCTTTGGTTCTATCGGCGGCGAAGCCCTTACCTATTGCTCCAAACCCAATACGCATTCCTTCTTCTTCTAAAAAAACGGTCTGTCTTTCTTTGTCAAGTAGTATTTTCTTATACCCTATTTTCGCTATTGAAGAAGTTATGGCCGTTTCTGTAGGCAACTTATCCATTTTACCATCAAAACGCCAAATTTTATCCATGGAGGCATACGAGATATCAAAAGCGCCATCAGTAATCTCAGAAATTTTCTTGGCGCGCTCAATTAGCCTAAAGAGTTCCATGCTCACTTTTACCGGTTTGATTCCTGCATTTTTATTAATCAAGGAAGTTTCGCTATGGGCATCCCATGATGAAATCATCTTTTCGATTCTGGTAATTTCCGATACCGCCTCTTGAATATTTATATAGCCAATCTCTTCGTTTTGGGCAACAACCGTTAACTCAAAACGGGTTCCCATGAGTTTCAAAACCTTTTTCACCGTAACAAGTTTTTCTCGTTCCTGACCATAGGAAAGGAAACAGAAAAAGCAAAGAATTACAGCGATTTGTTTCATTATAGAAAAGAGTTCAGAACAGCGATATAAGCTTCTGGGCTTATTTTTTGGTATCCGGTAGAACCAAGAACCTGCTCTGACTTATCCAGCACCAAAACCAAGGGATAATGGCCTTTTGGGTTAAATCTTTCGGCCAATCTTTTATTTTGATCTAACTGCTCTTGGGGGAGTTTATTTATTTTTTTTCTAGGAAAATCTGCTTTATACAACACATACCTTTCTGAAGAGAATTGAATAAACTTTTCTGATGTCCAAATATTCTTATCCAATCGTTTACATGGAGGGCACCAATCTGAACCCGAAAATACAAGAATTAAGGGTTTATTCTCTTTAGTTGCCTTTTCCAAGGCTTCACTATAATCCTGTTTCCAGTCTTGAGCCGACACTCCTACTGAAAAAAAAAGTACAACACTAGCTAGCAGATACTTCATGAGTCATAAAACATTTAGCTTTCAAAAACGCGAAGTATGTCGCCATTTAATTCTGTTTGAAATACTTTAAGCGGATTATTTGTAACAGAATTTAAAGGAGTACCCGTTTGACTAAATCTAGAGCCATGAGTAGAACATCTGAAAATACCGCCATCCTCGCTGATAAAACGGACAGCATCTGTTTGTTGATGGCTACATATTTGGCTAGCGGCCACAAAATTACCTTCTAAATTCCGTGCGACAACAATATCGGTCAATCTATCGGCCGGGTTCGATTTTGCCAAAATAAAACCTCCATTATTGGCAAGTGGTGCCGAATTCGCATCTGTTAAATCAACGGTAAAATCAACCCCTGTAGGTTCTGGAAATGTTTCCAAATCTTCCGAGTCGGAAGAGCATCCGTTTAAACAAGGAAATGTAAGGGCAAAAGCGGCGCCTGCTCCAAGGCTTCTCAAAAATTCTTTTCTTTCCATAGCGTGATATGTTTATTAAAAGAACGTGAGATTTTAACGAATCGTATGACTAGTACTTAAATGTTCCGTATTCACTTTTAATAGTAAGCCTTTTGGCCGTACTTTCTTCCACACGACCTATAATTTTAGCACCAACATTAAAAGCTTCCGAGATTGAAATTAAGTCTTCGGCAATCTCCGCATCAACGTACAACTCAAGGCGATGCCCACAGTTAAATACTTGATACATTTCTTTCCAATCCGTGCCTGACTGCCCTTGAATTAATTTAAACAAAGGTGGCACATCAAAAAGATTATCTTTTATGATGTGTAGCGTATCTACAAAGTGGAGGATTTTGGTCTGGGCTCCTCCACTGCAATGCACCATACCATGAATTTCTTGAGCGCTATATTTTTCAAGAATGCGCTTTACAATGGGCGCATATGTTCGTGTTGGCGATAATACCAATTTACCCGCATCAAGCGGGGCATTTTCTACCGAATCAGTTAGTTTTGTTTTACCTGAATACACTAAATTTTCAGGTACCGAGGCATCAAAGCTTTCTGGATATTTCTCCGCTAAATACTTTGAGAATACATCATGGCGCGCAGAGGTCAGACCATTGCTTCCCATACCGCCATTGTATTCTTTTTCATAGGTAGCTTGGCCGAAAGAAGCAAGCCCGACAATAACATCTCCTACTTTTATATTGGCATTGTCTATAACCTTATTACGCTCCATTCTTGCAGTAACCGTAGAATCAACGATTATGGTTCTCACCAAATCGCCTACATCGGCAGTTTCACCCCCTGTGGAATGAATGGTCATTCCGTAATCTTTTAAATCTGCAATCAATTCTTCAGTACCATTGATAATTGCTGAAATCACTTCTCCTGGAATCAAATTTTTATTACGGCCGATGGTGGAAGAAAGCATGATGTTATCGGTCGCGCCAACACAAATTAAATCATCTATGTTCATAATGAGCGCATCTTGCGCAATACCTTTCCAAACAGAAACATCACCAGTTTCCTTCCAATACATATAAGCTAGCGAAGACTTGGTACCCGCCCCATCGGCATGCATCACCAAACAGTGGTCTTCACTGCCCGTTAAATGGTCAGGAACAATCTTACAAAACGCTTTGGGAAAAAGCCCTTTATCTATATTCTTTATGGCATTATGAACATCTTCTTTTGAAGCGGAAACACCTCGCTGGGCATATCTTTTACTGGCGTCTGAGGACATCTAATCGGTTTTGCGCAAAAATAAGGAAAGTAGTTGATTGAAAATTACAAAAGAGAACTAGAGTAGTATATCTTGCTTATTAACATCCTTCTCAAAAACTAAATTAGTTATTTCATTGGTCTTATTTTCTTTTCAGAAACCGACATGACCAAACTCTTGCCAGTTGTTTGCTTTTCACGTAAGTCTGTATTATACTTTTCGGAAATTTCAACAGCATCCCAAATCATTTTCTCCATTGCCTCTTTAGGAAAAGATTCAAACGCCGTTAAGGAAATATGTCTAATCAATTTCCCTTTCCCTTCCAGTTTCACACTATTGTTCTTCAATTCTGCACCTCTATTGAATCCAAAGTTCACATGTTTAGCATATACCGAAATATGACAAAAAGCGTCTTTTAGTTTTTCAGATTTAGAATATGCCATTGCCACCGCATTGTAATTATCCCAAATTAGTTCATTGGCCTCGGGAACCAAATTGACCACATAATCTCGCAATTGAATTGTTAACTCTTGAATTCTTTTATCATAAGGCTGTATAAACCCCATTAGTTTAATATTAGCTTCCATAACCTGTCTAGTTATCTGATAAACTTTTCTTCGGAGCCTTAAAAACTTCACTAATTTGAATAATTGGTTGAATATTGGTGTAATTGGGAATATCACTAACAATTTTTTTTGCGTTAGGTCCGAAAGATTCTTGATAGTCTGAAAGCTTATTAAAATACAAGTATCCAATAGCTACATATGGTATGTCGTCATCTGGTGTTCTTCCTGATATACCTTTATCTATGGACAAAGACTTTAAAGACTCTCCTAACAATTCAGCAACCATGGGCATGTGCTTAGTCGCATAATAGTCCATATCAAATGTTTTTCCTTCGCTGTTAGGATACATTATGGTCACTTTGACCATACCTGCCTTAATTTCTGACTTATCTGCTATCCTACTTTGACAGCCCGTTAAAATGACAATGGCAAAGATCAATAGGTAAAATTTTGTTTTCATAGTAGTCCTTTTAAATTATTTTCAAGTTCGCTGGATACAGAAAATAGGCTAGCCCTTATTCGGAAGAACTAATGCACATTACAGTATCGCCTTCATTTATAGGTGGCGTGGCCAGTTTATACAGAATAACCCCATCTTTTGGTGATCTATACTCTTCTATTACTTTTCCGAATTCATCGGAAGTATAACCCACCAAGTCATTTTTTTTAACGCTATCGCCAGCCTTATAGACACTATAAAAAATACCCTTGACCTGGGCGTTTATATAGGTTTGACTATTAAGATAGCTAATATTTTTGTTTGGGCCGGTACCCTTATCGTACATGGCCATGGTAGCCAACATATTGTAGATTCCTTTTTCTATTAAACCTACATTCTCTTCTTGCACGTTACCCATTTTACCACATTCAATGCTTAAGGCAGTTTTTCCATCTTGTACCGCTTGTTTAAAAGCATACTTTGCCGGGTCTGTATCTGAAATGGTATAAGGATAGGACACAACATAGTCAAATCCGCTATTCTCAGACAGTTTCTTTGCCAATGCAGTTTGCTCGGTGCTTTTGGTGTTGTTGTAGTAGCACACGAAGGGTATCAAATCTTCGCAGGCATCTCCCCCGTGAACATCAAGAAAAACATCGGAAACTGGAATGATATTGTCCGTAATAAACCAGGCTATTTGCTCCGTAACACTACCTGCCACATTTCCCGGAAAGGCGTTATTCAAATTCTTTTTATCAAGAGGATTGATAAAAGGTGTTCGTTTAAAAAATGAGGCAGTATTGGCGATTGGGATGATAATCAAAGTACCCTTGAGCTCATCAACATCAATATCTTTTAGTAGTCGTTGCACCGCAACAATTGGAGGGTACTCAAAACCATGCACCCCAGAAACAATAGTAAAAGTAGGGCCTTTTGTTTTACCCTTAATTATAGAAATAGGCAGATAAGCCGTATTACCGAGGCTATCTTTAAAATCGATACGCATCTGCGAATGCGAAGATCTTGTTGCATTTTCGAAATTCTTTTGAAAAATATTTTGGGCAAGTACATTGCTAACCATAAAAAAGGTAAGCAGCAGAGAAAAGATTTTCACCATTATAATCTAAAGTTTTATTTGAATCATTAATAAGTCAAGTTAAGAATTCAGGGGCAGATGACCTTATACCATTTTTGACATTGCATTTACTTTACCACTCTAATAACTACCTTATCCTCTGTATTATTTAAAGAGGTGTCAGTAGCGGTAAAAGTCAATTCAAAATCACCCTCTTGAGAAGGAACCCCCGATAGCTTCATTTGTTTAGCATCAAAAGTTAGCCAATCAAAATCCTCTTGATTAAGTTTTAAAGTTAATAGCTTATCATTTATGTCTTTGAAGTAATTTGAAGGAACCTCTATTTCAAATTTTTCTCCAACCTTGAGTGTCTTGTCAGAAAGCGAATTGAATACAAAGGGCTTAAACACCTTTGAAGTGTTCACCCAATAAATATCAGATTCTACAAGGGTATTTTCTACAAATTGTAGCCGTGTAAAAAACAAAAATCTGTTGTCAAGGGTTACGAATGGTCTCCTGTCCCAATCTTTTGAATTAATGCTTGAATCGAGCATAATGGGTGCAGTCCAATCATTGTTTACGTTACGATAACTTATATACAAATCCATCCAAGTTTTATCATTGGTAAAACGACAAAAAATGATAAAATCTTCTTTTGGAGAAACAAATACACTTTCTTCATCACTAGCAGAAGCCAATTCAGCTATTACTTCTGCATTTTGATATGTACCACCATCCAACTTTGATGAAAACAAATCGGCAGTGTAACAGTTTTCGATACCCTCACAGTTTCTGTTCGAAGAAAAATAAATTGTATTGTCTAAAGTCATACAGGCCGAAGCTTCTCTTGACAAAGAGCTGATCGGGCTAGTCATTATTTTTGGATTACCCCAAGAATCATCTATTTTAGTTAACATCCAAATATCAGTAATCCCAGTACTTATATCGGCCCCACTTTTAGCATATAAAATAGACTTTCCATCAGGCGAAAAACAAGGAAGGTATACGCTCTCGTTTTTTAAAGGTTTAAACAAAGTGGGTGAGGACCACACTTTACTAGTCTTTTTCGCGTAAAATATGTCACCGCTAAAATCATCATTAAGGGTGCCAAAAAGTACTTCTCTGATGTTGGGAGTAAAAGAAATGCCATGCTCAAACCTGCTTTTTTTTGAAACGATATTTGGTGCAAAAACCTCAGGTGTATTATCAGGGTAAGATTGCCCAAAATAATCATTAGACTCTACAACAGATTTGCAACTACTAAGTACAAGAATTAAAATAAATGGGAGTACTGTTTTGAGCATTAGGTTTTGATGATATACAACATATTTGTGTATGATATGGTAGCGACGATTCCCAACGGGAATTGTCCGACTGAAATCAAGCTGTATTAAAAGTAATAATTTTGAACTTGGCAAAACGCAGCTATAAATTATGGCTCTTGTTGTATGCTGTTTACTTCATTCTTTTTAGGATAACCGTTGGATATGTTATGAATTTTGCTGGCCTTTTTCCATTTTCACTTCGGGAAAACCAGATTTTATTTTTAGACTCAACTTTAAAAATACACTTATCAATTTTCTGTTTGCCACTTTTAAAATCTGTGAAAATCAGGTCAAGCTGGTGAGGGATTTCATCAAGAGAAACTTTATATTCAAGACTAAATTTCCGTCCATTATCCGAATAGAATTCTTGCCCGCCAATTTTTCTCTTCTTTGATTCAAAAATTGCATAACCCTTTTCGTCAAAAGTAATTATGACTTTTCCACTTTTATCCTTAGACTTCCATTTGCCAACAATATTGAAGTCATTATTAGATTTTGTGAAACAAAAACAAGTTAGTCCCAATAGAATTATAAAATACTTCTTCATTAAAATCATAATTGCGTACAACGGTCTTGCATATGATTTCGTTGCGTGTTTCAGCAACTAAACTAGCAAATAGAAACCGAATAGAAAATCCGCGAGGATTTTCGTAAGTAGGCTATTACTAGCATTGAATCATACACGGTGTTGCCTGCTGGTTTTTATTTCAACACCTCAATTTGAATCATTTCAATCTTATTATTACTTGTATTTTTCAATTGGGTCATATCCTCTAACACTAGCCATATTAAATTATGGATGCTACTTTTATTATCTTTAATAACTTCAATTTCATTGTCAGATATATTAATGATTATTGTAGGGAATTCCATTTTTTGATAAGCAAGACTTTCATTTCCGTTCAGTTCTATTCGTTTTGAACGAAACCATCTATTAGATAATTCACTAGTATTCGATTCATTATTCAACTTTAATCCGTCACCAGTGTTCAAGATTCCAATTAATCGCGAAGTTTTTGTTCCAACATTAGTAATTCTATGGATTAAATTTTGGGCTAGATAAGTAGAATCCAAAACCGTTTTTCCATTCGGCAAACCTTTTTTGGTAGGAATTTTCCAATCAGTATTTATTGATTGTTCAGAATAGTCTTGCCATCCAAGCGAAACATAAAACATTGGATTTATATGTCTATGAAACAATGTTGTATCGTTCGGTTTTATTTGAACATCTAAAATTTTAAAATCCTTATTTTCAAAGACTAGTTTATGTCTTGGCTCTTTATAAACCTCTACAAACTTATTTTCGCTTATTTTATTTTCTTCTTCCTTTTTGTCAGATTTTCCATAGCAACCAACTAGAAGAGAGGTAAGTAAAATTAAAATAAGTTTAGTTTTCATTTTGATTGTCGTTTTCCCGTTAGTAATTAATTATACAAGTTGTTATGCTCAGTAGTATTACTAATTTATTCTTTAAACTGTTCTAATAATGCCAAACTACGAACAAGGGATATCATATTACGGTTATTATTGGTCTTATCCTTGCCTGCACTAAAAAATCCAATAATTAATCTTTTTGAAGGGGATACGTAAAGTCCCTGACCTCCAAAGCCTTCTTTGAAGATGTCACCATCTTCAAAAATCACATCCCAATGATAGCTCTGAAAATCTGCACCTTGTCCTTCATAATATTTTTTTCTCAAATGCTGATCAGTTCCTCTTTCAGATCTAAATAAAGCTCTATCTCCAGTATGAATTTGATTTATATATCGTTCCGATGCTATTTTTGTAGTAGCATCATCTGTAAAGGCCAGTCCATATCTGGCTAGATCTCTCAAGCGCATTAGCATTAAACCGTAACTTCCAGCAACGCCAGTACTGGATAGCGTTACCCTTGCATCATCTTCAGCTCCAATTTTTGTCCATATATATTCCTCAACCAACTGATGAAAAGGTTTGGAAGAAACTCTTTCAGCGATGGTAGTCAGAATAACAGAATTGGCGGAAGTATAATCGTAGGTTTGCTCAGCAGGTTCAATTTTTCCTGAATTGGCTAATAATTCTATTAGGCTTTCTTCAAATCCAGGATTTGGCTCTGTATAAACTGCAGAATGCTGAAGTAATTTATAAAAACAATGGTTTGGGTCGGTATAGGATCCCTTATCGCTCTCTCGGCAGTTGATTCCCGAGGTCATTCGTAACAAATTTTCAATAGTCACATTCTCCAATGGCTTACCTTTAAATTCTGTTAGATACTGCCCAATAGGATCCTGTTCGTTAAGTTTTCCTTCATCTGCCAAGTGTGCGATTATAGTTCCTAAAAATGTTTTACTAACAGAACCTAGAAAATGCTTATCAAAAGGTTTCATTTCAGGATACCTTTCATAAACCACTTGTCCTTTATGAAGAATAATTACACCATTAACTTGTTTTTCATCGCAAATTTGGTCAAGTGATGTTTCCTCTTCAAAGAAGGCACTGGTGAGAATCTCTTGACCGAGGGTATGACTGATATTTTCTGGAAGCTTTGTTGTTTTTGTATTTCCTTTTTCTATCAGAACAGTAGGAATATAGTTTTCCATATGGCTAAATACCTCTGTTATTTGAGGTCCTCTTCCAATAAGTGATTCAGGAAGTGTAAAACTTACTTTATGGTCTTTTGATGTGGGTATTTTCCTTGACTCTACAGCTAATGTTATTTTCTCTTCTAAAGTAAGCTCTTTAGCTTGTTGTTTACATCCAACTAATAGAAGCAAACAGAAAATTATAATTGCATTTAGTGACACTTTACTGTTTAACATATTCGATTGTTTTTTTATTGAGTCTGACGTGTTTATATATGATTTTCGGGATTTTCAATATTGGTTTTTCAGCTTGCAGGCAACAATTGAATATAGTTATTGATGCTATCCAGCTTAAAAATTTATATAAATAAAACCTTCAATATAAATCATTAAATGTAAGGAAATACTAATCAGAGAAATGAGGCTCTTGGACAAGACAATCTTTTGCCCAGATTTTTTGTGTTGTTGCTTGGTCTACATTACCTCCAGAAATTACCATCAACACACGTTGTTTTGTTTTTTGGGTTTCCAACCATCTACGAATAGCTTCCATAGGCATGGCACAGGTTGGTTCTATTCTACATTTAAGCAAATGGGTAAGCCATTGGGTCCAATAGATTAAATACTCCTCTTCAATTTCATAGAAACCATCCAGTTGCTTTAAATACTCAAAAGTAATGTCACCCACTGCCATGGTCATGGCGCCATCTGCAAGGGTATCTGGCACCCCAGATAAGCGTTGAATACTTCCTTTTCGCAAAGATTCTGCTGCGTCATTGGCATTTAAAGGCTCGACCCCAAACATCTTTGCCTTATGGGCCAATCCGCGAGTAGCGATCAAAGAACCTGATGTGAGTCCACCACCGCCACAGGGGGTGAACACGGCATCTATATTTTTTAACTCGGTTAACGCTTCATAGGCCGCAGTACCTTGACCACAAATGACCTGTTCGTGGTTAAAAGGGGGGATCCAAAAAACACCTTCTTCCTTTGCTGCCTCCGCCACCTTTTCATCCGTAATATCCCTAGTTTCGTTAAGTAAAACCTCCGCTCCGTAGGCTTTTGTAGCTTGTACCTTTACTTTTGAGGAATAGGCTGCCATAAATATCGTAGCAGGAATGTTAAACTGCTTGGCGGCATAAGCTACAGCCTGTGCGTGATTACCAGAGCTATTGGCTACAATGTGCTTGGGCTTATGTCCGTTTTCTAAAAGCCATGCTAAGGTATTTACACCTCCCCTGGCCTTAAAAGCACCTATTTTTTGAAAGTTTTCGGCTTTAAAATAAATCTCATGACCTAGCCAATCGTTAAGCAGCGAAGAAGTGAGAATAGGGGTTTTATTGATATAAGGTTCTATTCGATTTTTTGCCGCCTGTATGTCTTTTAATTCCAGTTGCATTGCATAAAAATATGCATTCCCGCTTTCGCGGGAATCACAACTTGAAATTATTTTACAAACAACAGCTCACGGTATTTTGTCAAGGGCCACATATCATCTGCCACCAACTGCTCCAAACCATCGGCTTCAGCACGAATTTTATCAAAATAAGGTTTTACGTCATCGCAATATGCCTGTGCTTTTTTAGCGATAGTGCTTGCCTTATGGGCCTTATCTTTTGTAAGCAGCATGGCATCGGTAAGTTTTTTTGCTGCCACAATGTGCTCGGCAATTTTCTCTAAGATGTTCAATTGCGGCTCGGTAATCTTTTTATGTGCCGCTCCATAGACCTCTTTTAGTCCAGCAACATTTTCTAAAAGAAGGTTCTGATATTTAATGGCAGCCGGAATGATATGGTTATAAATCAGCTCGCCTAAAATTCGACCTTCTATCTGAATATGGAATATATAATTCTCTAACTCCACCTCTTTATGGGCCGTTAATTCTTTCGCATTCATTACCCCTGTAACATCGAACAGTGCAATACTTTCTTTTGATGTAAGTACCTGAAGCGCTTTTGGGGTATTTTTATTATTACTTAATTTTCTGCGACGTGCCTCTTCTTCCCAATCTATACTGTATCCGTCACCATCAAAACGAATTCGTTTTGAGTTTTTAATATACTCTCTAAGTACATTAAAGACCGCTTCATCTTTTTTCAGGTTTTTCTTATCAATTAGCTCATCGACTTCTTTCTTAAAATCGGTCAATTGCTTTGCCACAATTGTATTTAAAATGGTCATTGGTTTGGCGCAATTCATTTTTGAACCGACACCGCGCATTTCAAATTTATTTCCGGTAAAAGCAAAAGGAGATGTACGGTTACGGTCTGTATTGTCCAATAAAATCTCAGGAATTTTACCGACTACATTTAGCTTTAACTCCGTTTTCTCTTGAGGTGAAAGCTTTCCTTTAGAAACACCTTCCAACTCATCTAAAACCTCACCTAGTTGCTTGCCAACAAATATTGAGATAATTGCCGGTGGAGCCTCATTTGCCCCCAAACGATGGTCATTACTTGCAGATGCTATGGACGAACGTAACAGTTCTTCGTAGGTATCTACCGCTTTAATGGTATTTACAAAAAAGGTCAAGAATTGAAGGTTTTTCATTGGTGTTTTGCCCGGGCTCAACAAATTAACCCCGGTATCAGTTGCCAATGACCAGTTATTGTGTTTGCCAGAACCATTTATACCTTCAAACGGTTTTTCATGAAAAAGCACTTTAAAGCCATGTTTATCGGCAATTTCATCCATCACATCCATTAAAAGTAGATTATGATCTACGGATAAATTTGCTTCTTCAAAAACAGGCGCTAATTCAAATTGGTTTGGTGCCACCTCATTATGCCTTGTTTTAACAGGAATGCCCAACTGGGTGCACTCTTTTTCCAATTCGCTCATAAAGCTCAAAACCCGACTAGGAATAACACCAAAGTAATGATCGTCTAATTGTTGCCCTTTCGCCGCAGAATTACCGACCAATGTTCTTCCTGTCATAAGAATATCGGGGCGAGATTGCGCCAAGGCCTTATCTATTAAAAAATATTCCTGTTCCCAACCTAAAGTAGCATTAACCTTTCTAACATTCTTATCAAAATATTGCGCTACACCTGTGGCCGCCTCATCGATAGCGTTCAGCGCACGCAACAGTGGAGCTTTGTTGTCTAAAGCCTCACCTGTATAAGACACAAAAATAGTAGGGATACAAAGTGTAGTTTTATAAATAAAGGCCGGAGAAGTTGGGTCCCAAGCTGTATAACCGCGAGCTTCAAACGTATTGCGGATACCGCCACTTGGAAAGCTTGAGGCATCTGGCTCTTGTTGCACCAATTGACCGCCACCAAACTTTTCCATAGCCCTGCCATCTGGCAACAAATCAAAAAAGGCATCATGTTTTTCTGCAGTAGCTCCAGTTAATGGTTGAAACCAATGAGTATAATGGGTTGCCCCCATTGATAGTGCCCAAGCTTTCATACCTTCGGCAACTTGATCGGCAATTTTCCGATCTATTTTGCTACCAGATAAAATTGCAGACTTTACTTTATCATAGGCATTTGTGGTCAAAAACTGAAGCATTTTTGACTCGTTAAACACATTCTTACCAAATAAATCAGAGCGTTTTCCGGTCTCATCAATCAATATTTTCTCTCTTTTATGGCTGTCTGCCAAGGCATCGAATCTCATTTTAGACATTTTGAATGAATTTTAGGACTGTAAAATTAACAATTTAGCAATATATAGCCTTAAAAATGATATTTTATTAATTAACCCCCTTCAAAATGGGGGTTAACAAATTTTTGATAACTTTTAACGATTTACCTCCCCAAAAAATTCATAATGCTGATAAAATAATTATTTTTACCGCTTATTAAAATTAAAGTAAACTACCCACTATTATGAGTAAGTCAAAATTAGAGTACATCTGGTTGGATGGCTATTTTCCAACGCAAAACATGCGAAGCAAAACTAAAGTAGTAAATGACTTTAGCGGTAAATTAGAAGACTGCCCAATGTGGTCTTTTGATGGAAGTTCAACAAGACAAGCTGAAGGGGGTTCTTCAGATTGTTTATTAAAACCAGTTGCTATTTTTCCAGACCCGGCAAGAACAAATGGTTTTTTAGTGATGACCGAAGTTTTAAATGCTGATGGAACACCACACGTTTCTAACGGAAGAGCAACTATTGATGATGATGACAATGATTTCTGGTTCGGTTTTGAACAAGAGTACTTTATAATGGACACGCAAACGCAATTACCATTAGGCTTCCCTATTGGTGGTTACCCTGCTCCACAAGGAATGTATTATTGTTCCGTAGGTGGCAAAAATACCCATGGTAGAGATTTAGTTGAAGAGCATGCCGATTTATGTATCGCTGCAGGAATCAACTTTGAAGGAATAAACCAAGAAGTTGCTTCCGGACAGTGGGAATTTCAATTGTTCGCAAAGGGTGCCAAAAAAGCAGGTGACGAAATTTGGGTAGCCAGATACCTTTTAGATAGATTAACAGAGCAATATGGTTACTATATTGAATACCACCCAAAGCCACTTGGTAAGGACATGGACTGGAACGGTTCTGGTATGCACGCAAACTTCTCTAATACTACATTAAGAACTTGTGGAGATAAAGCAACCTATGAGAAAATATGTGAAGCTTTCCGTCCGGTTGTAAAAGAACATATTGCAGTATATGGTGAGTTCAACGACCAACGTTTGACCGGTGACCATGAAACGCAGTCTATAAACGAATTTAGTTTTGGTATCTCTGACCGAGGTGCTTCTATCCGTATTCCTATCGCAACCGTAGAAAGTGGTTGGAAAGGATGGTTAGAAGATAGAAGACCGGCCTCTAACGGTGATCCATACAAAATTGCAGGTAGAATTGTAAAAACAGTAAAATCTGCAAAGATTTAGTATTATTAGTTGTTGTTTGATAAAAAAGACCGTCTTAAAATTAAGGCGGTCTTTTTTATTGTACTACACTAAGGTTAAATACACAAAAGTGATATAGACCGCAATCAATATTAAGCCATCTCGCCAGCCCAAACGAAGCCCTTTTGGCAACAAGACCAGCGGAAGGATCAAGAAAGAAATACCGAGCATCCAGAAAATATCATTGGTCAACAAACCCTCATCAACTACATTTATTGGGGTAATAATCGAGGTTATTCCTAAAACGGCCAGCAGGTTAAAAATATTGGAACCTATCAGGTTACCAAGTGAAATTGCCTTTTCTTTTTTGATGATTGCAATAATAGAAGCTGCCAACTCGGGTATACTAGTGCCCACAGAAACCACGGTCACCCCAATTATTCTATCACTAACGCCAAATTTAGAGGCCAAACCAACGGCCCCATCAATCAAAAATTCTGACCCACCCCAAAGGGCTACTCCTCCTAAACCTAAAAAAAGTACAGTTTTATATAGAGGTAACGGCTCATCATCTTCCGGTAATTCATCTACCACAGCGATTTTTTGAAATCTTAGTATATAAATTAGAAATGCAAACAAAAATGCCAGCATTATTATACCTTCATAACGCTCGAGCCTACCGTCAAAATAAATAAACCCTACAAACAATAATGAAGCTACTATCATCACAGGCCAATCGGTAGTATAAAAACTTTTGCGAACCTCAATACTGCTCAACAAAATGGTTATGGCCAAAACCAAACCCAAATTTGCAATGTTAGAACCCACCACATTACCCAAGGCCAAATCTGGAAAACCATCTAAAGCCGCTTTTATACTAACAATGAGCTCAGGTGCAGAGGTTGCAAAGGAAACTACCGTCATTCCAATTACAATCTTCGGAATATCAAGTTTTAACGAAAGCGCTACGGCAGACTTTAGAAGCCAATTACCCCCTACAATCAATAAAAAAAGACCAAGGATTATAAAAAGTATATTTTGCATTAATGGTGTGTTTACGGCAAAGATAACCGAAGTTTTAAATGTAGAATTGGGCTTTTTTATAGAATATAAAAACTAAATAAATAGTTAAATAACTATAAAAATAGTTGTTTAACTATTTTTTACTTAGTATGTTTGAAATCTAAAATTTAAAGTGATGCAAAAACTAACAAACAAAGAAGAAGAGGTTATGAAGATTCTTTGGAAGCTTGAAAAGGCTTTTGTAAAAGAAATTCTGGCAGAAATCACAGGCGATAAGCCGCATTACAATACGCTCTCAACTATTGTTAGGCATTTGGAAGAAAAAAAATATGTTGGCTACGAGGTATTTGGCAATACGCATCGCTACTACCCCATTATTACCAAAGAAGACTACAGAAAAACCTTTGTAAATTCTACCATCGCTGATTATTACGATAACTCTTATAAAAGCTTGGTTTCCTTTTTTGCCAAAGAAGAAAAGATTTCTGTTGAAGAGTTAAAAGAAATTATTCACCTTATCGAAAATAAAAAATAATGGATACGCTCTTCATTCACCTCTTAAAGTCTTCGTCCATTTTATTGGTGTTCTTGTTAAGCTATCACCTTTTTCTCAAGAAAGAGACTTTTTTCAGCGGTAATAGACTCTTTCTATTATCTGGGTTGGTTATCGCCTTACTGTTGCCTTTTGTAATCATTACGAAAACCATTATCGTTGAGCCTGTACCCTTGGTTCAAGGCTATCAATACCTTGTTGAGCAACCAATTAACACTACTTCAGCCCATAGTTTGCTGAGTTGGAAAACAATTTTAGCTATCATCTACTTTGCCGGTGTGCTCTTTTTTTCCACAAAGCTCGTTATTCAATTAAAGACCATTAAAAAGATTAAAAAGAATAGTGAAGTGGTCGAAAATAAAAGTTTTTTTCATGTAAGAACGAAAAAGAACATTTCTCCCTTTTCCTTTTTTAGACATATATTTTATTACCCAAATCAATTTCCCGAAGAGGAACTTGACACCATCATTGCTCATGAAGAGGTGCATGCCAGAGAATTACATTCAATAGACATTCTTCTTACTCAAATGCTTCTTATAGTACTTTGGTTTAATCCAGTTATATGGTTTTATAAAACCATTATAAAGCAAAATCTAGAATTCTTGGCCGATGCCAAAACCTGTGAAGCTGATGAAAATAAGAAGTTTTACCAGTATTTAATGCTTAAGCAAGCCATTGGAAATCATCAAATTTCAATCGCAAATCCATTTTATAATTCAATAATCAAAAAACGAATAGTCATGTTAAATCAAAGTCAATCAAAATCAATCAATCGTCTTAAACTTTTAGTCGTACTTCCTTTTCTTGGTATTTTCCTTTTTGGGTTCAATACGAAAGAGGTAGTTAAATTCGCAGAAAATCCGGTAAGTTCAAGTATAAACAAAGAGGATATGACAGATTCTAAAAGTCCTGAAACTCAACTTGACCCTGCCGACTTTATTCCATTTACAAGTACCAAAACGGATAAAAAAACAGGACAAGAAAAAAAGACGTCTTTTAGTTCATCGATTAAAACGATAAAACTGTCTATTGACAAAAATACCACCGATGCATCTTTAGCCAAAATGAAAGATGATTTGGCGCAAGAAGGTGCCGATTTTTCATATACAGTAGTACGAAATTCAAGTAAGGAAATTATAGATATTAGCATACAAATTAACGGCGAAGGAACTAACGGAGAGAAATTCAATGGCAGTTATAACACTAGTTCAGACACCCCTATAAATCCAATAACCATTTTATATGATGATGAAAGTAACGCCGTTTCTTTTTGGAATAGTAATTCCACTGTCGGTGCCGCCAACAACGAATCGATAATTTGGGTAGATTCTGATAAAGATGAATCAAAAAGAATAGTCATCAAAACTGTCAATGGGAAAAAGACCATCACTGTGGACGGAAAAGAAGTGGACGAAGATGAACTTGAAGAAATGAATATCTTCAGAATTAAGGAAGGAAAATCAAACAATATGAAATTCATCATTGATTCTGAAAGCAAAGAAGAAGGCAACGGAGGTGTCTTTATTTTTGAAAACGACGATAATGACGATACCAAAAAAACAAAAATTAAAATTCGTAAGGGTCAAACTAACAAATCGGACAAGCCCATAATTATTGTTAACGGTGAAGAGGTAGACGAAAAAGAAATCACCAATCTACCTAGCGAAAATATCAAAACCGTGCATGTTTTAAAAGGGATATCAGCAAAAGAAAAATATGGTGAAAAAGGTGAAGATGGCGTAATAGAAATAATTACAAAAGATAAAAAGCAAATTGTACTTCGCAATAACTCAGACGGTCTTCAAATAGAAAAAGATGATAACGTGTTCATTATAGATACAAACGAGGCAGGTGATTTCTCTAATGACATCAAATTTGTAACCAAAGGTAAAAAACCATTATTTGTAGTAGATGGCAAGAAAGTTAAAAAGATAAAAGATACCAACCCGGATAACATAGAATCTGTAAACGTTCTAAAAGGTAAAGCAGCGGAAGAAAAATATGGTAGAAAAGGTAAAAATGGTGTTGTAGAAATTACTACCAAAAAGAAAAACTAAAGCTCAAAATTGGTTTTAAATTAGTCAAACTCCAGTCACATAAGTGACTGGTTTTTTGTTTGTGGCAAAAACGAAATCAGCAAAAAACATCTTTTTTTAAACGAAACGCCCCTAGGTTTTTCAAAAAGCATTAAGAAACGCTCTACAATTATTATAATCTAATACAGAATCTTAGTTTTTTATTACAAATTATAACTTATTTGTAGAGGGTCACATCATTTCTAAATACTAACTCGTTCAAAAAGTTTCATTTCCGTATTCAATTGTATTGTTTTCAGTCCAAATCTTTGGAAACATGATATTTATCAACATATATTGAAAAAACAATCAATCGAAGTAATCAAATATTAACCTGAAAATTTTAAACTTATGATCGCCATTGTAAAATTTATTGTTCTTGTTTTTATGAGTGTAGTAGGCTTATTTATTTAAATATAAATGAATGCCTTTCATGACTATTTAAAAAACTGAACTGAACATTTTCCTCCTTTTTAAAAAAATACATCAATCAATCAACGGCCCGCTCTAAAGCGGGCTTTTTATTTTTTGTACTTTGTCAAAAAAATAATAGTGGAAAAATCGTTTTTTAAAGTCTTGGCAAAAATCAACAAGATAATTTTGCCTTCTTTTACAAAAAAAAGGTTGGATTTAGCCAAAGCAAGCAAATTTCAATTGGCAATTATCGGGTGGCGGTATTTTGTAACCACAAAAGCATTAGGCTAATACTTCAACAGGGTTTTAATATCGTAACCATTCAATTTTTCAGCGCCATTTAAAAAGTCTAATTGAATTAAAAAATTGCATTGCACGATTTCTCCTCCTAAACGCTCCACTAGCTTACATACCGCTTCAGCTGTGCCACCGGTGGCCAAGACATCATCATGAACTAGCACTTTCTCTCCTTTTTTAATGGCATCAACATGAATTTCCAGCGAATCTGTACCGTATTCCAGTGCGTACGACTCCGAAAGTGTTTTATACGGTAACTTGCCTTTTTTACGCACAGGCACAAAGCCAGCATTTAATTTTGAAGCCAAAAGCGGAGCGAAAATAAAGCCTCTACTATCTACCCCGACGACCTTGTCTATATGTTGCCCATGTACTTTTTCAAAGAGTATTTGGCATGCGGCTTTCAAAGCATTATTGTCATTCAAAAGTGGGGTTATGTCTTTAAAAATGACTCCTGTTTTAGGAAAATCGTTCACATCTCTTATAAAGGGCTTAAAATCCATTAGTTTTTGCTTGCTAGGGTTTTGTTGTAAATTTAAAAAGAAATATATTTGCACCCCATTAAAAAGGCCTCGTGGCGCAACTGAATAGCGCATCTGATTACGGCTCAGAAGGTTGCAGGTTTGAATCCTGCCGAGGTCACTAAAAACTGTATCAAACAGTATTAAAACCATGTAAGTCTTACGATTTACATGGTTTTCAAGTTTTTAGGAGTACATAAGATTTGAATTGATTTGATTTTAAATGTGTGCTAAAAAGGTACCTTTTTTCAAAAAGTGTGCTAAGCACACTTTTTCATCAAATTACTTCATTGAATTGGAATAGTTGATTTGACTTTCGTCTAGGTAAATATTTAATAATTTAAAGACGACAACTATGCGTACACAAAACACTTTTTCGACCCTATTTTTAGTTCAAAAATCTAAAGCAATTAACAATGAAGCTCTCTTATATGCCAGGGTTACAGTAAATGGCAAAAGAGCGGACATTAGCCTTAAAAAGAAAATCTCCTTATCCATTTGGGATAATAAGAAGAAAAAAGCCCGTGGAAATTCGAATGAGGCTATACAGATTAATGAATATGTAAAACAGGTCAGAACTCAACTATTTCAATGCTATCAAGATTTAAAATTTAAGGGAGAATTAATCACTGCTAGATTAATTAAAGCTGCATACTTAGGTGAAAGCGATAATTGTAAGACACTCCAAAGCCTTCTTGAATATCATAATAAGAAGACCCAAAAGACACTAGCAAAGGGAACTTTAAGAAACTTTGCAGTAACAGAAAATTATGTTAATAGGTACTTGGGTAGTGTCCTGAACACTTCAGATATCTATTTAAAAGATTTGAATTATAAATTTATTTGTGACTTTGCACACTTTCTTCATACGTATTGGCCAAAAGAACATCCTAAAGCGTTGAGCAATAATACTGTTATGAAGCATATCCAAAGGTTTCGAAAGATTGTTACGCTAGGATATCATATTGAATGGATAGATAGAGACCCCTTTGTTAGATGGAAGCCAACCTATGAAAAAAGAGAACGCCCTTTCTTGACCGTCAATGAATTGTCTAACGTTGAAACTTATTACTTTCCAATTGCACGACTAGAAAGAGTGCGAGACTTGTTTATTTTTAGTTGCTATACAGGAATTGCCTACATAGATATCATGAACCTTACTTCTGATAACATTCTTAAAGGGATTGATGGTAGCGACTGGATATTCACAAATCGTCAAAAAACGAAAGCGCCGGTGAAAGTTCCACTACTCAGAAAGGCAAAAGAATTACTAATCAAGTATCAAAACCATCCAATGACGGAGGTAACGGGCACTTTATTTCCAGTAATTACGAATGAAAAAGTGAATTTGTACTTAAAAGAAATTGCTGAAGCTTGTGGTTTAAATAAGAATCTTACATTTCATATGGCTAGGCACACCTTTGCTACTACAATAACTTTGAGTAATGGAGTTCCAATAGAGACGGTTTCAAAATTATTGGGGCATTCAAAAATTGCTTCTACTCAAGTTTATGCCAGAGTTGTTGAACGAAAAGTCTGTGATGATATGAATGCGCTAAGAATGAAGTTAAACCCTAAGAAGGAAGAAAAAGGAAATTCAGCTTTATTGTAAAAGCTGGATTTTCCTTTCCCCATTAAGTTCTTTTAATTCAATCATCAATTTTTCATTATCTCCAATAACAAATTTAGGCAGCACATATACAAACCTTTTTTTCTCTCCAGTCTTTACTAGATTAGGCATGATAAATTTGTGAATCACTTTTTGTTCTAATCTTTGAAAAGAAGCTTTACGCTTTTTGTTTCCGTTAACTCTATAGACATTTAAGTAATCTATCTCAAAATCGATTTCAGACTTGTTTTTGATTTCTAATACCAGATAAAATTCAGAGGCATTATAAACCATCTTTTGCAACTGTACTTTGATACCTTTTTTTCGCTTGGTTGTTATAGAACCAGAATTTGATTTCAATAAATAGTTACAGAATTTCCTAAAGTAGTCTATCCTGCTAGGAGGCTGAGAAATTGGCTTTTGTTTTAAAGTTACAGGTCGCTCACTACCAATACTTTCTTTGGGTGTAATGAAATAATTCAGTCTCGGCAACTGTTCTTTATACTTCAAAATAAAAGAATAGACCTGACCATTTTTGGTAACTGTCAATAAGTTACTTTCTGTTCCTGGAGTGGCTTGTAACAAGCCAAAGTATTGCTCTTTTTCTCGGTTATAGGTAAACACAAAATTGGATGTTCCTGTGATTCCCTGGCGAATGGGTTCTGGGAAAAACAGAGCGACATTTTTTTTATCATTGGCATAAATGGTATCTAAGGTTTGCTGAGCTACTACAAGGTTTGTAAATAGTGCTATGGCAATTATGATTATAGTTTTCATAGTATGGGTTTTAAAATGAGTTGGTAGTTATCAATTACGGTAACTTTTACGGTGCGGTTGTTTCTTTGGAATATCCTTTTAACTCCGCTTACTTGTGGCACACCTACGATATTGATATCATCCACAATATCTCCGACTACTTCCTGTCTAGCTTCAGCTCTAAAGCTGTTTTCAATGTAAACACCCTCACTTCCGTCCTGAAGGTCAAAAGCGTTTAGTTTAATAGGTTTGTGATTGATGTTTTCGATTTCTATAATGGTTCGGTTAGGTTGAAAACTTACAAAACCATAAATGGGTGTATTTCTTAAGACAATACTACCATTGATAAGCGCATCTTTGGTCAAACGCATCTGCAAACGATAATTATTCCGTACCGTTTGTGTGCCATCTACTCGCACATATATAAAAGCATCCGTATTTTGAGTTAAGAGGTTTTCATTTTCCAATGGATTTGAAGCAAAAAACAGTTGATGCTCCAATCCTAATTCTTTAGGAACAATACGCTCTTCTTTCTTATCTATCTTGGAAATAGAATCTTTCTGAAGTGGTTTTGGTTCAATTTTGACCTTGGGCTTTCTAAAACTTCTATCGGAATAACTGATGCGTCCTTCATTATAGATGCTATCTACAATCCGCATCTTTTCTTTATCCAATAAATCGGGGTCATAGACTCCAGTAGAATCCAACAAACGTTCATCATAAATGCTAGGAGCATTGGTTTGTCGTACTTCTTTAAGGTCATCAAGGGCTTCTAATTTGGAATCATACTCCTTTTGTTCATCGCTCAATTCTGGAACTGGAATCTGATTATTTTCAATCGTTGGTTCTTCTTCATCTCCCAATGCAATGACGGCATAGGAGCCAACAAACAGTACTACACTTAAAATGATGGCAGCGAACACGATTTTATTCTTATCTATCTTCATAGTTTTCTAGTTTTTTCAGTTTATTTTCAAAAAAGTTGGTTATCAATAATCCGTGGGTATTGTTGGGAAAGTTTCTATCCACATGGATAATATTTCCTGACGTGGTCAATTCATAAATGTCGATTATCGAACCTCGATTGATTTCAAAAATGACAGTGGTTTCAAATCGATAGGGTTCTTTCTGGATATAGATTTTCGATTCAATTTTCAATACTTTTTGCACTAAGGAATATTGTAATAATCGGTTGTAAACGCCATCAGCTTTTTTCTGTCTGTACAATGCATCCACAGAACTATTTCCTAACCATAAAGCTTTCTCCAGATTCCTTTCATAATTGCTTGCATCGATGTGGTAGAAATAGGTATGGAACTGTTCTAAATGTGATAACACTTCTACTTCTAAATTTTCGTTTTGCTGTACCATTTTAAGGGGAATGACACTTCCATCCGAATTGACCACAAAGGCATTATTGACGGATTCTTTGTGAAGTTTTACGACCATAATTACTGAGATGGTACAGGTCAAAACTGCTCCAATAACAACTGCCAAAACAATGAATCGGTTCAGGCGTAGTACGTTATAAATATTTTGATAAGGTGTTTTCATATGGTTAGGAAGAAAAAAGTTTAAAGACAAATGATGTTGCCCTGCGATAGAGTTTGAATTTGAGAAAAACAATAAACCCGATGGAGCCAAATTGAAGCAATGGCGCAAAAAATGTACTTCCCCAATCCGTTCCAAAAAGCGTGTTCCAAAAGTTGGTATTGATTTCTGTATACAGGTTGTTTACAAACACATTGACCAGAAAAAAGGCAGGTACCAACATATATACTCCTGCATAAAGCTTAAAGAAGTTGTAAGCCAATGAACGGAACTTTTCAAATACGGCAAGACTAATCACCAAAGGGAAGAAAGCTTGCATGATACCTAGTAAAAAGAAACGTTCTGCAAGAAATAAGGGATAAATGAATAAATCCAATAACCAAAGGAATATCCCGATGATAAAGGCTAACATCTTTAAGCCATACAGTGGCGTTACCAGAGCTTCGTACAACATCGCCATTGCTTTTTTGGCGGCTTCCAATGCGCCCACATCCTGCTCCAAATCGATGTCTTGCATTTGTAACGGGAGGAGCACAGGAGCCGTGTCTCGGTATTGGGTTTCGATGGCCACAAGAATGGTATCAAAAACATCCAATACCTGTGTTGAGAAAATGACCAGGATAACCACGGCAAAATTCTTTGCAAGTTCTGCAGGGGTCAGCCCCCAGGTATACCCATCGTTGTTAGCAACGCCTTCATTGTACTTTTTGAGGATATTGATAAGAAAGAACAGAATGGCCAGTGTCTTCATTCCAGTAATGGTGTACTGGGAAAAGTCACTGTTCTTGATAGTGGTAAACACCGCATCAACATATTCCAATCCTATGCTCAAAAAGATGCCTGCCATTAGTAGTTAGTTTCCCTGTTATTGATTTTATCCTGCATTTCACGAAAAGCAATAATCTCACGATAGCGTTTGGTCTTGGCTTCAATCTCAGCTACCATTTCTTTGGATTTTAGTTCCATGTCCTTAAGAACTTCCGCACGTTCTGCATCAGTCATTTTAAGGGTATTACTGGATAATATCTGGTCGATATACTCCAATCCATATAAAGAGTTTTCAATAATGGAATTGAAGGATTCTGAAACACGATTCACTTCATCAGGTTTGATATAGGGTGAATTGAGAATCTCTCGTAAATCGTCCTGTACAATGTTAAATAAGCGTTGGTTGTTCCTTGCCATTTCTCGAACTGCCTTTAGCTGTCTGATGACATTGTTGACCTTTTCTATGTTCTCTTTTTGGGTCTTTAGAAACTGTACCGTTTTTAGCAATTGTGAGGTCTGTTTCGCCGATTCTATAAGGGATTTGGTAAAGCTGATAAAATTGGTGTTGTCATATACTGGCATCCCTTGGGCCACAATGTGGCCAGATGATAAAATGGCTATAGTTAGTGACAATACTAGAATTTTGATTTTGTGTTTCATGGCTTTCGTTTTAAGAATTAATAAATATGTTGATGGCTTTTTCCATCGATTGATGTTGTTCGTAGAGTTTCATTATGGCCTCACTTTCCTTACCATCTGTGAGGTAAGCGGCATAGACCTCTTTGGGTACTTCGAGACGAAAGATGTTGCTCTCCTTTCCAATCTTGATGAACATCTCTGTGTACTTTCTATCTCCCGTAAGGTTGTTGCGAATAGATTTTAACTGGTTCAAATCGTGGCTCGACAGGTTCAATCGCTTTTGAAGTTCTTCGTACCCTTTCTCGTTCCGTAGACTGTAAATGACCTGTGTATTCTCTAGAATACTTGCCGATGTGGAATTGTTAGGCAACTGATTGATAGATTGTAGAATGATGCCGATTGCTCCATTTTGTTTTCGGATAGCCTGATAGTAGAATTCCACACTTTCTAAAACATTGTCAAACTTCAGTTGTTTGGCAAACTCATCAAACAGGATAATACCTCTTTCGGAGCGGTTACGCCAGATAGTACGCTGGATGGCAGACTTGATGAGTTTCAGCATTACGGAAAGGATTTCCTTGTTGTCCTTCACTTCATCCAGTTCAAAGACAATCATACGTTTGTCCTCAATCTTATAGGTCTGGTCTTCACTCACATTGAAGAGGAAACTATACAACCCATCATCCACATATTCCGAAAGGATATGCAGGAAGTTGTAAACGCTAAAATGCTCTTCCCTTATACTAAGAGCCTCTATGAGGCTGTCTTTTTTATCGTCTATAAATTGATATAAAGAAGCCAGAGAATGATTTACACGGATATGTTTGTAGTAATGTAGCAGTACCTTTTTAATGGCTACTTCTTTAGCTTTTGAAACCTGGTTTCCTTCTGCCAATAGTTCCAATAGGAAAATGGCTAGGTCTTCCAATCGTTCGGGAGTCAAATCTGCTTCATTGGAAATGTAAAATGGATTAATGCCCAAATTCTTTCCCTGCTCATATCTCAGAATGATATGGTTATTGGGATAGAGTTTGGCAAACTTGGAATAAGACCCTCCCAAATCGATAATGACCAACCGAACGTCAGCTTCGAAGTATTGCCGAAGTATATTATTTGCTAAAAAGGATTTACCTTCTCCCGTTGGGGCGAAAATGGCAAAGTTCCTGGCCTTGATACGCTTCTTTTGTTCGTCCCAAACATCCTTTAAAACTGGAATATTGTATTGCCTGTCATTGAAAATGATACCCTGCTTATCCGACTTATAATTGCTGTTGTTGATATACAGACACAATGTATGTTTTAAATCGGTGACGTATAAATCTTCATTGGAAAAATTGGAACTAAAACAACAATAAGAGTTAAGAAAATAATGCTTTCGTTCTTCCCCTTTCGGATAGTACGGAACAATATCCAGTTCCTTAAACTCTGTCTTAATCTTGGAGGCAATAGTTTTTAGCCGTCCGGCTTCCGGACACCAGAAAACAATGTTGATATGCCCACGTATAATTCTAGAACTGTCGTCTTCATTAATTTTAGCAACAATAGCTTCAATTTTCCTTTGAATGACTTTGTTCTGTGTTCCGAAGTTGGAACTCTTGCTAAGTTCTTCAATTTTCTTGTCCAGTAGTTTTCTCCATTTGTGTTTGTCATCGAGGAAAATGATTTGGTTGATGATATGGTTTTCATTCAGATTTAATCCCAATCCATCAATAAAACCCTGATGGAACACAAAATCATCCGAAGTAAATTTATCATTGGTTTTACTGCTTTGTACTACATCACCGAAACAGAGTTCGCTATTTACAGCCAACACGTCAAAATGGTTTTCGCCAATTTCAATCGCTGATTTCTTTAATTGAATATCCGTATCAAAGCCTTCATTAAACCCATTGAAGTAGGCATTAGTGAGCTCTAAAATTTCGTTTTCATTTAATTGTCTCAGGGACACCCTGCGGCTGTTATTGATAAAGGAAACAGCATCATTTACCGAAGCAATAAACTCTTGGACATTATGGTCCAGTTGTTTATGAATGCCTTTTTCAATCTTGCGGAAAGGGTTGGTAAATTTGGAAGCATTCAATGCTTTATCCAAAGGCAGCGTGAAGTACAAATAAGATTGATGGGTTAGGCACTCCCTTCCTTTAAAATATCGATAGGTTGCCTTTTCCAAAAAGCTTCTATTTGGCAAATTATCTGCCTCATAGCGGCTTTTCTTGTAGATATCCTGCTTATGGATAACCGTACTTGTTGGGAGAGATTTGAATGCCTGAAACCAAGAGCCATGTATATCCTCAAAATCGGTTGAGGCCAGAGTATAGATTTCTGGTAAGTCTGCTTTATAACACAATACTACATTGCCATTACTGGCAAAAACTATATGCTTTTCTATGCTCAGGATAGGATGATATGCGGATAGGTTAATTTTTTTCATATTGGAGTTGACTTTCTCGTTTGTTACTGATGGTGGCTGGGAATACTTTTTTAATATGTAATAAGGCGGGGTGTTTGGTCAGCTGGGTCAATACCACATATAGCCCTCCGTTAAAAAGGAATACCGATATGATGACTAAAAAGCTGAAGGAAAAGATGATGAACAGCAATGACCCGATGACGGATGTCATCATCAAAGCGAACAATGAAATAGGCAACCCCATTATCACTGCCCGCTTTCGGATATCCTTATAGATTTCGTAGCGTTTCATGCTACACTACGATGCCTATGAGATAGGTAAATATGCCCACAACTGCACCCGCAATAAGCACAAAGACTAATACACGGGTAATTCCTTTTTTGAGGTCTGCATTCTCACCAAAAAAGTGTCCTGCATTGAATAGGAAGCCTATTAGAAAGATGACTCCCAGAATGATGGGAAAGATGGCTCTTATGGTATCGGAAACATCGTTAACGGAATCTTCAATGCCCCCAATTTGGGCAAAAATGGTATTGGAAATAAGCAGTAAAAAAGTGGTCAGGAATAGTGATTTTTTCATGTCGAAATTGATTTAAAATTTGTTGGATTTCGTTGTTTGAAAAATACACTATATTGAATATCAAAATACTGATTATCAGTATTTTGTGAATAAAATATTATTTATACCTGATTGATTTTCAATGGTGTGAATTGACATCAAATCGTATTAAAAATTGAAGTGTCTATGTTAATAACTCTAAAACTTTTGAATCGCTCAACGCTCAAAAACGTCAGTTTTCTGATTTTACTGCTGAAAATGTGTTTGGTTTTTGGTCAGAAAAAAGTCGTGGTTATAGACCCTGGGCATGGTGGAACTGATTCGGGTGCTATCGGTATAAATGGCATTTATGAAAAGGATGTGGTTTTGAAAGTTGCCAAAGCCATTTTGAAGCTGAACAAATCCCTTTTTGATAACGAACTGGATATCTATCTAACCCGATATGGTGATACACTCATTTCATTATCGGAAA
The DNA here is from genome assembly GCF_055693185.1 of Croceitalea sp. W27. Classification (NCBI taxonomy): domain Bacteria; kingdom Pseudomonadati; phylum Bacteroidota; class Flavobacteriia; order Flavobacteriales; family Flavobacteriaceae; genus Croceitalea; species Croceitalea sp. W27. Next base: position 1,206,770 of record NZ_CM146327.1, read on the forward strand.
GAAATCGATTGGCTAAGAGTTTAGATGCAGATGTTTTTGTATCGTTACATTGTAATGCCTCTCCAAGCAATTCTAGGGGTATGGAGGTCTATGTGTATCATTCTAAAAATGAAAAGTCTATTACACTTGGTGTTTCTATTCTGAATGAAGGCAACCAAAAGCTAGGTTTTGAAAAACGGGGTGTGAAGTATGCCAATTTTCAGGTACTACGAGAAGCTATTGCCTACTGTCCCTCTATACTTGTGGAAATGGGATTCATGACCAATACTGATGAAGCTGATTATTTTTTGGAAACTAAAAATATCAAGGCTATGGCGTTGGCGCTTTTGATGGGGTTATGCAGTAATGAGTAATTGATTTGTAAAAGATTTTACTAAGTTTTAGGACTAAAAGATTTTATTTCCAAAATTCTTAAGTAAACTAAGAAAATCAAATCTAGAATTTATACATAAACTCCTGGAAAACTCAACCTAGGAATTAAATACTGAAGAAGTAGTATTATTTCTGTCTTTTCGTTGAACTTGAATTGAGAAAAATTGGTGATTTCGCAGTAAGGTCTATTAATAGGTGGTGTATCAATAGATATATGAAAACCAAAAGGCGTATAACTGATTTCTCCAAAGTGCCTCATATAACCATCCATATTTGAAAAGGATAGTGCATTTCTTAGTTTTATAGTACTGGTCAAATATGAAAACAAACGAATATTCTTTGGGCAATTGGTATTATTTGGCTTCATCAAGTATTCTTTTAGACCAGGGCGACCAATAAGATACTCGCTACTGTCTAAAGCAACAAACATCATTAAAATTTGCTTTAAAACATTTAGTGGTTTGATATTGTATTCTGCACAAATATATTTGTTTGCATAGACCCTAGACTTCAGAACATACATTCCTATTTCAGTGAATTCTTTATAATCGTTTGCATACCAACTACCTGAATTATTATTGCAAGAAATACATAAATACATACCCCCGGCACCACGTAGACTCTTTTTTCTTTTACCATAAACATAGCTAGATTTATCGTGTAGATTTTCATAATCTTGAAAGAAAACAGGTTTAGAGTTAAATGCTGATTCTGGTGGAACGTGTTCAAATGAGAGCTTTTTATACTCCCCACATAATCTACATTTTCCAGTTTTTTTCATATTTTTTTAATTACTAACTAGCACTGGTGTTATTAAAAGTTGAAACGTTTTCATCTCCAAACCAATTTTCAATATTTCTCTTTGCTTCATTATTCATTTCAGAAAGGCTAACCACAATTAAATTTTCTTTAGCCCTCGAACAACAAACATATAGTAGATTTAATGTTCTGGTGTATCTATTTTTGGTTTCGTCTTCAGCAAGAACTTCGTTGAAGTTGTAGTTTCTCCATAAAGTATCATCAATTACCAATAATACATTTTTGTACTCATCTCCTTTTGTACCATGTTTTGTGGAAAACGGTGAGAGATTCTCAATATATTCATAAAAATAGCCTACTTCTTCATAGTTAACTTTCTTTAATTCCTCATAAAAATTCTTATCTCTATTTTGCCTATCAATCTCTTCTGGATTTTCTAAATCTTTATTTAAATACTCTTCAAAATCAATGATGCGCATTGGCAAGTTTAGTAAGTCATGGTTTCTAACGAAGTCTAGTATATCTTCAATAGTTTTATTCTTCAGCTCTATTATTTCTTCGAGTAAATTCTTAATAGTTATTTTATCACGGTGAGTTCGTAATGAAATATTCAGAATTGAAGGTTTAGAAAGAATTTCAGCATATTCTTTTGCTTCATAGTCTAACATCAGTTGTTCTAGTCCTAAATAAAACTCGGTACCAATAAAAAATTCGATAAACCTATCATCTTTGTTATTCAACCTGTTGGTAGTATATTGACCATATCTTCCATTGAATGCACTAAACAAGGAATCATAACCTAATTGATTTGCAATACCTCTATTGGTTAAGTAAAGAATTTTATTTTCCTCTGTATTTTTAAAATCCCAGGCGAAATTAGCTTCTAGGTCTGATTTTATTTTTTGAATTGAACCATATTTGTCTACTGATTGGTGAGCATAGATAAATTTAGCTGTTCCTTTTTTTAGTTTGTTTCTGCTACTCTCTGGAATGTATTGCTTAATGTTTGTTCTTATTTTATTAAGAAGGTTGACTATTTCAGGCCTACTTCGATAATTTTCCGTTTTAGTTATATATTTTAAAACTTCTATTCCCTGACTGTAATAATCTTCTAATGAACCTATTCTATTATCATATATGGTTTGATGAGAGTCACCAAAAAACCCCATTAACACTTTTGTTGGATTTTTCAATTGATGATTATCAATTAAAGCTTCAATAGTACCTGGCTCGGTATCTTGATATTCATCCACAAAAACATATGGATATTTATCTCCAACTATAATAGATATCATTGAGTATTTTTCAAACATTTTGTTAGCTAAAAGAATAACATCGTCATGGTGTAATTTGCCTTCCAAAAAATTCCTACCGTAATCATGATATACTATAGTTTTATCAATCAAAACCGTTTCTAAATTTTCACAATACTTGTAACTTCTTTTGCTAATTCTGTATTCTTCATTTAATTCTATTATTTCTTTCTTAAGTTGAATTTGAAAAGAACTCATGCAACTCCATAAAAATTCATGTATAGTGTATACTTCGATTAAAGGATTATCTTCTATCCTTTCAACTATTTCATTTTTGGCAACGTTAGTAAAAGTGATACAAACAATTCTTTGATTTTTTTTGAATAATTCTTCTCGTCTAATGTCAATTAAATGTCTTAAGGTTTGAATCAAAGTATACGTCTTACCAGAGCCAGCACCTGCCTCAACAACAAAGCTTTGATAATTTCCTAGCGCAACCTTTATATCATTAAAAGTTTGGTTTTCTTTAGTTTTCATTAGCTAACCATTTTAAACCCTCAGATATATAATTAGGAACACTCCAGTCTTCTTCAAAAAGCATTACATTAAAAGCAAAGTTTATTTTCCCTTTTGATGATGTTGGGGCAATTTCAAAAGCTTTCTTCTTTTTCAAATCATCAAGATTCATAACCTTGGTCTTACCAAAGTCATTCTTATTATCCTCTATTAATTTTCTATTTTTAAGAATGAAAGCCTCTTCAAAACTTCTAGGATTTTCACCTTCTTCATTTACCTGATAAGCAACTCTTATTAGTTTATTTTTTGATAACTTTTCTTCAATCTTACAATTAAGTAACTCTGTGACTTTTTCTTTTTGTGGTAACCATTTTATCAAAGTTTGGTTGGTGGTTTTGGTTGCTTGTTCTATTTCTACCTTCTCTCCATCTTCCTTTCCAAAATCCAAATCAGTAATAATTAAAGTTCTAACACCTATAAACTCTAACAATTCCTTAAATCTCTTAGCATGAGCTCCTCCTACCTCTAAAACAGATATATATTCGCTGTTTAAACTTGAAGCTTGTTTACTTATCATTTTTGGTAATAACATTCTCTCAGTAACACCTTCGATAAGAATGATTTTATCAGCAAAAAACAAATCACATTTATGTATCGTTAAGTATTGTTTTAAGAATTTATATGTCTTCCCATCATCATCTTCAATCTTGAAATCTTCACTAAAATCATTTACTTCCAATCTTGATTTTGCAGTATTAAAATATCTTATCCTTGAAAAACCTCTTTTTTCATCTATTCCAGCTTCTGAAATAATATGAGATGAATGTGTAGTGATTAAAATTTGAGATGTTAAGTTGTTTTCTTTCTTTGACTTTGATAGTAGATTATTAATATTTTTGATAAATACTTGTTGCATTTGAGGATGCATATGAACTTCTGGTTCTTCAATTAGAACCAACATGAAATCTGCTTGTTCCTTTTGGTTTTTATATTCTTCAATGAAGCTGGCCAACTCTAAAACCATAAAAATCAAATTGCTATATCCAAGGCCATTATATCTTTCAGGTAGGTTGACTCCAGATTCATTTTTATATAAATACTTAATGTTTTTACGAATAATTTCCTGAGAATCCATTTCTGACTCTATAAAAATCTCAGGTATTCTTGTAGGAGTTTCAGCACCGAAATCACTTAGGTCTTTCAAAATGTCTTTCAGAATCTTACCGTACTTTTGCCTTAAAGTCTCTCTTATTTTAATTAACTCACTTTCTAAATCTTCAACATCAGTATTATTTCTATCCCTGTGAGAGTAGTAACTTGAAAATCCCTTGGAGAGATTCTCCTTATTGTCTTTATAGTCATCGTCTAAATCCCTTTGGGCCTTGATTTCTTTTAGCAAAAAAAGCTTTTCAAGTTTAGTTTTGTAGCCTCTTTCAATTTTTCTTTTATAGTCAGATTTTTTATCCAGAACATAAAAATCTTCCCTATACAGACCCCTTATATTCTTTTGTAAAAAAGCTATCAACTTACTTTTATCATCATTACCATCATATTCATCCTTATTTGCATCAAAACTTTCAAAAAGTTTCAAACTATCTACGGGTGAGAAAGAAAACTTAATCAATGTATCATTCCTATCGGGGTCTAAATCAACAATAAATGACGAAAGATTCACAAGACTATCTGGTTTATCTTTATCATATTCAAATTCAAATTCAATAATTAGTTCAATCTTGGGAATGGTTTCTTGAATACTTTTCTGCAATTTTTCTAATTCTTTCTCATCTATTTCTTGCTCCTTCTTTTTCTTAGTATACTTAACAAACAGTTCATAAGATTTACTGAAAAAGTTATATGATTTAGTTGAAAAATCTTCAAAATAAAATTGACTGCTGTCTTTCAAAAAAATTTTGAGGATAGAAAATAATGAAGTTTTTCCGCTATTATTTCTACCAATAACTAGTGTCGTATCATCTTCTAGATTTATTGAAACATCAAACAATAGTCTAAAGTTTTTGACTCCAATATTTTTGATTTTCATTTCTTTTAAATATTAATTTTCATAAAAAAAGCCAATGAATACTCATCAGCTTTCTCAAACATTTTTCTATGTGTAATCGTTCATAAATATATTAATTTTTTAACATAATTTCTTACGGATTCTCACATTTAATTATCTGTTTTATAAGATTATACTCTCTTATCTTGGCTATCCCTATCAAAAGCCACTAAATTAAAAAGCTGTCGCATACGGCTACGAGCACGAATGCCGTAAAGCTCTTCCAGTTCTGCAGCATTTAGGTTGGTAGTTGCATGAGTTTTAATTTTCCTATTTAGAAATAAGTCATGGCGGGATAGCAGTATTTCACCCATCACATTGCAATCTTTGCCGTAATGCCTGCCCATAGGCTCGACCCCTAAATCATCAAAACAAAAAAATTGGGTGTTACCATAATCTTCAATGGTCTTGTAACCGATATGATTAAATCCAAAGACAATATTGCGAGTGGGTACAACTTCATAGGACTTTCGGTGCGGCACTAGATGTTTCAATAAACGAATCAAAGAAGTTTTACCACAGCCTACTGGTCCAGAAAGTAAAATACCTTTATCAATATCAATCTCAAATTCTTTACAAGCGATTCTATCCTGAATAAAATACAGGCATAGTTTGTAGAGTATGTCTCTGTCTTCCTTGTAAATTTTGAATTTCTTCCCAAACAACAACTTTCCTTTAGCATCCAGATACACTAACATTTTATCAAAATCATACAAAATCTGGTTTCCTCGCATCGTGCCCAAAGAATACTGCACAGTTCCTTCAACAATGATATGTGGTTTTGGATTGCTCATAAAGGGTCATCATAGTTTTTATCCGAACTGGTCTTTAAGTTGTCCTGATATGGGACACTTGTCAGATGGTTTTCTTTGTTTTCAGAATTTAAATTTTCTAAATTTTCCCGTTTGTTTATGTTTTTACCGTTTTCTATAGTTTGTATATGTTTGTTTATAGATACCAATGCTTGTCCAGTACTAGTCCCGATATTGGTAATGTTTGGGTACACTGCTTGTTCGGTACTTGTCCCAAAATCGAACATCTTGATTCGGCTTCCTTTAAACGGATTGTGAGATGGTGTGTAGAGCAAGTACTTCCAATGACTTAATTCTTTGATACATCGGTGATAGGTAGACTTTGAACCAATCTTTGAAAATTCCATTACTTCCGCTCGGTTGATATAGAACTCTTGCTTAAAAAAGTGAGTATTCCAAATTTGGAATAATGCCACGTATAAGCTTATATGTGTTGGATTTAAGCGAGTATCGATTGAGAATTGAAGAAAAACACCATTCAAGTGCTTGATATAATTTATGTCTTCCAAAGCGGATTAAAACTTATTATGAATCCTGTTCTTTTCCAACACTTGCATGATTTCCTGATAATCGTAGTACAATACACCACCTACTTTGGTGTAGGGTAATGTGCCGTTAATACGCAAGTTTTGTAGTGTCCCTGGAGAGATTCCAAGTAATTCTCTAACCTCTGGAGATTTTAGCCATTTTTTAGAAGAATGACCAGATTGATTATTTAGTAATTGTTTTATGTCATCGAGTAGTTCCATTTTAAACTCTCGAAGATCTTCTGTAGTAATAATAGTTGCTCCCATTTGTTTCAGTTTTAAAAACAAAGCCGCCAAGGTTTACTTTTTTAAATGACGGCTTTGCAATGATTTGACTTTCGTTCCACAAAACTGATATTTCAAAAGATAACTTTTGCAGAGTGCATACCGAGTTCGGTCAAATAAATTCTGGAGGGATTTATTATATTATAATAAAATACAATATTGAAATTTAAGATTATTACGTGCAAAAATGGAGAAACCGAGTCTGAACCGAGTTTGGTATATCTTATACATCAAAACCATCTTCCTTATCCATTTTTTCGAGTAGTTTTTCACCAGCTTCTTTAAAGAACTTGATTCGTGAAGATTTTCGATTTTTAATCTCATTATAGGTTCTTGATGAATTATTACTAGGTACTTTCAAAAATTCGCCTAGCTCTTGGAATACTTTGGCAACTGTAATATTACCTCCATTAAAGTAACCCAATGCATGACATCCATAAACAAATTCTACAAAAGCAGCTGAGCTGCCAGTCCATCTCATAGAATTTGACATCCTATTCTCTGATTTCGAGTTTTTAAAACTCAGATACTTTTTCTCAATGTATTTAGCGAACATTTTCAGCCCTTTTAATTCTGCCCATTTAAAATCATGCGATGTATTAAACATGGAATCTTTGTAATACGGAAAGCCAGGCGAATCTAATGCAACTTGATAAATATTATCTCTTGTAAAATAATGATAGTCAAAATGTGTAGAACCGGTTTCCATATATTGCAACAAAGCCCTTTCTTTTTTAAAAGACCTATTAACTCTATCTATCTGAAATTGTAAATATTTCTTACGTGAATCAAAACCTAATCTCGGTTCCCTAAACTCCAACTTGGATATTTTAGAATAATTAACCAAATAAGACATCGGAACAGTCTTAATATTTTTAAAGAAGTCAATCTCATTTTTTGAGGATTGAAAACCTTTCTTTTCTACAATTTCACGCATTGACTCTAGTGTTCTTATACAAACATGTTTTGCCGAATTGCATTGCGTTAAAATATCGTTATCCCTTTTTTCAATAGTATTAAGTTCCTTATGAAAATCAGATAATATTGAGGAATAGAACATGGTGATTTAAGTTTAATTCTTTCCAGATACTTGAGTTCTTTCAAACAATATATTACTCTAGGTAGAGGTTTAAAAATGTTACCTACTAATATTCAATGAATTAGAATCTATATTCATTGAATTTGAACATCCGTTTTCAAAGTTCAGAGAACAAAACAAATAATTGATGGTAAATTTTAACAAAAGGTGTGTATAATTCATATTTTTAACACTTTAGAAATATTTATGTTGAGAATCAAGCTTTTAGTTTACTGTAGTATTTTTTTAATTAGTGCATGGATATCTGCTCAACAAGAAACGGATAGCCTAAAACAATTAAATAGTATTGCTCAAATCTATGAGAAGTATTACGAAAATATAGATAATCAAGTACTAGCTAAAAAATATGCTTTAGAATTAAAAAACAAGGCTCAAGAAATTAAAAATGACGAATATCTTTGCTTCGGTTATCTCTACTTAGCCAATTCCAGCATAGGGGAAGAAAGAGTCAAATATTTAGATTCCATAATTTATAAATACGGAAAGAATTTAGACCAACATAAATACCTTCAATTTCCAGAAGTTGCTTACTACAATAAAGCGCATTGGTATTATAAAAAAAGAGATTTCAGTAAAGCTCTAGAAATTTTGTTAGAGGGTACAGAAGTCGCTACTAAGAATGAAAAATTATACTATATAAATGTTTTCAAACTACTTATTGGCCTTATAAAATCAGAAAGGATTAACCAAGAGGAAGAAGCCTTAAAAATGGTTAAAGAGGTAAATAACTATTTTGAAAAACAACCGGAAAATAAGTTTGAACCTGAAGATTATCTTTCATCCTTACTCGCTCTTGGAGACATTTATAGAAAACTGGGGCTTACTGATTCTGCAACTTTTTATAATAATCTAGGATATAGCAAAGCCAAAAGATTTAAAAGCACCAACTATCTAAATCGTTTTATCTTCAATCAAGGTCTAAACGAATCAGATCCAACTGCCGCTATCGATAGCATCGAATCGGTTATGAATTATTTTCTAAATCAAAAAGATTTAGCAAACCTAAGTTTATCCCATTATCATTTGGGAAATTCATTCCTTAAAAAGAAGGACAAGATAAAAGCACTTTACCATTACAAACTAATGGATTCAATTTTTCAAAAAAATGACATCTTTAATATTGAACTGCGAAAAGGTTTTGACTATTTGGTAAATCATTATAAAAGTTTAGATAATAAACCAAAGCAGTTAAATACAATTGAAAATCTGATGAAACTAGATAGCATGTACATCAATCAATATAAGGACATTAGAGATTTAATGGACATAAAGTATGATAGAAAACAAATTTTTAAAGAACGAGAAGAACTTATACTAAACTTACAACAAGAGAACAAAAAATCTAATCTATATATAACTCTATCAACTATAATTGGTTTTCTATTATTAGGAAGTACAATATTATATTACAGAAAACAACAAATCTATAAAAGTAGATTTAATCAAATTATGACTTCGCAAGTTGAAAAAGCAAATAAAACAATTCTAAATGAGAATAGTGATGATATCGGGGTGCCTAATCAAATTGTAGAGCAAATCTTATCGAATTTAACCAAATTCGAAGATGAAGAAGGTTTTCTAAATCCAAAGATCAATTCTCATTTGCTCGCCGAAAAATTGGGAACAAACTCAAAATATTTATCTAAAGTTATCAATCAGCATAAAGAACAAAGTATTATAGCTTACATCAACAATCTTAGAATTAATTATGCAGTAAATAAATTAAAAAAAGAAAAACAATTCAGAAATTACACCATAAAAGCTATTGCCCAAGAAGTTGGTTTTAACAATCCCAATTCATTTTCAAGTGCTTTTGAGAAAGAAACAAAATTAAAACCATCATACTTTATAAAGCGTATAATCAGTACCTCAAATTCATAGAATGTGTGTTGGTATTTATACACACCTTTTGTTTTTTTATCTAGTTTAGGGCAAATTAAAAATTAAATAAGATGAAAACTAAGAACAGTAAAAAATTGACATTGGACAACTTCACAGTTGCCAAACTAAAGGACACGAACAAAATTCAAGGAGGTGATGGCGGTGGAGAAACAGATCCACCACCACCAAAAAGTGCTAAATGTTTTCCAACTCCTATAAAAAAATAAAATACTATTTAAACCATTTTATAAAAGCCTTGATTCAAATCAAGGCTTTAAATTCAATATATGAGGCTTCCATTACTTTTTGGTTTTATTCTATTAAATTGTATTACCAATGCTCAACATAAGGCGTCTAGCATAATGGATAGTGTTCCTTACTGGCAATATGACCAGTTTGGAAAAGACAAATTCTCAGGAGTAAGTAGTGATATAATTCATGGTACTTTACCCCTGAGTGATAAGAATAAAGTCATTATTGCATTGATTGATTCAGATATAGATGTAAATCACAGTTATTTAAGTAATTACATCTGGTCAAATACTAATGAAATCATAGGAAACAAAATAGATGATGACAAAAATGGTTATATAGACGACGTCAATGGATGGAATTTTTTAGCACAAGGTGACAAAAAGCTAATTAAACATGCAAACAACACCTCAATTCGCTTTACAAGAACATTTAAAAAGAAGTATGAAAAATTAAGCAAAAAAGTAAGCAAGCTTAATTCTAAAGAACTAGATTTCATTGATACTTATAATGATGCTTTAAGAACTATTGAAGAAGAAAAAAAACGACTAGTTCCATATGAAGAATATATAAAATGGTATAAGGAATCTGAAATTGCTTCAGATAGTCTTTTACTCACCTATAATTTAACAAAACCCTATAAAGTTTCTGTACTAGATAGTCTTTTCAATGAAGTTTATACCAAAGGAAATGATGAAGAACGAGGGCGACTAATCTATTTTTTATTAGATAAACTAAAGAATAATAGACAAAAAGATTACAAACTCTCCCTAGAATACTTAAACAGAAATAAAAATTACGCTCTAAATGAAAATTTAATTGAAAACCCTAGGAAAAACAATTCAAAATTGGGGTCTAATAAATTGGATATAAATATTGAACATGAAAAACATGGAACACAAATAGGTGGGGTAATCGTAAAAACCTACAAAGCAATTACTAGTAACTTGCCTTCAACAAATAAAGATATTGAGATTATGCCAATTTCAATATTTCCAGAAAGTGGGGCAGAATTTGAAGAAGATTTAGCTGCGGCTATTCGCTATGCTGTAGATAATGGAGCGGATATTATCAATTACAGCTCAAGCATTAGATTTCTGTTAAAGCCAAGCCTGGTATATGAAGCACTTTCATATGCAGAAAAAAATAATGTCTTATTTGTAACAAGTGCTGGGAACACCGGTTTTAATTTAGACAAAGTAATTACGCATCCTCGTAAAAAATATAAAAAATATAGTCTTTCCAACCTAATTATGGTTGGACTTAGTGACTCTATTGTTGGTCCCAATTTAAAGCCAGTTCGCGGAAGTTACGGAAAAAATACTGTTGACCTATTTGCACCTGGTACCGATTTTTTAACTACTAATCCTAAAGATGAATTTTATAAAACTTCTGGTAGCTCAATTTCATCAGCAATAGTTTCAACCACTTGTGCAACAATGAAATTATATTACCCAAAACTTAATGCAAAGGAAATACGGGAAATTCTAATCCAATCAGTCTCAAAATATAACGATGATATATTTTTAGACGAAGAAGGCAATGCAAAAATATCCTTTAACGAGCTTAGTGAATCCGGAGGTGTTTTAAATGTTAAAAATGCTTTTGAACTAGCTTCAAAAAAATAAACTTTTCTAACATAATGAGTAGGTCTTTTCCACACTTTAAACAAAGAGACACTAAAGATTGTGGTCCTACTTGCTTAAAAACTATTTCGCACTTTTATGAGTGCGATATTTCAATCGAACATCTTGTAAATTTAAGTGAAACAACAAGATCTGGAAGTAACCTAAAATTTTTGGGTTTAGCTGCAGAGAAAATCGGATTTAAGTCCTTAGCTGTTCAAATAACAATTAATGAACTTAAACAAGCTCCATTACCTTGCATTTTACACTGGAATCAAAATCATTTTGTAGTCTTATATAAAATAAAAAAGAATAAATTTTACATCTCTAATCCTGCGACGAGAAAGGAAATACTCGATATCAATAAGTTCAGTATACAATGGATTGGGAGTAAAAATGTTGAAAATGAATCTAAAGGAATTTGCCTGTTACTAGAACCTACCTCCAAGCTAAAAAATACTAAATCAGACACTTATAATTCCTTAAATGGATGGCGTTTTATTCTACCCTACCTAAAAAGACAAAGAAAGGTTATTGTCCAGTTATTTATAGGTCTTATTGGAGTAAGTCTTATTCAACTAGCATTTCCCTTTCTCACTCAAAATATAGTAGATATTGGTATAAAAAATCAAGATTTAAATTTCATATATCTAATATTAATCGCCCAAGTATCCTTATTTTTTGGAAGAACAATTATTGAAATTATAAGGGGCTGGCAGCTATTGCACATTGCATCTAGACTAAATGTTTCTCTCTTATCAGAGTTTATTATAAAGCTAATGGATTTACCATTGGCCTATTATGATAAAAAACAGTCAGGAGATATTTTAAGGAGAATAAAAGATCATCAACGAATAGAATTATTACTAAAAAATTCATCCCTAAACGCCATCTTTTCGATTGTAACATTCATACTATTTGGATTGGTTTTGGCATTTTATAGCATCAAAATTTTTCTTGTATTCCTACTTGGAACAGTAGTTTATTTTTCCTATCTCCTATCATTTCTTGGCAAAAGAGAAAGACTCGACGATGCAAAATTTTTAGAAGAAACCTCGGAACATAATAAGTTATTGGAGATAATTAATGGAATGCAAGAAACAAAGTTGAATAATGCTGAAATATATAAAAGAAAGGGATGGGATTTTATCCAATCAAGGATTTTTAATCTTAAAACTAAAACCCTATTACTTACTCAACAACAATTGATAGGTTCTGATTTTATAAATGAATTAAAAAATATTATAATAACAATTCTAGCAGCAAAACTGGTAATCGATGGTGAAATTACTTTAGGTATGATGTTAGCAATAAGCTTCATTGTAGGGCAGCTTAATTCTCCAATATCTCAATTGATAGAATCTGTGCTTTATTTTCAGGATGCAAAAATGTCCATAACAAGAATACTAGAAGTTCACAATATGGTCGATGAAAAAAAAATAAATGAAAATAGAAGTCGACATGTACCACGGGAATCGGGAATGGTACTTAAAAGAGTTTTTTTTAGGTATCTGGGCACAGAAAAATTCGTAATAGATGATTTATCTGTGCATATTAAATATGGGCAAGTTACAGCAATTGTAGGTGAAAGCGGTAGTGGTAAAACTACACTAATGAAATTATTATTACAATACTACGAACCAGTAATGGGAAATATCAATATTGGTGATAAAAATTTAAATACGATTGCTCAGGATATATGGAGAAGTCAATGTGGAACCGTAATGCAAGACGGTTTTATTTTCGATGATACCATTGCCCGAAATATAGCTTTAGGTCAAGAAATAATTAATTCTGAAAGATTGGAATATGCTATCAAGACGGCTAATATAAAAGAATTTGTAGAAGAATTACCGCTGAGTACAAATACTAAAATAGGGGGAAATGGATTGGGCATTAGCATGGGACAAAAACAACGTATTTTGATTGCGAGAGCTATTTATAAAAATCCAAATTTCTTGTTTCTAGATGAGGCCACATCTTCTTTAGACTCAACTAGTGAAAAAAAAATAATGGAAAATTTAGAAGAATTTTACAAGAACAAAACGGTAGTTATTATTGCACATAGGCTCAGTACGGTACAAAATGCTGATAATATTATCGTTCTAAATAGGGGTAAAATTTGTGAACAGGGAACACACCGACAACTAGTTGCATTAAAGGGAGCGTACCATTCCCTTATAAAAAACCAACTTGAGCTCTAATTTGTTTAGTTATGAATGATGAATACTACATTTCAGAAGACATACAAACATTAATAAATAAAACTCCATCATGGACAATAAGGTGGGGCAGTACCATAACTGTTATTGTTCTATGCCTTTTATTCAATCTAACTTGGTTGGTAAAATATCCAGATGTAATTGAGGGTGAGGTTTTAATCACTACTTATGTTCCCCCTGAAAAACACTACGCGACAATTTTTGGTAAAATAGATACCCTATTTGTTTCTAACCATGATATTGTTAATAAAGGTGATATTATAGCTATTTTAGAAAATAACGCTAATCACAATGATATTTTTGAAATCTCGAGACTTCTAGAAACTTTTAATTTTAATAATGATAGCTTCTTCAGTAAAATGGATTCTATTTCTAACCTCAATTTAGGGGACTTGGAATTTGTATACTCAGAATTTGAAAACAGTTATCTAGACTTTAAAATCCATACGGTTTACTCACCAGAGCAGAACAAAGTAAATGCAAGGGAGAGTTCTATTTTAGATATTGAAAATAGGTTGACGGTACTCAATAAACAAAAACTGCAGCAACAAAAAGAAGTTGATTTCTTCAAGACTAATTTGAATCGTTACAGTGAACTATATCGTAAAAAGGTAGTCTCATTATCAGAATATGAGTCAAAACAAATTGAATATTTAAACTCAGAAAAAAAACTTACAGAAATAGTTTCGGAAATTTTAAGTGTTAAGGAAACAAAGAATACTGCAAAATTCAACCAAACAGATTCAGATTATATATTAAAGCGCCAACAATTATATTTAAGAAACAGTTTAATTCAGAATTACAAAAAATTTGAGGGAGCAATAAGAAATTGGAAGCAAAAATATCTCATCCAATCTACTATCGATGGAAGAGTAAATTTCAATCAATTCTGGAGCTCTAAAAAAACACTGAATAAAGGTGATTTGGTTTGTACAATTCTACCAAAAGACACGGATTATATTCTTAAGGTTAAAACAGTTCAAAAAGGTCTAGGAAAAATTAAAAAAGATTGTTTAGTAAATATTGATTTAGATAATTATCCAGCATATGAAAATGGTTATCTACTTGGCACTATTACAAATGTTCCATTATTTCCAGAGGAAGACGGCAGTTATATTCTTGATGCAGTTCTCAACAATGGCTTATCCACTTCTTATAAAAAAGAAATTCTATTTACTCAAGAAATGAAAGGGCAAGCAGAAATTATAACAGACAAAACTAGCTTGGCTGAAAAACTTTTATTCTCACTAAAAAGCATGAACAAATACTAATTTTAATGGCACTAATAAGAAAAAATTATCACTTAAATGACCATGATTTAAATGAACTCAGTCTCTTAAACAGTAAGTTGAAAGAGCAAAAATCCATTGCACATCATATTCGATTGGCCATAAAGGCTTACAATAAGAGTTTAAAAGATAAATTATAAGTATTTACTTAAATATCAATACTCTTTGCATCTCTGCTTTTTAATATTCTTTGGAGAAAATCATAACACAAATATTCTTGTTCTCTATTTCTATTAATAAACAATCGATTGAGAGACATATGTATTAAGCTTGAGAGTATCTGATCTTTTGTGTCTCCATCAAAGTTCTTATTATTGTATTCCTTTAATTTTAGAGAAAGCATATCTAAACAACTCTGGTTGGAAATCGGAAGATGAAAATTATCGATTACGCTATCTATCTCCCGAGAGTACATCCTATAATTTTTTGACATCTGAATTTTTGTCAGCTTGTTTGGCTTAAACTCACTCTGATATTTACCCCTTACTTTCTCCACGAATAGAAGCTTATCATTAACATTATTATAAAAACCTTCCAGATATTTTAGCATCATAAATATTGCTGTTTTCCACTCAAACCCGTCTAGTTTATAGTTAGGATGTTTTAATATCAAAATAACTATTTGACTATCTAACCAGAAAATTTCTTCAGCTAATTCTATAGTTATCTTTCCGTATCGTTCTAATTCTCTATGGTATGTATTAAGCTGAACTTCCCATATTACTTCTTTGCAATATTCTTTCATAAAGCAATTGTTCATCGCGGAGATAACCTTATGAAAATTTGATTTACTCCGTGTCTCAAAACGAAGTCTTAAATGAAAATCAGGATTGCTATATCTTAGAAAGAACCATTTGCTAATTATCCCGGAATCTTGAAGTTCAACAGCAACGGGTAAAAAATAGTCGCCTAAAAATTTATTGGCATTCTGAATTCCGCAATAAATTTCATAACAAATCCATTTATCACCAGGAAAAAAGGATTCTTGAATTTTGACCTCCCTTTTATTCATTAGGTCTGTTTTTATAAAAAGTGACAACAATTTCATTTGCAAAATTTGGAGATTTATTCCTGTATGTCTCCAAGTCTAATAAAAATTCTTGTAGCAGTACTTTGCTTCTATTTTTGATTAGTTGCAAAAAATATTTGATACAATCTATATTATCTAAATTGACTAAAATTTCATTATCATTTTGAATCAATAAAACCAACATTGGCAAATTATTTTCCTTTTGTAAAATTTTTGACTTTTTCAAAAGGATTTCAGAATTTGAAAGCGAATCAAATAAAACTTTAAAACACTCTTCTTGTAATTCCCAAATTGCAGGAGAAACAATCACTCCTTTATAAGTAATGCGTGGGATAAATGGAAATATTGCACTTAAAAAAGAAAAGTTAGGTGAAAGTGCGAAATCTAAGTCTTGAGTCTGCAAGTCACATAAAAACCTATACACTGGAAGGTTACTAGTAGTAAAATTATGTGCGGTACTCAGTCGAGGAACTACTTCCCTATTCAAACTATCTGAAATTAAAATCAATTTTCCATTTTTCATGGAAATCGACAAATCCTCTAATAAAATAATATTTGCACTATAAGAATTAGTAAAAACAGGGATTTCATAACTTCTATAGCTTTCTCGTTTTAAAATATTAGCTAGCCTATTATCAGGTAGGTGTATTATTTCGGCAATTATTTGATTTGGTCTTAACGCATCTTCTATCTCAGAAATTTTTTTAGCGTAGCCCTTAAAATCAATATTATCTCTTGTAAATCTACTTATCAAATTTAAACCTGATGCTCCTCCAAGGTTTTTTAATCTTACCAAATTTCCTTTTTTGGTTTTTATAATTTCAAATATTCCTGAAAAAGTGTCGGCTAATTCATTATAATCTTGTTTAAAATCAATAAAATCTTTGTCACTTAATTCTATTTCTCGTTTCCTTTTTTGAATAGCATTTGCAATAATTCTAGAAACTTTTAACTCTATTTGGTTTAACCGTATTTCTGAGTCGGTATCTGGTTTTACAATTTCGATACCATCAAAAATTTCAACAACTCCATTAGAGTTATTAATGGAAAGATAATCTATGCCATAATCAGGGTCTAGTGCCTTTAATAGTTTTATGCTTCTCGATTTAAACTTTTTTTTGAATTGAGTTTTAAAGTTTTCGAGATTACCATTAGTATTACCTTGGCTTAAAAGCCTTTGAATTTTTAAAGCATTTAGAAAATCTCTCTTATGAGAATGGTTTAGTTCAAAACTATTTGTTTTAAAGGAAGTGACATGAAAAGAAAATTCAGATTTAATATCAAAATCTAACTTTTTCGTTAAATCAATAACCTTCTTATAATTATTGATTCCGTTTACCTTATTCTGGTCAATTTTATTTAAAGCATGATTTAAGTTATTTAAGTTATCGTGGGTGTGTTTTTTTAAAATAAACAATAATTTAGAAAACCAATTTTCTCCTGTTAAAGGAATTTGTAATTCGGGTAGAAGTAACTTTTCTCTGATTAGCAAATCGATATACTGCCTAGCTTCTCGGACAGATATTTCTTTGTTAGCAATAGTACTACAAAGCTGTTTAATGTTTTTTGTGCGTTTAGCTTCACCCAGTATTTTAGATAATTCGTCAGTTTTTGAAACTTCTTCAATTACGAAAATTGTTTTTCCCTTTTCTTGAATTGGCTTCACATACCTATACTTATCATAAAAATCAACAATTGTATTATTGGCGCTAAACCTGATACTAGGACTATCGCTATATGTTTCGTTAACTTTTTGTAGAATATCACCTATTAAGTTCGCATCTAATTCTGTTTTTCTGCTTAATCCCTCATATTTGTTATTTGAACCAAACCTTTCTAAGGAACAACCAGCAAATAATCCAAATGGAGTAGATCTAGTACAAAATCTTGCGATGTACTTTAGTATTGATAATTTTATTTTTTCATTTTCTTTCTCTCCGCTTATCTTATTTTTTTTCCATTTTTCTATTCGATTCCAAAAAGAATGGGAGGCTAAAAACAAAGCTTCCTCTACTTGGGGGTCTTTTAATATATTCATTAAATCCTCATCTGAAACCTTTTCCCTATCTGAAATCAAATCCACAAATAAACTAACTGGCATAAATGGTTCTCTAAGGACAAAAGAATTAAGAATACCATATTCTAGAATTTGGGACATATGTTATGTTATTAAAATAAAATGACCGAGTACAATTTAAACCAAAAGAGAGTAAAAAGGTCCAAATTCTATGAAAATTGAGAAGGCTTTTAGCCAAGATTCATAGAATTTGAGGTTAGATACAGCTAATTAATAGAATCTTAAAAAATCAACATACTACTTTAGGGAACATCATAATCGCGATAATGATAGGTGTAAGTTGAAAAGCCTATTTAAAAAAGAGTAAACAAAACTATAATTACAACCACATGTTACATTTTAGAAAAGTATTGGGAATCATTTTTTGTGTTTCCTCATTAGTGAGTTCATGCTCAAAAGAAAATAGTAATATCATTAGCGAAGAAAATTCTTCAGAAATATTAAGTAAAGAATTGATGGCTAGTGCAACAATTAAGGAAAAATTAGCATACAAGCAGTTTCATTTAACTAATTTAATGGAAAAAGTTCTTGAGGTTAACCCTAATTTTAACCAATTGGAAGAATTAAAGTCCAGTAAAGAAGATCAACCTCGATTTTACATCGAAAGTCTTTTGAAAGTTTCTGGGTTAGATAGTAAATCAGACGATGACACGGCGGCTTCACTAGGAGCTTTTAATGATCTCGAAGGTGGCACATGGTATCCAGTATTAAGAATAATTGAAGACAAAGGCGCTCCTGTGGATGGTATCTATTTAGTAAATAGTTATGATGAAAGTTCTGAAAAAGAAATTTCTAGAGCTTACAAACTTAATAGTGGTGAACTAGAGCTTTTTGCAGATGAATTTACAGATGAAATGTATGATAGTCTATATGCTTCAGGGAAAGCGTCCCCCTCTTTAATGACACTAGAGTTAGCCCTCTGCCCGATTGGTGGAGAGAACATTGAAAAAATTGCTGTAAGTTGTGATGGAGACGGATCTGGCGGTGGTGGCACAGGTGGTGGTGGGGCTCCAACTACATACAAATTGAAAACTATTAATATTAAAGATAAAAAAGAAAGTAAATGGGAAAGAGCGGATATTCACCACACGAAGGTTTTTTGGAACTTTGTTCAACCCAATGTATTCTATGATAATAAAAATTACAATCCTTCAGGATTCGAAATACGAAAAGTTAGGAATAGTGAATTAAATGAGAATTTGAGTGTCGATGAAGTTCTTGCAAGCAGAAGTGCCTCAGGAGTTTTACAGCATGTTATTTTTGAACATGACAACTGGCCTGCAGTAATACAGTCTAGCGTAATTCCAGGCCCTAATGGTAGCACCTTTAAAATTACCTGGAGGTCATGGAATAGAGATTATAATCATCAGCTATTGAATGTCAATGAAAATCAGCCAGGTGTTCCTAACATTACTAATTTTTCTAAATCGAACAATGTTATTTCTTATGAAATTCGCTAGATTTAAATAAAACTAAATGAGAAAAATAACCTTTTTACTTTTTTTAATTCCAATCTGCATTTACTCACAAACTTCTCGTTTATCTAATAAAAGAAGTTTACAATTTGAAATGGGATTAGAGTATAGAATTACTCCTATTTATCCCCTTTCCTCTTTTTTTGTGAGCGAAAATAATTTTGCTTCGTTTGTAAATCCAGATTTACAGAATGCAGGAATAGGTATTAATTTAGGAGTGGAATACTTTATAAGTAATAATTTTTCAATTGGGTTCATGAATACTATCCGATACGATTATATTGTATCCGGACAAAGTAATATAGAACCTGATTTTGGGGTTGCAAGTAATACTTATGGCTTACTCGTTGATTACCATTTGTACTTAAATTATCACTTTAAATTATTTGAAAAAGGTAACTTTTTTCTAAGTGCTGGGTTTTCGAGACTTAACACCAATAGTGATTTCACTGCCAAGCAGTCATTTTTTGATGAAGAAAATAATTTGATTGGTTCTGTTTTTACTAATGAAAACTTTAGTTACTGGGCAAGTAGGTATGAAATTGGTTATGTTATTGATAACTATAAAATTGGGTTAGGCATAACTTCGTCGAATACTACAAACTATTTTGATGAGACCACGTCTTTCATTGTACCGTTTGCTAAATTTAGTTTTGTACTAAAAAAGTAAAACCTATACAAACAACCCTGCTAATTAGTGTAGGGGTTGTTTGTATTTAAAACGATCTATATGTCTAATGGTAGAATTATTTTCTTTTTTATTTTCCTTGCAGTTTCTAAAATAAATTGCCAAGTAAAAGAGGTGCAATCTTCTTCAAAACTTGAATTTGAAAATATTACATATCCGTTAGAATACGAAAAACACTCCTATTTTAGAGTTGGTTACCCTTTAACAAATAGTCTTGACTTAGAGTTTCAAAACCATTTTGACACATATGCTTTAGAAGATAGATTAAGAACTTCAATAGGTCTAAAACAATATATCTCTGATAAGATTTATTTTTTTGGCGGCATAGAGATGGAATTTGCGAAAGACAAATTCACCAATATGTGGAACACAAGACCTAGAAGCTCTATAAATGGTATTCTAGGCTATGATGTAAAAAGAAATTTTCTAATTGAAGCCAAAGGGAATATTCAGCTAAATGATACTAACTGGGGGCCATATGGCGAACTGTTAGTTCCAATGAAAGAAGTCTATTCTCTCGGGGGAAAATGGAAGTTTTAATAGATTATTAGAGTTTATTTAGACTTATATGAAACTTATTCTATTGCCAAAATAAGCTTGTAAGAGAAAATTACCCAGATTTAAATTATTATAACTCATTAAATTTAAAATTATGAAAACAAAAAAAATTATTGGAATCCTTATATTGTTTTTCGCCTTTTCAAACAGTATACACGTAGAAGCAAAAACGAGTACAAATGAAGAAATTGCTTTCGAATCTTGCGTTAGCATTGCTAGTAAATTAACCAAAGACCGTCCGGATTTATTTGGACTTGCATACAATTACTGTATTAGACAAAGATGTGATTGCAATTTGTAATTAAAATGACCATTTATTAATTTTAATTAGGGAAGATTAAAAAATCTTCCCTTTAACTTATTTTATGAAATTATTAGATTATAGATTGATAACTTTTTTTTTATTTCTGTCTTTTATCGGGAATATTTTTAGTCAAAAATCACTTAGTGTTTCTTATACAATTGATTCAAGATTCGATGATTTAAAAGAAACCCAACATGCAGAAGCGCAGACAATGGCAAGCATGGTTGCAGAGGTTATGGCCGATTTAGAATTTCTACTATTGATTGATAATAATGAATCAATTTTTAAACAATCAGAGCAAATGGTTAGAGACGACATTAATCCATTAATGTATGAATTAGCATCAGGTTTTTGCTCGGGAAATGAGATTTGGTACACAAAAAAGGGGGACTCTAATAAGCTAATTTCCCTACTGAATTCTAATCCTCCCACGGTATTAACCTTAGATGAAGACATAAAATGGGATATAACGAACGAGTCTAAAATCATTGGAGATTTCAAGGTCATAAAAGCTACAACCACAAGAAAATTGGGAACATATAATGAGAAAGTTGTAGCTTGGTTTGCGCCGGAACTTCCTTTTTCTTTTGGACCATTAGGTTATAACGGATTGCCTGGTTTAATTCTTGAAATGTATCGGGATAGAGTAGTTTACAAACTCAAAGAGATAAAAGAGAAAACTGTCAAGATCAATCTCCCTAAAGGCTCTAAAAAAATGACTTTTGAGCAATATTATGAGATACTAGATTCAAAAATGGCTGAAATTAAAAAGAGAGGTTGACAGAGAAAATATGGTATATTTATTTATTAAGTTCAGAAATCATAAAAATAAAATACTCCCCATCGAGTAGTCTAATTAAATCAAGCCATTACAAGAAAATATATATCTTGTTTTTTCTAATGGTCATGACAAATGGATATGTTATTTCTCAGAAAATAACAATTAGAGGAACAGTTTCTTCAAAAATAGATGGTCCTCTGCAGAACGCTAACATTTTAGCATTTGCAGAAAGCAATGATATCAAAACCTCTTTCGCAATAAGTAATAAAGGAGGTGAATACCAGCTAAGGCTCGAAAAGGGCATCGACTATACCGTTACAATTAGTTACTTGGGTTATAAAGAGTTAGTTTTTAGATATAGTGGTTTTAAAGATGATACTCTGAATTTGGCGTTAACACCTAAAACCAACTTATTGCAAGAAGTAATCTTGGAATATAAAATTCCTATCGTAGTAAAGGAAGATACGATTACTTATCAAACTGATGCCTTTGTAAACGGAAAAGAAAGAAAACTACGTGAGGTATTAAAAAAACTTCCAGGAATTGAAGTGGATCGTGAGGGCAATGTAACAGCTCAAGGAAAAGAAGTAACTAAAGTCTTGGTAGAGGACAAGGTGTTTTTTACAGGCAATAGTAAATTAGCAGTCAATAATATTCCAGCAGACGCAGTCGATCAGGTGCAAGTTCTGGACAACTACAATGAAATAGGTTTTTTAAAAAGTCTTAGGGATTCTGGTGATTTGGCATTGAACATAAAACTAAAAGAAGATAAAAAAAAGTTTGCCTTTGGAGATATGGAGGTTGGTGGTGGATTGGAAGATCGCTATTTAGCACATCCTAACCTATTTTATTACAGCCCTAAAACGACACTAAACTTTATCGGTGATTTTAACAATATAGGAACCAAGTCGTTTGAATTTGATGATTATATTGAATTTAATGGGGGATTTGGAAAGCTAATAACTGATATTCGAGGATATTTATCACTTGCCAGTGACAATTTTTCGAGATTCTTATCTAATACCCATTTTAAGGCTAATATAAATCGTTTTGGAGCATTGAATTTTAGGCAATCAGTTTCTAATAAGACGGATATTAACAGTTTTTTAATTGTAAGTGCTAGTGATATTGAAACGCAGGAAAACACCTTGAATATCTTTAATAATAACAATACCTCTTTCGATGAAAATAGAACTGACTCAAAATTAATAGACAATTCTTTTTTATTGGGGAAATTGACCTTTGATTATGAACCGAATAGTAAAGAAGATTTTTCAGCCAATACATTTGTCAAATTAAATAAGAACAATACCGAAGGAAGTCTGCTAACCGAGAGCTTTGATATAGAGAATTTCTTTACTACTAATTCCAATCTTAAAGCTATTGATATAAAGCAAAACTTAGAATACAGTAAACGCTTTTCTCGTAAGCAAACCCTTAGTTTAGAATCTACGGTTAACTTTTTTGAAAGTAGTTCTGCTAACAATTGGGTTACAAGTCAATCATTTTTAGAAGACCTTATTCCCATACAACAGGAAAACCAAATTGATATCCTTCAAGAATTAGAAAGGCGAAGTACCACAATTGATTTAATAGCTAAGGATTACTGGGTGCTTGACAATTTTAACCACGTATACACCACCTTGGGTGCTAACCTATTCTTTGATTCAAGCTCAACCCAAGAAATACAAACCTTGAGTGACGGCAATCTTAACGATTTTTCTAATAATGGTTTTGGAAACCAAATCGATTATCGGCTTACTGATACATTTTTAGGTCTAGAATATAAGTTTCTTAGGGGTGTTTTTACTTTAAAATCAGGGTTGTTTTACCACAATTATATTTGGGACAACTCACAATTTGAAAATTCTGTTAATAATACAACCTCAGTACTTTTGCCCAAATTCGATGCAGAAGTGAAATTTAATAACAATGAAAAACTACAACTTAGATATCAGCGACATTTACGTTTTCCAAAAAGCAATCGCCTATTTAATAATTTTCTCATAAATTCTTTTAACAGTGTGTTTTTAGGTAATCCAAATCTACAAAATGAGCGTTTTCATACGGTTTCTTTAAACTATAATAAGTTTAGCCTTTTTAGGGGGCTTAATCTCAATACCTTCATCACCTATAATCGCAAAACCCAAACCGTTAAAAACAGCACATCTTTAAATGGTATTGAGCAATTTGTAACTTTTACTATGTTCAACAATCCAGAAAACTCATTTACAGGTGATTTAAAGTTTAGCAAAAGGAAAGGGAAAGTAAAACTGGGTATTGACGCTTCAGGAAATTACAATGAATTTTTTCAATTAGTTAATGAAAATATTACTAAAAATATTTCAAAATCCTTATCCATAACTGGTAAAGTGGAAACATTTTTTGATAAACTTCCCAATCTAGAAACAGGCTATTCTTTTGAGCCTACAACATTTGAGACTTCTGCTGTGACCAATGAATTCCTTAATAGAGAATTTTTCGGCATACTATCATATGACTTCTTAAAGGATTTTAAGATATATACTGACTTTAAACAGATAAATTACTCAAATCGTAATCAAGGAATTTCTAATAAATTCAACCTAACAAATGCATCCCTACTTTATCATAAGGAGGACAGTCCGTGGGGACTGGAAATTTCAGTTACTAATCTGTTTGACAGTCAATTCAGAAGACAAAATTCTTTTTCAGATTTTCTTATAAGTGACCAAACCACTTTTATTATCCCTAGAGTTCTACTTTTTAAAATTTCATATAAGTTGTAGATAGTCAAAGGTTATTCTTTAGTTTTCTTAAATTTAAAACGAATAAAAATGAGAATATCTCTATATCTAGCTTTTCCCAGAACCAATCAGGTTTTTGACTAAATACATTTAAATAAAACTAATTCCTATAGTATTGTTTTAATCTCTCGATAAATTTTTTCATAGTTGAACTTTAACTCCTTTTCATTTAAATAAATCATTGGCATAGGTTTTTCTTTCTTGCTTTTTTGCAACCTTAGTCTCAGCTTCTTATCCTTTCCATCTGCAAAAGCAATAAATTCACCTTGCTTTAACCTAAAAAAAATATTTGCCCTACGTTTTGGAACTTCTTTCTCACCTTTAGTTATTCTGGCATCCCAAGAAAGCCCGGTTCCTTTACTAATGCTTTTGGTAGGGTTTTTTATAAATTCAAAAAAGCGTTCATAATATTTGGCAGTATCTGGGTCGTTCACTTTACCAAAAAACTGATACGACAAATTACTTAGAATAGCTTTACTTGCTTTCTCTCCATATAGCATATCGTTTTGGATTTTATCTTGCATAACATAAACTGTGGTAATGTCGTAGCTCCTTAAGGTTGCGGGAATGCGATGCATATTGAGTAATTTAATTGTTGGGGCTTCTTCCATTAATATAAAGGAAGATTCTTGGTTTCTCACGCTCATTTGTTTTATAACCGTATGCATAATCGTGGCAATGATTGGGGAATAAGCTGATTCATATTTGGGATTATTTACTATGGAAATGATTCCTTTATTTTTGGAATTATTAATATCTAATGGAACTTCATCTGCCGAGAGTATCATGAACAATTTCTGTGAACTAATTTTCTTGAGGGCATTCGCCAAGGTGCTTTTTACACCAGCAGTCTGCTTTTCTGATTCGATACCATTTATAAAGGCACTAGCCATCGCTTTTGAAGTCAAATCGGAACTTAAAAAAGCAACTAATTTCTTAGTGTTCATCGATTGAAAGAGCGCAATCAAATGAGGTAATGTACAATACTTATGGTGTGCTGTTTTTAATTTCCAAATCAATCCACTCAACAAACCTTCGACGGCGTCCGAAAAGAATTTATTACTCCCTGATGCTTCAGAAAGGTTTTGTTCCAATAAATTTTCAATTAGCACTTTTGATACCTCATTGACACTTTCTTCATTTGGCAAGTATCTTGGAGTAATTGGATTGACCTTAAAATGGATTTCATCGAATGATATGGTATAAAATTTAACCTCTTTGTCTTTAAAAAGCGGATAGGCAATCTCAGTCAGCTCAAAATCTTTATAATCATGTATGATACCACAGAATTCATGTTTACTGAAATGTTTCAGAAAATTGTAAATAACGCTCTCCGTTTTTCCACTACCCGCAGAACCAATGATGGAAACTCCCCTTTTAACATTCCCAATTTGAAATTTGCCTGTTTTCAATTTAAACGGTACTCGATACTTCTTGTCCTTCATTTCGGATTTTTCCGTATAGAAAAAGACATAGAAAAGAAGCCCAAGGGTAATCAAGGGAATGATTGTGCATAGAACGATATGAGCCAATGAAGAATTCATATACCTATGGAACTGGATTGAATGGCCTTGTCAAAACCTTGTTTTATTTTCTTAATGGCTTTTACTGTCAATTGCAATTTATTTGTTGGTATGTTCATAATGGGAACTCCGGATTTTGAAAGTAGCTTATAGGCTACTGCTCTTTCATTGGTTGGTAATCCTGATAGGATTGAAAAGTAGATTTTAGGGTTCTTTAAAAGTGTTTTTCTTGCCTTATAGGATTCCACATAATTTCGCTTATAATGGAATAACTTATCGAACGTCTTTTCTGAGGCTGCAAAGAATCCATTCCTATCAAACCCCCGCTTTACTATTTTACCGTGCATCATTACTTCCGAAGCTTTATGTTTGCCTCCTGGGGACAAGCTTACTGAATTACTCATATCCTTTCGGCTTACAATAATATGAATGTGGGTCTGTGATCCTTCTTTGGGCATCCCTCTAACAATACGTTTCGCATTTTGTTGATGCGGGGCCTCTTTTTCAAGTCGAGAAATTTGGTTTTCCAGTTTTTTGATGTTTCCCGTGTTCCTCCCTTCCTCGATAGCTCGAATTTCATGTTTGAACGACAATATTTTTGTGGCATAGGGTTGGTTTTCCTGTATCTCTTTGTCCGTTCCCTTGAAAGATCGTTGATATTCAATTTTGGCAAAATATTTAATATCATTTACAGATACTGCCTTTCCATTGACTTCCCTATGAAATGCCGTGGCATAATCTTTCATAAGTTCTTGGGTATAGGTTTTTAAATCTCTTTTGGGGTCTTGTAATTGTTTCAACTCCCTTTTACTAGGATTTATGGTGATTGAGTAAAACTTGGGCTCCTTCTTTTTAAGTTTGGCAGTATTACCGTCAATTTCTTTGATGACTTCACTACCCGTGATTTCCTCGCCATATTGGTTAAAAAAGTGTTCTTGTTCCAAAGCTGATTTCCCTTCATTTTCCTTTTCAAGATAGGACACAAAATCACCAACGCTTTGCGAATAGTCTCCACTGATTTTTTGAGGGGAAATGGTGATGTACATCTATAACTGTTTTTTTAATTCTTTCAAGGTTGTTATGTCTATATCTAATTTGAAAGAACCTTTACCAAAATTACTTTTCACATAAGTTACTTTTGACAGGATATCATCCATCTGAAGTTTTAATGTGTGGTACTTTTCCTTAAGGTTATAATATCCTTCACGATAATACTCCAGTTCTTCGTTCTCCGAAGTAACTAGGGGAGTTTCAAAACCAAAAGATTCCTCTTCTTTTTCAAGATTGGTGGTTTCTTCAAATAGGGTTTGCAACATGGCAGTCATCGGTTTGGTCTGGTGCTTTTCAATGTTCTTAAGAATGGCAATTACTGCATTTATCCGTTTATTGGTTCGCTCATTTTTAACACCCAAGTTATCGTTTGGGGAAAGGTCGTTCCAATCAAAAAAATTAAGCATCGCTGCTAATGCCTCTGTATTGGACTTTGAAATTTCCTTGGAAAACTTTCTAAATCTAACAGCTACTTTTTTCTTGATGTTAATGGCCGAAAAGTCATATTTTGAAAATTCTTCCATGCTTTTTTGCTGTAAAAAAATGCCTATTCGTTGGAGTTCTGAAGCAATTTGCTGCAAATCCAAAAAACATTTCGGTTTATTAAATTTATATCTAACTGTTTTTCAAATACTTATAATTCCTAACATCGCTATGCGTGTTACCCTCTTGCTGCTCCTTTTCGTCCCGCAAACGGGACAAAAAATCACACAATTTGACCAAAAAGGACAATTGCTCTTTATCGGAATACGATTCCTTTATTATTTGTTTTTGATGTGTATGGTCTTAGGAAAGTCAAATCAAAATAGTCATCGACCATACAGTAACCCTGCTATATTTCAGCTTGATGAAGTTACAAAATTTAAGGGTTTAAACTAAAAAAAGACCCTTCATAATAGAAAGGTCTTTTTGTGCTGTTTTAGCTTTTTAGATATTAAAAACGTAATCGTAGGTATAGAGGTTTTTAATGGTTTCCTCATCTATCAAACGTTCAAAATCTGCTCCTGTTTTATCCACATATTTTTTAATGGAATCCCAAACAGGTAGGTAACATGCTCTCTAGAAACCTTCAATAGTTCCACTTGCTTTTCTTCGCTTAGATCCTGAAATTTTATGTAAATCATAACTATCCAATTATAACATTCCATTATCAGCGAAACTATAGAAGTTGCCATTTGGAGTAATGATTACATGATCCAAAACTGCTATGTCAAAAAACTGAGCTGCTTTCTGTATTTTTTTGGTCAATTGAATATCAGCATTACTTGCTTGCAATTTTCCCGATGGGTGATTGTGTGATAAAATAATCCCCACAGTTAGGGATTTTAATACTGTAGCAAATAAGATTCTTATGTCCACTAGAGTTCCTGTAATCCCACCTTTTGAAAGTTCATAAATCCCTTTAACCCTATTCGAGTTGTTCAAAAGGACAACTTTAAAATTTTCATATAGTGCTATGGTGTTCTTATCCCAATACTCGAATAGTAATTCTGCAGCATCCGATGAGCTTTTAATGCTAGGTGATTTGGATATGCAAATTCTATCCTTGTAACTTATCTGAATTTCATTAACTTTGTCTTTCATTGTTTCTTTTTTAAGAGATTAATAATGAAAAAAGAGGGCAACGCGTGGTAGTGTGTGTCCTCTTTCTTTTTTCATTTACTGCCTAGGAGTAGAATTTCATTTGCTTCCACTTCGGTAACATAGCGTTGGTTTCCATCATCTGTAGTATAGCTTCTAGTTTTAAGTTTTCCGACTATTCCAATCTCTTTTCCTTTACTTACATATTGCTCAATAATTTCCGCCGTTTTACCCCAAGCCACAACTGCATGCCAATTAGTGTCGGTATGCTTTTCATCTTTAGAATCCTTGTAATATTCATTTGTTGCTAACGAAAAACGAGCTACTTTCTTTCCGTTTTCAAGTTTGGTTACTGAAGGCTCTTGCCCAACATTCCCAATTAATTGTACATGATTTTTAATACTACTCATAACTATATATTTAAAAATTAATATTCATTTTTTTTAAGTGATTTACTTATTATATCCAGAGTGTTTTCCTTTTTTGATTTTTTTGTTTCCACTTACTTTTTGGGTATTTTGAGATGATTTCATAATTCGATACTTTGATTTACTTCCCCTAGAGCCTTCGTTGTTACCTTTTTTTGATGCCCCGGTGATTCAATATTCAGATTTGATAAGACGTATTAAAAAGTGCGAAGTATGAGCCTGGTTTATGCCGTAGTTCAAAACTGAATGTTGTTGTTTTGCTGACAAAAAAATGTAGAAGCGAGGGCTCGGTAAGCGAATTAAAAGATTAAAGGGAAACTTAAAATGGAAGGGAGAGGAACAAAATTTTAATGCCATTCTTTACTTTAATACAAAATTCAATCAAATCATCATTTACTTTGTTACAATAAAATAATATATTTGCGTTTACTTTGTTACAAAAAATATCATTTTGGCACTAAAAAGAAACCTTTCAAGACAATTACATAAGTGGAAATGCAAACCCAACCGAAAACCTTTAATCGTTAGGGGTGCAAGACAAGTTGGGAAAACCACTTTGGTCAATGAATTTGCAAAAACGTATAAGCACACAATACATCTTAACTTAGAGAAAAAAGTAGATCGTCAGTACTTTGAGCAAACAGATAATGTACAGACAATTATTGAAGCTCTGTTTATTTCTAATAATATTATTTCCAAAGATATTGGCGATACATTACTCTTTATTGATGAAATACAGGAGCAGCCGAAAGCCATACAGCTCTTACGATATTTTTATGAAGAAACTCCAGAACTTCATGTAATAGCTGCGGGGTCTTTACTTGAATTTGCTCTTAAAGATGTTCAAAGTTTTCCTGTGGGAAGAGTCGAGTTTTTATATCTCTACCCTTTTAATTTTATAGAATATTTAGAAGCGATTGGTCATCATACAAGTCTGGAACAATTAAAAAATATTCCTATAAAATCTGTTGCACATAAAACCTTGCTTGATTTATTCAATCAATATACCATCATAGGAGGAATGCCAGAGGTAGTTGGCCAATATGTCAATACTAAAAGTGTCATTGATTTATCGTCCATATATGAAAGCATTTGGAGTTCTTATATTAGTGATTCTGAAAAGTACACAACAAATACCACAGCAAAGAATGTACTTAAACATATTATGGCTACAGCTGCATATTCAGTTGATGAACGTATAAAATTTCAAAATTTTGGTAATTCCAACTATAGGTCAAGAGAGGTTGGAGAAGCTATGCGAAATTTACATCAAGCTAAAATCATTCAGCTTATTTATCCAACTACTACTACTGAATTACCAATAATTCCAGACCTAAAAAAATCGCCTAGATTACAATTTTTAGATACTGGAATACTTAACCATATATTAGGTATTAGTGCAGAAATGTTAATGCTGGAAGATTTAAGCCAAAGTTACAAGGGAGCTATTATACCTCATATCATCACACAAGAATTAATTTCTATTCAAAGTAATACATCTGAACTTCCTAATTTTTGGGTTAGAGAAAAGAAACAAGCATCTTCAGAAGTTGATTTGGTTTATGCTATGGGCGGAAAGGTAATCCCTATTGAAATTAAATCTGGAAGTACAGGTTCTTTAAAATCACTTCATCAATTTATAGAGCGTACCAATCATCCTTACGCTATCAGAATATATGCAGGTAAGTTTTCCATACAAGAAACAAAAACACCTAATGGGACTAGATACTTACTAATGAATTTACCTTATTATTTAGGCACATTGATACCCGAGTATATCAATTATTTTATAAAAAGTAATCAGTTATCATAACCCGTTATATTTCATTTTTTTTATATCATTTTGATGAGATAAATCCATACCTTTATCTTGATTGAAAATCATTATACAACAATCTAGTTCAATGAAAAAGGAAGTTATTTAGTTACCTCTTATTCTTTGACATTCTTAAACACCTTAAAACACTATAACTTACAAGATAGGTTTGAATCCTGCCGAGGTCACGAATAAATTAAAAGCAGGCTAAACCAAATAGCTTGCTTTTTTGTTTTAGAAAGATTTTGATTTTCAAAGCGGAGCTTTGTCAGGATGGACGAAGTCAATCCTGCCGAGGTCACTGAAGGTTCAAGGTTTGAATCCAGCAAGATTCTAGTCAAGAGCACCAAACAAAATTAAAACCCTTCAAATATTGTCATTTAAAGGGTCTTTGCGTTTTAACAAGGCACAATCGAAATCAAAATTTATTAGAAAAAGGTCAACAGATTTTTAATCGTCAAAACTGTTGACCATATAGCAAAACACAGGCTATTCTTTACTTGACTTTCATCTTACTATTTAATCTTAAAGATGATAACACATTTGTATTTAAACAAAAACCTTTACTTATCTAAATTATAAATCCTTAAGCCTGTGTTTATGTGTCCTTCCGATTGGAATTATCTCCTTTCCAATATAAATTCGATTTCCTTCAATTGCAGTAACCATATCTTTATTGATTATAAACGAATTATGAATCCTCAAAAATTGTTCAGATAGTGCTGACTGCATATCAGATATGCCCCTCAATGTAAATAGATTCCTAGTTTTAGTAACTACTTTACAATAGTTACCTTGAGCTTCAATAAACAAGATTTCCGATAATTTCACACGATGCCTTTTCTTGTCTACCTTAATTTCAATAAAGTCAGATAAAATATCCGCAGGTTTGGGAGTGTTTTCCTTAAATTCCAAAACTGTATTAACTGCCTTAAGAAAACGCGAAAATGTAAATGGCTTCAATAAATAATCCGATACTTGAAATTCGTAGCCTTCCAAGGCAAACTCCTTATACGCAGTGGTGATAATAATTTTTGGTGGATTTTTGAGCGTTTTCAACATTTCAAAACCTGTAAGTTTTGGCATATTAATGTCTAGAAACAGTACATCTATTTTCTTTTTTTTTAATAATTCAATAGCCTGAAAAGCATCATAGCAGTTACCCACTTTTTGCAAGCTCATAATCTCTTTAGCAAACTCTTCAATGATATTATGAGCAATTGGTTCGTCGTCTATGATAGCATATTTAATCATTTGGCCAATAATGTAATTTTAGCGCGATATATATTTTCATCTTCTTCTAAAACCAAACTATGTCTTTTCGGATATAAATGTTGCAGTCGTTTCCTTAGGTTTTTCAAACCTAAACCACCCGTTATTTTAGGTTTCAACTCAAAATTATTGATAACTTCAAAAGTAACCTTACATTCTTTTTGAATTATATCAATATTGACAAAAGAATTTTCTGTAAGACTTTCAATACCATGCTTAAATGCATTTTCAACTAACATAATAAAGAGCAGTGGTGCAACCAATATCGAATCATCCTCTATATCTGTTTTCAACTGTACGTCGACATTTTTCTGGTATCTTATTTTTTGAATGTCAATATATTCTTCTAGATAGTTGATTTCACTTTTAAGTGAGGTTTCATTTTTCTCCCCCTCATAAATGGTGTACCGCATTATTTCAGACAGTTTTTGAATCACCTCTGGAGTCTTGTCCGATTTGGCTATGGCGAGTCCATACAAATTGTTCAATGTATTAAAAAAAAAATGTGGGTCAATCTTGCTTTTCAACAAGCTTAATTCAGCCTCTAACTTTTCATTTTTCAGCAGCCTATAATTGCGTATCAACTTGAACATCCAAGAAAAGAGCAAATAGCCTATGACAGAAAAAAACAATACTTGAAAAATCAAAAAATAAGTTTCATAGACTGCTTTTGTAGAACTTTCCAATAATTGTTTATAGTGAACCATACCTATACTTGAACCTACAAATAAGATCATTACTACAAAATAAGACAGGTATTTCTTTTCTATTGAAACCATGGTACAAAGGTATTTGAATAAAAAACTGATTACAATTTAATTGACGGATTACTGATTTTTCAATATGAACAACATCAAATCCTAAACAACTGGTATTAGACATTCAAAGAGTGCTCATTAAAGTATTACATGGGTTATCAATCAATCTTATTATTTAATTATCCTTCATAAAACTAAGTTTACTACAACTTTAAAATACTATGTAATGAAAACCTTTATCTCAATGCTATTGCTTGCCCCACTCTGGGTCAATACAAGTTTAATGGCGCAATCACCAACAATTGAAAAAACAAAATCCATTGACCAATTAATGGACCCTAAAATTCCATCCTTAATTGAAGAAAATAACGTCCCAGGAATCGCTGTTGCCATTCTTGAAAATGGTAGGATTATTTATGAAAAAGGATATGGCTATGCTGATAAATCAAATAAAGCCAAGATAACCACAACTACCGGGTTCAACATCGGCTCTATTTCAAAATTGTTTACTGCTTGGGCAGTTATGAATTTAGTTGAAGATGGCAAACTTGAACTTGATGTGCCTGTCGAAAGCTACCTAACACGATGGAAATTACCTAAATCTGAATTTGACCACAGTAAAGTTACGATAAGATCAATATTAAGCCATAGCGCAGGATTATCTGTACACGGATATCCCGGTTTTCATCCCGATGATGAATTACCAACTTTGGAGGCATCTTTAAATGGAGAGAATGGACCCATGGGAGAAAATGAAGCTGTGCAAGTTATTTTGGAACCACAAACTCAATTCAAATATTCAGGTGGTGGCTATACCATATTGCAGCTTGTCATCGAAGAAGTAACAGGGCAAAAATTTGAAAACTATATGCGCAAGAACGTTTTCCAACCACTCCATATGGACAACACTAGTTTCATCATTGATGATGAAATAAAGAAATATTCAGCAAAACCTTATGACAAGGAAGGTGACGAAATTTATTATG
Organism: Croceitalea sp. W27; assembly: GCF_055693185.1. Lineage (NCBI taxonomy): Bacteria > Pseudomonadati > Bacteroidota > Flavobacteriia > Flavobacteriales > Flavobacteriaceae > Croceitalea > Croceitalea sp. W27. The sequence continues at coordinate 1,240,834 of NZ_CM146327.1, forward strand.
AACGATTTACTGCAAAGGCCGCAGCTGGTCTCCATACAACTCTTGACGATATGTCCACTTTCGCAAAAGCTCAATTTTCGGAAAATATAGTTTTAAGTAAAGTGACTATTCAAGAAATGACACAAATTATCCCAATAACCAAAACGAAAAGAAGTGCCTATGGTTTGGGCTATGCCACATATAATTTTGGGCCCATTAAAGTTACAGGTCACGCAGGAACGAATACAGGTTGGGAAGCTGGCTTTATGATGGATTTTGAGAAAAAGGATGGCATCATCATTCTTACCAACAGCTCTAATGGTAAAAAAGTTGCTATGAACACACTACAAACTTGGGCCAAATGGCGAATGACCCAATAAAAATAAGCCCATGCTTAAAACTATCATCACTTTCTATTTACTACTCTCGATTTCATCTTGTATCGCACAAGAAAAAGACACTGCAACTAGTATCATAAACTACCAAAAAGAGGTCATGGCAAAATTGACAGGTAAAAATACCATTGCAAAAAATCGCTTTTTGAGACAAAGAGCAAGCTATGAAGAACGTGTTATATCCGCTGAATATTTGGCAAGCGAGCTTATAAGGTCTGGATGGTTAGTTCAATTTCAAAAATACCAAACTCCTCAGAGTAATTATTTTTTGGATATGTTTTTCAGTCCAAATAAGGGTATCAACGTAGTGGGAAAACTTTTAGCTTCAAAACCAACAAAGAAACATATTATACTAGGTGCTCACTACGATTCTGAAAGAAATTCGCCTGGTGCAGTAGACAATGCTAGTGGTGTGGCTTTATGTCTGGCTCTTGCAAAAAAATTACAACAATTTAAACACAAGCAATACAATGTTTTTATTGTCTTTTTTGACCAGGAAGAAGATGATGAAGTGGGTAGCACAGTATTTGTAGAAAAGATTCAAAAAGAAAACCTTGAAGTGCATTCTGTACATATATTTGATTTGATAGGTCATGATTCAGACGGTGACTTTGCCTTAACACTGCAATCACCCGCACCTCTTTTGGAGGATATCTATTTAAGAAAAGCTAAGGAAGATAACATCCCTATGCAAATTATTGGTGGTGCTGGGTCAGACAACAAACCTTTTCTTGAAGCAGAATATACCACAGTCCACCCTTTTGAGGAACTTGATGACAGAACTCCGTACTATCACAGTCCGGAAGACAGCTATGAAACTGTCAATTTTGAGTTTTTGGCAAACACCACTAATTACATTGGAAGCGTGCTCGCAGAAATTCTAGAAAATAATAAATAAGATGAATAAAGACAGAATTAAAAACAACCAAGCTGTTTTATCATTTAGCTTTTTGCCACTATTGGTTCATGTCACACAACACCTCATTGCATATTCTTATTTTCCTTTATTATTTACGTTATTGTTGGTAAGCATATCTATTGCTTTTTGGAAACTGAGAATTATTAAGTCGGCATTTTTTCTTAAAATTTGGGCTATCCTTCTAATAGGTTATGGGATCATTCGTTTGGTTCTATTAGTATTGGTTTTACTTGCTGGTAATAGCGTTCCGTCTGACATTTATTTTCAAATTGATATTTGGTATTTTTCCATTTCGGTGTTTGTGCTATTTTCTGGTATTTGGCTTTGTCGAAGAAAAAAATATGCTAATGATTATTAAACTTAATTTCTCTGATTTGTTATTTTTATAATTGAAAGCCAAATGATATCATTTGCAATCAAATAAACCGTCAACAATTCGGTCAACAGACTTTGTAAGGTTTTTAAAAATAACTATGAAACTTGGGAAACCAGCAATATTATTGTAAACCCTGCTGTGGTCACTAAAGGCGGTTTAAATCCTGCCGAGGTCACGAATAAATTAAAAGCAGGCTAAAACAAATAGCTTGCTTTTTTGTTTTAGAAGGATTTTGATTTTCAAAGCGGAGCTTTATCAGGAAGGACGAAGTCAATCCTATCGAGGTCACATAAAATAAGAAAGCTCACATATTGTGAGCTTTTTATTGGACTAAGATTCGGCGTATATAGCCGCTATCTCCGTTTTATACTTTTCTCTGATAACCCTTCTCTTTAGTTTTAAAGTAGGTGTTAATTCTGCATCTGAACCATCTTCATGTATGGGCAACCAAGGGGTCGAAATTAGTTTGATTTTTTTTATTTGTTCAATATGACCAAACTCCGAATTGTAAATGGCCACTATTTTTTCATACTTGGCAATAACTTTCTTTTTCTTCACCATCTCGGGTAAGGTAGTCCATTTCATTTTTTTATGAAGGCACCAATTTTTTAGTGCTTCTTCAGCCGGTACTATTAAAGCGGAAACAAATTTTTGTTTGTCGCCAACAACCATCATCTGTTCAATAAGAAAATCTTCTTTAACCCTATTTTCTATAGGTGCAGGAGCAACATATTTTCCACCAGAGGTTTTAAGCAACTCCTTTTTTCTATCGGTAATTTTAAGGAATTCCCTATTCCCCGGGCCTTTAATTAGCTTTCCTATATCCCCAGTGCAGAACCACGTCTTCCCGTTTACTTCTTTAAACACCTTAGCGTTAACCTCTGGTTTCTTATAATAGCCAACCATTACATTTGGTCCGTGGGCTAGTATTTCACCTTCACCTTCGTTATAATCTCCATCTGAGCTATCTATATATAATTCTACTCCATCAATTGCGTAACCGACAGTACCTATTAATGTTCCATTGGGCTTCATCGTATTACCAGTTAAGGTCGGTGATGTTTCGGTGAGCCCGTAGGCTTCCCTTACATTAATACCCGAAGCACAAAAAACACGTAATATTTTTACTGGGCAGGGGGCCGCCCCGGTAATAATCATTCTAATATTACCTCCTAAAGCCGCTCGCCATTTGCTAAAAATTAGTTTATCGGCAACTTTCCATTTGAGCTTTTGTACAAAAGATAGTTTTCTGTCAATATCAAAATCATCCGTTAGTGCCAATGCCCAAAAGAATAACTTCCTTTTTACTCCTTCTAGGGCAAGTCCTTTATTGTAAATGGCTTCATAAACTTTTTCCAATAATCTGGGCACTGTGGTAAACATCACTGGTTTAACAAGTGCCAAATCACCTTCTGGACCGCTCAGGTTATCCGTTCCGGTAAAATAGACGGAAACACATTTATAGTAGTATGCAAATGACACTGTTCTTTCATAAATATGGCATAACGGTAAAAAGCTTAAGACCTTTTCCCCTGCATTTGCCTCGAGTAAATCTGAAGTTTTAGTTACAATATGCATGATGTTACTATGCTTTAACATCACACCTTTTGGGTTGCCCGTGGTACCAGAGGTATAAATGATCGTTGCCAGATCATCTGCTGTAATGGTCTTTTTAACCTCCTCAACGGCGTTCTGGTTTGCAGTATCAAAAATGGTCTCCCAATACGGTTTCCCTTTTTCTTGATCAAAAGTATAAATATGGTCAAGGGTTTTGGTGTTTTTTTGGCTAACCGCAAGTTTATCATGTAAATCACCACCTCCACAAAAAGCTACTTTCACCTCTGCTTCATTCAAGATATATTCATACTCTTTGGAGCTAATTGTTGGATATAGGGGAATACTGATTAATCCTGCCATCTGAATTGCAAAATCCATGATAAGCCATTCAGGCCTATTCTTATAAGAAACGACCGCTACTTTATCACCTTTTTTTAAACCTAGCTGCAATAACCCAGAGGCTGCTTGCATTGCCATCTCATGCACCAGCTGCGAACTATATGACTTCCAATTACCCGATGCATCACGATAACTTACAGATTTATCAAGCGGGTGGTTTTTTATTTGATGCTCAAGAAGGTCAAATAGTCTGGTCATGGTATGGGTTTTTGGTTCGGTTTACTTCTTTGAATTCTTTCTCTTCTCTTTGTAGAAGTTCTTGTCAGCGATATAAATCGTTTTACGTACTTCACAAAACACTTTGTCTTTTGTCTTATTGGTAAGCTGGGTAGTTTTTATAATTTCAATTTCTTCTTTTTGAATGACGCCAGCTTTTATTTCATTCACTTCCTCTAGAGTAAATTCAAAATCAGCATATAGGTTTTCACGGGCGGGACGCTTAAAAAAAATCTCAGCCGATTTATCCCAAACCACATAATCTTCTCCTAAGATATTAATTAATTGTACCATTGGTATAGGATCAACTGCAGAAAACATACTTCCTCCAAAAATGGAACTTACATAGTTTCTGTTCTTATAGGATATTGGAAGCTTAATGGTGACTTTTGCTAAATCTTTAGAAGTATCAATGATTCTGGCAGTGCTTCTTCTATACATTGGTGACAGATTAAACCCATATTTAAAAAGCTTGTCCCAACCCATAAGTTTAGAACCAATTTTTGTCATTTTTTGATATATGGACATCTTTTTACCTTCTTGATTTAGTTAAAACATGTTATTCAAACATTAGACTTAAAAACTCTGCCACACATGCCGGTTTCTCTTGATTTTTGATCTCTACACTGCAGTTCCATATAATTTTCAAGCCATTCTCACCATACTCCTCAATGTTTGAAATTTCACTATGAATACGAATCTTACTATCTACCAAAAGTGGGCTTGGAAAACGTACTTTATTCAACCCATAATTCACACCCATTTTAGATGATTCTACATGGATTATATCCATCAACATCTTCGACAATAATGCTATGGACATAAAACCGTGTGCAATAGGCTTTTTGAAAGGGGAGTGTTTTTTAGCTTTTTCAACATCAACATGTAACCATTGAAAATCGTGCGTTGCCTTGGCAAAGTCGTTTATCATTTGCTGTGTTACCGTTAACCACTCTCCGGTGGGTAATTTTTCACCTTTTAAACTTTTAAAAGCATTAAAGTCGGCTACAACTAATTTTTCCATAGTTCTATCTTGAAGTTCCCCCATCTATGGTTAAACATATTCCGGAAACAAATCTTGCTTCATCTGATGCCAAATACAAATATCCATAGGCAATATCAATGGGCTGTGCAGCAGTTTTTAAGGGAATACTTGCCTTGATCGCTTCAATGTGTTCTTTTGGAATTTTGTCGACCATATCCGTCATGGTGAATCCTGGTGCGATCGCATTTGCCGTTATTCCATATTTTCCAAATTCAACAGTCCATGTTTTGGACATAGCAATAACCCCAGCCTTGGTGGCCGCGTAATTGGTCTGCCCAAAATTTCCACGTAAGCCAACATTGGATGCCGCACTTACAATTCTGCCATAGTTATTTGCTTTCATGTAGGGAACAGCAGCCTGAGTACAAATGAAAACCCCTTTTAAATTTACATCTACGACCGAATCCCATTCCTCTTCGCTCATTTTTTCAAGGGTTCTATCGCGAGTGATTCCTGCATTATTGATCAAGATATCCAACTTACCGTGTTTGGTGTGAACATCAGCAAAAAGTTGCGTTACAGCTTTTTTATCAGTTACCGAAACTGCATGAAATTCAGCTTTACCGCCTGTATTGTTTATTGCAGTTGCAACTTCTTCACCTTGAGGTAACAGATCCACAATTATGACCACTGCTCCTTCCTTTGCAAATAATTCTGCTATTGCCTGCCCTATACCCCTAGCGCCACCGGTGACTACTGCTATTTTATCTTTTAATCTCATATGCTCTTAATTAATTTTGATCACTAGTTTTCCCTTTACTTTTCTATTCATCATTTCTTCAAGTGCTTTGGAAGTATCTTCCAAATCATAAATAGCATGAATATGTGGTCTTAATCTTCCCTCAGCATACCATTGCATCAAGGTCATGGTATTCTGACTGTTTTCCTTAGGGCTTCTCATTGCAAATCCTCCCCAAAAAACACCTACTATGGCAACTCCTTTTAACAGAGGTAGATTAAGAGGTATTTTGGGAATATCGCCTGCGGCAAACCCAATCACTAAAAATCTACCGTTCCAGGCTGTTGCACGCAATGCAGCTTCTGAATATTCACCTCCAACGGGGTCGTAAACCACATTGACCCCGGCACCTTTCGTTAATTCTTTTAGTTTAGATTTTAAATCCTGAGTATTATAATTAATAAGTTCGTCAGCTCCATATTTTTTACATATTGCCAACTTCTCATCACTGGAAGCAGCAGCTATAACTCTAGCCCCCATCAATTTTCCAAGTTCTACCGCCGCCAAACCCACGCCACCGGAAGCCCCTAAAACCAACAAGGTTTCTCCTTCTTTAAGCTTTGCCCTATCCTTCAGGGCATGATAAGAAGTTCCGTATGCCATCATAAAAGAGGCTGCAATTGGAAAATCCATCTGAGAAGGTTTTGGAAAACAGGCATTTGAGGGGATTATAACTTCTTCTGCCAAGGCACCATGTGCCACAAAACCAAAAACCTCATCACCAGCTTTTACATGCGAAACACCTTCACCTACTTCCTTTACCACCCCTGCAACGTCACTACCAGGGGTAAAAGGTAATTCGGGTTTAATTTGATATAGGCCTTGTATAATTAAGGTATCCGGAAAATTAAGACCACAAGCCCTAACCGTTACCAAAACCTCTTTTGCTTTTGGTGTTACATTTTCAACTTCTTCTAAAATCAGAGAATTTGGTGGACCATATGCCTTACATCTAATTGCTTTCATTAATCTTCAATCACTTTTAATACTAGTTTGCCCATTTTATCACCAGAAAATAAGCGGTTATAGGTCTCAGGAAAGTTTTCTATGCCCTCATAAACATCTTCCCTACTTTTTAGTTTTCCTTGTGCGAGCCATCCTCCTAAAACCTGAGCACCTTCTTTATACCTATCTGCATAGTCAAAAACCACCATTCCTGTCATACTTGCCCTATTTACCAATAATGACAAGTAATTGCTCGGACCCTTAATCTTTGTTTTAGTATTGTACTGAGATATGGCGCCACATATAACGATACGCGCATGCATGCGAAGCCTTGTCAATGCAATTTCTAGTATTTCACCTCCAACATTATCAAAATAAATATCAATCCCCTTGGGGCACACTTCTTTAAATCGTGATGCTACATTCTCATTTTTATAATCTATACATGCATCAAAATCCAACTCTTCTACAACATACCTACATTTATCAGGTCCTCCGGCAATACCCACTACTTTACAACCCTTTATTTTGGCAACCTGCCCCACAATACTACCAACTGCGCCTGCTGCACCCGACACCAAAACGGTTTCACCTTCTTTTACCTTGGCTACTTCGGTAATTCCAAAATAAGCTGTCATACCTGGCATACCCAAGGTACCGATATACATGGGTAACGGAGCTAACTTTGGATCTACTTGATAAAAACCTTTTCCATCCGAAACTGCGTATTGTTGAACACCTCCAGTTCCTGCAACATACTGACCAACATCAAATTTTTGGTTTTTAGAAGCGATAACCTCACCAACCGAACCGGCACGCATTACCGAACCAATTTCCATTGGTGCGATATACGATTTTCCCTCGTTCATCCAGCCGCGCATGGCAGGATCTAGGGACACATAGTGTTGTTTTACCAAAATTTGCCCTTCATTAATTTCGGGGATAGGATTTTTTTCTAAGGACCATGTAGCGGCATCTGCAGCCCCGATTGGGCGTTTTACAAATAATAATTGCTTATTCATTTTTGTGTTTTCTATGATTTCTTTTTACTTGAAAAACTCTCGACATACGCCTTCATTTTAGCGCGGATCTCAGGTTTCCACCAAAGCTCGGATGCTTCTCTTAAAGAATTTTCAGCGTCCAAATCCAGTTTGTCCCAAAGGTGTTTTCTAAGTTTCGCTTTCGTATTTAGTAGGATTTCTTGATCGGCCTTTAAATAGTGTCTCATTTTCTTTTCTGCCCTATCCAATACATTTTCCAACGGGACCAACTCATCAACCAAACCAGCTGCTAGTGCTTCGCCACCATTCAATAATTTACCCTCAAGGATATACCTGCTCGATAACCCATCGCCCATCCAAAAAGCATATATTTCAGTTAGGTTTTGACTGATTTGAATATTTACCGCAACTTCATTTAAACCGATAACATATTTTTCTCCTTGTGCCATGTATCGGTTATCACTTGTTACGGCCAAAACGGTACCTCCAGCTGGCGAATGCCCTGTAATTGCTGAAATAAAGGGCTTTTTAAATTGGACTAATTGCAGGTACAAACTGCCAAATGCGCTAAAGAATTCTGTAATTTCTTCTTTATCATATTGAAATAATTCAATTAAGTCTAAGCCAGCTGAAAAGTAATTGGGCTGCCCTGTTAAAATAACACCCTTTGTATCAGAATCTAACGCTAAGGATTCAAATGTTTTTTGCAGCTCAAGAACCATTTGACGATTGATAGCATTAACTTTTCCACGGTTCATTTGAACTATGGCGTAACCTTCTTTTTTTATCAGATTTATATTCTCCATATTTTATAAGGATGTTCCACCATCTAAGGTGATTGTTTGACCAGTTATAAATTTTGAGTTTTCGGATGCCAACCAGCAAATTGCTTCAGCAATTTCAGTCGCTTCACCAAATCTTCCCATGGGGATAAATCGTTTTAACTTATCACCCATATCAGGACTGACCGAAAGCAATTGGTCTAGAAGTGCAGAGTTGGTAAAACCAGGGCAGACGGCATTAATACGAATGTTTTTTCTACCATATTCCAATGCAGCTGATTTGGTCATTCCCACAACCGCAAATTTACTAGCACTGTATGAAAGATTGTTTCCCGAGGCCTTTAAACCCGCTAGCGAGGCCACATTGATTATATTCCCATTTCGCTGCTTTACCATTTGTTGAAGTGCCAGTTTCATACAATAAAATACTCCCGTTTGGTTAACGGCGATTACATTATGCCAATCTTCATGGGTATGATCTGCAGTCCTTAATTGGTTTTTACCGCCAATGCCCGCGTTATTAACCATAACATCTAGTCTGCCATGATGCTCAACGGTTTTTTTAATTAAAGTTTCTACCTCTTCAAATTGGGTAACATCAGTTTTAATCGCCGAAGCATTTCCACCTTCAGCAATGATTTCATCAACGACCATTTGGGCACTTTCTAAATTGATGTCCGAGACAATTACATTCGCATTATGTGTCGCAAAAAGCTTTGCAGTAGCGGCACCAATACCGCTGCCCGCACCTGTTATTATCACTACTTTAGTATCTAGGTTCATATCTTATGTCTTCAATTACCATTTACAATGAATTAATCTCGAATCTTGCAATGCATTTGCTCTTAAATGGCTAGGATAACCCTCTGCCTGTACCATACCAAGAAAACCGGCAATGGTATCATATTTCACCAATAGTACCTTGTCCCACAAACCTTCACTCTCTGGACCGATAAGCATTGTCTCGGGTTTTCCCATAAAAAGAACTTCTGCATTAGCTTTGGCAAAAAAAGGAGTCGCTGCTTTCATATATTCTTTATAGGAAGCTTCACCAGACAAGCCTGTTTCAGAAACTTTTTCCTTAAACTTCAATAAATTCAACATAACCACCGGAGTATCCATTGGCAATTTCATAAACCTTTGAAATTGCGCCTTATTAATTTCTAAAAAAGATTCTTTCGCCATAGGGTTTAAAATAAACTGTCTATTTGGTTTTTCTGAATTGCTTGCCAAGCGGTGTTGCAACATAATTCTGATGCTTTATCCAAATAAGCAAACTTGGGGTCACTAGTATGCCCATGTTTATACCTATAAAAAATTTGTTGTGCGATCACCGCTATCTTAAATAATCCGTAAGCATAATAGAAAGTCAGATTGTCTATATTTCGACCACTCTTGAGTGCGTATTGCTCAACAATCTCTGTTCGCGACGGATTGCCCTCCATTACCGTTGGCGACTGCAGACCTTGCTTCATAAAATCTGGGTCTGATATGGTTGTCCAATATCCCAAAGAAGTTCCTAAATCCATTAAAGGGTCTCCTAATGTGCACATTTCCCAATCCAAAATAGCCGAAATCTCTCTCCAAGAATCATCTTTAAATACCACATTATCATACTTAAAGTCGTTATGAATAATTGTATGGTCATATTCTGTGGGTTGGTTATCTTTCATCCATTGCATTACTTTTTTCGCAGCTGGCACATCATGGGTAGCTGCGGCCAAATATTGCTTACCCCAATTGGTGACTTGTCGCTCTACATAACCTTCTGGTTTTCCCAAATCTATTAATCCTGCTTCCTTATAATCTATATCATGAAAGGCAACAAATGTATCTAACCATGTGTTTGAAATTGTCTTAAATTCGGTTAGACCAACACTTCTTTTATGTGCTTCCTTTGCCGTTAAAATCTCACCAGAAACCCTACTCATTATATAAAAAGGAGCTCCAATAATCGTTTTATCCTCCGTATAAGCAAACGCTTTTGGGGTTTTTTCAAAAACGGCATTGAGTTTATGAATCACTTTATATTCCCTACCCATATCATGACCTCGTTTGGGAGCCGCAAAGGGTGGGCGCCTTAAAACATATTCCTTGTTCTCAATATGTAAAAGGTAGGTAAGATTAGAAAAGCCATTAGAAAATTGAGAAACCTTTAATTCACTTTTCTCATCTTCTATTAGGTCGTGATTTCGCAAGAAGTCCTTTAAATTTTTTGCATTTAACTCTTCTCCTTCCCTAACTGGTTTTGTATGTTGATTATGACCCATTTTTATCCTTTGGCATATTTTTTAATAATATTCTTACCTAGCTGACTCATATGTACTTCATCGGGGCCATCCGCTAAACGCAGCATTCTTGCGGCTGCAAAAAAGTGTGCTAAGGGCGTATCGCTACTTACTCCCCTACCACCCATAATCTGTATGGCTCTATCCACCACACGTAAGGTCATATTTGGAGTGACAATCTTGATCATTGCGATTAAATCTTTAGCCTCTTTATTACCTAAACGGTCCATTTTATCGGCAGCGGACAATACCAGTAATCGTGTTTGAGTTATCTCGCAGGCAGAATTTGCGATGTCTTGCCGAATACTGCTATACGTATCCAAAGTCCTACCGAAAGGTTTACGTTCGGTAGTACGAGCAGACATTACTTCTAATGAGCGCTGCGCCATACCTATTAATCGCATACAATGGTGTATTCTACCAGGACCTAAGCGTCCTTGTGCAATCGCGAAACCTTGTCCTTCACCGACCAATAGGTTTTGTTTTGGGACACGCACGTTTTTTAATATTATTTCGGCATGGCCTTCAGGGGAGTCGTTATAACCAAAAACTTTAAGAGGTCTTACAATTTCTAACCCAGGAGTATCCATAGGCACTAAAATCATGCTTTGCTGTAAGTGTCTTGGGGCATCAAAATCTGTTTTTCCCATGACAATAGCAATTTTACAGTTTGGGTCCATTGCACCAGACGACCACCATTTTGTTCCATTAATCACATAATCATCGCCGTCAGCAACAATTGAAGTTTCAATATTGGTAGCATCGGAGGAAGCTACATCTGGTTCTGTCATTAAAAAAGCCGAACGAATTGCTCCGTTCATCAGTGGTTTTAGCCACTGCTCTTGCTGTTCAGGTGTGCCATATTTTGCCAACACTTCCATATTACCGGTATCGGGAGCACTGCAATTAAATACTTCTGAAGACCATAAAATACGGCCCATAATCTCTGCTAAAGGCGCATATTCCATATTCGTCAGTCCAGGGCTTAAATCGCCATAAGACTTCGGAAGAAATAAATTCCACAAACCGGCATCTTTAGCTTTTTGTTTTAACCCTTCAAGACCAGGCCATCTTTTCCAAGCATTGGCAGGATCTAAATGAAATGTTTCAACCTCCTTTTCAACTGGAGTGATGTAATCGGCAATAAATTGCTCCAATTTTTTTTGAAGCGCAACTGACTTTTCACTATACTCAAAATTCATATTCGCTTTTTATCCTGAAATTAAATACCCCCCATCAGCGGCATATACTCCGCCTGTCATATAAGAACCCGCATCAGAAGCTAAAAGCATCACCAACCCAGCCATCTCATCTGGTTCTGCCATTCGTTGTAGCGGCACCATTTGGTTATAACCGGCGACCAGTTTTTCATTGGACCATAAACTTTCGCTAAACTTTGTTTTAATTAGCCCCGGGCAGACCACATTTGAACGGATACCATATCTGCCCCATTCTTTTGCCTGGTTTTTAGTGAGCATTATCAACGCTGATTTGGTCATACTATATAGGCCCAATCTAAAGCCAGGGTGAATACCTTCAACAGAAGAAATATTTATAATACTGCCGCTTCCATTTTCTTTCATGTATGGTTGCACGAGATTGGAAAGCAACCAGGGTGCCTTAACATTAACGTTCATTATTTTATCAAAAACCTCTTCCCCTGAAGTCTCTAAAGGCCCGTAAAATGGATTGATCGCCGCATTGTTTACCAAAATATCAATTCGTCCATACTCTTCTATAGTTTTTGTCACCAATGCTTTGCGCTGCGCTTCATCACCAATATGGCAAGCTATTCCAATAGCTTCCAAACCAGCCAAATTAAATTCTTTGGCAACGGTTTCTACTGCCTCCTGCTTTCGACTGCTAATGACCACTTTGGCACCATTCTCTGCCAATCCTTTAGCAATTGAAAGTCCAACACCTTTGCTTGAACCTGTTACAATTGCTACTTTCCCCGTGAGTTCAAATTTTTGTTTTATACCCATACTTTCCTAAGTCCTTTTATTATTTGAAAATGGTTTCATTAGTTCCGACCGTTAGAGCCTGTTCATCCATTAATATTTCGGCCAATCCGTTTGTTTTTGGCAATTCATATTTAAAGTAGAATCGCATAGCATGAATCTTATTTTCGTAAAACTCCACGCTATTTTCTTTGCTGCCGGTTAGCAATGCATTTTGGGCTTCTTCGGCGATACCCAACCATACCCAGCCCAATACGATGTTGCTGAAAAACTCCATAAAGGGTGTTGCATCTGCCAAAAAGCGTTCATAATCACCTTTCATTGCATACCCCATTAGTGATTTGAGTACTTTTTGGGTCAACTCTAACTTTTCAGCTAGTTTTTTTGCATGAGGAGCTAATGCTGTGTGAGCCATACTTGCCTTTATGGAATTTGTTATTTCTTCTGAAAGCAACTGTAATGCTTTTCCATTATGTATCGTTATTTTTCGGCCTAACAAATCTTGTGATTGAATTCCTGTGGTGCCTTCATACAAAGCTGAAATACGAATATCCCTAAAGTATTGCTGCAATACATAATCTGAACAGAAACCATATCCCCCTAAAATTTGCAATCCGTTATCAACAGCTATCCTACCCATTTCAGATGGATATGTTTTTACGACAGGAGTCATAATCTCAAGCAATAAATTATATTTCTCCCGCTCTTCTTTATCGGCATGTGATTGTGATAAATCGTGATATTTTGCCGCTAAAAACACTAGGCTTAATGAACCTTCCGTTACTACTTTTTGCAGTAATAGCATTCGTCTGACGTCTGGATGATTAATAATCAAGGTCTGCTCTTCATTGGCATCTTTTTTGCCCGTACTGGTCAACTTTCTACCCTGCGCCCGTTCGTTGGCATAATTAAGAGAAGCCTGGTAGGCAGCCGAAGCTATTGCCGCAGCACCCCTGCCAACAGCTATTCTTGCCCCGTTCATCATTAAAAACATGTATTTAAGGCCTTTGTTCTCCTCACCGACCAACCAACCTTTACAATCTTCTTTATCTCCAAAAAAGAGATGGGTAGTGCAGTATCCGCGCTGTCCCATTTTTTCGAAATCTGCAACTGTCTGTACATCATTTGGTGTAAGGGTTCCGTTTTTATCAGGTCTATTTTTAGGGACTACAAACAAGGATATGCCCTTAGTACCAGCAGGAGCACCTTTTACCCTGGCCAATACTAAATGGACAATATTTTCAGCGCCCTGATAGTCTCCTCCTGAAATAAATATTTTTTGACCATGAATTTTATAGGCATCCCCATCTGGGGTTGCAGATGTAATAATATCAGATAAAGAACTACCTGCCTGAGGTTCCGTTAAACACATTGTTCCGCCCCAAGTACCCTCCAGCATTTTAGGAACGTAGATTTCATTCAATTCTTTATTCCCAAAATGTGTGATCAACTCGGCCGAACCTACAGTTAGCCCTATATAACCTGGTAAATGATTATTTGCTGCATCCTGTATAAAAGCAGATGCATTTATAACCATTGAAGGCAATTGCATGCCGCCATCTTCATACGGAAAACCACCTGAGATAAAACCCATCTCCCCCCCTGCTTTCATATATTTTCTAACCTGTGGATGCACTACAATCTCACCATCCTTAAAATGAGCTGGATTTTCATCCATTTCACGAAAATATGGGTACAGCTCTTTATCAGAGAACTCCTTTACCGAATTCAATAATAGTTCTATGGAATCTTTGTCATAATCTTCGTATTTAGACTGTTGAAGAACTTCTTCTAAATTATGCACCTTATACAACAAAAACTTTAGGGTATCTAAATCAACATATTGGTTTGCCATAGCTGTATTTCTTAAATTATAAGTTCTTCAAGTTAAAATTATTTTATGCCAATCTCATTAAACTAGTATAATAAAATACGGTTCTTAAAAGATGCCTATATTTAGAATGGAGTATCGCTAATCGTAAAATTTTATGGACAATATTTCCAATACTATTCTTGCATTATCACTCATAATAATCATGTTCGGCATGGGATTATCATTGAGCACCAAAGACTTTGTCGAGGTTTTTGTTCGCCCCAAAGCAGTTTTGATCGGTTTGGTATGCCAACTAGTACTACTACCAATTATCGGTTTTTCGCTAATCACTGTTTTTATGCTATCTGCAGAAGTAGCAATTGGCGTAGTTATTATGGCTGCCTGCCCTGGTGGCCCTACCTCAAATTTAATTACGCATTTGGCAAATGGGGATACTGCATTATCGGTTTCCCTTACGGCGATAAGTAGCCTGATTACCTTAATCACAATCCCTTTTATAATTAATCTTGGGCTAGAATATGTTCTGGGTGAAGGCACCTTAATTCAGCTGGATATAGCAGCCACCATAATGCAGGTTTTTATTATTGTGATACTTCCTGTAGCATTTGGAATGTTATTAAAAGCTAAAAAGCCGGACTTTGCCCAAAAAATGGAAAAACCTGTAAAAAGGGCCTCAGGTATCTTTTTTGTCTTAGTGCTAGTGGCAGTTATCGCTAAAGAAAGGGCATTGCTTTTTTCGTATATACAACAAGCTGGTTTGGTTTCACTAACATTGAATATCCTTACCATGGGAGTTGGTTATTTTTTGGGCTATGCATTCCATTTATCTCTAAAACAGCGCATTTCTATTGCGATTGAAGGAGGTATCCAAAATGGAACATTGGGCATAAGTATCGCTACCATTCTATTACAAAATACAGCTTACGCACTTACACCAGCCGTATATGGCATTATTATGTTTTTTACCGCAGGAGTATTTATTTACTGGAGCAACAAAAAACTTAGTGAGCAAATCAAAAATTAAGTGCTATCCTTTGCCGAGGCGTTTCCTGATTTTGGAAAGACCAACAGGCGTAAGCCCTAAATACGAGGCTATTAGGTATTGTGGCACCCTTTGGAATAAATCTGGTCTTTTTTGTAACAGCCTTACATAACGTTCTTCATTACTCCTACTATTTAAGCGTTCAATACGGTTGAATGATTTTATAAAAGCTTCTTGCATAGACAGTCTTCCAAAACGTTCTAATTGATGTGATTTATCAAAAGAACTTTCTGCATCGGTTTTTTTAATGCCATAAAGAATTGTACGCTCAGTAGCACTTAGGTTATAATTGGAAGGGGTGCCTTTAACATAAGCTGGAACATCAGTGAAGAAAACATTGTCGGTATAAAATTCCAATACCTTCTTTTCGCCGTTTTCAATTTTATAATAATAGATGCAACCTTTAGCTACATAATAGAAATGTTTTACCAGTTGCCCTTCAGAAATCAAGTTGTCGCCTTTACCCAACTCAATTTTTTTATAGTACTGCATTTCATGCGAAAGCCACTCTTCATCAACTTTGGTGTAAGATAAAATCTTGTGTTTTAGATTATTTAGGTAGTGTTCTTCAAGCTCCCTTGACATAAAAGATTTGAGATTATATGATAGACCTAAATATAAGTGTTTAGATTATTTTTTAAAGCCATCCAAGTTTGTTTACCAAAAACTACTGAAAACTAGAAACTTCAATGACTTTATTGTTGGTTCAGCACAGCTTTATCTTCAATCTTTTCTTTTAAAAATTGAATCTCTTGTTTAAGCTTTTCTTGTTCTTTGTAATTTTGAAGCTGCATCTCTACTAATCGCTCTTCTAACTCATCTGAAGAAATTTGTTCCGATTCAGAAAAGACACTTTTAAAAATACTAAAAAGCGTAAATAAAAAACTTATCACTACAGCGCCGACTAGCATAAATAATAGCTTGCGCTCTCTACCATATGAGGTTTTCTCTGTTTTTCCAAGATCTACTTTTTCGGCTATGCTGAGTTTTCGAGTATTTGATAGTTGCTCTAAAAACACATCCCATTTTTCTTCTTCTGCGATATAGATGTCTTTAAAGCCACCCTCTTCAACAAAATCTTCTGTAATGGCCGTTGCCGAGAGCATGAATATTTTGGCGCCATTACCACTCATGATATCCAAAAGTTCTGGATTAAAATCGATAATCTCACGAACTAATTTCTCAGCAAATTCAAGACTGTAATTGGGCCGTAAAAACTCGTCATAAAGCAATTGCATTTCAAAATAATCGTCTCTTTCTGAGGCGTAATGCAAAAACTTATCCTTTAGTTCAGCTTTGAAAAATCCGCTCATTGTTGGTTGGGCAATCGAAAAATTTATGGGGAAACTCATAATGGTTTTACAAATTTAATTGAATCTTAAATCTGAAAATCATTTTACTCCAATAAATATTTATGAAAAGCCAATTTCGATCTAAAAAGACCTTTGAAATTTAAAACTTTAGTTTTTCATTCTTATCCCAAAGTCCCCAATATGCTCCTACATCGCCCTCTGCTCCTACTTTCCAAGATTCATCAAAAGATGAAAAATAAAATACCTCAACATTATCTTTTGCAGCCCAAACTTGAGTGTTTATAAAGTATTTCATGGCATTCTCGGCATTTGAAACAGCTCCTTTTAAGCTGCTCCCCTGACTTGGCCAACCTGTTTCGGTAATTATAACCTTTTTGCCCCTGGCGGCATCGGTTGCCTGACCGAACATTTGTTGCATATGCCCTAAAGAGTGTTCAATTGGACAGCCCTCCCAATAGGGATAACAATTGGATAAGATAACATCGGAAGCATCTACAATTTCAGGATGTTGCGTAAACTCATAGTACGCATCCACATACCCAACTTGAACATCGGGCAAAGCTTGCTTTACACGATTTATATAGCCTAAAAGCTGCTCTTTGGTTAAATCGTTTCTATACAAAACTTCGTTGCCAACTGCTGCGATGTCTACACAGCCTTCTTTAGCTAAGGCTATTAATGCCTCAATCTCCGTTTCGTTCATCTCTAAATCATCGCCCAACCAGGCCCCAACTAAAGTTTTAAGACCATTCTTTTTGGCAACCCGCGGTATGTGCTCGTTTCCTTCAATACACGAAAATGAACGAACCCATTTTGTATATGGCTTAATTATTTCTATCCTACGCTGTACTTGTTCTACTGTAATAACATCACCTGGCTTCTGGCCATCTTCATACATACTAAAACAAAGGCCGTGCATTCCATTTTGCATGGTCTCTATCCATAATTTACGCAACTCATCTTCAGAAATTTTAGTGAAATCTACTCCTGCATGTCCTTTATAAGTATGCTTTGCAAGTGAAAAATGATGACCTTCTCTATATGACATTATGGTGTTCTTAGTTAAAAATTAGATTACAATTCTCCTCTACGCTCTATTAATTCAGCCTTAATTTCTTTGGCCCTAGATTCGTTTAGACTATACTTCCACATTACCCATACGGCCAATGCAGCAGTTACAGAAGGTACTACTATATCTGCTATTCTAAGATTGGTCATAGTGTCAAGAGTTTGTTCCGTTACATTGGGATCAAATCCTACAATACTCAAAATAACACCACCTAAAACAAGTGCGATGGACTGCCCTATTTTAACCATTAGCCAGTAGATAGCGCCAAAAGTGCCTTCTTTTCTTGGCATACCGTTTTTCAATTCATCCAAATCACATACATCAGCAGTCATAGACATCATTAACGTAAATAAACCTCCCATACCAAAAGCAATTAATGGAATTGGTACAAAAATTAACCATGGTACTTCGCTCCCAGGATCTATTGAAAACCATGACATGCCAATACTATCAAGAGTAGGATTCAACCACTCGAAAAGAGAACCAATACCAGAGTTTAAACTTTCACCTAATCCCGTTTGGTTGAACTCACTATTTAGTTCTTTATCAAAGCCCCACCATTTTAAGATATACCCAATAATGGATAAAACTGTAGATATGATAAACGCTTTTCGCTTTCCCCATTTGTTCGCCATTCTAGAAATAATAGGTATAACTAAAAATGCCGTAATCATCGCATTAATGGTATTGAACCAAGCTGGCCATGTGCCTGCCAACTCATAGCTACCGCTATACATATAAAATACTATGATAAAAACCCCAAAAGCTGCTACCAACTGAAATCCATTAAAGACTAAAAAAGTGGCTCCACATAACTTCATAAAAGGTTTATTCTTTGAAACTTGAACGATGCCCTTTAATAACTCTTTTAAATTAGATGCTAAGGTTCTAAAATTTATTGCTACGCGATTTTCCATATTTGCAGAGTCTATACCCTTACAAAATATCGCCGGCAGAATACCAAATATGATGCACATTGCCCCAACAATTAGTGCCATTGTTCTTACACCTTCTGTTTGTGTATTAAATGTTTTTGTATCTGGAATAATGACATAT
The DNA here is from genome assembly GCF_055693185.1 of Croceitalea sp. W27. Taxonomy (NCBI): domain Bacteria; kingdom Pseudomonadati; phylum Bacteroidota; class Flavobacteriia; order Flavobacteriales; family Flavobacteriaceae; genus Croceitalea; species Croceitalea sp. W27. The sequence continues at coordinate 1,259,750 of NZ_CM146327.1, forward strand.
AACCATGGCACAATAATCCAAGCTATTTGGCCCATAGTATTCGAAAAGGCCATTAAGCGTGTACGCTCATTATAATCTGAAGTCATTTCATAACCCAGTCCAACAAGTGGAGTTGCAAACATGGTATTACCGATAAGAAATAACAATTGAAGTACCATTACATGCCAAATAATATAAGATTGTGAAGCATTGTCATCAATCTGCCACATTAAAAAGAAGAGTATTCCACTTATAATGGCACCTATAAAAATATAAGGTCTTCTTCGGCCCCATCTTGATTTTGTATTGTCAGAAATGAAACCCATTATCGGATCTGTTATAGAATCGAATATTCTAGGCAAGCCCCCTAACAGTCCAGCCCACAAAGGGTCTACGCCCCAGGCTGTAAGTAAAAAGAACTGGATAAACACTCCCAGTGTTCCTGGTAAGATATTCAATATAAAGTGACCAGCTCCGAAGGCCGCTTTTTGCCCCATGGGGACTTTATCTTTTGAAAGGGTTTTTACTTGACTCATAGTTGTTTGTTTAGTTGGTAGCGTAAATAATTGCTATTTGGTTACCTCATTTATAATTATCGTTTGAATAGCTTTAGCATCTATTTGTATAGTGGTATTTCTTTCACCTAAAGAAATTGATAAGTCTTTTTTTTCTTCATCCTGATTAAATATCACAACAGCAATAGAACCATCAGGGTTTTTACAAGCCGTTGCCATAATTAAATCGTCCGTCATAGTTAAACCTATTCTTGTGGCACCCGGTCGTATAAACTTGCTAAAATGGCTCATTGTATAATAGATAGGTGTAAAATAAACTTCATCGTTTTCTGGGTCAACAATTACCGGGGCAACACACCAATTCTTAAACCAATTTGGTCCGCCTTGTTTATCTAACACCATATTCCAATCTATCCAACCATCTACCCAATTGTTTAAGCAACCTATAATATCTCTTGCGTATCTATTGACTGGCGCATATTTTGGGTGTAGGTGTTTATCTTTTTCAGGTGCCCAATCCCAACCCCAATCAGTAGCTTCCTTCTGCCAATACCAGGCATCATCTTTCCATTTTGGCACTTCTGCATCTACACAAGCCTCTGTCTGTATTAAATGTTTATTAGGCGCTTTCTCATGTGCATACTGTAAGGCTTCTGGAAAAACCTCATAGGTACTGGCGTACCAGTGAATAGCGGTTCCGTCAAAATATTTTGAAGTATTTTCACTTGCAAACATCGTATCTACCCATTCATTTAGGTGCTCGCGATTTTGATCATAGCCCAATATCTTAACTTTATGCCCTTCACTTTCTAATTTTGGCCCTAAATGGTTTTGTACAAACTGGGTCATTTCTTGAGCGGTAAAATGCATACTCTCCCAGTTATTGTCGTTTCCGAGAGGTTCGTTTTCAACAGTAAATCCCCAAATATCAATACCCTCATTTTTATAGGCTTCAATATATTTTGAAAAGAATAGCGCCCAAGTGTCATTGTATTCTGGCAGTAATTTTCCACCTCTCCAATCCTTATTATCTTTCATCCATGGTGGAGCCGTCCAAGGTGAGGATAGAATTTTAAAACCTTCTTTTGACACCTTCATAGCATCTTTAATCATAGGAATAATATCGTCTTTATCCTCTGCAATACTAAAATGCTCTAACTCTAAATCACCTTCTACCGGCGCGTAGGAATAGTTAGTTAGGGAAAAATCACAAGAATTCATATGGGTTCGCGTCAAAGAATATTTTGCCCCGTTCTCTCCAAAATAAGCTTCTATGATTTCTTGCCTATTTTCTTTTCCTAGTTGATTTAATAGATGTGCTGAAGATTCGGTAAAAGAGCCTCCAAAACCAGTAATCTTTTGGTATTCTTCATTTGGCAATACTGTAAGTTGTATAGCATTATCAGCGTTTGAAAATTCTGTTGTTTTCTCTAACTTTTTACCGTTAGCATTTGTCTCATATACCGTGACTTGCAATTTTTCTTCTTTATCCATACAACCAATTAGCATTAAGGTTATGAAGACAATTAATAAGCAAATTCCATTCGCTTTTAAGGATACAATATTGTTATGTGATTGCCTGTTGCTCATTGTTTGTAAGGTAGAACTAAAACCTCTTTCATTAATTCATCTTTGTCTCCATTAAAAGTTTTAGTAATTGGTTTACCATCTCTAGTGAGACCCTCAAAAATTCCTTTATCCACCAAATCCCAAATAGCATATTTAGCTTCACTTTTAAGGTTTATCAATCCAAAATGATTTTCTGAACCTAAAGGGTTGGCAGCATCCTTCCACTGTTCGTCAAAACCTTCAAAGTAAAAACACGCTATTCCTTCTTCATTGGTCCATTCTCTCATATGCTTATAATACAATGCTTCTTTATATTCGTCGGTAGCCTTAGAACCCTCTGGACCATAGTGCCCGTTTGACGTAGTTGCCCAACCCGTTTCTCCAATATGAATAGGTTTATCTACACCTAAACTCTTCATATAATTTCGAACATTATTATACTGAGACATGGCATATTCTTTCGCCCTAAGCATATTCGCATCAATTTTTTCTACCTCCGACAATTCTTTTTCAGATTCTAAAACACCCCAAAAAACAGGATTGTAATGTGTATCATGCATTGGGTAGGTATGCACTGAAAGAAAATCTACCGCTGCTATCAACTTATTCAAATCTTCTACATGGTATTCGGTATCTCCACCGCCCCAAGATGCAAAGTTATCTGAGCTGGTAATCCAAAGGTCTTTTGAAAGCGTTCCAGATTTTTTTAACTCTTGAAGATGATCCACCCATTTTAAAATTACCCATGGCTGCACATAATAACTAGCGGCCCATTTTACCATGGCCTCATTGCCTACGGCAATAACCTTAACAATATCTGGATATTTATTGGCCAACCTTACCGCTTCTTTAATCTCGACGGCATTACGTTCACTTTCCTGATTATGGTCCGGCTCCATATCGGTCCAAGCATTTTTGCAGTCAATCCAAGCACCAAGCATTACATACATTTCAAAGCTTGCATCTTCTTGTTTTAGTTCACTAATTGCTTTTAAAACATTTGATGCATGTGGTAGATGCACTTTATAGGTTCGCAATATTTTAACGCCCATAGCACTCAAAATCTTCATGTCTTCTTTTAATTGCGCTATGGTCGGTTCTATATCATGATCAACTTCTCTATATCCTCCATATGACATAGCTAGGTATTTAGGGTTCCCTAAAATATCTTCTGCACTTTTGCTCAATTCTTGGCTCACTGTGGTTGTTTTACTTTCTGAATTGGTATTCTTTTTACATGAAAAAACTACCAATGTCATAATGATAAAGGTGACTATTTTAAAGTAGTTTTTCATAATTTTCTGTTTTTTCAGTTCAATATTTACTTCTTAATCTCGACGAGAATTTGCTTGACCTCACCAGTTCTTCCGAAAATTTTCTTGCTCGTTGGCACATCTAATGACAAATTAGTAAACTCAGCTCTTGAGTTGTCATTAAAAAAGACAATCAAACTATCTTTACCGGCAGTTTTATATACTACTGGCACTTGACAATACGTAAATGCAAGCTCATTTCTTTCTAATTCAATCTTATCTTCTTTGCCATTTATGGCGAGATATTCAAAAGTTGACGGATTTTTCAAAAACTCCTCTTTTCGTAACAAATTTGGTTTAAAAACTACCCTCCCCTGTCTAACAAAAACACCAAGCTCACCAAACCTGCTCAAGATATCTTCTTTTACTTGACCTGTCATTCCTGGCTGTTGTGCTCCCTTACCTGCAGGAGTATGTGAATAAGGGTCGGTAGGGAAAGCGCCATATAATTCTGGAGATTTGTGTACACCAATACCTTCATTAATTTCGTAGTAATGTTCTAATAATCTACCTATGGTCTCTTCATCTTCTTTTTCTTCGATAGCCCTTAGGCAAGTTTCTTGAACAGCCAAAAGCAATTTAGAGACCATATGCCAATAAATGGACCCTAAACCTTCATAACCAAAGAAAGTTCCTGATCGACCTGTAAAAGATTTATGATCAAATATTTCTTCAAAGACTGACAACAATAATTCTCTGTCTTTTTGAATCAGTTCTCCATAAAGTTCTTTGGGCAAGGCTGCTAAAGCTTCTTTCAAGCTGTCGGCATTATTGAACGAACCATTAAAATGGTAATTTCCATCATTATCTTTTTCGACAATTTTTGAATTCCCATCTTTTAAAAGTCGCTGTACTAAAGCCGAATTTTCAATACTATCTGAGGGAATATTGTTCTTATTGACAAACTTGGCCAGCTCCTTATTAGGATAAAGTAGATAACTATATTGATCCTCTCTAAACAAAGCACTACGCTTTAAGCCATCTAATAACGCTAACGAATCTTTCGCCGAAATATAACCAGAACTCAATACAGCTACTTGACCTTCTAACATTTCGGATAAGTGCGAAATGGAAACATCAGTTTCATTTTCAACGGTCATTAAGTTATAGGCATGATAGAGATTGTCATCCCTTCTATTGGCTCGTATACTATGTTCTAAATGTATTGACGTTATTTGAATGAACTGTAAAACATCTTCTTTGGTAAGTTTTCCTGTTTTGGAAGTAAAACTCTTTTTGTAAATAAGATTCCGAAAATCACTTCCTGCATTGCCTAAACCATCCATCACTTTCTTTCTATCAGCATTGGATATTTTTCCAGAAAGCTTGGAGATATTTGCACTCAGGGTCGACCTGACTTCATTGAAAAAAGTTATTACTTCTTTGGAAACCTCATAGTGCTCCGAAGGAGCTTCTTCCATCAATTTTTCAAAGAAACTCAAAAACCTTCTTAGGTAATTCAAAGTCACCATAGACACTCCATTGCCCACTAGGGCGTTGTTTGCATCGTTCCACTCCGGTCTCTGGGTATTCATCCAGATACCCCCTTCAGGAATAAAGTTGGATACCTTTGCCAACACTGTCGCCAAGAGTTTTTCAAGGAGGTTTACGTTATAGATTTCTGAATTTTGATTCTTTAAAAGTGCAGCATCGGCACCTACTTTAATTCTCTCTTTATTAATTTGAGTATCTAATTCTTCATCAAAAACAATAGTGTCCTTGGAATTTTTTAAGATATCGGTGTAGCTCTTAATCTTGTACGGTACATTGGCATATACAAAGATTTTTTGGCCAAAATATTTAGCCAATTCACCAGGATAGTGATTTTCGCTAAACTCCAAGAATTTTAATAGGTATATAATCTGGTGATCGCCCCAATAACCAATGTATGACCATGGATCATCTGGTTCAATAATTTCCCAATTAAAACCATCTTTGGTCACTCGATAGGGATTGTAACCATCAAAAGTGGAAGCATTCAAAAACTTATGTATCATACCCTCTATAAACTCGGGGTAAGAATGTGCCAAAGCCTCCCAGTTCTGAAATATATCGCGCCAGTTACCCTCATAGTCTAAGACTTTATCGCCCTCTTCCGTAGTGGTATTGATTGAAAATCTATTCCATGGTCTACTTGGGTCGCCATGTCTTCGACTAAATTTTAAAGGCAAGTACTCAAGACATAGCCTCTTAAAATTGCTGTCATTATTTTTTTCGGCAAGTTCTTTTAATTCTTTATATAAAAAATGAGTTGGCAGCTCATCTAGAACTTCTGTTTTGCTCGAAAAAACATTTTTATTTGCTTTTTCCAGATAATGCTGAAAGTCGTCTTTTTCAATCGTATAGTTACTATCAAAAATTCCGCCGCGCATGATGTTGAACATCACATTGGAATGATGTCTCGTATTACTTCTTTTATCGGCAGTAAGCTGCTTTCCATCAGAAGCATTGGTAAGCTTTATCAAATTTCTAGTACCAAGAGCTATGTCTTCAAAAACCTCTTTATTTAGGTTTTTATTTTTTACCAGTTCTTTGGATAAATCAAGAACCTTTGCTGAACTCTTATTCACATCGGCAACTAGTGCCCATTTTTTTTCTTCATCGGCTTGAAGTTTAAAGTCGGTAACAATAAAATAAGCTCCTTTCTCGGCTTTTACATCAATCTCTTCATGAACGATGTTTCCGCTTCTAAAGGCATTGAGTTGTAATGAGGACAAAAGGATTTTGGGATTATCTAGACCTAAATTCCAAACTACATTCGCTTTTAAGGCCTCACTTGGTTCAGCTTTGTCCACTATTATAGCACTAAGCGCAAAAATTCCGAGTTGGGAATCCTGTATCAGCTCACTTCGCTTATAAGCATCGACCAAATTACTACTCACCTGTTGGGTGCTGGCCCCAACACCATAAGGCATAATATTTTGAATTCCGTCTAAAACCTTAATCTGAATAGCCTTACCAGAATGGTTAACTACTTTACTTTTTCTAACGAAGCCAAAACGGTCGCTTGAATTCCATTGGTATTGAAAAGTTAGCCCTAAATCATGATTTATTTCTTCAAAAACTACTTTGTTTCCAAACTCGTTTTTATATAAGTTTCGCGTTATTGCGAACACCCCTGTATATCGCTCAGAAAATGGCTCCCATATTCTAATGGTATCAGATACCGTTACTTGAAAAATTGTTTTGCTTCCTGTGTTATCATAAGACTCGGTAATCTTATCGTCCGTATAGTAAGGAAAAAGCGCGTTATCACTATCTTTTCGCCCGGCACTTAACCCCCCGTTACTAGAAATAAACATCCAGTGATTGGAATCACTTACAATGCTCATAAAAAATGGTCGCATTTTATCGCTATTCGAAATTTTATAAAAATTTTCATTTTCGAACTTGATTTGTTTGCCTGTAATTTCTTTGGAACTCATTGATTGGTTCAACTTTTTAAAGTACCACAAGGTGACACCTCTTTTTGATTGATTTTGGTTGAAAAAGGCTAGTTGAACACATTTCTAACTAGCCTTTTATTTTACATCTATTCTATATCCGTCGTATCAACGATAGGATACTCTTCTATTCTATTGAGCCGTAATAGAAACATTATCGATATTAATTGTTCCAGTGCATGTTCCTGCACCGCCGCAAACTAGTTCTAATAGTAAGGACACACCACCATCTACACTAGCAGCCGTGGTAAATGTATATGTTCTGGTTTCCCATGTCGTTGGAAAACTAGCGTCACCTGTCACTAGAACATGCTGTACCGCCGGATCAGTTGAACCTTCGGCTGGCTCAGAAAAAGTGAATGCTTGAAAAACAGCACCATCTGCAGGTAGATCGGTTGTACTTGCCTGAATGTCGAACTGCACGACGTAAGTTGTATTAGGAGTTATGGTTCCTGCTCCAACACGTTCTTGTTTAAGGGCCGGATTGCTACCTGGTGTTGTTTTGATTTGACCAGAATTACTACCTCCATTATTAACCGTTGTAGAAATTGTAACGGTTCCACCGTTGTTGATCAACTGCCAACATCCTGCATTCTGCTCAAAACCTCCATCAGTAATAAACTCACCTGCAGCGGGAGGTGTACAAGTACCGCCGCCGCCAGATCCAGAGTTATCCAATACTAATGATACATCATCAATATTTACAAGACCCGCTTCAGCATTTAAATCAAATAAAACCCTAGAAGTAGCATCTCCAAAGCCTGTCGCTGTCAAGGTCACAGAATAGGTATCTCTAGTCGTGGTAATATTTACAGCTTCATTTGTATTTGAGAAGTCTCCACCACTTAAACCAATACCAGCAATTATAGACCTGTTTGTATCTGACCACGCATCGAATGTTAAAGTGTATGTTGCTTCTGGCGTGATTTCAAGTTTTTGACTGAGATTGACTACAAAAGGAGCTCCTGGGTCAGGGTTCGTTACATTTATGGAATAAAAAGTATTTCCATTTTCTGTAACAACCGGTGCTGGATTATTGTCGTCGACCCCTTGGATCCAAGGAGCTGCGCCATTCTCAAAATCCCCATTCGTCAACAAGCCAGAATCGAAACTACTTCCCCCACCATTGGTGTCACTACCATCTCCACCTTCTACAAGAGAAACATTGTCTATAACAACTGTACCCACAGCTGCTCCCATATCAAACAATACTCTACTATTGGCTCCGCCGAAGTCATTGGCGGCCAGCTGCAATGTAAAAGTCTGGGTATCGGTTGTCAAATTGACCTCTGGTGCCGTATTGGTAAATGGTGCCTCGTTCAATCCTATACCGGCCAACATTGTTCTTGCTTGGTCGGAACTTGCATCAAAAGTTAAAATGTAGTTCGTTCCCTGGGTAATTGCTACAACCTGACTTAAGTTTACGGCAAAAGGGTCTCCTGCAGTTTGTACATCTGCAAAGTTAAAACTATTGCCTCCTTCCGTCTGTACATTCAATGCATTACCTATCCAAGGTTCTCCGCCAGCTTCAAAATCCCCATTGGTCAACAAACCGGAATCGAAACCTCCACCGTTGGTATCACTGCCATCTCCACCTTCAACTAATGATACATTGTCAATTACTACAGTACCTACGGCTGCCCCCATATCAAACAATACTCTACTATTGGCTCCGCCGAAGTCATTGGCGGCCAGCTGCAATGTAAAAGTCTGGGTATCGGTTGTCAAATTGACCTCTGGTGCCGTATTGGTGAATGGTGCCTCGTTCAATCCTATACCAGCCAACATTGTTCTTGCTTGGTCGGAACTTGCATCAAAAGTTAAGATATAGTTCGTGCCCTGGGTAATTGCTACAACCTGACTTAAGTTTACGGCAAAAGCATCTCCAGCTGTTTCTACATTAGCAAAATTGAAGCTATTGCCTCCTTCCGTCTGTAAATTCAATGCATTACCTATCCAAGGTTCTCCACCGGCTTCAAAATCCCCATTGGTCAACAAACCGGAATCGAAACCTCCACCGTTGGTATCACTGCCGTCTCCACCTTCAACTAATGATACATTGTCAATTACCACGGTACCTACGGCTGCCCCCATATCAAACAATACTCTACTATTGGCTCCGCCGAAGTCATTGGCGGCCAACTGCAATGTAAAAGTCTGGGTATCGGTTGTCAAATTGACCTCTGGTGCCGTATTGGTAAATGGTGCCTCGTTCAATCCTATACCAGCCAACATTGTTCTTGCTTGGTCGGAACTTGCATCAAAAGTTAAAATATAGTTCGTTCCCTGGGTAATCGCAACGACCTGACTTAAGTTTACAGCAAAAGCATCTCCAGCTGTTTCTACATTAGCAAAATTGAAGCTATTGCCTCCTTCTGTCTGTACATTCAATGCATTACCTATCCAAGGTTCTCCACCGGCTTCAAAATCTCCATTGGTCAACAAGCCGGAATCAAAGCTGCTTCCTCCAGTATTAGAATCACTGCCATCTCCACCTTCAACTAATGATACATTGTCAATTACTACAGTACCAACATCAGCTCCCATATCAAATAATACACGACTATTGGCCCCACCGAAATCCGCAGCACTTAATTGTAATGTAAATGTTTGCATATCGGTTGTTAAGTCTACCTCTACAGTCGTATTGGTAAATGGTGCCTCGTTCAATCCTATACCTGCCAGCATTGTTCTTGCTTGGTCGGAACTTGCATCAAAAGTTAAAATGTAGTTCGTGCCTTGAGTAATCGCAACGACCTGGCTTAAATTAACGTCAAAGGGATTTCCTGCCGTTTCAACATTGGCCAAATTAAAACTATTACCACCCTCTGTTTGCACGTTCAATGCATTACCAGTCCAGGAGTCACCACCTGCTTCAAAGCCTCCGTTGGTCAACAAGCCGGAGTCAAAATCGGGCATAGTATCCGGAATATCAATAGTAATCTGGTCTTCAAATGTATTAGATGCACCAGCAATATTTGAAGCTTTTAAAGAAACCGTAAAAGTACCTTCAGCGAAAGTTCTAATCGGATTAATTTCCGTTGAAGTAGTACCGTTCCCAAAATCCCACTCATAAAGCTGAGCTTCTTCCGAGATATTTGTAAATGTAACGGTCCCCGTGGTTTCACTTTGTATAAAAGTAAAACCCGCAACTACTTCCGGTAGATTAGCCTCATCTTCTTCTTCACACCCCAAAAAGGAAATGCTTAAAATAAATAAGAAGATATATTTGGTCTTATTCATTAAATATTTCATAATAGTTATAGTTTAGTATTAGTTTGTTTTTTAGTTCTCGTTTGTGTTTTCATAGACTCTAACATAATCTACCAACATGGATTGTGGAAAAATGGTCTCTTCGTTTGGTGAGCCTACAAAAGAGCCTCCTACGGCAAGATTCATTAACATAAAGAAGGGCTTATCAAAAACCCATTCTCCGGTAACATCCTCTCGTGTAATTTGATTATATAAGACATCATCCACATAAAAATTAACAGCTTCTGGACCCCATTCTACGCCAAATACATGAAAACCGGTATCAAATCTGTCATTCTCTAAAATATATTCCTTTGAAATTGCATTACCTCCAGAGTATCCAGGTCCGTGCACGCTACCAATAAGAACAGTAGGGTTTTGCCCTCTGTATTCCATAATATCTATTTCACCTGCGGCCGGCCATGGATTTTCATCGATATCTGCGCCGAGCATCCAAAATGCAGGCCATATTCCTTGCCCGAACGGAAGTCGAATTCTAGCTTCAAAACGACCATATCGCTGTTCAAATTTATCTTTAGTGAGCAATCTAGCAGAAGTAAAAGCAGAACCCTCAAAATTTTCTCTTTGCGCAGTAATAACCAACACGCCGTTTTCTACCTTAACATTGCTTGTTCTATCCGTATAATATTGAAGTTCATTATTACCCCAACCATTTTCTCCGGTACCAATATCAAAACCCCAGATATTGCTGTTGGGCGCGCCATCTATATTAAATTCATCCGCAACCACGAGTTGTGTAAAGTTTACGACCCTTTGTTCGTCTTCAGTTTCGCAAGCAAACATGAAAACTGCAAGAACAATGGTTGCTACTACTTTATGTAATCTATTTTCTAATTTCATTTTCTCTGTTTTAAAATTTCTTTTACTCGTTAAAAAAATAGATGTTATCCAATAAGAAATTTGGTCCGCCCACAAGAATGATTGCCCCCAAATTATTTTTCTGATTTGCTATATCTCCTGAAAGTGGAATGTCAAAAGAAGTCCATTCACCAACTGTTAAGTTGTTCAGCGTAAACCTAAAATCGACATCATCTGCTATTGGAAAACCATTGTTATCAGATTCTATGGTTTGATTGGCCCCAACGTCTCTAATTTGTAGCCCTACTTCGACGTTTGCTTCTTGAGCAAATACATCAACGTGTAAAAAAGTTCTTGCGGAGCCATCGACAGTATTATCGAAAATGATTCCGGTAAAGTTGTTGTTGACATATGATAGTACTGCGTCGCCATTGGCGGAGGTTGTTGTAGTCTCTGTAGTGGAGCCACCAAAACCAGGAGTAAAATTGCTTTCAGTCGCATTTACATAGGCATCACTAAAAATAGAACTTACATTTGCTTGCGGTAACGTTGGTGCCGGGGCTGCTTGCAATCCACCACCTGATATAACCTCTAAACTACCACTTGCGGCAACGTTTGCAAGAATTGCGGATATTTCAGCCGTTCCTTCACCTACAACAGAAATCTCGCCTCTTTCATTAACTATAGCCACATCGGTATTAGAAGATGTAAAATCAAAATACGATGGGGCCACGGTTACAGTTTGATTGACTCCGCTTTCTAAATTGAATGTCTGGGTAAGTCCACTAACAGCAAGGCTAGAACCAGTAAAGGTGTTTTCTACAGCGTTTTGACCATCAAAAATAGCAGGACTAGGCTGGGCAATAGTACCTAGGTTTTCAAATTGAATTTCATCAAAAAACAAGGAATAACCGCCTTCATCTCCTTCAAAAGAAGCACCCTCCGCCAACCAGAACAAACCTGTTTCTGCGATTAGTTTTGATGCGTCTGGTATCGGTATTACATACTTTTGCCATCTTGTACTGACTTGCAAACCGTTAAGTGTTACTTGAAATTGATTACCTGTTTCTCCGGAAATTCCAAAACCTATAGCATCAATTGATGCAGCTTGTGAAGCTTTTGCATAAAAGGTTAGGGCATCAAATTCCGAAAGATTTCTCTTGGCCGTTGTATTAAAGGTAGCCCCTACAAAACCATTACCAAAGGAAGGTACATCAAATCGCATGGCGGCATCTCCCTCAAAAACCTCCTCAGTTTCAACACTAAATGCTTCAGGATCAGCCCCTGCATCAACAAAAGGGAAGTAATCCAATCCCGATGAAAAAGCATCTAAAAAAACATCACCATTAGACGGAAATTCTGCAAATTCTACATCATCTGAGAGTCCTCTTTCACAGCCGGAAAAAATACTAATCCCTAAACTTAAAAGAACTATAAAACGTAAATTGATATATTTTTTATTCTCCATTTTTTTCTCTTTTATTTCCCGATATTGATGTGTACGTAAGTCATTATTTCCCATTCGCTACCATTTCCAAATCCGACCGGACTTATAATTGGCTCCGTAGCAAATTCTAGAGCATTGTTAGGAAGGTACCTTGGTGAAAACTCGTTCAAGGAACGCCATGTACCTCTAATACCGACTTGCGTGCTTGGTAGAATAAACCAATCTGGTTTACCAAGAGTCGTAGATATATCCAACATCAATTGTACAGGATAGGTTAGGTTGAAATCGCGGTGATAATCAAATGGTCCCCAATCATTAATTTTCTGGGTATACTGTACTTTCCATTTTTTATAAAGCATTCTAATGTCTCCACCAAAACGTCTTATCAATCGATCACTGTCTCCATTTGCTTGACCATTACCGTAATAGAAGTTTCCGATTATTCCGAAATCGGACCCTAGCTTAGATACCATTCTTGAATGCACTTCCCATAAGTCTTCGGCCGGAGCAGAGTTTGGAAAAGCGAAAAAAGTACGATTCGCCAAAAATCCAATAGCCGCATCTTGCGTTGTAGGAAGGTGACGATACACAAAACCTAAATTCGCTGCGAACTTGGCGTCTTCTGATCTATCATTATCCCACTCATACATCCATGTTCCTGGTGTTGGATCAAAGGTCAGCAATATCTCCCCACCTACAGTCTCACGGTTTGCTCGTACCGAAAATGGGTCATCAATTATATTTCTTAAACGACCGGGGCCCTGAACATCATTTGGCATTGCATTTACCAGAGGCTTTTGCCACAAGAAATTTGGTGCAATTTGAAAATTACCGGTAGCAAATGTAAAGCCCGATAAAACGTTCGTTTGATTGCCGCTACCTGAATCTCTTAATTTCCAACCTGTAAAGGTCAATGTTTGGTCTGCACCCCCGTTCGCGATGAGCCCCATGGCAGCCGCTTGGCCGTACCAGTTGAACTTTCCGCCTTCATAGGTTATTTTAACCTTACCGCCCCAGTTGTCCGTTGATTGAATTCTATCTTCAAACACCACATAATTGCCGGATTCACCTCTAACATCTTGAAAGGCAATATCGTTAAGTGGACTACCACTCCAGATTCCTCCAAGAGCAATCCCAAATTTGCCAAATTCCCTTTCGATAGCGATAGAAGCTCTTTCTGTAGGCCATGCGGGTATAACCCCACTACGCGTTTGGTTTACATCTAGTAAACGTCTTCCGTTATCATCAAGAACGACGTCTTTTTCGAAATCTCTATGGTAAATACCGGTAACTCCGAACTTACCTAGGTGGGTGCTGTACTTAAAAAGCATTGTAGGGTTAGCACCCCACCATAGTTGAGGTCCAATTGCGGCTTTTAGACCTTTTAAAGCGCCCTTACCATCAACTTCCATACCTAAGATCTCACCATTATAAATGTCAAGATTAGGTCCATAATTAGCTTCAGGATAAAAACCGAAAAAGTCACCTTCGTAACCCCAATGGTAATGACCTGTTCTGTAAAAACCTCTTAAATCAAACTCTTTCGCATTCCATTCAAATTCTGCTTGATATACTCTTATTCTATTTACATCTTGAACAAGAACATTACCTTGATCTGTGTTGACTTCTATAGGTCTAGAATTATTTTCATAAAAAATTTCATTTATAGGATTTTGTGCCACATTACCCACAACATTAATATTGACCTCAGCTCTCATATTCGGTGCCGGTTTTCCTTCAACACCAATAAAGTAAGATTGCATATGGTCAAAACCTAGTTGATTAGGAAAGGTGTTCGGGTCATCAGGATCTGCATTATTAGGTGTAGTTAGTAAATTACCACCAGTGCTAAAGGTTGAGAACTTCGCTTGAAGGTTACTTAGCCGAAGTAAATCACTTTGCTCTGATGTTAAGGCAGCTTTATCACCACGTGCTTTGAGCACGGCATCCATCAATTGAATATTTTTAAAATGATTGTTTACAAAATCAAGATTAACTCCTTCATCATACGGATTTAATTGATGCGCATCCTGTAAAGCATAATAGGCCGCCCGAGGGTAAAGTTCATACAGACCTCTGGGGTTTGTAGCGCCTTTTGCACAAATTCCAAACCATTCTTCATTCATGTTATTCGCCCCTTCCGATGCTAAATCCCTTGCATAACCACCATTGGACCAGGATGCATTATTATCGTGAACATCGGCATTCTTTCTATCGTCAAAACCAAATTTCCACCATCCATCACTAAATTGAAATGTAAAGCCACCAATAGAATTGTTGGCTTTACCCAAACCAGGGGCATTCTGATAAATCTCTTTCCAGTTCTCTACCATGTAATAGGCCTGAGAATATTGATCTTCCTTATTCTCAACCGCGTTAAACGCATCGGCACCGAACTCGGTAAACATTATAGGTTTATTAAGCTTTTCTTTAACAACTTGAAACATGTCACCAAAAGAAGCCCCGCGATACGTATTTGTTCCATAGATATCGACGTCTTTACATTCTTCGGCAACTATATCAATAAAGAGTACATCTCCGTTACAAATAGCTACGGGGTGAGATGGGTCAGCAGCTTTCATAAGCTTTGCGGCTTCATTCATTAGTCGATACATAGGTCGACCCCGTTTTTCACCAATAAATTGCTTTTCTCCTTCATCATCAGGAAAATCTTCTGTTTCCGCCCCAGCCCAAAACAAACCGTAGTTGTTTTCATTTCCTAAAAGATACATTAGAAGTCCAGGGGTATCTTTATAGCCCTTAACCAGCTCTTCCATTTCTGCCATCAGAAAAGCAGCTGTCTTCTCATCATCATAAATGGTTACCGGAGTCCAAACACCATCCAACGTTAAGCCGTAGCGCCCAAAAGAATGATTCAACATGGTATAGATACCATAGTTTTCATAGATATACCGAATCCATTTTGCAGGGACACCGGTATACTGTCTTATCACATTAACACCCATATTCTTTAAAAGTGACATCTCCGTATCAAGACCTGCCTTGATTACGTCATCAGACTTTTTCCAAAAATTAGCATTAACGGTGTTGGTTCCAATTGGAATGTAATCCCAATTCATACCATTAATCATAAAGTCCTCCCCATTGACTACTAGCTTCGTCCCATTATCATCATTAACAACAGAAACATTCGCTGCTTGACTAAATGCAAATGAAGTATATAATAAAAACGTTAGTTGGAGTAATTTTTTCTGAAGTGTATCCATTTAGTTTTTTTTGGTTGGTCCAATATATATGGAAAGAATACGAATTCCATAAAATGAACCCCTACAAAAAGTATACATAACATTTTTAGGGTGTAAATTTTAGGAATTTACCATATGAACCCCCTTTTGTTTAATAAAAAACTCAAAAAGGCACGTATTTCTTTATTATCGCTAGACAAAAAAAATACCGTTAAAAATGGACTGTATAGGTAATGTTGAGGTTCTAATTCTAAGTGTTGAGGCTAAATTGAGAAATGATGTACTAACTAAAGTCCTAAAATGTAGTTGACCAAGTTTTCTTCGTGCTTTAAATCCAGCTTTTTACGCAATCGATAGCGCTTTATTTCGACGCTTCTTGGTGAGATATGCAAAAGTTGTGCTATTTCTTTAGACGATAGGTTTAATCTTAGGTATGCACATAGTTTAAGATCGTTTGGAGATAAAGACGGATGTAAGTTTTTTACTTTCTTTAAAAATTCACTGTCGGCGTTATTAAAGGCTTCTTGAAAAAGTTCCCAATCATCATTGCGCTTTAAACTTTTATCAATAATCTTAACTACTGGTTTAAGCGCCTCTTGATCAGCTATTTTATTCAACTCTTCTTTAATGGTCGATAACAATTCATTCTTCTTAATTATGCTCATTGTAGAGGCCGCCAATTCTTTACCCTTACCCTTGTTTTCTAGTTCTAATTGCTCATTTTTAATTCTAATGATTTCTTTTTCACTACGTATTTGTGTGAATTCTAATTCACGCTTATTTTTTTCAATTAATTTTTCACGTTGTTTCTTATAATACCGCTTGTACATATTATGCATGAAGAATGAAAAAAGCAATACACCTAAAACATAAAGCACGACCATTACATTGCTGATGTACCAAGGTTTAGCTATTTCAAAAGAATACGAAGCTTTGTTCTTGGAAAGATCATTTCCTATTTTTCCTTTTACTTCAAAAACATAATCGCCAGCGGGAAGATTTTCATAAAGTACTTCGGCTTTTGCAGACCATTCACTCCACTGTTCATATTTTCCTAGTAACCTGTATTGATATTGTGTTACTGAAAATTTATTGTATTCTGGGGCGTAAAATGAAAAATTGAAATCATTTTCTTTACTATTATAACTACCATCCGATATAAGACTATAGTTTTTTTTATCCGTATAAATACCGCCGTTACTTACTTCATCAATCTTAACCTCAAAGCTTTTAGCCCTCAAACCGTTTGTATTAATGACAATATAACCCGAGGTATTACCTAACAAATAGTTTCCTTGGTTATCGAGGTTTATGATATTCTCATAGCCTAAAATTCCGTCTCGCATCTCTTTTGTTAATGGAATGCTTTTAATCTTAGGTGTATTGGTTAGTCCATCGGGACTCACATAGCTGATATTTGATTGGTTAAAAACCCATAACCGGTTGGCATTATTGTCAACAACCAATTTGCCCGACTCATATTCCGACTCATTATATATACTGCTAAGCAAACTGTCTTTAAAAAAGCCTTTTTTGTTTCGATTGTATTTTAGTATGCCTTTTTTATAAGCATATAACAAGTCTCCATTGTACTTTACAATACCAGAATTGGAGCCTTTTATTATGGTATCTATACGTACATTTTCAACTGCTGAAAAAGAATCATTTACAGTAAGCTCAAAAACACCATTATATTCATGATTCACGAATATTTGATTACCGAGCGTCTCAAAATATCTAGATGAATTATCAAAACCTTTTATCTTGTTTTTAAGCCGCCAAGTATTATTAAGCTTCTCCAATACGTATAGTCCGTCATAATTACCCTGTAGTAAAAGATTAGGTCTATTAGTCAACTTAGCTATTTTCCAGGTGCCTTGTACATTGGATACTTTTTTGGCTTGATTTCCATTAACCACATAGGTTCCGGAGTTGTGTCCGCAAAACAAACTATCATCTATAACCTCTAAACACCATACTTGGCCTTGAGTTCCAGGAATGAAGCTAAAATCATTCTTACTATCCAATTTTTTATAAAATAACCCTTGATTGGTTCCCAAATACAGATTGTTGTTATGAATAGCCGATGCATAAACACTACCCAGTGAACTTCTAGTATCATTATAAACCTTATAGGGCGAATCAATATTTATATAGCTTATTCCGTAATCGAGCCCTAACCATATATTATGCTCTAAATCTTCAAAAAGTGATAGTACGGTGTTGTTAGATAACGAAGAGTTTTGATCAATTTGCGAAAGCAATTCTCCTTCATCGCTTAGATAGACGAAACCATCAGCGATTGTTCCTAAAACATAGTTTCCATTATCTAATTGAAGCCCATCATATAGACTGAAATCAGCTAGAAAATCATTGGGAAACCCGCTGGACGGAATTAACCCTCCGTCAACTAATTCATAGAATCCATTGTTCTTGGTTAATATTAATAGCGCTTCTTCATTACCGAATAGATTTATTACCTCATCGTTTCGAACGATATCATCTTCAAAAACCAAAAAATCTTTGCCAGATTCAATTTTATAAAGTCCCTTATCAATTCTTTGAAAATATATTTTTTGACCGACCTTGAACATCTTTGTAATCGTACTATTAGACTCAATAGTATTTAAAGTGTTCTCGTTTATATTGTAGATATAAATACGTTTCAATGATTGAAACACAATATATTCATCAACACTTATAATATTCCAAAACTCTTCGTCTTCAATTAAATCAACATTTATGTTTTTAGATAGTGAAGTATACTCTAAAGTACCGAAGTCGTTTTTCGTCCAATACCCAAATTCCATAAAACTACCTGTATAGATTCTATCTTCTACAACTTTTACAGAACGCATTATGGTTTCATTGGGCGATGGGTAAAGCGCCCAACTTGCACCGTTAAATTCTAACAACCCCTTACTATTAGCTACATAAATTAATTTATCGGCAGATTGCGATATCGACCAGTTTTGGTTCTCCCCGTCATATTCAGATGGCAGAAAATTTTGGATGGGATAATTCTCTTGAGCAGAAACAAATTTGAAATTTAGCAGAAATAATGCTAAAATGGATACAAACGTAAATTGCTCACGCATAGAAGACAGCTTTGTCTAAATATAGGAAAAGAAAATAATGCGAACGAAAATCGCAAAAGATTTATACCAATTCAGCACTTAGACCGGCTTGCAAAAGTCTAGTGCATTTAGGTTTTAAATCGTCATACTCGCCAGTTTTCACCGTACACCTACCATTATGGTGAACGATTAAAGAACACTGTTCAGCTTGCTCTGGGGTGTGTTCACAGACAGCAATAAGGGTGTCTATTACATGATCAAAAGTATTGACATCGTCATTAAAAAGTACGATTTCGCTTTGCTTTACAGTTTCTTCTTCTAGCAGTAGTTCTTCGGAAACCTTTTCTTTAGTACTAAACATGATTACCCTTCTTTTTGAATAAATGTATTGAAATAAACCTTTTGACCCAAAAAAGAACATCAAAAATTAAAGAAGCGCCCTAATGGGCGCTTCTTCTACATTGTCATAACCATGATTATTATAAAAATTGAAATGATTAATACAGGTAATTAAGTGCTGTAACGTCATTACTGTTAAATTCACCATCTACCGATGAACTAAAGCAAGCCAACATCAGTGAAGTTGGGTCATATCCCGCCGGAGTTCCAGGAATCGGATTTGCACCGATACTCCCGGCACCTTCATTAATGTTTTCTCCACAACTTTGCCTGCTGAACCAATCCGTGTGTCTAAAACCTACCGAATGCCCCATTTCATGCGTTATAACATGTTCATTGACATTCGTAGAAAAACTGCTTAAACCATAAATTTGAATGAACTTGTTAGGGTTACCGTTACTTGGAAAACCAGCAACACCACCACTTACTCCAGGGTTATTTATCGTGTTGTTATAAACAACCATATCCTTATTCTGAAAGTTCGTTCCGAATGTTAGGTTAAAACGAATCCCCAAATTCAATCGATTGTAATTATTTACAGCCCACTGCAGCGCTGTACGTTCTTTATTGCTCAAAGCAAAATTACCGCCAGTATAGCCAATTATTGACAAGGTTCTCGGGTTTACCAGATTATTGGTATGATAGTTTCGATCATTATTGCTTTCCAATTCTATAAACTGATTCATTTGTTCTTTTGACAAAGCTATGTCTCCTTCTAATTGGTATCTCTTCTGAATTGAACCATCAGGCAGATGAAAATCTATAATACCGACTTCACTTGTATTAAAATTACTGGTCTTAAGTGTAGTCATCACATCTTCAGTAAGTGATAAGTCGACATCAAGCACTACTCCCTCGTTATTGGCTTCTACCACTGTTTCGTCAACAGTATCTTTCTCACAAGAGGATAAAATAAATGCGCACGCTAGAGCGCATGATAAGATTCTTAAATCTTTCATAGTAAAAAGGTTTAGGGTTAAAAATTAAGTGGTTATTTCAATGAGGAAAAAAATTACGAAAACGATTTCGTAAAATGCATAATTGTTTAGCTTTTTCGATAAACTGCAGCGATCCAATCGTTTCTTTCAAGATTGCCAGAATACTCTAAAGCATGTAAATTACATGTTGAAGAAATAATATTTAAGTCTTCTTTATAAAACCCACTAAGGAATAATAAACCTTCTTTAGCCAAACATTCTGAATACTTTGGGATATCATCTATTAAAATATTTCTATTAATATTTGCGATGATGATATCATAATTTTTTGCAGCCAACAAACGCGAGTCACCTTCGAACACCTCGATATGCTCACAATTATTACGTTCAACATTTTCAATAGAATTTAAATAGCACCAGTTATCTATATCTATTGCCTCTATTCGTTTAGCGCCTTTCATTTCGGCCAGAATGGCCAGTATTCCGGTACCACAGCCCATATCCAAAACAGATTTATCCTTAAAATCATGGTCAAGAATGTGCTGCAACATCATATGAGTAGTTTCATGATGCCCCGTACCAAAACTCATTTTTGGTTCTATAACAATATCAAAATCTACCTTCTCTGGTTTATGAAAAGGAGCCCTTACCATACATTTGTCACCGACCCTAATCGGGTTAAAACTCTTTTCCCATGCGGCATTCCAGTTTTGCTGTTCTATTTCTTTAAAGCTCCATGTAATCGCGAATTCAGAATTGCCTAAAAGCTGAAGGTTTTTAAGTTTGCTTTCTTCAAAGTCCGATTTTAAGATATAAGCAAGAAAGCCTGAATCGTTCTCTACAAAACTTTCAAAACCTGCTTCACCTAATTCGGCAATGAGGATTTCAGTGCCAACTTCTAACGGTATTACCTTAAAATTAAACTCTAAATAGGTCATGCAAGTATGATTATATTGCCCTTACTATTGCAATAAAATCATCAGCGTTTAGAGCGGCCCCACCTATTAACCCGCCATCTACGTCTGGTTTGGAAAAAATTTCTTTCGCATTGGCCGGTTTTACGCTTCCTCCGTATAATATTGATATGTTGTTGGCAACTGCTCCATCGTATTTAGCAGCCATTGTTTCCCTAATAAAAGCGTGCATTTCTTGTGCCTGTTCTGGGCTTGCTGTTTCTCCGGTCCCGATAGCCCATACAGGTTCGTAAGCAAGAACAATATTTTTAAATGCTTCAGCTTTTAAACTAAAAAGCGCATTTTTTAGCTGACTTTCTACGACCGCAAAATGGTTGTCAGATTTACGATCCTCCAATTCTTCACCAAAACAGAAAATTATACGCATATTCTTATCAAGGGCTGTATTTACTTTTTTAGCAAGCATATCATCGGTCTCTCCAAAATGTGAACGTCTTTCAGAATGACCAAGAATGACCACATCAACATCAATATCCAATAACATATCCGCTGAAATCTCTCCTGTGTAAGCGCCGCTTTCAGCAAAGTGCATGTTTTGTGCGGCTACCTGAATAACAGAGTTCTCTAAGCTCCGTACCGCATTTGTAAGATTTACAAAGGTAGGGGCAACAATAACTTCTGCACCTGTATCAGGTAGTTTGGCCGCTAGCTCTACCGCAAGCGTTTCTGTTTCTTGTTGCGTCTTATTCATTTTCCAGTTTCCTGCAACTATTTTGGTTCTCATAGTTTTTAAGTTTATTGTACAGACTTTAAATTTTCTAGTTTACACTATTCTTTATTTTTAGAGCTTCTTCAATGGTGATATTCTTGAACTCAAAATCGTCACCAAACAAATCTTTTCCGTATTCTTCAACCGTAGTTCCAAATACTCCTTTTCGCAAAATATTTACGGAGTCGGGGTTTTGAATTGGCCAAATGAAATTTATTTCTTTGGGTGAACCTATAAAATAAGATGAACCCTGCGTTCCATATATTTGCGCCTTATCGTTATACATTAAATGCCTGTCTAGCATCATTGCGTATAGTCTAAAAGGAAGTTCACCGTTGTCAGCGGCCTGTTTTATTTCATCTATGTAAACGTCAATTTTATCAGAATGTTGAATTACGTACCATGCTGCACTAGCTGTTTTTTCTCCGACCATACTTTTTCCCGGATAGCCATGCTCTTTCATTATTTTTTCTACGTAATCTAGATTTGAACTATCAATTTCAATCTGTTTTGACCAGTTATCTGGGGTCCAGTTAGCCCTATATTTTTGATCTAAGACCATTACACTATCCAAACTTTTCTTTAAATCAAGATTGAAATAAATACCATTTTTTGGCTCTTTTAGGTTCAATTCATCTAAATCATTATAATGTACCTTTTGCAAAATAGTTCCCTTTTCAATAACCAACAATGCTGGGTTTGAACGCACTATAGTTTTTAATGTGGTTTCATCTGTAAAGTAAAACTCAAAATTTAATCCGTATTCTTCAATAAATTCATTTGACCTATCTTCTCCAGAGGCCGACATGCCGATCACTTTGTAACCCCTTCTAATTGCTTCATCAGTAACTTCTTTCACTTTATGAAAAGTCTCAGAATTACTTTTCGCCAAATCATAGGCAATAACCGCAACCAATCGCTCCTCAGCCAAATAAATTGATGTAAAGTCTTCGCCATCTTTTTCTATAGCAAAATCATGGATTGGAGGCTCATATCCTTTTTGAATTTCAGTGGTTTCTACATCTATAAAATCCCCCTCTACGCTTGGATAATCACCGTTAGTAACCACAATCTTATCTTCACCATCGACCTTAAATCGCCAGGCATATTCATATAATGCCTTTGGCGCATCTTCAGGAACGAGCATTCCCTCTTCAATGTTAACCCCAATCTTATAAGGTCTAAAGTCTTTTACCGGTAAATGATTTAAAACATGATAGCAGAATATAATACAGCCCAAAAGCGAAAGCACCATTACTACTGCACCAGTAGCATTTCTAAATATCGATTTTATAAATTTTGATCCTGCCACCAAAACTAGAATCAATACCAATAAAATTATATCCTTGCTAAAAGACTCCCATGGCGTTAGTTTTACGGCATCACCAAAACAACCACAGTCCGTAACCTTATTAAAATAGGCCGAATAAAAGGTCAAAAACGTGAAGAACACAATCATTATCAACAAACTCCAAACCGTAAATTTGGGCTTATATCCTATCAAAAGCATTACACCTAATAATACTTCTATTATCACCACAACGATTGCAATTGTCAAAGCATAGGGTTCAAAAAAAGGTAGATCAAGCACACCTTGACTGAAGTACTCCTCCAACTTAAAGGAAAACCCAACCGGGTCGTTAAGCTTTATGAGGCCGCTTATAATAAACAGAACGCCAACAAAAATTCTTGAAAAACCAACTAAGTACTTCATTATTGCGATAAATGAATTAGTGCAAAAACTGCATAGTTTATAATATCTTGATAATTGGCATCAATACCTTCGCTAACCAAGGTCTTACCTTTATTATCTTCTATTTGTTTTACGCGTAATAGCTTTTGTAAAATTAAATCGGTTAAAGAACTAACACGCATTTCTCGCCATGCTTCACCATAATCATGGTTTTTGTTCTCCATTAAGGTTTTGGTAAGAGAGGTCTTTTCGTCGTACAGTTGAACGGCCTCTTCTAAGCTTAAATCTGGCTGTTCAGAAATACCTTTGTCTATCTGAATCAAGGCCATGATAGAGTAGTTGATAATTCCAATAAACTCAGATTGTTCCCCTTCATCAACCTTACGTTCGGCATTTTCTTGAAGACCTCGAATACGTTGGGCCTTAATAAAAATCTGGTCGGTTAAAGAAGGTAATCGTAATATTCGCCAAGCGGTACCGTAATCTTTCGTTTTTTTGAGGAATAGTTCTCTACACGATTCTATTACCGCATCGTACTGTTTAGAGGTCTGCTGCATGTAAGCGCTTATTTGCGTAAATTTCGACTTTTATCAGTGCATATGCACTTCGCCAAAGATAAACAAACCTTGTAAAGCGTACATTTTTTATGACCATAAACTGTAAAGGAAAGCTTGTAGACCTATCTAAACCGAAAGTAATGGGGGTATTGAATCTAACACCGGATTCTTTTTACGACGGCGGAAAGTATAAAGATGAATCCGAAATACTAAAGCAAGTTGAAAAAATGCTTTTTGAAGGAGCCACCTTTATTGATATTGGGGCATATAGTTCTAGACCTGGGGCTACAGCTATTTCTGTCGAAGAAGAATTGCAAAGAATTACACCTATTGTTCAACTCATACTAAAAGAAATTCCGTCGCTATTGATCTCGATAGACACTTTTCGCAGTAGGGTAGCCACTGAATGTTTATCTATTGGCGCGGCCCTTATAAATGACATTTCTGCTGGAAAATTAGATGCTACAATGATGGATACGGTTGCAAGGCATCAAGTTCCATATATAATGATGCACATGAAAGGAACTCCGCAGAGCATGAAAGAAATGACCGCTTACGAAGACTTACTTCAAGAAGTGCTATTCTATTTTTCTGAAAGCGTAAAAGAGGCTAGGCTCAAAAAAATAAATGATATTATTTTAGACCCTGGTTTCGGTTTTGCCAAAACAATTCAACAAAACTTTAAATTATTGGCGAATCTTGATTTAGTACAGACTTTTGATTTACCAATTCTGGCTGGCCTTAGCAGAAAATCGATGATATACAAAACGCTCGGCTTAACAGCGCAGAACGCGTTAAACGGCACGACAGCTTTAAACATGCAAGCACTGATCAATGGTGCCAATATTTTAAGGGTTCACGACGTTAAAGAAGCGATGGAATGTATTGATCTTTTTAACGAATTAAAGGCGTCGCACGATTCGTAAGTAGTTCTCTTAAAATTGTTAATTTTACAAAAACACAGCGTTTGGATTTCCTAAACTTTCTTGAATTTAAAATCACAGACTTAATTGATATTATCTTGGTCGCTGTGCTCTTATATTACGTCTATAAACTCGTACGGGGTACCGTTGCTATAAATATTTTCATAGGTATTGTTATTGTTTGGGCCCTCTGGAAGCTTACCGAATTGCTTCAAATGAAAATGATAAGCAGCATGGTAGGTGGTTTTATGAATATTGGGTTAATTGCCCTTATCATTGTTTTTCAACAAGAAATTCGCAAATTTCTTTTGATGATCGGTTCTACCAATTTTGCATCAAAGCGAAACTTCATCAAACATTTCAAGTTCTTACGTCAAGAAGGGCTTCCTACGGAAACAAATGTTGACGCTATTATAAGTGCTTGTGAAAAAATGGGCATAAGTAAAACAGGAGCTATTCTAGTCATTGAACGGAACAACAGTCTTGATTTTGTAAAATCTTCTGGAGACAAAATGAGCATTGAGATTACTCAGCCTATCATAGAAAGTATTTTTTACAAAAATAGTCCGTTACATGATGGCGCGGCCATTATTCAAGACAATTACATTACCGCAACTAGGGTCATTTTACCGGTATCTAATGGTCGTAATATTCCCTTGCGTTTTGGACTTCGTCATCGTGCCGCTGTTGGCATCACTGAAAAAACAGACTCGCTATGTTTGGTTGTAAGTGAAGAAACCGGACTTGTGTCTTATATTAAAAACGGAGAATTTGTTCTTTATAAGAGTCTTGAAGAGCTTACAGAAATGATTAAAAAAGACTTGGAATAATGGTTTGTAAAACTTGTGAAAATAGTTTGCGATCAGATTTTAGCTATTGCCCAAGCTGCGGAGGAAAGGTAATTCGTAATCGATTGACCTTAAAAAATATTTGGGAAGATTTAAAGTTTCAAGTTTTTGATTTAGACAATACCCTACTTAAAACTTTTAAGCACCTTTTTACAAAACCCGAAGTGGTTGTAGAAAGTTATATATCCGGCGCTCGAAAAAAGTACATGAACCCTGTTAGTTTTTTTGCCATCGCAATTACCCTTTCAGGAGTTTTATTTTTTGTTTTGAGAGATGTTTACGAAATAGATATCACAAAAAGCAGTTTCAGCAATGCTGACTCACCAAATATGGATTTTGTGTTTGACTATCAAGCCATTCTCTCGTATTTAAATGTTCCAATATATGCTGTACTTACTTGGTTGCTGTTTTTAGATAAAAACAAACTTAATTATACAGAACACTTGGTCACTAATGCATATACCACGGGGCAGGCTTCTTTTGTTCAAGTTGCTCTTGGCTTAATCCTTTTTAGCATATTTGATTTACAATTTGAAACCTTTAATTGGTTTTTTCTATTGGGTTCTATTATCTACCAATTTTATGTTTTTAAAAGAATCCATAAAACCGGAATCGGAAGTACCATTTTAAGGGCCTTTGCCTATTTCTTTATGATGCTTATAGTCTTTATAGGCATTGGAATTCTTGTTGTTCTAATCGGATTTATTTCCGGTAATCTGAGTCTAGAAGATTTTAGACCAAAGTAAATCAAGCGACCTCTTCCTCAGCTAAAAATTGAGCTTCATATAAATCGCTATAATAACCTCCTTTTTCAAGAAGTTCTTTATGCGTGCCACTTTCAACGATTTGCCCTGCATCCATAACCAAAATTTTATCCGCCTTTTTGATCGTTGCCAAACGGTGCGCGATAATTATGGAAGTTCTTCCTTCGGTTATCTTTTCTGTTGCCTGTTGTATGAGTTGTTCAGAATACGTATCTATAGAAGATGTCGCTTCATCCAATACCAAAACACTAGGATTACTTACATAAGCCCTTAAAAAAGCTATTAGCTGTCTTTGTCCACTAGAAAGCATTGTTCCACGTTCTTTCACGTTGTATTCATAAGCACCTGGCAGACTAGAAATAAATTCATGAACTCCAATCTGCTTTGCGGCAGCTTCAATATCATTAACGTCTATGGTTTCATCTTTTAAGGATATATTGTTTGCGATGGTATCTGCAAAAAGAAAAACATCTTGCAACACAACCGCGATATGTGAACGAAGTGACTCCAGGGAATATTCTTGAATATTGATATCATCTATTAGAATTGTTCCTGAGTTTATTTCATAGAAACGGTTTAAAAGATTTATAATGGTAGACTTTCCGGCACCGGTGGAACCAACTATGGCTATGGTTTCCCCTGCTTTAACTTCAAAGGAAATTCCATGAAGTACTTCCTCGTCTTCAATATACCCAAAACGTACGTCAGAAAATTTAATATCACCTTTC
Source organism: Croceitalea sp. W27 (assembly GCF_055693185.1). NCBI lineage: Bacteria > Pseudomonadati > Bacteroidota > Flavobacteriia > Flavobacteriales > Flavobacteriaceae > Croceitalea > Croceitalea sp. W27. Next base: position 1,286,903 of record NZ_CM146327.1, read on the forward strand.
ATGCTTTCCTTTTCAAGCGTTCCTTCATTTGAAATTCTACTTTCAGTGTCTAGAATGTTAAAAACCCTATTTGCGGCCACCATACCCATTTGAAGTGTATTGAATTTATCAGCAATATGGCGCAATGGCCTAAAAAGCATGCCTGAAAAAAGGATAAAAGTAAAAATATCGCCATACTCCTCCGCGTTAATTCCGGTGACATTTTGAAGCCCTCCGAACCATACGATGAGACCAATACTAACCGCACCCAATAATTCCGCTACTGCAAAGAATATAGAATTATACCATACCGTTCGTAACCATGCGTTTTGATGTTTTTCGTTAATCTCCCTAAACTTTTCTTTCTCAATTTCTTCTCTGTTGAACAATTGCACGATTTTCATGCCCGCAATACGTTCTTGTACAAAAGAATTTAAATTGGATACTTGTGCCCTCACTTCTATAAAAGCAGATTTCATCGCTTTTTGAAATAATCGGGTCGCATATAGAATAAGTGGAAGAATTGCGAAAACAATTAGTGCCAGTTTCCAATTCATCACTAGCATAATTATGGCTACAACAAGCATTTTTAAAAGGTCGGCTACGATAACAAAAAAACCTTGACTAAAAATTTCCCCTATACGCTGCATGTCCGCAACGGCCCTTGTTACTAAAATACCTATGGAAGAGTTATCAAAATAGGTCATTTTAAAACCCATTATTTTTTCAAACAAACGTATTCTTATATCCTTAATAACAGATTCGCCCAAAAGATTGGCATAATAGGTAAACAGCAATTGACAGGTAACTTCACCAATAAGCACCCCCAACATTGCCATTACTAAAAATAGAAGCCGCTCAGAATCTCTATTGGTTATTGCGTTATCAACGACGTCGCCAATAATAAGTGGCGTAAATACTGAAAAGGCCGAAAGTAGAATTGCAATGAAAGCAACCCCATAAAAAGTAATTCTATAAGGTCTCGTGTGCTGAAAGACACGCCTGAACAATCTAAAATCAAATGCTTTTCCGGTTTCTTTATCTTGGCTCATTTAGTTCTATTTTCTGGATATAAAACCTTGGTCAAATATAGCCCTTTTGCAGGCACTGAAGCCCCTGCCTGGCTTCTATCTTTGCTTTCGATTATTGCTCTGACGCCTTCTGGCTCTATTTTTTTTAGGCCTACTTCTAAAAGGGTACCCACTATTGCGCGTACCATATTTCTTAAAAATCTATCCGCCGTAATTGTAAACACCAACTTATCCCCCTTTTTCTCCCAAACTGCCTTCTTTAATTTACAAATAAAGGTTTTTACATCGGTATGTGATTTTGAAAAACATTCAAAATCTTTATACTCCATTAAAATTTCAGCAGCCCTATTCATTGCATCAACATCTAAGGTCGACCATATAAAATGACTGCTTTCAATATAAAAGGGATTCTTCTCTTGGGTAATCCAATATTCGTAAGTACGTTCAATTGCATCAAATCTAGCATGAGAACTATTAGCTACTCGAAAAATATCTGTAATGGCAATATCCGCGGGCAGATAACTATTTACCCTATTTACTAAATCAGCCCTGTTTTCTATTTCAGAAAAATCAAAATGACCGAACATCTCCTTTGCATGAACCCCAGCATCTGTTCTGCCAGCACCTACTATATCAACTTTTGCTCGCAAAAGCATAGAAAGCGACTCTTCTAACACTTGCTGCACCGTAATGGCGTTGGGCTGTCTTTGCCAACCATGATAAGCTTTTCCGAAATAAGAGAATTGGATAAAATATCTCAAGGCAAACAGCTATTTTTAGCACAACAAAGATACTTGAATCTGTCGCATGGCAGATAATACCAAGTCTTTTTAGCATATTTTTAGCGTTATGAAACGAATTCTATTGCTTTCAGACACCCACGGCCATATGGATAATGATATCTTAAAATATGCCAGACAGGCCGACGAAATTTGGCATGCCGGGGATATCGGCAGCTTAGAAGTCACGGACACTTTAAAAAGCGTGAAACCGGTTCGTGGAGTGTATGGTAATATTGACGATCATATCATTCAAAAAGAATTTTCTGAAAATAATCGTTTTTTTTGTGAGGGCGTTGACGTTTGGATAACCCATATTGGTGGCTACCCAACTAAGTACAACACCCGTGTTCGGGAAGAGATTAGAAAGAACCCTCCAAAGCTCTTCATTTGCGGGCACTCTCATATTCTTAAGGTGATGAACGACAAAAAGCTCGATTTGCTCCATATGAACCCCGGTGCTTGTGGAAAATACGGTTTTCACCAGGTTCGTACGATGCTAAGGTTCATCATTGATGAAAAAAAAATAAGTGACCTAGAAGTCATTGAATTAGGCAGCAGATAGGTATGAGAAAACTACTGACACTTTTATATTTTTTGATGCTTTGTGCCTGTAACGGGCAGACTACTGCCATCTCTGAATCAACGGTGACCGTCTTGGTTTTAGGCACTATCCAAGATGCTGGCAGCCCTCATATAGGGTGCAAAAAAACATGCTGTTCTAAGCTGTTTCAAAATCCAGATTTTAATAGAAAGGTCGTCTCTTTGGGGTTAATTGACCATGAGCATGAGAATACCTATTTATTTGAGGCGACCCCAGATATGCCAGCGCAGTTGAAATTATTGAAAGAGCACGCTCAAATTGCTTCAGAAACACCATCGGGTATTTTTATTACACATGCCCATATTGGGCATTATACTGGCTTAATGTATTTAGGAAGGGAAGCCCTCGGCGCTCAAAATGTTCCTGTATATGCCATGCCAAAGATGAAGTCATTTATCGAAAATAATGGCCCGTGGAGCCAGTTGATAAACTTAGAGAACATCGAACTAAAAGGGCTACAGCACAACGAAGAAGTGAAGTTAACTTCAAATGTTACGGTAATTCCATTCTTGGTGCCCCACAGAGATGAATTTTCTGAGACGGTGGGTTACAAAATTATTGGCCCTAATAAATCCATTCTTTTTATTCCGGATATTAACAAATGGTCTAAATGGGACATAAATATTATCGACGAAATCAAAGATGTCGATTTTGCGTTTTTGGATGCTACCTTTTATGATGGAGCGGAACTGAACAATCGTGATATATCGGAAATTCCGCACCCTTTTATTATCGAAAGTTTAGAGCTTTTTAAAAAGCTTTCAAAAGCGGAAAAAGATAAAATCCATTTCATCCACTTTAATCACACAAATCCTGTTCTAAATGAAGAAAGTAGGCAAACATCTACAGTCTTAAATCAAGGTTTTCACATCGCGCAATTCGGGCAAAGAATTCGTTTATAAATTGTAATACCCTTTTGTAAGAAAAGACAATTTTGTCGTCTAAGATGTCAAACAATTTTAGACAAAACATGAAAACACAAAATTTAAGATTTATTGCAATTGCTTTTCTTTTTATGCTTGCTTCGTGCTCAGAAAAAGCAAAGAAAACCAGTGAAAAAGTTGAAGCTATCGTCGAAACAAAGACTGCCCCTGAATATACCACGGCCGACCCACAAAGCATATTGGCCGCCATTGAATATGCCCATGGTGGTTGGGGAGACCTCTGGAAAAAGAAAGATGTGCAATACACATACAACTACCACAGCACAGATGCGAATAAAACGGATATTTCTACCGAACGCTATATTTTTAGTTCTGAGGCTTCTTACGGACATTACACCAAGCACGAAATCAATGTAATACCAGGTGTCTCAGGTGAAGTAACACAATGTTTAGACGGTAAAGAAACCATGGTTCTAGTCGATGGTACCGTAACAGAAGACCAGCAAGCAAATGTGGTAGGCGATTTTTTAAGAAAAGCCAATTATTTCTGGTTTGTAATGCCCTACAAATTAAATGACGAGGGTACAATTACTACCTATTTAGGTCAAGAAGCGTTAAACGGTACAACATATGATAAATTAAACGTGACCTATGACCCAGAGATTACAGGTAAAACTCAAAACGACAGCTATGTGCTTTATGTAAACCCCGAAACCAAATTAATAGACCGTTTTTATTTTTCACTCCCTTTTATGGGTGTCAACGAACCTTTAATAATTGCAGATTATGAATATAAAGATGTTGAAGGTCAAATGATAGCGACCAAACGCAGTTATTATATGCCTAGCGAGAATGGCTATGCAAAAGCTCCTAATCTTGTTCAAACACTTACCAACATTTCTTTTGACAATGGTTTCACAGTAGAAAATTTAATGGCTTCTGCCGATTAAATTTGGTCCTAAGCTCCGATTACCTTATAATATTTAAGCAAAAAACCCCGATGTTACCATCGGGGTTTTTACGCACTAATACTACTAAGATGTTAGGTTTAACGCAAACGATCAACAGATTTTACAAGATCTTCATCCTTTTTGATAGCTCTGTTGGCCAGAACTAGAAAAACGATAGAAAATACAGGAATCAGCATCCCAATACCCTTCTCAGAGACCGCCGTCTCTCCGGATAAATTTAGCGACCGGTAAACGAAAAATCCTAGTAAAAAAAGATTTAATATCATATTCAATCTGTTCAGTACAAATTGATTTTGTCTTTTCTTAAAAAGAAATATAGCTATGATTGCCATTAGCGAAATTGCATAAAAGGCAATAGAAATCAACATATCGTTTTTAGCAAAAATTTCACCGTTTTCAGTTTCTACCCACAGGTTTAAAAAAAACGGCACAACACCTGCCAAAAGCGCCACAAACAGCAAATATAACGTCTGAATTCTCTGAATCATTGCTTATTTCAGTTTCTGAAGGGCAAAAATACGTGTCTTTTCGATAAATAACAGTCCTTCTTTAAAAATAATTTGTATCATTGTACTGTTATTATCAAGTATACTTACCCGGGAACATCTTTCCTAATTGTAATATTCCAATAACAATTTACTTCAAAATTAGATAACAAGTTTAACTTATTGATTACTTAATGTTCGAGATTTCAGATCTAAAAGCAAAAAAGCTTCCTGAATTACAGGAAATAGCAAAGGGATTAAATATTCCTAAATTCAAGACCACCAAAAAACTGGATTTGGTCTACCAAATTTTAGATGTACAAGCATCTAACCCAAAAGCTGTAGCCCAAGCTGCCCCTTCTTCAGATACTAAAGAAGAAAAACCAAAACCGAGACCAAGACCTCGACAGGCAAAAAAGCCAGTTGAAAAAACCGAGACCAAAGCAAAAGAAGCTGTTAAAACAGACAACCCTAGTTCAGATAATACAGAGGTTTCTCAAGAAAAACGAGAGCCACAAAAAAATAATCCCAATCAAAAAAGGGAACAACACAAACCCAATCCACAACACAAAAATCAAAATCGCAAGCCTAACCCTAGGCCACAGCACGAGAAAAAGAGCAGCAATTTTGATAAAGATTTAAAAAACAGATACAAAGAACCAGAATTTGAATTCGATAGTATCATTGAAAGCGAAGGTGTTCTTGATATCATGCAAGATGGATATGGTTTTTTAAGATCATCGGATTACAACTATTTATCATCACCAGATGATATTTATGTATCGCAATCTCAGATTCGTCTATTCGGATTAAAAACTGGGGATACCGTTTTAGGAAATGTAAGACCACCGAAGGAAGGTGAAAAGTATTTTCCACTGATTAAGGTAAGCAAAATTAATGGTATTGATCCAAAAGTTGTTCGCGACCGTGTTTCTTTTGAGCATTTGACACCATTGTTCCCTCAAGAGAGATTTAAACTAGCGGAACGTCAGGCTTCTATTTCAACAAGAATCATCGATTTGTTCTCACCTATCGGAAAAGGACAACGTGGTATGATCGTTTCTCAGCCCAAAACCGGTAAAACAATGTTGTTAAAAGACATTGCCAACGGCATTGCGGCCAATCACCCAGAAGTTTATCAGATTATATTGTTGATCGATGAAAGGCCCGAAGAGGTTACCGACATGCAACGTAATGTGCGAGGCGAAGTAGTGGCATCTACTTTTGATAAAGAAGCGACAGAACACGTTCGTGTTGCCAACATTGTTCTTGAAAAAGCAAAGCGTTTGGTAGAATGTGGCCATGATGTAGTAATTCTTTTAGATTCCATTACGCGTTTGGCACGAGCATACAACACGGTACAACCAGCTTCTGGTAAGGTATTAAGTGGTGGTGTAGATGCAAATGCGCTGCACAAACCGAAACGTTTCTTTGGGGCTGCCCGTAATATAGAAAATGGTGGATCTCTATCAATTATTGCTACTGCTTTAACTGAAACTGGCTCTAAAATGGATGAAGTTATCTTTGAAGAATTCAAAGGTACAGGTAACATGGAACTTCAGTTAGATCGCAAAATTTCTAATAGAAGAATTTTCCCTGCCATTGATCTTACTTCTTCCAGTACTCGTAGAGACGATTTACTTTTAGACGAAGCTACAATTCAACGTATGTGGATCATGCGCAAATACCTTGCGGATATGAACCCTGTGGAAGCAATGGAGTTTATTGAGCAACGTTTTAAACAAACTAAAAACAATGAGGAGTTCTTACTCACCATGAACAACTAGAACTCAATTTCAAAATAATTTAACTAACCCTATTGGCCTGATGTCAATAGGGTTTTTTCTTGATTTCTCTTTAAAGAAAAACCTATATCTTTAAGGTAAGTTTCCCCGGCTTAATATAAACATTTAACCAAGCAATTATGAAAACAACTCAAAAATGGGCTTTGGTATTTTGCGCTCTTTTATTTTTAGCACTTATATCTTGCCAAGAAAAAACAAAAGAGGGTAACGAAGATCCTAAACATGAAGAACCCGAGGTAACAAAAGCGCCTGATGGTATTATTACTCTTGGGGAAGCTAAAGAGCTATGCGAAAACTATGAAACTCGAAGAGCAAAGCCAATTTTGGAGTTTGAAATGGCCCAAAACCCGGAAAAAACGTTCATTCCTACCCAGTTTATCGAATTTGATTTACGGACTATGAAGAAGTATATCAAGTACGTGGAAAAAAAAGCGCGAAAAGCTAAAGTAAGACCAGATAGTCTTCGTATTTATTTGGGCAACTATGGCAAAGATGGTAAAGACCCCAATAGAAATACCGTATTTATTTTACCAACGGCAACGATAGATGGTGAACATGGAGGTTTTTATATAGGAGCTGATGGCAAAGCCAAACTTATTCGTAATTACTGGCCAGAAAACTCAGATGGTGGACAAGGCATAGATCAAAAGTCTAAGGCTGGTTTCTTACCCTCTATGAACTTGAGCCTTTATCAAGACCAAAGTTTAATATTAAACGATGGTAGTAATGGACCTCCTCCGCATACAGATTTTAATTAAGAATGGGCCAAGTTATACTAGATTTTATTAAAACAAACTATTTCGTTGTAGTTTACGGTATAACTTGGTTTATTTCAGTATTTACCTACCGAAAGTATTTTGACACTCTTTTAAAATACTTCCCAATCATTATAGCTTATACTTTTTTTTCGGAATTATTAGGTAGTTTGGTTGGGCAAAATGAAAATATCCAACTAGTTTTTGGCTATGAACAAAAAAATCTTCAATACATTGTTTATAATATTTATTACCCTTGTTTTTTTCTCTTTTTCTTTTATATCTACTGGAAAAGCTCAAGTGATAAAAAGCAAAAAAATATAATTAAATATGGTAGTTTTCTTTTCATAATAGTTAACTTTTTGAATCTTATTGCTGAAAATCCACTAACAAATTCTTCAAAATATGCATATATTTTTGGAACAATCCACCTCATTTACTGCACCCTTTCATATTTTTCAAGAGTATTCAAAGAGAATAGATTTTCTATCATAAAATATAGCTTATTTTTTTGGGTAAGTTTAGGTTTACTTATATTTCACACCACATATTTACCATTGAAAATATTACGAGAATTTTATTTTGAGTTATACATACCTTTAAGACAATTTCATTTAGTAATGATTGTTGTAATGTATGTCTTATTTAGTACTGGTTTTATTATAAGCAAGAGAAGAGCTTTTCGTTAAATCAAAGATTTGATAGAATTTCTAATAAGTAGTTTTTTTATTCCGGTATATTTTATTGCCTGGATTATCTCAATGCTTACTTATAAAAAGTATTTCGATACGGTAATGCGTTTTTTTCCCATTTTTATTGCCTATACTTTTTTCACAGAGACCTTAGGTTACTTTATCTTGACCTTTGAAGAATTTAGCTTTTTTGAAGAAAAAGAATATGCCTGGCACAATGTTATAATTTATAACATCTATTCTATTTTAAGTTTTCTATTTTTTTTCTGGATGTATTGGAAATTAGTATTCAATAAAAAATATAAAAAGACTATTCTTTTTCTTTGTTTACTAACTACGGTTTCATTTATACTAAATGCCTTACTTCAAGACCCCATGCATACGGGGTTATATTTTGCGGATCTAATTTCCTCCTATTCCCTTTTGTTGACCATCGTATTGTACTTTAAAGATAAAAAGGCAAAAGGCTTTCCTTTAATTCAACAAAGAAACCTCATGTTTTGGGTAAGTTTAGGACTCTTTATTTTTTACCTTGTCTTTCCGCATTTATTCTTTGTAGGCTTCGAATTTCCAGAAATCTGGATAACCTATAATTTTAGAAAAATTCTGCAGGTATTCATTGTGATTATGTACACGCTTTTCTGTATTGGTTTTCTTAAAAGTAAACGACGTGATTTTAGGTAATAGATGGACAATAAAAAAGCCCCAACTAAGTAGTTAGGGCTCTAAATATTGAGATGATAAAGCGTTACAATGATGCAACCTTTGTCATCAATTTACTTTTTAAGTTAGCAGCTTTATTAGAGTGAATGATATTGCGTTTTGCCAATTTATCTATCATACTAACTACTGATGGCAACAAAGTCTCTGCGGCCTTTTTATCTTCTTCACTACGAAGTTTCTTGATAGCATTACGCACTGTTTTGTGCTGGTATCTATTACGTAAACGTACTGCTTCGTTTCTTCTAATTCTTTTTAATGCTGACTTATGGTTTGCCATTACTTTTATTTAAAATGTGAAATACAAATCGAAAAAAAATCAACTTATACCTCGTTTATAGTTTTTATTAGTAGCCCGTAGGGGAATCGAACCCCTGTTACCAGGATGAAAACCTGGCGTCCTAACCCCTAGACGAACGGGCCATTAAGATTTCAAATCGTTTTAGTTCTTGGTTCGAACAAAAGCCAAACCTATAAACTAAAACTATTTGTAGCCCGTAGGGGAATCGAACCCCTGTTACCAGGATGAAAACCTGGCGTCCTAACCCCTAGACGAACGGGCCATTATAATTAGAACGTGGGTGCATTGCTGCAAGCCTAAAAATATCAATTTATTCTAAAGGCGGGTGCAAAAATACAACTATTTTTAACTATTGCAAGAGCTAAATATATTTTTTAGTATGCTTTCGCAAACAATACGCGATAAGGAGAAGGTTTTCCTGTCACCATACATTCTCCAACATCTTCTTTTACATCAATGATGGGGATACATCGAATTGTAGCCTTTGTCTCTTCCTTAATTTTATCTTCGGTCTCTATAGTACCATCCCAATGAGCAGAAATAAAACCACCTTTCTCTTCTAAAACTTTTTTGAATTCTTCATAAGAATCAACCTCCGTGATATGACTTGCTCTATGGTCTAAAGCCTTCTTATGAATGTTTTTCTGAATCTCATCCATAAGTGATACTACCCTTTCTACCACCTCATTTGCTGGCACTGACTGTTTCTCAAAAGTGTCGCGTCTGGCAACTTCAAAAGTCCCATTTTCAATATCGCGTTGACCAATTGCCAAACGCACCGGCACCCCTTTAAGCTCATATTCATTAAACTTAAACCCGGGCTTATGTGTATCTCTACTATCGAACTTCACCGAAATTCCTTTAGAACGAAGTTCTTTTACCAAAGGATTCACTTTTTCAGATATTGCATCTAATTGCTCTTCTCCTTTGTATATTGGCACTATCACCACTTGAATCGGAGCTAGTTTTGGTGGAAGCACCAAACCTTTATCATCACTATGCGTCATGATCAACGCGCCCATCAAACGTGTGGAAACTCCCCACGAAGTAGCCCAAACATAATCTTGTTTTCCTTCCTTATTCGCAAACTTAACATCAAAGGCCTTGGCAAAATTCTGTCCTAAAAAGTGAGAAGTACCTGCCTGAAGTGCTTTTCCATCTTGCATTAAAGCCTCGATACAAAATGTTTCAATGGCACCTGCAAAACGCTCACTCTCTGTTTTTGTACCCTTAATAACCGGGACGGCCATAAATTCTTCCGCAAACTCGGCATATACATGCATCATTTGCTCAGCTTCTTGCATTGCCTCATCTTTGGTCGCATGTGCAGTATGACCCTCTTGCCACAAAAATTCAGCAGTACGTAAGAAGAGGCGTGTACGCATTTCCCAACGCACAACATTGGCCCATTGGTTAATCAATAGTGGTAAATCACGATACGATTGTATCCATCTGCGATACGTATCCCAGATAATAGTTTCTGAAGTGGGTCTTATTATTAACTCTTCCTCTAATTTTGCATCTTCATCAACCACAATTCCACTTCCATCCTCGGCATTTTTAAGTCTATAATGCGTAACAACAGCGCATTCTTTTGCGAAACCCTCTACATGGCTTGCCTCTTTGCTGAGATACGATTTTGGTATAAAAAGTGGAAAATAGGCGTTTTCATGCCCCGTCTCTTTGAACATTTTATCTAACTGGGCCTGCATTTTCTCCCATATCGCAAAACCATAGGGTTTAATGACCATACAGCCACGTACGCCAGAGTTTTCGGCAAGGTCAGCTTTTACAACAAGTTCGTTGTACCATTTGGAATAATCTTCCGCTCTGCTTGTTAAATTTTTACTCATTAATTATAGTTTGGCACAAAACTTGTGATTAAGTTAACAGAAAAATAGAGCGGTAAAACTAACTATTTTTACTATGTTCAACAATAAAATTTAAAAGATGGATAATACTTTACCCCGCCAAAAATTTCAATTCGTCCTAACTTCATTGTTAGGCGTCCTCTTTCTAGCGTCTTGTGGTTCGTACCAACAAGCATCCTATTATGAGAATGATGGTATTTACGCCAGCGGAAATCGTACCGTAGCAGTAGAAAAGAGATCACCAGAAGCGGTTAGAACCCAAGAATTGGAAACTAACACCTATGGAGAATACTTCGGTCAAAGAGCAGATCAGTATGCCGAAATTTTGGATAGTGAGGTTTTTACAGATATTGATGGTTACACTAGTAATGGGGTAAACGATACACTTCAAGTAGGCGAACAAACCGACTATTTTGCCTACAATAACAATTATGAGGGAAATCCAGGTTGGGGCGATAATCCTACAAGTATAAATATAAACGTCTATGATAATGGTTGGAACAACTGGGGCTGGGGCGGAGGCTTCGGTTGGGGCTGGAACGACCCTTGGTTATGGAATGGTGGATTTGGATGGGGTTGGAACAATCCATGGAGATGGAACCGTTGGAACAGATGGGGCTGGGGCGGCGGCTTCGGCTGGAACAACTGGGGCTGGAACAACTGGGGTTGGAATGGAGGCTTCGGATGGGGCTGGAATGGCGGCTTTGGCTGGGGCGGTTATTATGGATGGAATAGATTCAACAACTTCAACAACCGCGGATTTTACAACAACTATGCGTATAATAGAACCCGAAGAGGTTACAACAATAACAACAGGGTTGCTAGCAATTCTTTACGTGGAAGATCAAATTTAGGTGCCAGAACTGGTTCTTCAAACAGGTATCGTTCGAATTCAGGTCGTTCTAGTGTCACAAGAAGCAACACGGCAACATCAAGAAGCTCTAGAAGTCATGTTTCTGCTAGAAGGTCTGTAAGTTCAGATGCTATCGCTAGAAATAGAAATTTTAGAAGTAGCCGTAGTACAAGATCTGTACCTAGATATAGCGGTATTACACGTTCTAATCAAACATACAGAAGTACAAGCCCAAGAAGTAGCGGATATCGAAGTTCTACTTCGGGTAGAAACCCTTCGTATAGAGGCTCAGCGACAGGACGAAGTACTTCAAGATACCAATCTTCAGGAAGAACTGCACCAAGAAGTAGCGGCTACAGAAGTTCTTCTAGAAGCAGTTCGCGAAGCTCAGGCTATCGAAGTTCTGGTAGCAGCTCAAGAAGTTCTGGATACAGAAGTTCAGGAAGCTCCTCAAGAAGCAGCGGAAGTTTTAGAAGTTCAGGTGGCTCATCGCGCAGTAGCGGAAGTTTTAGAAGTTCATCTGGAGGTTCTAGATCTTCAGGCGGAAGATCTTCTGGAGGAGGAAGAAGCAGCGGAAGAAGAAACTAAATTCATCAAACAAATTTTAGAGCAATGAGAAAGCTATTTATTTTAAGCATGGGAATGCTATGCACTTTCGTGAGTGCCCAAAATATAAACGACGTAGTAAGATATAGCAGTGACAATCTTCAAGGAACCGCTAGATTTCAGGCAATGGGAGGCGCATTTGGAGCATTAGGAGGTGACTTGTCATCGCTAAACATAAATCCTGCGGGTTCTGCTGTTTTTAATTTTAGTGAGTTTACCGTCACAGGTTCCAATTACAATCGTGACAACAGTGCTATTTATGGAAATAGAACGTTGAATACAGACTTAAATTCACTTGAAATTAATCAAGTAGGCGCTGTATTTGTATTTAAGGCTTCTGATGACAATCCGTGGAAAAAAATATCCTTAGCCGTGAATTATGACTTGGTACAAAACTTTGATAACCAGTTCAGCGCTGCTGGAAGTTCTACAGAGGGATTAGATAATTACTTCTTAAATTTTGCACAAGGGCAAGAACTTGGAAACCTCAGAACATTTGATGGCGAACGAGCTGATGATGCCTATTTAGACATCGGTTCTTCATTAGGTTTTGGGGCCCAACAGGCTTTTTTAGGTTTTCAATCGGGCTTGATCGAGCCAAATGAGGATGTTGATGAAAATACTGGCTACTTTTCAAATGCGCAGTATGCTAATCTAGATCAAGACTACACACAGGTAACTAGCGGTTATAACAGTAAGTTTACCTTAAATTTAGCCGGTCAGTATCAAGAAAATCTATATTTGGGCGCTTCATTGAATTTTCACTCCGTGTTTTACGAGAAGTTAACAACGTTCAGTGAAACCGGCTATGACTCAGCTTCTGATGTACAATTTGCAGCGTTTGATAACTTTTTACAGACCGAAGGAAACGGCTTTTCGTTCAGTTTAGGTGCTATTGCGAAATTGAACGATAATATTAGAGTCGGCGGTAGTTACCAATCGCCTACATGGTATAGCCTAACCGACAATATTTCACAACGCATCAGTGTGACTTCACCGGTGGCGAATCCTAATTTGGATTTAATTAATTTTAATCTAGTCAGCATATTTCCTGACTACAATATCAAAACACCATCTAAACTTACAGGTAGTGCCGCGATTGTATTTGGAAAAGAAGGCTTGTTAAGTTTCGACTATGGCTACCAAGATATGTCGAAGGCTGAACTGAGGCCCACTTCTGACCCTGCTTTTGCTGGTGAAAACGATTTAATAGCCGAGCAACTAAGAAACGTTAATAGCTATAGAATTGGCGGTGAGTATAGAATTGAACGTGTAAGCTTAAGAGCAGGCTACCGTTTTGAAGAAAGCCCATATGAGAATGAATTGATATTGGGGGACCTTACCGGATATTCTGGGGGTATTGGTTATAGTTTTGGTGCCAACCGATTAGACTTGGCCTATAATAGAACGGAACAGGATACCAATGCTTTTTTCTTTGATTCAGGAGCATCAAATTCCGCCATGGTTAATCGTATCAATACAAACGTCAGCCTAGGTTTTACAATGAAATTCTAAAGAAAGATTATTGAAACGGGCCGGCTACTTTGCTGGCCTTTTTTTTATCGCAAAAGCGTAAAATGTCTTCGTGTTGTGCTTGCGACTACTACCCCTTGGTCATTTCTGTCATATTCTAGTTTAAACCAGTAATCGGAAGAAGGAAGTGCGCGCCCATTAAAAGTACCATCCCAACCAGGTGAATTTTCATCTATTTGTTTTAACAATTTTCCGTAACGGTCAAAAATGAATACATCAGGATTTGATAACTCCGAAATACCTAATATCTGCCATTCATCATATATACCATCACCGTTAGGGCTGAAAAATTTGGGATAACCAACTACCAAAAAGTCCTCCTCTACCATACCACAGCCGTTCTTATCATTTATGATTACGGTATTTAAACCTGGGGGTACATCAAGAAATATTGCTTCATCTTGGAACTCACCACCATTTATGGCATATTCATAATCACCTGTTGTAAGTGTCGTTATCTCAATGTCATAGGTATCCACCTCAGGATTATCCCTTAAATCTTCAACAATAATAACCTCATCAAGTTCTGGTGAGGGGAAGAATGTAATTAAAATATCATCTACAATATCTCCAAAAGGTGTTTCGATTGTTACGAAATAACGCCCCGAATTAGGACTGGTAACCGTATACTCAAATTCGGCCGGTCCACTTAAAAGATTTGCATTATCTATGGTACCGTCATCATCGGTATCTACAGACCAAGTAACATTGTTTACATTTGGTCCTGCAGGGGAATTTCTAGCGTTCAACACGATATCTGGGTCGCCTTCACATGCAATAATGTCCAATCCTAAAAACTCATCTCTCAAGGTGCAATCCAAGGCAGTATCTTGATCTGCATCTACGGACGAACCTGTAAAGGTCAAAGAAAATGGTTCTGGATCACCATCAAAATTGGTGTTGTAGTTATTTATGAATAAATAATAGAGTTCTCCTGCAACCACATCTAGCCACTCATCATATGTATTTTGACTTCCTTTTACAAAGGGCGCACCAACTTGTCCGTTTCCTGGGTTAACACCAATACCGGTAAAGCCTGTGGAGTTCACTTCGTAGTTACAACGGATTGGCTGTGCCGTACCGTCGCCAATAATCGTACAATAATTTTGACCATCTGTTTGATCAAAAGGCCCGTAAAGTGCAAAATCCCACTCTGCCGTGGCGGACAATGTTTCAATGTCAAAACCTATCTGACCGTCCGTGCCTGCCCTAAAAACAAACCAAGAGGTATTGTTCTCTATATTGGCGGAAGCTACGCTACCTTTTTCTAAACAACCTGTTTGTCGTATTACATCGGCATCAAATTCATCGATATCGCCACTACCATCAACAAATGGCATAATAGGTTCACCATCGGCACATACGGGTATGGCCGTTCGGCAATCTCCAGAATTTGCGGTTTGGGCAGTTAATCCTATTGAAAAAAGGAAAAAAAAGCAAGTAGCACTAAATAGTGTTCGCATAGTAGTGTGGGGCTAATGTTATGCTTTCAGTTATCTTACATAACTACCAAAGTGCACCATTTAGTATGTTTTAACCGAAAAAAAATACAGTTAATCGATAAAATGCATTCTAGCTATTTTAAAGCGAGCCATTTTATCGTCGTAACGAGAAATTCTTCCGTAAAAATTTATCCACAAGTCTAGTACCGTTATCGTCTAAATAACTCAGCTTAAACCAATAATCAGATTCCGGCATTTGTTGACCAGAAAAGGTACCGTCCCAACCGGAATCGTTTGCATTTAATTGTTTAATTAATTTCCCGTAACGATTGTATATCGAAATCACAGGCTCATTCAAATACTCCATTCCCTCAATGTGCCAACTATCATTTATACCATCTCCGTTAGGGGAAAAATAAGCGAAGTACCCCACAACTGCTATTTCTTCGGTAACCACGCCGCAACCATTTAAATCTCTCATAAAAACCGTATGATTTCCAGGTAATACATCTTCAAATATCGGTTCTGTTTGAAATTCTCCATCATCTAAACGAAATTCAAAATCACCATCGAGCTCGGTTAGTATAGTTACTGTGTTAGAGATGCTAAAACCATCAATCTCAACAGCGCTAATTTCAGGAGAAATTGAGGTGATTACTTCGATAGTTCTGGTACGTACGCAGTTTACATTACCTTGAGAGGTAGTAGCGGTAAGAATATAAGTTCCTGGTTCCGATACGGTAATAAAAGGAGTTGTTTGGCCCGTATTCCATGAATACACATAATTCGGGTTTGATGTTGCTTGGCCAATAGTGGCGGTAGAGCCATCTTCGCAAAGAAATAGTTGCTGATCTAGGCCAAGAATTGGAGCCGCAATACCTTCAAATTCAAAACTTTGAGATGCATCATAACAATTTGGGTTTTCTAAAGAACTTACTCTTACGAAAATGGTTTCTACCCCTGCTGTTTTTTCATATTGTTTAGGCAGTTCGTGTATACCCATTTGAGCGTCGGCCAAAGAACTATAATAACCAACTAAAAAACTATCGGCGTCTTGCCCGTTTAAGGCTTCCATATCTTTCTGGCCTAGGTCATAAGGCACATCTGCACTCACACAAACAACCTCATCAACCAAAGGCCCTGCAACCGGTCGTGAAGAAAAAGCGACCTGAACATCACTTATAATAGTCTCTGCGCTAGTTATGACTTCAACCCGGTACAAAGCTGCTATATTAATGGTTAAAGTTGAATTTGATTGGTTTTGTATCAATTGAAAACCACTACCAAAATCTCTATACCATCTATAACTTGCAGCATTACTTGTTGTAGCGTCTAATTGCACTGTTTCATTTTCACATGCTACAATCGGAGCACCTAAGAGATTACTAATTATTGAGCAATCTAAGGCATCGGTAGGGTTGGTATTAAAAATATCCCCTGTAAACTGAATTGAGAATCCTGAATCAGAACTTGAAAAATTATTAATTAACAAATAATAGTTTTGACCAGGCTCAACATTGACCCAATCTTCATATTGTAATGATGCCGTATTTCCTGTCGGGTCTTCTCCTACTCCGATAAATTGATTTTCATCTCGATTATCAAAAAAATTACAGCGGATAGGCTCTCCTAAATCATTACAATCATCTGCCAGATATAATGCGAAATCCCAATCTTCTTGGGCATCATGACCTATGTTAAATCCTAATTGACCAGAAGCGCTTGTTCTAAATCGATACCAAGAAGAATTCGATTCTATTGCCCCGGTTGTTGTGGCTTCGAGACAACCACTGCGCGTAGCTCCGTTAAAATCGTCAAGACCAAAGCCGTTTGCACCACCATTTGCCGGGGTATTCGAGCAAATGGGCACAGCACTTGAACAGTCGCTTGAAACTTGGGCGTTCAAAAGACCGCCAATACTGATCAATAAAATAAAAAACGCATACCGCTTAGGCATAAGTACTTATTAATTGGGGTGTTACAAATTTAATTTGCTACCACCGTTAACAAGAATTTATGTTGTCAAAGGCTAGAACAGCGATGTTAAATACTGCATTAATGTATATCTTTGCAACCTTTATTAGGTGTGAAATGAAAATAGAGCAAGTATTGGAAGATAACTATGAAGATGTTGGTAACGACCATGTCGGTTCATCTGCGGACACCCCCATGCGAAAAGATGCTTTCGAGTTGAGCGATGAAGAAAAAATTGAGCGCATAAAGAAGAATGTCAGTGACATCATGCATACTTTAGGTCTTGATTTAACAGACGACAGCCTAAGCGGCACACCAAATAGGGTCGCCAAAATGTATGTAAAAGAAATTTTCGGAGGATTAAATCCTGATAAAAAACCAAATTCATCAACTTTTGACAATAAGTACAAATATGGCGAAATGTTGGTCGAAAAAAATATTACACTCTATTCTACCTGCGAACATCATTTATTGCCAATAGTAGGCCGAGCTCATGTAGCCTATATTTCTGCCGGCACTGTTGTTGGTCTTTCTAAAATGAACCGTATCGTTGATTATTTTGCAAAACGACCTCAAGTACAAGAGCGTTTGAATATTCAGATAGTAAAAGAACTACAAAGCGTTTTAGGTACCGAAGACGTAGCATGCGTTATAGATGCAAAACATTTATGTGTAAACTCTCGCGGAATTCGTGATATTGAAAGTAGTACTGTAACTGCGGAATATGGCGGTAAATTTAAAGAAGAAGCGCTGCGCAGGGAGTTTTTAGATTACATCAACCTAGATACCGAATTTTAATGCAATTATTCAGTAGCCAAGTTCTAAAAGTTTATAATTCACTTACAGGAAAAAAAGAACTGTTCAAACCTTTGAAAGAAGGGTACATTGGCATGTATGTTTGTGGCCCCACGGTCTATAGTAATGTGCATTTAGGCAATTGCCGCACCTTCATGTCTTTCGATATGATCTTTCGTTATTTTAAACATCTTGGTTATAAAGTGCGATACGTTCGCAATATCACCGATGCAGGGCATTTAGAAAATGATGCGGACGAAGGTGAGGATAAGATTGCCAAAAAAGCGAAACTTGAGCAGATAGAGCCCATGGAAGTAGTGCAGCGTTACACGGTAGATTTTCATGAAACTTTACAAAAATTTAATTTTTTACCCCCCAGTATTGAACCGACTGCCACGGGGCACATTATTGAACAAATAGAGATTATCAAGGAGATTCTAGCAAAAGGCTTTGCTTATGAGATAAATGGCTCTGTATATTTTGATGTTGTCAAATTCAATGAAACCAATGACTATGGTAAGCTTAGTGGACGTAAGCTAGAGGATATGATCGCAAACACGCGTGAGCTCACCGCACAAAGTGATAAGAAGAATCCGCAAGATTTTGCACTTTGGAAAAAAGCAGAGGAGCAGCACATTATGCGCTGGCCTTCGCCTTGGGGCGACGGTTTCCCTGGCTGGCATTTAGAATGTACCGCTATGAGCACTAAATACCTTGGAGAGAATTTTGATATTCACGGTGGTGGAATGGATTTAAAGTTTCCGCATCACGAATGTGAGATAGCACAGGCAGAGGCAAGCAATGGACATACGCCCGTTAATTATTGGTTGCATGCCAATATGCTGACCCTAAACGGTAAAAAAATGTCAAAATCTACCGACAATAATATTTATCCGAATGAAATTTTTAGTGGCGATAACAACATACTAAGCAAAGCCTTTGCGCCATCGGTGGTTCGCTTTTTTATGCTACAAGCACATTATACTAGTATTTTAGATTTAAGCAATGATGCCTTGTTAGCTTCTGAAAAAGGGTATTACCGGTTAATGGAAGCCTACAAAACTTTAGAAAATCTAGAAACCGGAAACCCAGGCTCTTTTGATTATAAAGCATGGCAACAAAAGTGTTATGATGCCATGAACGATGATTTTAACACGCCTATTTTGATTGCACATCTTTTTGATGCCGCAAAACAAATAAACCTAATTAAAGATGGCAGTGAGACAATTTCTGAGGCCGATAAAAAGTTTCTCACAACTACTTTCGACAATTTTATTTTCGATGTTCTCGGATTGGAAAGCCCAACATCAAAAGAAGGGAAATCGGATACTTTAGCGGGGGTCGTGCAACTCTTAATTCAACTTAGAAATAAGGCAAGAGCCAACAAAGACTTTGCTACCTCAGACCAAATAAGAGATGAGCTTATCGCTCTGGGAATTCAGCTTAAAGATGGTAAAGACGGAACAACCTTTAGCTTAAACTAGTTTGAAAAAAATATTGATAGCTCCGTTTGTATTTTTAGTACGTGCTTACCAGCTGTTAATTTCTCCTTATACGCCTGCGACTTGTCGTTATAGCCCTACTTGTTCTGCATATACACTAGAAGCCTTAAAAAAACATGGGCTTTTTAAAGGTGGATGGCTCGCTATAAAACGTATTTTTAGCTGTAACCCGTGGGGTGGAAAAGGCTATGACCCGGTGCCTTAGAAATACAAGTTCAAGCATCAAATTTAAGAGTCAAGTTCAAAACTTCGACAGGCTCAGTTTGACAAAGTTTATGTGAAAGATTCAAACTCAAACCATGAGCTACAATTTTCTGAAATCTAATATCTAAAAGCGGAGCGGTCTAATTTCTATTTATTTATCTTAGTCCAAAAATTATTTGCATGCATTTTTTAGCTTTCAACTGGAATCCAGATGATATTCTTTTCAAGATAGGCTTTGTCCAAATCAAGTATTACAACCTGTTGTGGATTTTAGCTTTTGTTGTTGGATGGTATCTAATGAAACAGATTTTCAAAAAAGAAAATAAGTCTTTAGAAAAGCTCGACTCTCTCTTTGTATATGCAGTAGTTTCAATTATGCTGGGCGCTCGATTGGGACATGTCATCTTTTATGATTGGGATTACTACCAAGACCACCTTCTTGAAATTTTACTCCCGATACGCGAGAGCGCTGATGGCACCCTACTCGGAATCATTAATGGTTGGGAGTTTACGGGTTTTACGGGATTGGCCAGTCATGGAGCAACTATCGGAGCATTTATAGCATTGTATTTGCTCTCTAGAAAATTTAAGGATATGAGCTTTATGTGGCTTTTAGACAAAGTTGCAGTAGTGAGTTCAATAGGTACCGCTTTTGTTAGGTTAGGTAATTTCTTTAATTCAGAAATCAACGGCAAGGTTGTTGACCAGTCTTTTGCTTTTGCAACGCGTTTCGTTAGAGATTCTGACGATATGCCCACGTATAAAGCAATGGGGTTGACCAAGGAAAAAACAGCCAGTGCTGCTTACAAAGCTATTGAGAACAATCCTGAGTATGCCAGCGTTCTAGAGAGTATACCCTACCGACATCCTGCACAATTATACGAAGCTTTCTTGTACCTAATTCTATTTGCAATTATGTATTTCTTTTATTGGAAAACTGATAAAAGTAAAAAACCTGGATTCTTATTTGGGCTATTTATGCTCGGTTTGTGGTCGGCTCGGTTTTTTGTAGAGTACTTTAAGAAAAGTCAGGGAGGTTTTGAAGATACTTGGGGCACTTTCACAACAGGGCAGTGGTTAAGTATCCCTATGATTTTAGTTGGCTTGTATTTTATGTTCAGACCTGTAAGTAGTAAGTAGTAAGATGAAATATTTTTTTAAGTATTGTACAATTTTTTTGTCCGTGTTTTTTATACTTTTTACGTCTTGTAAAGGAGAGAAAAAGACTGAGTTAAAGACGGAAACTATTGATTTCACTAAAGAGGGTGAACTAGCGATTTTCAAGAAAGATTCGCTTTTGGTCAATCTTGATATTGAAATCGCCGAAACCGATTACGAAACAGAGACAGGATTAATGTACAGGTCATCTATGGAAGAAAAACAGGGAATGCTTTTTATTTTTCCTGATGTGGCCATGCATTCTTTTTACATGAAGAATACCGAGTTTCCTTTAGATATTGTCTTTATTGATGAAAACCTGAAAATTGCCAGTTTTCAAGAAAATGCGCAGCCCTACAATGAAGTAGGTCTGTCTTCACAAGTACCTATTAAATACGTACTGGAGGTAAATGCTGGACTTGCAGAAAAATGGTTGTTAGAAGTTAAGGATAGTGTCATTTTTACCAGAAAATAATGGTATCACCTTATCTTTTAGAAGATCAAAAAAGTGAACGCCTATATTTTAGAAAGATAACACCAGAAGATTATCAACCTTGGCTGCCCTTTTATCAAAATCCAGTTTCAACGCAATACTGGGATGGACTACCTGAAAATCCGGAACAAGCCTGCAAAGAACAATTTGAAAGGATTTTTGAAAGATACGAGCAACATTTAGGAGGCATGAATGCCTTAGTCCTTAAAACCGCCAATGAGCTTATTGGTATGTGCGGCTTATTAATTCAAACTGTTGATAATGTAACAGAATTAGAAATTGGCTATTCTGTTTTACCCAAATATTGGCGCAAAGGCTTTGCGTTTGAAGCAGCCAAGAAATGCAGGGATTATGCCTTTCAAAACGATTTGACCGAATCACTTATCTCTATTATTCACGTTGATAACATTCCCTCTCAAAAAGTAGCCTTAAAAAATAAAATGCAATTGGACAAAACCACCACTTATAAAGAAAACCCAGTGCATATTTTTAGGGTTAACAAATGAATATTCGTTACTTTTCTCGATAATTTAAACATATAGTTTAGATGAATATCGTCCATTACACCATTCTTATTGATAGTACTTCACAGACCGATACTTTTCTAAATCTGTTGTTAAACGATAAATTACTTCCTAATTTTAGTGAATTGGCAGGAAAAACGGGTAGTTTATTTTCAAGCTCACAAATTGCCCATTATCTTGATAAAGAAGAAAAACATGGCATAAAACTAATTACAAAAAACACATCGCAATCTTTGATTACCATGAGCAGTGGTGAACGAAAAAAAGCATTGCTCAATTATACTTTAGAAAGCTCACCAGACTACTTGATAGTAGTAAATCCGTTTGATAATTTAGATTATCACTATCAAAAAGAACTTAAGGGAAAACTGCTGACCCTAGCTGCAGATTTACCTATAATCCAAATCATAAATCGAGTTGAGGACTTTTTACCGTTAGCAGCAAATTACGCTAAGTTAGAGGGTGATAAGCTAATTCACTTTGATAGTAAAACACATCTTTTAAGCAAGACTGTCAAAACAAAAAGTACTTTTTCTAAATTTAATATTCCCAGACCTTTAAACACCCAATCGTTTACGGGCAATAATCTAGTGAAGCTTAGAAATGTATCGGTCAGTTTTAATGATAAACCCGTTTTGTCAAACATCAGCTGGCAGATTCATTCAGGAGACTTTTGGCAATTAAAAGGCCCTAATGGCAGCGGAAAAAGTACCTTGCTGGCCATGATAACTGGTGATAGTCAAAAAGGATACGGGCAAGAGCTGTACCTGTTTGGCATTAAAAAAGGGAGTGGTGAAAGTGTTTGGGACATCAAAAAGAATATAGGGTATTTCACACCAGCTATGACCGACAAATTCAGAGGCTATCATACACTAGAAAATATGCTAATTTCAGGGCTTCATGACTCCATCGGGCTCTATGTAAAACCTACCGAAATCGAAAAAAGATTGGCATCTGATTGGCTTGAGCTATTGCAGCTATCCGCAAAAAAAACGCAGTACTTTCACCAATTACCTACTACTGAAAAAAGATTGTTGCTTACTGCCCGGGCAATGATAAAGCACCCTCCATTATTATTGTTAGATGAACCAACTTCGGGCCTTGACGATTCAAGCGCCCTTCTTTTTGTATCCCTTGTAAATAAGATAGTCTATGATAGTACTACCGCTATTGTTTATGTTTCTCACAGAGAAGAAAAAGGGCTAAACCCAAAAAAGATGTTTGAATTGATACCAACAGAAAATGGTTTTACCGGGAAAATCAAGAGCTTTAAATAGTAAGGAGTAGAACAACGTATTCGAGTCAGAAAGGGAATGCACAAAACAAAAAAGCCATCTGCATTGCAGATGGCCATTTATTTGAGTTAGCTAGTATAATCTATTCCTTACCGGAAGAAATTCTTTTTTTAAGTGCATCGAACATAATTGGCGTTGCAATAAATACCGATGAATAGGTACCTACAATTACACCAACGATCATGGCAAACATGAATCCTCTAAGCGATTCACCTCCAAAGATGAAAATGGCTAAAAGCACTATCAAGGTCGTTAATGAAGTATTTAATGTTCTACTCAGCGTACTATTCAATGCCTCATTCACATTGTTACCTTTATTCCATCCCTTTAGGTTCACAATCTCACGAATACGGTCAAAAACGACCACAGTATCATTTAAGGAATAACCGATTACAGTAAGAATAGCCGCTATAAATGCTTGGTCTATTTCCATATTAAAAGGCATTATAGCGCTTGTAAGAGAAAATATGCCCAATACTATCATAACATCATGGAAAACCGCAACAACAGCCCCTAATGAGAATTGCCATTTTCTAAAACGCAGTAAAATGTATAAGAATACTACCGCTAGCGATCCGATAATAGCCAATAATGCGTTTTTCTTGATATCATCAGCAATGGTAGGACCTACTTTTACAGACTGTAAAATTCCTATTGACTTTTCTGATGCACCAACTGTAAAGTCTTCAAAAGAAGTGCCCTCGGGCAAATAGCTCTGTAGTGATGTGTATAGCTTATTCTGAATTTCCGAGTCAACTTCAATACCCTCAACATCAACTTTATATGCCGTAGTAACTTTTATCTGGTTTGATTCTCCAAATATTTTTACGGTAGCACTTCCAAAAACATCATTTAATTCAGATGCAATCTCGGAAGGATTTACTGCCTGTTCAAAACGAATCTGGTACGAACGTCCACCAACAAAATCAACACCTTGCTGTAAGCCTTTTGTTACTAACGAAAACGCACCAACACCAACTAAAATTAAAGAGATAACATATGCAATCTTTCTTTTGCCTAAGAAGTTAATGTTCATGTTCTTGAACAAGTTCTTGGTAATACCGGTTGAGAATTGCAGGTCCCTTCCTTTTTTAGAGATATACCAGTCAACTAACAATCTTGTAATGAAAATCGCAGTAAACAGTGAGGTTACAATACCTATTAATAAAGTAGTTGCGAAACCTTTGATGGGTCCGGAACCGAATATGAAAAGAATAATTGCTGTTAAACCTGTTGTGATGTTTGCATCTAAAATTGAAGAAAGCGCGTTACTAAAACCATCGGCTACGGCTTGCGCCTTGCCTTTACCTCTATCCAACTCTTCTTTAATACGTTCAAAAATAAGTACGTTGGCATCAACCGACATACCAATGGTCAAGACAATACCCGCGATACCAGGTAGGGTCAATACAGCGCCCAAACTGGTCAATACGCCAAAAATCAGCACAATGTTGAAAATCAGGGCAATGTCGGCAAAAATACCAGCTTTACCATAGTAGAAAATCATCCATAGTAAAACAAAGGCCATTGCAATCATAAATGACATAAAACCACTATCAATTGCTTCTTGACCTAAAGAAGGGCCAACAACTTCTGATTGAATAATTTCTGCTGAAGCCGGTAATTTACCCGCTCTTAAAACGTTTGCAATATCTTTTGTTTCGTTAACTGTAAAGGTTCCTGTTATTTCTGAACGACCACCAGAGATTGGCCCGGTAGAAACACCTGGTGCAGTATATACTTTGTTATCTAAAACAATTGCAATGCCAGTTTGGTTATTGAAAGCGTCACCTGTTAAACGTTCCCATTCTTTGGCACCACGGGTATTCATGGTCATGCTAACCGCAGGCTTATTGAATTGGTCAAATGTATCCTGCGCATCAGAAACCACATCACCACTAATTCTTGGTGTATTATCACGATTGGATTGTAAAGCATAAAGGCCTACAAGTTCAGATTCTGCAGCAGGGCGTTCCCATGCAAACTTTACGAATTGAATATCAGCAGGAAGCAACCTTCTAATCTGCGGCATTTTTAAATATGAATCAATTGCCTCCATATCAGAAATGGCAACTCTAGCTATTGCATTGTTTGTGCCTGGCAATAGTTTGCTTAATAGCGGATTGGCTTCTGTAGTCAAATCCAAAGAATCTTGAGCAACATCCGACAGCAAAGAATCTATTTCACTTTCTGGGGTCGCTACTTCTTGTTCTTTTTCTTCGGGCTTTAGAATATCACGAAGACGCTCATTAGCACTGACAAAAAACTGACCTAAACTTGGATTGTTCTGTGGGTAGGTTTCCCAAAACTCTAATTGTGCCGTACTTGAAAGCAGTTCTTGTGCACGATTGATATCACGTGCTCCAGGCAGCTCTACCAAAATACGTCCAGAATTACCTTCTCTTTGAATATTCGGTTGTGTTACCCCAAAACCATCGATACGTTCTCTAAGAACCTCAAATGCAG
Source organism: Croceitalea sp. W27 (assembly GCF_055693185.1). Taxonomy (NCBI): domain Bacteria; kingdom Pseudomonadati; phylum Bacteroidota; class Flavobacteriia; order Flavobacteriales; family Flavobacteriaceae; genus Croceitalea; species Croceitalea sp. W27. The sequence goes on from NZ_CM146327.1 coordinate 1,312,625, forward strand.
AAACGATAGATTCATCAATTTTTTTACGGATAACAGGTTTAACCTGATCATCTGACATTTGAAAATTGATTACATCACTTAGTCCCTTATTGGCAAAAATGTCTGGAGAGGCAAGTTTTGAATCTCCCTTTACATTGTCAAAAGCGTCAAAGAACAAATCCAAATAGGTGTCATCACTGCTTTTTGAAGCTTCGTCAGCATCAGCAATGGCCTTATTAAAAATTGGACTTTTGGTGTTGTTTGCCAATCCTTTTAAAATGTCCTTTACGGATATCTGAAGGGTTACGTTAATACCACCTTTAAGGTCAAGACCCTTGTTGAGTTCACGTTTTTTGGCATCATCATAGCTGGTGTATCCTAAAATAGGATTTGCACCAATGGAGTCTAGATAAGAAGTTTCGATAGCTTCTCTCTTTGCTACATAGTCTTCTTCTCCCTCTGAAATCTGATTTACCGCATAGGTCTCGGCGTCACCTTCAATCTTGCTTGTGATAAAAGTGTATGATAATTGATAGATGCTCACCAAACCAAAAAGGAATGCGAAAAGCTTTATAAGTCCTTTATTCTGCATTGATTACGATATTTTTCTTAAACAGCGTGCAAATATATCATTTCAAATAGGATTTGCCAATAGAATTCTCTTATTTGTAACGAGCTGTGCAACAAACAAAAATGCCACTCATACCCTTTTGGGTTTGAAATGGCATTTATTTTTTAAACAATTGTTTTTATTACAACTGCAACAATCCGTTAGTCTTTGTAACCCCTTCGGCACTTTCTTGCATCTTCGCTTTTTCGGCATCACTTAAATCGATAGCTACGATTTTTTCGATACCATTCTTCCCTAAAATTACAGGAACCCCGATACAAATATCGTTTAGGCCATATTCACCTTCTAAAAAGGTAGAGCATGGAAACATTTTCTTCTGGTCACAAGCAATCGCTTGTACCAAACCAGAAACCGCTGCCCCTGGTGCATACCAGGCACTAGTGCCCAATAGACCTGTTAAGGTAGCGCCGCCGACTTTAGTTTCCTGAACTACATAATCTAATTTGTCTTGAGATAAAAACTCTGAAGCCTTTACACTATTGCGCGTAGCGTGACTAATTAAAGGTACCATGCCTTTATCACTATGGCCTCCGATTACCATGCCGTCTACATCAGAAATAGGAGCTTCTAAAGCTTCAGCCAAACGGTATTTAAAACGTGCACTATCCAGTGCCCCGCCCATACCTATAATTTTATGTTTTGGAAGGTTCGTGGTTTTATGAACCAAGTAGGTCATTGTATCCATCGGATTACTGACCACAATCAATATCACATTTGGAGAATGCGCTATTAAACTTTGCGATACTGTTTTTACAATACCTGCATTGATACCTATCAATTCTTCACGGGTCATACCCGGTTTTCTAGGAATACCAGATGTGATTACTGCAATATCACTGTTTGCGGTTTTAGAATAATCGCTTGTGCTTCCTGTAATTTTAGTATCAAATCCATTCAAAGAAGCGGTTTGCATTAAATCCATGGCTTTACCTTCGGCATAACCTTCTTTAATATCTAACAATACTACTTCTGATGCAAAATTTTTGATAGCTATGTATTCAGCGCAACTTGCGCCAACTGCTCCAGCTCCAACTACGGTAACTTTCATTTGTGTGTTTTTAAGAAGTTCTTGAATTTGGGGCAAAAATATGGATTTTTTAGGTCAAAATAGGTGAAGACTTTGATTATTAAAGACTACATAATTTCATAGATATGTTAAAAAAAAATACCCTTTAACGAAGAAATTGTCTAAAAGTGGTCATACATCGAATTTTTGCAATACCTACTCGATTCTGACCGTTCTAATAGTCCCAAATTAAAAGACATAACCTACTTAATCATGAAAAAGTTCTTTTCATTATTGGCCATTTTGGCCCTTATTGCTGTGAGCAATTGTTCGGAAATACCCGAAAACAACGACCCTATTCTAGGCATTTGGTCCAAATCAGAAATTGCATCGGAAGGTGAAGAAAGTGGAGAAAAGGTTCGACAAGAATGGATTTTCAACGATGCCTACCTAGGCCGATACCACAATTACACCAACGGTGATTTAGATTTCTACACAGATTTTAGTTGGAGCTTAGAAGGTGAAACCTACACTATAATTTATACCGGAACGGATAAACCTAAGGTACAGGTAAATCTTGAAGAAGCAGCTACACCAGAAAAGCTGGCGCTTGAAGACGGAGATATATTTGCCATTAGGGAATAGCATAGACACTGGATGCGAATGAAGGAAAAAGCCCTTAGTTTAATTACTATGGGCTTTTCTTCTTATTTTTTGTTTTAAATTCTTCTACCTTAACCTACCTAAGACCAAAGTTTATACCAGCTGTTAGCGTATTGAATTCTGCAATGTTATAATCTACGTTTAACCTAAAGAACCCTAATTTTAATTTGGTTCCCACGTTGGCCGTAACACCACTTACTTCTCTTCGAAGAGAAAAAGGATCGGTTACCGTTTCTTGAAAAGGGCCAAAACCTGCCTGGTAAGTGCCTAAAACATCTGTTTCAGAGTTTCCTGTAATATAGCCTAAACCACCATAAAAATTTATTATAGGTAATTTAGTGGATGCCACCGCGGCAAAAGTCCATGTATTGAATGTTGTTTCTATTCTTTGATTTTCTCCTGCTAGCAAGCCTTGATCGGTAAAATCATAGGAAGCATTCAAATTGGTATACCCAATAACTGCGGATAAGGCAACAGGTAGAATTTTATCTCCTGGTAGAATTTTTGTAAAATCATATTGTAATCCTGCACCAAAAAGCCCAAATTCAACATCATCATCAAAATTTATGTTTGGCAAGAATCTAGCTTTTACTTCCAAGCCTTTTACCAAGCCAACACTAGCCTGTAAAAATGCCGAAGGCACAAAATTCAACCCTTCGGAGGCAAGTCCAGAAGGCAAGGTAAATTCACTGGTCTCCGTAACACCCGGAGCTATTTCTGCTTCAACAAAGACACGCACTCCTTCGATGTCACCAAGTACTGACGAAACCAATTGGGTGTCGGTTCTTGTATCATTGCCCCCAACCAATTGCAAGTTGGTGTAATCTGCTTCATCAAATAAAAATGCTTTCTTATCCCCTTTATTTTTAAAACCGGTGATATTACCCACAAGCGAGATTTCAAATCCGCCGAGCGGTTTTGAATCTGCAGAGTTATACCATCCGTTCGCCATACTATAAATGGCGGCTTCGGACATAGGCCCGAAATAATCGTTACTAAAACGTTCGGCATCTTCTACACCAGCAGCGAAAACATCACTAAAATCTGATTGCGCACTTAGCCCTAAGGAAAAAACACCTACTATACCAAAAAGAATTATTCTCTTCATTTTGTAAAATTTTTCCTAAAACTAAAAAACTCGCCCTGTAGGAGCGAGTTTTTGTTGTGAACTGTCGTTATCTATGCATCAATGTTCGCATAAACGGCATTTTTCTCTATAAACTCTCTTCGCGGAGGTACCTCATCACCCATTAGCATGGAGAAAATACGGTCCGTTTCGGTAGCATTATCAATAGTAACTTGTCTTAGCGTTCTAAAAGCAGGATTCATAGTGGTATCCCACAATTGCTCCGCATTCATCTCACCGAGACCTTTATATCGCTGAATACCCGCTCCGCCGTTCATTGATTCTACTATTTCGTCACGTTCGGCATCCGTCCAAGCGTAACGCTTTTTAGAGCCTTTCTTGACCAAATATAGCGGAGGTGTAGCAATGTAAACGTGACCTCCTTCTATCAATTCTCTCATATAACGGAAGAAGAACGTTAAAATCAAAGTTTCAATATGGCTACCATCAACATCGGCATCACACATGATTACCACTTTATGGTAACGCAATTTTTCAAGATTCAATGCCTTACTGTCCTCTTCAGTACCAATGGTTACACCAAGGGCCGTGTAGATATTCTTTATTTCCTCGTTCTCAAAAACCCTATGCTGCATAGCTTTCTCTACGTTAAGGATTTTACCCCTTAAAGGCAGAATAGCCTGAAACATTCTATCGCGACCTTGCTTAGCAGTGCCACCTGCAGAATCACCCTCTACCAAAAACACTTCACAAAGTGCAGGATCTTGCTCAGAACAGTCAGATAATTTTCCCGGTAAGCCGCCAACGCTCATTACGGTTTTCCGCTGTACCATTTCACGGGCCTTTGTTGCGGCATGTCTTGCTTGAGCGGCAAGAATTACTTTTTGTACAATAATTTTCGCATCATCAGGATGTTCTTCCAAATAATTGGTCAACATTTCAGAAACTGCTTGGCTAACTGCCGAAGAAACCTCTCTGTTACCCAATTTTGTTTTGGTCTGACCCTCAAACTGAGGTTCGGCAACCTTAACAGAAACAATGGCCGTAAGCCCTTCCCTAAAGTCATCACCTTGAATTTCGAACTTAAGCTTATCTAACATTCCAGAATTATCGGCATATTTCTTCAAAGTAGAAGTCAATCCCCTTCTAAAACCAGATAAGTGTGTTCCTCCCTCATGGGTATTGATATTATTCACGTAGGAATGTAAATTTTCAGAATACCCATTATTGTAGATCATAGCTACCTCAACAGGAATTCCGTTTTTCTCTCCTTCCATCGAAATCACACTCTGAATCAACGGTTCACGAGTGGCATCTAAAAACTTAACAAATTCCTTTAAACCTTCCGTAGAGCTAAATACTTCAGAAACAAATTCTCCTTTTTCGTCTTTTTGACGCCTATCGGTAATCGAAATGGTAACCCCTTTGTTCAAAAAAGAAAGCTCACGCATTCTATTTGAAAGCGTTTCATAGCTATACTCAATAGTTTGTGTGAAAATAGTGGTATCGGGCAAGAAAGTAACCTCTGTACCCCTATCTTCCTCCTTGCATTCTCCAATGGTCTTTACAGGGTACATTGCTTTACCTCGCTCATACTCTTGCTGCCAAATCTTGCCTTCTTTAAAAACCGTGGCCTTCAATTTGCTTGACAATGCGTTCACACAAGATACACCAACACCATGCAGACCCCCTGATACCTTATAAGAGTCTTTATCAAATTTACCACCTGCACCAATTTTGGTCATTACAACCTCAAGTGCCGAAACGCCTTCTTTTTTATGTATACCAACAGGAATACCCCTACCGTTATCCCTAGTTGTTATGGAGTTATCTTCATTAATGGTGACGCTTATGGTATCACAATGCCCTCCCATGGCCTCATCTATGGAATTATCCACTACTTCATATACCAAATGGTGCAATCCTCTAACTCCAACATCACCAATATACATGGACGGACGCATTCGCACATGTTCCATACCCTCTAGAGCCTGAATACTGTCTGCGGAATAGTCTTTCATAGGAGTGTCATCTTTCTGCCCAGAATCGCTATTTTTTTTGATTTCTTCGTCTTCGTTTTTAGCTTCTTCGCTCATAGTTTTATAACTAAATTATCTTGCGTTTTTCAAATCTTACAAATATAACCAATACCCAGTAGAATTAGGGGTTTGTGATATTTTGACACCTCTAAGTTATTAACAATGATTGTGGAAAATATTATGCTATATTTCGTTGAAATTTATCCGAGAAAAAATACTTCTAAAACAAAAGAAGCGACAGTATCTGTCGCTTCTTATTAGCTAATAAAAATGATGTTCTCACGCTCACATATGAAAACAAATTATTTTACATAGGCATCATCGTGCACATTGGCCACAGCTCTGCCCGAAGGGTCGTTCATGTTCTTAAATGCCTCATCCCATTCAAGCGCGATTTTAGTACTGCAAGCCACTGAAGGTTCTTGAGGAACGCTCAATGCTGCCGCATCTGACGGAAAATGACTTTCAAAAATAGAACGGTAATAATATTCTTCTTTAGAAGTTGGTGTCTGGATAGGGAATCTAAAATTGGCACTCTTCAATTGCTCATCGCTCACTTCAGCATTCACCACCTCTTTCAAGGTGTCTATCCAACTGTAGCCCACGCCGTCAGAAAACTGTTCTTTCTGTCTCCAGGCTACGCTTTCTGGCAGGTAAGCTTCAAATGCTTTACGAACCACCCATTTTTCCATTCGCTCGCCATTGATCATTTTATCTTTGGGATTGATACGCATGGCAACATCCATAAATTCTTTGTCCAAAAACGGAACTCTACCCTCAATGCCCCAAGCAGCGAGCGATTTATTGGCCCTTAGACAATCGTACATATGAAGCTTGTCCAATTTACGAACCGTCTCTTCATGAAAATCTTTTGGACTTGGAGCTTTGTGAAAATATAAATACCCACCAAAAAGCTCATCGGCCCCTTCACCAGAAAGTACCATTTTTATACCCATAGATTTTATGACACGTGCCATTAAGTACATAGGTGTGGAAGCCCTTATTGTCGTTATATCATAAGTTTCTAGGTTGTAGATGACATCTTTTATGGCATCTAAACCTTCTTGAATGGTAAATTTTATCTCATGGTGTACCGTGCCAATATGGTCCGCCACTTTTTGTGCAGCAGCAAGATCCGGAGAGCCTTCTAGGCCAACAGAAAATGAGTGCAGTTGTGGCCACCAAGCATCTTTAGTACCACCTGATTCAATTCGTTTTTGTGAATATTTTTTTGCTAGTGCCGATGTAACGGAAGAATCCAAACCTCCGGAAAGTAAAACGCCATAAGGCACATCTGACATCAACTGTCTTTTCACCGCGGCATCCAAAGCATCATGAATCTCTTGAATACTGGTTTCATTTTCTTTTACAGCTTCATACTCCATCCAATCGCGTTTGTACCATCGCACAAATTCACCGTTAGCACTATGCATATAATGACCGGGAGGAAACAACTCTATCTTGGAGCAAGTCCCTTCCAAAGCTTTAAGTTCTGAAGCTACATAGAATGTTCCGTTCTTATCCCATCCGATATATAGCGGAATTATACCCATATGATCTCTGGCGATAAAATATTCGTCTTTCTCTGTATCATATATCGCAAAACCAAAAATACCGTTCATTTCATCTAAAAAATCAACTCCCTTTTCTTGATATAAGGCTAGAATGACCTCACAATCGGATGCTGTTTTAAAATCATATTTTCCTTGAAATTGTTCTCGCAGCTCGGTATGGTTATATATTTCTCCGTTAGCGGCCAAAACAAGTTTTCCATCAGTACTCAATAAAGGTTGCTTTCCGGATGCCGGATCAACAATCGCTAGCCGTTCATGAGCCATGACAGCATTATCGTTAGCAAATATTCCACTCCAATCCGGACCACGATGTCTAATTTTCTTTGACATCTCCAATAGTTGAGGCCTAAGCAACTCAACGGGCTCTTTTACATCAAATGCACAAACAATACCACACATAATCTTTTCTTGATAACAATTAAGAGACAAAAATCACCTAATTATTACATTAATAAAACATAGTATTAAAATATACTTACATATTATAACTAAAAAATAACTTTTATACATTATCCGGAACAATAAATGAATGAAAAAAACTAAAATATTTCATTTTAGAAGAAGCCAAACTTTAACTTCTTTTTATAGCAAGTGGCCCAAAATATCAGGTAGTTTTGAAACTTAATAAATAATCTTAATTATGAAAAAAATAGTTGCTATTGCATTTTTTGCAATGACCTTAATTTTTAGTACCGAAGCCGGAGCCCAGAAATTTGGTGGCTTGGATAAAAGCCCCGCAGACATTGCCGCTTTTCCGTCCAGTTACAAAGTATCTGATAAAGCTGTAAAAGTTACCTATGGCAGACCTCAATTAAAAGGACGTACCATGTCTGACTTGGCACCTGCCGGTAAAGTATGGCGTACTGGAGCAAACGAGGCTCCTGAAATTACATTTTACAAAGACGTTAGCTTTGGAGGTAAAAGTGTAAAAGCAGGTACGTATGCTTTGTTTACTATACCTGGAAACGGTGAATGGACCGTAATTTTAAGCAACAATTTAAACCAATGGGGCGCTTATTCTTATGATAATGCTGCCGATGTGGTTCGAGTTAGTTCTAAAGTGAGTTCTGATTCTGAATCTTTAGAAGCATTCTCTATCGCTTTTAAAGAAGTAAAGGGCGGAGCACATCTCGTAATGGGTTGGGGCACTACACGTGTAGCTACACCGATTATGTTTTAAGCGAAATTTTATAAAATCGAAAAGCCCCCAGACAGTTGTTTGGGGGCTTTTTTTGTAACAATCTTTCACTTTTTGTCATTTCGAATGCATATGAGAAATCTTATTCAGCTTAACAGATTTCTCAATCAATGCTTCGAATTTTATTTCGAAATGACCCTTTATAAACTCTCAAAACTTTATTATTTCACCTTCTCGCCCCCAACAAAAACCTGTTCCGCTTTTAGATTTGGAATCTGCGAAGCTGGAACTTCCATAATATTATCACTCAAAATCACGAAGTCTGCTTTTTTACCCACTTCTATGCTTCCTTTTTCGTTTTCTTCAAAATTAGAATAGGCGGCCCATATCGTCATTCCCTTTAAAGTTTCCTCTCTAGACAAAGCATCCTTCATTTGGTATCCTCCATCGGGATAAGCTTCTAAATCTTGTCTTGCCACCGCGGCATAAAATGTCAAAAACGGGCTTACTTTTTCTACCGGAAAATCAGTTCCTAAAACAACCATCCCGGCATTATTAAGCAGTGTCTTAAAAGCATAAGCTCCTTTTACACGCTCTTCGCCTAACCTATCTTCTGCCCAGTACATATCGCTAGTGGCATGTGTGGGTTGTATTGATGGAATAATACCACTGCTAAAATATTGAAAGTCAGGCTCAGAAATTACCTGTGCATGTTCTATTTTCCATCTTCTATCGGCACCATCGGGCAAGGCTTTCGCATAGGCCCTTAATACCGCAATATTTGCAGAATCTCCAATAGCATGGGTGTTCATTTGGTAATCTGAAGCAGCTATCCTTTTTGCCAATGACTCAATGGTATCTACAGGAGTAATCATGGCTCCAAAATGCCCAGGTTTATCTGAATAGGGTTCACGTAAGGCAGCTCCTCGCGACCCCAAAGCACCATCACCATATACTTTTACAGAACGTACATTTAATTTATCCGTTTTTACGATACCTTTTGATAAGTAATAATCTAAATTTTCTTTGTTATTGCTGATCATGGCATACACCCGAATATCCAATTCACCAGCTTGCTGTAGGCTATCTATTAATTCTATGGTCTCTTTGTTTAGACCTGCATCGTTAACCGTAGTCAAACCATAATCGAAACAAAGTTCTTGCGCATCTTTTAGCGCCTGAATCTGTGTTGCCCTTGTGGGTTTAGGAATTACGGCGTCTATCAAACCCATAGGGTTGTCTACCAAAACTCCAGTGATATTTCCACTATTGTCTTTAACTATTTCGCCACCTTCCACGTTGGTTTCATTGTTTATTCCTGCTAAATCCAAAGCTTTTTGATTGACCAAATAGGCATGACCATCTACACGCTCTAGTACTACAGGGGTATCTGGGAATAATTTATCTAGTTTGTCTTTTGTCGGGAATTCCTTTTCTTCCCAATCATTCTGGTCCCAGCCACGACCCTGAATAACGTTTGAAGGCTTTTCTTTATGAAAATTGGCAACTTTTTGAAGAATATCATCATAACTAGTTGTTCCTCGCAGGTTGACAACTTGTTGGGTTAATCCCAAACCATAAAAATGACAGTGCGCATCAAATAAACCTGGAACTATAGTTTTGCCCTTTGCATCTATTTCTTCTTTGGCCATGTAGTTTTCCAAATTATCTTCGGAAACCGCTACAAATTCACCATCTTTTATGGCTATGGCATTTGCTGTCGAAAAACTATCATCCACCGTATAAATATTGGCGTTGTAAACGATAAGGTCGACTTCTTCTTTTGAATTGCAAGAAAAAAATAGGACTAAAAATAAAAAAGAAAGAATGTGTATTTTCATTAGGAATTGACTTTCCCCAAAAATACACAATCAGATATAATGTTAGCTTTTTCTATTGGTTCTCTATGGTGGTCATCACAAATTCTACGCGACGGTTAGCCTTTTCCTTAATCTTTCCGTTTCTAAGGGGCTTTGTATCACCTGCACCTTCCCAAACAACACGATTGTCATCAATACCTAACTTTTTAAGATATAGTGCAACCGCTCTAGCTCTTAGTGAAGAAATAAACTTGTTGTATTCAGGATTTCCAACATTATCAGAATGCCCGGTAATCTTCATTTGCACCTCAGCATTCTCTTTAAGAAACTTAAAGATTTTCTTTACGCTGGCCACGGCTTCTTTATCGAGCTCATAGCCTTTAGGTTCAAATGGGTTACGCTCTAAAACGTAAATTTTATCTTTTTCGTAGTTGATTCTCGGCTGTTCTTCAAGCATAAAATCATCTATATAATAATAAGAGAAATCTTTGGATAAAACAGGCCCTGTTTTATTTAAGAGTGCCGTGCTATTGTTATTTTGAAAATTACCTATAATGATATGTTCTTCAAAGCCCTTTGCCTCAAACTCGCCAGATAATGTTACCCAACCTTCGGTATCTGCCATTGAGTTATTCGGGGTGAGCTTTACCTCATAAAATTCTACACCTTCTTGTAAATCCAATTTTGAAGGGGTAAGTGCAGAACTGTTAGGCACTCTAACCTTTGCATTGGTCAATACTATTGACATACCCTTTAATGCCAAACTTGATGCTTCGGCAAGACTTACCTTAAAAGAAACCTTATAAGGGAATTTACTTCGTAGGGTTTTTGCCGTATTTAACTGAATATATTCACGGTAATCGTTCAATGCATAAAAATACAGCCCGGCGTATCCTTTACCTTCAACAGCCTTTTGTGCTCCCTTGAAATTCTCAGGAACCGAAAAATCACCGGTACCACACTCATTAAAGTAATCGCCCGAACTGGAAGTTGGCAATGATACATCTTCGACAAGAGTGTTAAAATTGGTAATGTTAGAAGGACACGCTTTGTAGTTTTCAAAGCTTGGATTAAGAATCAAGTTTTGCGCTGAGAGCGAAATACTTGATAAAAAAATGAACCCTAATACTAGACGAGAATAAAAATGCACCATACCTCTATGTTAATTTTTGGTTCTCGTTCCGCATAAAAAACGCTGGTTTTATGGTATTATTGTTTGTCTACAAACTTTTGTAGCGATAACATTACCTGCAACCAAGACTGCAAAAACATACTAATTATCAATAAAATACGTTATACTAGTCCAAATCTTATTGAAATGCACAAATTAACCCTTGTGCTCCTATTAACCTATATTCCGTTTTTTGGTATTTCCCAAAATACCATATCTGGAAAAGTTGTTGATGAGCTAGGTCTGCCAATTTATATGGCGTCTGTTGAAATTGACCAAACAGACGACATTACCTATACCAATTATGAAGGGGAGTTTACACTTACCAGCAAGAAGGATTTTCATTGGAAAGTGAATATCAAATCAAAAGGCTATAAATCGGAATCTTTTTTTGTGCTAGGTGGCGGTAAAACGGAAAGTTTGGTGCTCGAGTATGATGCAGAAATGAAGAAATTATTAGGAGGTTCTTCGAGTCTATTACCAAGATTTCCTCTAAACCCGTTTCAAAAACCATTCTTATTCAAAAAACCAAAAAAAGAGTTGGCAGTAACATTTGTTGTTAAGCCTGTAGGCAATTAGAGGTAATGCTGAAAATGTTCGGCAACAATATCGTGTATCATCTCTTCTTTTAGAGGTTTATTTTTAAAACCTTTGATAAGCCCGAGACTTTGGGCCTTTTTCTCATCATCAGGATTTAACGAGGTAGTAAGCATTACCACGACAATATGGCCTTTCTGTCCATCTTCAAGCTTTTCGTAGGCTTCTAAAAATTCCCAGCCATCCATACCGGGCATATTGATATCCAAAAAAATAACATCTGGTTGCGGGTAGATTCCATTTTTTGTCTCCGTTAAGTAATCAAGGGCATCATATCCGCTTTGTACCGCCATTATCTTTTCTGCACAACCACTCTTTTTAATGACCATTTCATGAATGAAGTTGGTGGCTTCATCGTCGTCTATCAACAAAATACAATTCAGCTTTTTTTTCATTTTATGATTTTAATTGTTTTGGTATGGAAAAATGAAATGTTGTTCCTTTTTCCAGTTCGGATTCCATCCAAATTTTACCTCCGTGAAGGTCGACAATTTTTTGGCAATGTGCCAATCCAATACCGGTTCCTTCATAATCACTTCTATTGTGAAGTCTTTTAAATATCTGAAAAACCTTCTCATGATGCTCTTTTGCAATACCAATTCCGTTATCGGCTATGGAAAAAAAGTGCTTTTCTGCCGATTCATTTGAGGATATTACCACTTTTGGCGGAACACCTTCTCTTCTGAATTTGATCGCATTACTAATTAAATTTTGAAATAATTGTCTTATCTCTGTTTCAAAGGCTATCACTTTTACAGGTAAATTCTGTTTCATTATTTCAACCTTGGCCTTAGCAATTTTGACGCCTAGGTCTTGTTCTATTTCATCTACCGTTTTTTTAATATTTACAATGGTCTTCTCGGTATCTTTGCCAATTCTGCTATAATCTAAAAGCCCTTTGACCAGATTGCGCATTCTGCCTGTGGCTTCTAATATAAATTGCAGGCTTTTTGAACCTGTTTCATCAAACTTATCTTGATACTCGGTTGCCAACAAATCGGTAAAGCTCGTCACTGTTCGCAAGGGCTCTTGAAGATCGTGAGAAGCAATAAAAGCGAATTGTTCCAATTCTTTATTTTGTGATTCTAATTTCTCGGCATAGAGAATACGTTGCCGTTCTGTTCGTTTCAATTTAGTAATATCCGTCCAACTTGATCGGCTATACAAAATTTCGCCATCTGCATTTTTGACCGAACTGACATTAAGTATTACATCTATTTTCTTTCCTGTTTTGGTTTTTAATAGTAGTTCAGCGTTTTTGATTGTTCCGGTTCTTTGAAATTTTTTAAATGCCTTATGTACTTCCGCCATGCATTCTGGATGATATACCTTAAATACTTCTTCACCAATCAGTTCTTCCTTTGTGTAACCAAGTTTTATACCTATGGTTTCATTACATCTTATAATTTTTGCCGTCTTTGGGTCTACGCTTACATGCATTTCATTGGCGTGTTCATATAGGTAGCGATATAATTTTTCGCTTACCTCTAAATCTTTTTTACTCTGATAAAGTTCTTTGGTACGCTCAATTACTTTTTCTTCCATGGAATCAAGCGTGTTTTGCACGCCTTCATAACCTTTTTTCGCGGCAGAGACCAAAGCAACGGAAACCCATAGTACAATCAAAGAAATAATAAAATTTACCCCCCATATACGATCAATATCTTCTTCAACGGCAACCGGTGACAGAATGAGACCAATAATCATTAGAATTGTGCAAACAAAACCAACGAATACCGATGTAAACTTGCCAGGCAATAACCAGCTGTATAGTATGACAATACAGTAAACTGCCCCAAAGACAATTGTTTTGGGGAGATTTACATCTATAATAAAAATGATTGTAGTGAAAATGACTGCAACAATTGTAAGGACAACTGTTTGCACCCATTTTGATGTAGTTTCAACCTTGGCCATTTAAATCAACTAAGCTTTATAATCTTTTCTTTGAGAACTTCAATCTCCATTTCTTTTTCTATGAGTTGATTTTTCAACTTATTTATTTCGCTGTTATTGGACAAACCTGAAGACTTGTAATCCAATAATTTAGGTAAATCCCTAATTAAAGCGAAAACCGTTGCAAAACTTATCAATGCCGTCATGAACCGTATTAAAGCACTCAACCGATAGGCGGGCCACCAAAAGATTATGGCATCTAAAATATGTGTAGTTCCGCAAAAAATGATAAAAGCTGCAAACAGCCAGAAAACCGGTAAAAATGGAACATTAGGTCGTTTTTGAACAAACCAAATGATAACAACAGGAATAATGAAGTAAGCCAACCAAATGGCGACATCACTCCCAATGTATAACCAACCATGAAAATCGCTCCATTTACCGCACACCCAGCGGGCAGGCCAATCTGAAGTATCCAGCAGTTTTTGAAAAAACTCCGTTATCTCACTCATAATTGTATTATTTAAGTTAGTTCGCTTTTTCGAAATTACGAGGATTATAGATAAATTATAACGAGTTGAGTAAGAAAAATAGTATTAAAATCAATTTTTTATTGGTGCAACCAAGAATTCTACGCGTCTATTCTTTTTTCTGCCATCTTCGGTCACATTAGACTGAAGTGGCTTGGCGCTACCATATCCCTTTAGGCTTAGACGCTCTTTTTCAAGCCCTAATTGAAGTAAATAGGCCGTAATAGCTTCTGCCCTTTTCAAGGATAGGTTCAGGTTATAGGGTTTTGCACCCTTGCTATCGGTATGCCCGATAAGGGTTACCATAAACTCTGGATGGTCCGACAGATATTCTTTAAGCAATCTTATGGTTTCTTTTGCATTTTGGTCCAACTCGTACGAGTCAAAATCAAATAGAATATTCTGGAAATTTTTAGTGATTTCCTCGTCGGGCTGCAGTATTTCTTCCGTAGCATCGCCCAGCAACTCAACTTTGTCAATATAGTAGTAAGCACCTTTTTTTGACTCTTTTCTTTTGGTCTGTACTTTTCTGGTCAGTTTATTATTTCTAAGGTTGCCCAATACCAAAAATCGCTCGTAACCTTTTGCCACAAAAGAAACCGACACTTTCAGCCAGCTACTTTTATCCTCATGAAAATCTGGATGATTAATTTCAAAAGAATGAAATTTATTTCCCTCTACACTATACAATTGCCTTCTAGAGAGGTCTTTTTTTGTCTTTAAGGCTATTTGTTTATATGAACAGACAACACCAAAATCTTTTACCGCAAAATCGGAACCTTCGGCTAAACTGATATAAAAACTTAAATGATATTCTTTATCTGGTCTAAGCTTTGTTTTTAACGCTACTTGAATATATTCTCGATAGTCGCCAGGGGCATAAAAATAAAGTCCTGCGTATGCCTCACCATCTTTCGGGTGTTGGACTCCATTAAAATTTTCTGGAGCACTCATTACCTTACTACAGGTATTAAAATAATCGGTAGTTCCTGCTGTCGGGGTTGACCATGATTTCACATGTTCATTAAATGTTCCTAAAATATTAGGGCATTCGTGGTAGTCTTCAAAGCTTGGATTTTTTACCAGATTTTGAGCAAAAACAGAACAAGTTTGAAAACAAAAAAGTACTACCCCAACATAGATAACCCAGCGCATACATTTCTAAGATAAGAAAATTGTCATGCTTGAGAAGACATTCTTATTTTCGCCTATTCTAGAAATCGAATTTATAGGATACCCCAGCCAAAGCTTGAAAACCTTGAACTTGAAAATTAGACCAACGATGGTAATTGTTATTCGCAATATTAGAAGCCTTCGCAAAAACTGAAAGTTGTTCATTAAAACGATAGCCTAGGTGAGCGTTGGCATCAAAAAAGCTTTCTAAAGTTACTATACTCGAAGGAAATAAGTTCGCAGGGGTATTTGGTTGGGCCGTAGCGACCAAGTCTTCACGTTCGCCAACAAAGAATAGATTGGCACCTATAAACCATTTATCTGAGATCTGATAATCCATGAATAGCGACCCTTTTAAATTAGGCAGGTTCCATGCGGGGTTATCAGTTTCTGTAGTGTAATCATACACCTCAGCATTAAGACCAAGAGTGAAATTTCGATTGACGTCTATGTTTAATTCTGCAAAAATTCCAAGTGTCTTTACATCGTCATAAAAAACTTGAAAAGAATTGCCCAAATTGTATCCCTTTTCATCATCACGGGCTAAGTTTTGCGGATTTAGCAAAAACAATGGCAACCTGTTTTCCGCTGTATATGATCCTTTAACATTGTAGCCCACGTTAGAAAATAACTGTCCTTTTAAACCAGCATAAGCCTCATATTGACTATCGGTAGGTTGAATGTCTAAAGTTGGGGAAACATAAGGGTTACCATTTACAAAATCATAGTATGAATTCTGTCTTAATTGCCCTTCCAATCCGCCGTAAGCGATAACTTGTTCATCTAAAACGCGGTAAGAAGCCGTGACTGCCGGATAGATGTAAAAATTACCGGCATTATTTTCCAAATCAGTTCCATAGACAAAATTGGCTCCAAGATTTAATGTCAAGTCATCACGTAAAACCAAAAGACTGGGGTTGACAGAAACTTGAAATAGACCATAATTGATTTCTTGGGTGTTCTGCGTATTATTTAAACTTTCGTTCTTAAAAGTACCCCCGACATAGTCTAATTTGGTATTAATGGTCACCAATTCTTCGGTTATAGGCAATTCTATTGATGGTTCTAGCAACACTCTATTCTCACCAGATTCAACGGCATCCCAAAATCTTCGAAGTAAAATTTTACCACTTTTAAAGAAAGAATCTTCTAAATTCAAATGTGCTTTGGCCTCGGCATTGAAATAGTTTTGCTGTTCATCTATACCTGCTAACTGTGCCTCGGTAAAAGTTCCGCGTTCTATACCATACCAATTGTACTGCTGATGTTGTAAACCAATACTAGCTCCCCAATCCCTATCACGGTCTTTCTTGGCATAGGAAACATCAAATTTTGTATCATAAAAATCGGTCTCTAGCGGAGTACTATCGATATTGCCTCTAGAAGAGTGATGGCTCAAGCCAAAATCCAATAAATCTTCGCCCCTATTGAACTCCCTACTTGTGTAAAAATCTACAAGGGCATTATTAAAATTTCCTAATCCGACGGAAACGTATGAATTATATAAAGTCGGTGGAGGCGTTTTTTCAACACGAGAGGCCTGCCCTTTTGCCGGGGTAAATGTAGATGCTACCGGCACAGAGAAAATACTATAGGTAATCGGCTTTTTTTGAAGCACTATGGAATCATACAAGCTAGGAACAGACTTTATTTTAAAGGCATCTGAGACGGTAGGTGAATATGGTTTTACCACAGTTACCGTCTCAGTACCAATATCGTCAGTTTTCTGGGCCTGAACCACCCCAAATAGGCTCAAAACAATGATGGAAAATAGTAGATATGACTTAAACATCTTTTTCTTTTTAGTTCTCGTTCGGATTGACTGATGAATTTATTTCTGCTTCTCTTGACTTTATCAATGCAAGTTCTCCTCTAGCCTCTGCAACAATATCATTGAACTCTGCAAAATTTTCAATAACACTTTCTAAAATATATGTAGCCTGAAAAGCATCGCCTAAAGCATAAAAGTTTTTAGCCATTAGTACGAGCCCCTTTCCGCCCCATTCTTTATACGAAGCATAGTCTTTAGCCAATTTTTGAACTGAGGTATTAGAAGCTTCAAAATCTTGATTCTTATTTTTAAAATACGCATCGTAATACCAGGCCTCGGCAGCAGTTTCTCCTGTTGCAATTTTCTTCACCTCAGAAAAAGCAAGCTCGGCCCTTTGCTCGTCGCCTGTTTCGATTGCAGAACGCGCTATCATTATCTGGGCATCGCTTTTGATGCGGTTATCTATTTTTGGAGCATTCAATACCTTTTCGGCATAAGTCAATGTTTGTTCGTAATTCTTTTGACCGTAATAGCCTTTCATTAAATTCGACTGGGCAAAAGTTCTATTCTGATCAATCTCAGCGGCGTTTTCAAGCTGTTGTAAATACGGAATGGCACTTTCGTAGTCTTGTCTTCCAACATAAATTTCACATACTCTTGTGAGCGCTTGTTCGGTATATTCTCCGAAATCATTCTGGGCAACTATTTTGAATTTTGACAACGCTTTTTCTTTATCTCCTTTAGAAAAATACAATTGTGCAAGATTAAAATTGGCCTTGGTCGCTTCCAATCCATTGGGAAATTCCTTTAAATAGTCTTCATAAGAACGAATAGCTGCTTCTGTGTTACCTTGAGCATATTTTCTATCTGCCGCTTCAAAACTTGCGGCATCTAGTTCAGAATCGGTTACCTCAACAAAGTCAAGGTTTCTAACCCAAGCCGCATATTCGCTTACCCTTCCTAAATCCACATAGACCAATTTTGCAGTTGCCACCGCTTGTTTGGCTTCAGGAGTGTTCGGATACTCAGAAACAACGTTTCGCAATTTGGTCAATGCCTGCTCATTTCTGTTTGCATTGTAGTGGACCAGACCTTGTCGCAATAAAGCCCTGGGGGCAAATTTGCTTTTGCTAAATTGAGCAATAAGCTTGTCGTAAGCTTCAAGACCTTGTCTTTCTTGGTCCGTTTTAACATAGGTATTACCCAATTCAAAAAGCGCATCATCTCGTAAAGCGGACTTCGGATAACGATTTATAAATTGATTGAGGCCTTCTATTTTAGCCTTATTATTTCCTAAAAACCCATTACAAATCGCTTTTTGAAACGCGGCATAATCACGTTCGGGTCCATCAAGTTTTGACGCTTCATCATAAGCGGATATGGCGGCTTTATAACTACTGGTTACGAAGTAACTGTCTCCTAATCTTAGATAAGCATCGTTGACCAAACCTTCATCTTCATTATTCTTAATACTATTTTTAAAGAAGGTTATGGCGTTTTTATAATCTTTTATCTTAAAGTAGCAATACCCCAAATTGTAATCGAGCTGTTTGTATTCTTCGACATTTTTAGCATTGGTATTCTTTCTGAATTGCTCAAAACCAACTAGGGCATCATCAAAACGGTTCAAACGATACGCAGATTCCGCCTTCCAATATTGAGAACGTGCCTCATATATAGGGCTTTCAGATTTTTTGAGTGATTTTGAAAAACGCTCCAAAGCCTCTTCATACTTGTTATCGATAAAAAGTTCTACTCCACTATAAAAAGCCACTTTTTGATACGTTTCATCACTTGCGTAGCTAGAATTTTTCTCTAGAAGTGTTAGGGCGCCTTCAAAATTTTTGGAAGTAATGTATGAGTCTACTAGTAGCTCTTGCAGTTCTTCTTGATGCTCATCTTTAGGATACTTGTCTAAATAGGCAGTCATTACCTGCGGAACCGGTTCATAGGCATTGCCTATTTCATAACTTAAACGAGCGTAGTTAAGTAGCGCATCTTTTTCAATCTCTGCATTAAAATCCATTTGGGAGGCATTTCTAAAAGCATTGAGCGCTTCCGATTTTTTGTCCAACTTTAAATAACACTCTGCCAAATGATAATAGGCATTTTGTGCAACGCTGTTGTCGCCTCCAATAATTTTATTGAATTGCCCTATTGCAGATTCAAAATCACCTTGCTTATAGTAACTATATCCCAAGAGATAATAGTCCGTATTATTAAATCGACCTCTTTTTCCCTTGTATTGTTTTAAATACGGAATGGCCTCACCATACTTTTCTAGATTAAAATAGCTTTCACCGATAATTTTATTTAATTCAGAAACCTCTCTTCTGTCCGATTTTGGCAACTGCTTTTTTGCCATTTCTATGGCCTTCTCAAAATTACCTAGCTTAAAATTTAAATCTGCCTGATAATACGAAAGCTTTTCTTCTAGAAGTTTAGGGTCCGTTATCTTATCGAAACGCGCGTTGGCCTCTTCATAATCATCTTGTTCGTAGGCAATATAACCCAGGTAGTACTTTGCTTGAGAACCGTATTTTGCAGAGTTACTTACCCTACTTAAATAGCGTTCGGCCTCCTTTGGTTTTTTAGATGCATAAAGCGAGTAGCCGTTGTTAAAGTTGAAACGCTCTTCGTCTTTTTTTGACATGGCAGTTTTATCAACTTTGTTATACCATTTTAAGGCATACGGATACTTGCCTGTTTCAAAATAATAATCAGCCACATCCATAAAGGCAGAATTTCTTTTGGTAGATGTGGGGTAACGTTCCACAAAATCTTCCATTAACTTATCTGCACCACGTTGATTTAATCGAATCGCAGCATTAGCAGCATAGTAACTGCTATTGGCTTCGGTTTCATAATCGTCGGTAGATGATTTTACTTTCTCGAACAAAGCCTGTGCTGCCTGATACTGTTGATTATTATACAGTGCCAAAGCATCTTGAAATTGTTTCTTTTCGTGATTGTAAATTTTGGTTTCCTGTGCAGTGCACAAAAGGCTAAATCCTAAGAAAAATAGGAAAAGAAATGCAGTGATTCTCCGATTCATAGTGTTCTACGCTGTTCTCGATTGATGATACCATAACGTCAAAATCCGCGCCAAAGTATATTTAATGTTTTTCAAAATTTAAGATTCGTAGAATTTATAGAACTTCGTACCTTTAATTGCTTAAAGATATAAAATGCCCGAAACGATACTAAAACTGCAGGATGTTGCCATTTTTCAAAATGAAAATCTCATACTTAACAATGTAACTCTTGAGGTAAAAAAAGGAGATTTTGTTTATGTAATCGGTAAAACTGGAAGCGGTAAAAGTAGTTTCATGAAAACGCTTTATGGAGACATACCCTTAAAACAGGGCTATGGTAGTATTGTAGATTTTAATCTGAAGTCTTTAGAAGAAAAACAGATACCATTTCTAAGAAGAAAATTAGGTATCGTTTTTCAAGACTTTAAATTATTGTCTGACAGAAACATCAATAACAATTTAAAGTTTGTGCTAAAAGCTACGGGCTGGACTGATACTTCAAAAATGGATGCAAAGATTGAAGAGGTTCTTGATAAGGTAGGTATGAAAACCAAAGGTTTTAAATTTCCGCATGAGCTTTCCGGAGGTGAACAGCAGCGCATTGCCATCGCTAGGGCGCTACTGAATGACCCTGAACTAATTCTTGCCGATGAACCTACAGGCAACCTTGATCCGCAGACCAGTGTTGAAGTTATGCGGGTACTGCAAGAAATTAATGAAAGTGGGCGCACCATTATTATGGCCACTCATGATTATGCACTTATTTTAAAATACCCACACAAAACTTTAAAGTGTGATAATAGTAAGATGTTCGAGGTAATACAAAAAGCGGTTTAAAATGGTCTATAAAGAAATTGAAGGAGAAAAGCCAAAACGTAAAAACCCCCTAATCGGATTGCTTCTACTATTGATTTCTATAGTTTTATTATTTACAACAGGGCTATTTGGGTTTGTTTTTGGACTTCTTCATCAGCTTTTCACCAAAGGGTTAGGAGGAATTGGGGAATACGCGCTAAAAATTGCTATTTCTATAGATCAATTAGGCAATGTGATGATGCAGCATCTATTTAATCTTATTTGGATTAAAAAAGGAGGGTATAAATTCGGAAATAGAGATGAAACCATTTCTAGCGTACTCGGAAAAAACAAACAATTGGAGATGTTGACCAGTTTTGGAAAAGCAATAGATTATATTTTGGATTTTATAGACCCAAATCACTCTTTAAATTCTATAGATTACTTCATTGAGCCTTTAGAAGAAACACTTTAAGGGTGATTATCAACATTCTATGTTCTTCGGAAATCGCTTGCAAAAAGATTTTTGTTTCTTTGCCAAATAAAATTTTTATCCTACTATGGAAATTCTTGGTATTGATGTTGGTGGATCGGGCATGAAAGCTGCATTGGTTAATACAGAAACTGGTGAGATGCTTACCAAAAGACACCGAATTCCAACTCCTAAATCAAGAACACCGAAAGCAATGGCCGATGTTATTGCCCAGCTCGTAAAACATTTTGACTACTCGGGTCCTGTTGGTTGCGGATTTCCTACGGTAATTAAAAAAGGCATTTGCAAATCGGCGGGTAACTTAGACCCATCTTGGTTGGGTGTTGATGTTGATAAACTATTCGAAGAAGCCACCGGGCAACAATTTTCGGTAATTAATGATGCCGATGCAGCAGGTTATGCCGTAATGAACCATGGTGTTGGAAAAGGCCTTGAAGGTTTAGTCTTAATAGTTACCATTGGCACAGGGCTCGGAAGTGGTGCCTTTTTTAATGGTGAACTTTTACCAAATTTTGAGCTAGGTCAAATACCTTATAAAGGTTTTAAGAAAATTGAGACATGGGCTGCAGGATCAGCAATGGAAAGAGAAGGTCTTACTTATAAAAAATGGGCGAAGCGCTTCAATAAATTTTTAAATATTGTTGATTTGATCGTTTCACCCGATCATATTATTCTTGGCGGCGGGGCATCAAAAGACTGGGCGGAGTATAAAGAGTACATTATTATTGATACGCCTATCAGACCTGCACAATTAAAGAATCATGCAGGTATTATCGGTGCAGCGATGGCCGGTTCTATTATTAAAGTAATCAACTAAGCTATCTTATTCCGCTTGCGATCAACTTCCTTTAAATAGATTTTACGGAGTCTTAAATGTTTTGGAGTAACTTCAACATACTCATCTTTCTGAATATATTCTAAAGCTTCTTCCAACGAAAATTTTATTGCCGGAACAATTTTTGCCTTATCGTCTGCACCAGATGAACGTACGTTAGACAATTTTTTAGTTTTGGTCACATTGACCGTCATATCATCTGCACGAGAATTTTCACCAATAACCTGACCTTCATAGATATCTTCACCTGGGTCAACAAAGAATTTTCCGCGATCTTGTAATTTATCTATGGAATAAGGAATTGCAGAACCATTCTCCATAGAAACCAACGAGCCATTGTTACGCTGTGCGATTTCTCCTTTTAACGGTTGATACTCTAAAAAGCGGTGCGCCATAATGGCCTCACCTGCCGTTGCGGTAAGTAATTGATTTCGCAACCCTATAATACCTCTAGATGGAATTACAAACTCACACAACATTCTAGAGCCTTTGGCTTCCATACTAGTCATTTCTCCTTTACGGATAGAGACCATCTCAACAGCTTTACCAGAAACTTCTTCTGGCAAATCAATCGTCAAATGTTCAACTGGTTCGCATTTAACGCCATCAATTTCTTTTATAATTACTTGAGGTTGGCCAATTTGCAGTTCGTAACCTTCACGGCGCATGGTCTCAATTAAAACAGAAAGGTGTAATACTCCACGACCGAACACCATAAATTTGTCAGCACTATCGGTCTCTTCAACTCTAAGGGCCAAATTTTTCTCTAATTCTTTTTCAAGACGTTCTTTAATGTGGCGTGAGGTAACAAACTTACCATCTTTACCAAAAAACGGACTGTCATTTATGGTAAACAACATGCTCATCGTTGGCTCATCTATGGCGATGGTCTTTAATTTTTCAGGATTTTCAATATCGGCAACAGTATCACCAATCTCAAAACCTTCCATTCCAACAATGGCGCAAATATCGCCAGCAACGACCTCTTGTACTTTAATACGGCCAAGGCCTTCGAAGGTGTAAAGCTCTTTAATTTTAGACTTTACTATGGTTCCATCTCTTTTTACCAAAGAAACTTGTTGTCCTTCTTTTAAAGTCCCACGTTGTAATCTTCCAATGGCAATACGCCCTGTGAAAGAAGAGAAATCCAACGAAGTAATCAATAATTGTGTTGTACCCTGTTCTGGTTTAAATTCTGGCACATGTTCGATGACCATGTCCAATAAGGGTTCTATATTTTCGGTTTCGTTCTTCCAATCATCACTCATCCAATTGTTCTTTGCAGAACCATAAACAGTAGGGAAGTCTAGCTGCCATTCTTCGGCACCCAGTTCAAACATTAAATCGAATACTTTCTCATGAACCTCTTCAGGTGTGCAGTTTTCTTTATCCACCTTATTAATGACTACACAAGGCTTAAGACCTAAATCAATCGCTTTTTGTAGTACAAATCGAGTTTGCGGCATTGGACCTTCAAAGGCATCGACCAACAACAAAACGCCATCTGCCATATTCAATACCCGCTCTACTTCACCGCCAAAATCGGCGTGACCAGGGGTGTCGATAATATTGATTTTCGTGTCTTTATATACAACAGATACGTTTTTAGAAACGATAGTGATTCCGCGTTCACGTTCTAAGTCGTTATTGTCTAGAATTAAATCACCTTTGTTTTCATTCTCACGAAACAATTGACAGTGAAACATAATCTTGTCTACCAAGGTGGTTTTACCGTGGTCAACGTGAGCAATAATGGCAATATTCTTAATTTTAGACATAACCTTGTTTTTGAGCGTGCAAAGATACTCTGATTTAGCTATGCTACAACACAAACAAATATTATTTTTATCTTATTGATTATGAGAGGGTTTCCAACTATTTCGACTTTCCTAGAACCCAGCCAATGCTAAAACCTAAAATTGGACCAAATTCTCCTTCATAAAAATCGTCATAATAATATCCAAAACCCATTTTTAAGCTAAAATTGAATCCTTTCGAATATGTTCTTTGAATTCCATAAACGGGACCTACTTGCCCAAAATAACCACCAGTAACATTTAAGTTTCCAATAATGGTCTCATTTAAAAAAGTTGTATTGTTTAGGGCAATGAAGTTACCCGAATTACCTCTAATACGTTTGCCTTTTTCTTTTCTTCGATTTAAGTTATAATAATATTTATAGGACGCATTAAAAGCGGGTATCAGTGCCCAGTCAAAACCTCTGTCACTGCCACCTCTTGCTCCAAATTGCAGTGCAGCCGAGACATCAAATGTTTGATTTTTTGCAAAACCCCACTCATATTCAATTCCAGGATTTATAAAATTCACCTTTATTAGGGATTCTTCAACATTTTTAGTAGGCTGAGCAAATGATAATGAAGCTATTAATAAAGCAATTAGAAAAAACTTGGTTTTCATCTTTGATTTGATTTTTAGTTATTCGATTGATTTGCCAAATACCATACCGCAAAAATCAACTAGAACATTATAAGCGTTCTATCAGAGAGGTGAAAATCACTTCCCTACGCACCAACGTTTCTCACTTACTATCCAACCGATACTTAAATTCACTACCGGTTGAATTCCACCTCTAAAAGGTCCAATATAATATCCTGCTCCCGCATCGATAGAAAAGCTTAAGCCAGAGTTATAACTTCGTTGTATTCCATAGACCAACCCAGCATAGCCATGTATACCGTCGACAAGAACTCCATCGACCAGTCTGGAGCCTGGTGAGAAAACAGCAAGAGAAGGTGCTATATAATTTCCTGAATTACCATAAATCTGTCTTCCTCTTCTATCTCGTCCATTAAAATTGTGGTAATATCTATTCTGGACCGTTATTGCCGGAAAGAAATCATAATCTTCAACAGGGTTCTCAGATGCGGGTTCAATAGCAGCCTGCCAAGCCACCCTAAAGTCTAGTGTACTATTTACTCCGAGTGCCATTTCGTATTCGATACCTGGGTTAAATAGATTTATTTTCAACTGCCTCAGTTCACAGTTTTTACCAAATTGCCCATGGGCGCCGATAGTCCATAGTCCCAAGACCAAGAGTATTATTTTTTGCATAGTAGGTAAATTTGGGTAGTATAGTAACAGATACTTTTTCAAAATAGTATTTTTGCCTAAAACATATACTTATGCAGTTAAGTCTCATTCCTCAGCTAAAACATACAGATAGTAACAACTTTTTTCTTTTGGCTGGTCCATGTGCTATTGAAGGTGAAGAAATGGCTTTACGCATTGCAGAAAAAGTGGTAGCAATTACTGATGATCTAAAAATACCTTATGTTTTTAAAGGAAGTTTTAAAAAGGCCAACAGAAGCCGGATAGATTCTTTTACGGGTATTGGGGATGAAAAAGCATTGAAAATCCTTAAGAAAGTATCCGAGACCTTTGATGTTCCTACCATTACTGATATTCATACGGAACAAGATGCCGTTATGGCTGCCCAGTATGTTGACGTTCTACAAATTCCTGCGTTTTTGGCCCGCCAAACAGATTTAATTGTAGCGGCCGCAAAGACAGGAAGAACCGTAAACATTAAGAAAGGACAGTTTATGAGTCCTGAAAGTATGAAACATGCCGTTACCAAAGTGAAAGAATCTGATAACGAAAAAGTGTGGATTACAGATCGAGGCACCATGTTCGGTTATCAAGATATGGTCGTAGATTTTAGGAGTATACCAACTATGAAGCAGTACGCTCCGGTTGTTTTAGATGTAACACATTCGCTACAACAACCCAACCAATCATCTGGCGTAACCGGTGGCCGACCAGCGCTTATAGGAACAATGGCCAGAGCAGGAATAGCCGCGGGAGTAGATGGCCTTTTTATGGAAACCCATTTTGACCCTGCCAATGCAAAAAGTGATGGGGCAAACATGTTGGATTTAAGCTTGTTGGAGAAATTACTGCAAGATTTGGTCGCCATTAGGGCTACCATAAATAATCTCTAGTACAACTAGTAAAATCCTTTACTTCTTAAGGTATAAGCTTCCTCCAAAACAGCTACTAATATAGCATCATCTATTTCTTCAAGTGTTGTATAACGAAGTGATTTGACCACCTTTCTGTTTTCGGTGACCATTTTATCTAAATGCTTGGTCAAATGAGCGGAGTTCCAGAAGGCAATGTCTACAAACTTCTTTTTTGGTGATACGTTCAAGTAACAGATCGGACTTTTATCGGCATAAAAACAGGGAATGTTCCATTTATATTTTAAATCAACTTCTGGTATCACAGCCTCAATGGTGGCTTTTAGATGCAATAAAATACTTCGGTAGGGCTCGTTTTGACTTAAGATGTAATCTTCCGCAGGATTCATAAACTAAAAATAATCAACAATCATAAACTTTGTTAAAAAAGGAGGTGTAATTGAAAAAAATATTAGCTTTGAATTTCAAAGTACTTTAATATGGGAGAGGAAAAATACTTAGAAGACATTTCTCAAATCAAAGATTTGATGAACCGCTCATCGCGGTTTATCTCATTAAGTGGGCTATCGGGAATAATGGCTGGTCTATACGCTATAACCGGAGCTGCCATAACTTATTTCTTTCTGCTTCCAGAACCGGGAAGCTATGTTACATTACATAGCTGGAACTTTAAGCTGATTATTGCAATTCTTATAGCCGTGGCCGGTCTAAGCCTTATCACCGCCTATTTACTGAGCTCGAAAAAAGCCAAAAAGAACAACGAAAAATTATGGGATGCCGCAACCAAAAGGCTCTTAGCGAGCTTTTTAGTACCACTGGTGACCGGAGGCATATACATACTTATAAAGTTGGGCAGTCAACATTATGGTTTAACAGGTTCTCTCATGCTCATTTTCTATGGTCTTGCCTTGGTAAGCGCTTCAAAATACACTATTGGCACTATAAAGTATCTTGGTTATACTGAGATTGTTCTAGGACTTATCTGCGCAGCAATGCCAGGTTATGGGTTTTGGTTCTGGCTTATTGGTTTTGGCTTTTTACATATCATTTACGGAAGCTTAATCTACTTCAAAGAAGATAAAGCATAACATGGGGCTTATAGATAACATTAATAAACTATTTGACCATCGTATTCGCTTGGGTATAATGTCAGTACTTGTTGTTAACGAAAATGTAGATTTTAACACCTTAAAAGAGCTATTGGGTGCTACCGATGGCAATTTGGCCAGCCATGCCAAAACATTAGAAAAGGCAAATTATATTACAGTGGAAAAATCATTCATAGGGCGAAAACCAAATACCAAATACAGTGTTACCAAAAGCGGTCGAATTGCATTTAAAGAACACATTGACGCTTTGGAAAAGCTTTTAAACAAGAAAAACTAATTTTTTTATGAATTCACTTTGAAAATCAAAGTACTTTAAATATATATTATGGAAACAAAAAGAAGTCGAATAGGAAACTGGTTCAAAACATCTATCTCAGCAAGAATGCTCATTGTAGGGTTTATTTTAGTAATACTTCTAATTCCCTTAAGTTTTGTAAAAGACCTGATACGCGAAAGAGGTTATAGACAGACCGAGGTTATTCAAGAGATCAATCAAAAATGGGGCAATCAGGTCACTCTTTACGGACCGATTATTAAAATTCCTTATAAAACTTACAAAGAGGAAAAAGTGTTTGATCCGAATTCAAAGACCTATATAAAAACCTTTGAAGATGTATTTCATGATGCTTATTTTTTTCCTGAAAATCTCGATATAAATGCTCAAATAGACACGGAATCTCTCGAACGAGGTATTTATGAGTCCGTGGTTTATACTTCCGACATCCATCTTAAAGGCAATTTTCAGGGGTTCGACTTTTCAGCAGAAGAAATTCCTGAGCAGGATATTTTCTGGAACAAAGCAACAGTTCTGATGAAGACCTCAAATTTAAAAGGTATTCGCAATGAAATATCCATTCAGTTAGACACTAGCCAAGTAAACCTAAAGCCTTTATTTGATGATCAAGCCATGAGCACATTATCCAGTAACTTTTTAAAAAACATTAAAAATGACACTGAATTGGCTTTTTCTATGGATATTAAGATAAATGGAAGTGAGCGCCTACAATTTATTCCTGTTGGTAGAGAGACGCTGGTAAACATGAAATCTGATTGGCATTCCCCTAGTTTTAACGGTAATTTTTTACCTGATGATAAAACTAAAAAAATACGTAAAAATGGTTTTGAAGCCAATTGGAAAGTATTGGAAACCAATCGTCAGTTTGGGCAACAGTTCTTCGACAGACTACCAAGTCTTTCTGCTTTTTCTTTTGGCACCAATCTAATCATACCTGTTGATGACTATCAAAAAACAGAACGCACCAGTAAGTATGGTCTTATGATTATAGGGCTCACCCTACTTGTATTTTTACTCATTCAGATTATAAGTAAAATAGACATTCACCCCTTTCAATATTTAATGATCGGTTTGGCCCTGGTCATGTTCTATACCCTACTGATTTCTATTTCTGAACATCAAAATTATCTAAGAGCTTATTTAATAGCAGGGTCGGCGGTTATCGGCTTGATTACTATTTATTCACGAACGATACTAAAAAATATCAAATTTCCATTACTCATATTTTCTTCTATGACGGCACTTTATGCATTCATTTTTGTCATCATACAGTTAGAAAACTATGCCTTATTGGTTGGTAGTATCGGTCTTTTTGTAATTCTGGCGATTATCATGTTTGCCTCAAAAAAAATAGATTGGAATCAGTCTTAAAATATTTTAGTTGGTTATTGAAGGGCTTACTGCGTTATAGCAGTAGCCCTTACTCTAAATCACAAAGAATTCATTCACCTAATAATTAAACTTCAATGAAATTAAGAGAACTTGTAAACGAAAAATTCAAAGAGATAAGTTATCTGTCCGCAGGTGTAGCATGTTCAGTTTTAATACTCATTTTACGTATTAAGCTTACACAAGAATTTTTTCTTCTTTTCTTAGGATGGAATTTACTTTTGGCGCTAATTCCTTTTATCATAGCGCTTATCATCTATAAGAACCCCGAACTAATGGCAAAACCATGGAGTAAAATAGGTTTTACTTTTCTCTGGTTACTTTTCTTGCCTAATGCACCTTATATCATTACTGATTTTATCCATCTTCAGCTTTCAAGCCCTACATTCTTTTTGCTCGATTTTCTAACAATCGCCAGCTTTGCCTTAACAGGATTCTTTTCTGGCATTTATTCATTTAAAATAATGCGTGAATTATACAGTCTCAACTATGCTAAGAAAATAATCAATGTTTATACGGTATTGATGGCTTTCTTATGCGGATTTGGGGTTTATTTAGGAAGGGTAATTCGCTTAAATAGTTGGGATGTTTTTATAAATCCATGGAAAACTTTCATCCAAATTATGGAAAGCACTACGCAACCCTTAGCCTGGCTTGTAACTATATTTTTTGGAACGCTTATGCTAACGGCACTATTTCGATTTAAAGCCATTGTTAACGGTTTGTCTAATGCCAAGTAGACAAAAAAATAACATCAAAAAAGATTCTGATAGACCTTGGAAGCTTAAACTGACAGATTAAAGCAGTTTGCCTATGGGTTTTGGCCCTGGCCCATTTGGGTTAAATTCTCGGTAAAAATCTTGAAGTATTATATTTTTTAAACCGATCGGAGAATCATCTGATATGGTTATCTCTTTTGTAACCATATCTATATCAAAAACAAGCTTGTCGAAATCGTCCATTAGCTCGTCCCAGTTTGAAATTAAAAACCTTGAAATCTTTTTTCTGAGCAGATATTCCATGTCCAGACAGAGCTTTTTTGTTTCATCCGTAGCTTCAAAAGTATTGGTCCAAATAAATTTCATGGTTGGTTTAAAAGCGCTACAATATACTTATTTTGAAGACACCTTTAACCGGCAGAGAATAGAATTTATCAATCTATTCAATTTTCATTACCATCAACGTAATCTTGCAAATATTGATACCTTTTGGTGAGCTTTCCATTCGAAGTCATTCTTGCCCTGTCTAGAATACTATCTTTATCACCGTTAAAAAATGCAGGAATCACATATTTTGAAAAAGCCTCCCCAAAACCATCACTGGCATCACGAGGCAATTCTGCCGGTAAATTATCGACCGCCATTACGGCAATGGCGCCTTTATCTTTAAAATCCACCTCTCTTTCCGATTGTGGTTCGTACCCATAAATAGGCTCAGCAATTGTTGAAGGCCTAATTGTAGTGGCTACTGGCCCATCTATATCGCAACTAACATCGGCCACAACTTTAATTTTAAATTCTGAATGTTTAGCATCTTCCCTAGTATATAAAAAAGGAGCTCCATCACCATAAAAATGGCCTGCAATGTAGAAGTCCGTAACCTTCGCGAATCGAAAAAAATTCGATTTGTATGCCTCAGGGTTAGCAAAAAAATCAGCTTTGTTACCCCGCACACCATCTTTTCTTTTGTTATACTCTGAAGCATCTATCTGGCAATAAACAGGTTCGTCAAAACTATCCTCTAAATATTCGGAGACGTTGACCCTTCTCATTTTCATGGCATCCAACATTTCCCTAGCTCCATTACCGACCCTTCCTCGCCCGGTCAAAAGCACTTTAATGTTCGGTAAGTGCACTTCTTTTAGCGCTGTAATTAAAGCAGCATGATCCTTTAAATTTTCGGCCTTGGGCAACTCGAACAACTCAAATTTTAGTCCATAGGCACGTATTCCATTATAGGCCCCTACAATGCCCGCATACCTACCAAAAGCAACCAAACGCTGCCCGTTCTGATTGGTAATAACCTCATGGTCGTACAGTTCTATATTCTTTGCCAAAATAGCACGCAGCAAATCCCTATTGTACGATTGTTTTTTAATGGTGTGAGAAAAGAAAAAATACTTTTTATTCTGAATTAGAGCACTAATTGGTACTTCCTTTACACCTAAAAGCACATCACAATTTTCCATCTTACTTGCAACCTCTATTCTTGCTTTGGTGTATTCTTCATCAGAAAAAACCCGAATAGGAGATGGCTCAACTACTAGTTCTGCATCGGGAAATTTATCTAAAACGCTTTGACATAATGCAGGTGACAAAACGACTCTTTTATCTGGTGGGTTCTTACGTTCTTGTATAATTCCGAACTTCATTGGCAATTGGTATAATTATTGACCTAAAATAAGGGTATTGAAAAGGGTGGGCAAACTTTTCTGCTCTAGGTAGATAAATTATGTAACTTTGCCATCCTTTTAAAAATTGTTCATTGAAATTATGGGGCCGACTGGTTTTGACAGCGAGACCAATGGTAATGTAAGCATGTCGAGCGCTGGATTATAGCTCGTTAATCTCAGGATTCACACTTTTAATTGGCGATAATAATTACGCTCTTGCCGCATAATCTGAATTATAGTAAGATTTGCCTCGTCACTACAAGGTAGTGAAGCGAGATGTCTTTGAATAGCCCTTGTTGACGGCGATTCGTTTAAAGACACCATAAAAGTCAACACAAGGATACTATTCGCTTTGGTAGTGTCACCAAAATCTTAAGAAGCTAAGTATGTATTGGGCGGTTTTCGGTCAGGTACATATCGAAAATTAAACGAAAACTAAACATGTAGAAAGCTTTATAATTGCTTGTTTGGACGGGAGTTCGATTCTCCCCGGCTCCACTTTTACAACACCAAATTAATTCAAATACCTGTAAATATCTGATTTACAGGTTTTTTTATTTTATTTACTTCCATTTAATATCAAATAATACTAGTTTTTAGTACACCTATTCGGTGAGCATAATCTCAATAAAAAATGCTCACCGATTTCTTTGTAAAGAATTGATTTTATGTTAATTATAAAATTAATATTTTTATTTTTTGTATCTTGATTTGTATCTAAAACAGGACAAGAAATGAATACTTCTTTCGCACAGCTATTTTATATCAAAAGAAGAAACCTCAAAAAAGAAGCTAAAGTACCGATATACCTAAGATTGACAGTTAATGGAAAAAGAAGTGAATTAAGTATTTCTCGTAAAGTTGACCCAGAAAAATGGAGTGCAAAAACAGGAAAAATGCGTGGTTCAGGCACAAAAGCTGTTCAATTGAATCAATACCTAGATATGATTAGAGCTAAAGTAAATAAGATTCAGTTTCAATTAGTTGATGAAGGAAAACCATTTACCGCAGTTGACATCAAAAATATTTATCAAGGAAAGGACAGGGAGGTTAAAATGCTTCTCGAAGTTTTTGATGAACACAATCGTCAAATGAAGAAACTAGTGGATAAGGAGTTTGCTATAGGAACTTGGAAACGCTATTTCACAACTAGAAACCACATTGCCGAATTCATCCGTTATGAATATAAACGAGAAGATTTTCCAATTCAAGATATAGACTTAAAGTTTATTACTCGTTTTGATTACTTTATGAAGTCAGTCAAAAACTGTAATCACAACAGTTCTTTAAAGTACATTAACAATTTTAAGAAGATAGTTCGCCTGGGAGTTGCAAACGGTTGGATTGCAAGAGACCCTTTCTACAATTTTAAGGCAAAATTCAAATGGATAGATAGAGAGTTCTTATCCAATGATGAATTAGAAAGTTTAATTAACTTAGAAATAAGGTGGCCTCGAATTGATATTGTTAGAGACATGTTTGTATTCTGCTGTTATACAGGGCTGGCATATACCGATGTTCAAAAATTGAATCAAGATAACTTAGTAAAAAACATTGATGGCAATCTTTGGATTGAGGCTAAACGGACTAAGACTAATGCTAAGTTTAGTATCCCTTTGCTCCCAACCGCTCTTAGCATTATTGAAAAATATAAAGACCACCCTAAAGTGGTTAATGGAGATTGTATTTTACCTGTTCTTAGCAACCAAAAATCAAATGCCTATCTAAAAGAAATAGCTGATCTCTGTGGCATTAAAAAGAATCTTACAACGCATTTGGCTCGTCATACCTTTGCTACTACTGTCACGCTTTCTAACGGCGTTCCTATCGAAACAGTTGGTAAAATGCTTGGTCACAAAAATCTAAGGACTACACAACACTATGCTAAAATCATCAATAAAAAAATTGGCGATGATATGGCGGTTTTGAAGGAGAAGTTGGAAAGGTCGGAGACCAGTACTGAAAATGAAATATCAAGGGCTAAAAACAACTAAAGCTTTACGGAAATCTGTAAATAATCAATAGTATTATGGTTACTTTAGAAGTTCAACAACCATATCTGATGATTAAAAAAACACTTGCTTTCCTTTTCATCTTTTTACAGTTTATTACATATTCACAAGTTGATGAAATTAGTTTGATTTCCTGGAATATTCAAGACTTTGGTAAAACTAAAAACAGTAAAGAATTAGAGCAAATAGCTGAAATAGTAAGGGAAGCAGATATTGTTGCGATTCAAGAAGTAGTTGCTGGTTATGGTGGAGCACAGGCAGTTGCCAAATTAACTGATTTACTAAACAGAAAAGGGGCAAAATGGGACTATGTTATCAGCGACCCCACTAATAGCCCAAAATATGTTACAGAGCGATATGCTTTTGTCTGGAAAACAAAGCATATAAAAATCAAGAATAGGGGAAGCCTTATTAAGAAACTTGATGAGGTCATCGATAGAGAACCTTTTTTGATAGATTTTTACTTAGGAAACAAAAAATTGACTCTTATTAACTTTCACTCAAGACTATATAATAAAAACCCAGAAGCAGAAATAAGTGCTTTGACAAGTTATATAGCAACCAAGATAACTTCACCTCTAATTTTAGCTGGTGATTTTAATGTAGACCAGTCAAAACCAGTGTTTAATTTTTTTAAAAAATCAGGATACGAAGCTGCAATTTCAAATCAGAAAACAACACTTAAGAGAACTTGTGATGGTTTTGAGTACCTCAATCATCCTATTGACAACATTTTCTACTCTAAAGATATTCTTAAAACTGAAAGTGAGGTACTAGACTTTGTAAGGGTTTGTGATAATTTAGAAAAGGCTAGAAAATTGTCAGATCATTTACCTGTTTTTTTAAGTTTTAGTTTAGATAACTAGCCACACTTGCACCCTTCTCCAACTACCCATCTACAACATGGATCTGCTTGGCATGGAGCTTTGTTTTTATTGGAACAACCGCAATTGGAAGTTGAAGCACAGGTCTTTACACTATTACCGGGTTCTTCGCAGGCAATACCATCATTATCAGCATCCAAATCATTTCTGCATTCGGGATCGGCGTCAAAATCCGCCTGTGCATTAGCTTGTGAAGTATAGTTGGCGCAATTGGTATCCCTGCAAGGAGTTGTATTCTCCTCCCCAGAACATGAAAAAAAAGTCAACATTATGCACAACGGAAGTATTAACAATACTAAACATCCAACGTTTCTAGTTTTGGAGAACGTCTTTCGATACGTTAAGCCAGGTATACCTGTTCTTACAGAATATCCTTTAGTGCTTAGACTTCCTTTTCTATTTCTATAGCTAGGTGTTATACCAGATTTGCTTACATTGATGCCTAGTCCCTTACCTAATTTTATCCTTTTTTGAAACCGAAATGCCATACTCATTTATTTAAAACAAAATCAAAAATCACTTTCTCCATGTTCTTGGCGATATCAGCATTTTTAATCTTGATATTAGATTCTTGCACTCCCATCTCTAATAACCATTTATACCAATATGCTTCAATAACATCTTGGGCGTAAGCACTCTCGTTATCACTACTTATACCAATGACCAAGACTTCTAAATCATTTAAATTGGTCGTTGCAGGTATAAAGCCTAAATCTTTCTTTTCTAATTCATCTCTCCAATTTGGTTTATTCAATTTCAATCTGGAAAGACCTTTTGGAGTCAAAAATGATGTTCGTCCTTTATTCTCCATCACGGTTTTATAATGATACATATACCCATCTGTAAGGATTACTAAAATGTTTCGATGACAATCGTCAATACAATAATCTTTAACATCATGTTCAAAAAATCGCCAAATATCAGACCCAGGGTATCCTTTGTGTTTTTCAGCATCCGCTTTTGCCAAATGATATAATTGTGATGGAAGTTTGTTATAAAGTGTTTGCGATTTTTCTATGCTATTCTTATTTGATGTCTTGGTAAAAACAATACTCAGTTTCTCTGATATCTCGTTTATTTTTTGATTTGAAGGTTCTGGATTAAAGAACAATTGCATCCTATCTTCTAAAAACAATAGTCTTTTCGTTTTCACGTGAGAAATAAAAGCTTTTGCCAAACTGCTCAAATATGCAGAATCCTTCTCCATCTGATTACCTTTTTCAATACGATCCGAAAGGTCTAAGAGAATACTTATGTTAAGGTTATTATTCTTGTTTTGAAGAATGTGTTTTGGGCAAATACTGCTAATTTCCTTCTGGGCTATCTCCAATTCATTCTCTTTTTCCTGCTTGGTTTCTTCGATACAGGCCGTGAATAAAGTTAGAAAGACAATAGCCCCTATTTTTCTTAAAAGTGTTGGCATTGTTAGAGTGTTTTAGTGTATACTTTGTTTTGATAGTCGTCGGTGTCCAAATCCAGTTTTATGATATGATTATCATAGATTTTACGGCAGGTTAATTGCAAATCATTTTTTTCATTTACCCCAATTCGAAGCTCTGCATCAATATATTTTTGCCATCCTTTAAGGTATTGCGCAGAGAGTAATTTGTAATTGCGAATTGGAAGGACAAAACCATCTATGATGTTCTGCAGTTCGGATATACGTTTGTCAAAACCCGTGATTTCATCTTGTATTATTTTGATTCCCCCTTTAAGCTTTAAAATGTTTTGCTCCTTGTTTTGTATTTCTTCTAATCTGTCATTAATAAAGCACTGTATTTTGTCTCTATCAGAATGTTCTTTCATAACAAAATCAAATACAAGACCCCATACGATATAAGAAACAAACCCAGCAAAGATGATAAGCCAAAAACCTACACTTTGAAAAGCGATGGGAATATTAAAGTCAGGGCTATCAAAAGTTTTGTTTAGATTATATAATTTCTCTTCAATAAGGTAAGCCAAGATAGAATCGAACAAGAAGGTGATGACAAAAAGGGCTGCTATTTTAAGGGTATTTACAATACCTTTTTTAGACTGAAACATGTGGATTAAATACCCTAAAGCAAAAAACACAAAGGGTATAAATAACACAAATCCTAGTTCTAATAGACCATCTTTGTAGGCCTGAGATAATGCTTTTGGGTAAAATATACCTTGAAATAGACTTGTACTGGGGTCAAATGTTCTAAAGAATGCTGAGTACGAGGTAGAAATGTAAAAGATAAGTATGTACACAGTTAATGGAAGAAGTAAACATATACCTGTCCAAAACTTAGCAGTTGAACGCTTATCTACATCTAAGCCATATTCTTGAGGATTTCTACGCACATTAATTGTGTCATGGCGCAGTTTGTCAATCTCTTCTTCATAAACATTAATTTCATTTTCAAGCTCTTCTTTCTCTTCTGTTTTATTGAGCAAAGCTGTAGTTTTTCCCTTCAATTCGGTAGTATAGGGTTGCTTTAATCGTTCTTGATTGGCCAAGTCAATTTTACAGTCATTCTCAAATTTCTGGTATATGGTCTCCAATGATATTTTAAGGGTATACTCTCTACCTTGACATGATTTTGAAGTTTCGTAACCTTCATACGTGTAGTCTTTAGGTTCGTTATTTTCCACTTTTTTGAGCGTGACCTCTTTTTCCTCATTTTTAGGCCGTAATGAAGCCAGCTTTTTTAAAATCCCCATAATAGTTATTCATTAAGTTCTTTAAGAATGTCTTGTTTTGATTTTTCTTGTTGAGCACTCTCAAGAAGATATTTGCATAGTTCATCAACATTTTCGTCTATAAAGTCAAATTTTTGAATGTACTTTTTTAATGTAACCTCCTCATCTGGTGTTATTTTTTTATCTGCCCAAATCATTAAGGCCAAGTCATATAGGTATGCAATACGTTTTTCAAGACTTTCAGGTATAGTTATCTCTCCAACAGGTTCGGTTAGTATTTTATCTAACTCTAATTTTGAAATTTCACGCTCTTCTGCAAATCGATAGAGCAATTGCATTTCTAAAGGACTAAAATCTTCATCTGAAAGTGCAATTTGATATAGCCTTAAAAAATGACTTTTCAATTCAGCAGTAATGGCAATTTTTTCCATTCTTGTTAATGGTTTTGGTTAGTATATTCGGTCACGTTCGTACTTTTTGACCTCTTTCTTAATTGGTTTTGGTTTTACTTTTTTGGGCCGGTTAAAAATTATTTCAATGAGGAACAAAAATCCGGAGGCAATATCAATAGGTATCCAAGGTATCTTCATGTAAAAATGAATTGGAAATACTGGATTAAAGAGCACCAGTACTATACTGAAAAGAACTACCCAATATGTTTTTGAAATATTATTGAGAATTACAAGGATAGCTCCAACAGAAACCACTATCCGCAACATCCAATAATAACTCAACGGATTGGGTAAAACGGCAATAAACAATAGCAACGCACAGCATACCGAGACAGCGCGCAAAATGTTCCTGAATAGTTTTTTGTTCATATCGCCAATACTATTTAGGTAGTTTTCTCTTATGCGGCTTTACAGGAACAGTTTTGGGGCCAGGTTTTGGACTATTAGGATTTTTTCTTGGAACAGGAGAAGGAGTTGATCTTCTATGTGGTTTCACGGGTACTGTTTTTTTTGCCATTTAAATTATTTTAAAGAATTGTATCATCTATTTCCGCATCTGGAGCATCACGTTTCACAGCTGCAATTCCATCTTTGCAAGATTGTTTGGAATTGTACATTTCACTAGTGGCGATAATTTCACCATTACCTTTTGAACGGAGGTTAAAATAGAATTTGCTATTACTGCTCTTTTTGATTTCGAACTTTGGAAAAGCCATGATTTTTAGTTTTTATAATTTGTTTACCAAACCTAAAACCATTCATAGACAATACCTTACAGATATCTGTAAAGCGGAAAAATATGTTTTATAGAAGTTCCTTTGTTAATTTGAGAGTAGTGAGATCGATTTAAAGGTTCTTTACGTCAATAAGCATATCGACTACGCTGGATATGACTTTTTGGGTTTATTATTTTTAAAAAGCATATTTTATCGTAAAGCAGTAGAAACTAATCTTCCCAACCACATAAGGTGCGCCCCAATTCTTTAGCTTTTTTTAGGGTTACTTCGTATGTTTTTGTTGAACGACGTGATAAGCCTCGACAAGACTTTGAGTAGTGGTATTTTTTGCTTCCTTTTCCTTTGCAGATATAAACTTTGGTTTCAATAGTCCCTGTAAAAGAAATTGATAGCAAAAGAAGAGTAACAAAGATTGAAATTGTTTTCATGAGTTTTATTCTACCGGAACTCGAATTTTAGTTTCATTAATATTCATTCGGGTTTTATTCAATGTCACATATTGAGGTTCCTGACGTTCTCTTTTATAAATTACATTTTCATAAATTTTCACTTGTTTTACTGCCATTACTTTTATATCGACCTCAATTCCCCGCCATTCATTATCATTCAGTAACCCTATATAAAAAGTGCCTTTTATTAACCTGTCATTACGACCATAGGCTGCTCTGCCTTTTCCATTATCAAATTGAAGAAATTGTTGCTTGTTGTAAAATAGCTGAGCATTTTGATAATCTGGAATAAAATAATAGTTTACATCTTCGCCTGTTTGAGGTGTTATCAAACTTGAGATTTCACCAACAGCAATGCCCGCGAGCGGTGTTTGATAATACATGTTGGCAGCTCTGCCTATGGAATTTGTTATTGAGTTCAGGTTTTTTTTATAAGCTTCCCTAGATTCCTGACCAACACCAATCCAGTAGGCCCAAGCTAAAATTTGCTCCTCCTTAATCGATGTATTATAAACCTTTGGCAAATCGACTTTAAGAAACGTCCGACTGACATTTTCATTATAAAAAGAATGAACTGTTTGGGTTTTTTCAAACAACATTATTTCCTCTAATTTTGTACTCTTCAGTTCTTTGACGGTTTCTTGATAGTTTATGTTTTTATATCCTGTTAAACTATCTTGTTGATAAGGAGTATAGATAGTGTCTCTTACCGTTAACCATTTCCAATTGGTATTAAAATTTTTAGTATTTGGACTCAATGGAATTCTATCAATCCTATACCTACAAACCCTATTAGTCAATGAAGAACTATAAAATCGAAATGCATACAAGCCTTTGCTCCTAACCTTGATTCGTTTGTCTCTAATTACGCTTGCTTTAAAAGCTGAAAAAACTACATTGTTGGACAATTCCACAATTTCTATTGCTTTTATGTGCTTGCCCTGCACCATATTCATGTTAAAGACAATCTCATCACCCGCAGCAAAACTGTAAAACACTTCTGCGGTTTGATCAAAGCCCAATGCCAATGTGCTTTCGGTAACCGCTACTCGTTGTTGAGACAAACCATTGAAGCAAACTATCAAGGCAGCTACTAAATTGACTTTACTCATTTTCATATAAATCAACGGTTTTTAATAAATACTCTTCAAACTTATAGATGTCGTCAACCGATGCTATTGAATGTCTTGTCTCATCTTTGTTTTGGTCGATTATACCTATGTATTTAGTGCCTGAGTTAAGGTGTAATCTACATAGGGGCTTGCGATTATTATCATCCAATAAAATACCGAAATACGACTGAGTATCTCTATGCATAATCCGCTCTACAGGTAACTTTCTCCTTAAAATGGCCACCACAACCCTAAAACCTTCCAACTCCTCTTCGGTGGTTTCAATTTTACTAACCTCTTCGGGCTCTTGGGTTTCTTCTTGCTGTTGCTCAGCCTCTTTGTTTAATGCAGCATTCAGTCGATCGTTTACTTTTTCGCTTATGGTCTGTGTAAAGGCTTTTCCTACTAAATCAGTAAATTCCCCCATTACCTTTTCGGTAAGTCGGCCAGAATACACATTACCAGCAAACAGTTTTACAAAGTGATACGAGGGCGTTTGTAATTCTTCAGTAATTAGCTTCTTTATTTCCTTGGTATACTTTAAAGCGCTTGCATTATTTACGATTTTGGCAACATCAAAATTGGATTTATGAAATTTGGCAATTTCATGAACAGTACCTTCCTTAAGTTTTGTGATGTCAAACTCCAAAAAAGGCTTTTGGTCCATTTTATTTGTAGCTTCTAAATCAGTAAAAAATCGATATTCAATTCCGTTGGTCAATAGTGCAAAACGCGTTTTTGACGCATGAAAGTATCGGAATAATTGTGAGTTGTGTGTATCTAATTTTTCCTTCCAATTTTTACATTCAATGATTATAATAGGTTGACCATCTTGAAAAATGGCGTAATCTACTTTCTCACCTTTTTTAAGGCCAATATCAGCTGTGAATTCAGGAACTACCTCGGTAGGATTAAAAGTATCATATCCTAATAAACCGATAAAAGGAAGTACAAATGCATGTTTTGTAGATTCTTCGGTATCTATTTTATCTTTAAGCTTGCCTATTTTTTCAGATAAGGCTTTTAGCTGGGTTTGAATTTCCATAATTATTTAAATGTTTCAATCAACTTTTCTGCAACTTCTTCTTCATTCAAAATCTTCTCGCTGGGCAGAATCAATTGAATTTCATTTGTCGTTGGGTTTTTAAAAATTATGGTTTTTGCCCTACAGTTTTTATATCTAAAGAACAGTGCATTTAACCCGTCCTTCAACCCTTCATCTCTTGTAATTCTATAAACATGTTTTGAGCATGATTCACGAAAAATACATTTTCCTCTTATAGATTTTGGAATAATATTCCAGTATAAGTGTATAAGACCCAAGAATAATAGTTTCATTTATTCTTTTTTAAAAACAACCATTTGTTTAACTGATGTATAACCTGGTGTTGAACCGGCACCAAAGCATCCAGAACTACCAGAAACATAAGTTGATATACTTTCCACTCTAACATAAATCCAGCCTTGACTGGTATAATGCTTTATAAATCTTTCCAAATAATCTGCACCATCATTAGAAGTTGTTGTGGCAGTTTTAGAATCAAAAGTTGGATCTAATGGTACTACTTTATATTCCATAAGTTTTACTTATATCCATGTCTTTTTGCATTATCAATGCAATCTGATTTATTTACATATCCTTGAGTTGAAGCACCGACTATTCTTCCATTAGGTGCAGTTCTTCGCCATCTCCACTCTTTAGAGGCATCTTGATAAAATTCCCATTTGTCCATTTCTAAATTTTTTGAAGTTAAAATTCAAACCTAAACCCTTTAAAAGAAAATCCCTTACAGAAATCTGTAAGGGATATAAATTTGTTTAATAGAGTCTATTAAAAAAGTGAAGGATTCAGATTTTACCCAACTTAATTAGTTTTGCAATTAAATGATTTGTGTTTTTTGCTCCAAATTCATCAAAAAGGCGGCTTACTCTTTTGTCTATTGTACTTTCGCTATTAGGTGAGATATTTTGTCTTTTAAGCTTTTTAGAGATTTCCTTTTTGGTAAGTCCATCAGACAAGTCTTTAAGAATATCCATATCAAATTGATCTAACTGAAAAACGTTGTTGGTCACATTTAAATTAATCTGTGGCGAATAATACGTTCGATTATGGTAAACCTCATGAATGGCTTTAACCAATTCTTCTAAACCGTGACGGCCTTTGCAGACATAAGCATCTATTTTTTCTTTTTTGAAAAGCGGATTGATTTTTACAGGGTTGTCCTCCATAGAATTCACAATAACCTTTATGTTGGGCTGAAGCTCTCTAGCTAACTGTATCAGTTCAATGCCCGAGGTAATTTTACGCGCTACATAATCTTCTTTAAAATGGATATCCGTAATCAATAATTCAAAAGAGTTATTAGTAGAATTGGCTAGTTTTAGTCTGTTAAAGGCTTTATCACAATACAACTCTTCTTGAATTTCTTTAATGTGAAGCTTGCTTTTTAGCATGTCTACAATACCCAAATTGGTATCTTGAAAATCTTCTGCTAGCAGTACTTTTTTGAACATTTCATTAGGTGTATTACTTAGGAATTTTGATTTCTGCTCGAAACCCATTTCCTTTTTCTGAATCAAAAGTAATGCTTCCTTTTAATGCTCGAATACGCTTTTCTGTATTGCGAAGCCCATTTTTAGTTTGTAACTCTTTATTAGTTGCTCCATCACCATCATCACCATAATCAACTTTTAAGGTTTTTGACGTAGCTGAAAACCCAATAATTATGAGTGTGGCATTACTGTACTTCCCCATATTAATCATAAGCTCTTGCAATACCTTAAAGAGTGTGGTTTTCTTTATTGGAGTAATACTTGACCATTTAATATCTGTAATCCCAGAATGCATTAGTTTGGAGTCTGAAGGAGTTCTAAACCTTAGCATTTCTAAAAGCTCTTCCTCAAAATGTTCACCCGTGTCAACAACATTGATCTCTCGCGAAAAATTTCTACTTTGATTGTAAAGTTCATCAACCACGTCAAGCACTTCATTGACATCGGTCTTATTCTGTAACATGACCATAGCATTATTGAGTTTACCGCCAAAATCATCATGTAATCGACGTGATAACTCGGCTTCGGTTTCATGAATAGCCTTTAAGGCTGCAGATTCTTTTTCTTTTTTTAGACGTTTAGTCCTTTGTATGAAAAAATAACCAACTAATAATACAAGAAAACAAATAGCTATTAAGCCCAATAAATACTTGGTTTTTTGATTTTTCTCAATTAAAACTTGTTTATCTTTTTTGATATTATCTTCAATTAATTTGTCGTTTTCAAATTTTGTAACTGCATAGGTTTCCCGATTCTTTTGGTTAACTCGTTTTAATTTTTCATTAACCTCATGATATATTTTTGCTTCTTCATTTACATCTTTTTTTAATTGAAAAATGTAACCAAAAGATTCAATTATTGCTGGTAAGCTATTTCTTTTTCTAGCATTAGAATAAGCATATTCAGCAAAACGAAGTGCTTTGCTTTTATCACTATCAAAATAATATTGAGTCAAATGAATACAGCTAGCTATTAGTCCTTGGGAATCATCAATTTGTTCTCTTATTAAAAACGCCTTTTGTAATAGAGAATCCGACACAGAATTATTTTTATTTTCAAGCCATTTAACATAACCCAAATTACTTAGCAAACGAGCATATTCTTTTTGGTTATTTACAATTAAAGAATCTGTCATAAGTCCAGATAAGATAGAAATAGATTCAACATACTTCTTTTGATTTGATAATATGTTGGCTCTTGTATTTTTGATAATGACAAGACTTGTATAAGGAATATCTGCTTTGGTCTTTTTTAAAGTTGCTAATGCTTTTTCATTCCACCTTAAGGCACTTTGATAATCCTTTAACTCTCTAAAGCATACAGAAATGATATGTTCAAGACTTGAAATGCGTTTGAAATTCAGATTATTTTTAAGGTAATTTAACCCATCTACAGCTGTTATTTTACTGCCAACATAATCTCCCAATCCTTTTTGTATGTTAGCCATTGATGTTAACCTACTGGCAGCTGATGTACTATCACTTATATCTCTTAAAATTTTAAAAGAATTATTATAGTAAGTAAAGGCTTCTTCTAAACGTCCGGTTGTTTTATAATAATATCCAAGCCTAAAGTTTGCTTCCTCTAAATAAGTACTATCCGAAAATTTTCTTGAAAGATTAAGTAACTCTTTGGAATAAAAAATTGCGCTATCATACTTTTGTGCTTTGGCATAGTTCTTAATCCGATTTTTAATTTTCAATAAAACTATTGAATCTTGATTTATTTTTTGAAAAAGTAAAACATTTGAATGAGGAATAGTTTCAAAGGATAGGATATTTCCTTTTGTGATTATCCAAGACAAAAAAAAGAGGGATAAAACAAGAAAATGCTTCATCCCTCGAAAATAATAAAAAGGTTAATGAGATTTGCGATTATTATCCTGTTCTTTAAGCATCTGGATCCTCATCTATCTCACCATCCTCACCTTCAGTAGCAAGAGTCTCATAAAAAGATTCATCTTCTGCTACACTTCCTTTGTCACAAGAAAATAAGAATGTATTAAAAACTAGTGCCATTACGGCTATCATTATGCGTTTCATAAAATCTGTTATTTAAAAATTTGACAAAGGATTGGCCGTCCGGGATTCTCCCAGATTCATTTTTACCAATCCCGTTTGAGTTTGGAGTACTCCGTTTTTTGGAAAGTGGAAATCTTATACGGCAGCGTTTAGCTACTCTCCAATTGGCCAAATACTAGCCGCATTATAGATTTCCGTAAGAATGATTTTTCTAGAAATACTATGTTAGCAATGCATAGTGAATCATTCTTGTGGACAAAGTAAATTGAAGGTGAAGAGATAATTACAGACAAAAAATCGACTTGTT
Source organism: Croceitalea sp. W27 (assembly GCF_055693185.1). NCBI lineage: Bacteria > Pseudomonadati > Bacteroidota > Flavobacteriia > Flavobacteriales > Flavobacteriaceae > Croceitalea > Croceitalea sp. W27. The sequence goes on from NZ_CM146327.1 coordinate 1,357,181, forward strand.
TTCGTCATTTAACTGACATCAATGAAATCAATAGTTGACAATAGGTGATGTCGAACTTGTGTCTGGTCAAAATTTGTATTTTTAAGCTAATGGATGAAAAAATAGTAGGGGAAATCATAGGTGAAGTTTTTAGAAAAGCAAAGAAGGAGCATGCTTCTCATTCAAAATTTGCGTTATCCAATCATATCAGTAATGAAACCGATTTAAGTGCCAGAACGCTCGAAAGAGCATACGATAGGTATATAAATAAAAAGGTGAAATATGGTGTACCTCAAGCAGAGAGTATCGATTTATTTTGTAAATACTTGGGCTACGAAGATTTTAGAGACTATGTAGAAAGTAAACCTAGGGACTTGGTTATTGAACAACCTCCAATTAAGGGAACTAATAAACAGAAATTAATACTTATCATAAGTATTGCTTTCGGAATGATTTTATTGTTTTTTGCTTTTCAAGAATGGTCTGGCTTTAGGTATAACAATAATACTGCGGTAGACAAATGCATGACCTGGGCAGATTCAATTTACATTCCAATTTCATGTAACAAGGGTCCCTTATCTAAATATGGAACCCAAGTGAAACCATTAGACAAGATGGAATTAAAAAATATGCGAAAAGTAGAAGTTAATGCGGCCTACAAATTTTTCTCAGAAGATGGAAAGCCCTTGGTATGGTATTTTAAAAATAAAAGTAACGAACATGAATTTTTTACAGCTCCTGGTTTGCATCCAGTAAATGGAGAAACTTTGCGAAAGATAACTCCATATATAATTCAAAATTATGTGCCAATGCATCTAGATAAAAAAGAATCATTTATACCAGAATGAAATAATTTGGAATCATCAAATAATTAAACTTGTATAATCTCTTTCTCTAACTCTTTACATTACACCTTTCGAACTTGATTTCAGAATTGTAGTTGAACCCTTTAAAATACAATCAAAAAGTTCAAGGAAACAGCTAATTATCTTTTCCAACAGGAATAGTCCCCAAATCCTTACCCTTAAACTTTGCGCGCGGATTCTGTTTCGATTTTATAGTGTGCTGGTGGCTAAGCGTTAAGTAAAATCGAAATAGGGCGCACTTGCTATGGCAAATAGTAATAAAAAACACCAAATCTTGTTAAAAGATTTGGCCCCTTCAAATCGAGGTAAATTGCTTCATTTCCTATTGAAAATCACATTTTTTACGAAAAAAATCGCCATAAAATAAGGCTTCCCAAGGTTTTTTACTAAAAAATGATTTTTTCCGAAACGACTAAAAATATAATTATTTGACTGTTAGGTATTTACAAAATAACGTTTTTTCCGTTTTGATAATTTTACAGTAAACTTTTTCAGTGTTTATAGGGGTTATCGGCGTTTTTACCGTAAATCTGCTACGACAACAAATTTAGATACATCTTTAAATATCTGAAAATCAATTAATTAAAATACGTAACATCGCTTTAGCGTGTTACCCTCTTGCTTTACATTCTTCGTCCTGCTGGCAGGGCAAAAAATGTAAACGCTGTCCGCCTGTAAACTATACCTAATTAAAGCAATAAAAATTGAGCCCTATTTACCTTTTATATTCAGTTCATATTTTCTTTTTTGAAATAACATATTAAAACAATTAATCTTAAATGTGATGATTTGATGGTAAAATTCATCTTTACCGAAAAACAAGGCGAACTTCATTCATTTTATTTTTCTTAAAATGGATGGTGTTCAAGATTTTTCAAATGATGCGCTTTGACCAATCCCGATAAGTATCGGGGGAAGGGCAATGGGCGGATTTTGTGTATGGTCTTAACCCAATTTACGATGTTCTTATTATGCCTTCTTTAGTATAAGAAGAATCAAAATCTATACATATCGCTTTTATTATGTAAAGAAAAATCGATTTTCTATACATAAAGAATTATCTTTGTATAGAAAATTAAAAAATCTATACATAGTGTCTCAAGAGAACGCATATAACTTATCGGAGTTACCATTATCCATTGACATGGAAAGTATAGCTGTATTAAAAAGCTTGCCAGCTGCTCATGCTGCTCTGGCTGAGCTCAAAGGGCTTGCAGCTACTATTCCAAATCAAACAATATTAATCAATACTCTGGGGCTACAAGAGGCGAAGGATAGTTCTGCAATAGAGAATATTATTACTACTCATGATGACCTTTACAAATCAGAATTAAATTTAGATGTCTTTAGGTCTCTAGATGCAAAAGAAGTACAAAACTATATTGAGGCATTAAAACATGGATTTGCTTTAACTTCTAAAAAAGGAGTCCTAAACAATAGGGTAATATTGGAAATACAGGAAGTATTGGAAAAAAACAATGCTGGATTTCGCAAATTACCAGGTACTGCACTTAAAAACAGTACAACGGGAGAAACGGTATATACCCCACCTCAAAACTTGACCGATATTCAAAGACTCATGAAGAACCTTGAACAATTTATCAATAACAATGATTTAAGTGATTATGACCCTATCTTAAAAATGGCTATTATACACTTTCAGTTTGAGAGCATCCATCCTTTTTATGATGGCAATGGACGTACTGGAAGAATCATGAATATTCTTTATCTTATTCTCAACAAATTACAGACCTTACCTATTCTATATTTAAGTAGCTATATCATTCAGCATAAACCAGATTACTATAGGTTGCTTCAAGAAGTAAGAGATGAAAATAATTGGGAGGAATGGTTACTTTTTATGATAAAAGGAGTAGAACAAACATCTAAAGACACCATTAAATTGATTGTGGAAATTAAAAGTTTAATGACTGACTATAAGAACAAGTTGAGAACAAACTATAAATTTTACAGTCAAGATTTACTAAATAACCTATTCAAACATCCGTATACAAAAATTGAATTTGTAGTAAACGATTTGGCAGTTTCCCGATTGACTGCAGCAAACTATCTTAATAAATTAGCTGATGATGGATTGCTAGAAAAAAAAAGAATAGGGACAGCTAACTACTATATAAATAGGCCACTCTTTGATCTATTAACAGAAAGATAAATTATGAGAAAAGGATTTCTATGTTACGTCTTCATTTTTTTATAATACTTAGATTGTATTATTTACTTCTATTTACATCCAAAAAAGACAACAATATGAAAGTTTCAAATAGAAAGTCACCTATTCGGTGAGCATAAAAAAAAGACCCTCTGAAAAGCCCTATTTATAGGGTGTTTGAGCATTAAGTTCTAGTCTCCCCGGCTCCACAATTAAAATATTCGCTAATTTTATTGGGTGTACACCATTATAGACATAGAAACTACCGGAAATGGCATTAAGGGAAACAAAATTACCGAAATTGCTATTTTTAAGTTCGATGGAAGTAAAATAGTAGATGAATTCACGAGCTTGGTAAACCCCAAATGCCCCATCCCTTATTTTATAACAGGTCTTACAGGTATCGATGACCAAATGGTGGCCAGTGCACCTACCTTCAAAGAAATATCCAATAAAATCCTAGAAGTAACCGATGATACCATATTCGTAGCGCATGCGGTCAACTTTGATTATGGCGTTATTAAAGAAGAGTTTCGCCGAATTGGTATAGATTTTAGCAGAAAGAAACTATGTACTGTTCGACTTTCCCGTAAGTTGATTCCTGAGCTTCAATCGTACAGTCTAGGTAAATTATGTTCTGCTATTGGTATTCCGTTAAAAGATAGGCATAGGGCCAGAGGTGATGCACATGCCACGGTTTTGCTTTTTCAGAAATTGCTGGTAACGCCAGATTCACAAACAACCATACAAGGTTTTCTTAATGCAAGAAGCCAAGAAGCAACACTTCCACCTTTAGTTTCTAGAAAAAATATAGATGAACTGCCCACAACTCCAGGAATCTACTACTTTAAAAATACCACGGGCCAAATTATCTATGTAGGCAAGGCCATCAATATCAAAAAAAGAGTACTCGGGCATTTTTATACCAAAAGTAATCACGAACTTCTTTTGTGCAATGAGGTAGCCGAAATAGATTTTGAACTCTCGGGTAGTGAATTGATTGCCCTTTTGATGGAGTCAGCTGCAATTAAAAAGCATTTTCCAAAATACAATCGGGCCCAAAAAAAAAATACTACCCAATACGCAATCTTTAGCTATGAAGATAGAAGTGGTATCTTACATTTGGCATTCAATACTTTAAAAAACAGTTACAATCCAATACTTATTCTCAACAATAAAACAGATTGTAGAACCTATTTAGCAGAGCTCTGCAAAATATACGCTTTATGCCCTAGGTACTGTCAATTACAACAAACTTCTACCGAATGTTCGCACTATAAAATCATGATATGCGACGGTATCTGCTGTGGTAAAGAAAGCCCGACCACTTACAATTTAAAGGTGAAAAGTGCCATTGAGGGAATACAGCAAAATACCAGCAATGTCATTCTACAGCGAAAGGGGCGACATTTAAACGAGAAAGCATTTGTAGTGATTAAAGATGGTGTGTATTTGGGTTATGGTTTTGTTGAAAATGATGTAGAGATTACTTCGTATTCTTCTCTAGAAGCTTTTCTTGTTCCTCAAAAACATACTGCTGAAACCGAGAGTATTCTGAAGAGTGCGCTGAAAAATGAAATCAAAAACTCAACAAACCAAGTAATTACCCCGTTTTACTAGAAAAATATCTTATCTTTTACATAGATTTAGATTGTGCATAAAACCTTAGATCCAATAAAGTTAGTAATTGTCGAAGATGAGCCCGTATCGGCTACGTATCTTAAAAAACACATCAAAGATACCGGTATAGAATGCAAAGTAGTTGCAGAAATAGCAAAGACTACAGAAGCAGCCGCTTTTTTTGTTGCTAACAATGATTATGATTTGGTGTTTATGGATATTCAATTAGAAGATGGTGATTGTTTTAAAATTCTTAATAATGTAAGCATTGAAAAACCAATCGTGTTCTGCACCACTTTTGACACCTATGCACTTAAAGCCTTTAAATATAATAGCATTGATTATCTCTTAAAACCACTTAATAAAGAAGCTGTTCAAGAGGCGATAAAAAAATACCAGGTACTAAGAAGAAATCATGATAGCAGTCATTTGGCCCGTATGGATAAAATGATTGAGACCATGGCACCCACAACGTACAAGAAAAGATTTTTGGTACGTTCTGGCAACAAATTAAAGTTGGTTCAGATAAGTGATGTTGTCTGTTTTTATTCCAATGGAGGTGATACCCGATTGATAGATAAAAACGGGGGCGAACATCTAATAGATTTCACCATGGAACGCCTTGAAAGACTTGCCGACCCTGCCAGCTTTTTTCGAATAAATAGAAAAATGACCATCAATATGGATTACATACACTCGGTCGAAGACTATTTTAACAATAGACTTATGGTGAAAATGTTAAAAAAAGTTCCTTTTGATTTAGTAGTAAGCAGAAATAGGGCCAAAGAGTTTAAATTCTGGTTGAAAGGGATAGCCTAATGCCTTATTCTTTCATTTTACGATACATCTTGGCAACAAAGAGCAGCCAAATTAAAAATATGGTTGCTACAATTATGGAATAAACCAAGATAAAATCCACTACTTCTTGTATTTAAGGTAATTCATAAAACCCAAAATGGTCGGCGCCCAAAATGCAATAAAAATCGCATCTAATTTTTTTCCACTTAGGAAAAGTACTTCTGAGACAATGATAATTGAAACTACCACTAAGAGCAGGATGCAATTCATTAAACCCACTCGCTCAATAAAATCTTTCAACATTAGTATTCTGCGTAAGCTATTCTAGCTCTAAGGTAGTTATTATAACGCAAGAAACGTTAAAGAAATTGTGATTTTTTTAACGTTTTTAATTTAACTTTTAGTTCTAAAGAAAACTTTAAAGTGAGCCGAATCTTCCAACATTTGAAATCCGTTATTCAGGTTTTCTTGAGAAACGGCATAAGGGTAAAATGAAATCGGTTCGATACAGACCATATTCTCCATTTCGGTCCAACACATAAAATGCCCAAAACCTTCTGTTTCTATGGTGATTTCTTTTTTATCTTTCAATATAACCATATCACAGTTCGATACCTCTAGCGCCCTACTACCTACGGCCAACACTTCATCTAAGGTAATCTGTCTTTTCCCTGCATGAATAATAGGGTTTTCAGTATGTATCTTAAAATTCGGATGATACCCCAACATAAATGGCATACCTTTATCGCCCGATATTGAAAATTCGATTTCAAGACCACTATCGGTAAGTTCAAATGATTTCTCAAACTCAAAACTATAAGGCCAATCAAGCCATTCGACATTGGATTTTTTAGGATATTTCGAATTTTTTATGGCTGTGCCCGCCACATATTTCTTTCTGTATATAGCCTTGGTAGAATTACTGAAAATTAAGTCATACTCCATTTGCCTAAAATGCCCATGTTGATCCTGAACGGCAATACCCTTTGGTGTTCGAACCTTGAATCCGGCTTCGTTGACCGGACCGATAATCGGAAACATTTCGGTATCCGATGAGCTCCAACCAGGACTTCCCTTTTGGTGAATAAACTCGTGATCAGTTACTTTAAAGCTTATTAGTTCTCCTTCTTCAATAGCTACGAACTTGTTATTAAGTTCAAGTGCAACAACATTATTCATTAATCAACCTATAAATTAAAATTGCAGTTCGCTTAGTTAAAGCTTCGATAGTATTTAAGTTTACCGTTTCTTGCGGTGTATGGGCGCCCGAACCCATGGTACCCAATCCATCTAAACAATCTACATACTCTGCAACAAAAGATACATCGGCAGCCCCTCTTTTTCCTGGGTCATAGGCTAAAACTTCTCCTTGTCCCAAGTCAAGGCTAACCCTATTTAAGGTATTCAACAAACTGAGATTACCCTCTGTTGGCCCCATTGACGGGTAACTGTCGTTAAATGTAATGTTCGCAGAAGTTTGGGGTAGGTTATTAGAAACTATCTCACGCATTTTTGCCCTAGCATTCTCTTTTTGCTCTTCGGATATAAAACGAAGCCCTCCTTGAACTACAGCCTTTTGGGCTACAACGTTCGATTTGCCAAAAACATCGCCTTTGCTCGCGGTCTTATCAAAATTGACAAAGGTACCTCCTAGTAGGGTTCCAGGATTAAAAGTTAGCAACTCCTCCCCTTTTACATCGGTATAAAATTGGTGCAGTATTCTTGACATTTCAAAAATAGCACCAGCACCGGTACGTTCGCTAAATATACCCGAAGAATGTGCACGTTTACCCGCTACCTCAACAGCCCAGCCAGAAGCTCCTCTTCTTGCTACGGTCGCATAGTTAAATCCTGTTGAAGTTTCAAAACCTAGCGCGATATCGCTCTTTTTGGCAGCTTCAATCAAGTCTTTTCTACTGGTCGTTAATGGCTTACCAGTGCTTTCCTCGTCACCTGTAAAGGCAGCAATGATTTGAGCATCTTTTAAAAGCCCATTTTTCTGCAATGCTTTTAAGGCATAAAGTACAATTACATCTCCACCCTTCATATCATTACCACCAGGTGCATGCGCTATACTATCGTTTACCATTTCAAATTTTTGAAACGGACTGTCTTCCTCAAAAACGGTATCTAAATGGCCAATCAGCAATAATTTTTTACCTTTTTCCCCTGATGTTTCGGCAAATAAATGTCCTGCACGATTCATTTCTAAAGGCATGTCAATCCACTTGGTATCAAAGCCAATTTTCTCAAAGGCATCCTTAAACACCATGCCCACTTGCTTTACCCCTTTTGGGTTAAGTGTTCCGCTATTGATGTTCACTACTTTTTCTAGAAATGAAATCGCCTCTGTATTATTCTGCTCAATGGTAGAAAGTATCTTTTTTTCTGTACGGCTCAAATTTTGAGCTTTTAATGGAACCCAAAGCAAAAGGCCGAGCGCAGTCGTAGCAATTAATTGTTTCATAGTAATCTAATATTTAGAAAGGACTGTTTTCTATCAAAACTATTCTATATACCCCATTTGGCGCATCCAATCATCATTAAACATCTTGCCTACATAACGACTTCCATGATCATGGAATAAAACCACTACCACATCATCTTTTGTAAAATGTTCTTTTAGTTGCAACAAACCTTTTATTGCTGCCCCTGCGGAATTACCAAGAAACATACCCTCTTCTTTAGCTAGTTTTTGGGTGTATACGGCTGCATCTTTATCTGTCACCTTCGTAAAACCATCGATAACACTAAAGTTAACGTTTAACGGCAAAATATCTTCACCTATTCCTTCCGTAACGTACGGATAAATCTCATTTTCGTCAAAAATACCGGTCTCATGATATTTTTTAAAAACTGAACCATAGGTGTCTATTCCCCAAACCTTAACATTAGGGTTCTTCATTTTTAGGTAAGAACCAACCCCTGATATGGTGCCACCTGTACCTACGCCAACGACAAAGTGGGTAACCTTACCATTTGTCTGTTCCCAAATTTCTGGACCCGTACTTAAAAAGTGCGCCTTACAGTTTGATGGATTATCATATTGATTTACATACCAAGAATTGGGAATCTCTTGAGATAACCTTTTAGCAGTGGAATAATAACTACGAGGGTCTTCGGGGGCTACATCAGTTGGGCAAACATGAACTTCACTGCCCACAGCTTTTAAAATGTCTATTTTTTCTTTGGATTGTTTATCACTGATAACACAAATCATCTTATAGCCTTTTACCACAGCGGCCAAAGCCAAGCCCATTCCCGTATTTCCCGAAGTACCTTCAATGATGGTGCCGCCAGGTTGTAAAACACCAGCCTTTTCAGCATCTTCCACCATTTGTAGTGCCATACGGTCTTTCACCGAATTACCAGGGTTAAAGGTTTCATACTTTGCAAGCACCAAACAAGGTATTTCAGCAGTTAGCTTATTAAGTTTTACCAAGGGCGTATTGCCGATAGTTTCTAGAATGTTATTAGCGTAGTCCATAATTGGCGCAAAGGTAAGTTTTTGAATTGCTATGATAAACAGGAATTGAATACTAATTTTCTAAACCAATTTACTCAAACTTCATCGCTTTTACGGGAGCTATTTTGGTAATGGCATAAGAAGGAACCAAAAGCATCAAAAGACATAAAAGCATAACCCCTATGTTCAATAAAAGAACAGTAACAAAATCGATATGCATGGGTATGTATTCGATATAATATTCTTCAGGGTTCGGAAACTTTAAAAACCGGTATTTTTCTTGTAAAAAAATAAGTCCCAAACCTATTAAATTACCCCAAAACAACCCAAGAATGATCAAGTATGATGCATTGTACAAAAACACCTTACGAACACTCCAGTTTGCAGCACCCAAGGCCTTTAAAACACCTATCATTTGTGTGCGTTCTAGAATTAACACTAAAAGCGCAGTAATCATATTAATACCTCCGACAAGAATCATGATACCGATTATCAATGCGGTATTAAAGTCGAAAAGTCCAATCCATTCAAAGATTTTGTGATATTTTTTTTTGATGTTTTGGGTATCCAAGGTAGAAACAACAGCACCGTAAATAGCATTGCTTTTGGCTTCTATCTGGTCAAAATCTTCTAGAAAAACTTCAAAGTTGCCAACTTCCTTTTCAGACCATTTATTCATACGCTGAATGTGTCTTATATCCATAAAAATATGGTCCCTATCGAGTTCTTCAAATCCACTATCATATATCCCTACAATATCAAATTTTCTATTGTTAGGTAGTTTTGAAGGATCATTATCTTTCAGAAAAATTGCAAAGAAAGAGTCACCGAGCTTTAAACCTAAAAGATTGGCCTTTAGCCTAGATATTAAAACTTCGTTATTTAGGTCAGCTGAAAAATTAGGCAGTCGTCCTTCGACCAAATACTCTTTAAAATTGGTCCAATTATAATCTTTTCCGACACCTTTGGCCAACATGCCTTCAAAAGTATTTTCTGTGCGTATAATACCGCCTTTGGTAGCCACTGCCTGTAAATGTGAGATACCATCGATATTTTTAAACTCTGGATAAAAGTCTTGCTCTATAGAAACCGGAACTACGGAAACATCAGAGCTATTATTGTCATAATTGTAGATTTGAATATGCCCATTAAAAGCCGAAACTTTCTCTCGTATCTTAAGCTGAAGCCCCGCAGCAGAGGAAATTGCTATTAACATCATTACAACGCCAATTGCAATAGCAGCGATAGCAATTTTTATTATCGGGGCGGAAATACTAATTTTATGTTCCCTCCCTGTAATAAGGCGTTTGGCTATAAAAAATTCTAAATTCAACGGATGCCCATTTTTTCTGGTTTCAAAAGTACATTTTTATTGTTGTTTATCCTTTTTTCCGCTTGCGCGCAAAAACAGGACAAAAAAATGAACGACTCTTCTTTGTCATCTAAAACAATTGAAAAAGAAATTATTGTTGCGGCAAATAGAACGGAAGCCTACATACCCCTTTTGAAAAATAAAAGGGTCGCTATTGTTGCCAATCAAACCTCGGTAATATTTAATGCCGATGGCCATACCCATCTTGTGGACTCTCTGCTAGCAATGAATATTGAATTAAAAAAAGTCTTTGCACCAGAACATGGTTTTCGCGGAAAAGCAGACGCAGGTGAAAAAGTAAAAGATGGTTTTGATAAAAAAACAGGTCTTAAAATTCTTTCATTACATGGTAAAAACCGGAAACCTTCTAAAGAACAGCTAGAAGATGTAGAACTAGTATTATTTGATATACAAGATGTTGGCGTTCGTTTTTACACCTACATTGCAACCTTACAATTGGTAATGGAAGCTTGCGCCGAAAGTGGCATACCTATTATTGTTTTGGATAGACCAAACCCAAATGCCCATTATATTGATGGCCCTACGATGGAAGCTGAACATACGGGGTTTTTAGGTATGCAAACCATACCCTTGGTATACGGAATGACCATAGGGGAGTATGCAACAATGATAAACGAAGAAGGATGGTTAGCTGAAGGGCTAAAGGCCGATTTGAAAATAATTCGCCTTGAAAACTGGACTCATGACCGTTCTTACTCCTTACCAATACGACCTTCACCAAATTTACCTAATGACATTTCTATTAATTTGTATCCTAGTTTGGGCTTATTTGAAGGCACAAATATAAACGCCGGGCGGGGTACTGAGTTTCAATTTCAACGTTACGGTGCTTCTTTTTTAGACAGCACAGAACTTGATTTCAGTTATACTCCCAAACCCAACTTTGGTTCTAAACATCCAAAGGAAGAAGGAAAGATTTGCTATGGTGAGAATTTAACCTCAAGCGAACACATGAATTCTGTTTCTTTAAAATGGTTGCTAAAAGCTTATAAAAATAGCACTGACAAATCCAAATTTTTTATTACTTCTGGGTTTACAAAACACGCAGGTACAGAAAAACTACAACAACAAATTGAAGCAGGACTTTCTGAAAAGGAAATTAAGGCTACTTGGCAAAAAGATATAGAAACTTTTAAAAGGATAAGAAAAAATTACCTGCTTTATGATTGACCCGTTGTAGGTTTCCGGTATTTATGAAACGGCTGTTTTAGCAAACCTAAAATGCTACTATTTTCTTTCTCATCAGGAAATGTATCTAAACCGTAAGTAATCTTATCAGGGTCTAGTTTCATGTAGGTTCCAAAAATCCGGTCCCATATTGAAAAAATATTGCCATAATTAGAGTCTGTGTAGGGCAATACAAAATGATGATGTACTTTATGCATATCGGGTGAAACTATAAACCAACTTAAAGCATTATCTATTTTTCTGGGCAATCTAATGTTTGCATGATTAAATTGAGATAAAACAACAGAAATACTTTGGTACAACATAATAAGACCAATTGGTGCACCGACTACAAAAACACCAAGTAATGTAAATAAATATCTTATTAAACTCTCTAATGGGTGATGCCTGTTCGCCGTAGTGGTATCTACATTATGGTCTGAGTGGTGTACCAAGTGCACCATCCAAAGGGGTTTAACCTTATGCTCTACCAAATGGGCCGTATAAGCACCGATTAAATCAAGCAGCATCAAGCCCAACACCACATATAGCCACAAGGGCATTTCTGGCAACCAATTGATAATGCCAAAGTTATTTTCAACAGTCCAATCCGAAGTTTTTAATAATAAAAATGCCAAAGGAAAGTTGACAATAATTGTTGTTAATGTAAAAAAGAGATTTGGCAGGGCATGCCTCCATTTTTTGTATTTAACACTGAACAAGGGAACAATTCCTTCTAAAATCCAAAAAAAAGTAATTCCCCCAACTAAAATAAGGCTTCTGTGTAAGGCCGGTATATTTTCAAAATAGGTTATTAGCTGTTCCATTTTATCGGGTTTTTGGAGACTATATTTTAATACGCTCTTTCATCTTCTCAACAATGTTAAAGGCTGCTGGGCAGATAGCAACATTCTTTAGCGTTAAATTACTTATTTGTTGAAACTTTTTCCTATCCGTATGCGGAAATTCTCTGCAAGCCTTAGGTCTTACGTCATAAATAGTACAGTAATTGTCTTCACCTAAAAAAGTACAAGGCACCTGCCGTAATACATAGTCATTCTCTTCATCAAGTCTAAGATATCTATCTATAAAATCTACTGCTTTCATTCTAAAGAACTTTGCAATACGTTCAATGTCGGTGTTCGTAAAAAAAGGTCCGGTAGTTTTGCAGCAATTCGCACAAGTAAGACAATCCGTCTGGGTGAACTCCTTATCATGCAGCTCTTGCATAAGATAATCCAAATTCTTTGGAGCTTTCTTTTTAAGCTTCACAAAGAATTTTTTGTTTTCGCTATGTTTCTCCATTGCCCTTTTTGGCAACTGCTCTAAAACTTCTTTCATTCTTCTTTTAAAAGTAAAACAGCAGTTTGATATAAATCTTTACTCCAATATTCCGATACTGCGGCAATTTCAATAGAAAGTAATTCTTGCTTCTCTTTTATTTTGGCGCCCACTTTTGAATTAAAAAAATCGTTGACTTTATTTTGCTGGGCATTTGTCAATTTTGTTCTATCCACTACCAATTGTACCCCCGCATCACTGGTATAAAATTGTTCCATTTTAGCTATATCTTCTGTGGAAAAGTGTTTGATATAAACAGGTACCAACATATCACGAATTTCCTTTAACGCCTTTATTTCGTTACGTTCAAGATATATCCATCCATTGTTATTTCTATCCGATTTCGGAAACTGTCTTTCCATCAAGTTTAAAAGCTCCAAATAAGCTTGTTTATATTGCTTCATGGTACCATTACTTTCAAGATACGTTGAGACTTTAGCTATTAAATCAGTTTCTTGACCTATAGTTGGTACTGAAAACAACAATACACACAGAAAAAATAAAGCTTTGTAAGGTTTCATATCGAATAAAAAAGGAACTTTGGCCCAAAATACGAATAATTACGATTTGGATATTTTTGGAGAAGCTCTTTTAGATTATCAAAAAGGAGAATATACGGAAGATATTATAACATTCTCTTCTTTAGAGGAAGAAGACTGTATTCCATTACCTTACCTTTTTCGTTCTTTTACCGAAATGCCTTCTTTAGAAAAAGAAGCCTTAAAAAAGTGCAAAGGCACCATCTTAGATATTGGTTGCGGAGCAGGAAGCCACAGTTTGCACCTTCAAAACCAAGAACTTAGCGCGGTAGCACTAGATATATCAGAAGGAGCAATAGAAACCTGTAAATTAAGAGGCGTGAAAAACACCATTAATTCTAATATTCTTGATTATTCTGGAATAAAATTTGATACGCTATTACTATTGATGAACGGCATAGGTATTGTTGAAAAGCTTTCAAATTTAGATATGTATTTAAAACACTTTAAATCTTTATTAAAGACTTCTGGTCAAATTCTATTGGATTCCAGTAATATTATTTACATGTATAAGGAAGATAATGATGGAGGATATTGGATTCCGGAACATTCTGACTATTATGGCGAAGTAGAATTCACCATGCAATACAAAAACGCTAAAAGCGAGCCTTTTGGATGGTTATATTTAGATTACAATACCTTAAAAAATGCTGCAGAAGTTAATAATTTTAATTGCGAACTTGTAAGAGTAGGCAAGCATTACGACTATTTAGCCAGACTTACAGTGAAATCATAATAGAAAATGAATTTATACGTTTTCTATTATAACATATAAAATGCTATGAAAAAATCGGTCATACTCTTTCTTTCTTTATTTCTAATCGTCTTTTTAGCATGCTCAAAAAGCGCTTCTGATGATAATCCAACGCCAGATGATGATCAAAGTCAAGTGCCTCAAAATCCGCAGCAATTGTTCCCAGCCAATTTTCGGGCAACAGGTTCTTCTGCCAATGATATTTTATCAAATACCAATTTTGACAACCTTAAAATAGAGATTGCCTACGTTACCGGTTTTAGACCCACCCAAGCAGCGATGGACCAATTTCAAGATTTTTTAAGGAGATTTACTTTTAAAGGGACTATTGAGCTTATTTTCAATGAGCTGCCCTCGCCGAATAAAGAGAGTCTTAATTTAAATGACGATATCGGACCTTTGGAAATTGAAAATAGAACAGTCTATAATGATGGTAGAACCTTGGGTATCTATATCTATTTTGCAGATGCTCCTTCCGAAGGTGATGATTTGGATGAAGGTCTGGTAACATTAGGTGCGGTGTACAGAAATACTTCAATGATTATTTTTGAAAAAACAGTAAAAACCCTAGCCGATAGAGCTAACTCTCTTGAAGATGAAGATGTTGAAATAGCAACGCTAAACCATGAATTTGGTCATTTAATGGGCCTAGTAAACCTTGGAACAGATGCAGTGAACGACCATGAAGACGCAGATTCAGATAATCATTGTAACGTAGATCCATGTTTAATGCGCGCTGAACTCGAATTTGGAGGTGCAGGTAAATCACCTCTTCAAACACTCTCTAAGGGAGATTTACATTCATCGTGTACTTTAGACGGTATGGGATTGGTAAAACAAATGGAAGCCAATGTGTCTCGTGGAGCAGCTGCGGCCCCTAATCTAGATGCAGAATGTCAGTTGGATCTAGAAACTAATGGCGGTAGACCAAATACCAACGGTTAAGGAATATTCAGGTACTTATGGGTCTGTAAAGAAACCTTCCATTTCGGGTTTTTCATTACGTAATCAACAATCAAGGGAGTAACTTTATCACGAACACTCCATTCTGGTTGTAGATAGAGAATGCAGTTCTCACCAACTTTTTCGGCCTGCTCTTCTGCAAAAATCAGGTCATGCTTATTATAAACAATGACTTTTAATTCATCGGCTTTATTATAAATTTCGCCAACCGGAAGTTTATTTTTCTTAGGAGACAAACAAATCCAATCCCAAACACCTGTTAACCTATATGCCCCCGAAGTTTCAACATGGGTTTTCAAACCCTTTTCTTTAAGAGCTACAGTTAGCGGTTTCATATCCCATGTTAATGGCTCACCTCCTGTTACTACAATGGTATCTGAATAATTAGCTGCATTGGCAACTATTTTTGAAATCTCGGTAGGCGGATGGGTTTCTGCATTCCAACTTTCCTTAACATCACACCAATGACAGCCCACATCACAACCACCAATGCGAACGAAATACGCGGCAGTTCCTTTATGGAAACCTTCCCCTTGTATGGTGTAAAACTCCTCCATCAAAGGGAGCATTTCTCCCTTATTCACCAAATGCATTACCTCTTGTAAAACCATGTTGCAAAGATAGTATTACTTCACGGCAATCACATCAATCTCAATTTTTGCCCCTACCGCTAAACCAGCAGCTGCATAGGTAGTTCTTGCCGGTTTTTTCGTGAAATATTTGACATAAACCTCGTTAAAAGCCTTAAAGTCATTGATATCACTAAGTATTACCGTGCACTTCACCACGTTATCAAGCGATAACCCATGATGTTGTAAAACTCCTTGTATGTTCTTGATAGTCTGTTCCGTTTCTCCTGTAATACCGTTTTCGGCCAATTTTCCCACAGATCTATCCATACCAATCTGCCCAGCTAGAAAAAATAAGTTGCCCGCCTGCACCACTTCGCTAAACGGGGCCTTTGCTCTGGCAGGGTTCTCAGGTTTGTGAAAGATAATCTCAGTATTTTCTTGCGCAATTACCATTGTAGAAAATAACAGTCCCACACAAATTAGTAGCCGTTGATTTAATTTTTTCATCTTGTTAACTCTTAGTTGTACTCTTTGAATCTTTTTTGTCTTCTACGAAATTACCCTATTTTTATCGGAAATTGAATGCAATGAGCAACAAAGAAAAATTCTTTGCACATATCGAAAAGGGCTATACCACCAAGGGTGATTTCATTACTATGGGTGCCGGAATGATTGAAGGCGAAACCGTAAACAAGGCTTTTGTTAAAATTCCATTGAAGACCTTAAATAGGCATGGCCTAATCGCAGGCGCTACAGGTACCGGAAAGACCAAAACACTTCAAGTAATTGCCGAAAATCTTTCAGACAAAGGCATTCCTGTGCTGTTAATGGATTTAAAAGGAGACTTAAGTGGTATTGCACAACCAAGTCCTGGGCATCGAAAAATAGACGAACGTCATGAGGCGATTGGCCTTCCTTTTGATGCTAAGGGTTTCCCAGTTGAAATACTTTCGCTATCCGAACAAGAAGGTGTACGCCTTAGGGCAACTGTGTCCGAATTTGGCCCAATCTTACTTTCCAGAATTTTAGATTTGACCGTGACGCAAGAAGGTATCGTTGCTGTTGTTTTTAAATATTGCGATGACAATAAACTACCTCTTTTAGATTTAAAAGATTTTAAAAAGGTCCTGCAATATGCCACTGGAGAGGGCAAAGCAGAATTTCAAAAAGAATATGGTAGAATGTCTACCAGTTCAACAGGAACCATTCTCAGAAAAATCATTGAATTAGAACAACAGGGTGCGGACCTATTCTTTGGCGAAAAATCGTTTGATGTGGACGATTTAACACGAATCGATGAAAATGGACGTGGTTACATCAATATTATTAGACTAACCGACATACAAGGTAAGCCAAAGCTATTCTCCACCTTTATGCTAAGCCTATTAGCTGAAATCTATGCAACTTTCCCGGAACAGGGAGATAGTGATAGGCCAGAACTCATTCTGTTCATCGATGAGGCACATTTAATATTTAAAGAAGCCTCAAAAGCATTATTAGATCAGATTGAGAGTATCGTAAAATTGATACGTTCTAAAGGCATTGGGCTTTATTTTGTTACACAAAACCCTACTGATGTTCCAGATGCAGTATTGTCACAATTAGGTTTAAAAGTACAACACGCACTTAGGGCATTCACTGCAAAAGATAGAAAGGCCATTAAATTGACCGCCGAAAATTATCCGGACTCTGAATTTTATGATACCAAAGAGATTTTGACATCTTTGGGTATTGGGGAAGCTTTGATTTCTGCGCTTGATGAAAAAGGCCGACCAACACCTTTGGCAGCCACAATGCTCAGGGCACCAATGAGTAGAATGGATGTACTTACCGATTCTGAATTAAAATCCGTTATTACGTCTTCAAAACTTGTAAAGAAATACAATGACGAAATTGACAGGGAAAGTGCCTATGAGATTCTCAATGAAAAAATAGAAAAGGCAGAAAAAGAAGCCGAAAAAGAAAAGGCTAAACCCGCTGCGAGAAGAACCTCATCTCGCAGAAAGAGTACTCGTATGAACCCGATTGTAAAGGTACTGACCAGTGCAACTTTTATTAGAGGCGTGCTCGGTGTAATGAAAAAAGTGATTCGGTAATTTACCCCAACATAAACAAAAATCAAATGAAGAAAATAACTTTGTTACTTGGTCTTTGTACCACATTACTATTATCTTGTGAAGAAAAAGACACCACATATTTAATTACCGAAAATAGCATAGGAAAACTTGACAAAATTAGTCTAGCGCGTGATTTAGAGCTTATCTATGCAGACGATTCGATCGTCAAAGACACTTTCAATTCTAAACTTGGCCCTGCTTATCAAAAAGTAAAGGTTTTTGAAAAGGGCGGAAAACACCTTTTGACCTTAACCCCTAGCGATGACAGTATTCCGGTAATAGAGAATATTCGTGTTTTTGATTCACGTTTTACGACCGAAAATGGTATAGGTCTAAATAGCACTTTTAAGGACATTCAAGATAATTATACCGTAAAAAAAATCGTCACCACCCTAAACAGCGTGGTAGTTTTTGTAAAAGAAAGCGATATGTATTTTACCATTGACAAACAAGAATTACCAGCCAATCTTAGATTTGGCAGCAATACTATTGAAGAAGTTCAAATTCCTGCAGAGGCTAAGGTGAAATATCTCATGATTGGGTGGAATTAAAAATCAAGCCTTATTGAGTGCAAACTATACAATTCAAAAAGAACCTTTTGTTGTACCCACTGATGATGGCAAACATATCGCTGAACATTTTGGTAAAGCCACAGATGGAAACGGTGCTATAAGTATTGCACATATGAAAGCCCCACCGGGGTGGAGCGAACCATTTCAAACCCCAGAATTTGACGAATTCACCTTTGTGATATCCGGCAAAAAACAATTTCTGATTAATGGTGAAAAAGTGATTTTAAATGCTGGGGAATCGATTAAAATTCATAAAAACACAAGAGTTCAATACTCCAATCCGTTTAACGAAGAATGTGAATATTTAGCCATTTGCACCCCTGCATTTGATATAACAACCGTTAACAGAGAGCAATAAATCTATGTTAATTTCTTATTAATCCGGTGCTACCCTAGTTTCATTTTTGATAATTTGTATGTAAACCTGTCCAAAAATGAAAACGAATTATCTTTTGTTAGCACTAAGTATTCCCTTATTTTCTTTAGCACAATATGACTACGAACCGTCACCTGAAAATCCCTTTGGCGCGCCAAACCCTGAAGCTCCAAAAGAGCTGCTTGATTATGCCCCCTTAATTGGCGAATGCGATTGTAAATCACAATCTCGAAAGCAAGACCAAACATGGGCAGAGCCCATACCCATGAAATGGCGATTTAAATATATAATGAATGGTATGGCTATTCAAGATGAAACCCTTAAAGCAGACGGCAGGCATTCTGGCAGCATAAGACAATTCATAGCCGATAGTACGAAATGGTATGTGCATTATTACAGTGCTGCAGCGCCAACCTCAACCTTAGGAACCTGGAAAGGAGGTAAAACCAAAGAAGGTGCAATTGTACTGTACAAAGATCAAAAAGCACCAAACGGTACCGAAGGCTATTCTAGGTTGACATTCTCGAATATTAATGAAAAAGGATTTAAATGGATTGGGGAATGGGTCGATAAGACAGAAAGTGTAGCATTTCCTTTTTGGAAAATTGATTGTACCAATGGAAAAAGAGAATGAGTATTAAACTATTCCGTATTTCTCTCTATTAGCCAAAACTTTTGGGCTGTTTTGTTGCATCCATTCGGTTAGTTCCAATAGTCGTTCCACATAAGATTGCCCAAATTCCGTTAATGCATATTCAACACGAATCGGCACTTCTGGGAACGCTTTTCTAGAAATATAGCCATCGGCCTCCAAGACCTTCAAGCGTTGACTTAGCACTTTGTTAGATATACCATAAACATATTTCTTCAACTTATTAAAACGAAGGGTTTCAAAATAGCCCAACCACAATATTATTAGAGTACTCCATTGATCAGAAGCTACCGACATCACATCTCTTACCGGGCACAACTCGGGCGGGTTCTTATAATCGATATGCCCAAACATTTTTTCGATTTTTTTTACGGTCTTAACTCTCTGATTTTCAGCAATAGTTTCCATAAACATACTTAGTTGCTACATAGAACCCCCTTTTTTCTTAACAAAGGAATATGTAATTTTAGTTTCTTTAAAAGAGTAAGTTACAAAAAGTAACCAAATGAAAAAACTGTTCGCTAAAATCATTCCTCTGTTTTATGGAAAGCTTTTTAACCTTATGGTTATTTTTAACCCTAGGCAAACAGCGATAAAGGCTTTCGATGTTTTTTGCACCATACGACAAGGTCGTATTAGAACCAATCAAAAGGTGTTTTTAGACAAAGCAAAACTTGCGCTCGAAACTATTGGAGAACATAACATACAAACCTACAATTGGCCCGGTACTGGCGATACCATATTACTCATACATGGTTGGGAGAGCAATACGTTTAGATGGAGAAACCTGATTGAAAAATTAAAGGAAAAAGACTATAATATTATTGCTTTTGATGCTCCTGCACACGGCTATTCCTCCGGAAATAGATTGCACGTACCGCTGTATTCAAAATCGTCACGATTTGTAATGGACAAACATAAACCAACACACGTTATTGCGCATTCCGTTGGAGGCATGACCACGCTTTATGATCATTACGTAAATCAACATTCTTCCGTAAAAAAAATCATAACTATTGGTGCTCCGGCAGAGTTTTCACAATTTATGGACCATTATCAACACCTCTTAAAATTTAATAACAAGGTCAGAGATGCTATGAACCAAAGGTTAAAAGAATGGTTAGGGTTTAATTTTCATGAATTTTCAAGCAGAATCTTTGTTGCAAACAATACTAAAGAAGGATTACTTATACACGATACAAAAGACTTGCAAGTTCCCTATGAAGCCTCCGTTGAAGTTCATAAAAGTTGGAAAGGCAGTAAATTAATTACCACAACAGGGTTTGGTCACTCTATGCACCAAGAAGAAGTTAATACCCAAATTATTGAATTTCTACAATCTTGACCAAATCGTTACTTTTATAGTGTATTTAATCGACCACAAATGACAACAACGGTAACTCCCTTCCATATTGCAATTCCGGTACATAACCTTGCGGAATGCAGAACCTTTTATCGCGAAATTCTGAATTGTAAAGAAGGCCGTAGTAGTGACCTTTGGGTAGATTTTAATTTTTTTGGGCATCAATTGGTCATCCATTACAAACCAATCCCGATAGCTATCAGGAATAAAGAAGAAGAATTACATACCAACCCCGTTGATGGTAAAAATGTACCCGTTCCGCATTATGGTGTTGTATTGCCTTGGGATACTTTTGAATCTTTTTCTACAGAATTGAAAGCTAAAGGGGTGGATTTTGTAATTGAGCCCTATGTTCGATTTAAAGGTGAAGTTGGCGAACAAGCCACCATGTTCTTTTTAGACCCCGCAGGCAATGCCTTAGAGTTTAAGGCTTTTAAGGATATGGGGCAGCTGTTTGCTAAATAGTATTCCTTCTTAGAAAGCTATAGGTAGTTAAGCTAGTTTTCTTGATTAACTCGAGTTCGATTCAAGATAATCTATATCAACATGATCTTCCATTTTTTATGATTGACTGTCAGGTCGAGCGGAGTCGAGATCTACTTGAAGGATATATTTTAAAGACTTCTTGACTGCGTTCGAAGTGACAATGCCTGTTTTCGTTGTTATTTCGAGCACAAAGGTTAAGGTTTTATATCGACCTCAGGTTAATTAAAAGGGTCGCTCCATTTAGCCTCACTGCTAACACTATCATCTGTTAGTGTTTTTAAGAATGCCACTAAAGCGGCTTTTTCCGCTTCCGTAAAATTTAACCGAACAGGATTGCCGTTGTCATCTATTAAAGCTGGTGAAAGCGTTGGGTGGTTTTGAATACCACTATTATAATGCTCAACTACTTCTTCTAAACTGCCAAATCTCCCGTCGTGCATATACGGTGCCGTTAACTCAATATTTCTCAAACTTGTGGTCTTAAAGCGACCAACAAAAATAGAATTCGTGAATACATCACCTGCACCCAAATCGGTAACGGAAGCTATATCAAGTCCATTATTTTGTGGCCCTGGGTTGGCACTAACAAAAGCTTCTGTTGTATGGCAACCAAAACAAGCACCACCACCATTAGGAATGGTTTGAAAGAACAAATTTTTGCCTAAATTTTCCTCATCCGTGAAATTGGCGAAATTGGCACCTGGCGAAGCTGCCGATGCTCGGCCTTCATCATATTTACTTGAATAGCTAACAATACTCCTTACAAATTGAGCCAATGCTTTCGATATGTTTTCACTACTCACTTCTTGTGAGCCAAATGCACTTTCAAATAACTCAGGATAATATTCTTGTGACGCTACAGTGCTTACGACCTCCTCCAATGTCATTCCCATCTCTACAGGATCCTGAAAAGGCATTAGCACCTGTTCTTCTAGCGTACTTGCTCTTTCATCCCAAAAGAAACGACCCCTTTGGTAAAACCTTGAATTAATTAGCGTCATAGAATGTCTGCCTGTTAATCCTCCATCGAAACCAATACTTAATATTTCATCATCTGAAAAACCTTTATCCTGTATATGGCAAGAAGCACAGGCAATAGTACCATTAGCACTTAATTTTTTATCATAAAAAAGTACTCTCCCAAGGGTAGCACCTTCATTAGTAATTGGGTTATCGGTTGGCGTATTATCTAAACCAGAAATAGAGGTTGGCAAAGGCTGCCCAGCTACATTTGTTGTAAAATGAGCTGGTAGATTTAAACTTACATAATCAAATGAATCTGCGGGTAAATTTAATGCAGCTTCCTCGATTACTACAAATTCATCTTGATCTCCATCTGAACTACAGGAAAAGAATAAAAAGGCACATAAAAATAGAATTGAAAAATAAATCGGCTTAGTCATATTGATTTGGGTATTTTTAAAGTTAGACTAAACCTACCTTAAAAGGTTTAATCTCTAGCCTATTAATAGAGGCTTAAATAGTTTTTGTAATAGAAAAATAGTAACGTAGAATACTGATTTTTAGTATTTAAAGATGCTAAAACCAGCAGAATAAAAATGCAAATATTGACCGATAAATGACCAGTATATAGTATTGCTATTAATTTCTGAGAGGTATGTGCGCCGCGGCGTTAGAGTTTAAAACTTTAAGGATATGTGGTAGTTGTTTGCTAGATAAATCTTTGTTGTTTTATACTTTTTTGGTGTGGCTCAAAAAAAATAAGGAATTATAGACAATATTGACTGCGTTTATTGTAACCAGCACTTATCTGAGTCAAATCGAAAAACACCATTGTCAAAGACTGTAATCTGCTCCTTCAAATCTTCAATCCAAATAAATTCAGAAGAATCACTTTCACAAACCAAGATGAATTTTTTTCTTTCGATAAACTCCTTTGTAACTCCATCAAATAGGGAGAGAGTAGCATTGTTCTTGTGATTGTGTACGAAGCTCAACTTCAACCCAAACTCCGTTTTTATTTATCGATTTTACCCAAAAAGTTCCATCAGGAAGTTTAACTTCATCCGTTGGATTTGACTGGGACTTTGGTCTGTATTGTAAACATGATTGCAAAGAAGTCATTATTACTATTCCAAATAATATCAGGCGTATTTTTTTCATAATAAAACTTAACCTCAGATTTTATGTCTAGTAACGTGAATATCTAAAAATCTTAGTTCTCTCTCAAAGTTATCGATAGTCTTTTTGTTCATTGCAAGCATAAAACCTCCATCTTTTCCATCTATTTTTCCAATAATCCGAAGGTAAGGTCCAACTCGGATTAGTCTTTTAAATTCTATTTTTTTGATTTTTTTGATTTCAAAACTGACTTCTGCAAACTTGAAAGGCATAAATGGTCTTTTGATTAATAAGTGGGATTTTGACAGATGGAAGGTCTTTATTTTTCGCATCAATTGAACAACACCTAATAAAATCAAAAACAACCCCAACCAGAATAGTGTGGAATTTCCCTTGCTCAAAATCGAGAGTGTAATTCCAACCCCGATTTCAAGGATAGCATCAAGTAAATAAGGGATAACTTTTTTCGAATTTACTCCTATTTCTAAAATCATGTTCATTTATGATTGGTTACAAAATTTATATGTATGACCCCCTTTTATCAAAGCACCTAATTTAATTAAGCTTTAGCATATAGATTCCTGCCTTCACAGGAATGACAAAAAATTAAAACTCACGATATGGCGCGTCTAAATATTGGTTTGCCTCCTCTTCATCAAACTGTGCAGTTTCGTTATTCCAATGCAAGGTTTTGTTAGGAAAACGCCCTGCAATGACCCCTAAGAGAATGGTTTCCGTTAACCGAGCGGCATACGAAAACGGAGCGGTAACCTCATCTTTTCCTAAACAGGCATCTATAAACTGGTGATAGTGCTTAGGCCCTTCAGAAGCATAATCACGGTTAGGTGCCCCCATATTATTAGCCTTTTCAACAGCTGCGATTTCTGCTGAGATATCCACATATTCTCCATCAACAATTTTCATAGGCAATTGCATAAAATGGGGCAATAACAAGCGCCCTTTTTCACCCACAAACATGGCGCCTTGTTCCGGTAGTTTTCCTTCTTCTGCAACTTTAGCGTCCAAGGCTATTTTATCTTCCATGGATTCATCTTCTTGGGGGCTACTTTCTGCACTTGCGACTGCATTGGGCAACACCAAATCTTCATGGTTTTCTGGCGCCCCAGGGCCATCATACCAAATCCATTTAAATTCATCCGTGGTATATTTGGTGCCCGGAAATTGGTATGTTACCACATTATTTTCGGGGAAACCAAATCCATTGGGTTCCCTACAATTATTGGTTATGGTCTTAGGTACATCCAATGCCAAGGCATTGTAGGGCGTGTCAAAAATATGAACCCCCATATCCCCTAAAGTACCACAACCATAGTCCACTAATTTTCGCCAATTACCAGGGTGGTAAATATCATTCTTATACGGACGTTCTGCCGAAGTGCCTAACCAAAGGTTCCAATCCAGATTTTCTGGAACAGGGTCATTCCCTTCTGGAGCGGGGCCATCATATCCCCAATTTTTAGGCGACCAGGCATGAACGGTATGCACTTTACCAATAATTCCAGACTGGATTAATAGTGTTGCCAACATATAATCATAAAACGAATGTACCTGTATCCCCATCTGCGTCACCAAATTCTTCTCTTTGGCCAATTTTCGCATTTGTCTAGCCTCGGAAACGTGGTGCGTTAAGGGTTTTTGGCAATACACAGGTTTGTCTAAATTCATTGCCATTAAAGAAGCGGGTGCATGGGTATGGTCTGGGGTAGAAACAATGACCGCATCAATCTCATCGGCCATTTCATTAAGCATTTTTCGGTAATCGGCATATAACTTAGCATTAGGATGCTTTTCTGCGGCTTCTTTCAGTTTATTGGAATCAACATCGCACAAGGCGACCACATCAACTTTAGCATGCGATGAAATATCCCGTAAATCCTCAGCACCCATATTTCCGACGCCAATATGGGCAGTACGTATGCGTTCTTTCGCTTTTAATATGGTTTTCTTTTCTTTTTCTTTGCAAGAAAACGTCACTGCAGGAATAACGGCAGTAGAAGCTGCAAATAAACTGGACTTTTTTAAGAATTCTCTTTTTTTCATCTTTAGTTGGTTTTTTATAGTCTTTTAATTTTTATGTTTTTGAACCAAATAGGGCTTGCGTGATCCTGCAATCCTATAAAACCAGTTTTAAATTTTGCATAATCAGGAGCGTTGTCCCATTTTCCAGAGTTTTTCTTTTTGTGCCAATCTTCGGACCATGGTTCAAATTCCAATAACTTTTTACCATTGAGCCAATGCTCCACTTTCTCTGGCGTAAAAACAATCTTTGAAGAATTCCACTCCCCAACAGGGTTTAGCTTTTTTTGAGATTCATCGGCCACATGCATGGCATAATCCGCCCCAGTCTTTTGCCAGTCTTGCAGTAATTCTGGATTTTCAGACCCAAACTGGGAATTATACCCCGTTAAGTCATGAATATTGGCATAGTTTTCATCATCTATCAATTGATATTCTGGCGAGACCACAGGTGGGCCGTCATAACCTTCCTTTACATGGTAAAAGATTCCACTGTTACCGCCCTCGGGCAATTTCCACTCTAGATACAGCTCAAAATTGTCGAATTCCTCGGCAGCATAAATAATGTCTTTTCCACCCTCATAATCCTGCTCAAGTCCTAAATCTGTTTTAAAGGTAAGCGTACTATCTTCCACAACCCATCCCGGTGGCAAGGTCTTTCCATTGTAACCACGCCAACCATCGGTACTGGTGCCATCAAAAAGATACACCCAATCATTCCCAGCAACCTCTTGCTTTTCAACCTTTTTTGTTTCTTTCTTTTCTTCTTTACAGGAAACCACTAACATAGCTACTATGAGTAAATAGAGCGAAAACTTCATTTCTTTCATTTGCTTGTTTATTTATGTTTATTGATACCTCCAACTTCTTAGGTCTGCTCCTGCCGGGGCACTTTCGGCAATACGCTTCATGATTTTTGGTACGTACATAGAGTTGTACCGCATTCTCGTGATATGGTTGGGCAGTTCTGGATCACCATTCCAACAATGTTCGGCCCTATCTCCGTATAAAACCTCGCCATCGTAGTAAGGGTCTGTGGTCTGCTCTAAAAAATCTTCCATGAGATACACCGCATTGTTCAGGTAATAATTATCCATATCTCCGCAATAGATATGAATTTTGCCTTTTAAATTATCTCCAAGCTTATCCCAGTCCCGTTCTAAAATATGTCGCAGGTCAAAATTCTCTTTCCAGTATGCTGCAACTTCCGGGTTAATTTCACCGGTTTTTTTATCCCATATCCGTTCTGGATATCCTTCGTTATTCTGCGGAGAATAGGTAGCCTCCCAAATATCCCATTGTTGTCCTGATCTTGATTTTGTTCCTAACACCAGTTCTAAATGGTTTTCATCTTTTATCGTAGAACTTATTTGGCCTAGGTAATCACGATGGGCCGGCACTTCTAATTTTTTATGGTCGCTCTCATAGTAGTATGCGTTTTTATCCTCATAGATATTGGTCAAACAATAGGCCCTAAAATCAATTGGGTCAGGGCAAGCCGCAAAACAGCCATTGTATTCTTCAGGATATTTTACCTGTACCGCCAAGGCTTCCCATCCGCCCGTAGAACCACCATACAAAAACCGTGACCAACCTTCGCCCATGCCTCGAAATTCTTTTTCTATATGCGGAATAAGCTCGTAAGTGATTGCATCTCCGTAAGGCCCCTGACTGGCAGAATTGACCGCATATGAATCATCATAATAAGGGGTCGGATGCTGAATCTCAATAATCAAAAAACGCGGAAAATCAGGTTCGTTCCACCGCTTATAAAAGTCATAGGCTTCTTGTTGCTGAATGATGTTATATCCTTCAACATTAAAACGCGAAGAAAATTCAGGTTTTGTGTCAGGATCCGGCGGGGTGGTTCTAAAACCTCCAAAATCAGAAGGAAAATGACCCTGAAAAACCATTAGCGGGTATTTCGCCTCAGGATTTTCATCAAAACCTTTTGGTAATAAAATATGCGCCCCTAAATACATATCTCGACCCCAAAACTTCGAAAGCTTTTCAGATTTTATTTTAATGTGCTTAATCCACTTGGTATCCTCTGCCTCTTCAATAGGCGGAATTACCTTATCCATGGATATCTTTAAGTCTTGAATTCCATTATCACCAATCGTAATTTTAAATGGTTCATTGTACACGTTTCCTGGAGAGCGGTTCCATTGTTGGCCTTCACCATTATCCATCGGTAATTTTACCGTGTGCCCGGTTTCAAGATTAAAAGTTTCATACGTATGTAATAAAGCCTGAACATAGTATTCGCCCTGCGGGACATCTCTTAAACTAGCATATGGAAATCCGAATACGGAATCATCGAAACTGATTTCATCACCTGCTTTCATATTTTCGACATCAACCCCAAAAATAAGCTGTGTTGTTAACCCTGAATTTATCTGAAAACGAGGTTCTTTCTCATTATTTGTGGAAAGCATCAATAAAAGACGGCCATCTAAGGCCTTATCACTTGCACTTTCGGCAAAAGAAACATCTATAAGATTGTTATTTATCTCGGCGGTATCACAAGAACTTAATAACGCTATACAGAGAAATACGAGTAAAAAACGGGTTTTCATGGCTGGTTGAAATTAGTACTAAAAGATACTAATTATAATACTGTTTCTACCGCCAAACAAAATCAATTGATTTACCTGCGCATTCTATGGCGCTCTCTGGCCAACAAGGTGTTTTTAAGTAACATGGCAATGGTCATTGGTCCAACGCCGCCAGGAACTGGAGTAATGTAAGAAGCTTTCTTGCTCACATTTTCAAAATCAACATCACCTGTAATGTAGTATCCTCGTTCACAGGTCTCATCAGGCACGCGAGTAATACCTACATCTATAACAACCGCATCATCTTTAACCATTTCTGCCTTTAAGAAATTAGGCACTCCCAACGCAGAAATAACAATGTCCGCTTGTGATATAATTTGTGTAATGTTTTTCGTATGACTGTGAGTTAAGGTAACCGTAGAATTACCGGGCCAACCCTTACGCCCCATCAAAATACTCATAGGTCGACCTACAATATGACTTCTACCGATAACTACGGTATGCTTTCCTTTGGTATCAACATTATAACGCTCTAAAAGTTCTAAAATACCAAATGGGGTCGCAGGGATAAAGGTGCTCATATCCAATGCCATTTTTCCAAAATTGGCAGGGTGAAATCCATCTACATCTTTATCAGGGTGAATGGCCATGATTACTTCTTGCGTATCTATTTGTTCCGGTAAAGGAAGCTGAACAATAAAACCGTCTATGTTTTCATCCTTATTAAGCTCATCGATTTTTTTCAGTAATTCTTGCTCTGAAGTAGTGCTGGGCATCTTAATCAAAGTAGATTCAAACCCGATACGCTCGCACGACCTTACTTTGCTGCCGACATAGGTTAAGCTAGCCCCATCATTACCCACTATTATCGCGGCTAAATGTGGTACTTTTTCACCATTCGCCTTCATTTTTGCAACCTCGGCCGCAATTTCATTTTTGATATCGTTCGATACTTTTTTACCGTCAAGAATCTCCATTTTAATTTTTATAGTTTTTCCTTACTACTAACTACTAACTACTAACTACTAACAAATCAACGCATATTCTGCATCATCTGCATCATTTTTTTACCGCCACCACCTTGCATCATCTTCATCATTTTACTCATCTGCTCAAATTGTTTCAGAAGCTGATTTACATCTTGTATGGTTCTACCACTGCCCGCAGCTATACGTTTCTTTCTACTTGAATTTAATTTTGAGGGATTTGAACGCTCATCTGGGGTCATTGAGTGGATTATAGCTTCGATATGTTTAAATGCATCATCATCGATATCAAGGCCTTTTAGCGCTTTTCCAGCACCAGGAATCATTCCCATAAGGTCCTTCATGTTCCCCATTTTCTTGATTTGCTGGATCTGGCTTAAAAAATCGTCAAAACCAAAACGGTTCTTTGCAATTTTCTTTTGGATCTTACGCGCCTGTTCTTCATCGAACTGTTCTTGTGCGCGTTCAACCAGTGATACCACATCACCCATACCTAAAATACGGTCGGCCATACGTGAAGGATAGAAAACGTCTATCGCTTCCATTTTTTCACCGGTACCGATAAACTTTATAGGCTTGTCGACTACAGATTTTATGGATATTGCAGCACCACCTCGAGTGTCACCATCTAATTTGGTTAAAATAACGCCATCAAAATTCAATATATCATTAAAAGCTTTTGCTGTATTAACAGCATCTTGCCCCGTCATGGAGTCTACAACAAAAAGGGTTTCTTGAGGGTTGATGGCCTTATGGATGTTTGAAATCTCATCCATCATTGCTTCATCAACGGCCAAACGACCTGCGGTATCTATGATAACAACATTACAACCGTTTTCTTTGGCATGTTTAACACCCGCTTTTGCAATGGCAATAGGGTCATTATTATCACGGTCAGAGAATACTTCTACACCTATTTGCTCACCAACAACATGTAACTGATCAATTGCCGCAGGACGATACACGTCACAAGCTACCAAAAGCGGTTTTTTAGTCTTCTTATTCTTAAGATAATTGGCCAGTTTACCAGAAAAAGTGGTTTTACCCGAACCTTGTAAACCAGACATTAGAATCACCGAAGGGCTACCCGTTAAATTTAACTCTTCAGCGTCACCACCCATTAAGGTGGTTAATTCGTCTTTAACGATTTTAACCATTAACTGGCCAGGTTGTAGATTGGTCAAAACATTTTGACCTAAGGCTTTTTCTTTTACGGTATTTGTAAATTCTTTTGCAATCTTAAAATTAACATCGGCATCCAATAAAGCCCTGCGGACTTCTTTCATGGTCTCCGCCACGTTAATTTCAGTGATTTGACCACGCCCTTTAAGTACGTGTAATGCCTTATCTAGTTTCTCGCTTAAATTATCGAACATGCGCTTACATCATTTTTTTGAAGAAGCACAAATTTAAGAATAACTCTTGGATTACTGATAGCCAAAGTCTAGGTTGAATTTTTGCAAAAAGAAAAAGGACGACTTTTTCAAGTCGTCCTTTTTAAATTGATGTGGGGCAAAAAACTTAAACTCTTTTTTCGAATACTAAAAAGTCTTCAGAACCATCTCCACCACTCACGCTCATTAGTTCTATTCTATCAGACGATACTTCAATAATATCCCAATCATCTGTAAGGTCACCGTAGATACCATCTTCATCAAAATTCAAGTAAAACTTCAACTCTTGGTCTTTGTTCCTTATAACTCTCCAAAGCCCCGTCAAGAAAGGATCATCATTTACAGATAATTCCACTTGGTGCATGTTAGAGAAGCTAAAATCAACTCCGTTATATGCTGCGGTCATATCAACTGCGCCTTCGCTATATAGCGCCACATTCCATTGACCACCCAACATGATATTTCTAATTTCCGAAACATCGGCATCACCAGCATTGTCATCACAAACTCGTTGCAAGACCAATTCGTAATCAGTACCATCAACTTCGAACTTTAATCTTTCATTGGTAAGTTCTCGTAACGGCCAGTTGAAATTAACGGCTTGCTCGTCACCAAAGCTTATCAGTAAGGCAAGTTTCATTTCGGCATTTAGACCAACTTCCCAAGTACCCTCTGAAACCATTATTCCATTACTTAAGGTTACAACACCTTCAGCCATAAATTTAAATTCGTAACCTAAAAGTCTATCAATTTCTACACCTTCATTCTTCACTCTTTTAATAATCCACTCACACTCTTTTAAAATCTCTCTAAGGGTGTTTGGGTCCTCACCATTGGTGTCATTTTCACAATATTGCTTAAGAATGATTTTGTTGTTATCATCTCCAAAAAGTTTTATTCTACCTTCGCCTACCTCATAGACCAACCATTGTAAGTTAAAGTCAACAAGAACCTCAAACTCTAAATCCAATACAACTCCATGGTCAGAAATACTTGTTTCCCACTCGCCAGTTAGCATATTACCTTCTCTATCTCTAACAGTAACTGCACCATCTTCGGTAAAGTTCATTAGGTACTCGAAATATTGATTTGTTTGATCTGTACCATCTCTTTTTAGTTCACGAACCAACCAAGGACATTCTACCAAGTAAGCGTCTAATCTTTCTTCACTAAAGTCGTCATCATTATAATCATTGTCATCATCTTCATCGCATTCGTCTTTAGCTGCATCTAAAGCCGCAGCCAGTTCAGCATTGTTACTTACCATAACCTCGGTACCATCAAACTTTTTTAATGTGATGGGGAAATCAATACTTACTAGGTCATCATCTTCAAGACCTTCAAAGAATCTTCTTAACTCTTTATCACTGTTAATAGTAACTGAACCTGTCTGCTGTTCATTAACATCAAAAGTGAAAAGGGTAATAGGATAAACAAAATCGATACATTCGATATCATCATCATCGCCTTCTGTACACTCTGCGATTAACTCACGAAGTGCTTCTTTGTTTTCGATAGTGATTTCCGTAAAATCACCCAGTGTAATTGTAACAGGGAAGATTATTTCTAAAATATCTTCATCATCATCGAATTCATCAAAAATTTCTTCGATTAAATGAAGGTCTTCAATGGAATCAATGGTAATTTGAATACCAGCTACCTCAACAGTGTAAGGAAAGTTAATTGCAAAACAACTTGCCCCATCAACAATGTTATCAAAAGAACCATCTTTTGTAGAAGTGTTCTTTATCAAGCTTGCTGTCGTAGAACTTGCTGTTATAGTTTCTTGGTCGCTGCCGCCATTTACTTCTTCGAACTCTTCTTGACAAGAGTTAAAAATTAGAGCCATGCTAAAAAGCCCTAGACACATTAAGTTTTTGATTATCTTTTTCATAATGATTTGGATTTATTCATTGCTTATTTGCTAGTAAAACAACATAGCATAAAAATACCCTACCTCTTTTTTAATTTTTTTTAAAATATCTTTGAGCAAGCCAAGCGATACCTTTCTAAATGAGCAACGTATGTGAGGAGCAAATCTTTAGCTCCGTGTTTAAAGCTAATTCTAAAACGATTTTCAACTATATATATTATAAGTTCGGAAATAAGGAAAAAGCAAATGATGCCGTACAGGAAGCATTTGTAAAACTCTGGGAGAATTGTGCCAAGGTAACTCCAGAGAAAGCAAAGTCTTATTTATATACCGTTGCCAACAATTTATATTTAAATGTTATAAAGGCAGAAAAGGTTCGCCTAAAATATGCAGATATGTATTCCAATTCGATCTCCAACGAGTCTCCTGAATTCGTTTTGGAAGAAAAACAATTTAAACAGAAATTAGATAAGGCCTTAGATACTTTACCAGAAAACCAACGCACCACTTTTCTTTTGAATCGTATTGATGGAAAAAAATATGCAGAAATAGCAGCAATGGAAGGTGTAAGTATTAAAGCAATTGAAAAAAGGATGCATTTGGCACTAAAAACGCTAAGGGAAAAGATTGATGGGATATGAGTAGTAAGTAGTAAGTAGTAAGTAGTAAGTAGTAAGTGAAAATATAAAATGAAGTACAAATCATTCATATTAATAATTCTAGTCAGCTTTTTAAGTTGCAGGCCAAACGATACTATGAAACAACAACTCAAAACATTTTATATAGTCGGTATAGCAACGGAATCTACTAATAATGATGAAAAATCTATTGAGGATATGGGTAAACTCTGGAGTAAATTTTATTCCGAAAAAATAAGCTCAAAAATCACTAATAAACTATCAAGTGATGTTTATTCTGTATTCACAAATTATGAATCTGACTATACTGGAAATTATACGGCAATTATTGGTCATAGAGTGAATAATCTGGAAAATGTTCCGACTGGAATGATAGGAAAAAAAATTAGTGGCGGAAAGTATAAAAAAATCATTGCTAAAGGAAAAATGCCAGATGCCATAGTCGCCGCCTGGAAACAAATTTGGTCAAAGGACAACGAACTTAGTAGAAGTTACAAAGCTGATTTTGAGGTTTACGGAATTAAATCCCAACAAGGAGATAGTTCTGAAGTCGAAATTTATTTAGGTGTTAACTGACAACTTATAGCTTAGAACTGACAGCTTAGAGCTAAAAAAATAAAAAAGTAGGGTTTTTGATTACTAGATTGTTATAAAGACATAAAGCATAGTGTTATGCAAGAAAATTATTTAGCAAAATGGCTCAATAACGAGCTTACGGAAGCAGAACTCTCAGAATTTAAAAAATCTGATGAGTATGCCTCATATATGAGAATCTCTGAGGTTTCAAAGCAATTGAAAGCACCTGATTTTGATGCGGACAATGCTTATGAGAACTTTAAAAATGCTCAAGATTTTCAAGAAACCAAAGTAATACCATTGCGTCCCTTTAAATCATTTTTAAGGGTTGCAGCAGCTATTGCCATATTACTGGCGGGCTCCTACTTCTTTTTGAATACGCTTGACCAATCATACAGCACGCAACTTGCCGAAAGAACGGAAGTGCAATTACCAGATAATTCTCAAGTAATATTAAATGCAGACTCTCAAATTTCTTTCAGCGAAAAGAAATGGACTAAAGAAAGAAACGTTGAACTAGATGGCGAAGCATTCTTTAAGGTAGCCAAAGGAAAAAAATTCACGGTTTCGACCGCATCAGGTACTGTATCCGTTTTAGGAACCCAGTTTAATGTTGAGAATAGAACTGATTTTTTTGAAGTTACTTGTTACGAAGGTTTGGTAAGTGTTCTATATAACAACAAAGAACGAAAATTACCGGCAGGAACTTCTTTTCTCGTAGTCAATGGAAAAGTAATGGATGATACTGCCATAAAAAATGGTCAACCATCATGGGTAAACAATGAGAGTTCTTTTAAAAGCATACCCTTGAAATATGTTTTGGCAGAGTTCGAAAGGCAGTTCAATGTTAAGGTTGAAACAGAAAATATTAATGATAATCAGTTATTTACTGGAAGCTTTAGCAACACAGCCATAAAAATTGCGTTAGAAAGTATAAGTACACCTTCAAAGATTAATTATAAATTAGAGGGTAATAATGTGCTTTTCTATGGCGAGAACACTCCGTAGCACTTTAGTCAAAATTCTTTTTTCGTTATTTTTCTTATTGTCAATACCATCTATTTTGGCACAAGAAGAAAACGAGGTATCCCTTAAATCTTATTTAACGGAACTCGAAAGTAAGTATGCTATTAAATTCTCGTTTGTTGACGAAGATCTTTTCGGAGTAAAAATAACTGTTCCGAACTTCAATAATTTAAACTCCATTATCACAGCGCTTGAAACCCAGACGAAGTTAAAGATTGAAAAATTAAACCAGCGCTATTACACCTTAACAAAAAGTTCTTTGGTCTCGATATGTGCAAACGTATTGGACAATTATGCCCAAAATACCATACCTGGGGCTACTGTAGAAGTTTTAGGAAGCGAAATAGCTACTGTGACCGATTCAAACGGTAGTTTTTCACTTAATGATATCCCAAGAAACGCATCGCTCAAAGTTCGATACCTAGGCTATATAACAAGGTACATTGCCATCGACGACCTAGCGGATACCGCTGAGTGTACGAACATCTTACTTGATGAAAATTTAGAAAGGCTCGAAGAGGTCGTGGTTTATGAATTTCTGACTTCGGGTCTTGTAAAACAAGCCGACGCTAGCATTACATTGAATACTGCGGAGTTAGGAATATTACCGGGCCTCATTGAACCTGACGTACTACAATCGGTTCAGGCATTACCCGGTGTTAAGAGTATTGATGAAACTGTTTCCGATATCAATGTCCGCGGGGGTACAAATGATCAGAACCTTATACTATGGAACGGAATTAAAATGTATCAATCTGGTCACTTTTTTGGATTAATTTCTGCCTTTAACCCTTATCTAACCGATAAGGTAACGCTGTACAAAAATGGCACACCAACGCATTATGGAGATGGCGTCAGTAGTGTTATTAGCATGCAAACCAAAGATGATATTGAGGGATTGTTTGTCGGTGGAGCGGGTATAAACCTCATTAGCGGAGATGTATATGGTCAATTTCCAATAAATGATAAAGTAGCTTTTCAATTCTCTGCACGTCGTTCGACCACCGATTTTTTAAACACACCGACCTATAACAGTTTTACAGAACGCGCTTTTCAAGATTCAGAAATACAGAATCAGCAGAATCAAACCATTGATGAAAATATTGATAGGGATGTTACTTTTCTTTTCTATGATTTTACTGCAAAACTCCTTTATGATATTAATGAAAATCAAAAGTTGCGTCTCAATTTTATCGGTATGACCAATGATTTACGGTATATACAAACAAATACGAACACCAGTGAAACCACACAAAGTTTTTTAGAACAGGCCAATGTTTCGCTTGGCTTACAACTTCAAAGTCAATGGAATTCTAAATTCTCATCACATTTAAACGTATATGTGTCCAGATATGACCTAGGTGCAGAAAACTTTTTTAATAATAATCAGCTGCTCATTCAAGAAAATACAGTTATCGAAAATGCCCTGAAATTTGATTCTACCTACGCCATTTCTGACCGGTTATCTTTGGGTAATGGCTACCAATATATTGAAACGGGCATAACAAATATTACCGATGTCACACAACCTCCTTTCGACTCAAATATTAGAGGTGTAATTCGAATACACGCTCCCTACTCACAAATCAACTATACTTCTTTTGAAAATAGGCTTATTGCGAGTGGCGGACTACGTGTCAACTACATCGAAAATCTTGATACTTTTTCTAAATGGTTGTTAGAGCCTAGATTAAATGTGAATTTTAGGTTAGCTAAAAACCTACGGGCGCAACTCTTAGGAGAATTCAAAAGTCAGTCTACCAATCAAGTAATAGACTTAGAACAGAACTTTTTAGGTGTCGAAAAAAGGCGTTGGATTCTTTCAGATGAAAATGAATTACCTATCACACGTAGCAAACAAGGTTCTATTGGACTTAACTACGAGAAAAATTCTTTTTATGTCGGATTGGAAGCGTTCTATAAAAAGGTTGAAGGTATTAGCACCAGAACCCAAGGTTTTCAAAATCAAAATCAATTTAGTGGAGAAATAGGCGAATACGATGTCAAAGGCCTTGAATTTTTAATCAATAAAAGAGGTAGCAATTATAGTACTTGGCTTAGTTATACCTACAATAAGAATGACTATAATTTCGACAGCATTCCTCCAAACCTTTTTCCAAACAATTTGGATGTGCGCCATGCGATAACCTTAGCCGGCACCTACAACATAAAAAAACTCAAGTTAGGCTTAGGGATTAATTATAGAACAGGTAAGCCATTTACTGCACCACAAGAAGGAGATGCAGCTTTAGATACTACCTCATTTCCCAATAGAATCAATTACGAAGAGCCCAATAGCAGTAGACTACCCGAATACTTGAGGGTTGATGCCTCTGCCAACTATGGCTTCAATATTACCAGAAGATTAAAAGGTAGCGCAAGTATTTCAGTCTTGAACCTGACCAATCGAAAAAATATATTAAATCAATATTACCGTGTTTCGGAAAACAACGAAATTGAAACGGTCATAAATAGCTCGT
The DNA here is from genome assembly GCF_055693185.1 of Croceitalea sp. W27. NCBI lineage: Bacteria > Pseudomonadati > Bacteroidota > Flavobacteriia > Flavobacteriales > Flavobacteriaceae > Croceitalea > Croceitalea sp. W27. The sequence goes on from NZ_CM146327.1 coordinate 1,394,025, forward strand.
TAGGCATTACACCTAATGTGAGTTTTAGAGTTAAATTTTAAGAATGTTTAAGTCTAGACATCACTATAACATGAGGAAAAGTGATAGCTGCCAAGAAATAAATTAATATAGAAATAAGGTGTGCCCTATTATCAATAAAAAAAGCAAATAAAATACAAAGACCCACTACCGATACTGCCCAATAAACCCAAGAAGAATGCAAATACTTGATAAAGTGTTGCCTACTTGAATTGCCATATAAAAATTTAATCTGGTCTTTAAGTGAAGGTAGACTGTGCCAGATTACAAAATAAATACAAAACCCCCAAAGAAGATTTGCAGTGGAAAATACAACGAAAAGTACCAATAGGTAAAAAAATTCTTCAACGAGATTAACCATTATCTTTTTTGTAACACTCATATACGCCAGAATTGTAGTAAGAAAAATGCCTGCCCCTAACAATCCATATCCAAAAAAGACATCTATAATTTCAAACCCGGTTACCTCTTTAAGTATTAAAGTCACTTTGTTTATATTTAAATAGAATATCATAAACAGTATTGTTAATCCATAAAAGAAGTACAATAGTATCGAAAATAGTGACTCCTTGGTAGACCTACTGCTCAAATGTTGCTCACCAAAATGGTAACCGCTCAACATAATAAATAAGATGAGTGCAGCCGGAGGATAGCATAAAAATAAGAGTGATATACTGCAAACTGTAAGAATATAATAGCCTAAAACCCTATAAAAACCAAAAGAGAGACCATTCTTTTTTGCGCTTATGCGAATTACACTAATATCGTTCGCTCCATGCAAAACACCAAATGTTAGTATTAGAGCATAGGCCAAATAAGTTTGAATCGAACCACTGAACATAGTTGAAATCCAAAGACAAAAAAATGTACTTACAATAATCCAGTTCTTCAAAATACTAGAATTTTGATTTTGTTTAAATATATTAAAAAAATATTAAACAATATTATCTATTTTTTGTTTAAGTTTTATTAGATTTGATTCAACAAAACGCAAACAATTAACTTTTATATATATGAAAACAATGTTTCTAAACATGCCTCTTTTGGCAGACGTATCAAAAATTGCCACTGACGACTACGTCGGTTTCACATTCTTTGTGGGATGCATGGCTATGATGGCAGCTTCGGCTTTCTTCTTTTTATCAATGAACGATTTTGACAAAAAATGGAAAACTTCCATTTTAGTTTCTGGTCTTATCACCTTTATTGCAGCTGTGCACTATTGGTACATGCGTGATTACTGGGCTGCATTTGAAGAATCTCCAACATTTTTCCGTTATGTCGACTGGGTTTTAACGGTACCTTTAATGTGTGTAGAGTTTTACTTGATTCTTAAGGTTGCGGGCGCTAGAAAATCATTAATGTGGAAGCTTATTCTTGCATCCGTAGTAATGCTTGTTACAGGTTACTTTGGCGAAGCAGTATACAATACCGGTAGCGGACCTGCAGTTTGGGGTCTCATTTCAGGGATAGCTTATTTCTACATCGTATATGAAATATGGTTAGGTAGTGCCAAAAAATTGGCGACCGAAGCGGGCGGTGCAGTTTTAAAAGCACATAAAATGCTTTGTTGGTTCGTATTAGTCGGGTGGGCAATTTATCCACTTGGATATATGGCCGGAACACCGGGCTGGTATGACGGACTTGCAAATTTAGGCCTTAATATGGATGTTATCTACAACATTGGAGACGCCATAAATAAAATAGGATTTGGTCTTGTGGTTTACGGTGCTGCAGTTGCAGCCCGGGACAAGAACTAATCTTATAATTTTAGTTGGTTACTAAATTAAGGTCCAGATTTAAAATCTGGACCTTTTACTTTTAGGGCTTGTACTTTAATTATTCAGCATTTTGCCCAAGTAGAAAAATATTTCTGGAAACTCGCGCTCTAAATCTCTTGGGCTTTCAAAAAAACTTTCAATCAATACCGCAAAAAATTCTATAAAATTGGTTTTGGCATAATCTCTTAAATAATCAGATTGACTCATCTTTTGTTCAAAGCTGGTAGAATCAAAGACCGTTCTTAATTTCATCAAACCCACTTTAAACCTTCTAGCCTCCCAAGTTGACTTTCTTCTATTTTCAAACAACAAGGCGTGTGCTACTTCATGTAGCCCTAAGTTTTTATTGTCATTCGGAATTTTAAATCCTTGTTTTAAGTCTTCGGCAGAAAAGACCAAAATTTTCATTCGAGGATTATATTCTCCTATATGATGGCGTTTCCCAATATTGGAATAATATTGTGAAGGATAAATAATAATTCTATTGATAGAATTCTCAAAACGAAAGTTTTTGAGCCCCATGGTCATCAAAATCGCCGAAGCGGATACATAGGCTTTTATTTCTTCCTTATTTTTAATATCACCATAAAAAACAAAAGGTTTCTTTGATTTAAACCAAGCAAAACGCTTTAAAAAAAGTTTTCGCTGTGCGGCACTAAAGGATTCAAAAGGAACAAGAAAGCTACTTATAAAGCGACGTTCTTTAGCATTTATAGGCTTTACAGGGTGAAAAAGATTAAAGAACGTAAACCGTTCATGCACAAAACGTTCATAGAGCGCCTTTACAAAAACAAGCAGTAAACCTACTACTAGGGTTATTGCCGCTATTTGTTTTTGCACTTCTGTTAAATCTTCCATCACATCCGTTCTGGAACCGCTACCCCCAATAATCTAAATGAGGATTGGATAACTTCCCCAACTTTTCTAGAAAGGGAAACCCGCAAAAGTCGTTTCTGCTCATCAGCTTCGCCCAAAATAGATACTTGTTGGTAAAAAGAATTAAACTCTTTTACCAAATCATACGTATAATTCGCGATGAGTGCCGGACTGTAATTCTCCGCTGCCAATTGCACGGTTTCCGGATAAAGCTGTAACTGCTTTAACAACTCCTTTTCTTTTTCATGAAGTGCTAAGTCACTAGCATCTAAGTCTTTTACCGAATCAGAAATACCAAGATCATTTGCCTTTCGTAAAATAGATTGAATTCGAGCGTAGGTGTATTGAATAAAAGGGCCTGTATTTCCTTGAAAATCAACAGACTCTTCAGGATTGAATAAAATCCGTTTTTTAGGATCTACTTTAAGTATGTAATATTTTAATGCCCCAAGACCAATAATTTTATAGAGGTCTTGCTTTTCTTCTTTCGTATAACCTTCCAATTTGCCCAAATCTTCAGAAATAGTCGCTGCTGTGCTAGTCATATTCTCCATTAAATCATCGGCATCTACTACAGTACCTTCTCGGCTCTTCATTTTTCCAGATGGCAAGTCTACCATACCATAACTTAAATGGTATAACTTTTCAGCCCAAGAATAGCCCAGCTTCTTTAGAATTAAGAACAATACTTTAAAATGATAATCTTGCTCATTACCTACGGTATATACCATCCCGTTAATGTCCGGAAAATCGGTCACCCTTTGAATTGCCGTACCAATATCTTGGGTCATGTAAACCGCAGTACCGTCTGATCTTAGTACGATTTTCTCATCTAAACCTTCATCGGTAAGGTCTATCCAAACACTGCCATCGTCCTTTTTAAAGAAGACTCCTTTGGCAAGTCCCTCTTTAACCGCATCCCGTCCTAAAAGATAGGTGTCACTTTCATAATAGAGTTTGTCAAAGTCAACTCCCATATTTTTATAGGTAGTGTCAAAACCAGCATATACCCAGTCATTCATTTTTTTCCAAAGGGAAACTACTTCTTCATTACCAGCTTCCCATTGAAGAAGCATACTATATGCAGAAGACATTAAATCAGTTCGGTTTCTGGCATAATCATTTATTTGGGAAGTGTTTTCAACTATTTTCTCCTTTATTTTCAGTATTTCTGGTTTTTTACTTGAATCATTGGATTCTAGTTTTTCTATTTTCTGTTTTAGCTGTTCAATTTCCTTTACTAAAAACTTAATTTCGTATCCTCCAACTACAGGCGGAGATATATTCCCTTTTATATATTCATTAAAAATTGGTTTAGCTTGTTTTTTAAGTTCTTCTTCAAATTTAACATAGTACTTCCCTACCAAATGATCTCCTTTTAACCCGGAAGATTCAGGAGTTTCACCCTCGCCGAACTTCTGCCATGCCAACATACTTTTACAAATATGTATGCCACGATCGTTGATGATTTGGGTTTTATATACTTTATGTCCGGCCGCTTTTAATATCTCAGCAACCGAATAACCTAAAAGATTGTTTCTAATATGTCCCAGATGCAGTGGTTTGTTTGTGTTCGGTGAAGAATACTCGACCATAACAGCATCTTTAGAAGCTACTTTTGCATAGCCATAGCTGGCATCTGTGGAAATAGTTCTGAAGAAATCTAGGTAATACGAATCCGCTATTACCAAATTCAAAAAGCCTTTGACTACATTAAATTTAGAAACCTCAGTTACCTTAGCGACAAGATACTCCCCTATTTGTGTTCCGATTTGCACCGGATTGCCCTTTACAACACGTAACATTGGAAAAACGACAACGGTAACATCTCCCTCAAAATCCTTCCGGGTGGGTTGAAATTCCACCGAGGGTAAATCAGCTTTGAATAAATCTTTGACCGCTTGTTGTACTTTTTGCTCTAAAACCTTTTGTAGCTCCATCAAAATTGCCTTTTCAAGCTGCAAAACTACGTTTTTTTAACCTTTTTAGATAAGATTAAGACTATTCAAAAGTCATGAAACCCTGTATTTCACTAATTTTAAGATATGTTACTAAATGTTTCGTACAACGATAAGAAAATAACCAAAAAGGTTGATGATGAAGTGGGCAAACCCTTTACCCTAAAAGAACGTCTAAAACTAGGAGGAATTGGTTCTCCGAAGCTATTTATTAAAGAAACCAGTATTGAAATACAGAACCTTTTGATACTAGATAACAACAGAAACTCATGTAATATAGAAATGCGACCTAAGGGTATTATCGTTCGTTTTAGATCATTACTTGAAACGTATGCATTGTTAATTCCATATTATAAACTAACCATCTATAAAGGTGATTTTGCTGTATATTCTGTTTATCGAGATCATTATTTTATCAAGGTACAATCAGATACCAAGGCCATTCAAAAATATTTTAGAAAATTATTGGACTATAAGGCAGATAATGCCCCCACTTCAATTGAAGATTTATAATGTTTAAGAACCATCCAAAAATTGATGTAGAACCTAATGATTTTGACCGAAAACTAATTTTAGCAGGTTGGCTTCTCGTCGCGCTTAATTTTATTTTGGTTTTTTCTTTTTATGCTAGCTTGCCAGAGGTTATTCCAGCCCATTTTAACATTAAAGGTGAAGCTGACGGGTTTGGAAATAAATCAACACTTTGGGTACTGCCTATTCTAAATCTAGCAATATATTTTGGAATGACTATGCTCGCTACTAAAATGAAGCCATGGAACTTTAATTACCCCACCAAGGTAACCGAGAAAAACGCGTCAAAGATCTATGCAATAAGTATTCGAATGTTAACCTGGCTCAATCTTGGCATCGCATTAATTTTTCTGGTGATTTCACTTAATGCTATACTAATGGCAAAAGAAGTAAATCATTTTAGCATTGGCTGGGTCATAATTGTTTTGTTATTGGCAATAACCTTAGGCCCCTTTATATCCATTTTTAAAATGTTCAAAGTTCCCAAATCATGAAGATTCTGCTTACAGGTGCCAATGGTTATATCGGTATGCGATTGCTTCCGCAATTGCTTGATGCTGGCCACGATGTTGTCTGCACCGTTAGAGACGCCTCACGTTTATCGGTAGACCAAGAAACCCTGGCTAAGATCAAGGTTTTAGAAATTGATTTTTTAGATGATGTTTCGGAAGGAAAAATTCCGAAGGATATTGATGCTGCCTATTTCCTAATACACTCCATGACCTCATCAACCAAAGATTTTGATGAGATGGAGGCTATTACCGCTAAAAATTTCAATGCCCTGGTAAAAGACACCAACATTAAACAGGTTATTTATTTAAGTGGCATTGTCAATGACAAAAATCTTTCTAAACATCTTTGGTCTCGAAAAAATGTAGAAGAGATTTTATACAAAGGCAATTTTAGCCTTACCGTTTTACGTGCCGGAATTATTGTGGGTTCTGGTAGTTCTTCGTTTGAAATTATACGAGATCTATGCGAAAAACTTCCGTTTATGATTACCCCAAAATGGGTTTTGACCAAAACGCAGCCTATAGCTATTCGCGATGTCATTGCGTTTTTAACGGGAGTACTAGGGAATTCAGAGACCTATAATGAATCATTTGACATTGCGGGGCCAGATGTGCTTACTTACAAAGAAATGCTCCATCAATACGCCAAGGCAAGAGGTTTCAAAAATTGGATAGTCACCGTACCGGTAATGACACCAAAACTATCCTCATACTGGTTATATTTTGTTACCTCAACCTCATATAAATTGGCGCTAAACCTAGTCGATAGCATGAAAATTGAGGTCATTGCAAACGACAATAGACTTTCTGAGCTGTTAGATATTACGCCACATTCCTACATGGAAGCTATTGACATGGCCTTTAAAAAAATTGAGCAGAATCTTGTTATGAGTAGTTGGAAAGACAGCATGGTCAGCGGTCGTTTTAATAAGAATCTTGAAAAGTATGTTCAGGTTCCCAAGTTTGGGGTGCTTAGGGATGAACAAAAACTAAAAGTAGACGACCCAAAAAGGGTGTTAAAAAGAATTTGGAAGATAGGAGGCAAAACAGGTTGGTATTATGGCAACTGGCTCTGGAAAATTCGAGGGTTTTTAGATAAACTTTTCGGTGGTGTTGGACTTAGAAGGGGAAGAACACATCCTGATAAAATTTTTGCTGGAGATGCCCTTGACTTCTGGCGTGTTCTTTTAGCTGACAAAAAAGGAAAACGTTTATTACTTTTTGCCGAGATGAAACTACCTGGCGAAGCTTGGCTAGAATTTAAAATTGACGAAGACAATGTGTTGCATCAAACTGCAACTTTTCGTCCACGTGGCCTAAAAGGTAGGTTATACTGGTATAGTATAGTGCCTTTGCATTATTTTATTTTTGGCGGTATGATCAGAAATATTGCCAAAAAATAATCTTGGCTCGACTTTTGAAGCAACCATTCCCAATCAAAAAACGTCTTTATCTATATACATCACTTTATCAAAAAACCAATTTACATGAAATCATATTACACGCTTACACTATTACTTTGCCTATCTGTTGTTTCATCTAGCCTAGCACAAACTATTTCATCAAAAGTAGTCGATGGTAAAACCAAAAACCCTATTCCATATGTAACCATTCAGTATGGCGAAAACCAAGGCGTAATTTCTAATGAAGAAGGCAGATTTAGTTTTGTATTAGATGCTACCACGCAAAAACTTGATTCTATCTATATCTCTAGTATGGGCTATGAAAAATTGGGTTTTACCTATGAAAGCCTATTAGATAGTGTTATTTACATACAACCAAAAGCTATTGAACTTAGCGGAGTATACCTATTCGATAAAGAATTAGAGGTTGATGAGATTATTGACAAAATGAAAGAGCGTTTACCTCAGAACACAAATAATGACCCCATAAAACAACGTTATTTCTTGAGACAGTCGGTTTTTGGGAACATCCAAAAAGTGGATTTCGGATTTGAAAAATCCTCTATTGAAGAGCTAGACAAGGAGTTTATCGATAGCCTTGCAAGTATAATCCCTAGAAATTCATATCACTATACTGAAGCTCTCGGTGATTTCTACAAGACTAAAAAAGACTATAAAGTGAATGTCTTAAAAGCAGCCAATCTTTATGATAAAAAAGATATCGGCTCTTTTGATGAATTGGGTAAGCGTATGGAGAATATCTTCAAACAAAACGTTAAGCCTGATTCCTATTTAAAAATAAAATCAGGAATCTTCAGTGAAAAAATACAGGTAGATTCTATTATGAGTGATTTAGAAGCCGAAGAGGCCAAAGAACTCGAAAAAGAAATGAAGAAAGACACCGTCTCTGACTTTGTAGATGAACAAAAACACATTTTTGACGAACTCTTAGGCGAGGTCTTTTACGAAGAAGACACTAAACTAAATGTCATAAACAAAAGTAGGAAGTATGAATTCGAACTTGCCGGATATGCCGATATTGACAACGCTGGAGTTTATGTAATCGATTTTAAACCAAAGGGCGGTGCAGACTTTAAAGGAAGAATCTTTGTTAATATTGAAGATTTTGCCATCATGAGAATTGACTTTGAAAATCTTAAGAACCTAAGAAACTTCAGGTTATTAGGTATTTTTTATAGGGAAATACTATATAAAGGTTCAATGCACTTTACGAAACTCTCCAATAACAAGTATGACTTGAAATTTGTGGATTTTAGTTTTGGACGTTGGTTTAGATTTGATAGACCGCTAGATGTCATAGAAAAAAACAAGCATGTTAAAGGTAGAAACAAACAAAATGAACTACGTTTAAATATTGATTTTAGAATGACCAATACCAATAAATGGGAACTCGTGATTTTTGACAATACCATTATCGACCAAAACCAGTTTGATAGTTTTAAAGAAGATAAAAGTATCAAGGCCACCTATATGGCAAAGTATGACCCTGAATTTTGGAAAGGTTACAACATTATGGAACCCAACCAGGCCATTAGAGAGTTTACAGCTACAGAATCAGACTAAGCTTTAGGTAAAAACACCTCCGCCATCATACAGCGTGCCGAACCACCCCCACAAGTTTCTATAGTTTCTAAAGAACTGTGTATGATATCGCAATGCTTTTTAATAGCACTTATTTGATCTTCGCGCAAACTGTGGTATGCCGCTGAGCTCATGACCATAAAGCGTTTGTCTTTCGCACCATATACTTGCAGCATATTGCCAGCGAAATGATGCATTTGTTTTTCCGTAATAGTAATAATCTCTTTACCATCTTTTTTTAGATGTTCGGTAACGTTTTTACGTTCCTTTTTATCATCTATGGTATCCAAACAAATAACAGCGAAAGTCTCTGCCATTGCCATCATTACATTGGTATGGTAAATTGGCAATCGCTGACCATCTACAGTTTGATTAGCAGTAAATATGACCGGAAAACAATCAAAATCTTCGCAAAACTCGATGAACAATTCTTCATGTGCCCTTTCTGAAAGTGCACAGTAGGCCTTTTGATTAACCCTATCCTTTAAAATACTGCCGGTACCCTCTAGAAAAACGCCTTCTTTCTCAGCTGAAGTATAATCGACTATATTATCTATTCGAAAGCCTTTTTCTTCAAGAATGTCAAAAACATCTTCGCGTCTTTCTTTTCTACGATTTTCAGCAAACATGGGGTAAACCACTACTGTACCATTAGCATGAAATGAAACCCAATTGTTCGGAAAAATAGAATCTGGGGTATCGGTTTCTTTTCGATCATCAACAACGATTACATTTACTCCTCTATCGCGCAATACACTTACAAAGTCGTCAAACTCTTTTTGAGCTCTTGTGTTGATCGTTTGATTCTTTATGTCTATATCTTCTTGAAAATAATTATTTACAGCCGTCTGCTCGTTCATACGAAAAGCCACAGGGCGAATCATTAGGATGGTATTGGTAATCTGCATTTAAATACTTTTTCTTTATTCGCGAATTAAGGGCAAGGTACTGCATCGTAAAAGCCCCTCTTGTTTGGCAATCTCAGCATAGGGGATTTCTTCTACGGTAAAACCTTGACCTCTAAGCCAGTTGTTTAGTCTAGTAAAGTTACGTTCGGAAACTACAACTTCAGGTGATATTGAAAATACATTGCTAAACATTTGATACATTTCTTCAGCCGTTATTTCAAATATATTTTCTGTTCCAAAATAATTTACAAGCCATTGATACTCTTCTTCAACCAAAAATCCATTTTTATGAAGAATGGCCTTATCTTTTCCGATAGGCTGAAAACAACAGTCTAAATGCAAAGCGTTTTCTTTGGCATTCGTATTGGATTTTCTTAGTTCAAAAGACTTTACAGTTTTGTTTGGGAATTGTTTTTTTAAAAATTCTATCGCTTCTTTATTTGTTCGGGCCGTTATATAATCAGGATAATCTGAACCGGTATACGTGCCTACAAAGATATAATCGTTCCAAGGCATCACATCCCCTCCCTCTATATGCACTTCTTCAGGAGGATATATGATATTTTCTGGCTTTATTTCACTTATTACATGCTGTATCGCTTGAAACTCTTTTTCCCTATCGGGCAGAATATTGGCATGCACCAATTTATCACCAATTACAAAAGCGATGTCTCTAGAGAATATCTGATTACAATCGTGTAAAACAGATGGCCTATAAACCTTTACACCATACTTCTCAAATACTTTCGCAAAGGCTTCCATTTCTTCAATCATATCAGCTTCTGTAGGATAAGTTCCAGCGAGAATATGCTCTAAAGACTTAGGGTCATAGGCTTCCTCAGGTATTGGTGTTGGGCCACAACTTTCAGCAGTACCAAGCACCACAGCTTTTAAAGGCGAAGTTTCATTGTTAATGTTCAACTGAAGCATTTGAAAAATTTTTATAAAATAAACTCGTTTTTTGGTATAAAAAAAGCCCTTTTATTAGATAAAAGAGCTTTATTGTTTTTATTAAGGTAGCAATCTACCTCTTGTCAACGCCAACAAAAGGGCGGTAGTTTTCACCTACATAAATTTGCCTTGGTCTACCAATAGGCTCATTACGCAGACGCATCTCTCTCCATTGTGCTATCCACCCCGGCAATCTTCCTAAAGCGAACATTACCGTGAACATATCCGTAGGTATGCCCAGCGAACGATAAATAATGCCCGAATAAAAATCTACATTTGGATAAAGCTTTCTTTTTACAAAGTACTCGTCTTCAAGCGCCTCTTTCTCTAATCCTTTGGCGATATCTAAAATAGGGTCGTTAATGCCCAAATCCCCTAAAACTTCATCAGCGGCCTTCTTGATAATCTTTGCCCTTGGGTCAAAATTTTTGTAGACCCTATGCCCAAAGCCCATTAACCTAAAAGAATCTGATTTATCCTTGGCTTTGGCCATATATTTTTTGGTATCACCGCCATCGGCCTCAATAGCTTCTAACATTTCTAATACGGCTTGGTTTGCACCACCATGCAATGGGCCCCACAATGCCGAAATACCGGCAGAAAGGGAAGCAAATAATCCCGCATGAGAAGAACCAACTATTCGCACCGTCGATGTAGAACAGTTTTGTTCGTGGTCAGCATGTAGAATAAGTAACTTATCCAACGCATCAATAACCACTCTATTTCTTTTATATTCTTGATTCGGTCTTTTGAACATCATTTTATGAATGTTCTCAACGTAACCTAAAGAATCGTCCCCATAATCTAAAGGGAGTCCCATTTTCTTGCGCATAGCCCAAGCAACCAATACCGGAAACTTGGCCAGAATACGCACAATGGAATTGTACATAGCATCGCTGGAAGCCACATCGACCGAACCAGGGTTAAATGCCACTAAGGCACTCGTAAGTGAAGATAATACACCCATTGGATGAGCAGACTTTGGAAAACCGTCCAAAATCTTTTTCATTTCCTCATCTACATGAGATTCGTTCTTAATATCTAAATGAAAGGCAGCCAACTGCTCTTTGTTTGGCAGCTCTCCAAAAATCAAAAGGTAGGCCACCTCAAGAAAATCAGCCTTTTCGGCAAGTTCTTCAATTGAGTACCCGCGGTAACGTAAAATTCCTTTTTCACCATCTAAAAAAGTAATTGCACTTTCACAAGAGCCTGTGTTTTTGTAACCTGGGTCAATGGTAACGATTCCGCTAGTTCCCCTCAAAGTTTTAATATCGATTGCCAACTCATCTTCCGTTCCCTTTATAACCGGGAATTCATACTTTTTTCCTTCAAATTCAAGTGTTGCTTTGTCCGACATTTAAATGATTTATAGTTATTATGATAAGCTGTTAAAATTACGAAAAAGGAAAGGTTTTAACAATAATGCCCTTCAATTTTGGAGAATTCTTAACAATACTTGAAGTAAGAAAATAGGTTTACATTTTATAAAGAACCTTATAATATTCATCTACTGATTTTTGCCACGTGAATCGTGCTTTCTTAGCGTTAGTTTGAATCTTTTTCCATGTTGGTTTATCGTTTACAAAAATATCCAACGCAATATCAAAAGTGGAAAGCATATTTTTAATCTTTTGGTCATAAGAGTCCCCATCAAAACCAAAACCTGTTTTCATATGCTTAACGGTATCTATAAGTCCGCCCGTATGGTGAACCAAACAGGGATTTCCGTTTCGCATGGAGAGCATTTGACTGATTCCGCATGGCTCAAAAAGGCTTGGCATAAAGTAGAGATTAGATTCTAAATACATAGAATCAATCAAATTCTCCGATTGTCCGTTTGTGAAAATGAAGTTCTTGTGCTTGTAACTGATATCCCTAAATAGTTCTTCATATTCTGGGGCTCCAGTTCCAAGAAGGATAAAAATACCATCTATTTTCTCTAGCTTTTTTAAGATAGCAACGAAAGCCTCCGGAGAACGTTTAAAAAAATAGAATTTTTGTTCCGTTAATCGAGCTACACTCGAAACAATAAACTTTGGTTCGTTATCTACATATTGCATAATTTTCTCCCCGGTATGGGCCAAAAAATCAGCTTTATATTTTTTTGACTCTTCTTGAAGCCAGCTAAAAAGGGCCTTAACCGTATTTCGATAGATTTGGCCTTTTTCTTCGACATTAATATTCTTGTAATTACAGCCGTTAAGAATACCAAAAAGTCTATTTTCTTTATCGGCCTGTTGCAAATCTTTCTCTAAGCCCTCACCTCCGATAAATTCTGGTGGTGAACTTGGCTTCATTACATCTTCTTTGTAGGAGGGAGACACTGTATGAACGGCATCTGCCAAACGGATGCCTACTGCCATTAAATTAATACAATCTTGATACCTGTAATCAATAAGGCCTTTTTCATCAAAAGGAATATCAGGAAACCAATTTCGTAAAGAAGAATAATTATCTTCAAAAGGGCGGATACCTTGTATCGCTAGGTTATGAATACTATAGACAAATCTTATTTTTCTAAGATTCTCATAACCTCTATGATATTCTCTAAGAAAAAGCAATAAACTAGAATGCCAATCGTGAAGGTGAACAATATCTAATTTACCGAAGGCCCCTTTTTTTATAGCTTCGGCTACCGCAGTACAAAAAATAAAATATTTAATAGCATCTGTATAAAAAGGCTCTTCGGGGTCATCATGATAAATATGTGCAATACCCCCCGCCTCTATTTCGGGATGGTGAACAACATAATGATAGACATTTGGATACTCTTTTTTCGGTTTAACCTCATACAACTCAGCAGTATAAACCATCCCGCGAAGCGAAAAGTTCAACTTGGTCTTTAAGACCCCTTGTTGGTGTAACCTACCATAAGAAGGAACAACCACATGGGCCTTATCTCCTTTTTCAGAGATTTGTCTGGGAACATCTCTTACTACATCTCCCATTCCGCCAGCTTTGCAATTGGCTATACCATCGTTCTCAGCTGCTGCAAAAAGAAAACTATTCATATCCTTTCTATAATTAGTTGGTCTCGAAGCATAATATACATTATCTATAGTTCAAAAAAAAGCCTTTCTAAAAGAAGAAAGGCTATGATTCAATTTTTACACTATAGAAATAATTCTACTTTATTTTAAAAGCTTTTTCTTGAGGATAATAAGCAGTGTCACCTAATTCTTCTTCAATACGAAGCAGTTGATTGTATTTGGCCATACGATCACTTCGAGAGGCTGAACCAGTTTTGATCTGACCCGTATTCAATGCAACCGCCAAATCTGCAATGGTGTTATCTTCGGTCTCTCCTGAACGATGCGACATCACTGAGGTGTACCCTGCATTTTTGGCCATATTCACGGCTGCAATTGTTTCTGTCAACGTGCCTATTTGGTTTACTTTGATAAGAATAGAATTCGCAATTCCGTTCTCTATACCACGAGAAAGGCGCTCCACATTGGTAACAAATAAATCGTCACCTACCAATTGCACTTTATCACCAACTTTATCGGTTAGCATTTTCCAACCGTCCCAATCGTTCTCGTCCATACCATCCTCAATTGAGATAATAGGGTAATTTGCGCATAAATCGGCTAGGTACTGGGCTTGCTCTTCAGAAGATCTTACTTGCCCTTTATCGCCTTCAAACTTTGTATAGTCATATTTTCCATCTATATAAAATTCAGCGGCAGCGCAATCTAAAGCAATCATCACGTCATCACCTAGTTTATATCCCGCTTTATCAACAGCTTTTGCTATAGTATCCAAAGCATCTTCTGTACCACCTTCTAAAGTAGGTGCAAAGCCGCCTTCATCACCAACAGCAGTGCTCAATCCTCTATCATGTAGTACCTTTTTTAGATTATGGAAGATTTCAGTTCCCATTTGCATGGAATGACTAAAGTCTTTCGCCTTGACAGGCATCACCATAAACTCTTGAAAAGCAATAGGTGCATCTGAATGTGATCCACCGTTGATAATGTTCATCATCGGAACAGGAAGTGTATTAGCACTAACACCACCAACATATCGATATAATGGCATACCCAACTCTTCCGCTGCAGCTTTTGCAACAGCTAAAGAAACACCTAGAATAGCATTAGCGCCTAATTTTGATTTATTTGGGGTACCATCTAAATCAATCATCGCTTGGTCGATAAAGTTCTGCTCAAAGACAGAAACACCAACTAACTCTTCTGCAATGAGGGTATTCACATTATTGACCGCCTTTCCAACACCCTTGCCCATAAAAGAGTCTCCTCCATCACGCAGCTCTACAGCTTCATGCTCGCCAGTAGATGCCCCCGATGGAACAGCTGCACGGCCCAAAACTCCGTTTTCCGTAACTACATCAACCTCTACAGTTGGGTTACCTCTCGAATCTAAAATTTGTCTCGCATGAATATTGATAATAATGCTCATTGTTATATTTATTTGTGATTGAAATTAAGAAGAACGAAGATACGAAAGGACGCTCTTTTAGCCTTAAAGAAAACTACATAACTACCTGATAATAACCTAAAAATAAACTACAACGTTTTAGTTAGCACTTGTTTTTATGGCATCGAAAAATTGATCAAAAAGATAATCTGCATCATGCGGCCCAGGACTTGCTTCTGGATGGTACTGAACAGAAAACACATTTTTACCCTTCAACTTTAGTCCGGCTACCGTGTTATCATTTAGATGGGTATGTGTAATCTCTAGATCACCATTTGCTTCAGCCTCTTCTCTATTAATAGCAAAGCCATGGTTCTGAGATGTAATTTCACCTTTACCCGTCATCAGATTTAAAATAGGGTGGTTTATACCTCTATGTCCATTATGCATTTTATAGGTAGAAACTCCGTTTGCAAGCGCCAATACCTGATGCCCTAGACAAATACCGAATAAAGGCTTATCCATTTCCAACAGGGCCTTGGTAGTTTCAATAGCTTCAGTTAAAGGCTCAGGATCGCCTGGTCCGTTCGAGATAAAGTATGCATCGGGGTTCCAAGCAATCATTTCCTCTTTAGAAGTATCGAATGGAAAAACTTTCACACATGCACCGCGTTTTGCCAGGTTTCGAAGAATATTCTTCTTGATACCAATATCTAAAGCAGAAATCTTATACTTTGCATTCTCATCACCATAGATGTAAGGTTCTTTAGTTGAAACTTTAGAGGCCAGCTCTAAACCTTTCATACTTGGAACTTCTTTTAATTCTGCTTTTAAAGCTTCAATATCGTCAACCCTTGTAGAAATAACCGCATTCATCGCACCGTTGTCTCTAATGTAACTCACCAAAGCCCGAGTGTCAACATCAGAGATTGCCAGTAAATCATTCTTTTCAAGAAATTGCAACAAACTAGCATTTGCGCTTGGTCTAGAATAGTTATAGCTGAAGTTCTTGACAATCAAACCAGCAATTTTTATAGAATCTGATTCAATTTCATCTTCATGAGTTCCATAATTGCCAATATGCGCATTAGTGGCCACCATAAGCTGTCCATAATATGAAGGATCCGTAAAAATCTCTTGATAACCTGTCATACCAGTATTGAAACAAACTTCACCAAATGCAGTTCCTTCTCTATCTCCTACGGCTTTCCCATAAAAAATAGTCCCGTCCTGTAATAATATAAGTGCTTTTTTTCTTGTGTGATATTTCATATCGTAAATAAAATTTAACAAAAAAACATAAAAAAAGGATACGTTTTAGCGTATCCTTTAATGTATTTTAAACTAGTAATTAACATACTATTCTTCAGAGTCATCAGTTGCTGTTGTTTCAACTGGTGCTGGGGTTGCCTTTTTGGCTCCACCACCTCTTCTGCTTCTTCTCGTAGTTTTCTTAGCAGGTTTATCTGCGTTATAGATTTCGTTGTAATCAACCAACTCTATCATTGCCATATCTGCATTATCACCTAGTCGGTTACCCAACTTAATGATTCTTGTGTAACCACCTGGTCTATCACCAATTTTCTCAGCAACATCGCCAAACAATTCGGTTACAGCATGCTTATCTCTCAGATTACTAAAAACAACTCTACGATTGTGAGTTCCTTTTTCAATAGTCTGATTGTTTTCAGCTTTTGATTTTGTAATCAATGGCTCAATAAACTGCTTTAAAGCTTTTGCTTTTGCAACGGTCGTGTTTATTCTTTTGTGCTCAATTAAAGAACATGCCATATTAGCAAGCATTGCCTTTCTGTGGGCCGCTGTTCTACCTAAGTGGTTAAATTTCTTTCCGTGTCTCATTTTTCTATATTATCATCTTGCTACCAAATCCGTTATTGCGGAGAGCAAAATATGATTATTTAATCTTTATCTAATTTATACTTTGCCAAATCCATTCCAAACTGAAGTCCTTTGTTAATCACTAGTTCTTCTAATTCGGTCAATGATTTTTTACCAAAGTTTCTAAATTTCATTAAGTCGTTCTTATTGAAAGAAACCAAATCTCCTAAAGTATCCACTTCCGCAGCTTTCAAACAATTTAGTGCCCGAACTGACAAATCCATATCGACCAATTTGGTTTTCAATAGTTGACGCATGTGCAGTGATTCTTCATCATAAGTCTCGGTCTGCGCTATCTCATCAGCTTCTAATGTGATACGCTCATCTGAAAACAACATGAAGTGGTGTATTAAAACCTTAGCCGCCTCTGTTAAAGCGTCTTTAGGATGGATAGAACCATCAGTAGAGATTTCAAAAACCAACTTTTCATAATCGGTCTTTTGCTCTACCCTAAAGTTTTCAATACTATATTTTACGTTTTTGACCGGTGTGTAAACCGAGTCAACCGCAATACTTCCTATTGGAGCATTAGATTTTTTATTCTCTTCCGCAGGAACGTAACCACGTCCTTTTTCAATAATTACTTCTAGGTTTATTGAAACCTTAGCATCCATATTACAGATAACCAAGTCTGGATTTAAAACCTGATACCCTGAAATAAATTTTTGAAAGTCACCAGCGGTCAATTTATCTTTTCCGCTCAACGAAACAGAAACTGTTTCACTTTCAACATCATCAATCTGTCTTTTAAAACGAACTTGTTTTAAATTTAAGATTATCTCCGTCACATCTTCAACAACGCCCGGGATAACCGAAAACTCATGCTCAACTCCATCGATTCGTACTGCAGTTATTGCAAAACCTTCTAGGGAAGAAAGTAGTACTCTTCGTAATGCGTTCCCAACAGTTAATCCATAGCCAGGCTCCAAAGGGCGAAATTCGAATTTCCCCTCGAAATCTGTCGAGTCTATCATTATAACTTTATCGGGCTTCTGAAAATTAAGTAGTGCCATATTGGATTAGTGTTGTTTTTATTTAGAATATAACTCGACGATTAACTGCTCTTTGATGTTCTCTGGAATTTGAAGTCTTTCAGGAATGCTCACAAAAGCACCTTCTTTCTTCTCACTGTTCCATGTAATCCATTCGTAAACGCTACTATTATTCGCCAAGGAATCATTTATAGCTTGAACAGATTTTGATTTTTCACGAACACCAACAACATCGCCAGGTTTTAATGAATATGATGGAATGTTTACTAACTCTCCATTTACTGTAATATGCCTGTGTGATACCAGTTGTCTTGCCCCTCTTCTTGATGAAGAAAGACCCATTCTGTAAACAACGTTGTCTAAACGAGATTCACACAATTGTAAAAGCACTTCACCAGTTACACCTTCTTTTCTTTTGGCAGTCGCGAATAAATTTCTAAACTGTTTTTCCAAAATACCATAGGTATATTTAGCTTTTTGCTTTTCCATTAACTGGATTGCATATTCTGATTTTTTTCCACGGCGACGGTTGTTACCGTGTTGTCCCGGAGGGTAATTCTTTTTTTCGAAGGCTTTGTCGTCTCCGAATATCGCTTCGCCAAACTTACGTGCGATTTTTGATTTTGGTCCTGTATATCTTGCCATCTTCTAAGTTTATGAAAGTGTGATTATGAATTAAGGCTTATCCTTCGATAATCTTTTGTACACCTTCGGTGAAAATCCGCCTAAGGCGAACCATATTGATTAATTATACTCTTCTTCTTTTTGGAGGTCTACATCCATTATGTGGCATTGGAGTAACATCGATAATCTCTGTTACCTCAATTCCCGCATTGTGTATAGAACGTATAGCTGACTCTCTACCATTACCTGGTCCTTTTACGAAAACTTTTACCTTTCTTAAACCAGCTTCATGAGCCACCTTAGAACAATCTTCAGCAGCTACTTGAGCAGCATATGGTGTATTCTTTTTAGAACCTCTAAATCCTAATTTACCTGCAGAAGACCATGAGATTACGTCTCCCTTTTTGTTGGTCAAAGAAATGATAATGTTATTGAAAGATGCTGTGATATGGGCTTCCCCATTAGAATCAACAATAACTTTACGTTTCTTGGTTGTTTTAGTATTTGCTTTTGCCATAATACCTAACTATTATTTAGTCGCTTTTTTCTTGTTAGCAACTGTTTTACGCTTTCCTTTTCTTGTCCTAGAGTTGTTCTTTGTACGCTGACCTCTTAATGGCAGACCAGATCTGTGTCGAATACCTCTGTAACATCCAATATCCATCAAACGTTTAATATTCAACTGCGTTTCTGAACGAAGCTCACCTTCAATTGTGTAAGAACCAACAGCGTCACGAATTTTCCCGATTTCATCATCGTTCCAATCAGAAACTTTTGTGTCTTCACTAACACCAGCTTTTGCTAAAATTTCTTTAGCACGGCTCCTACCAA
Organism: Croceitalea sp. W27; assembly: GCF_055693185.1. Classification (NCBI taxonomy): domain Bacteria; kingdom Pseudomonadati; phylum Bacteroidota; class Flavobacteriia; order Flavobacteriales; family Flavobacteriaceae; genus Croceitalea; species Croceitalea sp. W27. Next base: position 1,413,288 of record NZ_CM146327.1, read on the forward strand.
CTCCGAAGATATAGGTAAGTGCAATTACGCCTCGCTTTTGTTTTGGGATATCTACCCCTGCAATTCTTGCCATAACTACCCTTGTCTTTGTTTAAATCTAGGATTCTTTTTGTTGATTACGTATAATCTGCCTTTTCTGCGAACAATCTTGCAGTCGGCACTTCTTTTCTTTACTGATGCTCTAACCTTCATCTTAGTATCTGTATGTAATTCTTGCTTTGGTCAAATCGTAAGGGCTCATCTCAAGTTTTACCTTGTCTCCAGGAAGTAATTTGATATAATGCATACGCATCTTTCCTGAAATATGAGCCGTCACCACGTGACCGTTTTCTAATTCAACACGAAACATTGCATTTGACAACGCTTCGATAATTGATCCATCTTGTTCTATTGCTGGCTGCTTTGCCATTATTTAGTTTTTAGTTTTCAGTTCTAAGTTTTCAGTTAGCTAGTTCATTCAAAATTGGTTGTGAATTTATCTAACATCTAACCTCTAGCATCTAACTTCTATTTAAGCTACTTTTCTATTTTTACCGGTTTTCATCAAACCATCGTAATGTCTATTCAATAAATACGAATTCACTTGCTGCACAGTATCAATAGCAACACCTACCATAATCAGCAATGATGTACCTCCGTAAAACAATGCCCATCCTGCCTGCACATCCATAAGCTTAACTACAACTGCTGGCAATACTGCCAACAAGGCCAAAAACACTGAACCAGGGAATGTTATTAAAGACATTATCTTATCTAAATAATCTCCTGTTTCCTTACCTGGACGTATACCAGGAATAAAACCGCCACTTCTTTTTAAATCGTCAGCCATTTTGTTCGTTGGAACTGTAATCGCTGTATAGAAATAGGTGAATATTATAATAAGCACAGCAAATAAAATATTATATGCTAGACCAAAAATATCAGCAAATTGAACTTCCATCCATTGGCCAAAAGCAGTGTCATTAAAAGTTCTACCGATTAAACTTGGCGCAAACATAATCGCTTGAGCAAAAATGATTGGCATAACCCCTGAAGCATTCAACTTTAATGGAATATATTGTCTCGAGCCAGTAATGTTCTTTTCATACCCACCAGAAGCACTTCTTCGTGCGTATTGTACAGGAATTTGACGAATAGCCATTACTAACAATACACTGGCAAGAATCACTAAGAACCAAATAACTACTTCCACAATAATAAGCATTGGCCCACCTGTACCGTTCCATCTAGAAACTGCTTCTTGTGCAAAAGACTGTGGCATCGTAGCAATAATACCTATCATTATCAATAATGATATACCGTTACCAATACCTTTATCAGTTATTTTTTCACCTAACCACATTGCAAATACACAACCGGTAACCAAAATAATCACCGCGGGCACAATAAAATCTAAACCTTTACCTAAAATAAAAGCACTGTCAGGAACACCAAGGGCTCCTAAACCGTATAAATAAGCAGGGGCTTGAACGATACAAATAGCAATAGTCAACCATCTTGTAATCTGATTCTTGGTTTTTCTACCGCTCTCGCCTTCTTTATCCAACTTTTGCAGATAAGGAATTGCTATACTCATTAATTGAACCACAATTGAGGCCGAGATATAAGGCATAATACCCAATGCAAAAACCGAAGCGTTAGCAAATGCCCCTCCGGTAAAAGCGTTAAGAATACCTAAAATACCATCACCTGCATTTGCAGATAAATTTGCCAATTGAGCTGTATCAATACCAGGAAGTACTACTTGGGCACCGAAACGGTACACCAACAACAAGCCAAGCGTAATTATAATACGTTGTCTTAGTTCTTCAATCTTCCAAATATTGGATATGGTCTCAATAAATTTCTTCATAATAAAATATCGTTACAAACTTATTGCCTCACCACCTGCCGCTTCGATAGCCGCTTTAGCCGTAGCACTAAATTTATGAGCTGAAACTTTAAGTTTGGCCTTTAATTCACCACCACCTAAAATTTTAACCAATTCGTTTTGTCTTACCAATCTGTTCTCTACCAAAGCCTCAAAAGTAACTTCACCTTTAACAGCTTTGTTATCAACTAAGGTCTGTAACTTATCTAAGTTCACACCCTGATACTCCTTGCGATTGATATTTTTGAAACCAAATTTCGGAACACGTCTTTGTAATGGCATTTGACCACCTTCAAAACCTATTTTCTTAGAATAACCAGATCTAGACTTCGCTCCTTTATGACCTCTAGCCGCAGTTCCACCTTTACCTGAACCTTGACCTCTTCCAAGACGTTTTCCATCTCTATTTATAGCTCCTTCTGCTGGTTTTAAACTACTTAAATCCATTCTATCTATTCTTTAAGATTTCTCGGTAGAAACCAAATGTTCAACTTTCTTTATCATACCAAGGATATTAGGTGTTGCATCATGTTCAACAACATGGCCAATTTTCCTTAGTCCCAATGCTTCAAGAGTTCTCTTTTGATTCTGAGGTCTCTTGATGGCACTCTTCAATTGTTTTACTTTAATCTTCGCCATTACTTACTATCCTTTAAATACTTTTTCTAAACTAACACCTCTTTGTTTTGCAACAGTTCCGGCATCTCTTAACTGCAATAAAGCATCAAAAGTCGCTTTAACAACGTTGTGAGGATTTGAAGAACCTTGAGATTTTGAAAGTACATCGTGAATTCCAACTGCTTCAAGCACCGCACGAACAGCACCTCCGGCGATTACTCCTGTACCTTGTGATGCTGGCTTGATAAAAACTCTAGCCCCGCCAAACTTTCCTTTTTGTTCGTGAGGAAGTGTAGCTTTGTTCAAAGGTATTCTTACCAAGTTCTTTTTTGCGTCTTCTATTGCTTTGGCAATTGCTGTTGCAACATCCTTAGATTTACCTAATCCATGACCGACAACACCGTTTTCATCACCTACAACAACTATCGCAGAGAAACCGAATGCTCTACCACCTTTAGTAACCTTTGTTACTCGCTGTACACCAACTAAACGGTCTTTTAAATCTAAACCACCTGGCTTAACAATTTCTACATTTTTGTATTTCTGGTACATATTGATTTAGAATTTAAGTCCTGCTTCTCTGGCTCCTTCTGCCAATGATTTTACTCTTCCATGATATAAGTTACCACCTCTATCAAATGCTACTGTTTCAATACCTGCCTTCTTTGCTTTTTCAGCGATGGCTTTACCTACAGCATTCGCAACTTCGGTCTTAGTACCTTTTGCATCAATACCTTTATCTCTTGATGATGATGCCGCTAAGGTTTTACCGTTAACATCATCGATCAGTTGAGCGTAAATTTCTTTATTACTACGGAAAACAGACAAACGAGGTCTTGTTTCAGTACCAGAAGAAATCTTTCTGATTCTTCTTCTGATGCGTAATTTTCTATCAGTGTTAGACAATCCCATAATTCGTACTTATTAAGCTGATTTACCTGCTTTTCTTCTAATTTGTTCACCTACAAACCTGATACCTTTTCCTTTGTAAGGCTCTGGTCTACGGAAACCTCTAATCTTTGCTGCCACTTGACCAACCAATTGCTTGTCAAATGAAGTCAACTTTACAATAGGGTTCTTTCCTTTTTCAGATATAGTTTCAATCTTAACTTCTGGAGCAACGTCGATGACTATATTGTGTGAAAAACCTAAGGCCAAATCTAGTTTTTGACCCTGATTACTTGCTCTGTAACCAACACCAACTAATTCCAATTCCTTAGTCCATCCTTTAGAAACTCCTTCTACCATATTCAAGAACAAAGATCTGTATAGACCATGTTTTGCCTTATGCTCTTTGGAGTCAGATGGTCTTTTCACCATTATATTACCGTCTTCCATTGCTACTTCAACTCCTGAAAATTCTTGGGTCAATTCGCCAAGCTTTCCTTTCACAGTAACCACATTGTCCTTAAGTTCAACGGTTACTCCTTCTGGAACTGAAACTGGATTATTACCTATTCTAGACATTTCTCTAAAACTTTACTCTTATTAATATATGTAGCACAATACTTCGCCACCAACATTTTCTTGTTTTGCCTGTTTGCTAGTCATTACTCCGTGAGAAGTAGAAACTATAGCAACACCCAGACCGTTTAATACTCGTGGTAAATCTTCAGAACCAGAGTACTTTCTTAAACCTGGCTTACTAACACGTTGTAACTTTTTGATTACTGGTGCTTTCGTAAACTTGTCATACTTCAAAGCAATTTTAATATTACCCTGAGTTGTGTCGTCTTCGAATTTGTAACTAAGGATATATCCTTGATCGAATAGAATTTTGGTCATCTCCCTTTTAAGGTTGGATGCCGGAATATTTACTACTCTATGGCCAGCTCTACTAGCGTTACGAATTCGTGTTAAATAATCTGATATTGGATCTGTAAGCATTTCTACTACTCTTTAATTCTATTTACCAACTAGCTTTTTTGACTCCAGGTATTAAACCTTGATTGGCCATCTCTCTAAATGTCACCCTTGATATACCGAAAGTTCTCATGTAACCTCTTGGTCTACCCGTTAACTTACAACGGTTACGCATACGAACAGGTGATGCATTCTTTGGTAACTTCTGCAAAGCATCATAGTCACCAGCCTCTTTTAGTGCCTTACGCTTTTCAGCATATTTAGCTACCGTTTTTGCCCTTTTTCGTTCACGGGCTTTCATTGATTCCTTAGCCATACTAGTTCTTTTTAAAGGGAATTCCCAATTCGGTTAACAATGATTTTGCTTCTTTATCAGTCTCGGCAGAAGTCACAAAGGTGATATCCATACCGTTGATTCTATTTATCTTATCGATATTGATTTCTGGAAAAATTATCTGCTCGGTAACTCCAAGACTATAATTTCCTCTTCCATCAAAACCTGTTGCTCGCACGCCCTGAAAATCTCTCACCCTTGGTAAAGCGGTTGTTATCAAACGATCTAAGAATTCATACATACGTTCTCCACGTAGCGTAACTTTAGCGCCGATAGGCATACCCTTACGAAGTTTGAAAGCTGCAACATCTTTTTTAGACATTGTTGCTACGGCTCTTTGACCCGTAATCATTGTCAACTCGTCAACAGCGTGGTCAATTAGTTTTTTATCTGCTACCGCAGCACCAACTCCCCTACTAAGAACTATTTTCTGTAGTTTAGGAACCTGCATTACGTTTTTATAACCAAACTCGTCAGAAAGTGCTTTTACAACACGCTCTTTATATTCTTGCTTTAATCTTGGAATGTAACTCATAACTAGATTATTTCTCCAGATTTTTTAGACACTCTAACTTTTTTACCATCTCTAACTTCATAGGCTACTCTAGTAGCTTCACCTTTGGAATCTACCAAAGAAAGATTTGAGATATGTATAGGAGCCTCCTTTTTTACAATACCACCTTGAGGATTCTTTGCACTTGGTTTCTCATGCTTAGACACCATATTGGCACCCTCAACAATAGCTTTATTTTTTTCAGCATCAACACGCATAACCTTACCTTCTGTACCCTTATGGTCTCCAGTAGTAATTCTTACGGTGTCTCCTGTTTTAATTTTCAACTTTGTCATCTTCTCGTTCAATTACAATACCTCAGGGGCAAGTGAAACTATTTTCATAAATTGTTTGTCACGCAATTCTCTTGCAACAGGACCGAAAACACGTGTACCTCTCATCTCACCGGTTGGATTCAACAATACACAAGCATTGTCATCGAAACGGATGTAAGAACCATCAGGTCTTCTTACTTCCTTTTTCGTTCTTACTACAACTGCTGTAGAAACAGAACCCTTTTTAACGGCCCCGTTTGGCGTAGCCTCTTTCACAGTAACCACAATCTTGTCTCCGACAGATGCGTATCTTCTTTTTGTTCCCCCAAGTACGCGAATAGTAAGTACTTCTTTAGCACCTGTGTTATCCGCAACCTTTAATCTAGATTCTTGCTGTAACATAATTATTTAGCTCTTTCAAGGATTTCAACCAATCTCCAACATTTAGTCTTACTCAATGGTCGGGTTTCCATAATTTTTACGGTATCACCTTCGTTGCAATCATTCTTTTCATCATGAGCAACGTACTTTTTGGTCTTCAAAACGAATTTACCGTACATAGGATGCTTTACACGCTTTACCTCAGACACGACAATGGATTTTTCCATTTTGTTACTGGTTACTACGCCAATCCTTTCTTTTCTTAAATTTCTTGTTGTTTCTTCCATAAGGCCGAACCCGTTATTGTAATTCCCTTTTAGTTAACTCTGTCGCCAATCTCGCCACCGTTCTTCTGGTCTTTCTTATCTGCAATGGATTTTCTAATGGTGTAACTGAATGCGCCACCTTTAAATCCGCATACTCTTTCTTAGTCTCAGCTAATTTCTGCTGAAGCTCTTCAACCGATAGTTCTTTTATCTCTGCTTGTTTCATCTCTTATCAGTTTATTAAGCCGCCTCGTAATCTCTTGCGACAACGAATTTTGTTTTTACTGGTAATTTTTGTGCTGCAAGTCTTAATGCTTCTTTTGCGACATCATATGGAACACCTGCAACCTCAAACATAATTCTGCCTGGTTTTACAACGGCCACCCAGTATTCTGGAGCACCCTTACCCTTACCCATACGTACTTCTAAAGGCTTTTTAGTAATAGGTTTGTCTGGAAATATCTTAATCCACAACTGACCTTGCCTTTTCATATATCTTGTTGCAGCAATACGAGCAGCTTCAATCTGACGGGAAGTAATAAAATGCGAATCCAAAGTCTTGATACCAAACATTCCATTTGAAAGTTGGTGACCACGCTGTGAAATACCCTTCATTCGTCCCTTCTGGGCTTTACGAAATTTTGTTCTTTTCGGCTGTAACATCTTACCTTTTCTTTATCTTATTACTTTCTGCGACGTTGTTGTCTTTTATTCCCGTCTTGCTTTCCACCTTTGCCTTGTCCCGTAGACAAGCCAACTAATGGAGATAATTCGCGCTTACCATATACCTCACCCTTCATAATCCATACTTTAATACCTAATCTTCCATAAGTAGTATGTGCCTCAACCAAAGCATAGTCGATATCGGCTCTGAAAGTCGATAAAGGAATTCTACCATCCTTATATGATTCCGAACGTGCCATTTCAGCTCCATTCAAACGACCTGAAATCTGAATTTTGATACCTTCAGCATTCATACGCATTGCAGCGGCAATTGCCATCTTTATAGCTCTACGATATGAAATTCTACTCTCTATCTGTCTAGCGACACTAGCAGCAACCAAATGAGCATCAACCTCTGGTCTTTTTATTTCATGAATGTTGATCTGAACCTCCTTATTGGTGATTTTCTTCAGCTCTTCTTTCAATTTATCAACTTCTTGACCACCCTTACCGATAATAATACCTGGTCTGGCCGTGGTAATAGTAATAGTAATCAGTTTTAGAGTTCTCTCAATAATAACTCTTGAAACACTTGCTTTTGCTAGACGCGCATGGATGTACTTTCTAATCTTGTCATCCTCGGCTAGTTTGTCTCCGTAATCGTTTCCACCGTACCAGTTAGATTCCCATCCTCTGATAATTCCTAAGCGATTTCCTATCGGATTGGTTTTTTGTCCCATATTATGCCTTAGCTTCTGTATTATTGTTTTCGCCCAAAACCATTGTTACATGGTTAGAACGTTTTCTTATTCTGTGTGCACGTCCCTGCGGGGCAGGTCTCAATCTTTTTAACATGGTACCACCGTCAACACGAATTTCTTTGACGAATAAATCTGCATCTTCGATATTAGCATCCTCGTTCTTAGCCTCCCAGTTAGCAATTGCAGAAAGTAATAACTTCTCCAGTTTTCTAGAAGCTTCTTTAGGGTTGAATCTTAAAATAGCCAAAGCCATTTCAACTTGCTTACCTCTTACCAAATCAGCTACCAAACGCATTTTTCGTGGCGAAGTAGGGCAGTTATTCAACTTAGCGAAAGCAAGTTCCTTTTTTTCTGCCTTAATTCTTTCAGCCATCTGTCTTTTTCGAACTCCCATAGCTTACTTTTTACCTTTATTTTTAGCACCAGCATGTCCTCTAAACGAACGAGTTGGTGAAAATTCTCCTAATTTATGACCTACCATGTTTTCAGTAACATAAACTGGGACGAACTGTCTACCATTATGCACCGCTATAGTCTGACCTACGAAGTCAGGTGAAATCATAGAAGCTCTAGACCAAGTTTTAATTACAGTCTTTTTACCAGACTCAATATTAGCTTGAACTTTTTTCTCTAAACTATGATGAATGTAAGGTCCTTTTTTTAATGAACGTGCCATTTACTTTTTCTTTTATTTCTTTCTACGTTCTATGATATATCTTGTACTGTCCTTAGTCTTAGAACGTGTTCTAAATCCTTTAGCCGGAATACCGTTCTTAGATCTTGGGTGACCACCTGAAGATTTACCTTCACCACCACCCATTGGGTGATCTACAGGGTTCATTACTACAGGTCTAGTTCTAGGTCTTCTGCCCAACCATCTGCTTCTACCCGCCTTACCAGAAACCAGCAACTGATGATCAGAGTTTGAAACCGCACCAATAGTAGCCAAACAATTAGCCAAAACCAACCTTGTCTCTCCAGAAGGCAATTTGATAGTAACGAATTTTCCATCCTTTGCCATCAACTGAGCAAATGTTCCAGCACTTCTTGCCATTACAGCACCTTGTCCCGGTCTTAACTCAATACATGAAATCACAGTTCCAAGAGGAATATCCTTTAAAAACAACGCGTTACCAATTTCAGGAGCAGCTTTTTTGCCAGCAATAACTTTCTGACCAACCTGCAACCCATTCTGTGCGATTACATACTTTTTATCACCGCCCTTGTACTCTAAAAGTGCAATAAACGCAGTTCTATTAGGATCGTATTGAATTGATTTAACTTCGGCGGCAACACCTTGCACGTCTCTTTTAAAATCAATCACACGATACCTTCTTTTGTGACCACCACCTCTATGGCTTACGGTCATCTTTCCTTGACTGTTCCTACCACCAGACTTTTTTAACGGAGCGAGCAAGCTCTTCTCCGGCTTATCAGTAGTAATGGCGTCAAAACCATTTACTACTCTAAAACGCTGTCCGGGGGTTATCGGTTTTAATTTTCTAACTGACATTACTTGTCTTTATAGATTACTGTAAAAATCAATGATATCTCCTTCAGCAACATCAACTATTGCCTTTTTACGAGAATTTGTTTTTCCATGTTGAATACCGGTCTTAGTATATCGCGTACGACGCTCTGGACCATAATTCATAGTTCTAACTTTCTCAACAGACACACCGTAAGTTGCCTCAACAGCTTCCTTAATCTGTAACTTGTTGGCCTTAGGGTCAACATAGAAACCATAACGCTTGAAAAGCTCGCTGTCTGCGTTCATTTTTTCTGTAATGATTGGCTTTATCAACACACTCATGCTCTGCTTATTTACTTAAGTTAGATTCAATTCCTTCAACCGCACTTTCCAAAAGAACAACACTTTTAGCATTTAAAATCTTGTAAGTGCTTAATTCTGAGTTTTTTACAACTTCAGAACCTTTAAAATTACGCGACGACAAATATACGCTATTATTCGAGTCGCCCAAGACGATTAAAGATTTTTTGTTTTCAATCCCTAAAGATTTCAAAACGTTCACAAAATCTTTAGTTTTTGGGGTATCGAAATTAAAGTCTTCAACAACTAACAATTCCTTCTGCTTAGACTTTAAACTAAATGCTGATTTTCGAGCAAGTCGCTTTACATTCTTATTAAGTTTTTGGCTATAATCTTTTGGTCTTGGGCCAAAAATCCTACCACCTCCTCTAAAGATAGGAGACTTGATACTACCAGCTCTAGCCGTACCAGTACCTTTTTGCTTCTTAATCTTTCTGGTACTACCAGCGATTTCAGCTCTCTCTTTTGCCTTGTGCGTACCTTGTCTTTGATGCGCTAAATACTGCTTAACATCTAAATAGATGGCATGCTCATTAGGCTCTATACCGAAAACATCATTAGAAAGCTCCACCTTTCTACCTGTTTCTTTTCCTTTTATATCTAAAACTGCTACCTTCATTTTCTTACTTTTCTACAGTTACGTAAGCATTTTTATGACCAGGTACAGCTCCTTTAACAACGATTATGTTCTTTTCGGAAACCACCTTTAACACTCTTAAGTTCTGAACAGTAACCCTGTCACCACCCATTCTACCAGCCATCTTCATTCCTTTGAATACTCTTGCAGGATAAGAAGCAGCACCAATAGAACCCGGAGCCCTTAATCTGTTATGCTGTCCATGAGTAGCCTGACCGACACCAGCAAAGCCATGTCTTTTAACTACACCTTGAAAACCTTTACCTTTTGATGTACCAACTACATCAACAAATTCTCCTTCAGCAAAAATGTCAACACCTACGGTGTCACCTAATTTAAACTCACCTTCAAAATCACGGAACTCAACGACTTTTTTCTTTGGAGAAGCACCTGCCTTTTTAAAGTGGCCCGATTCGGCCTTATTAGCACGCTTTTCTGCCTTGTCATCGAAACCGAGTTGAAGGGCACTATACCCGTCTACCTCTTCGGTTCTGACTTGGGTAACCACGCACGGTCCAGCTTGAATGACAGTACATGGAATGTTCTTTCCATTCTCGTCAAAAATGCTGGTCATGCCGATTTTTTTTCCTATTAACCCAGACATATTTAATTATATTAATTATTTACTTTATCAACTTACCAATTTAATGGCATTAAAAAAGGGTCAAGAAAATCCTCTGACCCAGATTTTTTTCTTTCACCGTTTTTCCCTCGCACGCAGCTCAGGACATGTAACCCTATTTCTAAGGGCGTGCAAACTTACACTTTTATTTCCACTTCTACACCACTTGGAAGCTCTAATTTCATTAAAGCATCAATTGTTTTCGAAGAAGAACTATATATATCCAATAATCTCTTATAAGAACTTAATTGGAACTGCTCTCTAGATTTCTTATTTACGTGCGGCGAACGCAACACAGTAAATATCTTTTTATTTGTTGGTAAAGGAATTGGACCTGTTACTACAGCACCGGTTGTCTTTACCGTCTTTACAATCTTCTCAGCAGATTTATCCACTAAATTGTGATCGTAAGACTTTAATTTTATTCTAATTTTTTGACTCATTTTCTACAAATTAAGCGGTTACACCTTTAGCTGCCTTGATAACTTCTTCTGAAATATTGGATGGAGTTTCTGCATAGTGCGAAAATTCCATCGTTGATGTTGCTCTACCAGAAGACAAAGTTCTTAATGAAGTAACATACCCAAACATTTGAGAAAGTGGAACTTCACCTTTTACCACTTTAGAACCGGCTCTATCGCTCATATCAGAGATTGTACCTCTTCTTCGGTTTAAATCCCCAACGATATCACCCATATTCTCTTCAGGCGTCAATACTTCTATTTTCATGATAGGCTCCATAATTACAGCACCGGCAGCTTTACCAGCAGCTTTGTAACCCATTTTGGCTGCCAATTCGAAAGATAGCGCATCAGAATCAACTGGATGGAAAGACCCATCTATCAGCCTAACCTTCATTGTGTCCATTTCATAACCTGCCAATGGACCATTTTTCATTGCAGCAGCAAAACCTTTCTCGACGGAAGGAATAAATTCCTTAGGAATACGACCACCTTTAATCTCATCAACAAACTGAAGTCCTGTTCCTTCAAAATCATCATCCGCAGGCCCCATTTCAAACACAATATCACCAAACTTACCACGACCACCAGATTGCTTCTTATAAGTTTCTCTGTGAGAAGCCATTTTAGTCAATGCCTCTTTGTACTCTACTTGTGGCTCACCTTGATTAACCTCTACTTTAAACTCGCGACGTAAACGATCAACGATAATGTCTAAGTGAAGCTCACCCATACCAGATATAATAGTCTGTCCCGAAGCCTCATCCGTTTTAACTTGAAAAGTAGGATCTTCTTCAGCCAATTTACCTAAAGCCATACCTAGTTTTTCAACATCGGCTTTTGTCTTAGGCTCGACAGCGATACCAATTACAGGATCAGGGAAGTTCATACTCTCTAATATGATAGGATGCTTCTCAGAAGACATGGTATCTCCAGTCTTAATATCTTTAAAACCAACGGCTGCACCAATATCCCCTGCCTCGATATAATCGATGGCATTTTGTTTATTGGAATGCATTTGGTAGATACGTGAGATACGTTCTTTCTTACCTGAACGGTTATTCAAAATATAAGAACCCGCATCTAAACGACCAGAATATGCTCTAAAGAATGCTAAACGACCTACAAAAGGATCTGTAGCAATCTTAAATGCAAGAGCAGCAAACGGCTCTTTAGCATCTGGTTTTCTTGTTAACTCAGCTCCAGTATCTGGATCCGTACCAACAATATCATCTTTGTCTAAAGGAGAAGGCAAATATCTACAAACAGCATCTAATAAGAACTGAACACCTTTGTTTTTAAAAGAAGAACCACATATCATAGGTATGATAGCTCTATCCATTACCGCAGCTCTTAAAGCAGCATGAACCTCTTCTTCTGTTATAGAATCTTCATCTTCGAAGAACTTCTCCATCAATTCCTCGTCATATTCAGCAACAGCTTCAATTAAGGCAGCTCTATACTCCTTAACCTCCGCTTTCATTTCTTCTGGAATATCAATAACATCGAAAGTAGAACCAAAACCTTCATCATGCCATACAATAGCTCGGTTCTTGGCTAAATCCACAATACCTTTAAAGTCAGCTTCTTCACCAATTGGCAAAACAATCGGAACTGCATTAGAACCAAGCATTGTCTTTACCTGCTTACAAACCATTAAAAAGTTTGATCCTTGACGATCCATCTTATTAACAAATCCTATTCTAGGCACTTTGTAATTGTCAGCAAGTCTCCAGTTAGTTTCAGATTGCGGCTCAACACCGTCAACTGCGCTAAATAAGAATACTAAACCATCCAGAACGCGTAATGAACGGTTTACTTCAACCGTAAAATCAACGTGACCAGGGGTATCAATAATATTAAAATGATATCCTTTAGCGTCTGCAGTTGGTTTCCCGTTTTCCGTTGGAAAGTGCCATTCACATGTTGTCGCTGCCGACGTAATTGTAATACCACGTTCTTGCTCTTGCTCCATCCAGTCCATAGTTGCTGCACCATCGTGTACCTCACCTATTTTATGACTAACACCGGTATAAAACAATATACGTTCTGTAGTTGTTGTCTTTCCAGCATCAATATGTGCTGCAATACCTATATTCCTTGTAAATTTTAAATCTCTTGCCATTTTGCTTCTTAAAATCTAAAGTGAGAAAATGCTTTATTTGCTTCGGCCATCTTATGAGTATCAACTCTTTTCTTCACCGCAGCACCTTCTTCCTTTGCAGCCGCTAAAACCTCTGCCGCTAATTTTTGCGCCATAGATTTTTCGTTTCTTTTTCTTGCATACAAAATTAACCACTTCATCGCAGTTGAAATCTTTCTATCCGGACGAATTTGCATTGGAATTTGAAATGTAGCACCACCCACTCTTCTACTTCTTACCTCAACGTGTGGCATTACATTAGATAATGCATCTTTCCAAAGTTCTAAAGCTGTTTTTTCTTCGTCAGTATTTTTTTCTTCTACAATATCGATTGCATCATAAAATACTTTGAACGCTGTGGACTTCTTTCCATCCCACATCATCATGTTTACAAAACGTGTAACCAACTGGTCACCAAATTTAGGATCTGGTAATAATGGTCTTTTCTTTGCCTGTCTTTTTCTCATCTCTTCTTACTAAAAGTTTTGATTACTTTTTGGGGCGTTTTGCACCATATTTAGATCTACGTTGTGTTCTGCCTGCAACACCAGCGGTGTCTAGCGCTCCACGAACGATATGATATCTAACTCCTGGCAAATCTTTTACCCTTCCGCCTCTTACCAATACTATCGAGTGCTCTTGGAGATTGTGCCCTTCTCCAGGAATGTATGCATTTACTTCTTTACCATTTGTTAATCGAACTCTAGCAACTTTACGCATTGCCGAATTCGGTTTTTTTGGTGTAGTAGTGTAAACACGCGTACAAACTCCCCTTCTTTGTGGGCAAGAATCCAAAGCGGCCGATTTACTCTTCTTGGTAATTGTGACCCTTCCTTTTCTAACTAATTGTGAAATTGTTGGCATTAAATTCTTTTATTAAATAAAATAACCCTCATTTTGAGGGCTGCAAATGTAGGGATATTTCGCAAAAATTCAAATCTGAATTTAATTATTTTAAAAACTATTCCCTAAATGCCAATTTATCAAAAGAAGTCATTGTTCTATTTAATCCAAAAGAACTATATATTCTATTAAGGTTTTACCTACTTTTCTCATCAGCCACATATAAGCTTCTTATCCCTTAAATAAATTAACAAACTATCAAAAATTACTTTAACAGAATAATTTCAGCTCTCATTTTTATCAATTTTCATTTTTTCCTTAAAAAACCAATAATTCAGCAATTCTTAAAAGTTTATTAATATTCGCTTGGATTATTAACATGAAATTATGATTTTAGCAGCTAGCTAATTCAAATAATTTAACAAATGAGAACAAAACTTAATGGAATCTTAACGCTTTTACTAGCGTTTGTTGTGCATCTAACGTTTGCGCAGGACAAAACGATTTCAGGTACGGTTACAGACGCAGACGGTCTACCTTTACCTGGAGTTAACATTGTCGTAGAAGGAACTTCCAATGGTACACAAACTGATTTTGATGGAAACTATTCCATATCAGCAAGTGCCGGCCAAACTATTCTTTTTAGCTACATCGGCCAAAAAGACGAGAGACGCACTGTAGGCGCTGGAAGCACGATTAATGTACAGATGAGCGAAGATGCTCAAGCCTTAGAAGAGGTAGTTGTGACTGCACAAGGTATTAAAAGAGAGAAAAAAGCTCTAGGTTATGCCACTACTTCGGTAGGTTCAGAACAGCTCGAACAACGCGCCGAAGGTGATGTTGGTAGAGTCCTTGCCGGTAAGGCTGCAGGTGTGCAGATTACAGCGGCTGGTGGTGCCTCAGGTTCAGCTACAAACATTACAGTAAGAGGTTTAAGTTCTTTTAGCGGAAGTAACCAAGCATTATTTATTGTTGATGGTATTCCTTTTAGTAGTGACACCAATACTTCTCAAAACGGTGTTGACTCAGGCTTCATTAACGGGGCCACTGGTTCTTCTCGTTTTTTAGATTTGGACCCTAACAACATTGAAAGCATCGAGGTACTGAAAGGTTTAGCGGCAGCGACACTTTACGGTACTCAAGGTAAAAACGGAGTTATACTGGTCACCACAAAGGCGGGAGCTTCAACCGGTGGGGTAAAAAAGACTGAAATAACGGTTAATCAATCATTTTTTACCAACGAGTTTGCCTCTTTACCAGATTACCAGGACCAATATGGTAATGGTTTTGACCAAGCATTTGGATGGTTCTTCAGTAACTGGGGGCCAAGTTTTGATAGAGAAGGTGTTTCTGGTTGGGGAAGACAATCAGCCATTGACGATCAAGGAACACTTGAACATCCATATTCTTCCACGGCAGTTAGGTCTACCCGAGAAGCTTTTCCAGAATTACAGGGTGCCAGATATGATTGGAGACCCTACAATTCAGTTGAAGAATTTTTTAAGCCCGGGTTTGTTAATAATACATCTGTGAATGTTGCGGGAGCTACACCTGATGGAAATACTACGTACAACGTCAACGTTGGTTACTTAGATGACAAAGGTTTTACCCCTGGTAATTCTTTAAATAGGTCTAATATTTCTATTGGGGGCCGCTCAAAACTCTCTAATAAGTTTACCGTGACTGGGACAATGAACTATGCGAGAACCGATTATAAAACCCCACCTGTTGCTTCAAGTAGAGGTAATGGAACGGATGGTCTCTCTGTATACGGTAACGTTCTGTTCACGCCACGTAGTGTGGATCTGTTGGGCTTGCCATTTGAAAACCCAATTGACGGTTCAAGTGTTTACTATAGAAATGGTAACGATATTATAAATCCAAGATGGACCGCTAAAAATGTTACCTACCGTCAATTAACTAATCGCTTTAACTGGAACGTGGCATTAACATATGACATTAATGACAATCTTAACCTTAACTGGAGGTCTGGTTTAGACTTTTACAACGAAAGAAATACCAATGGTTCTAATAAGGGTGGTGTTGAATTTAACAGTGCCATATTTGGGTTCTTAGATACTTTTGATAACAACAACACTATTTGGGATCACTTTGTATCCATAAACGGTAACTATGACTTATCAGAAAAGGTTGGACTAACATTTACTGCAGGGGCAACATCTAGACAAGATTTCTTCGACCAAAATGGTGTCGGTAGTACTGGTCAGATTGTTTTTGGTATAAAAAGGCATTTTAACTACCAAAATCAAACTCCTATTCAATTTTCTCAAAAGAGAAACATCGTTGGTGTTTTAGGACAAGCTTCCATTGATTATGACGACTACTTATTCTTAAATCTTTCTGCTAGGTCCGACTGGGTCTCTAACCTAACTACCGCAAATAATAGTAGGACTTATCCCGGGGCAAGTTTGTCTTTTTTACCTACAAATGCATTTCCTGAATTAAAATCTGAAAATGGGATTAACTTTTTAAAAGTAAGAGCCAGTTATGGTACTTCTGCAACTTTCCCGACAGGATATCCAACTATAAACGTTGTAGAGCAGAATACCCAGATATTTGATAACAACGGCACAAGCATTACAACTAATCAGGTTGACAACTTTAGGGCAAACCCAGATCTAAAGCCTGAGCTTTTAGAAGAATTAGAATTCGGATTTGAAACTAAATTATGGAAAAACAGAATTTCATTGGATTTCACATATTTTGATAGAAGAACAAACGACTTAATTGTAAGAGAGCCTTTGGCACCAGCAACTGGTTTCAGCTTTACACAAAGTAATATTGGAGAGATTCAAAATGAGGGTATCGAAGCTGATTTTGGTATTGATATTTTCCAAAGCGAAAATTTCTCATGGAATTCTAGAGTGAACTTCTTTACCAATAATGAAACGGTCACCCAGCAAGACCAAGACTTTATTGCATATGCAGGTTCTTTAGCCGTTGGCGGGGCGCTTTTCCGCGGATCAAATGCTGCTATTGAAGGAGAATCTTTAGGTACCATTGTAGGTACTGCCATTGCAAGAGATGCAGCCGGAAACTTTTTGGTAGGAACAAACGGTCGTTATGTTGCGGTTGAACAGGATGCTGATGGTAATGTTCCAATTATTGGTGATGCAATTCCTGATTACACTATGAACTTCATCAACACCTTAAGATACAAGAACTGGAATCTTGGATTTCAAATCAACCATGTTAAAGGTGGTGATGTACTTTCAAGTACCATCGCTGTATTGTTAGGTAGGGGGTTAATAACAGAAACCGAAAACAGAGAAAACACCTATATTTTACCAGGTTTCGCACAAAATTCTGTTGATGCTACAACTGGTATAGCTACTGAAGTAAATAACAGACAAATAAATAATTCGACCTATTATTTTAATAACTTATTATTTGGCCCAACTGAAACAAGAATTTATGACGCTTCAGTGGTTAGACTTCAAGAGCTTTCTTTAGGATATACATTCCCCTCTAAATTCTTGGATAAAACACCATTTGGGTCTTTATCGATTACAGCACAAGGATTCAATCTTTGGTATGACGCATATAACACTCCTGACGGGGCGAATTTTGACCCAAATGTTCAGGGAGTTGGTATTGGTAACGGTAGAGGTTTTGACTTTATCAATGGACCTAGTTCTAGAAGATATGGATTCAGTCTTAAAGCAACATTTTAATAAAATTGTTAATGATAGAGAATATGAAAAATTTAATTAAATATATTTCACTGGTTATGATTACATGCACAGTTTTTGTGGCATGTGAAACAACTGAGCTGGACTTAAGAGTTAGTCCAAATGATCTTGCCGCCGATCAGGCAGACCCTAATTTACTGCTAAATGCAATACAGTTGGCCTATGGCTCTAACCAAAGAGTAATAAGCGACTTAGGAGCGGAATTGGTAAGAATTGATTACATGTTTGGTCAAATCTATTTCAATAACTATCCTGGAGACACCTTTGATCAGGTGTGGAGAAGGACGTATAGTAGTGGTGGCAACAATGTTGGAGATTTTGTTCAAGTTGGTATGTATACCAATTTAAATACACTTATTGCTATTGATGAAGGTTCAGATGTAGATTATTCTTTTCACATAGGTGTCGGCAAAACTCTGCTAGCGCATCAATTGTTTCAATTAGTAGATTATATAGGTCAAGCTACTTTTAGTGAAGCACTGAATCCTGTTGATTTTCCTTTCCCTAATCTTGATAGCGGGGAGGATGTATATGCCGCAGCATTTACTCTTTTAAGTGAAGCAGAAGCTTTGTTCGCAGCTGACCCACCAGCTCAAGGAGCTACTGATTTATTTTACGGAGGCGATAATGATAATTGGATCAAGCTTATTAACACAATTAGAATGCGTTCTTATTTCCTTACGGGAAATAGTTCTGCATTCCAAAGTATTGTGGCTGGGGGTAACTACATTACTGATAACGACGATGATTTCGAAATTCAGTATGGTACTTCAGAATTACAACCGGATAACAGACATCCTGATTATGCTCAAGATTACACCCCATCTGGAGCGAACATATACCAATCAAATTGGTTAATGAATAAAATGGTTGAAAATGCCGATCCAAGAATTCGCTACTATTTCTATAGACAACAAGAGGGAACCCCTGGAGCACCAGGTGTGCCTGCTGATGAAGAATCGTTGTCGTGTTCATTAGTTGTGCCTCCACCTCACTATGATGGTTTTGTTTATTGTAGTGTGGCAAATGGCTATTGGGGTAGATCACATGGAAATGATGAAGGAACTCCACCAGATAACTTCCTGAGAACAGCTGTTGGTGTTTATCCGGCCGGGGGATTGTTTGATGACAGTAGTTTTGGAGAAGTTGGTCTTGGACAAGGCGGTAGTGGAGCAGGTATTGAACCTATAATACTAGCCTCTTATGTAGATTTTTGGATTGGCGCTATGGCTAGCACCGATGCCGCTAAAGCAACCGCTCTTAGAGATGGTATTACAAAATCTATAGCTAAGGTTCAGACTTTTGGCAGTCTAGATTCAAATGCAGATTTATCATTTGAACCAAATGCTGCTGCGGTAACCTCTTACGTGGATGGAATAATTGCTGATTTTAATGCTGCTACAGGTGATGATAAAGAAAATATATTTGCAGAGCAATATTGGACAGCACTATATGGAGGTGCAACAGAAGGGTATAATTACTATCGTAAAACTGGTTATCCTACCACTCTAGCTCCAAATTGGGAACCAGAGCCAGGAGCATTTCCAAGAACATTTTTATTACCTCAAAACGAGGTGATTACAAATCCAAATTTAACTCAGAAATCAGATTTAGCAACGCAAGTGTTTTGGGATACAAATCCAGCTAGCCCAACATTTCCTCCTGCTAACTAAAAAATACTAAACAATGAAACAGAACATAAAATACATAAAAGCCGTATTAGCGTCCTTTATCTTGCTAATTTCATGCGCGGACGCTGACAAACCATTTGACGAAATTACGTCAAATGAACAAAGAGGCGCTATTCTCAGAACTATATCTCAAGAGGGCTCTTTCTTTGACAGAAATGATACTAGTACCGCTTGGAGCTTAGTGTTTGAAGAACAAGATCAAGAAAATGGCGATTTGTTAGAAAAAGTTGATTTTTACATTGGTTTTGATGATAACACCGATGATCCCGATAAACCAAGATTCAATGGTGATCAAAGTAGACCTGAAGTTCTTGTTGAGACCTTAACTGCTGATCAATTTGAACCTGGAGAATTTGGATTTCCGAGAGCAAGCGTATCAAGCTCTTTTGCAGATGCTCTTAGTACATTAGGTTTAGTTGATGGAGAATTTGATGGTGGAGACAGGATTTTGTTTAGACTTGAATTGACCCTTACCGATGGTCGTGTTTTCACAAATACCGATAATACAGGTACAATTACAGGGTCATTTTTTAATTCACCATTCTTGTACCCTTTGGTAATCAAGTGTGTTCCTACAGCTCCCGTTCCTGGTGATTATACTATCAAGATTAATGATAGCTTTGGTGATGGATGGGATGGTGCCTTTATTACAGTTGATTTAGATGGTACCGAAACAGATTATACAATTACTTCTGGGTCATCTGGGGAATTTACTTTCAACGTTCCTGATGGAACAAGTGTACTAAATTTCACATACACTTCTGGTAGTTTTGAAGGAGAACATACTTATGAGATTATTGGCCCAACTGGCGAACTAGCAGTAGAAGACGGACCAAGTCCAACTGTTGGAGAAATAATTTTAAGTATTTGCATCTAGTCTAGTCTGATTTTAAACATTTTAAGAAAGCCACTATATAGTGGCTTTCTTTATTATATATCCTTTGACTATTTTAGTACTTACTTTTATAGATGAATCAACACAATAACAAAGTGCCCAAAATTCATTATTTAATAGCCATTCTAGTCTTAATTTTTTCTTGCAAAGAAAATGAGGAAATAGTAGAAAAAAATAAAAGTGATACTATACCCATATTTGAAAGAATTAGTGCCGACGACAGTAATTTAAATTTCTCTAACACCTTAACCGAAGATTTAAGTACTTTGGAGAATTTATTTAATTACGACTATTTTTATAATGGTGCGGGAGTAGGCCTTGAAGACCTTGATAATGATGGCCTACTTGATGTGTTCTTCTGCGGAAATCAAGTAGAAAACAAATTATATAAAAACCTTGGTGACTTAAAGTTTACCGATATTTCTGATAGTGCCAAAATCAACTTTGGGAAAAATTGGGTAAATGGAATTTCATTTGTTGACATCAATAATGATGGGTGGATGGATATCTATTTGTCTCAAGGAGGTCCTCACGGTCCTCAAAATAGAAAAAATCTATTATATATCAATCAAAAAGATGGAAGCTTTAAGGAGGAGGCTGAAAGTCGAGGACTAGCAGATACTGGTATTAGCACCCAATCTGCCTTTTTTGACTATGATAAAGATGGAGATTTAGATTGTATCGTGATGAATGAAAGTGAGCTATATGGTGTCGACCCAATAAACCTTTTAAAACTAACCGAAAAAAATAAACAACTCAAGCATGCCAGTAGTTCTCACTTGTATCGCAATGATAATGGGAAATTTACAGATGTTACCGAGGAGGCCAATATTGAACTTCCAATTTTTGGCTTAGGCCTTACTGTTTCAGATATTAACAATGACGGATGGTTAGATTTCTATATTGCCAGTGATTATTATATTCCTGATGTTTTATTCATAAACAATAAAAATGGAACTTTTACAGACCAAATAAAACAATATACCAATCACATCTCTTTCTATGGAATGGGTATGGACATTGCTGACATCAATAATGATTTGATGCAAGATATTTTTGTCCTAGATATGGCTGCTAACGACCACGTCAGGTCTAAAACCTTAATGGCATCTATGAATACAAAGAAATTTGACTATCTAGTAAATAAAGCCGACTTTCATCATCAATACATGTTCAACTCGCTACAGCTAAATTTAGGAGAAAATAAATATTCAAATATTTCTCAAGCGACTGAAATGGCCAATACGGATTGGAGTTGGTCGGTCTTAATGTCAGATTTTGATCATGATGAAGATAAAGACGTTTATATTACCAATGGGTATCGACGATATGCTTTAGATAATGACTTGCAAAGAAAAGTCTATGAAGCCAAAGTAAAATATAATGGCAACGTTCCTATAGACGTAAAAAAGTATTTGTATGAATCCATGACTTCGGAAAAGCTTCCAAATATTTTGTTTGAAAATAAAGGAAGGCTCCTTTTTGAAGAAAAGGCCAAAAAATGGGGGTTAGGTGACTTTTCTTTTAGTAATGGCGCAGCTGTAGGAGATTTAGATAATGATGGGGATTTAGATATTGTAGTTAACAATATTGATGAAAACTGTTTTGTCTATAGAAATACTACCATGGAAAATAAATTGGGTAATTACCTTAAAGTAAAGGCAGTCTCAAAACTATCCGAATCATATCCTAAAATTAAAATAAGTTACAATGGCAAGAGCCAATTTATAGAAACAAGACGAGTTAGAGGTTATAGGTCTTCCCATCAAAATATAGCGCATTTTGGGATTGGCAGTTCTAATAAAATAGACACTGTGCAAGTTTTATGGCCAAACGGTTTTTATGAAGAATTATATGACATTCCCATTAATAATACAATTACATTTAAAGAAGAGAATGCAAATATAAAAGTGCCGCCAAAAAAAAGTAGTAGAAAACTGTTTAAAGAGCTCGATGCCAAGAGGCTCGGCATTAATTATACCCAAAAAGAGAATAGCTATGACGATTTCGAAAAGGAAATTTTATTACCCTACAAACAGTCAAACTTAGGCCCTTATATCAGTAAAGGAGACGTAAACGGTGACGGTAAAGAAGATTTCTTTATAGGAGGGCCCTCAGGTCAGCCCGGCACTCTATTTTTACAAAATACTGATGGAACCTTTAAAAAAAGTTGTTCAAAGGCATTCGAAACAGATCGTGTTTTTGAAGATATGGAATCCGTTTTCTTTGATTTTGATAATGACAATGATCTTGATTTATTTGTTGTAAGCGGGGGTAATGAATTTGCCAAATACTCCTCTCTTTATGCCGACCGTATTTATCTTAATAATGGCACAGGAGAATTTGTCCGATTCAAAAGCCCAACTTTGGAATATTATCCTGAGAGTGGAAAAACCGTTTCTGTTATTGACTTTGATAAAGATGGAGATTTAGACATTTTAGTTGGTAACAGGATAATTCCAAAAAACTATCCCAACCATGCACCTTCAACTCTTTATGAAAACCATAACGGCATCTTAAAAAATAGTACAGAAGAAAAAGCATCCGATTTGTTGAATTTTGGCATTATCAACGATATATTGACAACAGATTTCGATAATGACGGCTGGGATGATTTTATTGCAGTTGGAGAATGGTCAACTATTGGCTTTTTTAAAAACAACTCAGGTAACTTTTCCCTAATTGGAACAGATGAAACCGGAATAGAAGATAAAGGCTGGTGGTTTTCAATAAGTGAAACCGATATTAACAATGATAACTTACCGGACTATGTTATCGGAAATGTTGGACTCAACTTAAAGTTCAAAGCTAGTGGTTCTAAACCCTTCAAAATCTACGCAAACGATTTTGACGAAAATGGCTCAACTGATATTGTTTTAAGTAAGAAGTATAAAGGTGAATATGTACCCGTTAGAGGAAGAGAATGCTCATCTCAACAAATGCCCTTTATTCTAGAAAAGTTCAAAACGTATAACGAATTTGCAAATGCAAAGTTAGTAGACATATACGGAGAAGGTTTAGAAACAGCATATCAAAATGAAGTCACAAACTTTAAGTCTATTTTGCTCATAAACCAGGGTGAAAATAAATTTAAAAGTGCCAGTTTACCCATTGAGGCCCAATTTTTTCCAATTCTTCAAACAGTTTTTGAAGATTTTAATGGAGATGGATATGAAGACGTAATACTAGGTGGAAACATTTATGAAACCGAAGTAGAAACCCCTAGATTAGATGCGTTCTCAGGTTTGGTATTGTTATCTAATAAGTCAAATGGTTACATGCCCGAAGAATTTACTAAAAGTAGTTTAATTTTAAATGGAGAAGTTAGAGATTTAGATATGATAAAAATCAGTAATCGCAAGTTACTCCTAGTGTCAAAGAATAATGCGCCGTTAAGCATATATGAATATAACAAATAAGCATTTAGGTAATATTAAACCTCAACCGTCTACCTGTTTATTGATCTTTTTTAACATTTAATGTTTTGTTCATATTTGCTTGGTATTCAACCTTTAACTAATTTCACTTAAAATTCTTTAATGATGAAAAAAATATCTTTACTGACTGTATTATTATTTGGAATAATAAGTTTAGCCGCTCAGACTTCAGGTCAAATTGCCAATTACGGATCATCCGGCTTATCAAATTACAGTGCGGCCTCACAATTAAATACAATTTTAGGGCCTATTTCTGAAGCCCAAACCAAATTGACCAAGGAAAATAATGCTATTCAAGGTTCTCCTTACACTTCGGATGTTTTTCTTCCAGCTAAGATCTTTTACAAAGAAGAAAACTACGGGAATTTGTATTACAGATACAATGCATATAATGAGGAGGTTGAGGTTAAAAAACAAAATCTAGAAAATGAAGGAATAAGGGCTTTAGGAAGGGATAAAAGTATTTCAATAATTTCTATCGACGGGAAACCAATGAGTTTCAAAACCTTTATAGATAAGAAAAATAGAACTCAAAATGGTTATTTAACACTACTTCAAAAAGGCCAATATCGATTATATAAAAGAATTGATATTAAATTTACTGAAGGTCAGAAGGCTCAAAATTCTTTTATCAAAGCAACGCCCGCAAGGTTCTCTCAGTTCACTGAGTATTATTTAGAGGTAGAAGGTAGAAATAGAATTGATGAAGTTGAACTTAAAAATAAAAAATTATTAAATCTAGTTCAAGATAGTAAGAAAGAAGATTTAAAAGCATTCTACAAAGAGTCTGGATTAAAAATTAAATCAGAGTCAGAGTTGTTAAGAGCAGTAAACTTCTTAAATCAATAACAAAAACTTTAAAGAATTAAATAACCCGTTCAATAAATTGAACGGGTTATTTATTTGCAAAAAATGACAGATAAAAACCAAATTTACGGTATTAGGGCAGTGATTGAGGCCATACAGGCCAATCAGCCAATAAATAAAGTTTACCTTCAAAAAGGTCTAAAAGGTGATTTATTCAAAGAATTGGAGAGTACTATAAGAACAAATAAAATCAGTAGTTCTTATGTTCCAGCAGAAAAGCTCAACAGACTTACAGAGCATAACCATCAAGGAGTAGTTGCCAATATTTCATCAATAGGTTTTCAAGATTTCGAACCTTTGTTGGAAGGCATTCTTGAAAAAAATACCGCTCCTCTCCTCTTATTATTAGATCAGATTTCAGATGTGCGAAATTTTGGGGCAATTATAAGGACTGCAGAATGTTGCGGCGTAGATGCCATTATAGTTCCAAAAAGCGGCTCGGCACCTCTTAATGATGATGCCATAAAAACATCTGCTGGTGCTGCCTTTAATATTCCTATTTCAAAAGTTGATCATTTAAAAGATGCCATATTTTATTTGCAGGCATCAGGTGTAAAACTTGTTGCGGCCACCGAAAAAACCAATGAATCTATTTTTGACTTAGACCTAAAGCAACCATGCGCCATCATTATGGGTTCAGAAGACCGTGGTATAAATCCATCTATTCTAAAAATGGTCGATAATAAGGCAAAACTACCAATGATGGGCGAAATAGCCTCTTTAAATGTTTCTGTAGCCTGTGGTGTGTTTTTGTACGAAGTAGTTAGGCAGCGACAGCTTTAACCCTCTTCCCTGTCTTTTTTCTCTTTAAAGTGATAGCTGATCTTCACTTCATTAATCGGCGGGTCAACACTTTCAATAAAATTGCCATCTTCATCAAAATGTTTTAGAAACTCATCTTCTTCCTCGTTATAATCATCTCTTTCCCAAGAGTATCTTTTCTCAATTACAAGTTTTGTCTTAAAAACAAGAGCAAGTATCAAACCCACTAAAAAACCAGATAAGTGGCCCTCCCATGAAATACCCTCTTTAATCGGAAAAATATACCAAATCATGCTTCCATATAAAAAAACCATGGCAAGAGATAAGGCTATTAGTCTATAATGCCGTGCAAAAATCCCCTTAAAGAAGATAAAACTCACCAAAACATAAATAAGTCCACTTGCACCTATATGATATGAAGGCCTACCAATAAACCATGTCAGCAACCCTGAGAATAGCGCTCCAAAAAATAAAACCTTACCGGCGTCTTTATTATAGAAGTAGAAAATGGCCGCGGTTAAAGTGGCCAAGGGAATGGTATTATTATATAAGTGTTCGACTGAACCATGAATAAACGGAGAAAAAAGTACTCCTCTAAGGCCTTTTATACTCCTTGGTTCAATACCAAATTCATTTAAATTGATATTGAATTTTATTTCAAACCAAAAAACAGTCCAGATGCTAAGTACCACAAACAATGGTATAAATAGCACGCTATTAGAAAATTTCAAATGATTCTCTGATGACATAACACTAAAGTCGCAATTTCTTTTCCACAATTGCAAAATCGGATAAATTGTCACACTCATTTTTAGTTATTTTTATAAAATGAATGAACCTCTCGCAGAGCGCATGCGACCAAAAAGTTTAGAAGACTATATTAGTCAGGCTCATTTGGTTGGTGAAAAAGGAGCTTTGACCCATCAAATTAAGCAGGGCATAATTCCGTCTCTAATCCTCTGGGGGCCTCCTGGCACGGGTAAGACAACTTTAGCCAACATTATTGCAGCAGAAAGCAAGCGCCCTTTTTACACCTTAAGTGCCATAAACAGTGGTGTGAAAGACATTCGTGAGGTCATTGAAAAAGCCAAACAAAGTGGCGGGTTGTTTACTGCTAAAAACCCTATACTATTTATCGATGAAATTCATCGTTTTAGCA
This sequence comes from Croceitalea sp. W27, assembly GCF_055693185.1. Taxonomy (NCBI): domain Bacteria; kingdom Pseudomonadati; phylum Bacteroidota; class Flavobacteriia; order Flavobacteriales; family Flavobacteriaceae; genus Croceitalea; species Croceitalea sp. W27. Next base: position 1,439,933 of record NZ_CM146327.1, read on the forward strand.
AATCGCAGCAAGACTCTTTGCTAGCCGCGGTGGAAAAAGGCTGGGTAACATTGATTGGTGCAACTACCGAAAATCCGAGTTTTGAGGTAATTCCGGCTTTACTATCAAGATGCCAGGTGTATATTTTAAATTCTTTTGAAAAAGAAGATTTAGAAGCTCTATTAAAAAGGGCACTTTCAAAAGATGAGCATTTAAAAACTAAAAAGGTACAACTCAAAGAAACCGAAGCCCTATTAAGACTCTCTGGTGGAGACGGACGAAAACTCTTAAATATTTTTGAACTACTTATTAATTCAGAATCTAAAGCTAAGATTACTATAACCAATGATTTGGTCTTACAGAAAGTTCAAAAGAACACCGTTTTATATGATAAAACTGGCGAGCAACATTATGATATTATTTCTGCTTTCATAAAATCTATTCGTGGCAGCGATCCAAATGCTGCGGTCTATTGGTTAGCGCGAATGATTGAAGGTGGTGAAGATGTTAAGTTCATAGCGCGTAGATTGGTTATTCTTGCCTCAGAAGATATCGGAAATGCCAACCCTACCGCTCTCGTGCTTGCCAATTCTACTTTTGAGGCAGTAAACACCATCGGATTTCCGGAAGCTCGTATAATTCTTAGTCAATGTGCCACTTATTTGGCAAGCTCTCCAAAAAGTAACGCCAGTTACATGGCCATAAACCTCGCACAACAAAAAGTAAAAGAAACAGGAGATTTATCCGTACCTCTTCATATACGAAATGCCCCTACCAAACTTATGAAAGACTTAGGCTATGGTAAAGATTACAAGTACGCCCATAACCATGATAATAATTTTGTAGAATCAGAATTTTTGCCCGATGAAATTTCAGGCACTTCTTTCTTTAGGTTGGGCAATAACCCTAGAGAAAATGCCATGCGCGATTTTTTAAAAAAAAGATGGAAAGATAAATATGAGTTCTAAAATTTAATATTCAACTCTTTAAGAACTTTTTCGCCGTTATCACTATACTCAAAAAACCACTTATCATTTTTTTTAAGAACAACTCCATTTTTATCTTCATGACTCGCCAAGAAAACATTCTTCACAGAAGTCTCTGTTAATCTATATTGAACTTTTGGTGTGCTATCCACCAATTGAAATCCACCCTCAATAGGTTGGGCATATAGAATTTCCGAGGTTGTATTAACCGAAGAAGAAACAACTTTCTCCATCGCTACCTCCTTCACTTGCTCTTCGCCAACAACAGGTTTATTTTTCTGAATTTCTTTGGTCGCTTCAGCCATTTCATTTTGATTCGTCTTAGAGACAGATGTAACCGGTTCAGTATTTAATGATTTTACATCATTTTTAAAACTTACCGTTATGGGTTTTTCAATCTCGTTCTCTTTCGGTTCGTACTGGTAATTTAGCAGCTCAAAAGACTTAAATGCCTGTCGTATAGCTTCGGCATAAGCCGATTTGTATTCCTTAATCTTACTTCTACCTTCTTGCGTTGTATAAACTACTACTCCATTACAATCTTTAAGAACTATAGCCACTTTGGTGGCAAAAAGAGAAGACCTATCATCTAAATTGGCTTTTAGTGCCAAACAGCCATTATTCAGTAAATCTTCAGGCAGTTGATCATCATAAATTGCTGTGTATCCATTGTTAGTAAAAAGATATTTCACTAATGTACTTGTCTGGTATTGATTCATTTCTTTAAATGCATCGAACTGTTTGGGCACAACCATATACTTGTAGTTGTTCAATTGGGCATTACCAAAGAAATTAATAGCGAAACTTAGCGCGAAGAAACAAATGATATTTTTCATGGAAAACAGTAATCAATTACTGTTCCAAGATATAATATTAAATCCAAACTGTAAAGATGCATAGTTACTATCAGGAATATTTCGGTAACCTAACAAATTATCTCCGAGAATATAAAAGTTAACCGGACCTGCCTGAAAATTAAGACCTAATCCGATGTTAGTGAAAGTAAACTTATCGGTTGTGTAGGTAGCTTTAAGAGCTAAAGCGTTACCAATTCTTGTTTGGTAAAAAGCAGTTAAAGCAGCTTGTGGGCCTTTGGGTTTGTTTATAACGAACAAATGGCCGCCCACGGCATTCTTATAGTCGAAGGGGCTATTGTTTTCAACTCCATTGATTCCGCAATAACAATCTTCGGTTTTCTGTCTTTGTTCACCAAAATTGTATCGAATCGATGCATTTAGTTTTATGGGCCTTAAGGTGATATAAGAATCACTATTTGTTTCAAATGGCACCTGAGCTTCAATATCATCTATCAAGTTTTCCCAGATATCACTATTCAAATCTTCAAAAGATTCGGGTAAAATAATTTCTATACCCTCATTAGAGGCTGTACCTTCTAAAGTAAAGTTTTTAACATCTTTAGTATGGTTAATAAAACCCACATCTAGCAGACTTCCTGTTATGCTTGTTTTTTCATTTAATTGATAGGTAAACCCAACATCGAACCCCAAGCCTAAATTACCTCCGAATAGTGCTCTTCTTACCAGCAAACTACCAATACTTTCGTTTGAGTCTTCGTTTTCAACGATTTCGTTCAAACCTGAGGTTTGTAACTGCACATCTGCAACAAGCGTATTTCTAAGAAGATTATTTTGTCCTTGAGTTGTTACAAAATAGCCACTATTCGATTTTGATTTCGCCTCGAAGATACTTGAGTATATTTTCCCTCTTGCCCCTAATCTTAATTTATCACTTACTTTTCTGTTAATTCCGAAGTGAAACACACTTAAACCTTCACCAAAGGTCGTAAGATGGCTAAGACTAAACCTTCTGTTTAAATTATTGGCATTACCTTCAAAAGCCAAAATCGCTAAATCTTTTGGCCAATATTGCGTTACGGATAATTCTCCGTAAACACCAAAAGAGTAATAATCTTCAGGTCGATTAACGTTTCTAAAACCAATGTTTAAAATATCTAATTGTAAACTACCCCCAAATTCGTCTCGTTGACTTAAGCCATTAACGACCTTGTCTCTCACTTTATCGGTAAAATCAATTCCATCATTTGCGAACAAATCATTTACTGTAATTCCGCTTGTACCACCCTGCACCGCAATACCAGAGATTGCCGGTATACCTGCATGCCATTTGTAAGGCGTTTTGACTCCAGGATTTATGAGTAAGGACTGTGGGATCTCATAAAAATCATAAAGCAACTGTTTATTCTGCGCACCGAGGTAGGCCACGCTAAAAAGCATAGTAAAAAGAACTAGTCTAATCTTTATCATTGTAGTCTTACCCTAAATACTGCGCTAGATCTTAAGATTACTCTAGGTTCATTAGCTGAAGATTCGCTTGTATTATCGCCTAGATTTTCACTAGTTACTCTTATTCTTGTTGTATTTCTTAATATATCTAAACTTCTATCTCCGTTGCCATAAGCTACTTCACGCTCAAGCAAAGGTGACGGTTGAGGCTGCATTCTAAAAGATTCACTGTCCAAAACATTATCCATTGCATCTAAAAACTCGACCAGTAAGTTTAATTCTTTACTTGTCGTATTCTCCAATTGATAGGTGATAGCGCCATCTAATACCCTTTCTGAAACAAAGGCCTCATTAAAAGCTTCAAAAGTGAATGTTTGATTGTAGAAACTTCCTGGGGGTAATTGATTGATAACATCTTCTGGAGATTCGAAATAAAATATTCCTGTAGCCAATGTAGGAACAACACTTAAATCATCGAATTGATCAAAGTTCTGCTCTTCGGCACAAGAAACTAATAGAAAAAGGAAAAAGTAACTCAGAACTTTTTTCATAGCATTATTTATAGTGTAATAAGAACAACTTAAAAAGGTTGAACCCTACTAGTATAACTCTACAAAATCTGTTTTATTTCGTCAAGACCATCAATCATTTTACAAAAATTATGCTTGGGTTCATTGTGGGCATTAAAATGTACAGTTTGGAATCCCATGGCTTGCGCCCCTAGTATATCAGCCTCTAAATTATCACCGATCATAACAGAATTCTTGGCTTGTGTTTTGGCTAAACTTAAAGCCAGTTCAAATATTTTCGGGTTGGGTTTTTTTACACCGGCCATTTCAGAATTCACTATCTGTTCAAAATAATCATACAGATTAGCATTTTTCAGCTTTTTATCTTGTATTTCTTGAAAACCATTGGTTATTATGTGAAGCTTATACTTTGGCTTTAAATAATCAAGAATTTCAAAGGTATATGGAAATACATGGTTGTATGAGGACAGATGGTTTATATACTCCTCTGATAGAATATCGATTAAATCATCAGAAACATCAAACTCAATGGCATTAAAAGTTTTTTTAAGCCGTTGGTAGCGAAGTTCAGTTTTGGTTACTTTCTCTTCTCTATACAATTTCCAATACACCAAATTAATGGGAACATAAACTTCTAAAAAATCATTTATGCCCACACCAACTTCATGATCCGTCAAAATTTTTTCAAAGGTCAAGGCAGAGTTTTTTTCGAAATCCCAAAGCGTATGATCTAAATCAAAAAAAACGTCCGTAATAGGTTCCTTAAACATAATATCTTTTAAGAGTTGCTTTGTATAGTTCGAGCCATTTTAAACGATTAGAGCTTCCTAATAATTCATTCGAAAAAACCATATTAAAATCTCCTTGCACCTCTTTGATCTCCCTATACATAAAATCAAGTTTATCGAACACCTGCCCCTGTTTTTTAAATTTTAGGAATGTGTAATCACAAACCGCAAATGGATGAATTCTAATAGGTTGTTGCACCTCAAGATTTATATCATAAAAATAAAATGGCGTACATGTACCTGCCCGAAAACCCATTTCATGCGTATAGCCCATAGTATAATCTTCGGTAAATTCCGCTTCTACTAAATCTTGATACGTTTTAGGTATTTGCACTCTATTATATCGCATTCTAGAATAATTAACAGGTCTATTGATTAGATTGGCCAATCTGCTTTTCTCTTCTTTTAAAATCTTATTGCTCAACGAAGAGCCATATGAAGCACTTAGGGAAACGATACTATAATCAGCAACTGACTTGATCAAAAACCGGAACTTATTTTTAAAAACGGATACATTCTTATCATGCCTCGAATAATCTGCAAATTGGAAAAAGAACATGGTTTTACACTTTACCTCTTTATGCAAGTTCATTAAGTAAGCAAAGTTATTGTAAGGGTCTTTTTTAGGGTTTATCCAAACCATAACACGCTTGGCCAAACGCAAGAATTTCAACTTGCTCAAGTCTAGCAATATTCCGCCTATGGTTCGCACAAAACCACGATAGGCAAAGGCATGCGAAGTGGTAACGTTAACTATAGAGGTAAACTGATATTTCTTTTTTCTCTGTTGTATCTCAGGAAACCGTTCTTTTAATAAAAACAAGAATTTTTTCGCCCAAAGATCAATTATCGGACGCTGCAAAAAATTATTTTGATAGGCCAGGCTCTCTTTTACCGGAAAACGGCCCAAATCATCTTTAACATGGGGCAGATACTCCTCATATCTACTTATAAGGTAAAAACTGGCCGCAAAAATATCAAAGGGGATATTACTTCTCTCATCAGCTTCGAAAAAACAAGGGAAACCCTCCCAATCTTTAACCTCAATTAGAATATCATCGATACCTTGCTCAAATAACAAGCTATTACTTTTAATAAAAAATTCGTTCTGTAAGGGCTGCTTGGTGTAAGTGATTTTAGGACCCGAATGTTTAATAAAATCTTCTACCGTAGTGGTAAAACTAACCTCAATACCCAAAATTCGGGTAAAGATGTGTTTCATAGTATAAGTGAAACGTTTGGATATTTTATGCGTGTAAATTAGAAGCATTTATAACATTTGTTCATCGGCAAAACTAAAGTAAGCCTTTTCAGTTATGATTAGGTGATCAAGTATTTTTATATCCAATGCCGCCGCAGCCGTTTTTAATTTACTGGTAATTTGCTTATCTGCCGAACTGGGCTTTAAAGTACCCGATGGATGATTGTGAGCCAATATCAAACCTACCGCTCCATACGCTAAGGCTTGCTTTAATACCAAACGCACATCTACCAAAGTGCCCGTAATACCGCCTTTGCTTAACTGTTCTTTGTGTAAAATTTTATTGGAATTATTGAGATATACAATCCAAAATTCTTCATGAGGTAGTTCTCCTAAAATGGGTTGTAATAATTCAAAAACGTCGGCACTGCTATTTATCTTGCTCACTTTTTGAGCTGGCCCACCTCTTCTTCGCCTACCAATTTCTAAAGCTGCCGCAATAGTTACTGCCTTGGCCTCACCGATACCCTTAAACTGCATCAATTGCTTAATGGTAAGCTTTCCAAGTTCATTAAGGCTGTTTTCCGTAGCCGCCAGAATTCTTTTCGAAAGATCTACGGCACTTTCATCTCTACTACCGGATCCTATCAAGATAGCGATGAGTTCGGCGTCAGATAAAACTGAACGCCCTTTTTGCACCAATTTTTCCCTAGGCTTATCATCATCTGCCCAATCTTTAATTGAAAAGGAAGTAGACTTTTTTTGCATTTGTTAAAGATAATGGGATTGTTCGAATTTAATCGCAAAAAACGATTTGACACCTAACTCTTGAGTTTGAGCTTTATACTTTGTATCTTGAAAATGAAATTTATAATACAATGAAATCACTTTTAGAGACCGATGCCTACGAAGAAATTAAAGATCGAATGGAGAAGCTCAATGAAAATTCTGAGCGTTTGTGGGGTAAAATGACCGTAGGGCAAATGGCTTGGCATTGCCAATACCCTTTAAAATTGGCTATTGACAATAGAGAAAACAATTCTAAAGGAAACTGGTTTATAAAGACTTTTTTTAAAAAGTCGCTATATAACGATAAACCCTGGCGTAAAAACCTACCCACCGCCCCACAATTAAAAGCAAAAGAGCCAAAAGAATTTAAAGCTGAGTACGACAAGTTAAGAGGTTTGGTTGATGAATTTGCAAAATTAGACTCAAGAGTAACTTGGTACCCGCATCCTGCTTTTGGCACATTTACTAAAGAACAGTGGGGGCAAATGCAATACAAGCATCTAGATCATCATTTAAAGCAATTTGGGGTTTAAGGTTTGCCCACTAACCCATAACCTCAGAGATTTCGTCGAAATTTAGACCTCCATAATTACCTGAGCTCATCAATAATAACGCTTTGTTCTCGAAATCTTGATTAAAAAGAAACCCTTTAAAAGCCTCTGGGTCAGTAAAGACCTGTAATTCCTTTTTCTGGAAGGCATCAGCTATTTGCTTTTCCGTCACTTCGTCAAGTCTTTTTATTTTAACAGCATCGGGCGAGTAAAAAACCACAGCCTCATTTGCAGCGTTTAATGCTCCCTTATACTCTTTCAAAAATTCGGCATTTAAACTACTATAGGTGTGAAGCTCCAAACACGCCAAAAGTCTTCTCTCAGGATATTGCTCTTTAACCGCATTAGTTGTGGCCTCAACTTTACTTGGTGAATGGGCAAAATCTTTAAAAGCAACACTAGTTTCATTCTCGGCAATCTTCTCCATCCTTTTTGATGCCCCTTTAAACGTGGCAATGGCCTCATAAAAGTCAAGTTCATCAACCCCCATATTTTGACATATCCATTTTGCGCCGGATAAATTATTAAGGTTATGTTTACCAAACACCTCAATGGGCATAGGCCCTTCAGGGGTCTCTAAAAATGTAACACCGTTCTCCACACTATACTCAGGGGTTTGGTAAGGCATCTTTCTAATGGTATTCTCCGAGCTCTCTACCACTTCCTTTAAACCATGGTCTTCTTCATTATAGGTTACGCTTCCACCCTTAACAATACTATCTACAAATAATTTGAACTGTTCAACATAGTTTTCATACGTTGGAAAAACATTTATATGATCCCAAGCAATGCCGCTTAAGAGTGCAATATTGGGTTGGTACAAATGAAATTTGGGTCTACGGTCTATTGGAGATGACAGGTACTCATCACCCTCTAAAACGATAAAATCGTTCTTATCAGTAAGATGAACCATACAATCAAAACCCTCTAACTGGGCCCCTACCATATAATCTACATCAATATTGTGGTAATTGAGTACGTGTAAAATCATTGAGGTAATGGTAGTTTTGCCGTGGCTACCCCCAATTACAACGCGCGTCTTATTTTTAGATTGCTCAAATAAAAACTCAGGGTAAGAATATATTTTAACCCTCAGTTCTTGTGCTCTTAGCAACTCAGGATTATCTGTTTTAGCGTGCATACCTAAGATGACAGCATCTAAATTTTCATGAATTTTGTCTGGATACCAGCCAAATTGTTCTGGCAAAAGCCCTTTGTTATTCAACCTGCTTTTAGATGGTTCATAAATAACATCATCACTGCCGGTTACCTTATATCCTTTCTCTGCAAGAGCCAAGGCCAGATTGTGCATTGCCGCACCACCTATGGCTATAAAATGTATTTTCATTAAAGTTTTATTTCGGTTTAAAGATAACAAAGCCACACAGTATTTTTAATAATTCATATCTTGAAAAAAAATAAAAACATGAACTTATCAACTATACCTTCTAAAGAAATAATGCCCGGTTATCACGGCAAACTAGTCCATTCAGAATCGATGACTTGGGTTTTTTGGGATGTGGACGAAGGAGCGGAGGTACCTGAGCACCATCATATTCATGAACAAATAATGCATGTTGTTGAGGGTACTTTTGAGTTTACTTTGGATGGAACTACAAAGACTTATAAACCCGGAGATGTCGTAATCATACCATCTAACATTCCGCATAGTGGAAAGGCCTTAACCACCTGTAAGCTCATGGATATTTTTAGCCCTGCAAGAGACGAGTACAGATAGGTCAATTACAGTACTTCACCATTAAAAATGATGATTTTGTAAATTTTGTTTAGTTTTATCGACAAACCAACAAATTTTTAACAAATGAAATCAAAAATCTTTTTAGTAGTTCGAATTTTATTGGGACTATTTGTTCTAGTATTTGGACTCAACAAGTTTTTAAACTTTTTACCCGCTTTTGAGCTGACCGGAGATGCACTCAATTATTTTGGCGCATTGGCTAAAAGTCAAACATTAAATCTGGTCGGAATTGTTGAAGTGGTAGCTGGTCTTGCCCTTATTTTTAATAAATGGGGAGCTTTACTAACCGTTATTCTAATGAGTGTTTCGGTAAACGCCGTACTTTTTCACGCTACTTTAGACCCCGCTAATATTGGCCCTGCCATTGGATTGCTTTTACTGAATGTAATTACTTTAATTGGTTATAAAGATAGTTACTCGGCAATGTTGAAAGGATAAAGAACTTAATAAAAAAGCCTCTCAAATTGAGAGGCTTTTTTTATTTAAAAACTCATTCGGTCTTTAAAGAGATAAGACTGCCTTCTTGAAACTTCTACCTCATCATCATTTTGCATCGTAAGTTTTAATTTTCCATTAAACCACGGAACTACAGTAGCGATAAAATTGGTATTAACTATCTGTTGGCGATTAGCCCTAAAAAAAGAACCTTCTGGTAATTTCTCTTCAATCTGATTTAATGATTTATATAGCATTGGTCTATTCCCCTGAAAAAATACGCGGGTATAATTACCAACGATTTCAAAATGGGAGATTTCGCCAATTTTTACCAACCAACACTGCTCTCCATCTTTTATAAAAATTTGACTACTCTCGGTAAGCTTGACAGAAGAACCATTTTCTTCTTCTTTAGCCGCTATCTTAGATTTTACCTTTTCAATAGCCGCAGCAAAACGCTTGTCATTGATCGGTTTAAGCAAATAGTCTAAAGCGTTATATTCAAACGACTTAATCGCATATTCATCAAAAGCAGTCGTAAAAACCGTTATGGGTACATCATCGAGCATTTCTAAAAGTTCGAAACCATCTTTCTCGGGCATATTTATATCAAGGAACAACAAATCAGGATGTGTTGTTTGTATCAACTCATAACCCAGATCCACATTTTCTGCCTCGCCTATCAGCTCAATATCAGAGTGGCTTTTTAATAGCTCTTTTAACTCATTACGAGCTAAGCGCGAATCTTCAACTATTACCGCTTTTATACTCATATCTGTGGAATATTTATTTCTGCAACCACCTCTTCACCTACCTCATTAAGACTAAAGTTTGCTTTTTCTCCGTATAATAACCTTAGTCTTTGTTTGATATTTTTCAACCCTAATTGCGTAGAATTCTCCGCAATTTGAAGCTTACCGGAATTGGAAACAAGTATATTCAAATTATCTTCCGATTTTGCTATTTGAAGTTTTATAATTCCTCCATTCTTTAAATTGGCAATACCGTGTTTTGCAGCGTTCTCAACTAAAAGTTGAATAATCATAGGCGGTATTTTTGAATCAAGTACCTCGGTTTCAATATTTTTTTCAAATTGCAGTCTATCTTCCATTTGTATTTTAGACAGACTAATATAGTTTTCGACCATTTCAAGCTCATCTTTTATCGGTATCGCATCCACCGAATTTTTCGCCATGGCGAATTGTAACATTTCAGAAAGCTTTGTAATCATTTCACTAGACTTGTCAACATCTTCCAACATTAAGCCCCGAATATTATTTAGACTATTGAACATAAAATGAGGATTAACCTGCCCTCTTAAGGTATTTAACTGTGCTTCTTTTAGCGTTGCGTTTAGTTCTAGTTTTTCGAGATTGTTTTTGTTCGCCTTTAAGACCAGATTAACCCCATAGTAAATAGCGGTCCAACCAAAAATCGTAAAAAAGACATTAAAAAGGGCCAAGCCAAAGCTCATATTCTCCTTGATAAAAGCAAGCTCACTTTCCGTTCGCTCCCAAATACTTTCATAGAGATACTCTACTGAAATTACTAATCCAAAGTATGAAATACTGCATACTAAAAAGGCTCCTAGTAATTTTAGCACTTTTTTATTCTCATTAAAACTTAGGCCCACATTTTTCCTTAAGTAAGCTCTGTACAGCGAAGTTGTCAAAATACCGAGAAGTGTAGCAGTTAAAAATGAATATATCATATACTTTGTACTGAACCCGAAAGGGAAAACAAATATGAAACCATTAGTTACACCCCAACCCGCTAATTGTAATAACCAAAAAAGACGCTCTTTGTTCTTAGCTTTCATTCTTTTATTGATTTTGAACTATTAAGGGCAGATTTATCTTAATCTGAACTCCAGAATCGGTACTTCTCTTTTTAAATTCCGCAGAAGTTTTATACAATAATTTTAGACGCTGCTTAATTCTTTTCATCAATACAGTATCCAAATTAGATTCTGTAAAATCATTGTATTCTATTCTCAGTTTTAAAAAATTCGAAATTTTGTCAACATGGAATATAATATTTTTTTGCTCCTTGGATTTTGGACTATCGCTTTTAGTGCCAACCTCACAAAGATTCACCAATAGCATCGGCGGAATTTCGTGATGAAGTAAGCGTTGTTCTATATTACACCTTATATCAAGTTTAGATTCGGATATCGTTTTAATTAGGTTGGCATAGTTCTCTACAAGTTCTACTTCGTCTTTTAAACTGACCTTATTTACGTTGTTTTTGGTCAACGAATAGCGCAATACTTCAGATAATTGTGTCAGTAGCGACCTAGATTTGCTTACATCAAGAGGCATTAATGCTTTTATTCCATTAAGGGCATTTACAATAAAATCTGGGTTTAAGTGACCCCGTAATGTATTGAGCTGTGCTTGTTTGATAGACTCTTTTAGTTGAAGTTTATCTGCCCGTATTTTATTTAATCTAATAAAATACTTAATCGTCAAATAAATAACAGTCCAAACAAAAATCAAAAGTAGTGAGCCCAAATAGGTCGGGGCACTATTTTCGCCAGCAACAGGTGCCGAAATATCTAAATTCGGATTATCTAATAGTACATCCATTAAAAAGCGAGACAACCTGCCTAACTGCCGAGGCAGCTTTATCATTAATAAAGCCGCCAGAGCCACACCAACAATAATCTTAAATACATTAAAAAAATTGAAGTTAGCTACACTATTTGTCTTTTTTAGATAAAATCGTAGTAGTCCCGTTGGTAAAATCCCAACAATACACATTGAAATGTAAAAAATAGTTTTTTCTATTATACCTCCATCTGTTCGCAATGTTAGAAAGACCAATAAAAAAAAGGAACCCCAACCCAAAAGCTGAAGCACCCAAAAAATCTGGTTATAATTCTTTTGTTTTAAGGTCATAAATTAAAGGTTACAGCACCAAACCAAAAAAATGTAATATGAATCCTGCGAATTTACCTAAATAGTAAAACAATAAGATGAACAAGATGGTATAAAAAACTTTCTGTAATGTTAGTATTTCCTTTTTAATCATTTAGACCTAATTGATTATGTGATATAGCATTTGTCCAAAAAAATAGCCCAATCCTCCAAAGAACAAAGTAAATCCTAATAGCATCAAGGTTGTCTTGATAGGACTCTTTTTTAGCGATTTTGCCTCACAGGCCATTTGTTTTCTCCCCTGCTTCGAAAAACCTAGAATAGTGAAGCCTAAACCTGACAAGCCCAGGACTAATACCTGGGCAATATCTTTTGTTAGAATTTGACTGAAAATTGCACTTAGCATGAGCATTCCTCCTGCGATCCAAAGTGAAGTTCTTGTCTTATTCATAATTAAGCATTTAAAGTTTTTGCTTTGTCTTCTTTATGAGAAACAGACAATCCGATTAAGGCAAGGCCAATGTATAAGGGAAGAAAGTTCGTCATAAGGCTATTACTTATTACATTAAATAGGCCTACTAAAAGGGTTAAAAATCCTATTATAAATACTACCTGCTTTATGTTATTAGAGTTTTTCATTGTTATGGTTTTTAATGGTTATTATTAAAGTAAAATGGCTAATACCGCTTCTATTATAAGTTTCGCAAGTGTTATCATTACTAGTTGTTTTTGTTTGATTATGAAGTAAAAGTATGCTCAAACGAATGGTTTTGAAAGTAAATTATGACCAACGGTCAAACGGACTTACCGAACGGTAATTAGCGATTACCGAATTGAAAATTGTAATGCATCTCAATAAAAAAGGGAGCCAAATGGCTCCCTTGCAACAAGTTATGGTTGGTTATTTAGTTTTTTAAAGGTGTAGGAATCCCATCCTGTCCTAAATGCTTCGCATAGAACCCCATCATAGCCTTGTATAGTGCAATTGAGTTCTCTTCTTTAGCAAAACCATGGCCTTCGTCATATTTTACCATATAAGGCACATCATAGCCCTTTCCTCTAAGAGCACTAACAATCTGGTCAGATTCGTCAATATTTACTCGTGGGTCATTGGCACCCTGAACTACGAATAAAGGCTTCTTTATTTTGTCTATTTGATATACCGGTGAAACTTCTTCCATAATTTTCTTTTCTTCTGCGATATCTTCGTCATACCAAATTTCTTTGATAATCTTCAAATAAGGCTTCCAATAAGGCGGAATAGTCTTCATAAAGGTGAATAAGTTGGAAACTCCCACATAATCTACACCACAAGCATATAAATCAGGTGTTTTGGTCATACCTCGAAGTACCGCATAGCCACCATGACTACCGCCGTAGATAGCTGCTTTTTTAGCATCTACCCAACCTTGGTCGATTACATATTTTAAGCCGTCTTCAACATCATCCATGGCTTTTCTACCTATTTGTTTGAAACCTGATTCCAAAAATTCTTTTCCGTAACCTCCGGAAATTCTGAAATTAACCTGTAAGGTGGCATACCCACGGCTGGCAAACAATTGCGCTTCTGGATTAAAGCCCCACGAATCTCGAATACCTTGTGGACCACCATGTGGATTAACTATTACAGGGACTTTCTCACCGGCCAAAGCGGCTTTAGGTAAGGTGATATAGCCATGAATTGTTAAACCATCTCTACTTTTAAAAGTAATAGGGCGCATTTCAGACATATCTTCCTCTTTTAATTGAGGCATTAAATTGTACAAAAACTTGAACTCATCTTTTTTAACGTCATAAGAATGGTATTCGCCATACAAACGGTCGCTCTGTAGAAAAATCAAAAGATTATTCTCATCATCTGTAGCATCAGCTATGCTGTACTGTTTGCCCGGGAATTTAGTAGTAATTCGCTTGTGCAGTTTTTTATAAGAATCGCTTACAGGAAGAATTACACTTTTTTCACCCTCATAAGAAACAAAGTCCAGTTCGTAGCCTCTTTTTCTTGACAGACTCATGTTGGAGACGTCAAAGTTTTCATTAGAAAAAACTTCCTTAATAACCTTGGCTTCCTTTAAATCGTAAAGTACAATTTTGGACTTATCGCTTTCTATGTTAGAGACCATATAAGCATCATGAGGATTTTCTGTGGCATGGTCAAAGTTCAATATTCCAAAAGCATCTTTCCAGCTTAAACTCTTAATTACTTCAAAACCGCCTTTACCATCTTCATAATATAAGTCTTGTTCTACCCCATCCCTGATTTTTGTATAGGCTTTAAGGTTGCCGTCTTTATCAAAATTATACCCCGCAATAGGGTTCGCAGGATCATCGTTTTTGAACAATTGTTTTAGTTCTCCATTAACTACATTTACTTTAAAAGGTTCAAAAACCTGTTTATTGTTCTTATTCATCAGTACAATAATATGGTCTTTGTCTTCTTTCAAAAGGTCAGAAAACTGTGCTTGAACTCCATCAAAAGGAGTTAAATCTTTAAGGTTACTACCATCTAAGTTAATGGCGTAAACATGGTAATTTTCGTCACCGCCCTTGTCCATAAGGTAAACCAACCTTTCATTGTTGATCCAACCGTAACCTCTAACTAATTCTTCTTTTTCTTCGATAGCTCTCTTTGCTTCACCGGTCACTACATTTTTTACATAAATATGGCGCTTTCCATTTTCATCTTTCTCACGGTAAGACATGTATTTTCCGTCAGGAGAAAATCTAAAAGTAGAAGCTTTAGGTTTGGCAAAATAATCTTCAACTGTATATCTGTAATTTCCTTCATCAAGGCTTGCCAGCTTTTGCAAATCCATATCCAATGAAACCAATTCTGGATTACCAGGAATCGTTTTTACCGTTTTTTCTAAATTTAAAGGAAACTCCATTCCACCTTGATAAAAAGTGCCATTTACAGCTCCACCATCTGCAGTACCAACATACTTAATACCCGCCTGCTTGAATACGATTGTGAGTTGATTATCAGAAAATGTAGTCTCATCCATAGGGATATCTATAGCACCTTGCGATGGGCTGTCCATTGTAGATTTTAATACCCCATCTTCATTAGATACATTAAAGATTAATGGCATCTCCATTCCTTGAACCGATAAGGTCCCTTTCCAAGAACCGGAAATATCTTGTGCATAACTGCTAACTCCTATTAGAAGGAAAACAGCCGTTGCAAATAAATTTGAAAGCTTTGTTCTCATAAATGTGTTTTTAATTGTTGAATATTTTTTAGAATGCTATATATGAGTGTATTATGAGCTCAATATGTTACATTCAGTTACATTTTGTTCAAATATATTTTGAAGTTGAACAACTACGAAGTGAATTATGGCGAACGGTAAATTGCTAAATCTAAGCGGAGAAAACTACTACTTTAAATCGGGAGGGTATTTAGAAAATGCTTTTTTGACGATATTCTTGAGCTGTTCTTCTCGATATAAGGGTGTGGTGTTCTCTTTAAAACTACTTTCTGTATCTGCCTGCCAAAAGAGTGCATTTTTGCTAGCATCTACAAAATCGAAAAGTATTTGCCGTCTTACACCAGAGTTACCAACAGGAATACCAATCGACAAACCACCGCCCACATTTCTGCCTCCACCGCCAACACCAACACCTACATTGTTTCCTGAATTTGATTGAAATACCGCACTTTTAATATTGATCAAAAATTCGGGTTCTTCAGAAAGCAGGTATCCCTTAGACTGCAAAGTGGAATCCAAAATGTTCAGTAAACGTTTCTCGTCTAGCTGGCTTAAGCCAGACTGCATATCCTCAAAATAGTTGTAGGTAGTGTAGTTGGAAAAATCTGTGGCTTTATCATAATCATAGTTGACGCGAACCGCATTGCAAGAAACCAAAACACACAAAATAACTATGTAAAGCAAATTCTTCATTGCAGCTGAATCTACTTAAAATTACAAATTAATAGGGTTGGTATTTAAAAAAGGGGGAATTATTCGTTTAACAACTTCCAAAGCATATCTTTCAGCTCTTGTATCCCTTTTTGGGCAACGGAAGATATGAACATATATGGTACATTTAAGTCTTTATCTAAAATTGCCTTCATCTCCGCCATAAGTTCATCATCTAACATATCACTTTTAGAAATCGCGATAATCCGCTGTTTATCTACCAGTTCAGGGTTATATCTGCGCAGCTCATCCAAGAGAATTTCATACTCTTTGGTAATATCCTTACTATCCGCAGGAATTAAAAACAACAAAGTTGCATTACGCTCAATATGACGCAAAAAGTAGTGCCCTAAACCTTTACCTTCGGCAGCACCTTCGATAATACCAGGTATATCGGCCATGACGAAACTTTGAAAATCACGATATTCAACAATGCCAAGATTGGGTTTTAGCGTTGTAAATTCATAATCGGCAATCTTTGGCTTTGCAGAAGTTATTACCGAAAGTAGTGTTGATTTACCCGCATTTGGAAACCCGACCAAACCAACATCGGCCAATAACTTTAATTCTAAGATTATGCTTTGCTCTTGACCTGGTATTCCCGGTTGGGCATAACGGGGCGTTTGGTTCGTTGAGGTCTTAAAATGCCAATTACCGCGACCGCCCATACCACCTTCCGCTACAATTTTCTCCTCACCGTTTTCTGTTATTTCAAAAAGAATTTCATTGCTTTCGGCATCGCGCACAACAGTACCTAAAGGTACATCCATATAAATATCTTGCCCATCGGCACCACTACTTCTATTTTTACTGCCATGCTCTCCATGGCCCGCCTTAAAATGTTTTTTGAACTTGTAGGTGACCAAAGTCCATAGATTACTGTTACCTCTTATAATAACATGACCCCCTCGACCGCCATCACCACCATCAGGGCCGCCTTTTGTAATATATTTTTCGCGATGTAGATGCACGGAGCCTTTACCCCCATTACCAGAGGTTACAAAAGCCTTTACATAATCAACAAAATTACCTTCGGTCATATCGCTTCGCTGGTTTAATGATTTAGGGTTTAAACTTTAACTGCAATTTCTCTATTTAATCAGTTCCTAATAATCATTTCATCGGCAACCTTTTCCAATTCAAAAGAATTCATCTGCTCGATGTAAGATAACATTTCAGAATATTTTTTCAGTGAAATTTCCTTCTTTTTAATTTGTGATTCTTTTAATAGGTTTAAGACCCTTTTTTGGTCATAGAAAGAATCGGAAACCACCTGTTGTTGAATAAGAATACCTTCATTTCTATCCTTCCAAAAATAATGTTCATTAAAAGCTAGAAACTTAATACTCTCTTCACGTTTTGATTGTGGAGCAATACCAACATAGTATGCATACAACAACAAAGAATCTTTAAAAAAGAAATGTCTTTCAAAATCAAGAATTCCGTAATTTAGATGCCTTATTTTTAGTTTCTGTAACCCAAAACGAGATTCATATTTGGTCAAAAATATTCCTGTTGAAGAGTTTCTTTTAAGAAGATAAAGACCTTCTTCTTTTTCTGTATTATTGAATAATGTAATCTCTTCTTGTATTTTATCAGTCCAATTTAAATTAGTACAAGAAACTATTATGAAAATAAAAGACAAAAAAAATAAAATTACTCTCATGGGTTATTTGGTATTTTGAACAGAAGATTTTTTCACTCAAAATCTAATGAATCATCAAAGTAAAATGTATAAATCAAATAGCAAGCGCAGCCTATTAAGAATACCAAAATTGTAAGAATCACCAGCAAACAACTCTTAAATGCATATTTTGGCGTTATTACTTTATCTGGCATTCCATTATAATTAAGAATTGCTTAAAGGGCGTCAATCACTTTGGCCAAACGGCCAGTAATCTCTACAATATCACCTATTCCATTTACAGCGTGAAATTTGCCCTGTTTTGAATAATAGTCTTTTAAAGGCGCTGTCTTTTGGTTGTACTCATCAAATCGGTTACGAATTTTACTTTCATCTTGGTCATCGCTACGACCACTTTCCTTTCCGCGTTCTAACAATCGAGCAACTAAAATATCATCTTCCGCTTCTAAAGCTATAGTAGCATCGACCTGCATGTCTTTAGATTCTAAAAAATTATCCAAAGCTTCCGCTTGGGCAGCTGTTCTGGGGAAACCGTCAAATATAAACCCGGCAGCGTCGCTGTTTTTTTCAACCTCATCCTTCAACATACTTATGGTTACCTCATCGGGCACCAAATCTCCTCTATCAATATAAGACTTTGCCAACTTTCCTAATTCGGTATCGTTCTTCATGTTATATCGAAAAACATCTCCCGTAGAAATATGTTTTAAATTATACTTTTCCTTTAAAAACCCAGCTTGGGTTCCTTTACCTGCACCAGGCTTTCCAAAAAGCACTAGGTTAATCATATGGGTTTGGTTTAGTTGATATACTTCTTTTAAATTCCTGCCTAACTCATTATAATCCAATCCGTAACCAACTATAAATCGGTTAGGAATATCGAGCCCGATATAGTCAATAGTGTACTCGCCATTATAGACTTCAGATTTATAGAATAATGAGGCGATTTTAAACTCTTTTACATTGGTTTTAGAAAACAAATGCACCAGTTGTTGCAACGTGCGACCAGTATCGATGATGTCTTCTAAAATAATAACACTTCTACCTTCAATATCTTCAGAAACATCAAGCAAGGTTTCTACGATACCTGTAGAGGTCAATCCTTGATAACTGCTCAGTTTCACAAAAGACACTTCGCACGGAAACTGATATGCCTTTAAAAAATCTGCAACGAACATAAAAGACCCATTTAAGACCCCAACGAAAATAGGTACTTCGTCTTTATAGTCACGAGCAATTTCATCGGCCATTTTTTGTACGGCGGCTAAAATTTCAGCTTCGCTCAGATACGGTTTAAAAAGCTTGTCGTGTAGCTTAATCAAAGTGTTCTTGTTTTTTTTAACAGTTGGCAAAGATAGCATTTTTTAGACGTGCTTTTTGCCGTAAACCTTCACCCTTTTGGGAATTCGATGTATTTTTGTTCATATTCCAAGTAGATTTAACATGCACTATTTTTCTTCGGATTTTAAACTAGGTATTCTCGGCGGAGGACAACTGGGTAAAATGCTATTGTATGAAACCCGAAAATGGGACATTCAGACCAAAGTTTTAGATGCTTCAAAAGAGGCGCCCTGCAAAATTGCCTGTAATGAATTTGTTTTGGGTAGTTTGATGGACTTTGATACCGTTTACAATTTTGGAAAAGACGTAAATGTCTTGACCATAGAAATTGAAAATGTAAATACCGATGCTCTGGAAAAACTAGAAGAAGAAGGGGTGAAAGTCTACCCGCAACCAAGTGCATTGCGTATAATTCAGAACAAAGCAACGCAAAAACTGTTTTATACCGACAACGACATTCCCACTTCACCATTTACTAGGTTTGCCTATACCTCAGAAATTGAGGATAGCATTTCAAATGGTGGTTTAGAGCTTCCTTTTGTATGGAAAAGTGCCCAGTTCGGTTATGACGGACAGGGCGTTAAAGTTGTGCGCTCGATTTCTGATTTAAAAGGCCTGCCCAATGTAGAATGTATTGCAGAGCAAATGGTAAATTTCAAAAACGAATTGGCCGTAATCGTTGCACGTAGTACAAAAGGGGAAATTAAGACCTATCCCGTTGTTGAGATGGAATTTCATCCGGAAGCCAATCAAGTGGAGTATGTTATCTGCCCCGCTCGAATTGATGAAAAAGTAGCACAAAAAGCACAAGAAGTAGCGCTTAAAGTGGCCGATAAAATTCAGCATGTGGGATTATTGGCCGTAGAACTGTTTCAAACACAAGAAGATGCGATTTTAGTGAACGAGGTTGCGCCAAGGCCTCATAACAGTGGCCATTACAGTATAGAAGCTAGTTATACCAATCAATTTGAACAACATATTCGTGCTATTTTAGGGCTTCCCCTTGGGAATACCGATAGTAAAGTTGCGGGAGTGATGGTGAATTTGGTAGGCGCAGAAAACCATACCGGAAATGTGGTCTATGAAAACATAGAAGAGATTATGCAATTAGACGGTGTAACCCCACATATCTACGGAAAGAAACAGACGAGACCTTTTCGTAAAATGGGACATGTGACCATCGTAGATGAAGACATGACGAGTGCAAGGGAAGTTGCTCAAAAAGTAAAAGAAAAAATTAAGGTAGTATCAAAAGGTTAGCAAATCCCTGTTTCAGGGGTATTAGTGACCCAAGACAAAGCATATTTTTACGCATGAAATTTAGTTTTATGAATATTGGAAAACGTTATCGACTAGAAGAAAAATTCAATAAGGCCGATCAAGACTTAAAAGCAGGAAAAATAGAGGTAGCTGTAGAGGCATTTGAAGCTATTTTAAAGGAAGACCCAACATTCGGAAAAGCCTATAATCATTTAGGCTGGGTCTTTGAAACCAAGGTTAGAGATTTTGAAAATGCCGAAAAAAATTACAAGTTAGCGCTAGAACATAGCCCAACTTATACTGCCGTGTATAAAAATTATGCTATACTTTTATCTACTTTGGGAAGATTTGACGATTTAAAGTCACTTTTGGAGAAGGCCAAAGATATTCCTGGAATGGATAAATACACGCTCTACAACGAATACGCCATCATGTATGAACAATTGGAAGAGTACAATTTGGCTGTTAATTATTATCGAGATGCCGCAAAAGCTACTATGAATGACAAAATTATGAGGGCCGCTATGGACTCCATAGAACGATGTAATACAAAAATGAGTCTTTAATAACTTAAAAAATGAGCAAAGTAGCCGTAGTAATGGGCAGCACCAGTGACCTTCCAGTCATGCAAGATGCCATTGATATTTTAAAAGGGTTTGATATTGAGGTAGATGTTGATATCGTTTCTGCACATAGAACCCCAGAGAAATTGTTCGATTTTAGTAAAAATGCCCATAAAAATGGGTATGCTGTTATTATTGCCGGTGCTGGTGGGGCCGCACATTTACCGGGAATGGTCGCTTCAATGTCTCCTTTACCCGTTATTGGGGTTCCAGTAAAAAGCTCTAACTCAATTGATGGGTGGGATTCTGTGCTTTCAATTCTACAAATGCCAGGTGGTGTTCCGGTAGCTACTGTAGCACTAAATGGCGCAAAGAATGCGGGTATTCTGGCAGCGCAAATATTAGGGGCCTCTGACAAATGTGTGCTGGATAAGGTTGTTTTATATAAAGAAGGCCTGAAACAGAAAGTAATTGATGGGGCTAAAGCAGTAAGTAGTAAGTAGTAAGTAGTAAGTAGTAAGTAGTAAGTAGTAAGTAGTAAGTAGTAAGTAGTAAGTAGTAAGTAGTAAGTAGTAAGTAGTAAGTAGTAAGTAGTAAGTAGTAAGTAGTAAGTAGTAAGTAGTAAGTAAAATTAGAAATTCAACATGCCTTCAACAAGTAACAAACAACAACGAACTAACGAAAAAAATCCGCTACTTCAAACTTTCGACCATGCACCGTTTTCAAAAATAAAAAATGAACATTTTAAGCCTGCATTTCTAGCTGTAATCGAAGAGGCTCGTAAAGAAATAGATGCTATAATTACGAACAAAAATGCACCAACTTTTGAAAATACAATTGCTGCACTAGATTATTCGGGATATCAATTAGATAGGGTGTCAAGTGTGTTTTTTAATTTAAACTCTGCAGAAACCAATGAAGAAATTCAAAAAATAGCGCAAGAAGTTTCTCCCCTGTTATCAGAATTCAGTAATGATATTACACTAAACGAAGAGTTGTTCAAACGTGTGAAAACAGTTTATGATCAACGTGAAAAATTAAATTTAACCGTTGAAGAAAGCACACTTTTAAGTAAGCGCTATAAAAGTTTTAGTCGCAACGGAGCCAACTTGTCTGAAGACAAAAAGAAGCGTCTTCGTGAAATCGATGCAAAACTTGCCAAGCTCAAATTAAAATTTGGTGAAAACATTTTAGCGGAGACCAACAAATATCAAATGCACCTCACCAATGAGTCAGATTTGGACGGACTGCCAGAAGGTGCGAAAGAAGCCGCTACGCAATTGGCCAAATCAAAAGAAAAAGATGGATGGCTAATCACCTTAGATTACCCAAGCTATATTCCCTTCATGAAATATGCTAAAAATCGTGAGCTTCGAAAAGAGCTTTCTATGGCTTTTGGCAGTAAGGCATTTAAAAATGATGCGCTTGACAATCAAGAGAATGTCCTGAAAATTGCCAATTTAAGGCATGAGCGCGCCAATCTGTTAGGGTACAAAACTCACGCTCATTTTGTTTTGGAAGAACGTATGGCAGAAACTCCTGAAAAAGTAACTTCTTTTTTAAATGAATTGCTAACTAAAGCAAAACCAGCGGCCCAAAACGAATTTTACGAACTCGAACAATTCGCTAAAGATTTAGATGGAATTGAACGTTTACAAAAATGGGATGGCGCTTATTATTCTGAAAAGCTCAAACAAAAACTCTTTAATCTTGATGATGAAAAGCTCAAACCTTATTTTAAGCTTGAAAATGTCATAGCCGGGGTATTTAAAGTGGCTGAAAAATTATTCGGACTAACTTTTAAAGAGGTTTTTGGTGTAGACAAGTATCATGAAGAAGTAAAGACCTATGAGGTTTACGATAATAATAACAACTTTATCTCCCTTTTTTATGCAGATTTTCATCCAAGACCGGGCAAACGAGGTGGCGCGTGGATGACTTCTTTTAAGTCACAGTTTAGAAAAAACGGAGAAGATAGCAGACCCCATATTTCAAATGTTTGCAACTTCACCCCCTCAACAGCAACAAAGCCATCTTTATTAACCTTTAATGAAGTTACCACACTCTTTCATGAATTTGGCCACGGGTTGCATGGCATGTTGGCAAATACAACTTACCCAAGTCTTTCGGGAACATCGGTTTATTGGGATTTTGTTGAGCTCCCCAGTCAGGTGTTGGAAAATTGGTGCTATGAAAAAGAAGCACTGGAACTCTTTGCTACCCACTATGAAACAGGTGGGTTAATACCGATGGAATTGGTTCAAAAAATAAAAGCATCTGCTACTTTTCAAGAAGGTATGGCCACACTGCGCCAAATCAGTTTTGGAAAGTTGGATATGGAGTGGCATGCAAAAAATCCTTCTGAAATAAAGGATGTAAAAGCCTTTGAGAACAAAGCTTTTGAAGGAACCCAGTTATACCCCGATACACCAGAAACATGTATGAGCACGGCATTTGCACATATTTTTCAAGGCGGATATTCCTCCGGCTATTATAGTTACAAATGGGCAGAAGTTTTAGATGCCGATGCCTTCGCCTACTTCAAAGAGCATGGTATCTTTAATAAGGCGATCGCTACAAAGTTTAAAGAACATGTACTCTCAAAAGGCGGCACTGAAAACCCGATGACCCTATACAAACGTTTCAGGGGTTGTGAACCTAAGATTGAAGCTTTGTTAGAAAGGGCCGGCCTATTAAGTGCTTAAAAGTGTATTGTTAACACTTACCTAAAATTTAAGACTGTGAACATTCTGTGATTTCTTTACGAGTCATTTGTTTTAAAATGATTGTTTAATCAATTACATTTGAATCTCCAATGAAAAATATGCCAGCACACGAACTTCATCCGGAAACTTGGGTCGATCAATACGCTGATTATCTTTTTAATTATGCCGTATCTAGGGTCAGCGACTCCGAAATTGCCAAAGACTTGGTACAAGAAACCTTTTTTGCCGGGCTAAAATCTGCAAAAAATTATAAGGGCGATGCTGCGGAACGCACATGGTTGATTGCCATTCTCAAAAGAAAAGTAATCGATCATTATAGAAAAATCAATTCTAAAAAAGGTAAGGCTGAAGTGCGAATGAACTATAACAGCTCAAGTGAAGAAAGTGAGGGCGATTGGCTAGAGGAGCGTGTTGCGGATCCTTTTAGTAAGGGTGGAGATGATACAATTGAAAATGAAGAACTGGGTCTGGCCATACAAGATTGCCTTTCAAAATTACCCAAAAAACAGTCTTTGGTATTCACCATGAAAACGATTCAAGGTATAAGCACGGAAGATATTTGTAATGAGTTGGGAATAAATCCGTCAAACCTTTGGGTAATGATCCATAGGGCCCGAACCGCCCTTATGGGATGTATGAATCAAAATTGGTTTTAAAATATGAAAATATCTTGCGATAAAGCGGCGGAAATTTGCACCAAAAGTCAGTATGAGGAAGCTTCTTGGTGGCAAGTTTTAAAGCTTAAACTTCACATATCATACTGCAAAAGCTGTGCAAAGTTCTCTGCTAAGAACGCGAAGTTCACCTCGTTATGTGAGTCCGCAAAATTAGAGGCTTTAAAAGAAAAGGATAAAGAGTCGATGAAAGAGGCGCTTAAAAAACAGTTATAGCATAGTTATCAATCCATTTCCGTTTTTTGAGCAATCGATTCTAAAGGCTTCTATTTTTAAATTTAGAATTGCTTGAGTTTTAAGAAGGAAATACCCATTCAGCATATAATTATCTCATAAATCGATCAGCGAAGAAATAGTATTTAGACTTCAGTTAGGGTCCACTAATTCAAAATAACGGAGTTCATATTTCTGCTCGTATAGCTTACCTACCTTAAAATCTGAACTAAACATAGATTCGTAAACGGCATCTTTTGTGATTTCACCATTATCTGGCCCAATTTTGCCTTGAATCAGCATTTTAATTTCATCTTCAGCAAGCCCTTTTCTAATGAAGCTATTGCTAAAGTCATGGGTTTTTACTTGTTCGTAGAATGCCTTCGTACATCTAAAGAGAAGTTGATTTCCATGTAATTCATAGCCCTCTAAAGGAAGCGTATTGTTTGTTTCATCGTTTCTAAGATAATAGGTAGCTCCATTTTTTTTCAGCGCCAATAAAGGTGGAATTTCAGTGCTACTAGAAGCGTTATTTTCTGCGCTAAAACCAGTATAAGAAGAAAGGCTTTCCACAATACGCTTTGCAAAGTCGTAGCCAAAATCTATTTTGTTAAAGGTGGAATCGTTTTGGGCCACAAGTATTGAAGGGCAGTTTAGCGTAAAGCGATATTCATAGCCGTCGCCGTTCGTTTCCGTAGTTCTTGCAATAAAAATATCTGACTTATCATTTAAAGAATCTCTCATACGATCATAAACCGCTCTTGTCTCATATATCGATTTTAATTCTACCGGTCTGCCATGCTTACGAAGATCTCCGATTTCAAAAGTTTTAAAACTTCTGGCCAATTTTGCATCAATCAACTTATTAAACCTGTAGACGCGCAGCCCATGATAACCACCACCCTCGCCAGGGAGATAGTTCATCCAACTTATTTTTAATTTAATTTTATCTTGATTTGTTTTTAAAACCTCACCATCATCAATCAAAACATAGGGTTTTTTATCATCTAGAATAAGGGCGTAGCCTTCTTCAGAAAGGTCAACATCTTTTAAAAAAGCTGTCTTTCTACCAGACTTTAATTTTTCGACAGAATCATTAATTTCTTTCTTTAATAATGAGGTGCAACCCTTAACCAACAAAAAAATGATTACGAGTACACTAAGAATTATCAGTACGGTTTTTAGTTTCATTATTTTATTTATTGCGATAGCAAATTTTAATGTAATCCATTTTACAAGTACTTTCTTACTTTTAAAAACTTGACCATTTTAGGATGGATTTCATGTCTTGGTAATTTACGGATGGGCTTTGTTTTTGCTCCATTTTTAGCTAAAAAGGAGACCATTTCGACATTATTTTGCATCACTGCCGCACAAATTGGGGTTCTTTTAAAGTTCATGATGGAACCTGACTTAATTTCAATATTCGCCCCTTCATCTAAAAGAAATTGTGTCAATTCTTTACTTCCTGTTTCCACTGCGACTTGAAGAATACTTTTTCTATTGCCGCTAATGCGGTCAACTTGAGCCCCGAGACCAATTAGATATTTCATCATAGCTATATTTTCATTCTCACAGGCCGCCATTAGCGGTACTAAGCTCATAGCATTATCTGACTCAACAAAATTGATGTCGGCTCCATAGCGCAAAAGACAATCAATCAGCTCTTTGTTTTCTTTTGCAACTGCAATGGCCAAAGGAGAACCACCAATGGTTACAAAATTAGGAGACACCCCTTTTCGCAAATAGTCTTCAATAGTATCTATATTGCCTGCATAGGAGGCTTGCCATATTTCACGATTTATATCTTTTAGCTCTTTCTGGGAGTAATTAGTCTTTTCTTGAGTTATCGCTACCGGTTGAATTGATTTTTTAGCTTCTTCCTTTTTGGTGACAGGCCAAAAAACAGAAACATCCTTATCATGTTGATTAGATTTTAGATAGGCCAAACTTCTCTCAAAATACTTTTGTACCGATTTATCTAGATAATCTTTATAATCTTGTACAGCTTCCTTTTTTTTAAGCGATAACGAGGCCATAGCGTAAGCACTTATCTGCTCAGGTAGATAGCCTTGACTTTGCATTTGCCAACCAAAACCATCACCTTGCCCCGATTGAAATTGAAACTTGGCATTAGCAATGAAGATTCCGAATCCGAAAGCGATTGCAGTAAGATCTGTAAGGTATTCGTCATTTTCAAGTATACGATGCTCCCCCAATAATTTTTCATGTGCCAATTCATGACTGATGGTCCCAATTAGACTTTCAGGATGTTTCAATTGTCCTTTTTCAATTCTAATAATAGCCTTCCCTCCTTTTTTTTGAAAGGTACCTGCAGCACCGGAAGACCTTCCCAAAATATCGGCCGAAGTGCTTAACAGGGTGCCATCATCCAAATAACGATTTTCTTCCGAATAAAACTCAAGTAAAACTTTTTCGTTAGAAATATTCATTACATCTAGGCAACGCTCAAAAACAAATAGGGCGTCCGCTTCAGTACCATCAAAATCACAATCAAAAAAGTCTCTGGTTGGAGTTACCGTAGAAATATTAAGCAAAAAGGCTTCCCCAAGACTTTCTTTTAAAAAAGTAAGGGATTCTTCTACCCAAAGCTGGTCTTCAAGAGTAATCGGTAATTTTGGTTTTCTTTTCCAAAACATGAAGTGGTAATTTTAAAAACGATATTTGCCCTACTACTTTTTAAATCCTTTAATACCTTTCGACCCTTCTGAATTCAAAAATCTATTAGTTTACTCCCTTTTTAAGGCAGCTCAATAAAATATTTTTCTTCTAAAGCCTCTTCTTGCCAAAAACCTTTTTCAAAAACCCAGTATGGGCGGTCTTGGTATAGTGAACGATAATCTCCCCAAGAATATTGAAAGAAGTACTCTTCTTGTTTTTCTACTATAAAAACACGCCCGAAAAGATAGGCAGAGGTAGTTCCACTAACTCGACCAGTATGCAATTCTACCTTATCAATTGTAATTGAAGTACCCACAGGGATTTCTGCTATAATCTCCAATCCGGAAGTCATTCCGAAACCCGTGCCGTCTTCGAGATGATAATTGTAGTCTTCATAAACCGTAGGAGTTGGGTATTTGAGAATCTGTGTTTTTACCTTGGTCGTGATTTTTTGTCTAGTAATTTCCTCAAAAGGGGCTTCATTGGAGACATCTCTCTTTTTGGTCCTAAAAACCAAATAAAATGACGTAATCACAATGCCAACTATCAGAACAAAGGCAATACTACAACCAACTACAATTTTCTTCATTTCTATCTTAAGCCAGGCCCACCAATAGTGGATTTAACAAACTTGTCAAACTCTTTTCTAAAGCGCTTTTCATCAATGTGGTTCTTGTTTGCACTAGAATTCAGGTCTCTCTTGAGCGATTTGACTCTTCGAAACAGTACTACGGCCAAAACCAAAAGACCAATTACGAATAGACACATTATACCGGCCATGACCTCTTTTATGGTATTAAGTTGGCCTATCGGAAATGTTTTACCTGCAACAAATACGTTATAGCCTATTATTACGGCACCCATACCCAACATTATGTATCGCAAATATTTATATTTCCCTACATAGGCAAGATATCCTTCAATCAACGGTTTCATTTCGTTCTCAGGCACTTGACTAAGCAACTCTAAATTTGCATCTTTTGATTTTTCCATAATTTATGTTTAGTTCACTTGTAACTGCGTAGTTCCTTTTATGCGAGCATCACTGTTTTTATCCCAAATTTCCACATCCCAAGTTACCGGATTGTTCAATCTTCCTTTGGTCATAATCAATGTACCACCAACACCTTCATCAATTTGAGCTTTTGTGAGTTGGGTATTTTCAAAAGCATCTGTATTATATACTATTTGCACGCCTTTGGCATCAACCACTTTTATGGATAGACCAAGTGCCACAAAACCATCTTTTTGTTGATAGCCTTTTAGACCCTCAAACTGAAATTGTAGCTTATCATTAAAAAGAACATTACCTGTGGTGATTACGGTTCTACTGTCCGTATTGAACAAATAGATTTCTTGCGCCGTTAAACCAGATTCTTCGACTGTTATACCTGGGTTAGGTTCAACCGAAAAATCCATTTCAGAACTTAACGACCCTTCACCTTTACTATCTCTTATATTATATTTAGCAGTATAACTTTTTCCGGAATGAATTGGTCTGGCAAGTATTAATTCACCATACAAAGTCTTTAGTTTTGCACTGAGTCCTTTTTTCGCATCATAGAGGTCATTAACGTTTAAAACTGTATCACCAACTTCCGACGTAACGATTACATCCATTTGAGGATAAAACCTATCATCTTCAATGGTAAAACCATCCATATTTTCAAAGTTGGTGAAGATTTTTTGACCATAAACAAATGTATTGTCCTTCAATTGCTCACCGTCAGTGGTTACATAAACCTCATCAGCCGACAACACTTCTCCTGATGAAGTAATGTAATTATTAAAGTTCTGTGTTTTAGACTTATCTAATTTGCAACCTGCCAAAAACACACTTAATGCGAAAATTAGTATTTTAAAAAAATTCTTCTTCATGCTATGAATTTATTCCAAAAAGTAGCCTTATGGTACTTTTTATTTTGTTTTTACATCCCTAGAAACCTCAACCAGCAATAATTTTAAAGTATTTGATTCCATCTTAGGGCTGTATACGATTTCGTAGTCGAAATCATAATCTGCTATTTTAGTACCCTTTAACGCTAAAGTGAGATATCCTTCGCTAAAACTCCATGAGCCCTTTTCTAAAACAAAAGCACCTACAGGGCAGTCATCCAATTCAGCTTCCGTGAGTAACTGTTTCAGGTTTCCTTCCTTCTCAAACCTAAAAACATACTGTCCTTCCAGCCCATCAGCTTTTTCAAACAGCAAATCCTCATTAGGAAAAAAGCCTCCTTGCACCCAATCTAATCTCCAGCTTCCCAACAAGCTGGATTCGTTGAATTTTTGAGCGTTCATGCCAATAGAAACCAATACCAATAGTGTAAAAAGAAGGTTTTTGCTCATTTATCTTTCGTAATAAGAGACGTATAAAACCGCCATTTTTAAATAATACGAACCGTCTTTTATACCATCTTGATGAGCATAGGTTTTGAACTTATTGTAAACTTCCTGATATTTTTCTTCTTCCGTATTATACGTATAAGCGCCCGCCAACAGGTATTGGTTGGCAGCAACCATCCAATCTTCACCGCCTTCCTCTAACTGCAGACCGACTTCTAAATAAGGTTCTGAGTACATATACTTACCAAGCTGGTTATACAACAACCCCAACATAATATTGGCTCTGCCATGTTTCGCGAACAAATCAATAGCCCCTTTGTAAGCCCTTTCCGCTTCTTCAGAAATTTTATAAGCACCTTTTGATAACGGATTCTCAGTTGCAGTTGATAGCCCCGGCTGTAAAGTGGTGGTAAGGCTTAGGCCATAATTAAAAAGCGAATTCGAGTCATCTAAATGCTTGAGGGCCAAATCATGGTTTTCATGAAGATTTGGCACTGCATTTATATTTATTTCAGATTTTGCCTTGGCAATGGCCAACCAGTCATCCAATTGCTTTAGTTCAACGGGTTTAAAATCGGTTTGACCCAGCATAACTTTGACAACTAGTATAAATATTATGCTTAATTTCTTCATAGTATTACATTTGATCTAAAAGCTGCTGTTTTTTGGCTTGAAATTCTTCTTCCGAAATCAAGTCATCCTCAAAAAGCTCTTTCAATTCTTTTAATTTTGAACGAACATCTATTTTTTCAGGTTGTTTTTGCTCTTGCTGTTGCCCCATTGTGTTGCCCATATTCATTCCTGCGAACATGCCCATAGTAGCGCCAGCTACTCCTTCATTTTTAGCTGCATCTCGCATCGCCTTTAGTTTCTGAAGTTCTGCAAAATCTACCCCAGCAATGTTAGCCGCTTTAACATCTGCTTGCACATTGCTTATTTCGCCAATTCTTTGGTTGGTTTCTTGATCAAAAGAAGTTCCCTCTATTCTAAAGTCCAATAATTTAAATCCTAGGTCTTCAAAAATTTGAACCGATGTTGATTGCGCTTCTTTTGCAATCAACTCAATATTAGAATCTATTTCTGCATATGAGAATTTTGCCGTTGCCAAGTAGTTCGATATCGGTTGGGTTATTCTGGAAAGAAAAACCTCTTGCAGCTCATCAACAAAATAATCTAATTTACCGGCCAGAATATTTAAGAAGAAGTTTTTAGGCTCCGTAATTCTAATAGAATAATTACCAAAACCCCTTAAATTTACTGGAAAGCCATAAACCGGATCATTATAGGTTATCGGTATGCGCGTGCCCCAACGAATATTCAACATGTCGGACCTACGGTAAAACCAAATTCCGGTCTTATGCTCGCTTTCGAAAGCGTTCATAAACTTTTTAATGGTTGTCCAAAAAGGTTTGTTGCTCGTTTTTAAATCATGTATGCCTTCTTCTTCAAACACACCTTCGACCTTACCT
This sequence comes from Croceitalea sp. W27, assembly GCF_055693185.1. Lineage (NCBI taxonomy): Bacteria > Pseudomonadati > Bacteroidota > Flavobacteriia > Flavobacteriales > Flavobacteriaceae > Croceitalea > Croceitalea sp. W27. Next base: position 1,470,933 of record NZ_CM146327.1, read on the forward strand.
TCGTAAGTAAAAATACAGCCTTGGCCCGGTTGTAAAATTAGTTTTGACGCATTCTTCAACTCGTCTCCTCTATCTGTAAATTTGTAGAAAAGCTGAAAATCCCTTGGGTTCTCCCATTGGATTACCGAACGCATTTGATTTTTTAAATTCATACTTGTTAATTTAGAAGGATGGATTTCTTTTTCTTAAAAATCGATATCGTCCGCTAGGTCCACGACATCATTTTTATAATGTTCTTTCCAGTGTTTATCCCATTTATCGATTGCTCCAGAAACTTCTTTATAACGTTCCATATATTCAGGGCTGGTATGATGAAAATCAGAATTAGCGTAGCTACTATAATGCATACTCAACTGGCTCCAATCATGAAGGTTTAAACCATACTCTTCTAATACCGTAACCGCATCAATACCATGTTCAGAGGCAACGGACTGGTGACTAAAAATCTTTTGGTAGGTATCAAAATCCGGTGCCTTTTGTAGAAGACTATCTATTGATGAGCCCGCATCTTGTGACACACCTGCAAACTTTCCAACTTTAGGATTGGTAAAAAATCCACTATAGACCGTCGCCATATTCATATCTTGAGCCATAATATCCCCCAATTTGCCGGCCCATTCGTCATTGGTCTTTTGCCATACCGGTAACTCTAACCCTAAAATTTCGCAGACTTCTTCTGCACTCATGCCTTGTGCTATATTACCACAGGCAGCTCCCCAATCTTCAAAAGTTACTCCATTAATTGCTTCCATATTTTAAATCTATTTTGTTTGTATATCTTTATAATTTTCAAATTCTTTTCGTTTTCTCCCCATATCTTGCTCAAGTCTATCAGCTGCATCGGCATTAAGCTTTATCCGCTCTTTAAAGGAACTGTCCCAATAGGCAAAATAGGCGTCTTCATAAGTTGACCAATAGGCCTCCGGTGCTTTTCCTCTATACTCTTGAATCGCATTCACTTCTTTTTGCATTTTTTCAAAGCCTTCATTCATTCTCATAGCTGCAATATTGTCTACGATACCCCACCCTATCTTAACGAATTTAGTTTCGGGTTCAATTGTGTTCACGGCATTGCAGTAGGTACACGTAATGTATTGCGCCCTAAAAATATTCTTCTGAATTTCCATATCTGCATCACATTGAGCGCATTGCGCCTTCTTGTCGGCTATCTGAATTGCGTGATCATAAAATAATTGCGATAATTCACCTTCCAATTTTCTTTGAAACTTTTCTAACGCGTCAATAAGTTTATGCCTAAGATCATAAGCTTTATCACTTTCATCGCTCGCAAAATCTCCAACAGCCTCCATTGCGGGACCGACTTTGGCATCCCAGGTTTCATCTATCTTTTCAATGAGACTATACATTTGGGCTTTCATACCACCCCATGAACGCATTACCGTTTGATATTCATAATCGGTTTCTACCAATTGCTCTTTACAGGCTTCTTCGGCATATTTCAGCGAATCGTTAAAACGTTCCTCTATTTTAAATAAGAATCCATCCCACCTTTTTACGAGTTCTTCTTGTGTTGCCATAATTAAGAATCTGCTTTAAAACTGCTTACATTTTCCATAAAGCTGGTTTTACAATAATCGCATCGAACCAAGTTTGTATTTTTCGGTCTTGGAGCCCCACAAGTGGAACAGCTTTTTGAGGCAGCACCTGTTTCAGTGCGCTGCCCTTGGCTGTGCATCTTACTTTTAGATTCTTCTGCGTTCTTAGTGATTTTTTTAAACGGGTTGGACATTTATACGGTTCTAATTGAAATGCAAATTACATTGCGTGAAAACTTTACACATCCCTGTATTCGGGGTTTATACAAAATATACTAACGGGCAAATTATCAAACTTGTGTTTTAATGCTGTAGTAAAATCAAAAAAAGAGGTAACACTCCACCAAGTGGTACTTCATTAACAAACCTTATCGAAGAATTTAATACAAGTATTTGTTCAAATCAAAATACTTAAAGAGACATTTTTTGATGAAGAGTGAAAAACACTTAATGAAATCGTTTTGTGTTTGAGCAAGTCCTAACTAAAAATCAGAATAGTTTTTCTGTAAAAACTAATATCCCTAAATAAAGCAAAGGAATCCCTTCTACCCAAAAAGAAGAAAAGTAGTTGGTTTGTTCTTTTGTTGTTTTTTTTAGTATGACCAAGAGTACTAGTGAAAGTAACAAGTCGATAACTATAATTTTAATACTGATACTGTCCTTAAAAAACAGTAGAACGGCATAGAATACGGTTAGTACGTATCCTACAGTTTTCGTTTTTTCTACGCCTATTCGTTGCGGCATGGTTTTTAATTCCGCCTTGTCAAATTTTAAATCCCTTATCTCAAAAGGTAAGAGCAAAATCAAGACTAAAAGAAAACGCTGCAGCACTAAAATGCCTATATCCCAAGTAACTTTTATATCATTATCGACCAAGGGAAGTACTACGGTACAGCCCATCCAGACCAAAGCGACCAAAAAAGTCTTAAGACCAGCGAAACTTCTTAAGTTTTTTGCTTTAGGCAATAAGGGAATGGCATAAAGAACCGAAACCCCTAGTAGCGTCATTATAGCAAACCAAAGGTTATTACCCAATTGTAGAAAAAAATATGCCGAAAAAGCAAAAGCAAGAAAGCTAAATCCTTGAATTAGTTTATGGTATGGATTTGAAACAATCAGATACTTTTCGGCCTCTACCCCATACTTTATAAAGTTGTAGCACACAATAGTACCAAAAAACAGAAAACTTGCAAGCTGCCAATTTGTTGAAGTTTCAATGATTTGCAGGGTAGAAAAATATAAAGTAACAACAGCCAAAGCCACATGGATACTAGCATCTAAATAAAAGTCGAAAGCTTGTCTTAAAAAGCGCATTAAACAAAATTAGACAAACTAACATTAAGGTTCATTTCTAGTTAAAAACTTTGCTTTCTTGAAGAATGTAAATAGCTATTTTGATAGAATTAATACCTAATTTTGTGGACTTTATTTGATAAATGATGAATACAGACGCATTTGCTTTACGCCACATTGGTGTTCAAGAGAAAGATTTAAAAAAAATGTTCGAAATCGTTGGAGTCAATGATCTAGACGAACTCATAAATGACACCATTCCTGAGGATATTAGACTCAAAGAACAACTAAATCTTCCTGAGGCGGTAAGTGAGCATGAGTTTTTGACGCTGCTTCAAAATTTATCAAATAAGAACAAGGTATTTAAATCATACATCGGTTTAGGTTACCATGAAAGTCTGACCCCTTCGGTGATTAAAAGAAACATTCTTGAAAACCCGGGATGGTATACAGCTTACACACCATACCAAGCTGAAATTGCACAAGGAAGACTGGAAGCTTTACTCAACTACCAAACAATGGTATGCGATCTTACAGGCATGGAACTGGCCAATGCATCTTTATTGGACGAAAGTACGGCAGCTGCTGAAGCAATGACCATGCTTTTTGATGTTCGCACAAGACAACAGAAAAAAGAAGGTGTTTTGAAGTTCTTTGTTTCAGAGGAAATATTGCCACAAACGCTCAGTCTTTTGGAAACCCGTTCTACTCCGCTGGGAATTCAGCTCGTTATCGGAAATCATGAGAATTTTAAATTTGAAAAAGATTTTTATGGAGCTATTTTACAATATCCTGGCAAACACGGCCAAGTCCATGATTACAGTGACTTTGTAAAAAAAGCACAAGAAAATGAAATTAAAGTTGCCGTAGCAGCGGATATCTTGAGTTTGGTATTGTTGACACCACCGGGAGAATGGGGTGTTGATGTGGTAGTAGGTACTACACAGCGTTTTGGTATTCCATTAGGCTACGGTGGCCCACATGCTGCATTTTTTGCCACGAAAGAGGCCTATAAACGTAATATACCAGGACGTATTATTGGAATGACCAAAGATACAGACGGCAACCCTGCCCTAAGAATGGCACTACAAACCCGTGAACAGCATATTAAAAGAGATAAAGCAACTTCAAATATTTGTACCGCTCAGGTTCTTCTTGCGGTAATGGCAGGAATGTACGCTGTCTATCATGGCCCAGAAGGATTAAAATATATCGCAAATAAGGTACATACAAACACCAAAAAAGTAGCTCAAAAACTTGTTGATTTAGGTTTTGAGCAATTGAATTCTAACTATTTTGATACTTTAGAAGTTAAAGTAGGTACAGTTCATTCACTTCGTACTATCTCAGAATCAAAGGGAATAAACTTTAACTATATCGATGATGAGACAATTTCTATCTCATTGAACGAAGCGTTTTCCGACAAGGACATCAAGCCATTAATTTCATGTTTTAGTGATTCACAACGCCTAGATGAAGATAATGACAACGAAACCTATAAAAATGTTATTCCCGAAGGTTTAAAACGTACCTCGTCTTTTCTACAACAACCTGTCTTTAATGCCTATCACTCTGAAACCGAGCTGATGCGCTATATCAAAAAACTAGAACGCAAAGATTTAGCGTTGAACCATTCCATGATTTCATTGGGCAGCTGTACAATGAAATTGAATGCAGCTTCTGAAATGTTACCGCTAAGCTGGGCAAATTGGGGAAATATTCATCCGTTTGTACCATTAAACCAAGCTGAGGGTTATCAATTGGTGCTAAAGGAACTTGAAGAGCAGCTTAATGTAATTACGGGTTTCGCAGCCACTTCATTACAGCCGAATTCTGGTGCACAAGGAGAATATGCAGGGTTAATGACCATTCGCGCTTATCATGAGTCGCGAGATGAGGCACATCGTAATATTTGTATTATTCCTGCTTCGGCGCATGGTACAAATCCAGCGTCGGCTGTAATGGCAGGTATGCAGGTAGTCGTTACGAAAACAGATGAAAGAGGTAATATAGATGTGATAGATTTAGAAGAAAAGGTAATCGAGCACTCCAAAAACCTAGCGGCATTAATGGTTACATACCCCTCTACCCATGGTGTTTTTGAATCTTCTATCAAATACATTACCCAATTGATACATGACCATGGCGGTCAGGTTTACATGGATGGCGCGAATATGAACGCACAAGTTGGTTTGACTAATCCAGGAATGATCGGAGCAGACGTTTGTCATTTGAACCTACACAAAACCTTTGCTATCCCTCATGGAGGAGGTGGTCCAGGGGTCGGTCCTATTTGCGTTGCCGAGCAATTAAAACCATTTTTGCCTTCAAATCCTTTAGTAACAACTGGCGGAGATAAAGCGATTACCGCCATATCAGGAGCTCCTTGGGGTAGTGCACTTGCCTGTCTCATTTCATATGGCTACATTAAGATGCTTGGTGCCGCAGGAGTTACCGACGCTACGAAAATTGCCATTCTCAATGCCAATTACATCAAAGAACGCTTAAACGGCAAGTTTGAGGTGCTCTACACGGGCGAAAAAGGACGCGCTGCACACGAGATGATTATCGACTGCAGACCTTTTAAAGAAAATGGTATCGAGGTTACCGATATTGCCAAACGTTTAATGGATTATGGCTTTCATGCACCAACGGTTTCCTTCCCGGTTGCAGGTACAATTATGATAGAACCCACCGAAAGTGAAGGTTTGGCAGAATTAAATCGTTTTTGCGAAGCAATGCTATCTATTCGACAAGAAATTGATGAGGCAATACTAGAAAATCCGAATAATGTTTTAAAAAATGCGCCACATACCTTAGAAATGGTAACTTCAGATAATTGGGATTTTCCATATAGTCGTCAAAAAGCGGCATATCCGTTAGATTTTGTTAGTGAAAATAAGTTTTGGCCAACTGTTAGACGTACAGATGAAGCTTTTGGGGATCGTAATTTGATTTGTACTTGCACCCCAATAGAAGCATACGCAGAAGTCTAGTCAAAGTGCGGTTTTAAAGTATTTTAGCCCGTTCTATTAAAAAAAGAACGGGCTTTTTTCTTATCACTTTTTACCAAAACTTTTGTTGAGTATCGTATGAAATATTATGCATGCATAACAACTCCTGTTTCTTTTTAACTACCTTGTGCAGTACACTAATATTAGCATACGCTTATACTAACCATATATGAAAATAGGAATAACGGGCACTGGTAGTTATCTACCGGAAATTGTCACTAAAAACGATGATTTTTTAAACCATCGGTTTTTAGGTCGGGATGGTAGTGAGTTTGAACATCCAAATGCTACCATTATAGAAAAATTTCAAGCGATAACCGGTATTGCAGAAAGGCGTTATGCCAAACCGGAATTAAAGACCTCAGACCTCGGTTTTCTTGCCGCTGAAAAGGCAATTGAAGATGCCGGAATCGATAAAGAAGAACTTGATTATATTATTTTCGCCCATAACTTTGGCGATGTTACCCATGGCAAAATACAAGGTGACACCCTACCTTCTTTGGCCACTCGTGTAAAACACTTATTAAAGATTAAAAACACCTCCTGCGTTGCCTATGACATGCTTTTTGGTTGCCCTGGTTGGATTGAAGGCGTCATACAGGCAAAAGCCTTTATAAGAAGTGGCATGGCAAAAAAATGTTTGGTCATTGGTGGTGAAACTCTATCTCGGGTAATAGACCCACATGACAGGGACAGTATGATATACTCCGATGGCGCCGGCGCCTGTATTTTAGAAGGTGATAGCAGCTCAGGAGAAATTTTAACCCATGCATCGCAGACCCACGCAAACGGTGAAGCCTACTATCTTTATTTTGACCGCACGTATGATCAAGAGGGTTGTGAAGATACCCGGTATATAAAAATGGATGGTAGAAAAATATATGAATTTGCTTGCACACACGTACCTCAAGCAATGGCCGACTGTTTGAACAAGAGTGGCCTAAGTATCGATGAAGTGAAAAAGATATTTATTCACCAGGCCAATGAAAAAATGGATCAGGCCATAATAAAAAGGTTTTACCGCTTATATGGTAAAGAAACACCCACAGAAGTGATGCCGATGATCATTCAAGAAATGGGTAATAATTCTGTCGCTACCGTACCTATTTTGTTCGATAGAATTCGTAAAGGTAAAGTAGAAAATCATGGAGTAGAGAAAGGAGATGTTGTTATATTTGCAAGTGTTGGCGCTGGTATGAATATCAATGCCATTGTTTACAGATATTAAATGTACGAAGGAAAATACCCGCATAAGCGATACAGAATTACACTAGATTTCTTAAAAAAACACGTAAGCACAGATGAGTCTATCTTAGATTTGGGTGTTGAAAATCCGTTTTCAGAGATTATGAAAAAGGAAGGTTTTCAAGTAGAAAATACCCAAGGTGAAGATCTAGACCTTAGTTTTGATGAAGTAAGAAATTCAAATGCAAAAGTGGTCACCGCTTTTGAAATCTTCGAACATCTCGTTGCCCCCTTTAATGTGCTTAGAGAAATTAAAGCGGACAAGATAGTTGTAAGCATACCTATGCGATTATGGTTTTCATCTGCATATAGAAGCAAGACCGACCCATGGGACCGACATTACCACGAGTTTGAAGATTGGCAATTCGATTGGTTGCTAGAAAAGGCGGGGTGGAAAATTATAGATTCTGTAAAGTGGACCAATCCAACTAAAAAAATTGGGTTTCGTCCTATTTTGAGGTACTTCACAAACAGGTACTATATGGTTTATGCAGAAAGAAGCTAAACTAGTCATTTCGAAATGAGTAAAACGATTGAGAAATCTACGTGAATAGGTTTAGATTTCTCACGTTTGTTCGAAATGACTCAAGTGTTTTTTGAGATTTGGAGTTTCTTTTGTCATTCCTGCGGAAGCAGGAATCTATTTGTAACTTTGAATTCCGCTTTAAACACGGAATAACAGAACATGAAGATTTCTATTATCATCCCTGCCCATAACGAAGCGAAATTTCTAAAAGCCTGTTTAACTTCCTTTGTTGAGCAGACCGAAAAACCCAATGAACTTATACTGGTAGATGACAACTCATCTGATACCACGTTTGAAATAGCGTCATCATTTGCTCAAAAACATTCATGGGTTAAAGTTCTGCAGCGTAATAGCAGCGATAGCCACATTCCCGGTAAAAAGGTGATAGATGCGTTCTATTTCGGATTTCAGCATGTTTCTGAATATGATTTAATAGGAAAATTTGATGCCGATATTATATTGCCGAAAAATTACTTTGAACTGATGAAGCGTCATTTTCAGAGCAACTGGAAGCTTGGTATGTGCGCCGGGCTTTTGCATATTGAAAAGAATGGTAAATGGGTTTATGAGAATATTGCCGACAAGCATCACATCCGCGGCCCCATAAAACTGTACCATAAAGCTTGTTTCAACAAAATAGGTGGTTTACGACCGGAAACGGGCTGGGATACCGTAGATGTTTTATTGGCAAAATATCACGATTTTGAGACATTTACAGATGACTCTTTAGTGGTAAAACATTTGCGCCCAACTGGTCATGGCTACAGCATTAAAAATTACAAAGCGAAGGGCGAAGCGCTGTATAAAATGCGTTATGGTATTGTTCTGGCTAAAATAGCACTATTAAAAATGGCACTTCAAGCAAGGAGTCCAAAACTATATCTTCAAGGTATTTTGAGCTTTTTAGGAGCTTGGCTGAAAGGCAAAAAGCCGTTTGTAAGCAAAGCTGAAGGAAAATTTATTAGACATCTTCGTTGGAAAGGTGTATGGAGAAAATTATTTTAATTTTAAGCCTTTAATAGCTATATGATTATTGATTATATATAGTTGTCGCACACAATTTAAAAATGCAAATTTCAAAAAATAGACTTTACGGATTAAGCTTTGTTGATGTCCAAGACGATAACGATTTACCATTGGCGGTAAAAATGGTAAAAAGAAATGAAGTTGATGGGATTGCATTAAGCTTTATTAAAAACTGGCCTGAAAATGATGTTGATATAATTTCTGAATGCCCCAACATCAAGTTTCTTTTCATACATTATGCTCCATTTAATTTTTCAGTGGTTAATCAGCTGAAAAACTTAGTCCAACTCGGAATTGATAATGATGACCGGGATGAAATTATCTTTTCAAATAAGCCCGAACTTAGAAGTGTATTTGTTAATTGGCGACCAAAGCGGAAATCGCTTTTTAAATGTACACAATTGGAAGATTTATGGATTGGAAAGTATACAGGTAAGAATCTATCACTTTTTAAAAATTTTTCTAATCTAAAAAGCTTAAGAATAAATACAGGTTCTATTACTAGTTTGGAAGGTATTGAAAATCTAACAAGCTTAGAAAACCTTTATTTGGCACAAACCACAAAATTAGAGGATATTTCAGCTATTCAAAGTCTTTCAAACCTCAAGTATTTGACTATTCACAATTGCAAAAGATTAAAAAATATTGAATTGGTAAATAAACTGAGTAATCTGGAATATTTGAATATTGTGGGTACAACTCCAAAAAACACTGTACAAAAAAACCTATAAACAATACGACTCTAGTCTTAGTCGTAGACCTTTCATATATTTATAGGTATGTCAAAATCCAAAAGATTTGCTCTGTGCATAACGGAAAGTAAACACTAGTTTGCTTCCGTCTGATTATAGCTAAAGCGTGATGTCAAATACATCTTTGCTCTTAAAACCTCTAATCTAAAACCTCAAGAATAGGCTTTCCGGTAGTTCCATTAGGGAAAGCAATCCCTAACATAGCGGCCACAGTTGGCGCAATATCTGGTATTTCCGTTCTATTGACCGTACTTCCCTTTTTTATTCCATTTCCATAAAACAACAAGGGCACATGGGTATCATAAATCATAGGAGATCCATGCGTAGAACCCATTCTGGGATAGGATATATGAGCTGGCTTAGGCACAAATAAGATATCTCCAGAACGTTTTTGGTGCCAACCATTCTGTAAAATGTACGGAATACCTTTGGTATACTCATTTTGCCACATTTGGTAACCTGTGTAGGTTTTATCCATATCGTCATAACTCAATAATTCTTGAGCGATTTCTTCCTGCACTTCGTCCAAATCCATATCTAGATTTGCAACTACCTTTGTATCTAGAAAAACTTGGTTGTTACTTATGTTCTTGATCAAATCCGTTGTGCCATACGTGTAGGTCAAAAACTCGTTTAATTTGGTTTTGGTTTCTTTCCAATCTAAATAACCCGCAGGTATTTTTTGGCCTTTTAAATAGGCCGGAACATTAATTGCTCCATGATCTGCCGTTAAAAACACGGTATATTTTCCGGCTCCTACTTTAGTGTCTAAAGCATTTAAAAGTCTTGCCAAATCCAAATCCAACCTTAAATACGCATCTTGAACCTCTTTGGAATTTACCCCAAATTTATGACCGATATAATCGGTGCTAGAATAACTGATCGCTAAAAAATCTGTTACGTTATCTGTTCCCAAACTTTCTTTTTCCAAAGCTTCGAGTGCAAAATCCGTTGTGAGGCTATTCCCCCAAGGGGTATACTTAATAATTTCAAAATCTTTGGTCTTGTTCAACAGATTAGGAGTGCTATGTGGAAAAGTCGGTGTAGTTTCTGTTTCGAACAAACCTTCATAATTATTGTTGTCAACACCACTCTCGACATAAAGGTTAATGTCCTTTAAGGTTGTCCATGCTTTTTTGTAGCTCTGTATTTTCCCAGATGCATTAAAATCATCCACCCACTTTGGCAAGGTATTCATATAATACGAACTGGTAATCCACTTACCTACATCATCTCCTTCAAACCAATAGGCGGCATTCGCCGTATGCCCTCCAGGAAGTACCGCTCCCCTATCTTTTAAGGCAATTGCAATGGTTTTACCGCGCATTTGGGTATGTAATCGCAATTGGTCAGTAATTGTAGTAGTAAGCATGCGATGGGGTGACATTTTACCGGCATCAGAAGTAGTTCCTACGGAATTATAACTATCGTCCGATGCACAATATACGCTAGCATCTTTCTCTTTATCGTACCAATTATTTCCAATAATACCATGTGAACTCGGGCTAGCCCCTGTATATACAGATGTATGCCCTGGACCCGTGCTTGTCGGGGCATAGTTAAAATGATGATTTTTTGCATTAAATCCTTGTTCTGCCAAACGTCTGAATCCGTCTGATCCATAATGATTCCAAAATCGCGTTAAATAATCATAACGCATCTGATCTACGATGATGCCAACAACCAACTTAGGTGCATCGGTAGTTTCAACGGGAGTAGTCTTTTTGTTTTTCTGTTTTCGTTGCGCATCAACCTTTAAGCAGAAAATTAAAAGTAAAAAGGTGACGAAATAGGCATAATTTTTCATTGGTACCAGTTATTTAGCATGCAAAGCTATTGAATTCTTATGTTCAAAAAATTAAATCAAGGTTAAATACCATTCAATATTACTATTTTTACGTTTCTAAGTAGATAACCGTTCATGAACTACATCGCTGCCATTGGCAAGTACTTTATTATGGTAGGTGAGGTCTTTAAAAAGCCCACCAAATGGCGCATAATGAGGTCCTTAATTTTAAAGGAAATCGATGAATTGATATACGGTTCAATGGGCATTATCATATTTATTTCTTTCTTTATTGGCGGGGTTGTTACCATACAAACGGCATTGAATTTGAACAGTCCGCTAATTCCAAAAAGTCTTATCGGTTTTGCTACTAGGCAGTCTGTAATCTTAGAATTCGCCCCTACTTTTTGTTCAATAATAATGGCTGGAAAAGTAGGCTCTTATATCACATCAAGTATCGGAACCATGAGGGTTACCGAACAAATCGATGCCCTTGAGGTAATGGGGGTCAATTCCTTAAACTATCTCGTCTTTCCAAAAATTATTGCCATGCTTCTTTATCCGTTTGCCATCGCCATAGCAATGTATGTTGGCATTTTTGGTGGATGGGTAGCCGGGGCCTTTGGGGGCTACGCTCCTAGTGGCGAGTTCATTAAAGGGCTTCAATTGGATTTTATTCCTTTTCATATCACATACTCCTTCATAAAAACACTGATTTTTGCCTTTGTTATTGCAACTGTACCTTCTTTTCATGGCTTTTACATGAAAGGTGGTGCTTTAGAGGTTGGAAAAGCAAGTACTACGGCATTTGTTTGGACAAGTGTGGTCATTATCATTCTAAACTATATTATAACCCAATTACTACTCGGATGATTGAAGTCGAAAACTTACATAAATCATTTGGTGAAGCCCATATCTTAAAAGGAATTAGCACAACCTTTGAACAGGGCAAAACTAATTTGGTTATTGGGCAAAGTGGTTCGGGGAAAACAGTTTTTCTAAAATCGCTTTTAGGTCTTTTTGAACCTGAACAAGGGAAAATCTGCTATAATGGCGACTATTATTGGGACTTAACCTCTGCAGAACAAAGGGACCTCCGTCAACAAATGGGGATGGTTTTTCAGGGTAGCGCCCTGTTTGATTCTATGACAGTTCAAGAGAATGTGATGTTTCCGATGGATATGTTTACCAAACAAAGCAAAGGAGAAATGCAAGACCGTGTTGATTTTGTATTGAAACGGGTAAATCTCATTGATGCCCACGAAAAATACCCTGCTGAAATATCGGGGGGTATGCAAAAGAGGGTTGCCATCGCAAGGGCCATTGTAATGAATCCAAAATATCTGTTCTGTGACGAACCCAATTCGGGCCTTGACCCAAAAACAGCAATTTTAATAGACAACCTTATTCAAGAAATCACACAAGAATATAATATCACCACTGTAATCAATACCCATGACATGAATTCAGTTATGGAAATTGGTGAAAAAATTATTTTTCTAAAAGATGGTTATAAAGAATGGGAAGGCACTAACAAAGAAATTTTTAAGACCGATAATGAGGCGGTGACGAACTTTGTATACTCTTCTGAATTGTTCAAAAAAGTGCGCCAAATGTATATTGAAGAACGGAATTGAAATTCAAGTTCAAACTCAAGAATAAAGTTCAAGAGCAAAATTTGTCATACTGAGCGCAGTCGAAGTGCTGAATAAGCTATTTCACTTCACTTACTCGAATCGTACTATCTTTCACCCTTATTTTCAGCCAATCAGTGATTCTTTTTATATCTGCTTTTCGCTGCTCCTCCGTTAAACCTTCCTTTAATTTCACTTCAAAAAAGGAAATGGTGTCCATTTTATTAAAGTCAGTTTGAACGCGATTCGAAAACCCGATTCCAACCAAAGATGCATAGTTCACCTTGGCCTCTGCCGTAATTTCTTTAAACGGAATATTTCTAGCTGCCAACTTTCCATAGCTTGCAATTTCCTCCTCTAAAAACCGAATACGTTCATCTTTAGTCAGCAGTTCTGCTTTCTTAGACTCGTACAATTCGTTAACATAATTAAAACGCTGTTCAGAATCGTCACGACCTCCTTGTAACACTCTTAAATCTGCATCAACCAAACGGTTGTATTTGCTCTTTTTATTTCTCCAAGTGCTTATAATATTCTCTGGAACCTCTTCAGTACCTAAAATGGCAACCTCTAAATACGAGCCTAGGTCTTTGTCATAATGCACATCGGTCAAATCATTTTCATAGCGCCCGTTTCCTTTAAACTCGTAAACCTCAACGGTATCGGCCAAAAATTCTTGGGCTTGTTTTCTGAATAGTGATTCTTGAAGCACATTATAAAAAGTAAATCCTGCCGGTATCATTACCGCTAATCCGATAATAGAGGCAATTCGAGCAATCAAACGTCTTCTTTTGGAATTTGCATAGCGTACCATGGGGAATCGCAAGTACTTAATAACCAAGAAAGTAGCTAAAGCAATAAAAATGGTATTAATAGTAAATAAATACATGGCGCCCAAAGCATACAAAGGCTTACCTATGGCCAATCCAAAACCTACGGTACATAATGGTGGCATTAAAGCCGTTGCAATTGCCACACCAAAAATTACGCTGGCAATCGTTCCTTTTTTGGCTCTAGCAATGACCAAAGCCAAACCACCAAAAAAAGCAATCAAAACATCTCTAATATCAGGTGCTGTTCTGGCCAATAACTCAGATGACTCATCTCTGAGCGGAAAGATGTAAAAAAATAAAAAGGCGGTCAACACACTAAGTACGACCATTACGCTAAAGTTTTTAAGCGAACGCCGTAACATATCAATATCATTAATAGCAAGTGATAAGCCCATTCCCAGAATCGGACCCATAAGTGGTGAAATAAGCATGGCCCCGATAACTACTGCGGTGGAGTTTGCATTTAACCCAATTGAGGCGATAAAAATGGAGCATATCAAAATCCAAGAAGTATGCCCTTTAAAGGGAATATCGGCTATAATGGATTCTTTAGTAGTGATAGGATCGGTATTACTTCTAATCTCGAGCAATTCGAACAAAAACTTTCTTCCACTACCTAAAAGACCTTTAAAGTCTTTTTTTACTTCTTGCTCTGCGGCTTCTGAAGCAGCTTCTTTATCTTCAAATAGGTTTTCACTCATAAACTATGCGTATTGATCTCCGAATTTATCTTGAACCTGACCTCGAATCTTTTTGATATCCTGTTCTTTTGATTTTGGATAAATTAATAAAACATCGTCTTTATCCACGATTATATAATCTTCCAAACCATCTATAACAACTATTTTACCTTTATTGGTCCTGATCATATTTCCCTTAGCGTCTTCCAAGAGGGTCTGACCATTCACCACTGCGTTTTGATTTTGGTCCTTATCCAGTTTTTCATAAAGCGCTCCCCAAGTACCTAAATCATTCCAATCAAAGGTAGCTGGCAAAGTATAAATAGCTTTGGAATTTTCTAAGATAGCATAATCTATAGAGATGTTTTCGGCTTTTGGGTAATTTTCAGCGATAAAGTCTTGTTCCTCAGCTGTGTTATAACAACTCAGTCCATTTTCAAAAAGCTTAAATTGTTCTGCTTGATATTCTTTAAAAGCATTAACAATTGTATTTACTCCCCACATAAAGATCCCTGCATTCCAAAGAAAATTTCCTTGTGCGAGGAAATCCTTTGCAGTTTCAAGGTTCGGTTTTTCTCTAAACTGAGCTACTTTTTTAATCTCAGATGGAGCTTCTTTTTCATACTCTATATAACCAAAACCCGTATTAGGGTATGATGGTTGTATTCCTAAAGTACATAACACTTCCTCTTTTTCACACTTATCAAAGCATGCTTTTACATCGTTTTCAAAAGCTTGTTCATCTTCAATCCAATGATCACTTGGTGCAACAATCATAACCGCATTAGGATTCATTTTTTGAATTTTCATTGCCGCATACAGAATACACGGAGCTGTATTCCGCATGGCAGGTTCCAATACTACCTGCTCTTGCTTTACTTTTGGCAATTGCTCCAAAACCAAATCATTATAGCGCTCATTGGTTAAAATCAAAATGTTTTCTGTGGGAATGAACTTGTTTAAACGTGAAAACGTTTTTTGAATAAGCGTATCACCGGTACCCAACATATCATGAAACTGTTTCGGGTTGTTCGTTGTACTCACAGGCCAAAAACGAGATCCAACACCACCTGCCATTAATACTGCGTAATAATTATTGTTCATACCTTAAGTTTTATCTATGTCTTTAATCAATTCAACCTCGGCATTTGGTTGAAACAAATATAATCTGCCGGTATTGAGTTCGGTACATTCATACCGTTTTATTCGCTTATTTCCCTTTTTAAAAAGTTTTCCATTATGAATTCTAAAGGTACTACCTAAAGGAAGCTCAAAAACATAAGAATACTTCAGTTCTTCTATATCGAAAGTCTTTAAAGCAATGGCAAGTTTTGCATCTGTACTGCTACTTGCCTTTGGGTTTTTGAAATGATTGGCTATTACAGGTAAAAGTTTAGTTGGAAATATCTCAGGTCGAATAAATGGCAGCATCAATTCTTGAAAAGTACGTTTCCATTCTAGCCCATGCGGTTTTATTCGCCTACCGAACTTCTCAAATGCGACCAAATGTGCAATTTCATGTACTAACGTAATTAAAAATCGATATTTATTTAACGAAGCGTTAACGGTAATTTGATGCATCCCGTTGGGCATCCTTCTATAATCGCCATGCCGTGTAACCCTATGGCTTACAATTTTTAAATGAACTCCATTCACCTTAATCAAATCAAAGCAGGGTATAACCGCTCTCTCAGGCAAATATTTCTGTAGCACATCTTCCACGACAACAAAAATAGTAGTTTCCTATAGACTCCATATTTTTAAAATTTAAAAACCGAAGAACTTTTTTTGAATTCTGTATTTTTAAAAAAAGTTTTGGCATGTTCAAAAGAATTTCCCTCAACGTTATCCTTTGCCTAATTCTATCGGCTTGCTCAAAAGAAAAAGAAAACGGCATAAGTCACCTTTTAATAGATGTTCCAAATATTCAGGGGAAACAAGAATATCTGGCATCACCATATGTTACTGCCGGGAATAGGGTTTATATGGTTGGCCATCAAGATGGGTCATTTCCTGATTTAGGATGGCATATCAAAGGTGAAATGGGTGGTGTTTGGAATCATCCCATTAAGCTCATGGACGGATTTGATATTCAACTAAACTGGGATGATGATTCATATGTTCTAAACCAAGCCGATTCTTTTACCAATTACCCTTTTGCCAATAAACACGATTTTTTCATTGCAGATAAGGCTTTGAAGATAGGGCGATGGCAGTTCGTGCCCGATGATACAGAAGGAATTGCCATTCAACTAGAAATTTATAATGAAGCCGAAACAGCACAAAATTTTGAGCTGGTTTTTACCGGGCATTCAGATTTAAGACCAACTTGGTTGGGTGAACGAACCAATATGATTAATGGTCAAGACAAACCAAGTTATAGCTCTAAAATTGATGGTTGGGTCGTGAAGGACAAAAACAACCCTTGGTACGTTTGTTATGCAGCTTCAGACAAACCAGAACAAAAGTTTAGCTCTAAGCTAAATCAAAAAAAACTAACCTCATCGAATACCTTAAGCTACAAAGTCCGAATTCCAAAGAGGGATTCTAAAATCCTAACATTTAGTATTGCCGGCTCTTATACTTCAGAAGACGAAGCTATTAAAACATTAAAAAAAATACAGCATAACCTTCCAGAACTAATTGAAGCAAAAAAGAATAGATACAAAGCACTGGCAAATCAAACCAAGCTTACTATCCCTGATGAAAAATTAGAGCAAACTTTTGAATGGCTAAAATACAACTGTGATTGGCTCGTGCGTTCCGTGCCTGAAATCGGAACCGGAATTACAGCGGGCATTCCCGATTATCCATGGTGGTTCGGAGTAGATAGCGAATATGCCTTACAGGGTTATATGGCTGTTGGACAAAGAGATGCAGTGTACAACACCATTAAATTGTTAGATAGTGTTTCTGAAGCCGTAAACGGGAACGGAAAGATTATTCATGAAATGTCTACCAATGGAGCCGTTTTTAATAAAGGCAATATAAATGAAACCCCACAATTCGCCTCCTTAATTTGGAGAATATACCAATGGAATGGCGATAAAGCATTCTTAGAAAAGTACTTCCCCACTATAGAAAAAGGATTAAAATGGTTGATGGATGCCAATGATTTAGACAAAAATGGTTTTCCTGAAGGTTTTGGTATGATGGAAATTCATGGGCTAGATAGTGAAATGATAGATGTTGCCGTATATACACAAAGAGCATTTGCAGATGCAGCTAAAATGGCCGATGAACTTGATAAAACTAGCTTGGCGAACACCTATGAAGCAATAGCAGCTAACTTAAAGGAAAAAATCAATAGTGAGTTTTGGTCCAAAGATTTTAATTCTTATGCCGATTTTATTGGTACAGATAAGCAAACATTACATTTAATAGAAGATGCCATTGTTAGAGCAGACACGCTAAATAAGCCTTGGGCGATTAAAGAAATGGAGCAAACAAAACAATTCATTTTAAATAATCCATCTAATAAACCTAGACCTTTTGTGCTGCATCATAATTGGGTAGTGAATACGCCAATGGAAATGGGTATTGCCGATAACGACAAAGCTTTAAAGGCACTGGAAACTGCAAAGCGATTTGTAAATCCGTTTGGTGTTTTTGTAACAGGTATAGATAGAGATGAATCTGCAGGTTCTGATGATGGCGCTTTTAAAGCCCCTCCCGTTTTTTCCTATACAGGCGCAGTGATGACTTTACCAACTGGAGTTTCTGCCATAGCAGAAAATAATTACGGTAGACCTAATGAAGCATTAAACTATTTAGAACGAATGACACGTTCCTTTAGCTATGCTTTACCAGGGAGTATGTATGAGGTTTCCCCAGATTTTGGAATGATGACACAGGCATGGAACATCTACAGCTATGCCTACCCTATTGTCTATCAGTTTTTTGGTATTCAACCAAATGCCGCTAAGAAAGAAATTACGATTAGGCCTCAAATGCCAGATAGTTGGAACAAAGCTTCTTTGGAAAATATTGAAATTGGTAACAATAAAATTTCAATATATTATTGGAAAGGCCCTAAAATTTTGACTATAAGAACCATACAAACTAATTGGAATTGGTCTCTAAAAGTGGAATTACCAAAGGATTTTAAAAACCCTGGTCTTGTAGTTACACAAGGAGAACCCATTACCTCAGATAAAGATAAGTATGTGGTAAGTGCAAAAAATGGTGAAATAGATGCTTCTATATATTTTGAAGAAGCAACTAACAACAATTCAAAGACAGATGATTAAGAAAAGAATTTTATATGTCTTATTTAGTTTTGCAATTGTTTTGGGTTGCACTGCTTCTAAATTTAAATCGAGTTGGACAAAACCTATTGCCCCAGAAACATTCACTACCAAATTTGAAACATCAAAAGGTGATTTTTTGGTTAAAGTAGAGCGAAAGCTTTCTCCTAAGGCAGTAGACCGCTTTTATCAGTTAGTAAAGACAAAATACTTTAATAATATTCTGTTTTACAGGGTTAATCCAGGGTTTGTAGCACAATTTGGTGGTAATGATAGTTTAATTTATACCAGTTGGAACCGTTATAAAATCCCTGATGAGCCAGTACTACAAGGAAATGATAAAGGAACACTGAGTTTTGCACGAGGTGGTAAAGAAAGTAGAGGTACAGACTTGTTTATTAATCTAAGGGATAACAATAGACTAGATACCTTACACTATAATGATGTAACCGGCTTTCCTACTTTTGGGAAAGTAACCAAAGGCATGGAAGTACTTGAAGCCTTGTATTCTGGCTATGCAGATACTACCATGAATAACCTGGCATTAATGCATAAGGATTTAGATGGCTTTATTAAAAAGTACCCAAAGCTGGATACTATTTATAAGGTCGAATTCATTAAATAAAGGTCTTTTCATTTTAGATTTACTGTTCTCCGTTGCATATCTTTAGAACGCATATAAGGGAAATAAACAAACTAGTTTGTTTATCTCTGTGTTACAGCCAATTGTCCAAAACATTCTACAAATAGTCAAAATATTAAATGAAAAAAAAACTAAAAATTACATTTCTTATAATACTTTCATTTGTTATATTCCTTTTAATGCTTCTTTCTATTCAATATACACCTACCTATGTTTATCGACTTATAACAATGAATGTAGCAGATGTTTATGATTATAAGAACTTTGAAAATCATAGGATTCAAGGAGCAGAGCATACTAATACATTTATTTCAAAACCAAAAGAGAAGTATATAGAGTCCTTATTCGAAGAACTCGTAACTAAAACTGGATTTAATAGCTTTAAAGATTGGGCAATCGAGTCTCAAACGACTGCTCTTATTGTTATAAAAAAAGATACAATCATTTATGAGAAGTACTTTAATGGCTTTAGTAGAGATTCCTATTTTCATTCTCAATCTATGGCAAAGTCGTTTATTTCATTTCTAGTAGGAGCTGCTATTGATGATGGTCTAATCAAAAGTATAGATGACCCAATAACAAATTATATTCCTGAACTTTTAGAGCGAGATTCAAGCTTTGAAAAAATAACCATCGAACATTTACTTGAAATGCGTTCTGGGCTTGAGTACAACACAAGTCTTATACCCTTCACTAACATTCATTCACCTTGGCACGATGAAGCTGTTGGTTATTACCACCCAAACATTCGGAAGTTGTTACTTGAGAATGTTGATATTTCATCCGAACCAGGAAGAGATTTTCAATATTCTAATTACAATACAAGCTATTTAGGATTGATTCTTGAAAGAGTCACTAACTCAACTGTTTCCAATTATCTGGAACAAAAATTATGGTCAAAAATAATGGAATATGATGCGCTTTTTTCTATAGATAGTGAAGAGTCTAATTTTGAATATATGCCAAGTCGTTTGATTGCTCGGGCGATTGATTATGCACGTTTTGGTCAGCTTATGCTCAATGAAGGAAATTGGAATGGTAATGAGATTGTATCAAAGGATTGGGTGTTAAAGTCTACCCGAGAAAACAAATCCATTCCCCGTGATATTTATCCAAAATGGTTTGGAAGAAGCGACAAAAGAATTTACTACAATTATCAATGGTGGGGTCACGTAAATAAAGACGGTACTTATCATTTCTATGCAAATGGAAATCTTGGACAGAACATCTACATTATTCCCAAAAAAGAAACTGTAATTGTTCACTGTGGTAATTCACTTCAATATTACAGTAGTGATTTTGATTTATGGAATGTTGCTTTACAGTTGAATTAGAATTAAATAATAGCTAAGGCTCAAAATAAAAACTGGCTGTAACACGCTGTAGTTACGGCGTACTGTTACTTACTTGAAGTAGTTTCCCATTAAACAATTTATTTCCTGTTAAAGCAAAATCTTTAATATATGCTGCCATTTCTAATGCCGTAGTTGGCGCTTTATACCCTGGAAAAGCTTCTTCTAACATTTCGGTCTGCACCGCACCTAAAGCCAATACATTAAATGAAGGGCCGGTTTCTTTAAACTCTTCTGCCCAAAGCTCAGTTAACGTGATTACAGCTGCTTTACTAGAACTATAGGCAGCTAATCCTGGAAACTTCATGCTCCCTTGTACTCCACCCATGGAGCTTATAGTAACAACATGAGCGTCTTTATTCATTTTTGGGAGTAGTATTCTCGTTAATTCGGCAACTCCGAAAACATTTACTTTATATACCTGTTCAAATTCTTCTGTAGTAGTTTCTGTAAAAGGTTTGTTTAAAAGACTGCCTGCATTGTTGATAAGAACATCTACAGTTTTCCAATCTTGTGTAAACTCGGTTACTTTTTTATAGTCTTCAGTTTTGCCTAAGTCAAAAGAAAAGGCAGTAATATTTTTGTGGTTTAAGTCTAAAATTGGCTTAGCATTTCTAGATAATGCTAACACTTTATGGCCTTCATCAGCAAAGAGCTTTGCCATTTCAAAGCCTATTCCTCTGCTTGTACCTGATATTATAATGTTCTTAGACATAATTTTTTTATTCCTATTTCCCTTCGACTTCGCTCAGGGTGACACTTAGGAATCTATTTTGTTTTCGTCATCCTTAATCAATTTAGGGTATCAAACCGATGAGATGCTGAAACAAGTTCAGCATGACGACTTATTTCAATTTTACTTCTTGAGCTGTCGCGTTAGAAATACCCTCTACAACAGGCAGCATTTTATTTACCATACTTGCCATATGCGCAAAATCCATAATCTCATTTTCATCCCCAACTTTATGGTAATGGTTAAAATTAGTAAAGTCGAAAGTGCAGAAAGTATGCGAGGGTACATTAAACTCTTTATGAAAATCGTAATTATCTGAACGTTGGAATAGGTTATACTCCTTAGCTGTTGGTAAAAATCCGATTAACTTTTTACCAGCATATTTGTTGCTTACTTCCGCAAGGTTAGACATTTCATACCCCGTAATATATAGTTCATAATCTTTGCCAACTAAAGGAACACCTGTCATTTCAAAATTCAACATCGTGTAGAGATTTAAATCTGCCTCTTTTAATTTTTTTGCCAAGTGCCTTGAACCTAAAAGTCCTTTCTCTTCGGCACTAAACAGCGCAAAAATTAAGCTACGTTTATTGGTTTTATTCTTTCCAAAATAACGTGCCATTTCCATAACAGTAGTTGTCCCTGATGCATTATCATTAGCACCATTGGCAATAGCATCACCGTTTTCTGCTTTAATAATTCCAATATGGTCGTAATGAGCACCAATAAGGATATACTCCCCTTTTAAACTAGGGTCATTTCCTTCAACTACTCCAACTATATTATAAGAGGTTTTTTCAAAATTTGATAAAGTGTCCCGATACGATTCAAAATAAGGAGCAATACCATTATCCTTAAAGTTTTTTTCTATGTATTTGGCAGCTTCCTCTATTCCCTCACCACCAGAATCACGACCTTGTAAATCATCTGAAGCTAAAAAATTCATGATTTCGCCAATCTTAGCTGTATCTGTAAAACCAGGTGTTTCTTTTGGCATTTGTGCCTTTAAACCATCCGGACCGGCAGGTTTGGCCGTTTGCACATTATCTGGATTGGTTTCCACTATTTTGGTAGACCCGCAAGCCATGGCCAATAGTAGGCTTAAAAAACTTATAGCTATTTTCATGTTCTATTTTTTTGATGTGTTTAAAGATAAAAAAAGCATTCGCCATGGACGAATGCTTTTACTATTTTGATTACAACTCTAGATTAAGCTAGCATTGTTACAGGGTTTTCCAGATATGCCCTTAAAGTCTGTAAAAATTGTGCCCCTGTAGCGCCATCAACAGTTCTATGGTCGCATGCTAGGGTAACTTTCATCGTATTACCAACTACTATTTCCCCATTTTTAACTACAGGTTTCTCTACAATAGCGCCTACAGATAAGATAGCAGAATTAGGTTGGTTTATTATTGAGGTAAACTCTAAAATACCAAACATACCAAGATTAGAAACCGTAAACGTACTGCCCTCCATCTCGGCAGGTGTCAACTTTTTGTTTCGTGCCCTAACTGCCATATCTTTTACCGAAGCTCCAATTTGGGTTAAGCTCATTTGATCTGTGAACTTTAAAACAGGTACTACAAGACCATCATCAACAGCTACAGCCACTCCAACATGTATATGATGATTGTATTTTGTAGTATCGTTGTTCCATGTAGTATTGACCTGTGGATGTTTCTTTAATGCCATCGCACAAGCCTTTAGTACCATGTCGTTAAATGAAACCTTTGTCTCGGGCAAGCCGTTTATTTGCGCTCTTGAAGCTTTGGCATTATCCATATCCACTTCAATAGTCAAGTAATAATGTGGTGCACTAAATTTAGATTCGCTCAAACGCTTGGCAATTACCTTACGCATTTGCGAATTTTTAACTTCTTCTGCTCCCTCTTCGCCAACCGGTAAATTGATAGGTGCCGCGGCAATAGCAGGTGCTGAACTTACATCAGCAGATGCTGCGGTTGTTGGCTGACTTGAAGCGCTTGGTTGATAATTTTCAACATCACGCTTTACAATTCTGCCATTATCGCCAGAACCTTTTACATTTGAAAGGTTGATTCCCTTATCCGACGCTATCTTTTTTGCTAATGGGGAAGCAAAAATACGCTGCCCATCTGTAGTTATAGAAGTTTCAACAGCTACTGCTTCTACTTTTGGCTCTTCAGTTGTAGCTGCTTCTTTTTTAGTTTCTTCTTTTGTTCCTCCCGAAGGTTTTGCATTTAACACGGCGTTAACATCTGTACCTTCTGGCCCGATGACTGCCAATAAGGAGTCTACCGGAGCCCCCTCACCTTCTTGAATACCAATATGCAGTAAGGTGCCTGAATAGAAGGATTCAAATTCCATAGTGGCTTTATCTGTCTCTATTTCAGCAAGAATATCGCCTTCTTCCACAGTATCTCCAACTTTTTTCAACCAAGATGCAACGGTACCTTCTTCCATGGTATCGCTCAGACGAGGCATCGTAATGATTTCCACCCCTTCAGGAACTTCTCCTACACCTGCCTCAGTACTTTTTTCGGCAACCTCTTCAACCTTATTTTCAATTTTTTCAGGCGTAGTTTCCGCTTTACTTTCTCCAGAACCGTTTAAAAGTGCAGAAATATCTTCACCTTCTTCACCTATGATGGCCAAAAGCGAATCTACTGGTGCACCGTCTCCTTCTTCAATTCCGATGTGTAGCAAGGTTCCTTCATGAAAGGATTCGAACTCCATCGTAGCTTTGTCCGTTTCAATTTCGGCTAAAATATCACCTTCCTCAATTTTATCACCAACATTCTTGAGCCACTTCGCCACGGTGCCTTCTTCCATGGTATCACTCAACCGGGGCATATTGATTACTTCTGCCATTTAGCTTATAGTTTATGTTGTAAAAATGGATAATCTTCTTGTTCATAGACCATATCGTACAATTGTTGTACTGGTGGAAAATCTGATTCTTCAGCAAATTTCTCACATTCAGAAACTAGGTCTTTAACACGCTTATCAATAATTTTTAAATCATCTTCAGAGGCATATTTCTTTTCTAAAATAACATCTTTCACCTGAGTGATAGGATCTATCTTCTTATATTCTTCAACCTCATCTTTAGTTCGATAGTGCTGGGCATCTGACATTGAATGACCTCTATAACGATAGGTTTTCATTTCTAAAAATGTTGGTCCACCACCTGTTCTTGCACGTTCAATAGCTTTATCCACTTCTTTTGCAACTGAAACAGGATCCATGCCATCTACTGGGGCACATGGCATTTCATAGCCTAATCCTAATTTATAAATATCCGTAGAGTAAGATGTTCTCGCTACCGAAGTACCCATTGCATATCCATTGTTTTCACAAATAAATACAACCGGCAACTGCCAAAGCATTGCCAAGTTGAACGCCTCATGCAATGAACCTTGTCTTACGGCACCGTCACCCATATAACATAAAGTAACATTATCACGTTTAAAGTATTTATCGGCAAATGCAAGACCGGCACCTAAAGGAATCTGACCTCCAACGATACCATGACCACCATAAAAACGATGTTCTTTTGAAAAAATATGCATAGACCCCCCCATACCTTTAGAGGTACCCGTGACCTTACCATATAATTCTGCCATGACCTTTTTTGGGTCAACACCCATACCTATAGGTTGCACATGATTTCGGTAAGCCGTTATCATTCTATCTTTATTCAAATCCATTGCGTGCAATGACCCTGCAAGAACAGCCTCTTGACCGTTGTATAAATGTAGAAATCCTCTAACTTTTTGCTGAATGTAAACCGCAGCAAGTTTGTCTTCAAACTTGCGCCAGAACAACATGTCTTCGTACCACTTTAGGTATACCTCTTTCGTGATTTTTTTCATTAAATAATGATGTTAAATGAAGTTCCCTATCGTAAGGGAAAAACAAAAATACATATATATCTGTTTTTGGGAAACAAATGATTTAAGAATCCCCTAAAAAAGAATTATTAAAGGCCAAGGGAAGTAATTCAGCGATTGAATTGCATTTATAAATTTTCCCTTTTTCTCCTCGCATTAAAATTGTGATCGGCGTTTTCTGTTTTTGCTCGTATTCTGCAATTGATTGCCTACAATTACCACAGGGGCCAGCGGGGGTATCGACAACATAATTTTTTGAGGTAGCGGTTATTGCCATCGAAATTATTTTTTGGTTGGGAAAACGTGCCCCTGCCTGAAAAATAGCGACCCTTTCGGCACACAGACCCGATGGATATGAAGCATTTTCTTGATTGTTTCCAATGACTATCTCGCCGTTTTCCAAGAGTAGGGCTACCCCAACTTGAAAGTTAGAATATGGTGCATAGGCATTAGCCCTTGCCTCGGTCGCTTTATAAAGTAAGTCTCGCTCCTCTTTGGACAATTCATCTTCAGCATCGTAAATACTGAGCTCAAATTCAATCTTTTTTTTCTCCATTCTTCATAAACCTATCCCCTAAAAATAACAAAACCCCAACGTTATGTTAGGGTTTTATATCAAATTATAGCATTAATCTTTTAATCGTTGTAGAATTCTTCGCCAAAATTAAAGGTAAGCGAAAAACGTAAGGTATTTTCAAGTGGGTTTCTAACTTGTGCCGTAGAGAAAAGGTAGGACAAATCTATTTGAGCAGATTTAAACTTAAAGCCCGCACCTATCGTAGCAAACTGCCTAGAACCTTTTTCTGGACTCTCATTAAAATATCCAGCTCTTAACATAAAGGCATCTTGATACCTATACTCTGTGCCTAAAGACCAAGTAACTTCTTTTAGCTCTTCGCTAAAACCGTCTGGCGCATCACCAAATGACTCGAACACACCGCTAAAAAAACTTATGTTTTGATATATTTCATTGTCGTCTCCATCAATATTACCATCTCCATCAAAATCTCGCGGTGTCGGCACTAACAATTTATTAAATTCAGAGTAGATACCAACAACATTATCGGCATCAAGAATAAAGTCGAAACCGGCACCAAACCTTAAATTGGTGGGTAAAAAGTTTTCTTGCCCCCCTTCATCATACTGTAATGAACCGCCGAGATTAGAAATGTTAAAACCTGCGCGCCATCTACCGTCAAAATTATTGTAGGCAACTTCCCTTGATTGAAAGAAACCGGCAATATCTACTGCAAAAGCATTAGCGGCTTGTGAGTCTTGGGTGCCATCTTGTAATCTAAGATTAGAACTTATGAACCTACCCCCTACTGCCATTGAAAACGTTTCACTCAATTTTAAGGAGTATGAGCCATCTATGGCAAATTCATTGGGCTTTACAAGCGTACCTTCTTCGTTTATGGTCTGTCTCAACTCAATTTCGCCAAGACTAAAATACCTAATACCAAAAGCAAAAGCACTCCTTTCAGTTATCTTATTTGCAAAAGTTGCAGACAATAAACCTATATCTGAGACCACATTCTCTAAAAAAGGCGTGTAACTGGCACCAATCATAGATTTTCTCTCAGAAAATGCATATTTAGCCGGATTCCATTGTTGTGAAAAGGCATCAACAGAAGTGGCAACGCCCATATCACCCATACCAGAAGCTCTGGCATCTCCAGAAATAGTTAAAAACGGAACTGCCGTGGTAATTACCCTTTCTTGCTGTGCAGAAACTTTAACAACGCAAATAAGCGTTATCAAAACGATTAATTTTTTCATTCTTTCTCGTTATAAAGTTGTAAGTTCTTATACTTTAAAAACCGGTTCTCGCCCAGAGAACCATTTAACATATTATACAGAAACGTTCTTTTTTATAAATTCTTGTTCAAGAAAGTCCTTTTTAGACCAAATACATTCATGCACACAAATAAAGTGAACGTTAAACCCAGACACTACGCATACTATAATTGATTTTACGTCGTTATTGAGGTAGTAATAAAATCGAAAAAAATTAACTGAAAGTTTTTCTCGGGATATAAAATATTGTGTCCATCTTTTCGTTTTATTGCCTGAAGTGATATTAAATCAAATAAAATTGAAGTAGCCGAATACGTTTTCGGTTTATCGAACTCAAGTCCTAATTATGAAAAAACACTTAGTAAAAGTTGTACTATCCAGTGTGGTTGTAGCGGTAAGTTTTTCAAGTTGCAAAAACTCATCTTCTTCGTCTAAAAATGTTTCGAGAGCAACTGGATGGAAAATTAATGCCAAAGATGGCGGTTTTCAATACAACTCTGATTTTAAAGAACAAGAAACTCCTCCGGGAACGGTCTTTATAGAAGGTGGTACTTTTACCAAGGGGCAAGTTCAAGATGATATTATGCATGATTGGAACAATACCCCAACCTCTCAACATGTGCAGTCTTTTTACATGGATGAAACTGAGGTAACCAATAAAATGTACATGGAATATCTAGATTACCTGAAAAAGGTATATCCTCCAGAAAATCCTATGTACGCAAATATTTACAAAGGTGCATTGCCAGACACATTAGTTTGGAGAAACCGTTTAGGTTTTAACGAAACTATGACCAATAACTATTTACGTCACCCTGGGTATGCAGAATACCCTGTAGTTGGTGTTAATTGGATTCAGGCAACGCAATACGCAGAATGGAGAACTGATAGGGTTAACGAATACAAACTTGCCCAAGAAGGTTTTATTGAAGAAGATGCTTTATATGGGGTACTTAACGGTGAAGTAGATGGTACTTTTAGTACTGAAGCCTACCTTAACAATCCAGAATCTGTATACGGAGGTCAAATCGATTCACTTCAAGGAAAGCAGAAAAAAGATTCCATAAATAGTTTTGCAAAAAGAAGTTCAGGTATTATTTCTCCTGAATATAGATTGCCAACTGAGACCGAGTGGGAGTATGCCGCGCAGGCACTTATTGGCACTCGTGAGTACAACAATTATAGAGGTAGAAAAAAATATCCATGGGAAGGTGATTACACCAGAAATGGACAACGTGTAGGTCGTGGCGATCAATTGGCAAACTTTAAGCAAGGAAAAGGTGACTATGGAGGTATCGCCGGATGGTCAGATGACGGAGCTGATATCACAGGTCAAGTGAAATCATATAAGCCAAATGATTTTGGTCTTTATGATATGGCCGGTAACGTTTCGGAATGGGTTGCCGATGTTTATAGACCAATAGTTGATGACGAGATAAGTGATTTCAACTATTATAGAGGTAATATTTACACGAAAAAAGCAATCGGTGAAGACGGAAAAGTTCAAATTCTTAGAGATTCTGTAGTTTTTGATACCTTACCTAACGGAAAAGTTGTTGCTGTAAACCTTCCAGGTGAAATCAAAGAAGTTCCGGTTGATGAACAAGAAACTTATTTAAGAACCAACTTCTCATCTAGTGACAACAGAGGTTATAGAGATGGTGACCCAGGTTCTTCAAGATTCTATCAAAGATTCAGTGATGACGAAGAAGATAATAGAAAAATGTACGATTCTCCTAAGCATAAAGTGGAGCGTGATTCTACAGGTAAAATTTTACGTCAGTATGATACTTCTAATTATAGAACTTCCTTAATCAATGATGAGGTGCGAGTATATAAAGGTGGTTCATGGAGAGATAGAGCATTTTGGTTAGACCCGGCACAACGTCGTTACTTACCACAATATATGGCAACTGATGATATTGGCTTTAGATGCGCCATGTCAAGAGTGGGTTCTAAATCAAAGTCCAAGAACAAAACAGTAAGACACAAGAAATCGAAATAATTAGATTTCTTTTATAAAGTAAAAAGCCTTGATCTAGCATCAAGGCTTTTTTTTATCTTCGATTTATGAATGTGACCGAGCTACATAAACTGTTCTTGCAGTTTCCTGAAATATCTACAGACACAAGAAAAATAACTCCTAACTGCATATTCTTTGCGCTTAAGGGGCCTAATTTTAATGGTAACAAATTCGCTGAAGAGGCTTTAAAAGAAGGTGCTTCTTATGCCATAGTTGATGAGGTAGATTATCAGACTTCAGAAAAGACGATTCTCGTTGACAATGTTTTAGAAACATTGCAAGAATTGGCTACTTTTCATCGTAACTATTCGAAAACCAGAGTAATCTCACTAACTGGCAGTAATGGAAAAACAACTACGAAAGAGCTCATTAATCTCGTACTCTCAAAAAAATATAAAACCATTGCCACTAAAGGAAATTTAAACAATCATATCGGTGTTCCATTGACACTTCTTTCCATTAAAGAAGATACAGAATTGGCAATAGTAGAAATGGGAGCCAATCATCAAGGAGAAATCGCCTTTTTATCTGGATTGGCCCAACCAGATTTTGGGTACATTACCAATTTTGGAAAAGCCCATCTAGAAGGTTTTGGCGGAGTTGAAGGGGTAATCAAAGGAAAAAGTGAGTTATTTACCTATCTCATCGAAAATGATAAGCACATTTTTATAAATGCAGATGATGCCATTCAAAGGGAGAAATTGGCTACCTACATTAAAAAATTTGGTTTTAGCCAGACTGACTCAGCATATTATCAAATAGAGTTGCTTAATGCTTCTCCATTTGTTCAAATAAAATTCGAAGACCTACAAGCAAACACCAACCTCATCGGGGCTTACAATTTCCCAAACTGTTGTGCGGCAATTTTAATGGGAAAATACTTCAACGTTCCTCCTAATGAAATCAAGGAAGCTCTTGAATTTTATAACCCTGACAACAACCGTTCGCAATTGATGAAGAAGAACGGACATGAAATAATCTTAGATGCCTACAATGCCAACCCGACCAGCATGATGGCCGCTCTTGAAAATCTAAGTTTAATAGAATCTTCACAGAAAACCCTTTTTTTAGGTGACATGTTCGAGCTCGGTGAAACGGCAAATGAAGAACATCAGTCTATAGCCGATTATGCCAAGAAACTAGGGTTTAAAGATGTTTATTTAGTTGGAGAGAACTTCTTTAAAGTCAATACCACTTTTCAAAAATTTAAATCATTCGAGAACCTTAAGTCATACCTAGTTGATACAAATTTACCAAAAAGCACCATGCTTATAAAAGGCTCAAGGGGCATGGCCCTAGAACGTATTTTAGAGCTGCTCTAAATGCTAAACTTTACTAAAAAATTACTTTTTTTGAGTTTGATGTGAAATGGTTCCGGTCGTTCTACGACCTAAAAGGGGTAACAACTAGTAATCATGGACAACAGTATTATCATTTTTGACGGTGAATGTAATTTATGCAATGGCGTGGTAGGTTGGTTATTAAAATTCGCCCCTGCCGATAGCTTTAGTTTTGTAGCGTTTCAATCGCCATATGGGCAATCTTTACTACATACTTTTGGTTTTCCAAAAAAAGAATTGACTACCGTTATCTTAATTGATGAGGCCGGTGCGCATACCCATTCTGATGGTTTTTTAAAAATAGTTTCACAAATACCCAAGTGGAAATTGGTTGCGGCATTACTAGCCTTCGTGCCAAGAATTATACGAGACACCATTTATAATCTAGCTTCAAAAAATAGGGTTCGTTGGTTCGGGAAATCGAATACCTGTACGGTAGGGTTTTAAAAAGTGGAGTATACTGGATTCGAACCAGTGACCTCTGCCCTGTCAAGGCAGCGCTCTAAACCAACTGAGCTAATACTCCAAAAAGTGCTGCAATATCGTAAAAATGTTACCAATCACCATACTCGGCAGCATTCTTTTGAGTTTCATGCAATGTAATATGAAGCAAATGCCCTTTTAAAAGTTTAGGCTTAAGAATATCATAGATAACTTTTACAAAATTTTCGGTCGAAGGCATAATTCCTTTAAACTCCTCACAGTCTTCGTTCAGGTTTTTATGATCAAAACGCTCCTCTACTTCGTATTTAATCATTTCACCTAAATCGGCCAGGTCCATTACAAAACCTGTTTGTTGGTCTACTTCACCCTTAACCCGAACCTCTAAATCAAAATTATGGCCATGATAATTTGGACTATTGCATTTTCCAAAAACCTCTAGATTTTTTTCGTCCGACCAATCAGGGTTATGCAATCTATGCGCAGCATTAAAATGTGCTTTTCTACAAATAGTAACTACCATGGTATTGAATAAGATTGCAAATTTACTTCAAATTTCATTTTCAAAATAAATTAACATCTTAATATGTTGCGGCAGTACTTATATTTTTCTCAAAAAATCTAAACTCTGTGGAATTTGCTCGACCACTCTGGAAGATTCATCTTCAATAAACATATATTCAACGCCCATCTCTTTACCCTTGAGCATTAACGCCTTGATATCTATCATGCCGGAACCTAACACTACGTTGGTCTCGACATCACCATGGCCGGTATGATTTCCAACAGTGCCTTTCTTCATATCTTTTAAATGCATCAACTTAAATTTTTCAGGATATCTTTCAAAAAGCGCAAATGGGTCTTCACCACCATGTACTACCCAGTACACATCCATCTCAAAGTCAAAGCTTTCCGCATTTTTAGCCATATAATCGAATAAGGTTCCATCTTCATAAGGCTTAAATTCATAACCATGGGGGTGGTATACCAACTGGACCCCTTCCTTCTTTAAGAACTCACCGGAAACATTAAATACTTTTACAGCCTCCTTGGCATTTTCAATGTTAAAATGGTCATCTTTATGGGCAATCCATGCGCACATTACATATGTTGCGCCAAAAGCTTTGGCACGTCTCAAAGTTTCTTTCGGGTTGTCTCTCAGCTCTTCAAAACTGGCACCGACGCTTGCTGTTTCAATTCCATTTTTATCCAATAAATCGATAAATTTCGACTCTTCCATACCATAGGTGTTTTCCCCACCTTCAATAACATTTATCCCCCAAGATTTAATTTGTGCTATTGTACCCGGTACATCTTTCGGAAACTGCGCTCTTAGACTATACAGTTGTAGCCCAATATTATCTTCAACGTAATTATCGTTCTTACAGCTACTGACCATAATCGCTAAAACAAGCGCCCTCAATATAATATGCCTCATTATAGTTTTCTAAGTTAACAGATTACCCTCATCATCCCACTCGGCAGCAATATTGCGTTTACTTTGATCTACACATTTTGCAATCCATTCTGGGTCGTAGGCCACACCATGTTGATCTAAAACATCTTGTGGAACACCATCCCAAACATTGGGCATATTGCCCTTATAGCCCAGTTCTTCAATACCCAGTTTGGTAGTATAAAAACCAGACATAGTTAAATTTCTGACCATACTAAAAAAATTCACCTCAAAAGGTCTTTCAGTATCCGGAGTATTGGGATCGTAATAGGCAATTTCATCTAATATGGCTTTTTGTTGTTCAATTGTGGCATCCTTAAAAACAAGCTCATTTTCTGTATTGCATTTATGGTCCAACCACATTAAACCACCCTTTAGATCGGTCTGCATTTTTTCTGACTCGGTATCCCTCGCCATAAAATCAATAAAAGAAACCACATCTGCATCAGATGCGCCTTTGTATTGCTCACTTGGCGGAAGAATTAGATCACAAAGCACAACCATGGTTTCTCTTTGGAGCTCGTTGAAAAAATCTTCCCCTTCTTTGATTTCAGTTAAAATCTTATTCTCGTAATCAGTACGCCATTTGACAGGTTCGTGTGCTTTTACATCTGTTACCTCTGGTTTTTCTTCACCAGGTTTACAACCATGTGCGGCCAAACCTGTCGCCACGGAACCTAAGGCTATTGCTTTTAAACTTTTTCTTCTATCCATAATGTATTGTAATAAGCCTGCCTTAGCCGGCCCAAGTTATATTCTTTATTGCCAGTACTGTGTTAAAAAATGATACCGTAGCTAGGCTATGCCATAATTTTTTGCCTACTCCTGACAAAAAATAATTAAAACTTAGCCGACACAACAGACTTAACACAATACTAAATATTTTGTTTTTTTAATTGTTCAATAACATAGTCTGAAGCTCTCCATGAAAGTGCCAAAATTGTCCAGGTACAATTTTTGTCCGCTTGTGAGGTAAATACTCCCGCATCAACAACAAATACATTATCGACATCGTGTAACTGCTGGTATTTATTGGTCACTGATGTTTTAGGATTATCCCCCATTCTAGTTGTCCCAACTTCATGAATAATAGCACCTGGAGTATGAAGACCATAGTCCCTATCCTTACCTGGTTTATCGCCCATAAGTTCGCCTCCCATGTTCGTCAATATTTCTTCGAAGGTATCATGGGCATGTTTGGCCTGGTTTCGTTCTAAGTCTGACCACTTATAATGGAAACGCAGCACAGGTATACCCCATTCATCAACAACATTAGGGTCTATCTCACAATAATTATCTTTTCTTGCAATCGACTCACCTCTAGCCGATATACCAACGACGGCACCATAATATTTTTTCAAGTCACTTCTCAGGATATCTCCGTACCCCCCTGCTTTTGTTCCAAAAAACTTATTGAAATCATTTACGTTGAAACCCGTTCCGTAGCTGGGCATACCCATACCGCCCCAAATTTCAAGGTGATATCCGCGCGGAAAGTCAAGTTTGGAATTGTCGCCCCACCAAGGTGAATAAATATGCATTCCACCTACCCCGTCTTCGTTGTAGGATACTTTCCTGTTCATTAAATCTGGAATAAATGCAGCCCTATCGGCACCTGTTGAATCA
Organism: Croceitalea sp. W27; assembly: GCF_055693185.1. NCBI lineage: Bacteria > Pseudomonadati > Bacteroidota > Flavobacteriia > Flavobacteriales > Flavobacteriaceae > Croceitalea > Croceitalea sp. W27. The sequence continues at coordinate 1,504,808 of NZ_CM146327.1, forward strand.
TGTAAATATTTACCAACTACATCACTGCTATTACCTAAACCATTAGGGTGTTGCTTGCTTTTGGAATTCATTAATATTCTAGCCGAGCTACACGCAGAGGCAGCTAAAATTACTGTTTTGCCCTTCAACTTATATTCTTTTCTATCGTCTTTACTAATGTACGATACGCCCGTAGCTCTTCCTTCTTCATCGGTAGTTACTTCCCTTACCACAGAGTTTACAAAAAGATCTACTTGGCCTCTACTTTTCTGTGCCGGAAAAATTAAACAGGTACCTGCGGAAAAATCAGCATAAACTTGACAGGCCCTACCGCACTGACCACAATAGAAACAAACGCCACGTTCATTATTGATACGCTTGGTCAACATCGACATTCTGGAAGGGTATACGGGGACTCCAGATTTTTTAGCCCCATTGATATAAAAAAGCTCATGTAATCTTGGCTTTGGAGGAGGTAGAAAAAAACCGTCCGGATCATTGGGAAGTCCTTCGTTGGTTCCAAAAACACCTATAAGCTTATCAACCTTATCGTAGTACGGTTTTACATCGTCATAACCTATAGGCCAATTATCGCCATAACCATCTCGGTCTTTACCTTTAAAGTCTTTTGGCCCAAATCGCAATGAGATACGACCCCAGTGATTGGTTCTACCCCCAAGCATATGTGATCTGAACCAATTAAATTTAGTTCCTTCAACATGGGTATAAGGCTCTCCTTCAATATCCCAACCACCGTAAGCAGCATCATAGTCGCCAAATGGCCTATATCGAGTGCCTGCACCACGTCTTTCGGACTCATATGGCCAACGTAATTGTGTTTTTTGCTCTGGGTCGGCAGGGTCAAAAAATGGACCTGCTTCTACAACGGCGATGTTCAATCCTGCATCTGCCAAAACTTTGGTGGCCATTCCCCCTCCGGCACCTGAACCTACGATTATAGCATCGTAAACTTTAGCGTTTTCTATTATCTGCATTAGCTCGTTTTTATATTATTTGAAATTGTCATTTTTTTATTTTTCGTTCAAAGAGTTGTAGTTTATCATTATTATTGGCAACCACAATAATATCTCTATTTGCTATTTTCATTTGAAGAAGATTTTTGGCATCACCATAGGTGAAAAATCCACTTTTAGTATTGTCTACGATCTTAAAATTGCCCTTACCATCTCCTAAGAGCAAAACGCCAATACCGGCATCGCTTCTTGGTGTTTCTATTTCGGATACGTAAAGGTTACCGACCAAAAGCACATCTAAATATCCGTCTCCATTAAAATCATCTGCTATGGCATCATTCAAATTGGTCAATTGTGCTTCGGAAGGAAGCTCTTTCATCTTAAAACTGCCGTTACCTAAATTTTCTACGTAATATGATGCAAAAGTATTTGCTTGGTAGTGCAGTGCATTCTTTAAGTCCGCTTCCCCATATATCTCGCTGATTTCCATTGAAGCAAAAAGATCGTATTTTTTAATTTCTTTCTTTAGCCCTGGTATTTGTTCCGAAGAACACGAAAACCCTCTAAGCGGATAATGCTTGTTGTTATTATGGTATCCTAAAACAATGTCTCCAATTCCATTACCGTCAAAATCCTTGTAATAAATATCAAAAGGTTCTGTTGGAGAAGTCTTGTATTTGTAGTTAAGTCCTAAGTTACCAGCAATAAAATCAATATCACCATCGGCGTCAAAGTCACCAGGTATCGTACTGAACCACCATCCGACGGTGTGCTCAAATTCTGGAATATTTTCTTTGCTTAAACTCCCTCCATTATTCGAAAAAACAGTGATTGGCATCCATTCACCTACCATAACCAAGTCTAAATCATCATCCATATCATAATCTAACCACATGGCATCGGTCACCATACCTACATTTTCAAGCTCTGGAGCCAATTCTGTCGTCGCATTCTTTAGACTACCATTGTCATTTAAAAACAATGTACTTGACGCCGGAAGAGGGTATTGATGTGGCACATGCCTACCACCAACAAATACATCTAAATCGCCATCTTTATCATAATCTGCAACTACCACCTTAGAACCGCTGTCTCTACCTGCGTTCAATAAAGCTCCTTTTTTAAAACTGCCGGTACCATCATTTAAGTATAGTCTATCTGCATAATGAAAGTCATTTTTTGCATACTCGTTACCGCCACTAACCACATATAAATCTTTGGAACCATCGCCATTTACATCAAAAAAAATAGCATCTACATCCTCATACGGCGCTTCTCTTTTCCAAAATTCAATATCAGTTTTCACAAATTGTCCATTGGCATTTTGAATCATTATCGCAGGCTCAAAACCTGAAGCACCTCCAATAAAAAGATCCTCTAAACCATCGCCATTTATATCTGCTTTTGCTAGGGCCGGGCCAAATTGAGATAATTTATGAGGTAGTAAAATTTGATGGTCAAAATCATCAAAATCGTTTTCTTGATGATTGTATACTAGACTTGCTGTTTTCGTAATATCCAGAAATAGATTGTCAACCTTTGGCCTTTTTTTCTTTTCAAAAGAGCTTGCATCCTCCATTGCCAATTTTATCAATGCATTGGATTTTAAATTGGTTTTTATGGTCTTTTTACCATTAGACCAAAAGACTTCTAGCGTATCTATTTTTTTTGAATCCCCAAGACCAAAATGAACATAGGGTTCACTTGTTGAATATATGCCTCTTACATTGGTAGTTTCAAAAAACTGCTCTTGGCCATTTGTTACAATACGCACTCGCGAACCAAAGGTGTTTTTATTGTCTTTATCAACTAGTTGTACTCTTAAATAATTTGAATTTGGAATCGATTCTGAATTATTTCTGTAGACAAAGGCCTGTTCATTAATGTTGTTTACCACCATATCCAGGTCACCATCATTGTCTAAATCTGCGTAAACCGAGCCATTGGAAAACGATTTTTCGTTTAAACCCCAATCATCCATTACTTTTTCGAACTTAAAGTCTCCCTTATTTTTAAATGCGTAATTTTTCAACGGCTGTGATGGCAAAATGTCAAGAGCTTTATCCAAATCCAGTATATCCCAAATACTAACATCTCCCGCATTAGGGTTTTCGGCAATCCATTTATTGGCCGTATCCAAAACATACTGACCCACCTCTTTATCCGCATCCGTATTTCTGATGTCACGCAATAGCCCGTTCGTTACATATGCATCTTTTAATCCATCATTATCAAAATCTGCCAAAAGATTGCTCCAGCTCCAATCTGTTGCTTCCATTCCTGTAAACTGTGCTACATCACTAAAAGTTCCATTACCATTATTTTTTTGAACGGTATTGTACATATATTGATAATGACCGCCATCATTGACCACTTTCCAAAAAGCGTCGATATTCATTCCGCTCATGTTAGATTTAAGCCTAAAATTATCTTCAGCTACCATATCTACAACAAAAATATCAAGCTGATTATCGTTATTTATATCGGCAATATCTACCCCCATACTGTAATAGGGCATGTGCTTTAATGCCTCATTGGCTTTATTGGTAAAGGTTCCATCCCCATTATTGACGAATAGAAAATCAGGAGCATAAAAATCATTGGCAACGTAGATATCTACAAAACCATCATTATTAATATCGCTTGCTGAAACCCCATTGGGAAATCCGGTAATAGCAACGCCAGCTTCTTTTGAGACGTCTTCGAATTTATCACCTTGATTTCTATATAATTTTAAGTGGAATTCTGGTTTAAGTAGCTCCGATCCTCTATATTCTGAAAAATTACCAGGATTTGGAGGCTGTGTTAAAAGAAACAGATCTAACAAACCGTCGTTGTTATAATCTAAAAAAGTAGCGTGTCGTGTACGTTGACTATTGGCAACTCCATAGGCAGCACCCATTTCCTTAAAAGTAGCATCGCCGTTATTTATGTAAAGTAAGTTTGTTCTTAGCTCGGGTTTATTATCATACAGCTCCCTACTGACATAAATATCTTGAAACCCATCATTATTAACATCTGCAATGGTCACTCCGGTTGACCAGCCATTATCCTTTGAAATACCCGATGCTGCTGTCGCATCTGCAAATTGAAGGTTTCCTTTGTTAAGGTAAAGCTTATCAGGCACCAGATTGCCAGCAAAAAACAAATCTTGCAGACCATCATTATTAAAATCTCCCACACCTAGGCCTGCACCACCATAAAAATTGGCATATTGAAATATACTCAACTCCTTTTCGTCTTTTATATCATTAGAAAAATTAATACCTGTTTCTGCCGAAGTCAATAAAGAGAAACGCGTATTTGGTATAACTTCTTCTTTATCACATGAAACAACCATGATAAAAAAAGAACTAAATACTATAAAGATGGTGTACTTTTTAAACACGTTCTAAAGCTATAAAATTTAATTCTTAAAATAGATAAAGGAGAGTCGCCTCTCCCTTATCTGCTTGAATAAAACTAAACTAACTCATTAATTAATGAGGAAAAACTTAAATTATTCAACATCCCACCACATTCTGGTAAAGAATTGATCAGCTCCTTGTCTTGCAAGCACCGCTTGATAATTCTCAGCATTGGTAGTTTGTTCGCGCTCAAAATATCTTAACCTTCTTGGAATCTCACCGTTACTTTCATTGCCAGGATAATTATTTGGTGTTAAAGCAGGAATTCCTGTTCTTCTCCAATTCGCATAGGCTTCAATATGATTTAAAAAGGTCACAATCCAATATTGTGTATTTACTTGAACCAAACCGTTTGCAGCATCATAAGGGTTTGCTGCTAAGTAATCAGCAATTTCAATGTCTGTAATGCTTTGGTCACCTACATTATATAAATCTAACTGCCTCATAGCAGCTTCTACCCCGGCAGCGTAGTTTGATGCTGCATCTGTTCCTATTCCCCATCTTATATTTGCTTCAGCTAACATAAATGCAACTTCGGCATAAGTCTGGAAGAAATAAGGGTCATCTTCTCCAGTAATCAAATTTCTATTAGGTTCGGAAAAGTTATTTAAATCATCTCCACCAGGAATAGCTTGAACCGTTGTTCCATCCAAACCGTTAGATAAACCTCTTTGTAATGCAGGATCATTAGAACCACTGGTATTTCTATCTCCATCATCATCTGGAAGAGCGGCATAAATACGCATTCTTGGATCGCTTGTACCACTCAAAGCATTGATAAAGGTATCACTCATACGCATACTATCATCTGCTTGAAAAACCTGACCGTTACCATTTCTATTGATACCTTCCGGACCATTCGTATGTCTCATATAGGCGATGTCGTCATTTGACTCCATAACCCCACCATCAATAGCTCTTTGTGCCCATTGTTGTGCTGAGGTTGCATCGACTTTAATTAGTCGAAGCCCTAGACGTAACATCATCGAATAGCCAAATCTTCTCCATTTGCCCTGGTCACCATCAAATAATACATCTGCACTCCCAAATTGCGAAGTACCATCTGGCAAAGCAGCCGTAGCCTCAGCCAATTCATTTAACATATCTGCATAAATCTCGCTTTGTGGATCATAGGCTGGTTGAAAAACACCATCAATAAATCCCTTTCCTGCTTCACTGTAGGGTACATCTCCGTACAAATCAGTGATTTTATGGTATACAAATACCCTCCAAATTCTCGCAATAGCCAGCATATCATCAGAGTATTGTCCTTCTTCATCTGTTTCCAGTTGATTAATGATATCTTCAATGCCCTTGACATGATCATTATATCCTCTTTCAAACCAAGCACCAGACCATTGGGCATTATATAAATAACGATCTCCAGCTCCCAAACCACTAGGGTTTGCCATATGCTGTATCATGTAAGAACTATAAATTATGTTCGCTCTCCAATTTTCGAATCGGTCTCCTGCCGTAAACAATAGATTAGCAGTAAACTTGGGTCCTGGATCTAAAGAGGTTGCCGCATTAGGATTTACGTTTATATCTTCAAAACCTTCGTCACAGCTTAATAATACACTAAAAGCTGCAATTAATATTAGTATTTTTCTCATAGTGTTATTTTTTAAAATTTAACATTTAATGTTAGACCATAGCTTCCTATGGGCGGAAGTCCAAAATATTCTAAGCCTTGTCCATTTCCAGCATTAAAAGCTGATTCGGGATTTATATTATCTGTCGCACGGGATAAGAAAAATAAATCCCTCCCCACAAATGATATACTGGCACTTTGAATAAAAGTATTCTCTAACATGGTGCTTGGAAATGTGTATCCAAAACTCAATTGTCTCAACTTTATAAAATCAGAATCATAAGTTACTTCTTCAGCTATTGCACCTAACCTGCCATAGTAAGCTTGCAAAGTTGTATTATCATGGGTGAACGTAAAAGGATTACCAGCTTCATCAACTCCACTGACCGTTAAACCACCTTCTCTACCTACCAGGGTATTTCTATGCAATCCATTACCATAAGCAATAGCATTTGTACCTGAATATACCTGACCACCAAATTTACCATCTATCAAGAAGCTTAGATTAAAATTCTTATAATTGAACGAATTGTTCCAACCAACGGTCCATGGCGGTACACCATCGCCTAAAACTTGTCTTTCTGGATTAATTACGGGAAGACCTGCTGCATCGTAAACAATCTGCCCGTTATTTCTTAAATAGGCAGTTCCAACAATTTTACCAAATCGTTCTCCAGGTCTTTGAAGAATATTAGCAGCAAATGTTCTTACATTTCCAATATTTAAGTCACCATCCGAATCATCTGTTGAAACAATTAAACTTTCATTAAATGTGAGGTTCAAGCTTGAGTTCCATCCAAAATTCTGATTACGAATAGGAGTTCCTTTCAATAAAACCTCAATACCCTTATTTTCCAGTACCCCAATATTGGAAAGTACATTGCCAAATCCAGAAGCGTTGGAAATATTTACCGGTAAAATATCGCGTTCTGTCCTATTGTTGTAATAAGCGATATCCAACCCTAAACGATTGTCAAAAAAGCTTAAATCTAAACCTATCTCCGTTTCTGTCTTCACAAATGGTGTTAATGCCGCATTAGGCACAGTACCACTATCTATTCTTCCTAGTGGTTGTCCTAGGTGACCCTGACCAAAGATTGAAAATGGCAAGTTCAAGCCATAAGGAGTTTCGGCCCCACCACCAACTTCAGAATAACCTAATCTCAATCTACCAAAACTTAACCAGTCTGAGTTCTCCATTAGCTGAGAGAACACAAAACTAGCACTAGCCGAACCATAAAATTCATTATTTGGTGTCTCTTTGTTTGCCGCACTTAGAGTGGAAAACCACTCGTTACGCCCGGTCACGGTTAGGTATAGGTAATCTTGATATGAAAATTCAGCTTGTCCATAAAGTGCAGAAAGAGCTAGTTCTTCCAATCTTCTGGATCTACTGGCATTCTCCACATTTCCTAAAATTTCTAAAAATGGTATTACAAAACGCTCACCTCTTAAGAAAAGAAAATCACTTCTTTGATTGTTCTTATTTGCTCCAAAATTCGCTACTATTTTAAAATCAGAGGAAATTTGTTTATCAATTCCTAAAATAATATCAGCATCGACCTGAGTTAGATTATTCTCTTGTTCATTTATTGCACCAAGTGGTGTAAAGGCAGTTCCATAACCTTCAATTACAGTACCTCTAATAGTTTGGTGGTCAATACCAGCTCTTGCTGTAATATTCAACCAATCCAGAATATCATATTTTAAAGTTGCAGAACTTAAGATTCGATTTTTTCTGTCGAATGTTCTAAATCTAGATGCTGCCCAATATGGGTTTTGAATAAACGGATTAGAAGAAATTTGATCTTCTGTTCCATCTTCTCTCGCCCCATTAGTTGCAGAACTTAAGTCTTCAACATTTACATTCGCAGGAAGTACCGCTGGAGCAAAATTTGAATTACCTGGGGTATCCGAAATTCTTGGTCTATTATTGACCTTCTCCACGATATACCTTGCGCTTAAACTTAACGAGAATTTTTCGTTGTGCGTGGCACCTAAATTCAATGAAAAAGACTTACGATTTAGACTAGAATTTGGCACTACATCTTCATTGTCCAAATTGGTAATACCAAAGCGGTAGTTAAAGTTTTCCCCAGCCTTGGATAAAGCAACAGTATTTATAAAAGTGGTTCCCGTTCTATAAAATCTACTTAGATTGTCACCAGCATCGGTATATGGTCTGGAAACACCATCATACTGTATAGAATTTGCCGTACTCCCTAATCTTGGACCCCAAGAGCTAAAAGCATTGTCCAAAGCCTCTTGAGCAGAAGTTGGTGCTACTCCTTGACTACCTTGACCATATTCTCTTTGAAAGTCACGTACACCCTCTTGTATGTTATCAAAAGTAACTTGTGAACTATAATCAATACCAAAGCCATCTTGTTGCTTACCATTTTTAGTGGTAATAATAATAACGCCGGCAGAGGCTCTGGATCCATATAACGCAGCGGCCGCACCACCTTTTAATACACTTACCGATTCAACATCATCAGGGTTTACACTTGAAATACCATCACCAAAATCCGAACCGCCCCATTCACTTGCAGCTCCTAATTGGGTATTGTCAATTGTAACCCCGTCTACGACATATAAAGGTTGATTACCTCCATTTAAACTTGAGGCACCACGAATTACAACCCTACTAGTACCAGCAGCACCGGTAGCTGGTGGGGTAATATTGACCCCTGCAACTTTACCTTGCAGGGCATTTAATGCATTAGTGGTCTTTACTTCAGCAAGTGATTCACCTTCCAATTGTGTTACCGCGTAACCTAGAGAACGCCTGTTTCTTTCAATACCCAGAGCCGTAACAACTACTTCGTCTAAGCTTTCCGCATCATCGGCTAAAGAGACATTTAGTGTTACTGTTCCTGCAGCCGACATTTCAGTTGTAGCATAACCCAATGAAGAAAATACAAGTATGGCGTCATCCGCAACACTTATATTATAATTTCCGTCGAAATCTGTAGAAGTTCCATTTGATGTACCCTTTTCCACAACATTTACACCGGGCAAAGGGTTTCCACTTTCATCCGTAACTGTACCTGTCACGGTTTTGTTCTGTGCCATTGCTCCTTGAAATACAAGTATTAAAAAAAGAAGCATGCAATACTTTAGTTTTTGTTTCATACTAGTTTAGGTTTACTTTTTATTGAGTTCAGTTTTTGGTTAATGAAATGTTAAGTTTATATATACTACGCTAGAATTGTAAAAATTTCGACCAATGACAATTGAGGAAAGCTAGACGAAGAAATTTGATCAACTACTATTTTTGGTAATGTTTGGTAAAGGGGGTTCAAACTCCTTTTAGTTATATACTTAAGAATTCGTTTTATTAATTACTAGCAGTTAAGTTTTTTACCACTAACAGGTGTTCACTAGATAGTGCCGGACCATCAAAAATTGAAACCCCCTTAGCCCCATTGGCTTTTGCGATTAGAATCGCTTTTTTGAGTTCTTCTGGGGTAAAATCAGGAATATAAAGTCCTGTGTGGAGCTCGGTCTTCTTGCCAACTAAATCGTTTACACCTTGCCGTGTTGCATAACCTATCCAGTCTAGCTCTTCATTATAAAAACCATGGTAAACCATTGGCAATACCACATCTATATTCCATTTATCCCAACGTTGTCGTACCATATGGCCCGCCATTTCAGGATAAGGAAAAACCGCCGCTGTCAAATATTTATCGTTCTGATGGGCAATTCCATAAGCCTCATCAACGATTCGCTTTACCTGATTTAATCTAAAATTTTTCCATTCTATATCAATCTCTGGATGCTCCATATCCCTTGGGTTCTTGTGATGTAATTTTTCGAATTCTGAAATACATACTTCACAATAACAGAAATCGAATTCGGGCAACTCAGTATTCTGTTCTAGATTGTATTTTGGTAACAAGCCTATCGGTAAAAAAATATCTGAATATCTGATATAGTCTAAATGAACGCTTGCAACACCTTCTACCTTTGCAAGGCCTTCCACCAAAGAAAGAATATGCTTTCTAGACTCAACTCTGGTCGGACACATCCATTTGTAATAACCTACATAGGGCGGGTTGTCATAACATGATTTTCCATCTCTACTAACTGCATACCATTCTGGATGTTCTTGGGCAACTTTATCTCCGGGGCGGTTTACCGTAAACATCCAAGCGTGCACTTCCAATCCTTCGTTTTTGGCCAACGGTGCCACTCTTCTTAAAAGTTCAGCATCTGTACCTGTATTAATTAGAACCGCATCAAAACCTGAATTGCGATATTTCTTGAATTCTTTAATGTAAAAGGCATCGGTTTTCGTCTCGTTCGCTGTGAACCACGTCCAAAATTTAAACTCATCTTTTCTATTATTAAAAGTGGTTTTTTCAGCATCCTTGGCTTTCTTTTTTTTAGCCATCATTTGGTTATCTAAAAAACCAACTGCTAAGAGAGACAACAAAACAGCTATCAGAATCTTAGCGCCATTGCCTTTATTATTTGATGCTGTTGAACTTTCCATCTTTACTTATAATTAGTTTTTTATTGGTATAAGGGCTCAAAACCCAAAGGTTCCATCCTAACAAATGCTTTTCTAAATTCAGCGATATCGAGGTATCATCATTCACAAATTTGTCAGGAATTTCATAATTCAAGTCTTCATGTAATTTTCTGTACTGCTCGTATAACTTCCATTTCAACTTCTCATCTTTTGGCAACTCGAATTGAAAACCGCTAGAACTCAATTCATCTGAAAAATAGACATAGCCCCATCTTTCGGGTTCGTGCATATTGATTACCTCTTGTGGTGACCATACCCAATTATACTCGGGCATATACTTACCTGCGGCATCCTTTTTTCTCGAATAGTTCTTGTCAGAAATATCAAAATCCCAGTTAACCCTAGAAAAATTAATACGCCAAAACTGATTAGCTGGAGCCTTATTACTATTTGAGGCTTCTGTAATAGCAACCCAGGGAATCGCAATTTCTATACTCCATCCCTTATCTTCATCACTTGGGTGGTTTAATGTTCCCTCTATTTTAATAGCAGATTTAAGCCCCTGAATATCCCAACTATCTAATACTTTTCCCCCATTTCTATAAGGCTTTGTTAAAAACAAATCCCAAGCCGTATTCAAAGCATTGATCTCTAATTCATAATAATTATGGGTATCGCCATCAGGGTCTATGAATACCTCGAAATCATTATTGTAGAAAATAACCGTGTCTTTTTTCTTTAAATCGCCCCATACATGTGGCTCCTCCAGTTTTGCAAGCAAATAAAAGTATGTATCGTTCCACGCCATCTTCACTTTGGTATTGTACTTGGGTGCTTTAACACCTTCAATATCAATGAAATTATCTGACCATGGTATGAACCGCCAAGCCACCTCATTTTCATTGCCATCAATTAATAACTCTTGGTCTATTTTAAAGGCGGTATAGATTTTTGGTATTGGTTGAGAAATTGAACAATGCATTCCTCCATACATTAAAAAAAGAGGTAGTAACATGCTCTTGACGAACTTCAAATCTACCCTAAAAAGATTCTCTTTTTTAGATTTATGGTAGTCTATACTATGGTCAGGGAATGATATCACAACTTTTTTATCTTAATAATATTCATAAATTTAGAGCGAACCAACTAGAATTTTAGACCAATAACCCTCGAGATTTGACAAACAACTCATGAAGAATAAAGTAAGTGCTTTTCAAGATTTAGGAATGAATGGTGATTACAATGATTTCTTGTTAAAACCAAAAGAAAAGCAATATAATATCACCTACAAACACCATATCATCTTTTGGAGTATTTATTTCTTGTTCAATACATTGCGATGGGGAAGTTATTTTCAAGACTATGATTATTCATTAAAATCAAATTTGATAGGTTTTCCTATTCATATGGCATTGACCTATTTTAATATTTACTTTTTAATGCCAAGGTTTGTCTATAAAAAGAAGTACTTTTTATATACTTTACTTATTGTAGCCTCACTTTTATTGATGCTATTCGCCAAGTACTACCTAACCTATTATTTTGTTACAACCAATGTCTGGCCCGAAGGTCCGGAGCCCATCGAGGTTATCACCTTCAACTATTCCATTCAAATGATGTTAGGTGAACTCTATGTGGTATCATTTGTGACGGCCATTAAAATTACAGTTGATTGGCTGGCCGAACATAGTAAATTACATGAATTGGAAAAGCGACAACTAGCCACTGAATTACGATTTTTAAGATCGCAGGTGTCTCCGCATTTTTTCTTCAACACTTTAAATAATATTTACGCTTTAACTTTAAAAAAATCGAGTAGGGCCCCAGAAGTTGTGCTTAAGTTATCAGAATTGATGAGATACCTTTTATATGCAACAGACAAGCGAAAACAAAGTTTAAAAAATGAAATTGAGTGCCTACAAAATTATATTGATTTAGAACGAATACGCTTTGACGACTCTCTTGAAATCGATATCGGACTAACAGGTAATATGGAAGGTAAGACCATAGCCCCCATGCTACTTATTCCCTTTGTTGAAAATTGTTTTAAGCATGGGGCCAGTAAGAATATCGGAAAAATGTCCATTTCTTTAGATATTGACGTAAAAGATGATTTTCTTTATTTAAACCTCAAAAATACCATACCGAAGAAGGCAGAAAATAACAAAATACCTACCAGAAGCGGTGGCATCGGTCTTTCAAATGTAAAAAAGAGACTTGAATTAGGTTACAACACCGAAGATTATGAATTAAAGATTAAGAAAAAGAATAAAAAATTTCACGTTTTTCTAAAACTAAAAGTCTAATCAACATGATATTAAAAGTAATTATTATAGATGATGAACCTTTAGCGATCAACGTTATTGAGTCTCATGCGGAAAAAATTGACCAACTAGAAGTTGTCAAAACGTTTTCCAATGCGGTGAATGCAAGTATCTTTTTGCAAAGCAATACGGTTGATTTAATCTTTTTAGATATAAATATGCCCGTTTTAGACGGCTTCGGATTCTTAGAAACCTTAAAAAAGAAACCAATGGTTGTGATTACCTCTGCCCATGCAGAATACGCCTTAAAGAGTTATGAGGTAGAAGCTATTGACTACCTCGTAAAACCAGTATCTTTTCCGCGGTTTTTAAAAACTGTGAAACGGGTAATAGACCTACTTTCTAAAAATGAATCGATTCATCAAAAATCAAATGAAAACCCTAGTATCTTCATCAAAATAGATAATAAAAAGCTTCAAAAAGTATATCTGAACGAGATATTGGTAGTTGAAAGTCTAAAAGATTACATACGAATAAAAACAACATCGGACAAATACATAATTCACAAGACCTTAACTGGTTTCACTGATGAACTACCTAAAGATAAATTCATAAGAATTCATCGTTCGTATACTGTGGCTATTGATAAAATACAATCTGTAGAAGGTAATAGTGTCGAGATTGATGATATTAGGTATACAATTGGTCGGAGCTATTGCGACGAAGTAAAGAAAAAGATATTAAGCGACTATCATTCTTAACTAAAAAAGCCTCTAATTTCTTAGAGGCTTTTTTGTGGGCGCTGAGGGATTCGAACCCCCGACCCCCTCGGTGTAAACGAGGTGCTCTGAACCAACTGAGCTAAGCGCCCCAATCTTTTCCCGATTAGGGTGTGCAAATATAGCACCATTTTTTATTTGGCAAAAAGAATCAACTAAAAATATTAGACAATTTCTGCAACCACAAAAGTACTGCCACCAATATACAAGAAATCGTTTTTCTTAGCCCTACTCTTGGCAAATTCTAAACCTTCTAAAACTGACTTGTAAGCTTCTCCATTTAAATCAAAATCTTTTGCTAATTGTTGTAGTTTTTTTGCCTGCAAACCCCTTGGAACGTTAGGACATACAAAATAATACATTGCGTCTTTTGGCAGCATGGATAAAATAACATCAAGTTTTTTATCATTTACAAAACCTACAACCATGTGTAGTTTGTCAAAAGATTGTCGTTTTATCTGATTTAGCACCAAAGTCAATCCCTCTTTGTTATGGGCGGTATCACAGATTATTTTGGGCTCTTGCCCCAATTGTTGCCATCTTCCTAATAAACCTGTGTTTTTCACAACACTAAGTAGCCCCTTGGTAATATGCTTTTTTTTGATTTTAAAACCTGTCAGCTCTTTTAAACAAGCCAAAACTCCTTTTACGTTTTTAGTTTGGTACTTGCCTAACAAATCTGTAGGATAAACTGCATTATTCTTTTGGTCGGCAAAAACAATACTTGATTTTTTCTGTGATGCCAGCATACTAAATATACCTTTTGTCTCAGCCTGAGTTTCGCTAACAACCACCGGAACTCCTTTTTTAATGATTCCTGCCTTCTCTAAAGCAATCTTTTCAAATGTATCCCCTAAGAGGTGGGTATGGTCGAGACCTATATTCGTAATCAACGAAACTTCTGGAACAATAATGTTGGTAGAATCTAAGCGACCCCCAAGGCCCACTTCAATAACCGCAATATCTACTTTCTGTTCAGCAAAATAGTGAAATGCCATGCCTACGGTCATTTCAAAAAAAGAAAGTGCGTTCTCTTCCAAAAAAAACTTATTGATAGCAATGAACTGCTTTACGTTTTTTTTACTGATTTTTTTTCCATTAATCTTTATCCGTTCCCTAAAATCTTTTAGGTGTGGAGAAGTGTATAGACCTACTTTATAACCCGCTTCTTGTAATACAGATGCCAACATATGGCAACTAGAACCCTTGCCGTTCGTACCAGCAACGTGAATAGACTTAAATTTCTTTTCAGGATTTTCTAAGTGAAGTGCAAAGTTGATACTATTATCAAGCTTATCTTTAAATGCAACTTTTCCTTTTTGCTGATACATTGGAAGTTGGGCAAACATCCAATCTAAGGTCTCTTTATACCTCACTACTGCCCCAATTTAAAATTGACCACCACAAAACCGATTTGCTGTGTAGGGGCTTTAGCATCAAGATTCCATTTATGCAGAAATGCAGTTTTTCTTGCAGGTTCTAGTAAACAAGGCGCATTATTAGTGGTGCCCTTCACACCAGGTGTCGCTTTGATTACCTTTCCGTTTTTATCTACTACGATACGTACTACGACCCGACCATCTTCATTACATTCTTGTTGCACCTTACCTTTACTTACCAAAGATCTTCCATTAAGACCATAGCCTCCTGTTCCACTTCCGCTGCCAGGGGCTCCATAATAACTTGTGGCATACGGATTACCGGAAGGATTTCCCTTATCACCAGCTTTGTTATCATCGCCCTCACTGCCAGAATCATTTCCATCAGATTTACCAATGCCGCCCATTAAAGCATCCAATTTTTTCTTCTTAGCTTCTTGTTCAGCTAGTTTTCTTTCTTCTGCTTCCCTTTTTTCACGTGCAACACGAGCGGCTTCAGCTTTTTTTCTTTCAGCGGCCTCATCAGCTTTACGTTTAGCTTCTCGCTGCTGCTTAATTTTTATGGATTCCTCACTCTCTTGCGTTATGAGTTTTTCTGTGGGGGACTCTTTTTCTACAACTTCTTCTTCAACAGGCTTTTGCTCTAAGACTTCTTCGATTTTTTCCTGAACCTGCTCAGGTTCATTCGGTGTTTCGGGAATATCCAAAGGTTCTGACCTTATCTTCTCTTTTGGCTGAACTTTTCCGCTACCAAAATCCATTGTACCAAAATTTATGGCAATTCCGCTTTCTTCAGGTGGGTCTAAATAGGTAAGTCCTATATAAAATAACAGCAGCAGAAGAACACTTAATAAAAGTGTAGTAAGTGTAAATGATTTTTTCTTGTGTCTCGTGTCTAAAAGTGGCATTATTTTGGCCGCACGGCCAGAATCACCTTATAGTTATTCTTGTTGGCAATGTCCATCACGTTAACAGCCTCTTTAATGGCTACGCTTTGTTCTGCCCTTAGGATAATTGTTGGCTTCTCTTGACCTTTTAGTGCTTTTTTTAATTCAATTTCAATGTACTCTCCGTTAATCTGTTCATTATTAACGTAATATTTCAAATCTTTATCAATAGTGACCGAAACATTCTGTGTGTTCGTAGACTTTCCTTTGGCTTTTGGCAAAAGTAAATCTAAGGCATTAGGCGCATTAGATGTCAGCATAAAAAACACCAATAACAAGAAAACAATATCTGTCATTGAAGACATGCTGAACTCTGGACTAACCTTATTTCTTCCTTTTAACTTCATTATAAAATTATATAGGCTCGTTAAGTAAATCCAAAAACTCTACTGCGTTGGCCTCCATCTTGTGCACTACTTTGTCAGTTCGGTTTACCAAGTGGTTATATCCTATATAGGCAATAATTCCTACCACTAATCCAGCTACCGTTGTCGTCATCGCAGTATAGATACCTGATGCTAAAGAGCCCATTTCTGCTTGGCCACCACTACTTGCCATTTCATGAAATGCCAAAATCATACCAATTACTGTTCCTAAAAAACCGATCATTGGGGCAGCTCCGGCCACAGTGGCCAAAATACTTACATTCTTTTCTAATTTATAGACCTCAAGAGTACCCGCATTTTCAATAGCGGTATTGATATCATCTAAAGGTTTCCCTATACGTGAAACGCCTTTTTCCGTTAAACGAGCTACAGGAGAATCTGTCTGCGCACATAACAATTTTGCTGCTTCAAGTTTACCGTTCATGACATGGTCACGAATTTGATTCATAAAATTTTTATCAATTTTAGAAGCTGCTTTTATCGCAAAAATTCGCTCAAAATAAATGTATAGTGCTACAAAAAGTAATATGAAAAGCACTGAAATAATAACGATACTCCCTGTACCGCCATTAACAATTAAGTCAATTACTGAAAGTGTTTTTTCTTCAGAAATAGATGCCATAGTTTCTGCACCGTCTTCCAAATCTTGAAATAGTATCATAAAGTATCCCCAATTTAGTTGCAATAATAACGCAGTTTTGGGAATAAAATTATGCTAAAGAACAAAATCACGTAAAGCAATAAATACTATTCCCCCTGCAACAAAGCCTATAAAGGCCAACCAGGCGATTTTCTTTAAATACCAGAAGAAATCTATTTTCTCCATACCCATCGCAACTACACCTGCAGCAGAGCCTATAATTAGCATACTACCACCTGTACCAGCAGAATAGGCAATAAAGTGCCATAATGGATGGTCTGGGCCCTCTGAAAACATGCCCATACTTGCCGCTACCAATGGAACGTTATCGATTACCGCAGAGCCAACACCAAGTAACATTACTACGATATCCCTTTGTGGTATGGCTTCATTCAAACTTTCGGCATAATTAAATAGAATACCTAAAGATTCTAAGGCAGCAACAGCAAGTAAGATTCCTAAAAAGAACAATATACTGGGCAATTCAATTTTGGTCAATGCAGAATGTACTGGGCTATGATGAGAGGCTTCATGATGATCCTCGTCCATAGCCGAACTAATACTAAACTTGGCATTACTATAAATTTCGGCAAAGGTAGCTACCACGGCCAGTGAAAGCATCATGCCCACATATGGTGGTAAATGCGTAATTGTTTTAAAGAATGGAACAAAAACGATAGCTCCTAATCCTAAATAAAGCATAGTAGATCCATATTTTGATTTTGAACCTTCTTGCTTCTCCTCAATATCTACCTGACCTCTAAAAGCTTTAAATCTGCTTGCAACCAAGGTTGGCACAATCATACAAACTATTGAAGGCAACAGCACATGTAAAACTAATGAGCCAGCTTCAACCTTGCCCGCTATCCACAACATAGTAGTAGTTACATCACCAATCGGAGACCAGGCCCCACCTGCGTTGGCATTAATTATTATTAGACCTGCAAACCACAATCTAGTTTCACGATCTTTAATTACTTTCTGTAGGATGGTTATTAAAACAATTGTGGCCGTAAGGTTATCAATGATAGCCGATAAAATAAAGGCTAGAATGGAAAAAATCCATAGGAGCTTGCGCTTGCTGCGCGTTTTAATGTATCCTTTTATGGTAGCAAAGCCATCAAAGTAATCAATAATCTCTACTATGGTCATTGCACCAAGTAAAAACACCAGTATTTCAGCGGTTTTACCAAGATGATGCAGTAGTATTTCATCTATATGTGTGGGCTCCAACTCTTTGAGCCGGGCGTTGACTTCAAAAACATCTAAATGGGCCAAAGCAATGATAGCCCATAGAATCGCCATCATTGCCAGTGCGGGAATAAGTTTGTCAATTTTTAGATTATGCTCTAATGTTATGGCTAAATAACCCGCAAGAAATATGATTATAATTATGGTTTCCATTTTCAGTTGGTTTTAAAAATGATTTCGTAAGATTATAAATAATTAGGTGATGTCCTAAAGATATTTAAACTAAGATGATTTTCATCATCTTATTAGGTACTAATATAAGGATTGATAAAAAAGCCTCCCAAGACAGGGCTATTTTTTTTGAAAATTCAATTATTCTTGTATTTCAGCTAAAATCTCTGAAAAATCAACAGGCAAGCCATATATTTGCACTATATTTTTATTTATTTCACAATAGTATGGACTTTACCCTTTCAGAAGAGCAATTAATGATTCAACAAGCTGCAAGAGACTTTGCACAAAACGAATTATTACCAGGTATTATTGAGCGAGATGATGCTCAGAAGTTTCCAGCGGAACAGGTTAAAAAAATGGGGGAACTTGGTTTCCTTGGTATGATGGTTGATTCTAAATACGGTGGTAGCGGGCTAGACACGTTATCTTACGTTATTGCTATGGAAGAACTCTCGAAAATAGATGCCTCGGCATCCGTTATCGTTTCGGTAAACAATTCCTTAGTATGCTGGGGTCTAGAAACCTTCGGAAATGAAGAACAAAAAGAAAAATATTTAACGCGTTTGGCATCAGGAGAAATCATCGGTGCCTTCTGCCTTTCGGAACCTGAGGCCGGTAGCGATGCTACTTCCCAAAAAACCACAGCAATTGATAAAGGCGACCATTATATTTTAAACGGAACAAAAAACTGGATAACCAACGGAAACTCTGCCGAAGTCTATCTGGTTATTGCCCAAACAGATGCTGATAAAGGACACAAAGGAATCAACGCCTTAATAGTTGAAAAGGGTGCGGAAGGATTTGAAATAGGCCCTAAAGAGAACAAATTAGGCATTAGAGGTAGTGATACACATTCTTTATTATTTAACGACGTTAAAGTACCGAAAGAGAATAGAATAGGAGAAGATGGTTTTGGTTTCAAATTCGCGATGAAAACATTAGCTGGCGGAAGAATTGGTATTGCGGCTCAAGCATTGGGTATTGCCGCCGGAGCGTATGAGTTGGCTTTAAAATATTCAAAAGAACGTAAAGCATTCGGGACTGAAATCTCTAATCATCAGGCAATCGCTTTTAAATTGGCCGATATGCATACCAAAATTGAAGCTGTCCGTCATTTGGTCTACAAAGCTGCTTGGGATAAAGACAACGGTAATGATTATACCTTATCTGGGGCAATGGCCAAATTGTACGCTGCAGAAACAGCTATGGAAGTAGCAACGGAAGCCGTACAAATTCATGGGGGTAACGGGTTTGTCAAAGACTATCACGTTGAACGCATGATGAGAGATGCTAAAATCACCCAGATTTATGAAGGCACCTCAGAAATACAAAAAATAGTAATCTCTAGGAGCATTCTAAGAGATTAAGAATTTATAATGATATTTTTATTTTAAGCACCCCTATATAATTTAGGGGTGTTTGTTTTTATTTCTATTTTGTAGCGACTAAGTCGCACAAATAATCGACCAAACCCCTGTTCAATTCGCTTTACGCCTTAAAAACGTCCATTTTTTGTTGTCAACCCAGAAAATAATAGTCTAAAATTTTCAATTTGATAATTTGCAAGGTGCTTAATTTACATATTGCATATTTTTTAACACTTTTTTATATCTACTGATTTTTTTCTTGCATTTAAATTAAATCTTAATTAATAATTCAATGCTTATGATATTTTTGAAGAAATACCATAATCATGAAGCTAGAAAAACAAGGGTTATATCTTCCCGAATTTGAACACGATAATTGTGGCGCAGGGTTCATTTGCAGTTTAAAAGGAAAAAAATCCAATGATATTATCCATAAAGCCTTGGAAATACTTGTTAAGCTTGAGCACCGAGGCGCTGTAAGCTCTGATGGTAAAACCGGAGATGGCGCAGGTATTTTAATTGACATTCCGCACGATTTCTTTGTTGAGGAGTGCGAATTTGGTCTTCCTAAAGCAGGAGAATATGCCGTGAGCAATGTTTTTCTTCCTCAAAAAGAAAATCAAAGAACATTCTGTATTTCTGTATTTGAAGAAAATATAAAAAAGCAAGGCCTTCAATTATTAGGGTGGCGCGATGTGCCTGTAAACAGAGCTATTCCAGGCAGAATTGCTACGGAAACAGAGCCTTTTGTAAAACAAGTGTTTATTGGAAAGCAAAATGAATTAGATGATTTTCAATTCAATTTAAAACTATTTATAGCAAGAAAAATCACGGAGCACACTATAATCTCATCTAAATTATCTCAAAGTCAGTTTTTCTACCTACCCAGCCTATCGACAAAAATTATCATTTTTAAAGGGCTTTTGATTCCTGAGGATATCAGTAGATATTATAAAGACTTGCAAGACCCAAGGGTTGTAACAAGGCTGGCTTTAGTGCATCAACGTTTTTCTACAAACACTTTTCCTACTTGGGACTTGGCACAACCTTTCCGCTACATGTGCCATAATGGCGAAATAAACACATTACGCGGCAATGTTGCACGCATGAAGTCTCGTGAAGAATTGATGCAAAGCGATTGGTTTGGTGAAGACATCAAAAACATTTTACCTGTTGTGCTGCCGTTAAAATCAGATTCCGCCAGTATGGATATGGTCGTTGAACTGCTCTTAATGACCGGAAGATCACTTCCAGAAGTTATGATGATGTTGGTACCGGAAGCTTGGGAAAAGAATACAGAAATGTCGGAGGCCAAAAGGGCCTTCTACGAATACAATTCTTGTTTAATGGAGCCATGGGATGGCCCCGCCTCAATACCTTTTACAGATGGAAACTATATAGGCGCGGTGCTAGACAGAAACGGACTTCGCCCCTCAAGGTATACCGTAACTAAAAAGGGTTATGTAATCATGTCTTCCGAAACGGGTGTGGTAGATTTACAGCCCGAAGATGTTGAGTTTCACGGTCGTTTAGAACCCGGAAAAATGTTTTTAGTGAATATGGAGGAAGGCCGCATCATAAACGATGAAGAGGTCAAAGAAACTATTGCCAAAAAACATCCCTATAAAAAATGGCTAAATAATAATTTGGTTCATTTAAAGGACATTCCCTATAACGACTGCCCTGTTTTCTTTGGTGAATTTCCTTTGGAAACTAGACGTTCCGCTTTTGGGTACACCCAAGAAGATATCAATACCATTATTATGCCTATGGCAAAAAATGGAAAAGAACCGATTGGCTCTATGGGTTCAGATACGCCCATTGCCGTGCTTTCTGAGCGTCCACAATTAATTTACAATTACTTTAAGCAATTATTTGCCCAAGTAACAAATCCACCTCTTGACGGAATTCGAGAAGAATTGATTACAGATATTAGCCTAACCCTAGGGAGCGACCATAATATATTCGACTTTACAGAAAAACACTGCAGAAAGCTAAAAATTCAAAATCCGGTAATATCAAAAGAGGATTTGGATAAAATAAAAAATTACGATTCGAACCCAGACTATAAAGTAGTATCAATACCTGTTTTATATGAAGTCAATAAAGGTCATAATGGTCTAGAAGAAGCCTTGGATGGTATTTTGAAAAAGGCGATGAACGCCATTGATGATGGTGCAAATATTATCATTTTATCCGATAGAATGGTAAGTAGCGAAATGGCCGCCATACCTGCATTGTTAGCCTGTTCTTTTGTGAACAGTGGATTGGGCAGAAACGGTAAAAGGTCTAAACTTAGCATCATAGTAGAATCCGCAGAGCCAAGAGAAGTACATCACTTCGCCTTACTATTCGGCTATGGGGCGAGTGCAATCAACCCATACTTGGTAAATGAAATAATAGGGCAACAGCTAGAAGAAAATGGTAGCGACGAGTATACCCTTCAAGAAGCTATAGAAAATTACAACAAGGCGGTTGGAAAGGGCATTCTTAAAGTAATGAACAAGATTGGCATCTCCACTCTAAACTCTTATCGAGGTTCTAGACTTTTCGAATGTATAGGGATAAACACCAAGGTTGTTGAAAAGTATTTCCCCAATACTCCAACACGTATTCAAGGTATTGGCTTATATGAAATTGAAAAAGAGATAGCAAAGCGCCATGCAAAAGCCTTTAATACCAAAAAAGTAGCAGCTGATTTAGAATTAGAGATTGGTGGTGAATACAGATGGAGAAGAGATGGCGAAAAACATATGTTCAATCCCCTTAGTATTGCTAAACTTCAAAAAGCTGTTCGTAACAACGAACCGAATACCTATAAAGAATATTCAGATTTGGTAAATGAGCAATCAAAAAATCTGATGACTATTCGTGGTTTGTTCGAATTTTCAAACTACGATCCCGTGCCAATTGAAGAGGTGGAGCCATGGACTGAAATTGTCAAACGTTTTAAGACGGGAGCGATGTCTTACGGCAGTATCAGCAAAGAAGCCCATGAAAATTTAGCCATTGCCATGAATCGTATTGGCGGAAAAAGCAATTCTGGTGAAGGCGGGGAAGATGCAGAGCGATTTTATAAAAATCAATCTGGTGATTGGAAAAACAGCGCCATAAAACAAGTAGCTTCCGGAAGGTTTGGAGTAACTTCAAACTACTTGACCAATGCCAAAGAAATTCAAATAAAAATGGCTCAGGGTGCAAAGCCCGGCGAAGGAGGGCAATTACCAGGGCCAAAAGTAAACCCTGCTATTGCCAAAACAAGAAACTCTACCCCTTATGTAGGTCTCATATCACCACCGCCACATCATGACATTTATTCAATTGAAGATTTATCACAGCTAATTTTCGATTTAAAATCCGCAAATAGAGAGGCAAGAATAAATGTCAAACTTGTTTCCGAGGTTGGCGTAGGAACTGTAGCCGCCGGCGTTGCAAAAGCCAAAGCTGATGTTATACTAGTTTCCGGCTTTGATGGCGGAACAGGGGCCTCACCGCTTACCTCATTAAAACATGCTGGTTTACCATGGGAACTTGGTATTGCTGAAGCACAGCAAACCTTAGTTATGAACGATCTAAGAAACCGAATTGTTCTAGAATGTGATGGACAGTTAAAAACAGGCCGTGATGTAGCTATTGCCTGTTTATTGGGCGCTGAAGAATTCGGCTTTGCCACTGCACCTTTAGTAGCTTCTGGTTGTGTTATGATGCGTGTTTGCCATCTAAATACCTGCCCAGTAGGTATAGCTACGCAAAACCCTGAATTGCGCAAAAAATTTAAGGGAAAACCAGAGCATGTTGTCAACTATATGTACTTCATTGCTCAAGAACTTCGTGAAATTATGGCTAAGCTAGGCTTTAGAACCGTTAACGAGATGGTAGGCCAAGTACAGAAGTTGGATAGAAAAAAAGCTATAAACCATTACAAGGCTTCAGGTATAGATTTGACCCCAATTTTGCATCAAGTTGATGTACCTGCGGGAACAAAATTTTACAACACACAAAAACAACAACACGATGTAGATAAATCCATAGAATTTGACATCATCGCAAAAGCCAATCCTTCTCTATTCAGAAAAGAAAAACTGACTTTAGATTTTCCTATTAAGAATACGGACAGAGCCATCGGTGCAATTTTAAGTAATGAAATATCAAAAGTATATGGCGCCCAAGGGCTTCCAATAAATACCCTCAAAATAAATTTCACAGGTTCCGCTGGGCAGAGTTTTGGTGCATTTGCCACCAGAGGTCTTACATTGATCGTGAATGGAAATACTAATGATTACTTAGGAAAAGGATTATCAGGCGCTAAACTTGTTATAAAAGTGCCCGAAAAATCGACAATTACCCCAGAGGATAACGTTATCACCGGTAATGTAACCCTCTACGGCGCAACTGCTGGCAGGGCATATATCAATGGTAAGGCTGGTGAACGTTTTTGTGTTAGAAATTCTGGAGCAAAAGCAGTTGTTGAAGGCATTGGTGATCATGGTTGTGAATATATGACAGGTGGTGTAGCCGTTATTTTAGGAGAAGTAGGAAGAAACTTTGGGGCCGGTATGAGCGGAGGAATTGCTTACATTTTTGATAAAAACAAAACGTTTAGAAAGCAATGCAATTCTGAAGACCTCAATTTGTTGCGTGTCGAAGAAGACAACGATATAAAGCAGTTGAAAGATTTAATTGAAAGCCACTATAACTCAACATTAAGCCCATTAGCACAACGTATTTTAGAAAACTGGGAAGACTGCCTACCTAAGTTCATTAAGGTATTACCTGAAGAATACAGACAGGCCTTAATACGATTAGAGAATGAAAAAATGGAAACCATATAATTAGATAGCATGGGAAAGACGACCGGATTTATGGAATATGAGCGTAAAGATGAATCTTATGCTCCAGTTAAAGATAGGGTAAAACATTACAAAGAATTCACGAAACCACTTAAAGAAAGTGAGCTCAAAAACCAAGGTGCCCGTTGTATGGACTGCGGAATTCCGTTCTGTCATAGTGGCTGTCCACTTGGTAATTTAATTCCCGACTTTAATGATGCTGTTTACAAGGGTAAATGGGAGAAAGCAACAGAGATTCTACATGCCACGAACAATTTCCCTGAATTTACAGGAAGGCTGTGCCCTGCTCCTTGCGAAGAAGCTTGCGTTCTTGGTATCAATGAAAATCCTGTATCCATAGAAAATATTGAAAAGAATATTGTTGAAACGGCTTTTAAAAACAACTGGATAAAACCTAATCTACCACTAAAAAGAACTGACAAAACAATTGCGGTTATCGGTTCTGGCCCAGCAGGCTTGGCAGCAGCTCAACAGTTAAATCGTGCAGGGCATACGGTAACAGTTTATGAAAGAGATGAAAAGATTGGAGGATTGCTTCGTTTTGGTATTCCTGATTTTAAAATGGAAAAAAATGTTATAGACCGGAGATTGAAAATACTTATAGAAGAAGGTATTCTATTTAAAACAGGAGTTCATATTGGCATTGATATTAAAGCCCAAGAATTGAAAACTAAGTTCGATGCTATTGTGCTCTGTGGTGGAGCTACAATTCGAAGAAGTCT